>NZ_AUBM01000008.1 GCF_000429245.1 Schaalia georgiae DSM 6843
CGGGGTGAGCGCCGCTACGACAACGCAGACCGCGGCCGCGGCTTCCGCCGGGACGACCGGGGCGGACGCGGCTACGACCGCGACGACCAGCGCGGACCCAAGCGCTTCGACCGAGGGAACCAGGGATACTCCAGCACGTCCAACACGGGCGAGTCCGCCTCACGGGACGGTGGTGGACCGGCGATCCCTGCGGGCGTGTCCGCCGAGGAGCTCGACCCCCAGGCCCTGGTCGCGCTGGAGACCCTGTCCGGGCCGAACCGCGATATCGTTGCCCGCCATCTGGTGATGGCCGGACAACTCATCGACCTGGATCCACAGGAGGCTTACAAGCACGCCCAGGCCGCTGTGGCGCGCGCCGGGCGCGTCGACGTGGTCCGGGAGGCTGCGGCTCTGACGGCCTATGCCTCGGGGCGCTACGAGGAGGCGCTGCGGGAGGTGCGCGCTGTGCGCCGCATGCGCGGGGACGACTCCCTGCGCGCCGTTGAGGCGGATTCCGAGAGGGGGCTCGGCCACCCCGAGAAGGCAGTCGAGATCGTTGACGCGGCCAGCACCGCTGGCATGGAGCTCTCCGAGCAGGTCGAGCTGGTCCTCGTCTCCTCGGGCGCACGCGCCGACCTGGGCCAGTCTGATGTCGGCCTCGTGATCGTCGACGACGCCCTGGCCCGCCTCGGCGACGGCGCCGACGAGACGCTCATGCGCCGTCTCATGGAGGTCAAGGCGGATCGCTTGCGCGAGCTCGGGCGCCACGACGAGGCGGACGAGACCCTGGCCGCCATGCCCGAGGAGATCGACGCCCCCGACATCGTGGACGTGTCGCTCTACCAGGACGCAGACGTGGACTCCAAGCGGTCCCCGCTGCGCGGCACCGAGGCCCCCCTGGCCGACCTCTACGACGTGGCCCTGCTGGACCTGGACGGCACAGCGTGGGCGGGCGACCAGACCATCGACCATGCCGCAGACACGGTCCTGGCCTCGCGTGAGCGCGGTATGAAGAGCGCTTTCGTCACCAACAACGCGATGCGCACGCCCCAGCAGGTCGCTGACAAACTCAACGCCATGGGCTTCGAAGCGACCCCCGATATGGTCATGACTTCCGCTATGGACGCCGCCGCGAATATGGCGGAGGAACTCGAGGAGGGCGCCAAGGTCTTCATGATCGGTGGCGAGGGACTGCGCCAGGCGCTTGCGGAGAACGGCTTCACCGTGGTCGCGAGCGCCGACGACGAGCCCGTCGCCGTCGTGCAGGGCCTCGACAAGCAGGTCGACTGGAGCACCCTGAGCGAGGGGGCGTTCGCGATCCAGCGCGGTGCCGCCTACTACGCCACGAACCTCGACGCCACATTGCCCGAGGAACGGGGACAGGCCCTGGGGAACGGCGCCCTCGTGCGCGCCATACAGCACGCCACCCGCAAGCGCCCCGTCGCGGCGGGCAAACCGGAGGCGAGCATCTACCAGCGCGGCGCGCGTCGGGTCGGTGGCGAGCGCCCCCTCGCCGTCGGCGACCGCTTGGAGACGGACATCATGGGCGCCGTTAACGCGCAGGTCCCCGCGATGCACGTGCTCACCGGTGTCCACGGAGCGCAGGACGTCCTGCGCGCGCCCCGGGGCCAGCGCCCCTCGTTCCTGGCGCGCGACATGCGCGGTCTGCTCGAGGCCCACCCCGGCCCCAAGCACCACCGGGACGGAACGTGGACCTGCGGCTTCTCGCAGGTGGCGAAGGTCGCCCGCTCGGGTGCGCTCACGCTCGACGACATCGAGCTCGTGGACGGCCAAGCGGTGACGATCGACTCCTACCGGGCCCTCGCGGCCGCCGCATGGGAGTACGCCGACGAGGTCGGCGAGCCGCGCTGCCCGCGGATCACTGTCGTTGACAACGACGATCCGACGGGCGTTGTCGCAGCGCCCGAACCGGAGGAAGACGCCGAGGCCGCGGGGGCCATTGCCTCCGAAGAAACGCTGACCGAACCGGAGAAAGGCGCCGGTTCCGCCGACGGGGCCTCCCCTGAGGACACCGGCACTGCGGCCGCGGTCGGCGCACAGACCGAGGCGAACCATGACGAGGCCGACGGCGATGGCGCGCAGGCGCCCGCAGGACCGGCCGGCGCAAATGGGGCCGGCGCCGGGGCGGACTCCGCTGAGGGCGCCCCGGAGCAGGACCCGGCCGTGCCCGACCGGGACTCTGAAGCGCCCGCAGAGGAGGTGGGCGGGGTCCCCGCGGATTCCGCCTCCGGCACCGGGGCGCCCGGCGGTCCCGACGCGGATGCCGCTCCCGATCCCGAAGCCGTCACCGATCTGGAGGATGTGGCCGCTGCTGCCGACTCCCTGCCCGATCCCGCGGACCAGATCCCTGAGTTCCTGCCGGGCGAGGAGGAACTGGAAGCGTTACTGGCCGAGACCTCCGGCATGGACGAGGACGGGCGATGACCAGCCTGTCCAGCCAGGTCGACGCCCAGCTGGCCGACTTCGACCAGCTGGGCGCCCAAGCGCGCGTCGACGTGCTGACCGCCATCGACTCCCAGCTGCGCCAGGGCCTCGATTCGCCGGCCGCTCCGCCAGCCCCCGGAGCGCTAGGAGAAGCGTGAGACTGAGGAGACTCGACTCCGAACTGGTGCGGCGCGGCATCGCGCGCTCGCGCGGACACGCCCAGGAGCTCATCGAATCCGGCCGCGTGCGGTTGGACGGGGAAGTCGTGCTCAAGCCGGCGCGCCAGATGAACCCCGCCCAGGCCGTCGTCGTCGCCCAGGGGGACGACGCGGACTACGTCTCGCGGGGCGCCCACAAACTGGCTGGAGCCCTCGACGCACTGGGGGACGCCGCGCCCGTCATCGCGGGCAGGCGGTGCCTGGACGCAGGCGCGTCGACGGGGGGGTTCACGGACGTGCTGCTGCGGCGCGGCGCGTCCTCGGTGGTGGCCGTCGACGTCGGCTACGGACAACTGGCGTGGAAACTCCAGACCGACCCCCGCGTCCACGTGCTCGACCGTACGAACGTGCGGACGCTGGACCCCGGCGCCGTGGCGCCCGCGCCGCAGGTGGTCGTCGGCGACATGTCGTTCATCTCGCTGACGCTGGTGATCCCGGCACTGGTGGCGGCAGCGGCCCCGGACGCGGACTTCCTGCTCATGGTCAAACCCCAGTTCGAGATCGGCAAAGAGCGCCTGGGGCGCGGGGGAGTGGTGCGCGACCCCGCGCACCACGTGGAGACCGTGGAGAAGGTGGCGCGCTGCGCCCTGGCGGAGGGACTCGCGATCGCCGCCGTTCAGGCGTCCCCGCTGCCGGGGCCCAGCGGCAATATCGAGTATTTTATTCACATGCGCAAAGGCCACCCGACGCCGATCGACCCGAACACGCTCACCGACCACATCCGCGACGCAGTGCGCCGCGGCCCAGCGGGCGGGGTGCGGCATGGCTGATCGTGTCATGCTGGTCCGCCACGTGGCGAGGCCCGAAGCGATCCATGCCGCCGAGTCCGTGAAGACGGAGCTCGAAGCGCTCGGCATTGAGGTCGTCACAGAGGGATCGGCCGCCGACATCGACCTGGTGCTCGCGATGGGGGGCGACGGCACTTTCCTGGCCGCGGCCTCGCACGCCCGGCAGCACGACGTGCCGCTGCTCGGCGTCAACGCCGGGCACATGGGGTTCCTCACGCAGCTGTCGAAGCGCGGCGTGGGGGAGGTGGCGGCCCGCATCGCAGAAGGCGACTACCGCGTCGAGTCCCGCATGACCCTGGATGTGCGGGTGGACCGCCCCGACGGGACCACGGCCTCGAACTGGGCGCTCAACGAGGCGGTCGTCATGCACACGGACGTTGCCCACCCGGTGCACTTCGCCCTCATCGTCGATGGGCAGGAGGTCTCCACCTACGGCGCCGACGGCATGATCGTCTCCACGCCGACAGGGTCGACGGCCTACTCCTTCTCGGCCGGCGGCCCCGTGGTGTGGCCCGACACGGAAGCGGTCATCGTCGCCCCCCTGGCCGCGCACGGGCTGTTCACCCGCCCCCTGGTGCTCGGCCCGTCCTCGTGCCTGCAGATCGTGGTCCTCCGCGACATGTGGACCGCGCCGGAGATGTGGTGCGACGGCCTGCGCCGCGAGGAAGTCCCCGCCGGATCCACCGTGACCGCGCGTGTGGGATCCAGGCCCGTGCGCCTCGTGCGCGTCGACGACACCCCCTTCTCCGCGCGCCTCGTCACCAAGTTCAACCTGCCGGTCGGCGGATGGAGGGGCACGGACGCATGATCACGTCCATCGACATCCGCAACCTCGGGGTCATCGCCGGGGCCCACGCGGACTTCGGCCCCGGGCTGACGGTGGTGACCGGCGAGACGGGGGCGGGCAAGACGATGGTGCTCTCCAGCCTGCTCCTGCTGCTGGGAGGGCGCGCCGACGCGGCACTGGTCCGCCAGGGCGCGGCGCGCCTCGACGTCGACGGGGTCTTCGAGGTCGACGAGGACACGGCAGAGCGCGCCGAGGAGGCGGGCGGCGTCGTCGAGGACGGCGAGCTCATCGTGGGGCGCACTGTCCCCGCACGCGGCAGGTCGCGGGCGCGCCTGGGAGGGCGCCCAGTGCCCGCCTCCGCCATCGCGGGAATCGTCGGGTCCATGGTGACCATCCACGGCCAGTCCGACCAGATCCGCCTCACCTCCCAGAACGCCCAGCGCGAGGCCCTCGACCGGTTCGGGGGGGCGGCGCACCAGGGACTTGTCGCGCGCTACCGGGGGGCGTTCCACGCCGCAGTCGCGGCGAAGAAGCGCCTCGACGCTGCGCTCGCCGACCGGGATGGGCGCGAGGAGGAGATCGAGGACCTCGCCGCCGCGACCGCGCGCATCGCCTCGCTCGGCCTGGCAGTGGGGGAGGAGGAGGAACTGGCCCGCGAATCAGCGCGGCTGACGAACGTCCAGGACCTGCGCGCCCACTGCGAGGCCGCCCAGGGCGCCCTGCGTGGCGGCGACTCCGTCCCCGGCGCGATCGACCTGGCGCGACAAGCCCTCGCCGAACTCGACGGGGCGGGCCGCTACGACGAGTCGGTGGTGGAGATGTGCCAGCGCCTCCAGTCGCAGATCCTCGAGGTCGAGGCACTGGCCGATGACGTCTCCGCCTACTCGCGCACCCTCGAGCCCGATCCGGCGGCCCTGGCGCGCGTCCACGAGCGCAGGGCCGCCATCAAGGACGCGCTGCGCGGGCGGGCCGGCGACATCGAGGGGCTCCTCGCCTGGAACGAGGCCGCCCTGGAGCGGCTGGAGGAGCTCTCCTCGCCCGACTCCGACCCTGAGGCCCTCGAGCGCGCCCTCGCCGCGGCGCAGGAGCGCGTCCTCGAGCTGGGTGGCCGTCTCAGCGAAGCGCGTCGGCGCCTCGCGGACTCCCTGTCGGCCCAGGTCGATGAGGAGTTGCGTGCCCTGTCCATGCCCGACGCCTCCCTGTCCATCGCGCTCACCCCCTCCAAGCCCACCTCCCACGGTTTGGAGACCATCGGCTTCCTGCTGCGCCCCCACCCCTCCGCCCCGCCCCGCCCCCTCGGATCGGGTGCTTCGGGCGGAGAGCTGTCGCGCGTGATGCTGGCCCTGGAGCTCATCCTGGGGCGCGACGGTTCTTCCTCGACCTTCGTCTTCGATGAGATCGACGCCGGAATCGGCGGCCAGACCGCCACGGAGGTCGGCGCCCGCCTGGCGCGCCTGGCGGAGGACCACCAGGTCATCGTCGTCACCCACCTCGCCCAGGTCGCCGCCTTCGCCTCCCACCACCTGGTGATCGCCAAGGACGACGGGACCACGTCCGTGCGCGTCGTCACCGGAGTCGACAGGGAGGCCGAACTCACCAGAATGATGGGTGGTGATCCGCACTCGCCGGCGGCGCGCCGCAACGTTATCGAGGTCCTGGGCTCGGCCGTGTCACAATCGCAGGGATGAGAGACACACCCACATCCGACGACATCCAGGGGCGCGTCCGCGTCGACGAGCGCCCAAGGGCCCTGGCCACGCGCCTTGAGGCCGGCGAGATCGCGGTCATCGACCGCCCGGACCTGGACCGCCAGTCCGCGCTCGCCTTGGCCGCGCGCCAGCCCGCGGCGGTCCTCAACGCCGCGCCCTCCGCGACGGGGCGCCACAAGGTCCTGGGGGCGGTCGCACTCCTGGACGCGGGGATCCCCCTGATCGACGATCTCGGCCAGGACATCATGACCGTGCGCGAGGGGGAGCGGATCAGGATCGTGGGTGACCGCGTCCTGCGCGGCGGCTCGGTCGTCGCCAGCGGGCGCAGGGTCGCCGGAGAGGACATCGCAGCGGAGGACGACACGGGCCTGGCGACCCAGGTCGAGGCGTTCACCGCCTCCATCGACGGCTACCTGGCGCTCGACGGGGACCTGCTCATACGCGGGGAGGGGAGCCCCCAGCTGGCGGGCATCGTGGACTCGCGGCCCGTACTGCTGGTCGTCGACGGCCCGCGCCTGGCTGAGGACCTGGCCGTCCTGGGGCCCTGGCGCAGGGAGGCCGCTCCCATCGTCGTGGCCGTGGACGCGGGGGCCGACGCCGCCCTGGCCCACAGGATCACCCCCCACGTCGTCGTCGGCGACGCCACTTTGATGGGCGAGAAGGCCATCCGCAAGGCCAAGCGCGTGGTCGTGCGCGTCGGCTCCGACGGCATCGCGCCCGGGCGCGAGCGCCTGGACCGGATGGGCGTGCCCTATGAGACAGTGACGATGTCGGGCAGCGCCCAGGACGCGGCCTGCGTCGTCGCCACCCACGCGGGCGCCTCGGCGATCGTCACAGCGGGCATGGAGCGGGGCCTCGACGACTTCCTCGACCAGGGGCGCGCCGCCATGGCCCCGGCGTTCTTCTCGCGCCTGGTCGCCGGGGACCTGCTGATCGCCCCCAGGGCGGTCGCCGCGACGCACAAGCCCCGGCCCAGGGGGTGGGCGCTGGTGCTCCTCGCCGTGGTGGCGCTGGCGCTCATGGGCGCCGCCCTGTGGTCGACCCCGTGGGGCAACGACGCCTTCCACCGCCTCTTCGGCCTCGTCACCCACCTGTCCACCGGGCCCGGTTACGCGCAGGCCCTGATCGGAGGAGTCCTATGATCAACTTCCGCTACCACGTCGTGTCCGTGATCGGTATCTTCGTCGCTCTCGCAGTCGGCATCGTCCTGGGGGCAGGCCCCCTGCAGGCGCGCATCAACTCGGCGATGGCCCCCGGCGAGCAGACGCAGGCCGCGTCCGAGCAGGCAGCCGAGCTCAGTGCCCAGGCGAGCGCGGAAGCCGCGGGCCTCAAAGAGCTGGCCACCGCGCGCCTCGGCCAGTCACTGGCCGGCAAGTCCGTGGTGGTGCTCACCCTGCCGGGGGCGCGCAGCGAGGACGTGACCAGTGTGCGCGAAACGCTCACCGGCGCGGGCGCCCAGGTGGTCGGAGCCATCACCCTTTCCGACAACTGGGACTCCCAGGCCATGTCGCAGTACCGCACGACGCTGTCGACCACGCTCGCCTCGCACCTGTCCAACCCGGCGGCCGCGACCGCCAGCGCGGACGCCGTGATCGGCTACTCCATCGCGCAGGTCGTCTCCTCCACGGACTCCGAGTCCAACCTGCTGTCCCAGATCCTCACTGACAAGACCACGCCGATCATGACCATCGACGAGGACCCGAAGGGCGCCGGACAGATGCTGGTCGCCATCGGCCCGCGCCCCGACGCCCAGGGCTCCAAGTCCACCACCGCCCCCGCCGTCGAGCGGTCGGCCGACGCGTGGGCGGGACTGGGCCAAGCCGTTG
The DNA here is from genome assembly GCF_000429245.1 of Schaalia georgiae DSM 6843. GTDB lineage: Bacteria > Actinomycetota > Actinomycetes > Actinomycetales > Actinomycetaceae > Pauljensenia > Pauljensenia georgiae. The sequence goes on from NZ_AUBM01000008.1 coordinate 7,753, forward strand.
GCGCCACTTCCGGAGTGGTCCTGGGCGATGCCTCCGCCAAGGGATCCCTCGTGGCGCAGTTGCGCGCCCAGGGGGTCGCCGTGACGACGGTCGATTCGGTGGGCACCACGCTCGGTGCCGTGGACACGGCCCTCGCCCTCGCCTCGCCGTCCGCGTCGGCCCGCGCCTACGGCGTGGGGACGGGCGCGCAGTCGGCGGTGCCCAGCGGCAGTTGAGCGGCCAGCGCCTCCTATACGATTACGATGGTGCGGGCCGCGCGCAGACCGCAGAGCAATGACGGAGTGACAGTGAGCGAATCGCACAGGATCGAGGACGCCCGAGCCCCCAGGCCCGTGGAGTCCCAGACCGTCCTGGCCCGGGGGATAGTGGTCGACTTCTGTGAGGACCGGGTGGTCGTCGAGGAGGGCAAGGACCCGGTGTGCCGCCAGTACACGCGCCATCCGGGGGCCGTTGGCGTGGTCGCGCTGCGCGGGCCGGCGGGCGAGGAGGAGGTGCTGCTGCTGCGCCAGTACCGCCACCCCGTGCGCGCCGAGCTGTGGGAGATCCCCGCGGGGCTGCTCGACGTGGAGGGCGAAGAACCGGTCGTGGCCGCCCAACGGGAACTCGCCGAGGAGGCGGACCTGGAAGCGGGCCAGTGGGATGTCCTCGTCGACTACTTCACCTCCCCGGGCGGCTCCACCGAACCCATCCGCGTCTTCCTGGCCCGCGATCTGGCCCCGACGGGCACGGCCTTCGAGCGCAGTGACGAGGAAGCCGGCATCAAGACCGCGTGGGTGGGCCTCGACGAGGCTGTCGCCGCAGTCCTGGACGGCCGGATCCACAATCCGAACTCCGTCGCAGGACTGCTGGCGGCCCACGCGGCGCGCGCGGACCGGTGGGCGTCTCTGCGCCCCGCCGCGTCCCCCTGGTTCCGCTGAGGGGCCCGGCCGCTAGCGCGGGCCGTTGGTCCTGGCGGATGTGTGCGGATTTACAACGCACACGGGTTTTCGCAACGCTCTTCTATCGAAATTGAAGTAGACTCGTGTCAGAAAAGCGCGCGGGCCCCGCCCGCGCCACGACGGGACGGGAGGAACCATGGCCGACGCGCAGGACGCGAACACCCGCCAGCAGGTCCTCGACCTCGTCGTCGAGAAGGGGCCGGTCACGGCGTCCGCCATCGCGAGGATCCTGGGGTTGACCACCGCCGCGGTGCGCAGGCACATCACGATCCTCATGGAGTCGGAGGAGATCGCCGAGCACGAGCCCGGAACGGTGGCCAAACGCGGCAGGGGCCGTCCCGCGCGCCACTACATCGCCACCGAGCGCGCCCACATGCACTTGGCCGACGGGTACTCCGATTTGGCCGTCAAAGCCCTCAGGCACCTGGGGCAAGTCGGCGGCGAGGAAGCGGTCGACTCCTTCGCCGCTGCGCGCTCGCGCGAGATCGAGCGGCGCTACGCGCCCATCGTGCGCGACGCAGGCAAGGACCCGCGCGTGCGCGCCCAGGCGCTGGCCGACGCCCTCACCCAGGACGGCTACGCCGCCACAGTGCGTGAGATCGCCAACGGCACCTTCGCGGTCCAGCTGTGCCAGGGGCACTGCCCCATCCAGCACGTGGCGGGGGACTTCCCCCAGTTGTGCGACGCCGAGACCCAGGCGTTCTCCCGCCTGCTCGACGTCCACGTCCAACGGCTCGCCACGCTCGCGGGCGGCGAGCACGTGTGCACCACGCACATCCCGGTGGGCATGCCCACTATCCGCCCTGGAGCGCGGGCGGCGCTGCGCAAGTAAATTAGCGCGCAGAGCACATTGATGAGAGGTTGACACCACCATGACCCAGGCACCCCCATTGGGCGCTGAAGAACGTCGCATGACCGACGACGAGATCATCGGTTCCATCGGGAAGTACGAGTTCGGATGGCACGACTCCGACGACTACTCCAAGGGCGTTCCCTACGGAATCGACGAGAGCGTCGTCCGCCATATCTCGGACGTGAAGGGCGAACCGCAGTGGATGCGGGAGCGGCGCCTCAAAGCCCTCGAGCTCTTCGACCGCAAACCCATGCCCGCCTGGGGGCCCGACCTGTCGGGCGTCGACTTCGACGCCTTCAAATACTACGTGCGCCCCACGGACCGCCAGGTCAACGACTGGGAGGACCTGCCCGAGGAGATCCGCGACACCTACGACCGCCTCGGAATCCCCGAGGCGGAGAAGGCGCGCCTCGTGTCCGGCGTGGCCGCCCAGTACGAGTCCGAGGTCGTCTACCAGCAGATCCAGGAGGACCTGGAGCGCCAGGGCGTCATCTTCACCGACACCGACACGGGCCTGCGCGAGCACCCCGAGATCTTCGAGGAGTACTTCGGCAAGTGCGTACCCGCCGGGGACAACAAGTTCTCGGCGCTCAACACCGCCGCCTGGTCCGGGGGGTCCTTCGTCTACGTCCCCAAGGGCGTGCACGTGAACATCCCGCTGCAGGCCTACTTCCGCATCAACACCCAGGCGATGGGCCAGTTCGAGCGGACGCTCATCATCGCCGACGAGGGCTCCTACGTCCACTACGTCGAGGGCTGCACGGCGCCCATCTACGACGAGAACTCCCTGCACTCGGGCGTCATCGAGATCTTCGTGAAGAAGGACGCGCGCGTGCGCTACACGACCATCCAGAACTGGTCGACCAACGTCCTCAACCTGGTGACGCAGCGCGCCATGGTCGACGAGGGGGGCACCATGGAATGGGTGGACGGCAATATGGGCGCCGCCATCACCATGAAGTACCCCGCCTGCTTCCTCATGGGCGCCCACGCCCGCGGCGAGACCCTGTCCATCGGCTTCGCCGGCCCCGGCCAGCAGCAGGACACGGGCGCGAAAATGGTGCACATGGCGCCCCACACCTCGTCGTCCATCGTGTCCAAGTCCGTGTCCCGGGGCGGGGGGCGCACCTCGTACCGCGGCCTCGTCCAGGTCAACGCCCGGGCGCGCCACTCCAAGTCCAACGTGCTGTGCGACGCGCTGCTGGTCGACAAGGTGTCGCGCACCGACACCTACCCCTACGTGGACGTGCGCACCGACGACGTCGAGATGGGGCACGAGGCGACCGTGTCGAAGGTGAGCGCCGACCAGCTCTTCTACCTCATGAGCCGGGGGCTGGCGGAGAACGAGGCGATGGCCACCATCGTCCGCGGCTTCGTCGAGCCCATCGCCAAGGAGCTCCCCATGGAGTACGCCCTCGAACTCAATCGCCTGATCGAACTGCAGATGGAAGGATCCGTCGGCTGATGCCCACGCCCAACACTATCGCCGAGACGATGAACAAGGCCCACTCCCACGGGGGCGGCGCCGGATCGACCTCGCACTCCTCGCGCGCCGACCGCCCCACGTCCTTCTCCCTCGACGACATCCCCGTTCCCGCCGGGCGCGAGGAGGACTGGCGCTTCACACCGCTGCGCCGCATCGACGCGCTCTTCGACCCCGCGAACTACGACCGGGGCGACGCGCCGATCAGCGTCGACGCCCCCGACGGCGTCACCGTCGAGACGGCAGGCCGCTCCGACGCGCGCCTGGGGAGGGTTCTGGCCCCGGGCGACCGCACGGCCGTGGTCGCCTGGAACGGCTTCGATCAGGCCACCGTCGTCGAAATCCCCCGTGGGGCGGAACTCGCCTCGCCGGTGCGCATCGCCGTCACCGGGGTGGAGGGCACGCGCTGCCAGCACCTGGTCGTGCGCGCGGGCGCCATGTCGAGGGCCACCGTCATCGTTTCCCACACCGGCAGCCCCGGTGCCAGGATCAACCAGGGCATCGAGGTGGAAGCGGGCGACGGCGCGGACCTGACCGTCGTGTCCCTGCAGGAGTGGGACGACACGGTCGTCCACGCCTCCAACCAGCGCCTCGCCCTGGGGCGCGACGCCAAGCTCACGCACATCGTCGTCACTTTCGGCGGCGACCTGGTGCGCGTGTGCTCCGACACGGACTTCCGCGGGCCCGGCTCCGAGCTCACCATGCTCGGCCTCTACTTCGTCGACGCCGGCCAGCACCTGGAGCACCGCGTCTTCGTCGACCACGCCCAGCCCAACTGCTACTCGCGCGTCACCTACAAGGGCGCTCTGCAGGGAAAGGACGCGCACTCCGTGTGGATCGGCGACTGCCTGATCCGCGAGACCGCCGACGACACCGACACCTACGAGCTCAACCGCAACCTCGTGCTCACCGAGGGCGCGAAGGCCGACTCGGTGCCCAACCTGGAGATCGAGAACGGCGAGATCAAGGGAGCGGGGCACGCCTCGGCGACAGGGCGCTTCGACGACGAGCAGCTGTTCTACCTCATGAGCCGAGGCGTCCCCGAGTCCGAGGCGCGGCGCCTCGTCGTGCGCGGCTTCTTCGCCGAACTCGTCAACCAGATCGGCGTCCCCGAGGTGGCCGCCCGCCTCATGGCGACCGTCGAGGCCGAACTGGCCAAGTCCCGCAACAACTGACTTCCCGAGGAACACACATGTCGACACTGAAAATCAAGGACCTGCACGTCTCCGTGGAGACCCAGGACGGCGCCAAGGAGATCCTCAAGGGCGTCAACCTCACCATCGAGTCCGGCGAGATCCACGCCATCATGGGCCCCAACGGATCGGGCAAGTCCACCATGGCCTACGCGCTGGCAGGCCACCCCGACTACGAGATCACGCAGGGCGAGGCGTGGCTGGACGACCAGCTCATCACGGAGATGAGCGTCGACGAGCGCGCCAAGGCCGGCCTGTTCCTGGCCATGCAGTACCCCGTCGAGGTCGCGGGGGTGTCCGTCTCCAACTTCTTGCGCACCGCCAAGACCGCGATCGAGGGCCGCGCACCGGCCCTGCGCACGTGGGTCAAGGAGGTGCGCGGCGCCATGGAGGGCCTGCGCATGGACCCCGACTTCGCCGAGCGCGACGTCAACGTCGGCTTCTCCGGCGGTGAGAAGAAGCGCCTGGAGATCCTGCAGATGGAGCTGCTCAAGCCCTCCTTCGCCGTGCTGGACGAGACGGACTCCGGCCTGGACGTCGACGCGCTGCGCATCGTTTCCGAGGGCGTCAACCGCGTCCACGGCGACACCGGCTGCGGCGTCATGCTCATCACCCACTACACGCGCATCCTGCGCTACATCAAGCCCAGTCACGTCCACGTCTTCGTCGATGGGCGCGTCGCCGCCCAGGGCGGTCCCGAGCTGGCCGACCAACTCGAGGAGACCGGCTACGACACGTATCTGAAGTGACGATGACGGCAACGGACTTCAGCGCCGCCGAGCTCGAGGCAATACGGTCGGACTTCCCGATCCTGTCCCGCCCCGGGCGCGGCGGCGCGCCCATCGCCTACCTGGACGCTTCCGCCACGTCGCAGAAGCCCCGCCAGGTCATCGAGGCGGAAGCCGACTTCTACAGGCTGCACAACGGCGCCGTCCACCGCGGCACCCACCTGCTGGGCGACGAGTCCACCGATGCCTTCGAGCGCGCCCGCTCGGTGCTGGCGGGCTTCATCGGCGCCAGGGCCGACGAGGTCGTGTGGACGAAGAACGCCACCGAGGCGATCAACCTGGTCGCCCTGGCGATCGGGCACGCCAGCTGCGGGCGCGGAGGCGGGGCGGCGGAGGGGCTGAGGATCGGCCAGGGCGACCGCATCGTCGTCACCCGCGCCGAGCACCACGCGAACATCGTGCCCTGGCAGGAGCTGTGCGCGCGCACCGGAGCCGAACTGGCGTGGCTGGACCTGCTGGAGGACGGGCGCATCGACCTGGGCGCACTGGACGCCATCGCACCCAACACCCGCCTGGTCGCCTTCACCCACGTCTCAAACGTGACCGGCGCCGTCTCGCCGGTCGATGCGGTCGTCGCGGCCGCCAGGGAGGCGGGCGCCCTCGTCCTGCTCGACACCTGCCAGTCGAGCGCCCACATGCCCATCGACGTGGCGCGCCTGGGCGCCGACTTCGCCGTGTTCTCCTCCCACAAGATGCTGGGGCCCACGGGCGCGGGCGCGCTGTGGGGGCGCAGGGAACTGCTCGAAGCAATGCCCCCCGTCCTCACCGGCGGCTCCATGATCGAGTGGGTCTCCATGGAGGGCAGCACTTTCATGGCGCCGCCCGAGCGCTTCGAGGCCGGCTCGCAGCCCGTCGCGCAGATCGCGGGGTGGGCGAGGGCCCTGGAGTACTTGGACGCGCTGGGCATGGACCGGATCGAGGCCCACGAGCACGCGCTCACGCGCCTCATGCTGGAGGGCATCGCCTCAGTGGAGGGAGTGCGCGTCCTCGGCCCGGGCACCGACTCCGACCGCATCGGCGTCGTCGCCTTCGCTGTGGACGGAGTCCACCCCCACGACGTGGGCCAGGTCATGGACGCCTACGATGTTGCGGTGCGCGTCGGGCACCACTGTGCGATACCGTTGCACACGTTCTTCGGGGTGCGCTCCTCGGCCCGCGCCTCGGTGGCGCTGACGACCACCGCCGACGAGATCGAACGGATGGTCGAGGCGCTGGGCAGGGTGCGCGGTTTCTTCGGCTGACGCCGCGCGAAGGGAAGGAAAGGGAAACACGATGGGCAGTCTGGACCAGCTCTACCAGCAGGTCATCCTCGACCACGCGCGCGAGCGCCACGGCGCGGGAGACCCGCACCACCACGGGGCCACGTCCCACCAGGTGAACCCCACGTGCGGCGACGAGGTCACCCTGGGCGTCACGCTGGAGGACGGCGCCCTGGCGTCCCTGGACTGGGATGGCGACGGCTGCTCCATCTCCAGGGCCTCCCTGTCGATGCTCACCGATCTCGCCGTCGGCAAGTCCGTGGAGGAGGTCGGCGCCCTCTACGGCGCCATGGAGGCCATGATGCACTCGCGCAACCTCGGCGTCGACGACGAGGTCCTGGACCGCCTGGGCGACGCAGCCGCCCTGGAATCCACCTCCCAGTTCGCCAACCGCGTCAAATGCGCGCTGCTGGGCTGGTACGCCCTGCGCGACGCGATCGCCAAGTCCGGCTACGACATCTCCGCCACCAGTGGCACCACCGAGCAAGGAGACCCCAGATGAGCAACCCGATGGCCCAGTCCGAGCCCGTGGAGCAGCGCTTCGCGGCCCCCGCCCAGCCCGCCGCCCCCGAGGGCGCCGCAGTCCGCCAGATCGACGGCACCGACATCGTCGAGCAGGGGACGCTGGCAGGGGAGAGCGTCCTGGAGGCCCTCAAGGACGTCATCGACCCCGAGCTCGGCATCAATATCGTCGACCTCGGCCTGGTCTACGGGGTGTTCATCGCCCCCGACAACGCCGTGCGCCTCGACATGACGCTCACCTCCGCGGCGTGCCCCCTCACGGACGTCATCGAGCGCCAAGCCCAGATGATCCTGGCCTCCGTCACCGACCAGACTCAGATCAACTGGGTGTGGATGCCGCCGTGGGGGCCCGACCGCATCACCCCCGACGGGCGCGAGCAGCTGCGCGCCATCGGCTTCAACGTGTGAGGGACGGGCCTCAGCCGCCCTCAAGGGAGTCGTGCAACTGGGTGAGGCGGACCAGGGCGCGTGCCAGGGAGTCGTTGTGGTCAGCGGCGCGGATGGCCGACCAATGGCGTGACGCGAAGTCCGCGAGGCGACGGCCGTAGAGGGGGCCGAAGCTCAGTTTTCCCTTCGTCGTGCGCACCATCGTCTTGCGAACGTCTTTGATCCTCGCTTTGCTCAACACGTTGAGCAGAACCTCCTTGTGGCTCCCCATCCGCCCCAGCGCGGCTGAATCGGGGATCGCGGAAGGGCTGAGGCCGCAGAACGCGGCGAGACCGTCACGGTACGCGAGGATCCAGCTCTCAACGCACACGTCAACAACGCGGATAATGAATCCGGCCGGAACAGGCGTGATCTGACTCAATCCCTCCATCTCAACGCGTAGTTCTTTCGGGCAATGGTGGTCACCGTCGACGAATAGGATGCGCGGGTAGTACTGTGCGGCTTGCGCGTGCGAAGACATGCGTTTCCGTATGTTCTTCACTCCGTGGGCGACCTGTATGCCGCTGGCGTCCACCTGCCATTGTGCGGATTCTAGGAGCGAATGGATGATGGGGACATCGGTGGTGCCCTCCACGTACACCTCTGCGGGCAGTGGCGCCAGCGTCATCACATCACCGCGTTCGAGGGGATCTCGTGACGCGCGGTGAGTTCCACGACCTCAGAGGGCGGGAACTGCGCTTCGACGGCCGCCCGGATGCGGGGGTCTTCGCTTTCGGAGAGGAGTTCGCCGGTTGTTCCTTCATCGGTTGTCCGTAGGAGCAAGACCTGGTCGGCGCCGATAGTCTCATCGGAAAGGAGTTCCGGAGAATGCGTGGTGATGACCATCTGGATCTTTTTATTGTATGCGACCTCGGCCAGGAAGGAGGGCAGGGAGCGCACGACGGAGGGTTGCAAGAAGGTTTCGGGCTCCTCCAGCAGCACTAAGGTGGTGCTGCGCGGCAAAGTCGCAAGATCGAAGAGGATGCCGAGTAGGCGCAGGGTTCCCTCGGAGAACTGGTCGTGGGTGAAGCGCGACGAGGCGCTCTCCGGGTCGTCGCTGTAGAAGACGACCTCTTCTCCAGCAAGTCGCCGGTAGGAGAGATTCGGTACCTCCGGGACGGTGGCCGCCATAATCGGACGGATACGGGCACAACCGTGTCCAGTGCAGTGGCTGGGAACCGGCCCGCGAGTTGGAAGAAACCAGTTCCGTGGTCGTCGGGCTCGAAGCGCCCGTACATCTCATGTAGCTAAAATCATGGAAGAACGCATCCAAACAAGCAGTAACCTGCGCATATGTTCAGCTTGGACGACGTGTGCTAAAGTAGCCATCAGGTAGCGCGCAACATAGGAGGTTGTTCAGCATGATCCGATCCGACGAGCCAACCTTTGTCGATGAGTGGAATACCGACGATGAGGAACAGGAGGTTTACAACCCGACGCGGGACGCGCAATCTATCGAAGAAAAATACAGTAGTAGTCAGTTAAGGATTGTAAGGGAAAGTCGTGATTGGCAGTTAGACTACCTTAGGGTTGCCCTTAACGGCGAAAGTGCGCTAGTTGACTTAAAGCCTCAGTATCAGAGGCGTGACAGATGGGATCTGAAGAAGCGTTCGCGACTTATCGAGTCTCTTTTGCTCAATATTCCCATTCCGTCGATATTTCTCTATGAGGGTGAGTACAATAGCTACGAGGTGATCGACGGAAAGCAGCGACTTGAAACACTGCGCGCGTACTTGGGTAACGAGTTTCGCCTATCAGGTACTGAGTTCTGGCAAGAGCTTGACGGTAAGTTATTTTGCGAATTGCCTGACGTGATTCAGCGTGGACTGCTTCGTCGCTCTATTCCTTTGGTAATTCTTCTTGTGGAGACTAAAGATCTCAATGATTCAGGCTTCGATATTCGTCGACTGCTGTTTAATCGCCTCAATACTGGTGGCGTCAATTTGAATCCACAAGAACTGCGGAATGCGCTATATTCTGGCCCACTTTCAGATATGCTTCTTGAACTCAGTTCGGATGATCTGTTCACGACAGTTTGGGACATTCCCTCCCATTCCGCCGCCCCCGGATCTGTCCTTACGGATCAGGATGAGCTATTGTCAAATGCTCTATATTCTAAGATGGCGGACGTTGAGATTGTTCTACGATTCTTTGCTATTCGCGATGCGATTGATTCGGGCAGGCGGGGTGCTGTCCGGAAGTTGCTTGACGACTTTATGGAGCGTGAACGTAATGCTGATGAAAGGACGATTGAGGCCTACAAGGCTTTGTATCGTAAGTGCCAAGCGTCGCTGTACAGGGTCTTTAGTAGCAGCTTGTTTAGGCTGACGAAGAGTGGGAAGCTTAGTAGACCGCTGTATGATTCCTTGATGATTGCTTCTTCTCGTATTCCCGAGTCAAAGTGGGCTTCCGGAGAGTCTATTCGGGCTTCTTTGGATCGTTTGCTTGATTCGGAAGAGACTTATAGTATTCTGGTGGGGCGAAAGAATACGATGGCTAGTATTGTTGAGCGTGTTACTCTGGCTGAGGATCTGTTGCGGGGTGATTTTGATGGCGAGTGACTTGTATCTAAAGTTCTCGGCTAGTATAGAGCGGTTCTCTCGACAAATTGAAGCGTTTGAGAGACTACGTAGGGTTGGGTCTGTAACAATAGGCAAAGGTGCGCTTGGATCTAGTGGAGCTAATGCTGATGGGAACGTGAATGAGGTTATTGAGTTACCCCCAACATGGGCTAACACGTTCCCTCATGTCTACACGGGGCTGTTTTTGCTCGCTTGGGGCATGTTTGAATCGTTTGTAAAAGCAAGTCTTAAAGAGGTTCTCAATAAAATTGTTGATGAGAGAGGGTCTGTCGATAAGTTACCAAAGCCTTTCAGAAAACGATGGGAGGAATACGCTCTCAAAATGTTAAACAATCCAAATTTTGGGCCGTTTAGACCGTACACCTCCCAAGGTGGTGGATCTGGTGCGCCCGTGAGTCCTCAGGTAGTGAGTCTTGCTGGGCAGTTACATTCATATTATCGTAGGGATAATGCGTTGCAGTTGGATTGCGATGTGGCATTGGTTACTGAGAGTAATATGGACCCTAGGTTGATTCTTGAGCTCTTCAGGCTGGTTGAAGTCGATAATCTCTGGGATAATATTCGCGCTCAAACCTATGTGCAGAGTTACTTTCAGCAAACATCTGTCTCAAAAGGGGACATTACAAGTAAGTTGGAGGATATCAAGGCTTTGCGCAATCAGTTTGCTCATCCAGTGGAGGAGTCGAGTTACTTGTCGGCGGATTCGGTAAAGGAATATTTGGAGTTTATACTTGTTTTATCTCAAGCGATGGATGAACAGTGTTCTGTATTGTTGAACGCGCGACGCTAGGGCCTTTCGCGTTATTGGTGGATGCGCGTTGGTGAGGCCTTTGAGCTATTATGGGCGGTGTGTGCTCTAAGTGTGATACCCTCAAAAGCCTCGGGTGTCGAGTGTAGACGTCCAGGCGCGCTATGGCCTGACTCATGCCCAGTGGGAGCTCCCAGGCTCCTGTTGTCCCTGCCGTCGGTCCGCGGTCACTTGCGTCAGGACGCCTTTTGCTCCCTGATCGAGGGCGTGACGGCCTCTAGCGGGTAGGGGCGCCGCGGAGGGCGTATCCACCTGCTACGAGCCATGGTTGAGGGCGTGCGCTGTTGGGTGCTTGATAGGCGGGTAAGGAGGGGGAATGAGCACATAGATTCCGGTGATCGTCATGACCAATTGTAGGGCACGTGCGCGCGAGACCGGCGTGCGTCATGACAGTGCATGCAGTGTGGAGGGGGAGTTCTTTGACTACGCCCCGGAACCGGTCGAGGGGCGAGCTACCCACCAATGTTTAACCTGCTGTTGAGGCCAGGTGCAGACTTCTTGCGGCGCTGTGGACACCGGTCCAAACTGCGAATTGCTCGGTGACGGTCCCCGGTCCTCGAAGCAATCCGTGTGCCTGTGTGACGGCCGGGGTCGCTTACACGCGTGCTCCGAGCCTGTGCTCGCCAACAAGGCCTGCACCTTGCGGGCCAGCCTTGTCTGGCTGCGCGCTTGCAACGTTAGGGTCAAGATCCCCGTCTAAGCCGACTTGGGGGGCGCCCAGTTGCCTTCGGCCCGATGCCCACCGCAACCGCAGCACCGTACGCCACGAGCGAGCTTGCCGTCCGATACCAAGTCATCACTTGCATCGATCACCGGTCCAGACAACTCACTTAGCCCAACCTGGTTACGCAATGGGACGAGTCTACGATCGCGCCCACGGACGAGGATACGCGCTCCTGCCCCTGATCCGCATCCGGTGGCCGGCGTAGGGGAGGGGCGCTAGCGCCCCAGCTTCTCCTTCACCATCTGGGCGGCCTTGCGGCGCAGGATCTTGCCGATCTGGTTGCGCGGCAGCTCCGCGATGAAGACCAGCTGGCGGGGCAGGGCGTAGTGGACGATGGACTTCTCCGCCCAGGTGCGCACCTCGTCCAGGGTCAGGGGCGCCACGCCGTCCTCCATGATGATCGCGGCCGCCACCTGCTCGGAGGCGCCCGGAGCGGGGACGCCGACCACGGCCACGTCGCGCACGCCCGGCATGGAGCGGATCGCGTCTTCGACCTGGCTGGGGTAGACGTTGAAACCGCCCGAGAGGATGAGCTCCTTCTTCCTGTCCGCCATCGTGATGAAACCGTCGTGGTTGACGCCGATGTCCCCCGTGCGCAGCCACCCGTCCCCGGTGAAGACCGCCGCCGTCTCCCCGGGGGCGTCCAAGTAGCCGGAGAACACCTGCGGCCCGCGCACCAGGATCTCGCCGGGCTGGCCGTCCGCGACATCGCGCGACGGATCCTCCAGGTCCACCAGGCGCAACTCGGTCGACGGGAAGGGCACACCGAGCACGCCGTGGCGGCGCCGGTCCGACAGCGGGGCGCCGGTGAGGACGGGCGACGTCTCCGACAGGCCGTAGCCCTCCACGATCATGCCGCCCGTCGCCTCCTCCCAGCGCTGCGCCAGCTCCGTGGACAGGGGCATCGCCCCGGCCACCGAGTAGCGGATCGACGTCAGATCCGTGCGGGTGCGGCGCGCCTCGGCCAGGACACGGTCGAACATGGGCGGCACTCCCACGAAGAAGGACACGGGCCGCCTGCGGTGCGCATCCAGGGCCATCGCCGCGTCGAACTTGGGCAGGAGCACCTGCGTGGCCGCCTTGCGCACGGCGGCGCACAGGAAGAACGTGAGCCCGAAGGCGTGGAAGTAGGGGAGCAGCGAGAAGAACGTCTCCGCCCCCTCGTGCAGGCGCCACACCCAGAACACGCACTGGTGCACGTTGACGCCGATATTGCGGTGGGTCAGGGGCGCGGACTTGGGGACCCCGTTGGTGCCCGACGTGTGGAGGATGACGGCCAAGTCCTCGGCGCCGGGCCGGGGGCACGAGGCGGGAAGCGGCGCCGCGTGGGCGACGGCCCTGTCCCACGAGCGCGACCCTGCGGGCGCGCCCCCGCGCAGCTGGCTGCGGCTCTCCCGCGCCCGGCGCACGGGCAGGCGCAACAGGAAGCGCTGGGAAGCGGGCATGTGGGCGCTGATGTCCACGGTGAACACGGTGGCCACGCCAGAGGCAGCGTACACGTGCGCGCACTTCTCCCACACGACCGCCACCCGGCCCTTGTGGCGCCCCAACTGACCGCGCACCTGCGAGGCGGGGGCCAGCGGATTGTGCTGGGCGGTGACGGCGCCGATGCGCATGCACGCGTAGAACACCACGAAAGCCTGCGGGCAGTTCGGCAAGGCGACGGCGACGACATCGCCCCTGCCCACGCCGGCCCCGACCAGGGCGCTGGCGGCGCGCTCCACCTGCTCCAGGACCTGGCGGTAGGTGATGGCCGCCCCGAAGTAGTCCAGGGCGGCGCGGTCGGGGTAGAGGCGCGCGGCGTCCTCCAGCAGTGAGAACAGGGAGCCCTCCCAGTCGGGGACCTCGTGGGGGACGGCGTCGTAGAAAGCACGCGCCTGCTCAGTGATGCTCGTCATACCAGTGCTCTCCTTATCTGCGGTGCGACTCCCCGCCGGCGCGCGGAGCCGGTTTCTTCGCGGTGATCGCCGACGAGGCGCGGCCCACCCACCCGCGCCGGGGCGCGAGGGCTGCGGCCCCGCAGCGGTTCACACGCGCGCCGCGCTCCACGTGTCGCAGGCCGCGATGGAACCTGAGTCGAGGCCCGTGCGCAGCCACTGCGACCTCTGCGCGGCCGACCCGTGCGTCCAGCTCTCCGAGTTCGTACTCCCCTGGTAGCGCTGCTGCAGGCGGTCGTCGCCGATGGCCTGGGCGGTGGTCAGCGCGCCGTCGATCTCCTCGGCGCTGGGGACGCGCAGGAAGGGCTCGCCCGTGTTCGGGTCGGCTGTCTGCGACGCCCAATGCATCCACACACCCGCGTAGCAATCGGCCTGGAGCTCGGAGCGCACGCCCGCGCCCTGCTCCCCGCGCTCCTGCGTGTTGTGGTCGCGGAAGACTCCCCGCAGGTTCTGGATGTGGTGGCCCCACTCGTGGGCGACCACGTACTCCTGCGCCAGGGCGGCCCCCGAGGCCCCGTAGTCGGAGACCATCTGCTCGAAGAACCCCAGGTCCAGGTACACGGTGGAGTCCCCCGGGCAGTAGAAGGGGCCGACCGCGCTGGTCGCGTTCCCGCAGGCCGTGGACACCGAGCCCGTGAAGATCTGGAAGTCCGGCAACTGGTAGTCGGTCCCCCCTCCCTGGGAGGCCAGCTGCGCGCGCCACACCTCGTCCAAGGACGAGGCCGTCGCCACCATCCGGCACTCCACCCGCGCGTTCGCGTCCGCGCCGCTCGTGCAGCCCGACACGTCGACCGTCTGCCCCGCCGGGGCCGGACTGGGCTGCGAGGAGCCCAGGAACTGCGAGAGGTCGATGCCCGTGAAGTGCGCGACCGCGAACACGATGATGGCGCCCAGCACGGATCCACCGCCGATGCCCGCTGCCCGCCTGCCCGCCGACGTGCGCACGCGCGATGGGTCCAGTTGGATGTTTTCGTTGAAACTCATTGTGCGCTCCTGCCTTCCCGGCCGCCGCCAGAGCGGTAGCGGCCCAGCATATCGTCGCGGAAATCCTCGAAGCAGCCGCGCTCGATGGAGTCGCGCATCGCGTCCACCAAGCGCAGTGTGAACCACTCGTTGTGGATCGTCGCCAGCGTCGAGGACAGGATCTCCTTCGCCTTGAACAAGTGGTGGACGTAGGCGCGCGTGTGGTTCGTGCACGTGTAGCACCCGCAACCGGGCGCCAACGGCGAGAAATCACGTTTGAAACGCGCGTTCGTGATGTTGTAGCGCCCCGTCGGCGTGTAGATCGCGGCGTTGCGGGCCACCCGCGACGGGTTCACGCAGTCGAAGGTATCGGCCCCCGCCTCGACCCCCGCGAAGAGATCCTCCGGCTCGGAGATGCCCAGCAGGTGGCGGGGCCGGTCCTCGCCGAGCTCCTCGCACACCCACGCCACGATCGTTCCCAGGCGTTCCTTCTCCAGCGCCCCGCCCACGCCGAACCCGTCGAAGCGCTGGCCGTCGGCCTCCATGCCCGCCATGGTCCGGGCGGCCCGGCGCCGCAGGTCCTCCCACTGGGCGCCCTGGACGACGCCCCACAACTGCTGGTACGGCATGGCGCGGCGCTCCTCGGTCAGGCGCGCGTGCTCGACCAGGCAGCGGCGCGCCCACGCGTGCGTGCGCTCCAAGGACTCCACCTGGTAGGAGCGCGGGTGCAGCAGGGAGGTGAGCTCGTCGAAGGCGAACATGATGTCGGCGCCCAACTGGTGCTGGATGCGCATCGACACCTCCGGCGTGAAGCGGTGCTTCGTGCCGTCGATGTGGGAGGAGAAGACCACGCCGTCGTCATCGACCACTGCGTTCGAGGCCTTGACGGCTTGCGCGGACAGCCGCGGGTCGTCGGGGTCGGCGGCCCCCGAGAACTCCTGGGAGAGGACCTTCTTGAAGCCCGCCCCCAGGGAGAGCACCTGGAATCCGCCCGAATCCGTGTACGTCGGGCCCCGCCAGTTCATGAAGCGCGCGAAACCGCCCGCCTCGTCGACCACGTCGGAGCCGGGCCGCAGGTACAGGTGGTAGGCGTTGGCCAGGACCGCCTGGGCGCCCAGGGCCTCGACCATCTCCGGGGTCAGGGCCTTCACATTCGCCTTCGTGCCAACCGGGATGAACGCGGGCGTGCGGATCGTGCCGTGCGCCGTGTGGATGGTGCCCGTGCGCCCCAGGCCGCTGCCCGAGGCCAGGCGCGTCTCCACCTGGAAACCCCGGTCGCGCCACCCCGACGGCGGGGCGGCGGGAAGCGCGAAAGGAACGGGGGGAGCGGCCAGCCAATCGGAGCTCATGCGGGGAACACCTCCGAGCCCTCGAGGCCTTCGAGGCCGCGCACCCACCCGATCACGCGGTACGTGAGCGGCAGGAGCACGACCTCCACCGCGACCTTGTACACGTAGCCGGTGATGACGTAGTTGACGAAGTCGCCGCCCTCGATGACTCCCGCGAAGGCGATCGTGCAGAAGAGCACGGTGTCCACCGCTTCGCCCACCAGGGTCGAGCCGATGAGCCGCGCCCACAGGTGGCGGGCCCCCCACCTCCTCCGGATCCTCACCAGGACCAGGGCATTGACCAGTTGGCCCGCCAGGTAGCCGATCACCGAGGCTGCGACGACGCGCGGCACGAAGCCCAGGACCGCCTCGAAGGCCGCCTGGTTCTCGTAGCCCGGGCCCACCGGCGCGGCCTGGACGACCCAGAAGACCGCCGACGCCGCGATGGAGGCCGCGAAACCCATGACGATCACCCGCCGGGCGCGCCCGAAACCGTACACCTCCGACAGGACGTCCCCCAGGATGTACGTGAGCGGGAACAGGACCGCCCCGCCGTCGAACACCAGGTGGACGGGTCCCCAGTCGAGGGCCGTCACCTTCGTGGCCGCGACGTTGGAGATCAGGAGCGCGGCGACGAAGGTGACGGCGATCAAGTCGTAGACGCGCGGGTGGCGCGAAGGGGCGGTGGGCGTGCTCATCAATGCCTTCCTGCGGGTGTTACGTCGCTCCCATTGTGCACGCAAAGGCGGCGCAGCGCCGCGAGCGCGCGGGTAGTCTCGCACACACCCACTAGGATCTACCCGTGATCAACGTCCAGGACTTCTCACTGCGAATCGGAGCGCGCGAACTCGTGCGCGACGCCAGCTTCCGCGTCGACAAGGGCATGCGCATCGGCCTCGTGGGGCGCAACGGCGCCGGAAAGACCACGACCATGCGCCTGCTGGCCGGGGAGGCCGACCGCGGGGGCGCGGCGGAGCACACGGGGACGATCTCCACCACGGGGACCGTCGGCTACCTCGCGCAGGACACCCACGTCGGCGACCAGACGGTGCTGGCCCGCGACCGCATCGTGTCGGTGCGGGGCATCGACCGGATCATCGCCCGCATCCGCCGCGCCGAGCAGGAGATGTCCACCACCGAGGGCGCGCGCCAGCAGAGGGCCATGGAGCGCTACGTGCGCCTCGACCAGGAGTTCACCAACCAGGGCGGGTGGGCCGCCAACGCCGAAGCCGCCCAGATCGCCCACTCCCTGGGGCTGCCGGACCGTGTCCTGGGCCAGAGCCTCGACACCCTCTCCGGCGGGCAGCGGCGCCGCGTCGAACTGGCGCGCGTCCTCTTCTCGGGCGCCGACGTGCTGCTGCTCGACGAGCCCACCAACCACCTCGACCACGACTCCGTCCTGTGGCTGCGCGACTGGATCAAGACGTTCCCCGGCGGCGTCATGGTGATCTCGCACGACGCCGCGCTGCTGGGGGAGACGGTCAACCAGGTGTTCTACCTGGACGCCAACCGCGCGCGCATCGACATCTACCGCCTCGGCTGGCGCGCCTACCTCGAACAGCGAGAGGAGGACGAGCGCAGGCGGCGCAAGGAACGGGAAGGCGCTTTGCGGAAGGCAGAGCAGCTGCGCGCCCAGGGCGAGAAGATGCGCGCGAAGGCGACGAAGGCCGTGGCCGCCCAGCAGATGCTGCGCCGCGCCGACGAGCTGGTCGCCCGGGCCGGGGAGGCGGAGGTCCGTGAGAAGGTCGCCCGTCTGCGCTTCCCCGAGCCTGCTCCCTGCGGGCGCGTGCCCCTCACCGCCGAGTCCCTGTCGAAGTCTTACGGCTCGCTGGAGGTGTTCACCGGCGTGGACCTCGCCATCGACCGCGCCTCGAAAGTGGTGGTCCTCGGGCTCAACGGCGCGGGCAAGACCACCTTGCTGCGCCTGCTGGCGGGCGTCGAGGAGCCCGACACGGGCCGGGTCGTGGCCGGGCACGGCCTGAAGATCGGGTACTACGCGCAGGAGCACGAGACCCTCGACGTGTCCGGGACCGTGCGCGAGAATATGGCCGACGCGGCGCCCGGCCTGGATGACACGCGCGTGCGCAACATCCTGGGCCAGTTCCTCTTCCAGGGCGATGACGTTGAGAAACCCGTTGGCGTCCTGTCCGGCGGGGAGAAGACGAGGCTCGCTCTGGCGACCCTGGTGGTCTCCGGCGCCAACGTCCTGCTGCTGGATGAGCCCACCAACAACCTCGACCCGGCGTCCCGCGAGGAGATCCTCGCCGCGCTGCACGACTACGAGGGGGCCGTCGTCCTGGTGACCCACGACCCCGGGGCCGTGACGGCGCTGGACCCGCAGCGCGTGCTGCTGCTGCCCGATGCCGACGAGGATCTGTGGGACGAGTCGTACCTGGATCTCGTCACGCTCACGTGAGGGGGCCCGTGTCCGTCCCCGCCGAGGGGGCGGACACGGGGCCTGGCGCGCTACCGGGCCGGGGGACGGCCGTGGGCCCGCGTGTACGGCGCGCCCACGCGTGGAACGCCACGATGACCGCGCCGATCGTGAGCACCACGATCGCGCCGACCAGTGCGAAGAAGCCCGGACCGGTCGAGCCCTCGTCGCTGCGCTGCGCCGGCGCCCCGGCACTGGCGCCGGAGGAGGTGGAGCCCGTCGATGTGTCGAAGGTGAGCTCCAGGTCCTCGTCGGTATCCGTCCACACAGCGGTTTCCCAGCCGTTGCGCTCCGAATCGTGGTCGATCTGGGCGCCCTCCGACGCCTCCACGATCCTGCCCTCGTAGACTGTCGCCTCGACGGTGCGGACCTGGGCGCCGATGGCATCGGCGATGGGGGCGGTGGGGGCGGACGGCAGGGACATGGTCTGCTCCGCGCCACTGGTTGCGAGCAGGGACGCGCTGACGGAGACGACGCAGGTGCTGGAGGGGGCGGCCCCGTCCGACGGGGTGAAGACCGTGGTCGGGGCGTGGGAGACGCCGTGCGCCGCCCGGGCGTGGGCGCCGAACTCCTCGCACAGCTGGGCGGTGAGCGCGCCGGCGGTGTCGGTGACTGAGGCCGTCCAGGAGATGGTGCCGGAGCTGAAGAAGGAGTAGTGCTCGAAGACCGCGGCGCCCTCTGCTGCGCTCGAGGCGGGCGCTTGGGCAAGGGCGGTGCCGACGGCGCACGCCACCCCCGCCAACCCCCTCAAGGCACCGGTCGCCATGCGGGGTCTGCGGTGCGCGGGCGGGGCCGTCGTGGTGCGGGGCGGACGCGGGCGGAGTGTCATCGTCGTCCCACTCGGTCGGGCGCGGACACTGCGCTGAGCGCGAGCACCGCGGCCACTGCCGCGATCCCCACTGGATTCCTCAGTCCCATGGGCGCCTCCATTGGCCGTCGTGCGTTCGGTACTTTCCGATCCTACCAACTGGTCGGACCCGGGGCGCGGACGGCTCGCGGCCCTGCCACGCGCCCTGGCAACCGCTCCGACGGGGCCGGGCGCCCGGCCCCGGAGGACGCCCTCATCGTCCTGATCGGTCAAGTGGGATCGCTGGGAGGGGCGAAACGGGAATCCGATCGGGGAGCCGACGCCTCGGACGGACCCTCGGATTCCAAGGCGGGGGCGGGGGAGTCGTGCGGGTCGGACGCGGATGTCCCGGAGCTGCCGTAGGGGTTGGTGGGATCCCCGGGGTCGGCGCGCGTTCGGTCCACGGGAGGGCGGGCGGGGGCGGAGCGGGACCGCGCCGTCCTCCGTGAGTGCTTCGTCCTGTGCGATCGCATCGTGCCCATTGAGATGATCCCGATCAGGACCAGGATGACGAGGACGAGGAAGAACACGGAGACGAACGCGTCGTGGTCGTCCGAGCCCGAGTGCCTGCCGGTGGGAGTGGGCGCGCCTCCCCGTTGGCCGGGGTTCCCGACGGTCACCGGGGCCGTGATCGGCCCCGGGGTCGTCGTCGCGGCCGGTGTGCTCGGCGTACTCGGGCTCTGCGACCTGGCTCGGGCCTCCGGATCGGGCGGTACCGGGGTTGGCGCGCCGCGCACCGCGCCGGACGAGGTCGCTCCCGTTGCCACGTCGGAGGTCACATACAAGTCGTCGGCCGCCTGCGTGCAAGTCGCCGTCTCCTGCCCGGTGGAGGAGGAATCGTGATCAATGGCGCAACCGTCCGAGGCGCTTGTGATTATGGCATTGCTGACCGTCGCAGTGGCGCTCCGAGTGGTGAAACCAATGGCCGCCAGGACGGGACCGGTAGTGCTCGAGGACATTGAGATAGTGCGCTCGGAGCCGTTCTCCGTGATGACGGAGTCCGTGGGGTGGATGTCGAACGGCGGAACGGTGCACTCGCTGGTCCCCCCGCTGTACGTCGCTTCGGTGTAGGACGCCTTCGGGTCCTTGGCGAGGCCGAATACCGTTCGGAGGTGGTCGGTGAAATCGTCGCACACCCGCTTGGTCAGGTAGTCCTCGCTGGCGACGATCCGCGCTGAGTAGGACAGGAAGCCGGATCCAGTGACGCGGTACTCTTCCGAGGCGCCCGCCTCGGCGGCGGAGGCGCTCGGGGCACCGGGCACGGCCGCCGCGCAGAGGGCGAGCGCCATCGCGGCCGCGATGCCCGCCGTTCTGGGCAGTCCCATGTGCGTGTCCATCCGATGACGTGCGCGTCCTCGGCGCGCCCTGTCAGGAGCCCTCGTCCGGGGCGAAGGGGGAGCGCTGCTCCGGTGGAGCGGGAACCGGGGGCAAATCCTGCTCCTGCGGGCAAGCGGAGGGGTCCGTCGGCGCGCCGGGCGGGCCTGCGGAGAAGGGGGGTGGAACCGCGCCGGGCGCGTCCGGGGTCCCTTTCCCTCCTGCGACGGGTGCCTGGGCTCCCAAGGGCTGGCCGTACCCCTGGGACTGGCCGTACCCCTGAGTCTGGCCGTAGCCCGGGGACTGGCCGTACCCCTGGGCGGAGGATTCCCGTGCGCCGGGGCCACCGGTGTACGGGCCCATCACCTGGTTGCCGGGACCCGCCTGCGCCCGCCGGCTCCTCGTGACAATCACCACAGCTCCGGCCACGGCTGCGATCGCGATGACGCCCACGATGATTGCGGCGATGGCGAGGGGCATGCCGTTGCTGGGATCCCCCGAGGTGTTCTGCCCGGCGGCGTTATTGGTCGGGGAGGCTTTCGCCCCGCTGTTGCGGTTCGCGAGGGCGCTATCGCAAGTGATGCTGAGGTCCCCGCTGGCGTTCTTCCACTTCGCGGTCTCCCAGCCGTCGAAGTCGCGCTCGATCTCGGCGCCGTCGGAGCTCTCGACGATGCCGGCGTCGAAGACAGTGGCCTTGGCCTCCCTGGTGGTCATGCCCAGAGTGGTCATGACGGAGCCGGGGATCGCGGTCTTCAATGCGAGCGTCGTCTTCGTTCCCGTCTTCTGCATCAGCGGGGTCTTGTTCAGTTCGGCCCGCAGGCTCGCCTCGCACCTATTCGAGCCGCCGGCGCCGGCGAAGCGCGTGAACGAGATCGTGACCTCCTCGTTGGTGGAGAAAACGGTTTGGGCGTTGGCGCCCAATTCCTCGCACTGCTCCTGCGTGAGCACCTGTTGGGAGTCGGTGATGCTAACCGACCACGAGTCCCTCACGGACTCTGCGACCATGTACTCCTCGATGACCCGGGTCTCCATGGCGGCATGCGCGCACGGAGCCGAGGCGGCGCCCAGCGCGAGCACGGCTGAGGCTGCGCCGATAATGCCGAGTGCTCGTCTGGTTCCCACGTGCGCCTCCATGACGAGTGGTGCGTTCTGGTGCCCCATTAGCCTACCAAGTGGTCGCGTGAGCCTGGAAGCACTCATCCAAGGCGCGGTTGAGGCGCCGCATGACCAGGGGGTCGACCTTCGTCACGCGCCGGTCGTAGGTCATCAGCCCGTTCGTCTCGGACTCGACGTCGCTCACCTGCGTGTAGGTGCAAGCAGCGAGGCCGCGGGCGGCCAGGGGGATCAGCTCCCGCTCGTAAAGCCTTACCAGTGCGGCCTCCAACGCGGCGCGGTCTCGGTGGAAGCTGTAGCCGTAGGGCTGGCCGGACGAGTGGAGGTGGCCCTCGACGGGCAGGTTGTGGCCGCCGAACTCTGACAGGTAGAACGCGCGGCCATCGCGGGCGGGCGGTGCCACGAGGGCCAGCACGTAGCGGTGGCGGCTCCTGAAGTCGCCGCACCCCTGGTCGAACCAGCCCGATGCCGCGTCGATGGGCCGGGTGGGGTCGATGCGCCTGGTGAGCTCCAGGACGCGGCGTGCCCCGAACTGCCCCCACCCCTCGTTGAAGGGCACCCATATGATCACACTGGGGTGGGCTTGGAGGAGGCGCACGGTCCGCGACCATTCCTCCAGGAAGGCGCGGCGGCTGGCGGAGGTGGCGCGGCCGGTGCGCCGCATCAGGGCGCGCCCGGTGTCCGGCCATGTGAAGCCGGTCGCCTGGATGAGGCCTGACTGGCGTATCGACGCCGGTGCCCTGCCCCCGCTGACGCCGTCCTGCACGACCATCATCCCGATCCGGTCGGCCAGGGCGTAGAAGCGCCTGCTCTCCACTTTGACGTGGACCCGCACCCCGTTGAAGCCCATGTCCTTCAGTGCCAGCAGGTCGTGCTCCATCGCCGCCCCGCTGGGCGCCGTCAGACCGGTTTCGGGCCAGTAGCCCTGCGACAGGGGGGCGTTGACAAGGACGGGCTCGCCGTTGAGCAGCACGCGGGCCGCGCCCCCGCCCTCAGGGGCGGACACGGCGACGGTCCGCACACCGAAGTGCGAGTCCACGCGATCCTCCCCGGTGTCCGCGGCCAGCGAGTACAGGTGCGGGTCGGCGGGGCTCCACGGCCGCGCGGACGGGATCTGCACCGCGATAGGCGCTCCCGTGGTCCCCGACGCCCGGGCCACTATCTCCGACCCGTCCCCGATGGTGATCGTGACCGGCTGGGGGCCTCCCTCGGCGAGGATCCGCACGTCCACGGTGGCCAGGTCGGGGCGGGTGCGCGTGAGCACCTGGGTGATCGCCCGGTCGGGCAGGGGCTCCATCCACACGGTCTGCCAGATGCCCGATGTGGCCGTGTACCAGATCCCGCCGGGCTCCAGCGACTGCTTGCCGCGCTGCTGTTCCGTCGTGTCGGTCGCGTCGGCCACTTCGACGCGCAGCCGGATCCGCGCCCGCCCCGTGTCGGGCAGCTCCACGCGGAAGGGGGAGTACCCGCCCGTGTGCGAGCCGATGGGCTCGCCGTCGGCGTAGACCCGGCACTCGTGGTCCACCGCCTCGAATACGATGGCGATGCGCCCGCCCCGCCACGGCCCTGGGACCGCGATGTCCCGCTCATAGCACAGCAGGTCGCCGGGCCCGAGTGGCCTGCCCGCGCCCGATGCCCTGGTCTCCACCGCGAACGGCACGCGGATGCGCCCCCGCCACCCGTCCACGGGCGACTCGGCCCCGTGGGCGGTGCTCCTGCCGACGACGGCGTAGCGCCACCACCCGTTGAGACTGCGCCACCGGGGCCGCACCAGCATCGGGCGCGGGTACTCGGGCAGGGGAGCGTCCCCCAGGTCCTCGCCCCACGGGGTCACCAGGCCCGGGCCGACCGGGCGGGTCGCGTCGTCGCTCATATGCCGATTCTACGGTCGTGACGTGGATCGCTTCCGCGGATTGGCGTGCCGTCGGTATGCTGGGCTACACTATCCAAGGTCGCCGCGAGCGGCGAACTTAATACGGGCTGTGGCGCAGTTTGGTAGCGCACTTGACTGGGGGTCAAGGGGTCGTGGGTTCAAATCCCGCCAGCCCGACGTTGGAACCGCAGGGCCACGGGCTCTGCGGTTTTCTGCGTTCCTGTGACGATCCAGGGCATCGGCGCCCCAACAAGGTTAGGCTTAGCTATTATACGAATATCCCTGAGCTATGGTCCGCATCCCGTGCGCGGACGAGGAAGGAAAACCAGTGTCGAAGAAGAACACCCTCGCGCCAATGGTCCCCGCAGTGCTGAGCCTGCTGCTCGTCGCAGGGGGGACGACCGTGTTCGCCGCGTGCGACCCCAAACCCGACGGCTCGTGGATGCAGTGCCACAGCTGCCAGAACACGGTGGCGGCCGGCGCCGGGGGCCTGGCCTTGCTCTTCGGGGCCTCCGCGTTCGTCAAGAACCGGTCCCTGCGGCTCGTCCTCCAGGCGCTCGGAGTGGTCGGCGCCGCCGTTATGTTCTTCGTCCCGGGCGGCATCTGCCCCATGTGCATGATGCGCACCATGCGCTGCTACACGGTGTTCCAGCCCTTCGTCCGGATCATGAGCGTCCTCGTCACAGCTGGCGGCGTCGGCGCCCTGGTCGCCTCCATGCGCGGCCGCGGCGCCCTGGTCCCGTCCGCGCGCGGGGGAGGGGAGCTGCCCGCTTGAGGCCCGGCCCGCGGGGGAGCCGGGCTGGCGGGTGGGCGCGGACGCTGCCCGCTCGGGCGGCGGTGCTCACCGCAGCGGCCCTGTGCGCGCTGCTCGCAGTGCTGGCCGTGGTGTCCCAGCACCGCAGATCCGCCAGCTACGACGAAGCCATCGCCCTCGCCGAGGCTGGGAACGCGGAGCGCGCCTACGAGATCCTGTCAGGACTCGGCGACTACCGCGACGCCCAGGAGCGCGCCCGCAGCCTCGTCGACCGCGACCCCGCGCTTCCCTACCGGCGGGCCGCGAAGGGCGACGGCGTGGTCTTCGGCTCTTACGAGCAGGACGGCGACCCATCGAACGGGCCCGAGCCCATCCGCTGGACCGTGGTGGACAGGCTCGAGGACCGGATCCTGGTCCTCAGCGCCGAGTGCCTCGAGGGAAGGCAGTACCACCACGTGCCCTTCGAGGACGCCTCGTGGCAGAACAGCGACTTGCGGGCGTGGATGAACGGTGACTTCCGCGAGACCGCTTTCACCCCCGCCGAGGGCGCCCTGATCGTGCCCGCGGACAATGCGAACGACCCGCAGTCGATCACGGGGGCGGGCGGAGGGGCGTCGACGACGGACCACATCTTCGCGCTCAGTGAGACCGAGGGCGCCATCTACCTGGGTGACGAGGCGTCGCGGGACTCCCTCGGGGTCGCAGCGGCCACCGACCACGCGAAGGGGACGGGCCTGCCCGTCGACGAGAACGGATCGTGCGACTGGTGGCTGCGGTCCCCGGGAACCTACGGCTTCGCCGCGCAGTTCGTCGATGCGACGGGGGCGCCTTCTGTCAGCGGTGCCAACGTCGACGCGGTCTACGGAGCGCGGCCGGCCCTGTGGATCAGCACTGGAGGAGCGGGGGGCGCGCAGTGACGGCCCCGCCACTGACCCTGCGGGGCGTGGCGCTGAGGAGCGTGCGCGCCCACCCCGTCCGCACAGCGGTCCTCCTGTTCGCCGTCGCCGTCCAGGCGGCGTGCGCGTTGATCGGCCTCACCCTGGTCGAGGGTGTGGGCGACGAGCTGTCGCTCGCCGAACAGCGCCTCGGCGCCGATATCGCCGTCTACCCGACCGGTTGCCTCAGCAAGGTCGACAAAGCGCGCTTGCTCATGCTCGGAACGCTCGTGGACTGCAACCGCAAACGCTCGGCACTGGACCGTTTGGCCTACAACGACGACATCGAGGCGGTCACCCACCAGCTCTACATCGCCGACACCCTTCCCAGCGGCGAGCCCCTGTGGATCGTCGGATTCGAGCCGGAGACCGACTTCGTTCTGTCCCCGTGGCTGGAAGGGGGCCCCGGCTGGGCGCTCGCGCGCGGCGAGGCCGCAGTGGGCAGCGGGGTCGCCTCCTCCTCCGCAGTCGCCCTCTTCCAGCGCGACCACCGCGTCACCGCGCGCCTCATGGAGACGGGGTCCGCGCTCGACAACGCTGTCTTCGTCACCATGGAGACACTGGGCGATGTGATCCGCGATTCGGTCGCCGCCGGGGTCGGCGCCTACGCCTCCGTCGATCCCGGGGCCGACTACTCCGCCGCTCTCGTCCGCCTGGGCGACCGGGACCGCAGGCAGGCCGCGACGGACTGGATCAACCTCTACGTGCGCA
Source organism: Schaalia georgiae DSM 6843 (assembly GCF_000429245.1). Classification (GTDB taxonomy): domain Bacteria; phylum Actinomycetota; class Actinomycetes; order Actinomycetales; family Actinomycetaceae; genus Pauljensenia; species Pauljensenia georgiae. The sequence goes on from NZ_AUBM01000008.1 coordinate 33,538, forward strand.
AGACGACGGCCGTGAAGAGCGAGGCGTCCCTGGCCGGAGCGGCCAGCGGGATCCGCGGGCACCTGGTGGCCACCGCCGCAGCCGCCGTGGGCGTGTGGCTGCTGGTCGTCGTCGCGCTCGCAGTGGTCCAGGCGGTGCTCATGAACGAACGGAGGGGAGAGCTGGGCGTGTGGCGCGTGATCGGCGCGTCGCGCGCCCGCGTCGCCCGCCTCATGGCGCGCGAGTCGCTGCTGGTCCACGCCGCGGGCGCGTGCATGGGGACCGCAGTGTGGGCCGTGCTGCTCCTGCTCGGGGCACTGCCTGATCCGGGCGGGGCGATGGGCCCGGCCCGGGCGCTTGTGAACGCCGCCGTCGTGGCCGCCGCCTCGTTGATCGCCGGAGCCGTCGGAACCCGCGCCGCCCTGCGCCGCGCGCAGCGCGCCGCCGACGGCCGGATGCTCCTGTCGGTGTAGGAAGGAATCGCATGGTCTCACTCGCACAGTTGCCGTGGAGGAACCTCCGCGGGTACCCGGCGCGCACTGCGGCGCTCCTGGTGTTCTCCTCGCTCATGGCAATGGTCCTCTTCGGCGGCACCATGGTCGTCGAAGGGGTGCGCCAGGGGTTGCGCACCGTCGAGTCCCGCCTGGGCGCCGACATCCTCGTGACCCCCGCCGAGGCGAGGAGCGAGTTCGACGCCCAGGACTTCCTGGTGCGCGCCGAGCCGAGCTACTTCTACATGGACGAGGGCGCGCTCGACCGCGTGGCCGCCGTGCCGGGGGTCGAGGCGGCTTCCCCCCAGTTGTTCCTCGCCTCGGCGCGGGCGAGCTGCTGCTCGGGGCGCTACCAGGTCATCGCCTTCGACCCGGGCAGCGACTTCACCGTCCAGCCGTGGATCAACGACACCGACCGCGACGTGCGCCTGGGACCCATGGACGTCGTCGTGGGGAGCAACGTGACGGTGTACGACGAGGGCGACTTCAAGATCTTCGACCAATCCCTGCGTGTTGTCGCCCAGTTCGCTCCGACTGGGTCCGCCCTGGACAACGCCGTGTACACGGATTTCGACACCGCCCGGGTCCTCATCGAGAGCTCGCTGAGCAAGGGGCTCAACAAGTACACCGACCTGGACCCCGCCTCCGTGATCTCATCCGTGCTGGTCCGTGTCCGCGGGGGCGAGGACCCCGCATCCGTCGCCGCCGCGATCGAGGAGCAGGTGCCGGGCGTCGCAGCGGTCACCTCGACCGCCATGGTGGGCACGATCGCCCGGACTCTGGACGATGCGTCCCGGACCGTCATCGCCCTCATCGCGATCGCCTGGGCCGTCGGAGTGGTCATGGTCGTCCTCGTGTTCGTCATGATGATCCACGAGCGCAGGCGGGAGTTCGCGACGCTGTCGGCCATGGGGGCGGGCAAGCGCCTCGTGTCCAGGGTCATCGCCGCGGAGGCGCTGGGCGTCAACGGGATCGGCGGCCTCGTCGGCATCGCTGTGTCGGGAGCCCTGCTGGTGTCCTTCGAGGGATTCGTGCGCCAGGCCCTCGGATCCGGCTTCGTGGTCCCGTCGTGGACCACCGCGCTTCTCCTCGCGCTCGTGTCCCTGGCGGCGACCGCAGTCGTGGCGGTAGTCGCCTCTCTGGCCTCCGTCGGCTACCTCAGAACGACCAGCGCGAGCGCGCTGCTGAAGGAAGGGGAGTGAAGTGGGCGTCCGGGCGAGATCCCTCAGCAAGGACTTCCCCCGCGGACGCGGAGGGCGGGTCTTCACCGCCGTGGAGCCGACCGACCTCGACATCGGGGAGGGCGAGCTCGTCGTCATCACCGGGCGCTCGGGCAGTGGGAAGAGCACACTGCTGGCAATGCTCGCCGGGATCCTCTCCCCGACGGCTGGGACGGTCGAGGTGGACGGCACGGATCTGCACTCGCTGGGGGAGGAGGCGCTCGCGCGGTTCCGCAACGGGAGCATTGGACTCGTCCCTCAGGGCCATGCGGCGCTGCGCAGTCTGACGGTGCTGGAGAACGTCCTGCTCCCCTCGGTCCTCTACCCGGGGCGCGGGCCCGGCGGGCGCGGGGCGGAGGAGCTCCTCGACGCGGTCGGAATGGCGCAGCTGAAGGACGCCAGGCCCAACGAGCTCTCCGGAGGGGAGCTGCGCCGCATGGCGATAGCGCGCGCGCTGCTCATGGACCCCGGGGTGGTCCTGGCGGACGAGCCGACCGCCGGCCTGGACGCGGCGAGCGCGGCGACGGCCCTCGATCTGCTCCGCGGCGCCGCCGACTCCGGGGCGGCCGTGCTGGTGGTCACCCACGACCGCGAGGCCGAGGGGGTCGCCGACCGGATCCTCACGATGGACGGGGGCCGCCTGGGGGAGCCGGAGCCGCGGGGACGATGATGCCGTCGAGCGCCGAGGAGACGTCGTCGGCGCTGATGGGCTCGCGGAGGATGGCGATTCGGTACACGGCTGCGCCGATGATGTAGTCGGCCCATGCCTCCGGCGTCGCCGCGGGGGACAGGCGCCCGACGGCGTTGAGCCGTTCCAGGGCGTTCCTGAGCATGAGCCTCGGCGGATCGATAATGCGCCTCCTGTACTCGGCCCTCAGCGCCTCGTCGTCGTGCTGGTGCAGGCCGAGGGCGGCGCAGAGCCAGGAGGACCCGCCACGGGAGAGGGGGGCCACCAGCTCTTCGCAGAGTGCGCGCAGATCCGCCGCGGGGTCGCCGGTGGGGGTGTGAGAGCGCTCCCCGATCCTGCTGGCGATGGCGTCGACGGCCAGTGAGGCGAGCGAGGGCCACCGCCGGTAGACAGTGGTCTTCGCGACGCCGGCGGCGCGGGCGACGTCGTCGATGCGCAACCCGGCGTAGCCCCGCGCGGACAGCAGTTCCAAAGTGGCGGAGGCGATCCTGTCGGCGACCCCGGAGTCCCGTGGCCTTCCGCGCTTCCTCCTGGTTCCTTCCCCCACGCGAATACGCTACCATAAGTAGTGTAAATGGTTCGGCGATGGAGGTGGACCTGTGGATGGACAACTCGACGGCCTGCGGCGCTGGCTGGTGCCGCTCAGCCTGGCGGCGTCTTTCGCGGCCAACGACGGGGAAGAGCTCGCCACCATGGTCGCGTCCAACCGGAGGACGCTCGAAGCACTGCCCATCGGGGGGCGGCTGCGCGACCGGGCCCTTCGGGTCGACCAACGGCACGTCAACGCGGGCATCGCCATGATGGGGGCGCTGTGCGCCGCAGCTGTCTACGACGGCATCCGGAGCCGGGGGAGGGGCTGGCTGTACCAGGACTTCCAGTGGGCGTTCGGCCTCCATGGGATCGGGCACATCGCGGCCTCGCTGGCCACCAGGGGCTACACCACGGGCGTGGCCACGTCCCCGACCGTGGTCCTGCCGCAGCTGTGGTGCGCCGCACGGGCGCTCAGGCGCGCGGGGGTGCCCCGCACCGCCCGGCCCCTGCGCGCAGTCGCCCTGGTGGGAGGATGGCTCGCGCTCTCCCACGCCGTCGGAGCGGCCGCCTCCGCGGCGGGCAGGAGGAGGGCATGAACGCCAACGACCGCGCGTGGGCACTCACCGCGGCACTGATCGGAGTCCACCAGGGCGAGGAACTGCTCCTCCCCGTGGCCGACTGGCTCGACCGGGTCGGATCAAGCGGATGGGCCGGACTCGACGCCCACGTGAGATCCAGCCCGCTGGCGGGGCGGGACCCCTGGGCCAGGGCGGGGACCGTCGCCGTGCAGGGGGCCGCCCTGTGCGCCCTGTACCTGGCGACGCGCCGCAGCGCACGGGCGACCCGCGCGGCCACGAGCGCGCTGACCCTGGGCTGGGCGGCGGCGTTCTGCATGCACATAGCCGTGTCGGCGCGCACGCGCTCCTTCATGCCTGGAACCGCGACCTCCGTCGTCCCCGGGCTTCCGGGCGCCCTTCTCGTGCTGCGGCGCATCCGCGCCACCCGCTCCCGCTGAGGCGCCCTCGCGCCCCGGGGTGGGGCTCAGTCCTTGGCGGCCCCGTCCCCGCCCGCGCCGGCGTCCGTGCCCGAGGAGTACAGGGCGTCGACCTCGTGGGCGTAGTCGGTCAGGACACGGCGGCGCTTGAGTTTGAGGGAGGGCGTCATGTAGCCGTTCTCCACGGTGAAGGCGGCGTTGACAATGCGGTAGCGGCGGATCGACTCGGCGCGCGAGACCCGGGTGTTCGCCCGTGCGATCGCCCGCTCCAGGGACTCGCGGACCTCCGGGAGCTCCCCGGCCTGGGCGGCGTCCACCACGGGCAGCCCGTGCCTGCGCAACCAATCCGGCAGCATCTCCGTGTCAAGGGCGATGAGGGCCCCGATGTAGGGACGGCCCTCGCCGACGACGACGATGTTCGCGATCAGCGGGTGCGTGGACAAGGACTCCTCCAGCACCTCCGGGGACACGTTCTTGCCGCCCGCAGTGACGATGAGCTCCTTCTTGCGGCCCGTGATGCGCACGTGCCCGCGGTCGTCGATGGACGCCAGGTCCCCCGTGCGGAACCAGCCGTCCACGAAGGCCTCGGCGGTGGCTTCGGGCAGGTTGTGGTACCCCTTCGTCACAGAGATCCCCTGCGCCAGCAGCTCCCCGTCGGGCGCCAGCTTGAGGCGGTTGCCCGGCCACGGGAAGCCGACCGAGTCCGGCGGGAAGTCGTGCGGCAGCTCCACCGTGATCGGCCCGGTCGTCTCCGAAAGGCCGTAGCCCTGCAGCAGGGTGACGCCCAGCCCCCGGTAGAAGTTCGCCAGGTCCACGGCCAGGGGGGCGCCCCCGGAGATAATGGTGTGCAGGTTCGGCCCCAGGACGGCCCGCACTTTCTTGAGCACCAGGGCGTCGGCGAGGCGACCGCGCATCCTCAGGCCCAGTGACGGCCCCGGCGACGGGGTCCCCGAGGCGTCGGGGACGGGTGTCGTGTCCGGCAGGGGCCCGGCCACCTCCGACTCTGGCAGCGGTGTGTCGGCGTAGGACGTCGAGCGCGACAGGGCGCGCGCCTGGTTGGCCGACCAGGCGAACAGGCGGCCCTTGAAGCCGCCGCCGGCCTTCGCGGAGGCCGCGTTGTAGACCTTCTCCAGCACGCGCGGCACCACCAGCAGCATCGTCGGCTTGAATGTCGCGATGTCGTCCACCAGGTTGCGGGTGTCGGGGGAGAAGGCCGTGACCCCCTGGCCCGACAGCAGGCAGTACATGACGAAGCGGGCGAGCACGTGGGCGACGGGCAGGAACAGCAGTGACCGCGAGCGAGGGTCGTTGATGAGGACGGGCAGGATGTCGTAGGCCTGCAGCATCGTCTCGATGAAGTTCGCGTGGGTGAGCACCACGCCCTTGGGCATGCCGGTGGTGCCCGACGTGTAGATCACGGTCGCCTCGTCGCGCAGCCCCACGCCGTCCGTGCGCGAGCGCACCCGGTCCAAGGGGACGTCCAGGGCCGTCTGGGACAGGAGGCGCTCAGCGCCGCGGTCCAGGGCCAGGACCATGCGCACGCCGTCGGTGCGCACCGATTCGACCAGGTCTGCCTGCTGGGAGGACGCGGTGATGACGATCTTGACGTCCGCGTCGGCCAGGATGTGGGCGATCTGCGAGGCGGAGTCCGTCTCGTAGATGGGCACGGTGATGGCCCCGCACGACAGGGCGGCGACGTCGAGCAGGGCCCACTCGTAGGAGGTGGGGGCGAGGATCGCCAGGTGCTCCCCGGCTTCGAGGCCGAGCCCGATGAGGCCCCTGGCCATTGTGTCCACCTCGGCGAGGAACTCGTCGATGGTCACGGGGCGCCAGTCGCCGACGGGGGAGCGGCGCTCGATCGCCACCTGCCCGGGGTGCTCGCGGGCGCGCCGGTGCAGCATCTTCGGTATGTTCATGTCCTCGGTCGCCTCGCGGCGCGCGACCGACTCCCAGGAGCCGTCGGCCAGCCTACGTACCGTCATGAGTGTCCCTTTCTGCGGGCGGGGCCCGGTATCAGTGCTTCTTGCGCCAGATCAGTCGCAGGACGCCGCGTTTGCGCGCGGGGGCGGCGGGGCCGCCGTAGAGCTCGTCGACCTCGTGGGAGTAGTCGGCGAGCACCTTGGAGCGGCGCAGTTTCATCGACGGGGTCACGTACCCGTTCTCCACGGTGAACACGGCGTCGATGATCCGGTACTCGCGGATCGACTCGGCGCGCGACACCGCGCGGTTGGCGCGCTCGATGGCGCGGTCCAGGGACTCGCGCACCTGCGGCAGGGAGGCCGCCTCCGTGGGCGAGCACACAGGCAGGCCGTGCTTGCGCAGCCAGGCGGGCAGCATCTCGGCGTCGAGCGCGATGAGCGCGCCGATGAAGGGGCGCTGGTCGCCGACCACGATGACGTTCGCGATGAGCGGGTGGGTGCTCAGCGAGTCCTCGAGGACGGCGGGGGAGACGTTCTTGCCGCCCGCGGTGACGATGAGCTCCTTCTTGCGGCCCGTGATCGTCAGGTGCCCGCGCCGGTCGATGGACCCCAGGTCGCCGGTGTGGAACCACTTGCCGTCGGGCATGACGGCCCGGGTCTGGTCGGGCAGGCCGTAGTAGCCGGGCATGACGGACACGCCGCGCACCAGGACCTCCCCGTCCTTGGCGGTCTTGATGAAGTTCCCGGGCATCGGCTGGCCGACAGTACCGGCGGGGTTGTCGCCGATGCGTTGGACAGCGATCGGCCCCGTCGTCTCGGACAGGCCGTAGCCCTGCAGCAGCGTGAGCCCCAGGCCCGTGTAGAACTGGGCGAGGTCGCCAGCCAGGGGGGCTCCCCCCGACACGATGTAGCGCATGTTGGGGCCCAGTACGGCGCGTATCCTCTTGAGCACCAGGGCGTCGGCCACGCGACGGCGGGCGCGCCGCAGTGGCGAGGGGCCGCGCCTGCCCGACGAGGCGCCCCCGTAGGCCCGCGCCTGCTTGGCCGACCAGGCGAACAGGCGGCCCTTGAAGCCGCCGCCGGCCTTCGCGGAGGCCGCGTTGTAGACCTTCTCCAGCACGCGCGGCACCACCAGCAGCACGGAGGGCTTGAAGGACTGGATGTCGGGCAGCAGGTTCTTGATGGAGGGGGAGAACCCCAGGACGCCCTGTCCGGCCAGGACGACGTGCATGACGAGGCGGGCCAGCACATGGGCGACGGGCAGGAAGAGCAGCAGCCGGGTGCTGGGGGAGTCGATGACACTGCCGAGGATCTGGCGGGCCGACAGGCACGTGCCGACGAAGTTCGCGTGGGTGAGCGCCACGCCCTTGGGCGCGCCCGTCGTGCCGGAGGTGTAGATGATGGTGGCCGTGGACGAGCTGGCGACCTGGGCGCGCCGCCGGTGGACCTCCTCGACGGCGATCGGGCGGGCCCTCTTGGCCAGCAGGCGCATCGCGCCCCGGTCGAAGGAGTGGACGGGGCAGTGCTCGGGGGCGCTGAGCGACACGAGCTCGGCCTGCTGGGCGGTGGCGGTGAACACCCGCGTCACGTGGGCGTCGGCGAGGATGTGGCTGATCTGCTGGGCGGAGTCGGACTCGTAGATGGGCACGGACACGGCGCCGACCGAGGCGAGCGCCAGGTCCAGGAGCATCCACTCGTAGCAGGTGGGGGCCAGGATGGCGACCGCGTCCCCGGGGTCCACGCCCATGCCGATCAGGCCGCGCGCCGCGTCGTCGACCTGCCTGACGAGCTCACTGGCGGTGATGGGGCGCGCGGAGCCCACGGCGGTGCGCTGCTCGACGACCACCTGGTCGGGGTGTGCGTCGGCGCGGGCCAGCAGCATCGTCGAGAGCGAGTCGCCGGGGCGCACGGTGAACGTGGGGGGGACGGTGTAGGAGCCGTCGCGCATCCGTTTCATCGGGTTCTCCTCTGGCCGCCGCGGGCGGCCCGTTGCGGTGCGGACAAGGGTGAGTCTACAGACAAAGAACGCGGCCCCCGGCCAGAACGGCTGTGCCGGGGACCACGATCACACCGCGTGCCTCACAGGTCGTAGTAGAGCTGGTACTCGTAGGGGTGGGGATAGGCGCGCATGGGGGCGACCTCGTTGGCCTCCTTGTAGTCCAGCCACGTGTCGATGAGGTCCTGGGTGAACACGTCGCCCTCGGTGAGGAAGTCGTGGTCCTCGCGCAGGGCGGCCAGCGCGGCCTCCAGGGAGGACGGCAGCTTCGCGATGTCGCGGTACTCGGCGGGGGGGAGCTCGTACAGGTCCTTGTCGATGGGGGCGGCGGGCTCGGAGCGCCGCCTGATGCCGTCGATGCCCGCCATGAGGCACGCGGAGAACGCCAGGTAGGGGTTCGCGCTGGGGTCGGGGACGCGGTACTCGACGCGCTTGGCCTTGGGGGAGGTGCCGGTGATGGGGATGCGGATGCACGCGGAACGGTTGCGCGCCGAGTACACGAGGTTGATGGGTGCCTCGAACCCGGGGACCAGGCGGCGGAACGAGTTGACGGAGGGGTTCGTGAAGGCCAGCAGCGCCGGGGCGTGCTCCAGCAGGCCCCCGATGAACCAGCGCGCCGTGTCGGACAGGGCGCCGTAGCCGCGCTCGTCGTAGAACAGGGGCTCGCCGTCCTTCCACAGCGACATGTGCGTGTGCATGCCCGAGCCGTTGTCCCCGAAGAGGGGCTTGGGCATGAAGGTCGCGGAGTGCCCGAAGGCCAGGGCGGCGTTCTTCACGACGTACTTGAACTTCATCATGTCGTCGGCGGCCGCCCGCAGTGTCGCGAAACGGTAGTTGATCTCCTGCTGGCCGCCGGATCCGACCTCGTGGTGGGCGCGCTCGACGGTCAGGCCCACCGCCTCGAGCAGGCGCACCATCTCGTCGCGGACGTCGGCGTACCTGTCGGTGGGGGGGACCGGGAAGTACCCGCCTTTCACGGGGACCTTGTAGCCCCGGTTGCCGCCCTCCTCTGCGCGCCCGGTGTTCCAGTGCGCCTCGGGGGAGTCGACGGAGAAGAACGTGTTGTTCGGACTGACCTGGTAGCGCACGTCGTCGAAGAGGTAGAACTCCGCTTCGGCGCCCACGAAGCACTGGTCGGCGATGCCGGTCGAGCGCAGGTGCGCCTCGGCCTTGGCCGCCACCTGGCGGGGGTCGCGCGAGAAGGGCTCGTCCGTGAAGGGGTCGACGATGGAGAAGTCCACGACCAGGGTCGCCCGGGCGCGGAAGGGGTCGACGAATGCCGAGGAGAGGTCGGGGACCAGCTTCATGTCGGACTCGTGGATCGCGGTGAAGCCCCTGACGGAGGAGCCGTCGAACATGAGGCCGTCGTCAATGGCCCCGCCCAGGAACTCGCTGACGGGGATCGTGAAGTGCTGCTGGACTCCGGGGACGTCGCAGAAGCGCACGTCGACGAGTTCGATGCTCTCTTTGTCGATGAAGGACGCGACCTCATCGGAGGAGGTGAACATTGGTTTCCTTCCGGTCTGGGACAAACCCTTCGGTCAAGGCTCCGTAAACCCTGCGCCAAGGCAAGTGTATTCCGCAACGGTGCCGTTTCCGCCAGGCGCGCCCGCATGGTGGTCTGTCGCACTCCCAGGCGCCGGCGGCCGCAAGCGCGCGGCAACGCCCGGTCGCGCCGCCGCTCGCCCGCCTCTAGTCTGGGGTCGTGGCAGACCCCTCGACCTACCGTCCGCCCTCCGGCGACATCCCCACTTCCCCCGGCGTCTACCGCTTCTCGGACGCGCACGGCCGCGTCATCTACGTGGGCAAGGCGAAGAACCTGCGAAACCGCCTCGCCAACTACTTCCAGGACCTGGCGAACCTGCACCCGCGCACCCAGCAGATGGTCACCACCGCCGCGCGCGTGCAGTGGACCGTCGTGGGCAACGAGGTCGAGGCCCTCACCCTCGAGTTCACGTGGATCAAAGAGTTCAACCCCCGCTTCAACGTCATGTTCAAGGACGATAAGTCCTACCCCTACCTGGCGGTGACGATGGGGGAGGCGTACCCCCGGGTCCACGCGGTGCGGGGCGCCCGCAAGCCCGGCGCCCGCTACTTCGGGCCCTTCGTCCAGGCCTGGTCCATCCGCGAGACCATCGACCAGCTGGTGCGGGTCTTCCCCGTGCGCACCTGCTCGCCCGGCGTGTTCCGGCGCGCCAAGGCCCAGGGCCGCCCCTGCCTGCTGGGCTACATCGACAAGTGCTCGGCCCCCTGCGTGGGCAGGATCAGCGAGGACGACCACCGGGCGATGGCCCTGGAGCTGTGCTCCTTCATGCAGGGGCGCGCCGGGCCCGTCATCGCCGACCTCGAGGAGCGGATGCGCAGCGCTTCCGCCGCCCTCGACTTCGAGGCCGCCGCCCGGCTGCGCGACGACGTCGCCGCCCTGCGCGCCGTCCTCGAGCGCAACGCCGTCGTCCTGGCCGACGGCACCGATGCCGACGTCTTCGCCCTGGCCACCGACGAGCTCGACGCCGCCGTCCACGTCTTCCACGTGCGCGGCGGGCGCGTGCGCGGCACCCGCGGATGGGTCGTCGAGCGCTCCGACGACGCCGACGAGCCGGCGCTCATCGCCCGCCTCCTCGAACAGGTCTACTCCCAGGCCACGCCCGACGAGGCCCCCGCCCCGGGCGAACGCGCCCCGAAGGCCGAGGCCGTCAGCGTCGACGACGTCGCACACACCCCGACCTCCGCGATCCCCCGCGAGGTCCTGGTCTCCACCGCGCCCGCCGACCGGGCCACCATCGAGGAATGGCTCACCGGACTGCGCGGGGGCCGCGTGCGCGTCCGCGTCCCCCGGCGCGGCGAGAAGGCCCACCTGATGGGCACCGTCATGGAGAACGCCCGGCAGGGCCTCGCCCTCCACCACTCCAAACGCGCCGGCGACATCACCGCCCGCGCCCAAGCCCTCGAGGAGCTCGCCGCCGAACTCGACCTGCCCGGCGCGCCCCTGCGCATCGAGTGCTACGACGTGTCCCACACGATGGGGACGCTCCAAGTCGCCTCGATGGTCGTCTTCGAGGACGGCGCGCCCCGCAAGGACGCCTACCGCAGCTTCAACATCCGGGGCGCCGATGGGGGTGGCGCCCCCGATGACACAGCCGCTATGGACGAGGTCCTCACCCGCCGGTTCTCGCGCCTGCTCGCCGAGGAATCGGGGGCACGGGGGGAGGACGAGGAGGGCGTCCCCCTCGAGTCCGGGCCCGTCGACGCCTCCGGGCGCCCCCGCCGCTTCTCCTACCGCCCCGACCTGGTCGTCGTCGACGGCGGGCCCGCGCAGGTGGGCGCCGCGCGCGCCGCCCTGGACGGAGTCGGCGCGGACGTGCCCGTCATCGGACTGGCGAAGCGCCTCGAGGAGGTGTGGGTGCCCGGCGAGGACTTCCCCATCATCCTGCCCAGGACGTCCCCCGCCCTCTACATGCTCCAGCACCTGCGCGACGAGTCGCACCGCTTCGCCATCACCAAGCACCGCAAGCGCCGCTCGAAGGCCCAGACCCGCTCCGCGCTCGACAGGATCCCCGGCCTGGGCCCCAGCCGGCAGACCGCCCTGCTCAAGCACTTCGGATCCGTGCGCCGCCTGCGCGCGGCCAGCGCCGAGGAGATCGCCCAGGTCGGCGGGATCGGGCCCGTGCTCGCCGCAGCCATCCGCGATAGTCTGTCTGAGTCGGGGACCGCGAACACTCCTGGGCCCGGGCCCGCCTCGTGAAATCGGAGAGACCATGATCGCCTACGCACCTTCCTCCCTGCCTGCGCGCGTCCTGCTGCTCGGCGCGGGGGAGCTGGGCAAGGAGCTCACGATCTCCCTCAAGAGGCTCGGCTGCCTCGTCGTCGCCTGCGACTCCTACGTGGGCGCCCCCGCGATGCAGGTCGCCGACGAGGCCAGGATCTTCGACATGACCGACCCCCGCGCCCTCGCGGAGGTCCTCGAGGCCGTCGAAGTCGACCTCGTCGTCCCCGAGGTCGAGGCCATCGCCACCGAGCTGCTCCTGGCCGCCGAGGACGCCGGCCGCGCCCGCGTGGTCCCCAACGCCCACGCGGTGCGCACCACCATGGACCGCCAGGCCATCCGCGCCCTCGCCGACTGCCTGCCCGACGTGCGCGTCGGCGCCCACCGCTTCGCCTCCTCCGCCGATCAGCTGCGCGCCGCCCTGGACGAACTGCGCCTGCCCGTCTTCGTCAAACCCACCATGTCCTCCTCCGGGCACGGCCAGACCCTGGTGCGCACCCGCGCGGACGCCCGGAGGGCCTGGGACACGGCCGCCCGCGGGGCGAGGGCGGACACCGGGCGCGTCATCGTCGAGGAGCGCATCGACTTCGACTACGAGATCACCCTGCTCGCCGTGCGCTGGTGGAGCCACCGGGAAGGGCGCGTGCGCACCAGCTTCTGCGAGCCGATCGGGCACCGCCAGTGCGACGGGGACTACGTGGAGTCCTGGCAGCCCGCGGACATGAGCCCCACCGCCCTGGCAGCCGCCCAGCGGATGGCCGCCGCCATGACCGGGGCCCTGGCCGACGCGGGCCCCGGCCCCGGCCTGGGCCTGTTCGGCGCCGAGTTCTTCGTGCGCGGCGACCGGGTGTGGTTCTCCGAGCTGTCCCCGCGCCCCCACGACACGGGAATGGTGACCATGGCCACCCAGGACCTCAATGAGTTCGACCTGCACGCCCGCGCCATCCTGGGCCTGCCAGTGGACGCCTCCCTGCGATGCCCGGGCGCCTCCGCCGTCATCAAATCCACCGCGCCCGCGCCCGCGCCCCGCTACGTCGGCGTCGGCGACGCCCTCGACCTGGGCGCGGACGTGAGGATCTTCGGCAAACCCGTCTCCCGTGCCGGCCGTCGTGTGGGAGTCGTCACCGTCCGTGGCGCCACCGTCGACGAGGCCCGCGCCACCGCCCGGAAAGCCGCCTCGGGCGTCCGCATCGAGAACTACCCCTCGCTTCAACGGGACCCGCGCGGGCCGGAAATGGCATCCTTGTAACATGAGCGAGCGTGACCGGGCCCAATCGCCCACCGATCTGGAGACGGCGGAGAGCCCTCCGACCTTCCCCCGTGGAATCGACCTGCGCGACGAGACCGCGCCCAAGCGGGAACCCGCGCCCACCAACGAGGTCCTCATCATCACCGGCTACTCCGGCGCGGGCCGCACCGGGGCCGCCCGCGCCCTGGAGGACCTCGACTGGTACGTCGTCGACAACCTGCCCCCCACGATGCTGCCCGCCCTGGTCGGAATGATGTCGAACGACCCCACCGCGGGCGTCCACCGCCTGGCCGTGGGCGTCGACGTGCGCTCGAGGACCTTCTTCACGTCCTTGGCCACGACCCTCGAGCAGCTCAAGGCCTCGGGCATCGCCTACCGCGTGATCTTCCTGGAGGCCACGCGCCAGGCCCTGGTCAAGCGCTACGAGTCGAACCGCCGGCCCCACCCCCTGCAGGGCAGCGGCACCCTCATCGACGGGATCACCGCCGAGGAGAGGCTGCTGGCGCCCCTGCGCGCCTCGGCCGACCAGGTCATCGACACCTCCGACATGAGCGTCCACGACCTCACGCGCCACATCCGCGACTACGTGGCGGGCGAGGCTGCCCGCCCCCTGCAGGTCACCGTCGAGTCCTTCGGCTTCAAGCACGGACTGCCCCTGGACGCGGACCACGTCGTCGACGTGCGCTTCTTGAAGAACCCGTACTGGGTGGACGAGCTGTGCCACCTGACCGGGCGGGACCAGGCCGTCGCCGACTACGTCCTCGACCAACCCGGCGCCCGCGACTTCGCGCTCGGCTACGCTGATCTCCTGGCCCCCATGCTCGACGGGTACCTGGTGGAGCTCAAGCCCTTCGTCACAATCGCCGTCGGGTGCACCGGGGGCAAGCACCGCTCCGTCGCGTGCGCCGAGCTCATCGCGCAGCGCCTGCGCGAGCGCGGGCACACCGTGCGCGCGCGCCATCGAGACATCGGGAGGGACTAATGGCGTACCTCGACGCCGCTGGTTGGGTCCAGCGCGGGGACAACGGGCAGTCCATCGTCGCCCTCGGCGGCGGGCACGGCCTGTCCGCCACGCTGCGCGCCCTGCGCCACATCACCCGCCAGCTGACGGCGGTCGTCACCGTCGCAGACGACGGCGGCTCGTCGGGCAGGCTCCGCAAGGAGATGCCGATCCTGCCGCCCGGCGACCTGCGCATGGCCCTGGCCAGCCTGTGCGAGGAGTCCGAGTGGGGCCTGACGTGGCGCGACGTCATGCAACTGCGCCTGAGGACCACGGGCCCGCTGGACGGCCACGCGCTGGGCAACCTGCTGATCTCGGGCCTGTGGCAGCTCCTCGACGACCCGGTCGAGGGCCTCGACTGGGTGGGCCGGCTGCTCGGCGCCCAGGGGCGCGTGCTGCCGATGTCCACCACCCCCATCGACATCGAGGCCGACATGGACGACGACGGCACCCGCTACGTCGTCTCGGGGCAGTCGAAGGTCGCCGTCGCGCCGGGCACCGTCGAGCACGTGCGCATCACGCCGACCGCCCCGGACGTGCCCGCCGCGGTCACCGAGGCGATCTCGGAGGCGGACTGGGTGGTCCTGGGACCGGGGTCGTGGTACACCTCGGTCATCCCGCACCTGCTGGTCCCCGGAGTCCACCGCGCCTTGGCCACCACCGACGCCCACCGCGCCCTCGTGCTCAACCTGGCGCGCCAGAGGGGCGAGACCGACCGCATGTCCACGGCGGACCACGTGCGCGTGCTCCGCGACTACGCCCCCGACCTCAAACTCGACGTCGTGATCGCCGACCCCACCGCCTGCGACGACGTCGACGACCTCATTAGGGCCGCCCAGGACTTGGGCGCGCGCGTCGTCCTGCGCCAGGTCCGCACAGGGGACGGGGCGCCCCACCACGACCCGCTGCGCCTGGCGGCGGCGCTGCGCGACGCATTCGACGGCTTCCTGGGCGAGGTCGGCCAGCCCGAGATGTGGCTTCCCTAGAGCCGTCCCCGCTCCCGCTGTGATCCGGAGGAACAACGTGTCTCTCACTTCCGATATGAAGGACGAACTGGCCCGCACCAGCGTCGCCACCCAGTCCGAGATGGTGGCCGAGGTCTGCTCCGTGCTGCGCTTCGCGGGCGGCCTCCACCTGGTGGGCGGGCGGATCCTCATCGAGGCGGAACTCGATTCCCCCGTCGCCGCCAGGCGCCTGCGCGCCTTCCTGCAGGCCCTGTACAACGCGCAGTCCACGGTGGTCGTCGTCTCCGGCGGCTCGCTGCGGCGCGGCAAGCGCTACGTCGTGCGCGTCGTCCACGGCGCCGACGACCTCGCCCGCCTGACGGGGCTCGTGGACGCGATGCGGCGCCCGGTGCGGGGCCTGCCGCCCTTCCTGGTCGGGGCCGGGCGCGCCGAGGCGGCCGCCGTGTGGAGGGGCGCCTTCCTGGCGAGGGGCTCGCTCATGGAGCCGGGGCGCTCCTCGTCCCTGGAGATCACGTGCCCGGGGCCCGAGGCGGCGCTCGCCATGGTGGGGTGCGCCCGGAAGCTGGGGGCCTCCGCCCGCTCGAAGGAGGTGCGCGGCGCCGACCGTGTGTCCGTGCGCGACTCCGAGGCGATCGGCGCCCTCATCGGCGCGATGGGCGCGAAGGAGACCTTCGGGGTGTGGCAGGAGAGGCGCGAGCGGCGCGAGGCGCGCGGCAGCGCCAACCGCCTGGCGAACTTCGACGACGCGAACCTGCGCAGGTCCGCCAGGGCGGCGGTTGCGGCCGGGGCGCGCGTGGAGCGCGCCTTCGAGATCCTCGGCGACGACATCCCCGAGCACCTGCTCGAGGCGGGGCGGTTGCGCCTGGAGTACAAGCAGGCGTCGCTGGAGGAGCTCGGCAAGCACACGGATCCGCCTCTGACCAAGGACGCGGTGGCGGGGCGCATCCGCCGCCTGCTCACCATGGCGGACAAAGCGGCGCACGAGCGGGGCATCCCGGACACCGAGGCCGCGCTGACCCTCGAGATGCTCGAAGAGGACTGAAGTCCCCCGATCGGCGCCGCGGAACGGCTGGTTTCCTGATAACGAGAATTACGCCACGAGCCGATTCGCAAAATGGGATGTGCTTCCGGCCTCACTGGGGTGTAGATTAGCAGTGCTGGAACCGCAGTGATCTGCGGGCCGGGCCGGCAAACCCGCGGGCCCGGTCGCAACGAAAACCGTGCCCGGCCCGGGCACGAGCAGGAGGAACATAGTGACCACCCGCGTTGGCATCAACGGCTTCGGCCGCATCGGCCGCAACTTCTTCCGCGCCTTCCTCGAGCAGGGTGCGGACCTCGAGATCGTCGCCGTCAATGACCTGACCGACAACAAGACCCTTGCCCACCTTCTGAAGTACGACTCGATCCTGGGCCGCTTCGGCGGGGAGGTCTCCTTCGACGACGACGGCATCATCGTCAACGGCAAGCACATCAAGGTGCTCGCCGAGCGCAACCCCGCCGACCTGCCCTGGGGCGAGCTCGGCGTCGAGGTCGTCGTCGAGTCCACCGGCTTCTTCACCGACGGCGAGAAGGCGAAGGCCCACCTCGACGCGGGCGCCAAGAAGGTCGTCATCTCCGCCCCCGCGAAGAACGTCGACGGCACCTTCGTCATGGGCGTCAACGAGGGCGACTACGACAACGCCACGATGAACATCGTGTCCAACGCGTCGTGCACCACCAACTGCCTCGCCCCCCTGGCCAAGGTCCTCCACGAGAACTTCGGCATCGAGCGCGGCATCATGACGACCATCCACTCCTACACGGGCGACCAGCGCGTCCTCGACGCCCCCCACAAGGATCTGCGCCGCGCCCGCGCCGCCGCCCTCAACATGATCCCCACCAAGACCGGCGCCGCCCAGGCCGTGGCCCTGGTCCTGCCGGCCCTCAAGGGCAAGTTCGACGGCCTCGCCGTCCGCGTGCCCACCCCCACCGGCTCCCTGACCGACCTCACCTTCGTCGCCGAGAAGGAGGTCTCCGTCGAGGCCGTCAAGGCCGCCGTCAAGGCCGCCGCCGAGGGCGAGCTCAAGGGCGTTCTGGAGTACACGGAGGACCCGATCGTGTCCACCGACATCCAGGGCAACCCCCACACCTCGATCTTCGACGCCACCGAGACCAAGGTCATCGGCAACCTCGTCAAGGTCCTGTCCTGGTATGACAACGAGTGGGGCTACTCCAACGCCCTGGTCCGCCTGACCGCCCTGGTCGGCTCCAAGCTCGCCTGATCCGGGCAGTCCCGGCCCCACGATGAGCTGACGGAAGACGCCCGTGCACACGACGCACGGGCGTCTTCCGCACTCGCCCCACCCACACCCCAACGAAAGGTTGGTTCCATGAGGACCATCGACTCCCTCGGCGACCTGCGCGGCAAGCGGGTCCTCGTCCGCTCGGACTTCAACGTTCCCCTCAAGGACGGCGCCATCACCGACGACGGCCGCATCCGCGCCGCGCTGCCCACTCTGAAGACCCTCGCCAACGCCGGCGCGAAGGTGGTCGTCCTGGCCCACCTCGGCCGCCCCAAGGGCAAGGCCGACCCCGCGTTCTCGCTGGCGCCCGTCGCCGCCCGCCTGGCGGAGCTGTCCGGCCTGAAGGTCACCCTGGCCTCGGACACCGTCGGTGACTCCGCGCGCCAGACCGTGTCCTCCCTGGGCGAGGGCGAGATCGCCCTGCTCGAGAACGTCCGCTTCGACGCTCGCGAGACCTCCAAGGTCGACGCCGAGCGCGAGGAGCTGGCACGCGAGTACGCCAAGCTCGGCGACGCCTTCGTCTCCGACGGATTCGGCGTCGTCCACCGCAAGCAGGCCTCCGTCTACGACATCGCCAAGTTGGTGCCCTCCGCCGCGGGCCTGCTGGTCCTCAAGGAGATCGAGTCCCTGTCCAAGGTCACCGAGGACCCCGAGCGCCCCTACGGCGTCGTGCTCGGCGGCTCCAAGGTCTCCGACAAGCTCGGCGTCATCGCCAACCTGCTGAAGAAGGCCGACCTGCTGCTCATCGGCGGCGGCATGGTCTTCACCTTCCTGGCCGCCAAGGGCTACTCCGTGGGCAAGTCTCTGCTCGAGGAGGACCAGATCGACACCGTCAAGGGCTACATCGCCGAGGCCGCCGAGCGCGGCGTGGACCTGGTGCTGCCCATCGACGTGGTCGTCGCCCCCGAGTTCGCCGCTGACTCCCCGGCAACGGTCGTCGGCGTCGACGCGATCCCCGCCGACCAGATGGGCCTCGACATCGGCCCCGAGTCCGGCAAGCTCTTCGCCGACAAGCTGGCGGGCGCCAAGACGGTCGCGTGGAACGGCCCGATGGGCGTCTTCGAGTTCGAGGCGTTCTCCGCCGGCACCCGCGCCGTCGCCGAGGCCCTGTCGAAGGGCACCATGTTCTCCGTCATCGGCGGCGGGGACTCCGCAGCGGCCGTGCGCCTGCTCGGCTTCGACGAATCCACCTTCTCCCACATCTCCACCGGCGGCGGCGCCTCCCTCGAGCTCCTCGAGGGCAAGGTCCTGCCCGGCATCGCAGTTCTGGAGGACTGAAAATGGCACGCACCCCCCTCATGGCGGGCAACTGGAAGATGAACCTCGACCACCTCGAGGCCAACCACCTCGTCCAGGGCCTGGCGATGGAATTGTCCGACCGCGGCCACGACTACGCCAAGTGCGAGGTCGTCGTCATCCCGCCGTTCACGGACCTGCGCACGGTCCAGACCGTGGTCGACGCCGACAAGCTCGGCGTCAAGTACGGCGCGCAGGACGTCTCCGTGCATGACAACGGCGCCTACACCGGCGAGATCTCCACGGCGATGCTCAACAAACTGGGCTGCTCCTACGTGGTGATGGGCCACTCCGAGCGGCGCGAGTACCACTCGGAGTCCGACGAGCTGGTCGGCCAGAAGGCGCGCAAGGCCTTCGACGCGGGCATGACCCCGATCCTGTGCTGCGGCGAGGCCCTGGAGGTCCGCAAGGCCGGCACCTACGTCGACTTCGTGCTCGCCCAGATCCGCGCCGCCCTCAAGGGCTGGGACGGCGCCGACGTGGCGAAGATCGTCATCGCCTACGAGCCCATCTGGGCCATCGGCACCGGCGAGACCGCCTCCGCCGAGGACGCCCAGGAGGTGTGCGGGGCCATTCGCGCCGCCCTGCGTGCCGACTACGGCGACGCCACCGCTGACGCCACCCGCATCCTCTACGGCGGCTCCGCCAAGCCCGGCAATATCAAGGAGCTCATGGCCCAGCCCGACATCGACGGCGGCCTGGTGGGCGGGGCGTCCCTCAAGGCGGACTCCTTCGCCCAGATGGCGACCTTCTACGCCTGAGCGGGGCGGGGCCGGTTGCCGGCCCCGTCGCGCGGGCGCGGGGGCCTCCGGTGCGCCGGTTGGCCCCCGCGCCGTTCTTCGCTAGACTGAACCCCGGTTCGTACTGTCCGCTGAGCGGATCATCGAGAAAACGGAAACATAGTGAGCATCCTCAACACTGTCCTCATCGTGATGATCTTCATCACGAGCGCCCTGCTGACCCTGACCGTCCTCATGCACAAGGGGCAGGGCGGCGGCCTTTCCGACATGTTCGGTGGGGGCATCTCGTCCGCCGCTGGCTCCTCGGGCGTCGCCGAGCGCAACCTCAACCGCATCACCCTGGGGGTGCTGCTCGTGTGGGTCGTGTGCATCATCGGCTACGCCCTGCTCACGAAGTTCGCCGCATAACCCGGTTATTAAGACCGTCCGGCCGATGCCGCCCTCGCCCCCGAGGGCGGCTTTTCCATCCACGAAAGAGAGCGAGATCCCCCGATGGACGTCATAGCGCCGTGGTTGCCCACCGCCTTCTGGGCGGTCGTCTTCCTGTGGTCCTACCACAGGGAGCCCCGGCAGTTCAGGAACGCGTTCTTCTTCCTCTTCCTGGTGATCACAGCGCTGTTCACGGTGGCCCTGGCCTCCCAGGAGCTGTGGGTCATCCTGCCCCTGTGCCTGGTCATCGCGTTGAGCCCCTTCGCGTTCATCGCCTTCCTCTTCGCGAACGCCTGGGTCGTCACGCGCCGCGAGGGCGTGAGCCTGGCGACGCTGCTCCCGCTGCTCTTCGGCGTGGCCGTGGCCGGATGGTTCGCGGCTATCCCGTTGTCGGTCGGCCTCCACGCCCCCCGGTGGGTCCTCAGCGCCGTGATGCTGCTGACCGCCTGGGGCGCGTGGTTCTTCATGTCCTTCACGGCCCTGCTGCTCTACTCGACCTTCTACCGCTTGCTACCGCGCAAACGCGTCTACGACTACATCATCATCCACGGCGCCGGGCTCAACGGCGAGGAGCCGACGCCGCTGCTGCGCGGGCGTATCGAGAAGGCCCTGAGGCTGTGGGACCAGCAGGGCCGCAGGGCCGTCCTGGTGCCGTCGGGGGGCCAGGGCGCCGACGAGGTGATCTCCGAGGCGGAGGCCATGCACCGGTTCCTGAGGACCAACGGGGTGGGGGAGGAGTCCATTCTCGACGAGGACCGTTCGACGACCACCATGGAGAACCTGGTCTTCGCGAAGAAGCTCATCGAGGAGAGGCAGCGGGGGCTTCCCTACCGCTGCGCGATGGTGACCAGTGACTACCACGTCTTCCGCACCGCCACCTACGCGCGGGCAGCGGGCATCCGGGGCGACGGCGTGGGCTCGAAGACCGCCTTCTACTATTTCCCGACCGCGTTCATCCGCGAGTTCATCGCCGTCACGCGCAAGCACTGGTGGCCCTACGCCGTCATAGCCGCGCTGATGCTGATCCCGATCATCCACCAGGGCGTCATCGCCTTCGGGCACGAGATGGGGCTGTTCTAGTCGGCCCCAGGGCCGCGCCCGCTGCCCGCGCGCTGCTCAGCGCACGAGGCGGGCGGCCGCCTCGTCCAGGTACACGCGGGCTGTGGGGGACAGGACCGCGCCCACAGGGTAGTCCTCAAAGGGGGCACCGCCCAGTGCGGCGGCGATCGCCCCGGCCTTCGCAGCGCCCGGCGCCGCCAGCCAGACGTTGCGGCATGCGCGCATGACGGGCACGGAGACGGTGAGGCGCTGCGGCGGGGGCTTGGGGGAGTCGGGCACGCACAGAACGGGTCCGGGCGAGTCCAGTGCCCGGTGGTGGGGGAAGAGCGAGCAGATGTGCCCGTCGGGCCCCATCCCGATCAACGCGGTGTCGAAGGAACGCGCTCCCATGAGGCGCTCCCACGTGCGGGCGAAAACCGCCCTCGCCTCCTCCAGGCCGTCGGGCCCGTACTGGTCCGCGCTCGGCGCGCGCACGAGTTCCACCCCGGGGCAGTGGCGCAGGAAACCCGCCCACGCCTCGTCGTCGTTGCGCAGGGGGTCTCCGGCTCCGACGTAGCGCTCGTCCACCATCCACACGCGCACCCGCGACCAGTCGACCGCGCTGGGGCCGACGAGGCCGGGCAGCAGGCGCTGCGTGATGAACCCGCCCGACAGGCCCACGTCGACGCGGCGGCCAGAGGGGGCCCGGCGCACCAGGCGGGACAGGTCCTCGAGGAAGCGGGGGCCCAGGGCGGAGGCGATGCCCTCCTCGGACGGGGCGACCACCAGTTCGGCGACCTCCCTCATGTCACTGCTCCTCGCCCAGGGGGATGAGTGGGACCTCCTGGGTGAGCAGGCGCCCGTAGTAGGCGTCCGGGTCCAGGCGCCGCAGCTCCTCCATGAGGCAGTCCTGCACGGAGCGGCGCGGCAGGCTCGCGGGCGCGTCGTCGAGGCCGGGGCGCGCCAGACGGGCCACCGATGACGACGCGGGCCGAGACAGGGACACCTCGGTGCCGTCGTCGAAGAGGAAACTGACCTGTGTCACGGTCCGCGCCTCCGGGTCGGTCTCGCGGCTCACGGGAACGCCCAGCTGGTGGTGCAGCCACGCGGCCACGAGGTAGCTGGAGGGGTGCGTGGCGTGTCCGCGCACCAGAACGGAGGCGGGCAGGCGGTCGAAGTCCTCCGCGATGGCGGCCAGCAGCGCCCTCCACAGGGTCACGCCCGCCCACCCCAGGTCGGTGTCGCCGGGCGTGTAGACGCTGGACAGGGCGCGCAGGGCCGCCATCGGGCACTCAGTGGCGCGCGAGTCCGTGATCCTGCGGGTCGCGATGCGCCCCAGGGGGTGCTCGCCGGGATTGGCGGGAGGATCCACCGGCCAGTAGGTGACGACGGGCGTGTCCGGCTGCAGCAGCGGCATCACCAGGGAGTCGATGCTCGTGGCGGCCTCACCGCGCGGCTCCAGGATGACGATGTCGGACAGGCCCGCGGAGTCGCCCACGCGGATCTGCGCGTTGAGCAGCGCCTCGGATCCCGTCGCGGGCGGGTCGACCACGACGATCACCCGGCACGGGTGCTCCCGGGAGACCGCGTCGGAGATCTCGATGGCGTTATCGACGTCGATGAGGTCGGGCACGCAGATCAGCAGCGTGAGGACGCGGCCCAGCGCGGCCGATCCGCGCTCCTCGCGCAGCTCCACGATCCGCGAGGCGACCTGCGCCGACGTCGTGTTCTTCAAAGTGATGATCACGGCAGCCTCCACATGCGTCCGTCGTCGGCCAGCATCCGGTGCGCGCCAGGCGGCCCCCACGCGCCCGGCGCGTACTGCTCGGGCTGGCCCTGGCCCGCCCAGTGGTCCAGCACGGGGTCGAGTATCCGCCACGACCACTCCACCTCCCGCTGGTGGGGGAAGAGCGGGGCGGAGCCGACCAGCGCGTCCAGGATGAGGCGCTCGTAGGCCTCCGGGGAGTCCTCGGTGAAGGCGTGGCCGTAGGCGAAGTCCATCGTCACGTCGCGCACCTGCATCTCGGCCCCGGGCACCTTCGCCCCGAACTTCAACGTGAGCCCCTCGTCGGGCTGGACGCGGACCACGAGGACGTTCTGCCCCGACTCAGCCAGGTCCGTCGTCGGGAAGGGCACGTGCGCGGAGCGCTTGAAGACCACGGCGATCTCGGTCACCCGTTTGCCGAGGCGCTTGCCGGCCCTGAGGTAGAAGGGGACCCCCGCCCACCGGCGCGTGTCCACGAACAGCTTGATGGCGGCGAAGGTCTCGGTCGTCGAGTCCGCGGGGATGCCGTCCTCCTCCAGGTAGCCGCGCACCCGCTGGCCGCCCTGCCACCCGGCGGCGTACTGGCCGCGCGCCGTCGAGGCGGCCAGGTCCTCGGGCAGGCGCACCGCGGAGAGCACCTTCTCCTTCTCAGTCCTGATCTCCCCGGGCGTGAAGCGCACGGGCTCCTCCATGGCCGTCAGGGCCATGAGCTGGAGCAGGTGGTTCTGGATGACATCGCGGGCAGCCCCGATGCCGTCGTAGTAGCCCGCCCGCGTGCCGATGCCGATGTCCTCCGCCATCGTGATCTGCACGGAGTCCACGTAGTTGGCCTTCCACAGGGGCTCGAACATCGTGTTCGCGAAACGCATCGCCATGATGTTCTGGACGGTCTCCTTGCCCAGGTAGTGGTCGATTCGGAAGACATCGGACTCGTCGAAGATCTGGGAGATCACGCCCGACAGCTCGCGCGCCGACGCCAGGTCGTGGCCGAAGGGCTTCTCGATGATGACGCGCCGCCACTCCCGGTCCGTGCGGCGGTTGAGGCCCGTCTCCGCCAAGTGCTGGGCGACGACGGGGAACCAGGACGGGGGGATCGACAGGTAGAAGGCGTGGTTGCCGCCGGTGCCCCTGGACCGGTCCAACTCGGCGACCGTGTCCGCGAGCTTCTGGTAGGCGGCCGGGTCGTCGAAGGTGCCCGACACGAAACGCAGGCCGGAGCGCATCTGGCTCCACGTGCGCTCGTTGAGGCCCGTGCGCGCGTGCTTCTCGATGGAGGCGCGCACGTAGTCCTCGAAGTCCGAGGCCGACCAGTCGCGGCGCGCGAAACCCGTGAGGGCGAAGGCCGGGTGCAGCAGGCCCCTATTGGCCAGGTCGTAGACCGCGGGCAGCAGCTTCTTGCGGGCCAGGTCGCCCGTGATCCCGAAGATCACCAGGCCGCACGGAGGCGAGATCCGGGGGAGCCGGCGGTCCGCCGGGTCGTGCAGTGTCGGGGCTCGTCGCTCCATAGGTGTCCTCCCATCGTCCTGTGCGGCACTGCCGACGCGCGCCGCGATGGCGCGGGGGCCGCGGAGCGCGGACTCCACGGCCCCCGCGGGGCTTCCAGCGCTACGCGCGGGCGCGCTCCAGGGACTTCCTGGCCGCGGCCGCCACGTGGTCCGCATCAATACCGTACTCCTTGAACAGGAGCGCGCCACTGGCGGACGCACCGAAGTGCTCGAGGGAAACGGGCACACCAGCGTCGCCCAGCCAGCGGTACCAGGGCAGCGCGATCCCGGCCTCGACGGAGACACGGGCCCTCACGGCGGGGGGCAGGACGGAGCGCTGGTACTCCTCGTCCTGGGCCTCGAACCAGTCCAGGCAGGGCACCGACACGACGCGGGCGGCGACGCCCTCGGCGGCCAGGAGGCCGCGCGCCTCCAGGGCGACGGACACCTCGGAGCCCGAGGCCAGGAGGATCACGTCGGGAGTCCCCTCGGTGTCGGCCAGCACGTAGGCGCCGCGCGCCAGGGCGTCGGCCGGGGCCAGGGCGCCCTCGCCGCGGCGGGGGTTGGGCAGGTTCTGGCGGGACAGGACCATGGCCGCCGGGTGGGACTGCTCGAGCACGGCCTTCCACGCGGCGGCCGTCTCCGCGGCGTCGGCGGGGCGCACGACCGCCAGGTTCGGGATGGCGCGGTAGGCGGCGAGGTGCTCGATCGGCTGGTGGGTGGGGCCGTCCTCGCCCACGCCGATGGAGTCGTGGGTCCACACGTAGGTGACGGGCAGATCCATCAGGGCGGCCAGGCGCACGGCGCCGCGCATGTAATCGGAGAACACGAAGAACGTGCCGCCGTAGGGCCGGTTGATGCCGTCCGCGGCGATGCCGTTCATAATGCATCCCATCGCGAACTCGCGGACGCCGAAGTGCAGGTTGCGCCCGAACTCGTTGCCGCTGAACGCCTTCGACGAGGCGGATTCGGGCAGGAAGGACGGTTCGCCCTTCATGAGGGTGTTGTTCGAGCCCGCCAGGTCGGCCGAGCCCCCCCACAGCTCGGGCAGCGCCGAGGCGATGGCGCAGAGCACCTGGCCGGACGCGGAGCGCGTGGCCACGGCCTTGCCCTCCTCGAAGACCGGCAGCGCGGCCTCCCAGCCCTCGGGCAGCTCCCCCGCCTGAAGGCGGTCCAGCAGGGCGGCGCCGTCGGGGTTGGCCGCCCTCCACGCCTCGAAGCGCTCGTCCCAGTCGCGGCGGAAGGCGGCGGCGCGCTCGGCCGCGCGGGCCCGCACGGCGGCGACTGCCTCGTCGTCGACGGCGAACATGGCGTCCGGGTCGGCCCCCAGGGCCTCCTTCAGGCCGGACAGGGCCTCGGCGCCCAGCTTGGATCCGTGGATGCCGCCGGTGTTCTGCTTGCCGGGGGTGGGCCAGCCGATGATGGTGCGCACCGCGATGATCGACGGCTTGTCGGTGACGGCCCTGGCGGCGTCGATGGCGGCGGACAGGGCCTCCACGTCCTCGCAGTAGGAGCCGTCCGCGCTCAGCCACTCCACGCGCTGCACGTGCCAGCCGTAGGCCTCGTAGCGCGCCAGGACGTCCTCGGAGAAGGCGATGGAGGTGTTGTCCTCGATGGAGATGTGGTTGTCGTCCCACAAGACGGTGAGGTTGCCGAGCTTCTGGGTGCCGGCCAGGGAGGAGGCCTCGGCGGACACGCCCTCCTGCAGGCAGCCGTCGCCGGCGATGACGTACACGTCGTGGTCGAACACGGACTCGCCCAGGGGGGTGGCGGGGTCGAGGAGGCCGTGGACGCGGCGGGAGTTCATGGCGAAGCCGACAGCGGAGGCCAGGCCCGAGCCCAGCGGGCCGGTGGTGATCTCCACGCCCTTGGTGTGCCCGAACTCCGGGTGGGCGGGCGTGAGCGACCCGGCGGTGCGCAGCGCCTTGATGTCGTCCAGCTCCAGGCCGGCCCCGGCCAGGTAGAGCTGGACGTACTGGGTGAGCGAGGAGTGCCCGGCCGACAGGATGAAGCGGTCCCGCCCGAGCCAGCGGGGATCGGAGGGATCGAAGCGCATCTGCTTGTGGTAGAGCACGTAGGCGGCCGGCGCCAGCGAGATCGCGGCCCCGGGGTGGCCGGAGCCCGCCTGCTCGACCGCGTCCGCCGCGAGGAGCTTCGCCGTCGTCACCGCGCGGTCGTCGATGTGGTCCCAATTCAATGTCACGTCGGCCTCCAGCCGTATAGGCCCCATCGTCGGGGCGGGTAGGGTTTTCCGCCTCACAGTTTAGCGGTTATGTGCGCTGGCGCATATCGGTCCGGGCAGTAGTGCGCTTTTGCGGATACGCTGGGGCCGTGGACACCATCGAGGACACCGCCTCCGACTGGCTCGACCACCTGAGGGTCGAGCGCGGCGCCTCGGCGCACACGGTGTCGAACTACCGGCGCGACATCCGCCGCTACGCCCACGACCTGGGGGCCAGGGGGATCACGGACATCGCCGGGGTGCGCTCCGCGGACATCGAGGCCCACCTGGCGTCACTGGCGTCGGGCGGGCTCACGGGCGCCCCGGCCGCCCCTGCCTCGGTGGCGCGCGCCAGCGCCGCCATCCGCGGACTGCACGCCTACGCGCTGCGCCAGGGGCGCGTGGGCGCCGACGCCGCAGCCGAGGTGCGCGCGCCCAAACAGGGTTCCCACCTGCCCAAGGCGCTCAGCGTCGACCAGGTCGGCCGTCTCCTCGACGCCGTCCG
The DNA here is from genome assembly GCF_000429245.1 of Schaalia georgiae DSM 6843. GTDB lineage: Bacteria > Actinomycetota > Actinomycetes > Actinomycetales > Actinomycetaceae > Pauljensenia > Pauljensenia georgiae. The sequence goes on from NZ_AUBM01000008.1 coordinate 60,093, forward strand.
CGCCGCCCCGGGAGCGGCGGGGCTCAGGGACGCGGCCCTGCTCGAACTGCTCTACGCGACGGGCGCCCGCGTCAGCGAGGCCGTGGGACTGGCCGTCGACGACATCGACCTGGACGACGAGGCGCCCGTCGTGAGGCTGTTCGGCAAGGGCCGCAAGGAGCGCCTGGTGCCCCTGGGCTCCTACGCGAAGGACGCCCTGGGCGCCTACCTGGTGCGCGGCCGCCCGGAACTGGCGGCGCGGGGGCGGGGCTCGCACGCGGTCTTCCTCAACAAGCGGGGGGCGGCCATGAGCCGGCAGAGCGCGTGGGAGGCGATCCGGAGGGCCGCCTCCGCCGCGGGCCTGGAGGCCGGGGTCTCCCCGCACACCCTGCGCCATTCCTTCGCCACCCACCTGCTGGAGGGCGGGGCGTCGGTGCGCGACGTGCAGGAGCTGCTGGGCCACGCCTCGGTGCAGACCACGCAGATCTACACGAGGATCACGGTCGCGGCGCTGCGCGAGGTCTACTGGACGGCGCACCCGCGTGCGCGCGGGGGGCAGGCCCCCTGAGGACCTGACCACCGCCGGGCGCGCTCCTCGGGTACGCACACAAGGGCCCCGAATTAGACAACACGAGTCGCGCACAAGGGCGTGATTCTGCCCTTGTGTGCGGTGGTGTGTTGCGTAAATCCGGTCCTTGTGTGCGTAGCGCGTGGTAACGGGGCATCCGCCGGTCGATGGCCTAGAATCGGAGCGTGACGATGTATGAGCCGCCAGTCGAGCAGGAGCTCCAACCAGACTATCCCGTGCCCGAGCCCCTCAGCGGCCACGGACCAGCCCGCATTATCGCAATGTGCAACCAGAAGGGCGGGGTCGGCAAGACGACGACGACCATCAACCTGGGCGCCGCCCTGGCCGAGTACGGGCGCAGGGTCCTGGTCGTGGACTTCGACCCGCAGGGCGCGGCGTCGGTGGGCCTGGGGATCAACACCCTCGATATGGACCAGACCATCTACACGCTGCTCATGGACCCGAAGGCGGACGCGTCGGCCGCCATCTGCACCACCCGCACTCCGAACCTCGACATCATCCCCGCGAACATCGACCTGTCCGCCGCCGAGGTGCAGCTGGTCAACGAGGTGGCGCGCGAGAGCGCCCTGGCGCGGGTGCTGCGCCGCGTCGAGGCGGACTACGACGTGATCCTGGTCGACTGCCAGCCCTCCCTGGGGCTCCTGGCCGTCAACGCCCTCACCGCGGCGCACGGCGTGATCGTCCCCGTCGAAGCGGAGTTCTTCGCGCTGCGCGGCGTGGCGCTGCTGGTCGAGACCATCGAGACCGTGCGCGACCGCATCAACCCGCGCCTCAAGATCGATGGGATCGTGGCGACCATGGTCGACCTGCGCACACTGCACGCGCGGGAGGTGCTCGAGCGCCTCCACGAGGCATTCGGCGACCTGGTGTTCACCACCCGGATCGGCAGGACCATCAAGTTCCCCGACGCCTCCGTGGCCACCGAGCCGATCACCTCCTACGCGCCGGGCCACCCGGGGGCGGAGGCCTACCGGCGCCTCGCCCGCGAGGTGGTCGCCCGTGGCGGAACCGCCTGAGGCGGACGGCACCGCGCCCGAGGGGGACCGGGAAGGCCGTTTCCAGGTGCGCCTCGACGTCTTCGAGGGGCCATTCGACCTGCTCCTGCAGCTCATCGCGCGCAAGCGCCTGGACATCTCCGAGGTCGCGCTGGCGCGCGTGACGGACGAGTTCATCGCCCACATGCGCGCCTTCCCCGACCTGTCGCGGGCCACGGAGTTCCTGGTGGTCGCCGCGACCCTGCTCGACATGAAGGCCGCCCACCTGCTGCCCCGCCTCGACGACGGCCCGGACGCGGCCGCGGAGGACCTCGAGGCCAGGGACCTGCTCTTCTCCCGGCTGTTGCAGTACAGGGCCTTCAAAACAGCCGCCGCCCAGGTGGCCGCCCGCCTGGAGCGCTTCGGGGCGTACACGCCGCGCGCGGCCCCGCTTGAGGCCCGTTTCGCCGCGCTGCTGCCCGAACTCGTGTGGACGACCACGCCCGGGGAACTGGCCCGCATGGCCGTCGACGCCCTCACACGGACCGAGCCCGCCGTGGAGGTGGCGCACCTGCACGACCCCGCCGTGCCCGTGGCCGAACAGGCGCGGATCGTTGCCGAGTGCTTGTCCGCGCAGGGCGCCGCCACCTTCGAGTCCCTCGTGGCCGACGCCGCCACGCGGGCGGTGGTGGTCGCCCGGTTCCTCGCGCTGCTGGAGCTGTACAGGCGGGGTGCTGTGGACTTCGCGCAGGACCAGCCCCTCGGAGATCTCACGATGGTGTGGACCGGGGGACGGGAAGCCTGTGCGGGCATCGACGACCCCTACGAGGGCGGTGCCGGAGGGGGACCGGCGGGAGGAGGCGCAGCGGTGCCGGGTGGGGAGACAGCGGCAGGAGACGTGACGATGGCGAATGGGGAGACGGCGCCGCCCACGAAGGCGGCGTTGGACGAGGACGATGGCAGGAGGCGCAGAGGCGGACGATGAGCGGACGATGGCAGGAGGCGCAGAGGTGGACGATGATGAGCGGTCCGCGGCGGGAGACGGAATGAAGGCGGACAGCCAGGCGCCGACGGGGAACGGGGCGCCGCACAGCGGCGGGGGAACAGAAGACGGCCGGGTGCCTTCGGGCGGCGGAGCGCCGGCCTTGGATGGCGTGCCGGGCCCCGGAGGCGCGGCGGTGCGCGTCGAGCCCGACCCCGCGGCCGACAGTGGCGACGGCCTGCGGGCGCCGATCGAAGCGGTCATGATGGTGGCCGCCGAACCGGTGCCCGCCTCGGACATCGCCGACGCGCTCGGCGTGGAAGAAGAGGAGGCCGACGGGGCGCTGCGGGCCCTGGCGCGCTCCTACCGGGAAGAGGGGCGCGGATTCGAGCTGCGGGAGGCCGCGGGCGGCTGGCGCGTCTACTCCTCCCCGCGCTTCGCCGACGTGGTGGGCCGCTTCGTGGTGGGCACGACGCAGGCCCGCCTGTCCCAGGCGGCGCTGGAGACGCTCGCGATCATCGCCTACCGCCAGCCCATCACTCGCGCCCGCGTCTCCAGGGTGCGCGGGGTCGGCGTCGACGCCGTCGTGCGTACCCTCATGGCCCGCGGCCTGATCGCCGAAGTGGGGGAAACGGAATCCGGCGCGCGCCTGTATGGTACTACCAGCGAGTTTCTTGAGAAGATGGGCTTGGGCTCGTTGGAGGACCTGGTGCCCCTGGCGCCCTACCTACCAGCCGCTGAGGAGCTGGACGACCTGGAGGATCAGTTATGAGAAAAGACCTTTACACCGCCGGGGGCGTGCGCCTGCAGAAGGTGCTGGCCCAGGCGGGGGTCGCCTCGCGCCGCGCCGCCGAGCAGATGATCGCCGACGGGCGCGTCAGCGTCGATGGGCAGGTGGTGCGCGGCCAGGGCATGCGCGTGGACCCCGCGGCGCAGGTCATCCACGTCGACGGCGAGAGGCTCATCCTCGACGAGACGAAGCACGTGGTGCTCGCCATCAACAAGCCCGTCGGCGTGGTCTCCACGATGAGCGACCCGGAGGGCAGGCCCACCGTGGCCGACATCGTCGCGGGCTACCCCGAGCGCCTCTACCACGTGGGGCGCCTCGACATCGACACCTCCGGGCTGCTGCTGCTCACCAACGACGGCGAGCTGGCCAACCGCCTCACGCACCCTTCCTACGAGATCAGCAAGACCTACGTGGCGCGCCTGCACGGCGAGGTGCGCCCGGGCGTGAGGCGCCGCCTCATGGCGGGCATCGAGTTGGAGGACGGGCCCATCGCAGTCGACGGCTTCCGCGTGGTCGACACCTACGGCGACATCACGACCGTGGAGATCATCGTCCACGAGGGGCGCAACCGCCTGGTGCGCCGCATGATGGACGCCGTCGGCTTCCCGGTGCGCGAACTCGTGCGCACGGGCTTCGGTCCCATCCGCCTCGACCACCTGCAGCCGGGGACCAGCCGCCGCGTGAAGGGCAACGCGCTGACGGCGCTGTACGGGGCAGTCGGACTGTGAGCAGCGCGGAGGCCCCCGCCCAGGGCCCGCGCGCCATGGCGACGCGCGGGCCCGTCCTGGTGATCGGATCGGGCCTGCTGGGCGCCTCACTGGGCCTCGCCCTGCGAGCCGGGGGCGTGGAGGTCCTCCTGGAGGACGCCTCGCCCACGTCGCTGTGCCTCGCCCAGGACATCGGCGCGGGCCGCCCGCTGTCGGAATGGGCCGCGGACACGGGGGAGCAGGGGGAGGCCGGCCCCCGCCTCGTGGTCGTCGCGACGCCGCCGGACGTGGCGGACCGCTGCGTCGTGCACGCCCTGCGCGCCTACCCGCGCGCCTTCGTCACCGACGTGGCCTCCGTGAAGGACGCCGTCATGTCCGACGCGCTGGCCGGGCTCGGGCGCCAGGGGATGGCGGAGGCGGGGGCACGCTACGTCGGATCGCACCCCATGGCGGGCCGGGAGCGCTCGGGAGCGGGCGCCGCGGACGCCGACCTGTTCTACGGGCGGCCCTGGGTGGTGGTCGCCCACGAGGGATCCAGCCCCGAGGCGGTGCTCGCGGTGCGGGCCCTCGCCTCCGACGTGGGCGGAGTCCCCATGGAGATGACGGCGCCCATGCACGACCGCTCCGTGGCACTGGTGTCCCACGTCCCGCAACTCGTGTCGTCGATGCTGGCGGCCCGCTTGGGGGACGCCCCGCCCGAGGCCCTGTCGCTGGCGGGCCAGGGGCTGCGGGACACGGCGCGCATCGCAGCCTCCGACCCCAGGCTGTGGACCGCGATCCTGGCGGGCAACGCCGGCCCCGTGGCCGAGGTGCTGCGCGGGATCCAGCGCGACCTCGACGACCTGGTGTCCCACTTGGACGCGGCGGCCAGGCTGGGGCCCCTGCGCGGGGGCAGCGTGGGCGCCATCAACCGCGTCATGGAGGCGGGCAACAGGGGAGTGGCCCGCATCCCCGGCAAGCACGGCGGGGCGCCCCGCCGCTACGCCGAACTGGAGGTCCTCATACCCGACTCGCCCGGCGAGATGGGCCGCCTGTTCTCAGAGCTCGGCGAGGCGGGGGTCAGCATCGAGGACTTCGTCCTGGAGCACTCCGCCGGGCAGCAGGTCGGCGTGGGCAGGATCATGATCGACCCGTCCTCCATGGAGCGGGCGGTGGCGGTGCTCGAGGCCCACTCGTGGCGCCTCATCCCGCACTGAGCGGGGGGCTCCGGGGGCGCCTGAGTCTTCGGCCATCTGCCGTGCGAGCGCCCGCGTCCTCCCGGCCCGCTTGAGCGCGCACGCCGACGGGCGCCGCCCGCGTCCGCCCCGGGCACCACTGACGGCGTAGGATCGATGCGTGCGCGTACTGGTCGTGGGAGCGGGAACCATGGGGATCACCCATGGTTGGCTGCTGTCGCAGCACCACGACGTGTCATGGCTGGTCCGCGGGGACAGGGCGGACTTCTACGGGGAGCCCTTCGAGCTCCGCGTCCACGATCTTCGTCCCGGCCACCGGGACACGACCGCCACCGTCGCCCTCAAACTCGTCACGAGTATTGCGCCGGACCTGTACGACGCCGTCCTCGTCATGGTGCCGGGCGGGGGCCTGCCCGATGTGCTGCCCTTGCTCGACGGCGCCGGCACCCGCGTTCCGGTCGTCCTCATGCTCAACCACTGGAACCTGGCCGAGGCCCTGGGCGGCTCCTCGGAGTCGAGCGCGAACCGCCTGCTCGGCTTCCCATCCCAGATCGGTGGCGGCAGGCAGGGCCACCGGATCTCGGTGACTGTCTTCCCCCGAGGCACGGTCCTGGAAGCCGGCACTGCCAACAAGAAAGCGGCATTGAACACGGTCGAGGCGCTGTTGGCCTCAGGGGGACTCACCGTTCGCCGCCAGCGCCATATGCCCGACTGGCTCGCCGTGCACAGCATGCAGCAGGCCCTCACCGCTGCGCCGCTCATCGAGGCGGGGAGCTATCGCGCGTTCGCCGCGGATCGGGCGGCCATAGCCCGCATGGTCGGGGCGTTCCGGGAGGGCCTCGACGTGTGCCGCGCCCGCGGCATCCGCACGTGGCGCCTCTGGCCAGCGCCATTGTTCACGTTCCCCAAGCCCCTGGTCGCGCGCCTACTGCAAGGGATGTTCCAGCAGGCCGAAACAGAAGCGATGGTGGTGGGCCACATGGGCCACGGCCTGGACGAGTGGATCGAGGGACTGGAGTCCATACGCACCGACGCGCAGCGCCTCGGCGTTCCGGCTCCTGAGATCGACCGGCAGTGGGCCGTCATCCGCTCCCGCCGGTCAGGGGCGTGAACCCCCGGCTCCTCGCGCCACGGCGACAGTGGTTCTCCCGCCGCTACAATGGGGGCGTTCCGCCGCGCGGTCGACCGGCCCCGGCCAACTGCCGCGCGCGGGACGGTGCACCAATACCCACGAAACCCCTGAAACGCACGGAGCGGCAACAGTCCCGCGCCGGCTGGGCGCAGCCGCGTTCCGTTGCGAATCGGAAGGGGAACTGGAGGAACCCATGAACGACGACGCCCGCAGGGCCGCCATTGGCCGCCTCGGCATCACAATAGCGATCGACGGGCCCGCGGGCTCGGGCAAGTCCACGGTCTCCAAAGCCGTCGCCTCCCGCGCCGGCATCGGGTACCTGGACACGGGGGCCATGTACCGGGCGCTCACGTGGTTCGCCCTGGAGTCCGGCGTGGACTTCGGGGCCGAGGGCTCCGCCGACCTCGTCGCCTCCCTGGCCGACCGGATGCGCCTGCGCCTCGACTCGGACCCCCACGACCCCCACGTGTGGGTGGGGGAGGCCGAGGTGACCGCCGCGATCCGCGAGCCGCGCATCGCCCTGGCCATCAGGCACGTCTCCACGAACCTGCGGGTGCGCGCGTGGATGGCGCAGGAGCAGCGCCGCCGCATGATGGAGGCGCGCGCCCAGGGGTCGGGCATGATCGCCGAGGGCAGGGACATCACGACCGTCGTCTGCCCGGACGCCGACGTGCGGGTCCTACTGCTGGCCGACGAGGAGGCGCGCCTGCGCAGGCGCACCCTGGAACTGTACGGCGACTGCGCCCCCGAGCACCTCGAGGCGGTGCGGGAGCAGGTGCAGGGGCGCGACCGCGCGGACTCCGCCGTCACCGAGTTCATGAAGCCCGCACCCGGAGTGCGGGTGGTGGACTCCACCGGCCTGGACATCGAGGGCGTCACCGGGGCCGTGCTCGCCCTGGTGGACGAGGACCTGCGGGCGCGGGGCGACTGAGCGGGCGCAGGCGGCGCTGTCCGGCGGCGCGCCGGGCGCGTCCGCCTCCCTGCTACGCACACAAGGACACCGAATTAGACAACACGCACCGCACACATCGGCTTGATTCCGCCCTTGTGTGCGCAGGCGTGTTGCGTAATTCAGGCCGTTGTGTGCGTAAGCTGTCAGTGGTGGGGAGCAGCCTGGAAACGGTCGGCAACGAGTGATGAGAAAGCAAGGAGCCCAGCGCCCGGCCGCATCATCTGCGGGCGTCCCCGCTGCTTTTGAAGGCGGACAACCCGGCTCCCGGCCCGCGGCGCCCCTGTTGGAGCGCCGCGGCGGGCGCTAGCCGACCGGGGCCTCCTCGGCCACTGCCCCGGCCGCCGCCCACGAGAGCGGGTGGTGGCAGGCCACGCGGTGCCTGCCGTCGGACAGCGGGGGCTGCGCCAAGCACTCGTCGGTGGCGAAGGGGCAGCGGGGCCGGAAGCGGCAGCCCTCGGGCGGGTTGATGGCGCTGGGCGGCTCGCCCGTGAGCTTGATGGCGTCGTCGGCGTGCTCGAAGGCCGGGTCGGGCACGGGGATGGAGTCGATCAGCGCCTTCGTGTACGGGTGCCTCGGGCTGGCCACGACCTCCTCGGCGGGCCCCTCCTCCACGATCCTGCCCAGGTACATGACGCCGATCCGGTCGGCCATGTACTGCACGACGGCCAGGTCGTGGCTGATGAACAGGTAGGACAGGCCCAGCTCCTCCTGCAGGTCCTTCATGAGGTTGAGGACCTGGGCCTGGACTGACACGTCCAGGGCGGACACGGGCTCGTCGGCGACGATGAGGTCGGGCGCCAGGGTGAGCGAGCGGGCGAAGCCGATGCGCTGGAGCTGGCCGCCCGAGAACTCGTGCGGGTAGCGGTCCAGGATCTCCTCGGTCAGGCCCACCTGCTCCAGGATCTCCATGATGCGCTCGGCGATCTGCTGCGCGTCGCCCGTCCTCTGGATGCTCATGGGCTCGGCCAGGATCTGGTCGATGCGCATACGCGGGTCCATGGCGGCGTAGGAGTCCTGGAACATCATTTGGACATCCTGGTGGATCTTGACCGCGTCGCGGCCCTTCAGCGTGGCCAGGTCGCGCCCGTCCAGTTCGATGGCCCCGCCCGAGGGCGGCTCGAGGCCAGCGATGAGGCGGCCCACGGTGGACTTGCCGCAGCCCGACTCGCCCACGAGGCCGTAGGTCTCGCCCTTGCGGACCGTGATGGAGACGCGGTCGACGGCGGAGACGACGCCCTTGTCGCGCTTGAAGAAGCCCGACCCGGCCGACTCGTACTCGCGGGAGGCCTCTTTGACATTGAGCAGGGTCCCACGAGGCGCGGGCTCCGTCGGCGGGGCGGTCGGGTCCTGCGCGCCGTCGGCTTCGACAGGGGAGGCGCAGCCACTCCCGGAGCTTTCCCCGCCTCCCGGCCCGGCCTGGTCAGTGGAGTCGGCCCCCGCCTCGTCGGCCGCGCGCTCGGCGTCGAGCCGGGCCTGGAGGGCCGCGGGGGACTCGTCGTCGTCGAGGACGGGGTGGAAGCACGCGTAGGTGTGAGCGCCCTCGCCGCCGAGGTCGGGGTAGCCCGCGCGGCACTGGTCCGTGGCCCACAGGCAGCGCGCCGCGAAACGGCAGCCGACCGGCAGGTCCGTCAACGAGGGCGGGGCGCCGGGGATCGAGAACAGCCTGGTGCGCTCGGCCAGGGCGCGCTCGGGCAGGGCCGCCATCAGCGAGCTCGTGTACCGGTGGCGGGGCTCGGTGAACAGGGTCTTCGTGGGGGCCGTCTCCACGATGCGCCCCGCGTACATCACGGACACGCGGTCGGTGTGCCCGGCGACCACGCCCAGGTCGTGGGTGATGAGGATGACGCCCATCTGGTACTCGTCGCGCAGCTCGTCGATGAGGTCGAGGATCTGCATCTGCGTCGTCACGTCCAGGGCCGTGGTCGGCTCGTCGGCGATGAGGATGCGCGGCTGGCACACGAGCGCCATGGCGATCATGACGCGCTGGCGCATGCCGCCCGACAGCTGGTGCGGGTAGGAGTTGACGACCGACTCGGGGCGGGGCATCCCCACGCGCTTGAGGATCTCGACGGCGCGGGCCAGTGCCTCCTTCTTCGGCATCTTCTCGTGAACGCGCAACGGCTCGCACACCTGCAGCCCGATCTTCATGGTCGGGTTCAGGCTGGTGAGCGGGTCCTGGAAGATCATGCCGACCTTCGTGCCGCGCAGTTTGCGCACCGACGCGGGGGGCATCGCGGTGAGGTCCTCGCCCTCCAGGAGCATCGATCCGGAGGACACGCGCCCGCCCTGGGGGAGCAGGCCCATCAGCGACAGGGCCGTCATGGTCTTGCCGGAGCCGGACTCGCCCACGACGCCCAGGGTCTCCCCGGCGTTGACGACCAGGTCGACGCCCGACAGCGCCCGGACCACGCCGGAGCGGATCTCGATGTCGGTGTGGAGGTCCTTGATTTCTAGGAGCGGAGTTGGAGTGGACATGGTCACCTCTTGCGCAGGCGGACTTCGAAGGCGTCGCGAAGGCCGTCCCCGATGAAATTGAACGACAGGACCAGCAGGATGATCGCGATGCCGGGCGGGAAGATCAGCCACCAGTTGCCCGAGTACACGTCGGACTGGCCGTTGGAGAGCATCGCGCCCCAGTCCGTGGCCGGCGGGGGAGCCCCCAGGCCCAGGAACGACAGGTAGGCCACGTAGAGGATGGCGTCGGCGACCTGGAAGGTGGCGTTGACGATGACCGTGCCGATCGTGTTGCGCACGATGTGGGTGCGGATCGCGCGGGGCATCGACCCGCCCATGCCGCGCATCGCCATCACGTACTCGCGGGTGCGCAGGGACAGGGCCTCGCCGCGGATCAGGCGGGACGTGCCCAGCCAGGACAGGGCCGCCATGATCGCGATGAGGACGGGGACCGTCGGGGGGATCATCGTGGCGATGAGCATGAACAGGAAGAGGACGGGGATTGACATCATCGAGTCCACGATGCGCATCATGAGCGCGTCGACCCAGCCGCCCACGAACCCGGCGATCGCGCCGTAGGCGGTGCCGATGGCCGTGGCGAAGGTGCCGGCGAAGATGCCGACGATGATCGAGGTCTTGCCGCCCTCCATGAGGCGCCCCAGCTGGTCGTAGCCGACCTTGTCGGTGCCCAGGGGGTGCTCGGCGGACGGGGGGAGCACCGAGTTCATCAGGTCCGTGTGGATCTGGTCGGTGCGCCACAGCATGGGGCCCACGAAGGAGAAGAGGACGAGCAGCGCCAGGAGGACCACTCCGAAGACCGCCAGTCTGTTCTCCATGAACACTTGGAGGCCCTGGAGCTTCGTGGACGCGCGCCCCGCGCGCTGCCGGGGGATCGCCCCTGCGGGGGCTTGTGCGGGTACTGCGCTCATTTGCTGCGACCTGCCAATCGGATACGTGGGTCGGCTGCGGCGTAGAGGAAGTCGGCCAGCAGGGCGCCGACGACCGTGGCGAGGGCGACGATCAGTGTGACGCCCAGCAGGATCGGGTAGTCGCGCCGACCAGTGGCCTGCCAGTAGAGGTAGCCCATGCCGTTGAAGTTGAAGAGGGTCTCGATGACCAGGGCGCCGGAGAACATCGCGGGTATGTACAGGCCGATCATCGTGATGACGGGGAACAGCGCGTTGCGCAGCGTGTGGACGAAGACGACGCGCACCTCGGACAGGCCCTTGGCGCGGGCGGTCCGCACGTACTGCTCGTTGAGGTTGTCCACCATGGAGGAGCGCACGTAGCGGGCGTAGGCGGCGATCGTGGCGATCGACAGGGCGCACACGGGCAGGACCAGGTGGTCCCACTGCTGCCACATGACGGAGAGGTCCTGGCCCTGGGGGGCCTCGCCCGGCAGGATCGGCCACACCTGCGAGAAGAGGACGATGAGGAGCAGGCCCGCGAAGAAGATCGGCGTCGAGTAGGCCAGCAGGCAGCCGATGGTGACGACGTAGTCGGGGGCCTTGTTGCGCTTGACCGCCTGGAACACTCCGAGGGGCACAGCGATGAGCAGGGCGAGCACGGTGGAGAGCAGGGAGAGGAAGATCGTGCGGGGCAGGCGCACGGCCAGCAGTGTCTTGACGGACTGGTTGTGCTGGTACGAGTAGCCGAAGTCGCCGTGCGCGATCTTGCCGATGTAGGTGATGTACTGCTCGACGATGGGCCGGTCGTAGCCGTTCTCGTGGTCGAAGGCGTCGAGCTGCTCCTGGGTGGCGTCCTTGCCCAGCGCCGCCCGGGCTGCGCCGCCGGGCTGCGACTGGAGGAGTGCGAAGGTGACGATGGTGACCAGGAAGACGACGACGACCGCCTGGCCCAATCGTTTGAGGAGGTATTTCAGCATTGCGGGCTCCGAGGTGTGGGCTGGGCGGGCCCGTCAGGGGCAGTGGGTCCCCGGCGGGCCCGCCCTTCCTTGGTGATCCGGGGTGGTGGGAGGGTTACTGCTGTTTCCAGGACCAGTCCTCGGGCCAGGTGCCGCCCGTGGCGTCGACGTCCCCGACGTCGAGGCCGCTCTTGACGGCCGTGATCTGGTAGTAGGGGTTGGGCATCCACAGGACCGGCAGGTCCTCGGCCAGGTAGTCGTTGTACTCGGCCAGGGCGTTCGGGTCGGACGACTTCGTCGAGGCGGTGATCAGCTCGTCGGCCTTCGCGGAGGAGTACCGGCCCAGGTTGACGGGCGCGTCGGTGGCGAAGAGGCGCTCACCGGAGGCGTAGATCGGGTAGCCCCACGAGGTCTGGGATCCGAAGAACGACAGGTCCCACGTGCAGGGGGTCTCGTCGTCGCACACCTGCGAGGCGCCCACGGAGTCGGGCAGCTCCTGCATGTCGATGCCGATGCCGAGCTTGCGGAACTGGGAGATGATCTCTTCGAACATCTGGTGGGTCGAGGCGAAACCGGACTGGGAGTTGAGCTTGAAGTTCATGGAGTCCCCGGCCTCGATGCCCTCGCCGCACTGGTTGTCCCCGGTGCCCGGGTTCTCGCAGGTGGAGGTGCCGTCGGGGACGATCTTCCAGCCGTGGTCCTCCAGGAGCTTCTGGGCGGCCGCGGGGTCGAACTGGTATGCGCAGCCCTCCATCGTTCCGACCTTCTCAGGGGACATGGGGACGGGCCCGCAGGTGGGCGAGGCCGTGCCGTTCCAGACCTTATCGGACAGGGTCTTCTGGTCGATGAGCTGCTGCATGGCCTGGCGGATGTACTTCTGGTTGATGAACTTCGAGCCGGAGGCCTGGGGGGCGAAGTTCAGGGCGAGGTAGGTGATGGAGTTGCCGGGCCACAGGAAGACCCTGTAGCCCTTGGCCTCGACGGCGCTCTTCTGGCCGTACTGGGCGGCGGGGATGTAGCCGAAGTCGATGCCGCCCGAGCGCACCGTGTTGAACTCGGCGTCGTCACCGGTGAACGCCTTGTAGATGAGCTTGTCGATCTTGGGCTTGTCCTCGCCCCAGTAGTTCTCGTTGGGGACCATCTCCAGGCCCTGGTCGGGCGTGAAGGTGGAGAGCTTCCACGGGCCGTTCACGGTCTGCCACAGGGGGTTGGTGGCGTAGGTGGACAGGTTCTTGGCCTCGGCCGTGAGGAAGGCGAAGACCTTCTGCGCGCCCTCGGGCGTGCGGTCCATGTCGCTCACGGCGGCGTCGGCCGAGTCCTTGTCCCAGGCGTGCTGGGGCAGCAGCGCCACCTTGTTGATCTGGTTGTCGACGAACCAGTCGGGGGCGAACTTCTCCTCGGTGGTGATGGAGAAGGTGTGCTCGTCCTTGATGTCCAAGGTGGCGCCGTCTGGGAAGAAGCCCTTCTTGTAGGAGGCCCACTCGTCCTTGTTGTTGGTGACCAGGTTCCACCAGAACTCCACGTCGCGGGTGGAAACGGGAGTGCCGTCGGACCACTTGGCGTCTTCGCGCAGGGTGATGGTGTAGGTGAGGCCGTCCTCGGACACCTCGGGCACGGTGCCCAGGGACTTGGGGAGGTTGATCTTGTAGGGGGTGTCGGAGGTCGACTTGTAGGCGAAGAGCGGGCGGTACATCGCTTGGATGAAGTTCCCGTTCTCGCCCTGCGTGTAGCCCTTGGCGGAGACGGGGAAGATCCAGTTCGGGGTGCGCGAGGCCATGGTGACTTCGTTCTTCCCGGTTTCCGAGGTGGCGGCCCGGTTCCCGCCGCCGCAGGCGGTCAAGCCGAGCGCGGCGGTCATCGCGAGGGCGAGGACCCCGCTGATCAGCCGCTTCTTTCTGAGGTTCATGACTACTCCACATCAACATTGATCGGGTGGCTCCGAGGGGGAGACCCCTCAGACGGTCCAATATTAGAGCATGCAGCATCCAGTTCGTGCAGAAATGGTGAAAGATCAAGAATATTACGGTCATATAACATCGAGTTTGGCGAAACAAGCCCCAAGTTCCAGATGATGCGTAATAATGGTTCCGCGTTCATAGGTGAATGCCGTATGTTGAAGAGGTCCAAGAACCCAGGTGAGGAGGGGCCATGGCCGCTCAAAGCGTTGAGGACGCGATCATCACGCTCGTAGGCTCGGGCCAGGCGCGCACCCGCGCCGACATCGTCAAACGCACCGGACTCGCGGCCTCCACCATTTCCGCGGCCGTCTCCCGCCTCGTCGACTCCGGCGCCATCAACGAGACCGAGGAGTCCGTGTCCACCGGTGGGCGCCGCGCCCGCATGCTCGCCCCCGCCGACGCCGGGGGAGTGCGCGCCCTCATCGAACTCGGCGCCCACCGTGCCCTCCTGGCGCTCACCGACCCGGACACCGGGATCACCGAGCCCACCAGCACCCCCATCAATGTCGCCGACGGGCCGCGCCGCGTCCTGACTGCCCTGCGCGACGCCATCACCCGCCAGGAGGAGGCCCACGGCCGCACCGCCACCCGCATCGCCGTCGCCGTGCCCGGCCCCGTCGACGCCCCCCGCTCACGGGTCATCAGGCCCGCGCGCATGCCCGGCTGGGACGGCGTCGACTTCGCCGGACTCATCCGCCAGGAGACGGGCATGGCGGCCGCCATCGAGAACGACGCCCGGGCGGGGGCAATGGGCGAGCTCGTCTACCGCAGGAGGGAGGGCGCCGGGGCCGACGACCTCAACCCCCTCATCTACGTCAAAGCCGGCAGCGCCATCGGGGGCGCCCTCCTCATCGACGGCTCCCCAGTGGAGGGCGCCGACGGCCTGGCCGGCGACGTCTCCCACATCCCCGTCCCCGCCGCCGCCTCGCGGCCCTGCAAATGCGGGAACGTCGGATGCCTGGAGACCATCGCCTCCGCCGACGCCATACGCGCGGACCTGGCCGCCGCCGGAGTCTCCTTCGACTCCAACGCCTCCCTGCTCGACGCCGCCCGCGACGGCATACCCGAAGTGGCCACTGCCATACGCTCCGCCGGCATCCTCCTGGGCGAATCCCTCGCCCACATCGTGTCCTTCCTCAACCCCCGCGCCGTCATCATCGGCGGCGCGCTCTCCGCCGTGGACGCCCACGTCGCCGGAGTGCGCCAGGCCCTCCACCAATCGTGCCTCCCCTCGATCATGGACTCCCTGGTGATCGAATCGTCCCGGACGGGGCGCGCCGCGGCGCTGTGGGGGCTCACAACATCAACACCCACGCTCCCGAAGGAGAATCGCCCATGACCAGACCCCGCGTCGCCGTGGCAGGCATCCACATCGAGTCCTCGACCTTCACCCCCTACACCTCCACCGCTGACGACTTCATCGTCACCCGTGGGGCCGACCTGCTCGACCGCTTCTACTGGATCGACGAGGACTGGGCCCGCCAGATCGAATGGATCCCCGTCCTGCACGCCCGCGCCCTGCCCGGCGGAGTCGTCGAGCGCGGCGCATACGACGCCTGGAAGGCTGAGATCCTCCAGGGACTGGCCGCAGCGGGCCCCCTCGACGGGTTCTTCTTCGACATCCACGGCGCCATGAGCGTCCAGGGCATGGACGACGCCGAAGGCGACCTCATCAGCGCCATCCGAGGAGTCATCGGCCCCACCCCCATGGTGAGCGCCTCGATGGACCTGCACGGCAATGTCTCCCAGGATCTCTTCGATGGCTGCGACCTGCTCACCTGCTACCGCCTGGCCCCCCACGAGGACGCCCTCGAATCGCGCCGCCGCGCCGCCTACAACCTGGGCAAGCGCCTGCTGGAGGGGGCCCCCAAGCCCGTCAAAGCCCTCGTGCACGTGCCCGTCCTGCTGCCCGGGGAGAAGACCTCCACCCGCATCGAGCCCGCCAAGTCCCTGTACAAGATGATCGACCCCGTCGAGGCGATGGACGGCATCCTCGACGCCGCCATCTGGATCGGCTTCGCCTGGGCCGACCAACCCCGCTGCAAGGGAGCGGTCGTCGTCACCGGCGACGACGCCGCCCTCGTGAAAGAACAAGCCGAGCACATCGGCCGCTACTTCTGGGAGGTGCGCGAGCGCTTCGAGTTCGTCGCCCCGGTCGCCTCCATGGAGGAGTGCCTGGCGGCCGCCGAGGCCGGGCCCAAGCCCTTCTTCATCTCCGACTCCGGCGACAACCCGGGCGCGGGGGGAGCCGACGACGTGACCGTCGCGCTCGCAGCCCTCCTGGCGTGGAAGCCCGTGCGGGAGGAGACCCTGGATGTGGTCTACGCCTCGATCATCGACCCCGGCGCGGCGGCGACCGCCTGGCAGGCAGGCGTCGGCGCTCAGGTGGATGTCGAGGTGGGAGGCCACATCGACACCCGCGACCCCGGCCCCATCCGCGTCCACGCCACCGTCGAGGCGCTCGCCGACGACCCCATAGGCGGGCGAACGGCCCTGCTGCGCACAGGCGGCCTGCGCCTCATCGTCACGACGAAGCGCAACCAGTACACGATGTTCAGCCAGTTCGCCCTCCTCGGCGTCGACATCACCACAGCGGACGTCGTGGTCGTCAAGATCGGATACCTGGAGCCCGACCTGTACAACACGCAAAAAGGCTGGCTCATGGCCCTGACCCCCGGCGGCGTCGACCAGGACCTGATTCGGCTGGGGCATGACCAGATCGACCGCCCGATGTACCCCTTCGACCCGGACATGGCCGACCCCGAACTGCGAGCGCAGGTCGTGGTGCCATGAGCGACGACGACGGGTCGCCCGGACTCGTTTTCGCGGGCATCGACATCGGAGGGACATCCATCAAATGGATGATCGTGGACGAGGCCGGAGACGTCCTCGACGAGGGCGCTGAGCCCACGGACCGGGAGGCCGTCGCCTCCCAGGTGGGGGGCATCGGCCAGCGCCTCGCCCGCAGCCACCCGGGACTGGTCGGCTTCGGCCTGATCTGCCCCGGCCTCGTGGACGAGGCGACCGGGACCGTCGTCTACGCCGCCAACCTCGAGTTGCGCGGGGTGCGGCTGGCGCGCGCAGTCGAGGAGGCCACGGGAGTGCCCGCCGCCCTCATGCACGACGGGCGCGCCGCCGGCCTGGCCGAGGGACTCCTCGGGGCCGGCCGCGGAGCCTCCTCCTTCCTCATGATGCCGATCGGCACGGGCATCTCCGTGGCGCTCATGCTCGGAGAGGGCCTGTGGAGCGGAGCGGCCTTCAGCGCCGGGGAGGTCGGACACGCCCCCGTGTTCCCAGGCGGGGAGCCCTGCTGCTGCGGTTCGCGGGGGTGCCTGGAGGTCTACGCCTCCGCCAAGGGCATCGCCCGCCGCTACGAGCAGGCCACCGGGGACGACATCGGCGCGAAGGCCGTCGAGGCGGGAATCGGTTCCGACCCGGTGGCGACCGAGGTGTGGGGGACCGCCGTGAGGGCCCTCGCCCTCTCGCTCACCCACATGACCCTCACCGTCGACGTCGAGCGCATCATCATCGGCGGAGGGCTGTCCCACGCCGGAGAGCACCTGCTGGCGCCCCTGCGCCAGGAGTTCGCGTCGATGCTGACCTTCCGCGACGCCCCCCAGATCGTCCGTGCCTCCCTGGGGGGATCCGGTGGGCGCTGGGGCGCGGCGATCCTGGCCGCCAAGGTGGCCGGCTCGACCAGCTACGAGAGGTGGGCGCCGTGACCGCCGTCGAGATCTGCGTCGAGGACCCACTGGGCGCCCGCCGCGCCCGCGACGGAGGGGCCGACCGCATCGAGATCTGCCGGGACCTGTCCTGCGGGGGGCTGACCCCCGCGTTCGACGAGGTCGCCGCAGCCCTCGAGGTGGCTCCCACCGGCGGCGTCCAGGTGCTCGTGCGGCCCCGCCCCGGAGACTTCGCGCACTCGCGCGAGGAAGTCGACCGCATCGCCACCGACATCGCCCGGCTCTCCTCCTTGGGCAGGGGAGCCCCGGTCCCCCTGGGATTCGTCGTCGGCGTCCTGGATCCGGGGGGCCGGATCAACGTCGATGCGTCGGAGCGCCTGCGCGACGAGGCGGGGGGAGCGCCCCTGACCTTCCACCGCGCCTTCGACCAGGTGGAGGACCAGGACCGCGGCCTCGACGTCCTCATGGAGCTGGGCTACGACCGGGTGCTCACCACGGGGGGAGACCCCGCGGTGGCCAGGCCCAGGGCCCTGGCCCGCCTCGTGGCCCGAGCGGGGGAAGACATCATCATCCTGGTCTCCGGTGGCCTCCGCGCCCACAACGTCGCTGGGGTCGTGGCCGCCTCGGGCGCGCGCGAGGTCCACATGCGCGCCCCCGGAGCCGATGGGACGGACGAGGCGGAGGTGCGCCGGATCACCACGGCCCTGCGCGGGACCGGCCGATGAGAGTGCGGCACCGCTCGTGAGCCCCGGGCGCGGCGCCCGCGCCGCCCCGCCCCTCAGGCGCTCCGACGGGTGCCGAGCACCCACTGCGCGTGCTCGGCGGGCATAGGCGGCGCCTGACCGCCGAAGAGGGGGCACAGGGAGCGCACCCCGCACCAGTTGCACAGGGGGTTCTTGCGGGGCGCGAAGCCGTCGCCGCGCACGTCCGCCTCGATGCGGCCCCACAGCTCCTCCACGCGCTCCTCGAAGCGCTCGATGTCGCCGGGGAAGGGATCCAGGGTGAGGACCCGCCCGGACTTGAGGTACACCAACTGCATACGGGCCGGCAGGACCGCGGTGCGCATGAGCAGGAGGGCGTAGAAGCGCATCTGGAAGAGCGCCTCCTCCGTGAAACGCGGAGAGGGGGCCTTCCCCGTCTTGTAGTCGACGACCCGCAGCCTCCCGTCGGGGGCGCGGTCGATGCGGTCGATGAAACCGCGCAGGCGCACGCCCGCCCGCGTCGACGCCTCGACGTTCTTCTCGCGCGCCCACGGGGCGATCCACTTCGGGTCCTCGATGGCGAAGTACTGGCCGAGCACGGCCCGGACCTCGCCCAGCCACCGCTGGCGGTCCGCGTCGTCGTCGAAAAGGGCGCCCACCGTGGGATCCCGGCGGAGCAGCGCCTCGAAACGGTCCCCGACCATCTCCTGGGCGGCCTCCTCCGTGCGCCCCGGGGCCTCCAACCCGTACAGGTCCTCCAGGACGGCGTGGATGAGCGTGCCCATCGCCGTGGCGCGCGTCGCGGGCTCGCGGTACCCGTCGATGACGTGGAGACGGTACTGCAGGGGGCACCGCTCGTACTCCTTGGCGCGCGAGGCGGACAGGGCGGGCTCCCACGAGCGGGGCCCGGGGCGGGGGGCGATCACTTCCGTCATGGGTGACACGCTACCGCGCCGCACGCGCGTGTGCGGCGCCGCAATGGCGGCCCGGCCCCCGCGCGATAGACTTCACCCGATGGACACTCAACGAAATACGGGAGGGGCCCGGGCACCCCTCGGCCAGTCCGGCCGAAGGGGGGCGCTCGCGCACGGCGACCGCGTCCAGGTGCGCGACCCCAAGGGCCGCTACCACCAGGTCGTCCTGGTCGCGGGCGGGCGGTTCCAGTCGAACCGCGGGGGATTCGACCACGACGACATCATCGGGCGCCCCGACGGGCAGGTCATCACCACAGAGGAGGGCCGCCAGTTCCAGATCCTGCGGCCCCTGCGGGCCGACTACGTGATGGCCATGCCGCGCGGCGCCGCCGTCGTCTACCCCAAGGACGCGGGTGTCATCACCCACATGGGTGACGTGTTCCCCGGCGCCACAGTGGTCGAGGCGGGCGCCGGGTCCGGCGCGCTGTCGATGGCGCTGCTCGACGCCGTCGGCGAGGGAGGGCGCCTGGTCTCCGTGGAGAGGCGGGAGGACTTCGCCCAGATCGCCGCGGCGAACGTGGACCTGTGGTTCGGCAGGCGCCACCCCGCGTGGGACCTCCGCGTCGGAGACGTGGCCGATGTCCTCGACTCCCTCGAGGAGGCCAGCGTGGACCGGGTGGTCCTGGACATGCTGGCCCCGTGGGAGAACATCGGCCCCCTCACCCGCGCCCTCGTCCCCGGCGGCGTGCTCACCTGCTACGTCGCCACAGTCACGCAGATGTCGCGCCTAGTCGAGGACCTGCGCGCCTCCGGGCGCTTCACCGACCCCGTCGCCTGGGAGGACATGCGCCGCGAGTGGCACCTGGACGGGCTGGCGGTGCGCCCCGCGCACCGCATGGTCGCCCACACCGGCTTCCTGGTGGTGGCGCGACTCCTGGCGCCCGGGGTCCTCCCGCAGGAGCGCGCCAAGCGCCCGGCGAAAGCCGCCGAGGGCAAGGGCGGCGCCTGGGACCAGGAGGAGGGGTGGACTCCGGAGGGAGTCGGACAGCGCGTGAACTCCGACAAGAAGGTCCGCAAGGTCCGCCGCGGCCTGGCCGCGCAAGCGGCCACGTGGGTGGACGGCGGATCCCACGACGGGGAGGGGGCCTGCGATGACTGACGGCGCCGACACCGCGCGCCTTCAGCGCCAGGTCGTGTCCCTGACGGAGAAGAACGCACGCCTCACCGCGGCCCTGACCCGCACGCGCTCCGAACTGGTGCGAATCAAGGCAGAACTGGCGGACGTGAACCGCCCGCCCCAGTCGCTGGCCACCTTCCTGCGCGCCGACGACCGCGAGCGCCAGATCGAGGTGTTCACGGGCGGCAGGATCATGCGGGTCGCGGCCTCCCCCCGCCTCGATGTCGCGGGACTGTCCTATGGGCAGCGGGTGCGCCTGGACGACCAGATGGTCGCTGTGGCCGCCTCGGACTACCCGCGCTCGGGCACGGTCGTGTCCGTCCTGGAACTGGTCGGCGACGACAGGGTACTGGTCTCCTCCGAGGGCGGCGCCGAGCAGATGCTGGTCCTGGCGGGCCCGCTGCGCCACGGGAACCTGCGCCCCGGCGACTCCCTGGTGGCAGACACGCGCACGGGCACCGCCCTGGAGCGGATCGTGCGCGAGGACGTCGAGCAGCTGCTCGCCCCGGAGGTGCCCGACACCTCCTACGACGACATCGGCGGCCTCGACGCCCAGATCCAGCAGGTGCGCGACGCCGTGGAACTGCCCTTCACGCATCCCGAGCTCTTCGGCGACTACGGGCTGCGCCCGCCCAAGGGCATCCTGCTGTACGGGCCCCCCGGCTCGGGCAAGACCCTGATCGCCAAGGCCGTCGCGAACTCCCTGTCGCGCGGGCGCGACGGGGCGCAAACGTACTTCCTGTCGATCAAGGGGCCGGAGCTGCTCAACAAGTTCGTGGGCGAGACGGAGCGCCAGATCCGCGCGATCTTCGCCAGGGCGCGCGCCCTGGCCGCCTCCGACACACCGGTCGTGGTCTTCTTCGACGAGATGGAGGCGCTGTTCCGCACGCGGGGCACGGGCGTGTCCAGCGATGTCGAGACGATGATCGTGCCGCAACTGCTGGCGGAGATGGACGGGGTGGAGTCCCTGGACAACGTCGTCATCATCGGCGCGTCGAACCGCGCCGACATGATCGACCCGGCAGTGCTGCGGCCCGGGCGCCTCGACGTGCGCATCCGCGTGGACCGGCCCGACCGCGCCGGTGCCCTCGACATCTTCTCCAAGTACCTCACCCCATCCGTCCCGATCAGGCGCGACGAGGTCGAGCGCCACGGGGGAGTGGGGGCCGCCGTCGAGAGGATGCGGGAGGCCGCCGTCGAGCGCCTCTACGTCAATGACGAGACGACGGCGCTGTTCGTCGCCACTTTGGCCTCGGGCGGCACGAGGCGCATCTACCTGTCCGACCTGGTCTCCGGCGCCCTGATCGCCGGGGTCGTCGAACGGGCGAAGAAGCACGCGATCAAGGACGCGCTGGGCGGCGGCGCACCCGGGCTGGGCATGGACCACCTCATGGAGGGCCTGGCCGAGGAGATGCGCGAGTCCCTGGAGCTCGCGGCCACCGCCTCCCCGCAGGACTGGGCGCGCACGTCGGGCCTGGGGGCGGAGATCGTGGGCGTCAAACCGATAGGGGTGAGGGAATGAGCGGCGGGCGCGTCATCGGAACGGAGACCGAGTACGGGGTGTACCGGCCCGGCGACCCGTGGGCGAACCCGATCGCCCTGTCGGCCGCCGTGGTCGACGCCTACGCCCAGGTGTCGCGGGAGCGCACACCCGCGCGGGGGGCGCCGCCCGTGCGGTGGGACTACACGGGGGAGGACCCCCTCAACGACTTGCGGGGCATGCGCATGTCACGGGCGGCGGCCGACCCGTCCCTGCTCACTGACGACCCGTACCACCTGGCGCCCTCGGGCGGCCGCGAGCGGGTCGCCCGCCCCACCCCCGAGGAGCTGGCGCTGCCCGCTGCGACGACGGCGGTGCTGGCCAACGGCGCCCGCCTCTACGTGGACCACGCCCACCCCGAGTACTCGGCCCCGGAGGCTCTGGGCGCCGTGGACGCCGTGCTGTGGGACCGCGCTGGCGAGGCCGTGGCCCGCCGCGCCATGGAGGCGGTCGAGGCTTCGGGCCGGGGCCCCGTCGTGCTGGTGAAGAACAACACCGACGGCAAGGGCGCCGCCTACGGCGCCCACGAGAACTACCAGGTCCCCCGCGCCACGGACTTCGACGCCCTCGTGCGCGCCCTCACGCCCTTCATGGTGACCCGTCCCGTCGTGTGCGGGGCGGGGCGCGTCGGCATCGGGCAGCGCAGTGAGGCGCCCGGCTTCCAGATGTCCCAGCGCGCCGACTTCGTGGAGAACGAGGTGGGCCTGGAGACCACCTTCAACAGGCCGATCATCAACACCCGCGACGAGCCCCACGCCGACCCGGCGCGGTGGCGCCGCCTCCACGTCATCGGGGGCGACGCGAACATGTTCGACTACTCCGCGCTCCTGCGCTTGGGAACGACCTCCCTGGTGCTGTGGGCCATCGAGCAGGGCACGGACCTGAGGTGGGACTCGCTCGCCCTCGACGACCCAGTCCAAGAGACATGGAACGTCTCACACCACCCGGACCTCGACTACCGGCTCACCACCGCGGGGGGCGGGTCCTACACGGCCGCCGAGCTCCAGCAGGTCTACCTCGACCTCGTCCTCGACGCCTTCGACGAGGCGGGGGCACAGCCGGGCGGGGACGATAGGCTGGTCCTGGAGCAGTGGCAGTCGGTACTCGACCGGATGCGCGCGGACCTGTTCTCAGTGGCCGCGGAAGTCGAATGGGTCTGCAAATACCAGCTGCTGCTCCGCCAGCGCGAGCGCGCGGGCCTTCAGTGGTCCGACCCCCGCCTGGCGGCCATCGACTTGCAGTGGGCGGACCTGCGGCCCACCCACGGCCTCGTCCACCGCCTCGACCGGGCGGGCGCGGTCAAGCGCCTCTTCGCCCCCGAACAGGTGGAGGCCGCCGCGGACGAGCCACCGCCCAACACTCGGGCACGTGCGCGCGGCGAGGCGGTGGCGAACCGCCCGGACCTGGTCAAGGCGTCGTGGACCTCGCTGGTCTTCGACCCCGGCCAGGGGGACCTGCTGCGGTACCCGATCGCCGACCCCCGCGGCGCCTGACGCTGAAAGAAGGAAGGAAACCATGTCCCAATCCCAGATCCACGCGGGATCCCCCGCCCCCGAGGGCGGCGAGGAACAGGCCGGCCAGGTGCGGGCCCGCACGCAGTCGGTGGACGAGCTGCTCGACCAGATCGACTCGGTGCTCGAGACCAACGCCGAGGCCTTCGTCCAGGGCTTCGTCCAGAAGGGCGGCCAATAAGGTGAGGCGCCGCGTCGTCGGGATCGAAACGGAGCACGGGCTGCTCGCCGCCCCCGCCTCGGGGGAGGGGCCGTGCATGAACGCGGAGCACGCCGCCCGCCAGCTCTTCGAGCCGCTGCTGCGCCAGGGGCGCTCCTCGAACCTCTTCCTGCGCAACGGGGGGCGGCTCTACCTCGACGTGGGCTCCCACCCCGAGTACGCGACGGCCGAGTGCGACCGCCTGGAGGATCTGCTCGAGCAGGACCGGGCCGGGGCCCTCATGCTGGCGGACCTGGCGTCCCAGGCTGACGAGGCGATGGCGTCCCTGGGCGAGGACCTGCGGGTGCACCTCTTCCGCAACAACCTCGACTCCCAGGGCAACTCCTACGGCTGCCACGAGAACTACATGCTGCACCGCAGGCGCGACTTCCGCCAGGTCGCCGACGCGCTGGTGTCCTTCTTCATCACCCGCCTGGTCCTGGTGGGCAACGGGTGGATCAACCTGTCGGGCGCCCGGCCCCGCCTGGAGTTCTCCCAGCGCGCCAACCAGATGTGGGACGCGGTCTCATCGGCCACCACGCGCTCGCGCCCCATCATCAACACGCGCGACGAGCCGTTGGCCGACTCCGGCTCCTACAGGCGCATGCACGTCATCGTCGGCGACACGAACGTCGCCGAGCCCACGACCGCGCTCAAGGTCGGGATGACGTGGATGCTGCTCGACGCCGTCGAGGACGGGCTGCGCATCGAGGACCTCGCCCTGGCCGATCCGATGCGCGCGATCCGCCAGATCAACGCGGACCTGTCGGGGGCCGCCCCCATCGAACTCGCCTCGGGGGCGCGCACCACCCCCGTCGCCCTCCAAAGGGAGATCCGCTCCCGGGTCCTGGACGCCATCGGCCCCGACTCCCTCGACGAAGCGCACCGCTACGTCGCGCAGCTGTGGGGCCGCGGCCTCGACGCCATCGAGTCGGGGGACTGGAGCGGCGTCGATACGGAACTGGATATCGCGATCAAACGCAGGCTCCTGGACTCCTACACGGCCCGAACAGGGGGCGACTACGCCGATCCGCGCGTCGCCCGCCTGGAACTGGGCTACCACGACATCACCGCCCAGGGGCTGCGCGACCGGATGGAGGCCGCGGGGCTCATGAAGCGCCTCACCAGCCCCGGGGGCGCCTCACGGGCGGTCACGGCCCCGCCGGCCACGACGCGCGCCCGGCTGCGCGGCGCGATCATCGCCGCGGCCGAGGACGCGCGCACAGACATCACGGTCGACTGGGTGCACGTCCGCCTCGACGACCAGTCCTCCGGGCCGCTGTCGCTGCAGGACCCGCTGTCCTCCTCCGACCCCCGCGTCGATGCCCTCGTCTCCCAGATCGGGGCCTCGGCCCCCGTGCTGCCGGCATGAGCGGGCACCACGACCGGACGCGCGCCCCCGCCAGGGGGCGCAGGGGGGCCTCGGCACGGGCCCGCAGGCTGGGGGAGAGGAGCCGGGGGGGCTCGCGGGCATCGCTGTACGCGTGGCTCGCCCTGGCCCTCGTCCTGGTGGTCGCTGGAGCGGCCTGCGCGTGGTGGGCGCTGTCCCCCCGGTCCTCCGACTCCCCCGCGGCGCAGTCCGCCTCAATGCAGCGCGTCACGGACCAGGTCACCGTGTCGGGGCGCGTGGGGGCCACGCCGACGATCACGATCGCGGGGGAGCTGTCCGTGAAGGGCGTGCAGGCGACCGTGGTCTCCCAGGGCACGGGCCGCACCATCACCGAGGGGTCGCCGGTGCTCGTGTCGATCACCGCCTTCGACGGGCACAGCGGGGAGATGCTGTCCGTGTCGGGGCGCCCCCAGCTGACACTGGGACTGGTCGGCTCCGATACGATCCCCGATGAACTGGGCAGGATCGTCGTCGGCAAGAACGAGGGCTCGCGCCTGGTGGTCGTGCGCAAACTCGGTGAGCGGGGCAAGGCCGCCAACGCGGTCTCGGACGTGGAGGTGGACATCATCGACGTCCTGCCCTCCATCGCGCAGGGCACCGCCATCGACGCCTCCTCCGGCCCCCTCAGCGTGGAGATGCACCCCGAGGGGCCGGTCATCAGGCACGCCGAGGCCCCGTCGGGGACCGTCACCACGCAGACCCTGGTCAAAGGCGACGGCGTGCAGGTCCACGCGGGCGACCGCGTGGTCGCGCAGTTCACCGTGGTCGGCTGGACCGACGGGGTCGTGCGCGCCTCGACGTGGGAGACCGGGATCCCCGAGGTCGTCAACCTCACGACCGCCATGAAGGGCCTGTCCGAGACCCTCGTCGACCAGAAGGTCGGTTCCCGGCTGGCGATCACCGTGCCCCCCGACCTGGCCGAGGGGGACGACACGCTGTGCATCGTCATCGACATCCTGGGCACCGAGCCGCCCGCGGACGAGCCCCAGTCGCAGCCGCAGTCAGGCGGTGTCCAGTAGGGGGCCGTTCCCGCCAGGGGCGCGCCGCCTGTGGGAGACTGGGCCCATGCTCGAATGGATGACGGCGGGGGAGTCCCACGGCCCCGCACTGGTCGCGACGATCGAGGGCGTCCCCCAGGGGATCCGCCTCACGACGGCGGTGCTGCGCGCCGCGCTGGCCCGCAGGCGCCTCGGCCACGGCCGGGGCGCGCGCCAGCGCTTCGAGGAGGACGAGGCCACGATCCTGGCCGGGGTCCGCCACGGCCTGACCACGGGGGCGCCCATAGCCGTCCAGATCGCGAACACCGAATGGCCCAAGTGGCGCGTCGTCATGTCCGCCGACCCCGTCGATCCCGCTGAGCTCCTCAAGGACGCGGGCACGGGCGACGAGCGGGAGATCGCCCGCAACCGGCCCCTCACCAGGCCCCGGCCCGGCCACGCCGACCTGCCGGGCATGGTCTCCTACGACCTCGACGACGCCCGGGTCGTCCTCGAGCGCGCCAGCGCCCGCGAGACGGCCGCCCGCGTCGCCCTGGGCGCCATAGCCGAGCAGCTGCTCGAACAGGTGGCACGGGTGCGCCTGGTGTCCCACGTGGTCGCCGTTGGCGCCGAGACCGCGGCCCCCGGCCCCCTGCCAGTCCCGGAGGATGCGGCCCGCCTCGACGCCTCGCCCATGCGCACGCTCGACGAGGAGGCGGGCGCCCGCTTCGTCAGCGCCGTCGACGCGGCGAAACGGGCCGGCGACACCATCGGCGGAGTCGCAGAGGTCGTCGCGTGGGGTGTCCCCGTCGGACTGGGCTCCCACGTCAGCGCCCACAGGCGCCTCGACGCGCGCATCGCCGCAGCGCTCATGTCGATCCAGTCCGTCAAGGGCGTGGAGATAGGGGACGGCTTCGCGCAGGCCGCGCTGCCGGGCTCGGCGGCCCATGACGAGATCGTGCGCAACGAGCGGGGGCGGCCCACCCGCGCCTCGAACCACGCCGGCGGCATTGAGGGGGGCACGTCGAACGGGCAGCCGGTCGTCGCCCGCGCCGCCTTCAAACCGATCTCCACAGTGCCGCGGGCGCTGCGCAGCATCGACCTGGCGACGGGGGAGGAGGCGGTGGCCCTCCACCAGCGCTCCGACGCCTGCCAGGTGGTCCCCGGCGCCGTGATAGCACAGGCGGAGGTCGCCCTGGTCCTGGCCGACGCGCTCTTCGAGCACGCGGGCGGGAACTCGGCGGACGAGATGCGCCGGAACCTGGAGTCCTATCTGAACCGCGTGGGGGAGAGACTGTGTCCCAACGATTGACCCTTCCCGTCGTCCTGGTCGGAATGCCGGGAGCCGGCAAATCCCGCGTGGGGCGCGGGCTCGCCAAGGCCCTCGGCGTCCCGCACGTCGACACCGACGCCCTCGTCGAAGAGGAGGAGGGCGCCACCGCCTCCACGATCTTCGCCGAGCAGGGGGAGGTGGCGTTCCGGGAGAAGGAGGCCCGCGCCGTCGAGCGGGCGCTCGGTATGCGCGCCGTCGTCTCCCTGGGCGGCGGGGCCGTCGTGACCGCCCGCGTGCGCGAGCTCCTGCGCGGCGTGAGCGTGGTCCATATCGACGTGGACCACGAGGAACTGGTGCGGCGCACTGCTGGCAAGGGCTACCGCCCGCTGCTGCGGGTGGACCCCGAGGGGACCCTGGCCCTCCTGCGCCACCAGCGGGCCCGCTTGTACGAGGAAGTCGCCTCGGTGCGCGTCCACTCCGACGCCCGCCCCGTCCAGCGCGTCATCGACCAGATCACAGCGATGATCGACACTGGCGCGGCCCCCCGCGTCGTCGAGATGGGAGGGATGACCCCCTCGCGGGTCGTCATCGGACGGGACCTGGCCAGCGGGCACGTGGCCGCGGGCTTCGACGCCCTTGCGCAGAAGGTCCTGCTGGTCCACGCCCGGCCCGTCGCCGGACGCGCGCGGCAACTGGCCGAGGACCTGCGAAAGCGGGGCTACGAGGTGGAGACCGCCTCTCACCCCGACGCGGAGGAGGGCAAGCGCCTGGAGGTCGTGGCCTCCCTGTGGGACACCGCCGGCAGGATGCGCCTGGGCCGCAAGGACGCCGTCGTCGCCATGGGCGGCGGGGCCACGACCGACATGGCGGGTTTCGTCGCCGCGACGTGGCTGCGGGGGGTGCGCCTGGTGAACGTGCCCACCACGCTGCTGGCGATGGTGGACGCCGCCGTGGGCGGAAAAACGGGCATCAACACCGCCCAGGGCAAGAACCTCGTCGGCGCCTTCCACTCCGCCTCCCGGGTCGTGTGCGACCTGGCGGCCCTGGACACGCTGGGCGCCCGCGACCTGGCCGCCGGGATGGCCGAGGTCGTCAAGTGCGGTTTCATCCGCGACACGCAGATCCTGCGCCTCGTCTCCGAGGCCCCGGCCCAGGAGCTGGCCGACCCGGCCTCCCCGCTGCTGGCCGAGCTCGTGCGGCGCTCCGTCGCGGTCAAGGCCGAGGTGGTGGGCGCTGACCCCCGCGAGTCCGGGCTGCGCGAGATCCTCAACTACGGGCACACCCTGGCCCACGCGATCGAGAGGACGCAGGGGTACACGTGGCGCCACGGGGACGCCGTGGCCGTGGGGTGCGTCTTCGCGGCGCACCTGGCCCGTGCCCGGGGAATGCTGGACGAGGCGGAGGCGGCCGAGCACGAGGAGCTGTTCGGCAAGGCCGGGCTGCCCACCCGCTTCGACGGGGCGCCCCTGGACCAGCTGGTCGCCGCCATGCGCTCCGACAAGAAGGTCCGCCGGGGCGTGCTGCGCTTCGTACTGCTCGACGGGATCGGCAACCCGCAGGTGCACGTCGTGGAGCCCGGGGAGCTCGAGGCGGCAGCGCGCAGCACGGGGATCCCCCTGTGAGGCGCGTGGGGCCGGAGTCCGGGGGCGCCCCGGCCCAGGCCGGGGGAGGGGGCGCTTCCCCGGGGGCTGCTCTTCCGGATGCCGGACGCGGGGCTCCTCCCGCTGCGGACGGGACTGCGCTGGCGGGTGCTGGGTGTGGAGATGCCCCCGCTGCGGATGGGACCGTGCTGGCGGGCGCTGGGGGCGGGGCTCCCTCTGCGGCGGGAGGGGACGCCCGGGCGCGCTGCCCCCGCCTCGTGCTCATCGGTCCCTCCGGGGCGGGCAAGTCCACCGTGGGCGCCCTGCTGGCCGCGCGCCTCGGCATCGCACTGCACGAGACCGACGATGAGGCGGCCGCCTCCCTGGGCTCGACGATGGCGGCCCTGGTGGTGCGGCGGGACCCGAGGCTGGCCGACGCCAGACGGGAGCGGGTTATAGCCGCTCTCGCCGGACCCGAGGGGATCACGGTGCTCGGCCCGTCGATGCCCGCCGACCCCGGGGTCGCGGCCGCGCTCGTCCGCGCGCGTGAAGAGGGCGCCACAGTGGTGTGGCTGGAGGTCGGCATCTCCACGGTCTCGCGCCGTATGGGGCTGGGCGCGCCACGCTCCGTCGGCCTCGGGGCGCCCCGGGCCGTGCTCCGGGCGATGATGGACGAGGCCCGCGCCCACTACGCCGCCGTGGCCGATGCCTCAGTGGAGACGGACGCCCTGACGCCAACGCAGGTCGCGGATTCGGTACTCCAGGCGTGTAAACTGGCCGACGGTTAACGATTCCTTCAAAAGTGAGGTACCCCTGTGGCAACGACGAATGATCTGAAGAACGGCCTCGTCATGGTGATCGACGGCCAGCTCTGGCAGGTTGTCGAGTTCCAGCACGTCAAGCCCGGCAAGGGCCCCGCCTTCGTGCGCACGAAGATCAGGAATGTCATGTCGGGCAAGACGGTCGATAAGACCTTCAACGCGGGCATCAAGATCGAGACCGCGACGGTGGACCGCCGCGACATGACGTACCTCTACCAGGACGGCACCGATTACGTCTTCATGGACCAGTCCACCTACGACCAGATCACTGTCCCCGGCGAGGTCGTGGGCGACGCCCGCAACTTCATGGTGGAGAACCAGGACGTCATCGTCTCCCAGCACGACGGCACCGTCCTCTTCGTGGAGCTGCCGGCCACGGTGGTCCTCACCATCACCCACACGGAGCCCGGCCTGCAGGGCGACCGCTCCTCGGCGGGCACGAAGCCCGCGACGCTGGAGACGGGCTACGAGATCCAGGTCCCCCTCTTCATGGAGGAGGGCACCCGCGTCAAGGTCGACACCCGCGACGGCTCGTACTCGGGTCGCGTGACCGACTGATGTCGCGCCAGCACCGTTTCACCTCGCGCACGAAGGCCCGCAAGCGCGCGGCCGACGTGGTTTTCGAGGCGGACCAGCGGGGGATGGGCCGCGACTCCGAGGTCCTGCGCGACCTGCTGCGCGAGCGGCGCGTCATCACCGCCGCGCAGACGCCCCTGCCGGACTACTCGGTCCAGATCATCGCGGGCGTGGCCGACAACTTGCGCCGCATCGACGACCTGATCGAGGCCCACGCGCGCGTCCCCGGGCTGGACAGGGTGGCCGCCGTGGACTTGGCGGTCATGCGCGTGGCGGTGTGGGAGATGCTGGCCAATTCGGACGACGTGTCGCCGATCGTGGCGATCGACGAGGCGATCTCCATCGTCCGTTCGATCTCCACCGACGCCTCGCCCCGTTTCGTCAACGCGGTGCTCGACGCGATCCGCAAGGACATCGCCTCCTCGTGGGCGCGGCGCGGCGGGGACGACGGGGACTTCGACGAGGCGGGCGCCGGGCGGGCCGAGGGCGCGGCTGGCGACGACGGCGCTGGCGTCGGGGACACCGGGGAGGCCGCTGGTACGGCAGGCGCTAATGGCTCGGAGTACGGTGCTGATCGGCCCGGTGATGGCGCTGCGGACCGTTCTGGCGGCGGGGAGGCCCCCGTCGACGGTGCCGGTACGGCCGGAGCCGACGGGCAGGGCAGTGGTCCCCACAGCGCCGATCCGGGCGCACTGGCGGCGGAACGCCTCGAGGACATGCCCGCCCCGACCCGTGCCCTGCCCGAGGGCGCCGAGCCCGTCGAGTCCGCGGACTTGTTCGACGACGAGCTGGACGAACTGCTCGAGGAGTACTGAGCGCTCGACGACTGCATGAGTTCATGGCCTCGGGGCCCGGCCGCATCATGCGGCCGGGCCCCTTCGCCCTCCTTGGTGCTGTGCCGCCTCCAGCGTCGTCGATTGACCCGGGCCCGCGGCATCGCCACCGACTTCGACGACCCGGACGCCATGCCCTGACCACCAGCAGTCGGATCAGAACCCACGGTTCCCGATGCGCACCCGTGCCGGTGGACGACGGCGCGCATCCGCTTGGGCGCCCACCGGCGGCAGGGAGCCGACGCGCCCCGCACAGGCCGGGCGCCGGCTCCGCGCTGCGACTACCATCGAAGGGGTGACGTGCTGGACCATGCCGAGGCAGGAAGTATGAGACGGTTCGCAAGAACGGATTTGCTCGCGGAGGCGGGGCCCGTCGAGGAGTTCGCCGCTGAGAGCACTCCCGAGGCGGTTGCCGACGGGATCACCGAGGTGCTCACCGCGCCCAGGTGCTTCGACGGCTCGCACATGTACGCGATGGTCGTGTGGGAGCTGCCGCCCGGTGCCGAGCGCCCCGAGGACGTGGCAGCCGACGACCCGGCGCGTTCGACGTACATCCAGTGCGCGGGCTCGACCGGGGTGATGACGGTCGAGATCCGCGTGACCGACCAGGACGGCTCGTACAGGCATTACGTCGTCGCCCGCGAGCCGGTCGCCGACCCCGAGAGCTGGATGGGCATCGAGTGGGATCCCGGCGAGGGCGGGCCCGCCGCCGTCCGCGTCCACCCCGAGGAGGTCTTCACCGGGGAGCAGGCCGCCCCCGTCTTCCGCGCCTACGTGGTCGACGGGCGCCTCCCCGCGCCCGAACTGCTGCGCCCGCTCGACATCTGAGCCCCGTCCTCCAACAGCCAACGGGCACCGCCCCGAACCCGCTCCGGCGCGAGCGCGTCGAATGGACCCAGCCGCGCGCCGGAGCGGGGGACGGTGGCTCACAGGGCGGTGCGCGTCGCCTTCACGTCCCAGTGCTCGGGCCCGTCGGTGAGGACCTCGAAGGCCCACTGGCCGGGCAGCTGCTCGATCTGCGCCAGAAGCGGTGTGGGCAGGTGCGGGGCGCGGATGACGAAGGCCTCGCCCCCGCGCATGGACTGCGCGACGCCGAGGACCGCGGCGTGGCGGATCCGGTGGGGGATCGCGGCGGCGTCGATCATGGGCGGGTGCGCCTCGTGCCCGCCGCAGCCGCAGCCGCTGGGGGCCTCGGTGAGGGGCAGCTCTTCGATGGTCATGGGTGGCCTTTCTGTCGGTTGGGGCCGCTGCGGTGGGCCGCAACGGCGGACTGTATTTTACAGGGATGTTCCCCTCAAGAAAGAAGGGATCGCCCGAACTTCCCAACAATGTCGGCGAACCTAGTGACATCAATGCGCAAACGTTTGTATAGTGGAGGCGCCCTCCCTGGGGTACGGTGCCCGTATGGCCGCGGGCGACCAGCGAGGGCACAACATGGAGGTTGTACCAGTGGAATTTCTCTCACGCGCATTCGACATACGGCCGGCGGCCCACGCCGGCCTGTCGCTGGAGGTCCAGAGGAAGAAATGGGTTTACGAGTTCCTCAAGACCTACGCCGTCCTCATCATCGCCTACGGCGGCTTCTACTTGCTGAGGACGAACTTCAAGTCCGCCCAGCCCTTCCTGGTCGAGCAGACGGGCCTGACCACCACCGACCTGGGGTGGATCGGCTTCGGTTTCTCACTCACCTACGGATTCGGCGGCCTCATCCTGGGGTTCTTCATCGACGGGAAGAACACGAAGAAAGTCGTCTCGGCCCTGCTCATCGGCTCGGGCGTCGTCTCGATCCTCATCGGAGTGCTCCTCGCCTCGGTGAACAGCCCCTACGGGTGGATGCTCCTGCTGTGGTCGCTCAACGGGCTGCTGCAGGCCCCGGGCGGCCCGTGCTGCAACTCGACGATGAACCGGTGGACGCCCCGCGTGCTGCGCGGGCGCTTCATCGGCTGGTGGAACGCCTCGCACAACCTCGGCGCCATGATCGCCGGCGTGCTGGCACTGTGGGGGGCCAACACCCTCTTCGCAGGCTCCGTGATCGGCATGTTCATCGTCCCGGCCGTCGTCGCGATCCCGATCGGCGTCTGGGGGTACTTCTACGGCAAGGACGATCCCGTCGAGCTCGGGTGGGACAAGCCCGAGACGATCTTCGGCGAGCCCGAGGCGAAGGCCGACACCGTCTCGGAGAACATGGACAAGGGGCGGATCCTCGTCGACTACGTCCTGAAGAACCCGGCCGTGTGGTTCCTGTGCGTCGCCAACGTGGCCGCGTACTGCGTGCGCATCGGCATCGACAACTGGAACGTCCTGTACACCCGCCAGGAGCTGGGATTCTCCGACTACCTCGCCGTGAACACGACCATGGCCCTGGAACTGGGCGGACTGGCGGGGTCCCTGCTGTGGGGGTACTTCTCCGACAAGATGGGCGGCAGGCGCGCCCTGAGCGCCGCCATCGGCATGTGCCTGGTCGTCGTCCCGATCTTCATCTACTCCCACGCCACCACACCGGGGGTCGTCTACGCGGCCCTCTTCTTCATCGGCTTCCTCATCTTCGGCCCCGTCACCCTCATCGGCATCTGCGTCATCGGCTTCGCCCCGAAGAGCGCCACCGTGGTCGTCAACGCCGTGCCCCGGGCCTTCGGGTACGTGTTCGGAGACTCCCTGGCCAAGGTCCTCATCGGGCGGATCGCCGACCCCACCAAGGACGGCGTGACGATCCTGGGCTTCCACCTGCACGGCTGGAGCGCGACGTTCAACGTCCTGTTCTTCTCCGCTGCCGTGGGGCTCGTCTGCCTGGTCCTGGTCGCCCTCTTCGAGGAGCGCAACCTGAGGGGCGACCGCGCCTACGCCGCCAGGAAGGCGGCGCAGGCCGGCACCGCAGCGGACTCGGCAGAGTCGGAGAAGTGAGGGGGAGCCATGTCAGAACCGACCACAACCCAGCTCCTGGAGATCGCCGAGGCGACCGTGCGCGAGGCCATGGCGATCGCCCTCGACCCCGGCATCAGCCTCGACGTGCGCACGAAGGCGAACCGCAACGACCTGGTCACCGCAGTCGACCGCCGCATCGAGGAAGTCGTCGCGGCGCGCCTGGCCCAGGCCACCGGCTACCCGATGCTCGGCGAGGAGGGGCACACCGTCGACTCCTTCGCCGGGCGCGTGTGGGTGCTCGACCCCATCGACGGCACGATGAACTACGTGAGCACCCACCGTGACTACGCGGTGTCGCTGGCCCTGTGCGAGGACGGGGTGCCCGTCGTCGGCGTCGTCGCGGACGTCGTCGGCTCCCACGTGTACACCGCGGTGCGGGGGGAGGGCGCGCGGTGCGACGGCGAGGCGCTCGCGCCCGTCAGCGACGCCGACGACTACACGGACGCCATCATCATCACCGACATCAAGGAGATCATTGCCCTTCCCAGGCTCGCGCGCGCCCTCGTGGACTCGCGCGGCCACAGGCGCTACGGCTCGGCGGCGCTCGAGTGCGTCGAGGTCGCGGCCTCGCGCGCCGGGGCCTTCGTCCACATGTGGGTGTCGCCGTGGGACATCGCGGCAGCCTCGCTCATCTGCGAGGAGGCGGGCGCCCGTGTGACGCGCCTGGACGGCACGCCGATGGACGTGCGGCACAAGGGCTCGATCCTGGTGGGCGCCCCCCGTGTGCACGCCTCACTGCTCAAGCGGCTCATGACCGACGCGCAGTGATCGAGTGACCGGGCGCGCGCCGCGGGGAGCAACGCGATCGTGACCACGGGCGCCGGGGCGGGTCCACCCGCCCCGGCGCCCGCCGTCGTGCCTGCGCCCCCGCTGAACTCGTACTCCCGCTGAGGACGCTACGACTGCGCCCCCGGCGCGGGGGGCGGCCCCACTGAGTCGCGGCGGACCAGTGCCGTGTCCACGCGCACTGCGCGCGGCGGGGGCTCGTCCCCCAGCACACGGGCGCGCGCCAAGTCCACCGCGTGGCGCGCCACCTCGGAGGGCCTGCGGTCCACGGAGGCGATCGACAGCGCCCGCGTCGCGGCGATCCGGGAGTTGTCGAAGCCGATGACGGACACGTCGCGGCCCGGCACCAGCCCCGCGCGCAGCAGGGCGATGATGAGGCCGTGGGCGCACTGGTCGTTGTAGCACATGACCGCGGAGGGCAGCGGGCGGCCCGCTCCCGCCTCGTCGATCATGGAGCGCGCGGTCAGGAAACCGGAATCGAGGTCGGCGCCCCCAGGGACCACGCGCAACGGCGCGCCCGTCCCCCGCGCAGCGCCCACGGCGGCCGCCCGGCGCGCGGAGGCCGAGGCCCCCGGCGGGCCGTCGACGTAGGCGATGCCCCTGTGCCCCAGGCCCCCCAGCCACTCGACGGCCTCGCCCATGCCCGCCCCGTTGTCGCTGGTCACCAAGTCGGCGTCCGCGAAGGGGCGCTCCTGGCCGATGACGACCACCGGCACTCCCGGGTCCCCGGCGCCTCCCAGGCACCTCGGATCCACCACGATCAGCGCCTGGACCCGGAACTCGCGCATGCGCCGCAAGGCGGCGCGCGGCGGGCACTGCCCTTCCACGGACTCGACGACGACGCGGAACCCCGCCTGCTCGGCGCGCTGGAGGACCTCGTGGCGGTAGGCGACGTGCAGCTCCTGCGACAGGTCGCACAGCAGGCCGACGACCCGCGGCTTCGACGCGCGCAACAGGCTGCCGGCCACGTCGGCGCGGTACCCCAGCCGCTGAGCGATCTCGACGACCCTCTGGCGGGTCCGGGCGCTGATCCGCTGATCACCGCGCAGGGCCCGCGACACGGTGGAGACGGAGGCGCCGGCGCGCACGGCGATGTCGCGCAGGGTCGGGGACCTCCTCCCAAAGGGCTGCCTCTCCACAAGAATCCCTCCGGCCTCACTGGAACGTCACCGAACAGCATACCGGTCCCTGCCCGCCCCGCCCCGGGTGGCGCGCCCTCAGGTGCCCGGCGGCCCGGGCGTGTATCGTTACGGGTAACGTTCCTTTAATGACCGTCCCGTGAGGCGGGGAAGGAGAACAGCGTGGGCTCGCCGCAGCCAGATCGCGCCACCAGGGGCAAACAGGTCCTGGGACCGGACGACATCGCCCGATCCCTGACGCGCATCGCATACGAGATCATCGAACGCAACGACGGGGCCGACGGGCTCGTCATCGCTGGAATACCGACCCGGGGGGCCACGCTGGCGCGCCGCCTCGTCGAGCGGATCGCACAGGTCGGAGGAGCGCGCACGCAGTACGCGTCCATCGACACGACGATGTTCCGCGACGATCTGCGCGCCCAGCCGCTGCGCCCTCCCCACCGGACTGAGGTCCCCGAATCCGGCATCGACGGACGGCCGGTCGTCCTCGTCGACGACGTCCTCTACACGGGCCGCACCATCAAAGCCGCCCTCGACGCGCTCGGCATGACGGGGCGGCCCTCGCGGGTGCAACTGGCGGTCCTGGTGGACCGCGGGCACCGCGAATTGCCGATCCGCCCCGACTACGTCGGCAAGAACCTGCCGACCTCGCGCTCCGAGACCGTCACGATCCTGCTGGACGAGACAGACGGCGCGGACGCGGTGCTGCTGGGGGTGCTCTGATGGGCCTCGACCACCTCATCTCCATCCGCGACCTGTCCCGCGACGAAGCGGTCCTGCTGCTCGACACCGCCGAGCGGATGGCCGCCACCCAGTCGCGCGCCGTGAAGAAACTGCCCACGCTGGCGGGCCGGACCGTCGTCAACCTCTTCTTCGAGGACTCCACCCGCACGCGCATCTCCTTCGAGACCGCGGCCAAGCGCCTGAGCGCCGACGTCATCAACTTCGCCGCCGGCGGCTCGTCCCTGTCGAAGGGGGAATCCCTCAAGGACACCGCTCTCACACTCCAGGCCATGGGGGCCGACGCCGTCGTCATCCGTCACTCCTCCTCGGGCGCCGCCCACCGCCTCGCCCACGCCGGGTGGATGGACCTGCCGGTGCTCAACGCCGGGGACGGCACGCACCAGCACCCCACCCAGGCCCTCCTCGACGCCATGACGCTGCGGCGCCACTACCGACCGGGCGGGCGGCGCGGCGGGGGAGGGGCCCCCGCTCCCGGATCCGGCCTCGACGGCGCCCATGTCGTCATCGTCGGCGATGTCCTCCACTCGCGGGTCGCCCGCTCAGGCGCCGACCTGCTCGCCCTGCTGGGCGCGCGCGTCACGCTGGTCGCGCCGCCCACCCTGCTGCCCGTCGGCGTGGAGGAATGGGGCTGCGCGGTGTCCTACGACTTCGACGCGGCACTGGCCGAACAGCCGGACGCCGTCATGATGCTGCGCGTCCAGCGCGAGCGCATGAGCGCCCGGGGAGGTGGCTTCTTCCCCTCCGTGGGCGCCTACCACGCCGAGTACGGTCTCACGCCCCTCCGCTTCCGCTCGCTGCGCCCCGACGCCGTCATCATGCACCCCGGGCCCATGAACCGCGGACTCGAGATCTGCGCCCAGGCCGCGGACTCGGACCAATCAGTCGTCGTCGAACAGGTCGCCAACGGGGTGTGCGTCCGGATGGCGGCCCTCTACCTGCTCCTCGCACCGGAAGGAAAACACCGTGACTAGCGCGCGACGGGACATACTCATCAGCGGCGCCGACGTGGTCGGCTCCGGCAGGGCCGACATCGCCGTCAAGGACGGCACGATCGTGGCCGTGGGGCCCGGCGCCGCCGACGCCCTCACAGACCCGCGCCGCATCGGCGCCGACGGCCTGATCGCCCTGCCCGGCCTGGTCGACATGCACACCCACCTGCGCCAGCCCGGCGGGGAGGACGCGGAGACCGTTCTCACGGGCACGCGCGCCGCAGCCGTCGGCGGCTACACCGCGGTCCACGCGATGGCGAACACCAGCCCCGTCGCCGACACCGCCTCCGTGGTCGACCAGGTCCTGCGCCTGGGCGAGGAGGCGGGCTGGGTCCAGGTGCGCCCCGTCGGGGCCGTCACCGAGGGGCTCGGCGGGGCCCGCCTGGCCGCCCTGAGCGCCATGGCCCGTTCGCGCGCCCAGGTGCGGGTCTTCTCCGACGACGGCAAATGCGTGTCGGACCCCGTGCTCATGCGCCGCGCCCTGGAGTACGTGAAGGGCTTCGGCGGCGTCATCGCCCAGCACAGCCAGGACCCCGCCCTCACCGACGGCTCCCAGATGAACGAGTCCCGGCTGTCGGGCGAGCTCGGGCTGGCCGGGTGGCCCGCTGTCGCCGAGGAGGCGGTCATCGCCCGCGACATCCTGCTGGCCAAGCACGTCGGCTCGCGCCTGCACGTGTGCCACCTGTCCACCGCCGGGTCCGTGGACCTGATCCGGTGGGGCAAGCGCATGGGCGTCGACGTCACCGCCGAGGCCACCCCCCACCACCTGCTGCTCACCGAGGACCTCGCCTCCACCTACAACCCCCTGTACAAGGTGAATCCGCCGCTGCGCAGCGCCGAGGACGTCGAGGCGGTGCGCGAGGGCCTGGCCGACGGCACCATCGACTGCGTGGGCACGGACCACGCCCCCCACCCCCTGGAGGCCAAGGACTGCGAGTGGCAGGCCGGGGCCTTCGGCATGACCGGCCTGGAGACGGCCCTGCCCATCCTCATCTCGACAATGGTGGAGACCGGCCGCATGACGTGGGCGGATCTCGCGCGCGTCATGAGCGCCGCCCCCGCCGCCATCGGCCGTGTCGAGGGGCAGGGCCAGCCCATCCGCGCCGGATCGCGGGCGAACATCACCCTGGTCGACCCCGCCGAGCGGCGCACGGTGGACCCCCAGCAGCAGTGGACCCGCTCGACGAACTGCCCGTACACGGGCATGGAGCTGCCCGGGCGCGTGCGCTACACGATCCTGGCGGGCGCCATCACCGTGGACGACGCCGCCCCCGTCGCGAAGGAGGACCGATGAGCGCTGACACGGCGCTGCTGGTCCTGGAGGACGGCACCGTCTACCGGGGCCGCGCCTGGGGCGCCCGGGGCCGCGCCCTGGGGGAGGCCGTGTTCTCCACGGGGATGACCGGCTACCAGGAGACCCTCACCGACCCCTCGTACCACCGCCAGATCGTCGTGATGACCGCGCCGCACATCGGCAACACGGGCGTCAACGACGAGGACCCCGAATCCGCGCGCATCTGGGTCGCGGGATTCGTGGTGCGCGACGCTGCCCGGCGCCCCTCGAACTGGAGGTCGAGGCGCGGGCTCGACGAGGAGCTGTCCTCCCAGGGCGTCGTCGCCATCGCCGACGTCGACACGCGCGCGGTCACCCGCCACATCCGCGAGCGCGGCGCCATGCGCGCCGGCGTCTTCTCCGGGGACGCGCTGCCCGCGGGCGCCGACCACCTGGTGCCCGAGGCGGTGGCCGCCCTGGTGCGCATCGTCGCCGAGTCGCCCGCCATGAGCGGTGCGGCCCTGGCGGGGGAGGTCTCCACGGGGGGCGCCTACGTGGTCGAGCCCCTCGGGGAGTTCGATGGGGCCGAACCCGTCGCGAGGGTCGTCGCGGTGGACCTCGGCATCAAGTCCCGCACGCCCCACCACTTGGCGGCCAGGGGCGCCCAGGTCGTCGTCGTGCCCTCCTCCTACTCCTTCGCCCAGATCGCGGACCTGCGCCCCGACGGGGTGTTCTTCTCCAACGGGCCCGGCGACCCCTCCACGGCGGAGCACGAGATCTCGGTGCTGCGCTCGGTGCTGGACGCCCGCATCCCGTACTTCGGGATCTGCTTCGGCCACCAGCTCTTCGGCCGCGCCCTGGGGTACGGCACCTACAAGCTCGACTACGGGCACAGGGGCATCAACCAGCCCGTGAGGGACGTGGAGACCGGGCGCGTGCAGATCACCGCCCACAACCACGGTTTCGCCGTGGACGCGCCCGTGGGGGACCCGTCGACCTCGCCCTACGACTCGGGGCGCTACGGGAGGGTCGCCGTGTCCCACGTGGGCCTCAACGACGGCGTGGTCGAGGGGCTGACCGCCCTGGACATCCCGGCCTTCTCCGTCCAGTACCACCCCGAGGCCGCGGCCGGCCCCCACGACGGCGAAGCCCTCTTCGACCGTTTCATCACTCTGATGGCCGCCCGCCGGGGCGCCGCTAGCGCGAAGGAGGGCCGCTGATGCCCCGCCGCACAGACCTGCGCTCGGTCCTCGTCATCGGGTCGGGCCCCATCGTCATCGGCCAGGCCTGCGAGTTCGACTACTCGGGGACCCAGGCGTGCCGGGTGCTCAAGGAGGAGGGGCTGCGCGTCGTCCTCGTCAACTCCAACCCGGCCACCATCATGACCGACCCGGGGATCGCGGACGCGACCTACGTAGAGCCGATCACACCCGAGGTCGTCGCTTCGATCATCGCCAAGGAGCGGCCCGACGCGCTGCTGCCCACGCTGGGGGGCCAGACCGCCCTCAACACCGCGGTCGCCCTGGCCGAGGAGGGGGTGCTGGAGCGCTACGGCGTCGAGCTCATCGGGGCCTCCATCGACGCGATCCGCGCAGGGGAGGACCGCGAGGCGTTCAAGGCCATCGTGGAGCGGTCGGGCGCCGAGGTGGCGCGCTCCTTCATCGCGCACACGATGGAGGAGTGCCACGCTGCGGCCGAGCAGCTGGGCTACCCGCTGGTCGTGCGCCCCTCCTTCACCATGGGCGGCCTGGGCTCTGGTTTCGCCCATACGCCCGAGGACCTGGAGAGGATCGCGGGCCAGGGGCTGGCGGCGTCGATCACCACCGAGGTGCTCCTGGAGGAGTCGATCCTGGGGTGGAAGGAGTACGAGCTGGAGCTCATGCGCGACAAGGCGGACAACGTCGTCGTCGTGTGCTCCATCGAGAACGTGGACCCCGTGGGCGTGCACACGGGCGACTCGATCACAGTCGCCCCCGCCCTGACCCTCACGGACCGGGAGCTGCAACGCCTGCGCGACATCGGCATCGCCGTCATCCGCGAGGTCGGGGTGGACACAGGGGGCTGCAACATCCAGTTCGCGGTGCACCCGGGCACCGGGCGCGTCATCGTCATCGAGATGAACCCGAGGGTGTCGCGCTCGTCGGCGCTGGCCTCGAAGGCCACCGGATTCCCGATCGCGAAGATCGCCGCCCGCCTGGCCACGGGCTACACCCTGGACGAGATCCCCAATGACATCACGGGCTCGACGCCCGCGTCCTTCGAACCGGCGCTGGACTACGTGGTCGTGAAGGTCCCGCGCTTCACCTTCGAGAAGTTCCCGGGGGCCGACCCCTCGCTCACCACCTCCATGAAGGCGGTGGGCGAGGCGATGGCCATCGGCAGGTGCTTCACCGAGGCCCTGAACAAGGCCCTGCGCTCGATCGACAAGCCCGGGGTGCAGTTCCACTGGGACGGGCCCGCCCCTTCGCCCGAGCAGACGCGCGTGCTCGTGGAGCGGGCGGGGAGGGCCACCGAGGAGCGCCTCGTGCAGGTCCAGCAGGCCATCCGCGGCGGTGCGGGCATTGACGAGCTCCACGCGTCCACGGGGATCGACCCGTGGTTCCTCGACCAGATGCTCCTGCTCGACGAAGTCGCCAGGGAGACCATCGGCGCGCCGGCCCTGACCGGCGACGTGCTGGCCCGGGCGAAACGGCACGGGTTCTCCGACCGGCAGATCGCCTCGATGCGGCGCCTGTCCGAGGACACGGTGCGGGAGGTGCGCGGGGCCTTCGGCATCCGCCCGGTGTACAAGACCGTGGACACCTGCGCCGCGGAGTTCGCCGCGCGCACCCCCTACCACTACTCGTCCTACGACCTGGAGACCGAGGTCGCCCCCCGTAGTCGCGAGGCCGTCATCATCCTCGGCGCCGGCCCCAACCGCATCGGCCAGGGCATCGAGTTCGACTACTCGTGCGTCCACGCCGCCATGGCGCTGCGCGGGGACTACGAGACCGTCATGGTCAACTGCAACCCTGAGACGGTGTCCACCGACTACGACATCTCCGACCGCCTCTACTTCGAGCCCCTCACCTTGGAGGACGTGCTGGAGGTCTACCGCGCCGAGTGCCAGGCCGGCCCCGTCAAGGGCTTGGTCGTGCAGCTGGGCGGGCAGACGCCGCTGTCCCTGGCGGCGGACCTGGAGCGGGCGGGCGTGCCGGTCCTGGGGACCACGCCCCACGCCATCGACCTCGCCGAGGACCGCGGGGAGTTCGAGAAGGTCCTGGAGGCGGCGGGCTGCCCCGCCCCCGCCCACGACGTCGCGCACTCGCCCTCCCAGGTGCTCCCGGTGGCGCGCTCCATCGGCTTCCCCGTGCTCGTGCGCCCCAGCTTCGTCCTGGGCGGGCGGGGCATGGCGATCATCAACGACGAGGAGGCACTGGGCGCGTACCTGGACCGGCCCGACATCGACGCGCTCTTCAGCCGCGGGCCCCTGCTCATCGACCGTTTCCTGGACGCCGCCATCGAGATCGACGTCGACGCCCTCTACGACGGCGAGGAGCTGTTCATGGGGGCGATCATGGAGCACATCGAGGAGGCGGGCGTCCACTCCGGGGACTCCTCCTGCGTGCTGCCGCCCATGACGCTGTCGGCGCGAGAACTCGAGCGCATCACCGCGTCGACGGAGGCCATCGCCAGGGGAGTGGGGGTGCGCGGGCTCATCAACATCCAGTTCGCGATGCTCTCCGACACCCTGTACGTCATCGAGGCGAACCCCCGCGCCTCGCGGACCGTGCCCTTCGCGTCGAAGGCGACGGGCGTGCAACTGGCCAAGGCCGCCGCCCTCATCCAGGTGGGCCGCTCGATCGCCTCCCTGCGGGCACAGGGGCTCCTGCCCGGGCGCGACGCCCGGACGATCCCCGGCGACGGTTCCATCGCGGTCAAGGCAGCCGTGCTGCCGTTCAAGCGCTTCCGCACTGCGGCGGGGGAGGTCGTAGACACGGTGCTCGGCCCGGAGATGCGCTCGACCGGCGAGGTCATGGGCATCGACTGCGACTTCCCGACGGCCTTCGCCAAATCCCAGTTGGGCGCGTTCACGGAACTGCCCACGCGGGGCACGGTGTTCATCTCCATCGCGGACACCGACAAGCGGGCGATCGTCCTGCCGGCCGCGCGCATGGCGGAACTGGGCTTCACGGTCCTGGCCACGTCGGGCACGGCCTCGGTGCTGCGCCGCAACGGCATCGCGGCGCAAGTGGTGCGCAAGTCCTCCGAGGGGCGCGGCGAGAAGGGCGAGCCGACCGTCGTGGACCTCATCAACGAGGGCCGCATCGACCTGGTCGTCAACACCCCGCAGCGCTCGGCGAACCGCCACGACGGCTACCGGATCCGCGCGGCCGCGGCCGCCCACGACCGGCCCGCGGTGACGACGCTGCAGGCGTTCAACGCCGTCGTCCAGGCGATCGAGGTGCGCGCGCGGGGCGCCTACTCCGTCCGCTCCCTGCAGGAGTGGGACTCCCACCGGTCGAAGGAGGCCCGATGAACCCCCTCAACGCCAAAGAGCCCGCCCGCATGGGTTTCGGCGACAGGCTCTACGAGGCGATGGGCGCCCACGGGCCCGTCTGCGTCGGCATCGACCCCCATGCGGGGCTGCTGGCCCGGTGGGGCCTGGACGACGACGCGCGCGGACTGCGCGAGTTCTCCCTCAGGGTCGTCGAGGCGCTCGGCGGCCGGGTCGCGGCGCTCAAACCGCAGTCCGCCTTCTTCGAGCGCCACGGCTCCCAGGGGGTCGCGGTCCTGGAGGAGGTCGTGGCCGCCTGCCGGGAGCTTGGGACCCTGTGCGTCGTGGACGCCAAACGCGGGGACATCGGCTCAACCATGGAGGGGTACGCCGACGCCTACCTCTCGGACGCCTCGCCCCTGGCGGGCGACGCGGTGACGCTCTCCCCGTACCTGGGCGCCGGGTCCTTGGCGCCCGCGCTGCGCCTGGCCGAGCGCACCGGCCGGGGCGTGTTCGTCCTCGCCCTCACCTCG
Organism: Schaalia georgiae DSM 6843; assembly: GCF_000429245.1. Taxonomy (GTDB): domain Bacteria; phylum Actinomycetota; class Actinomycetes; order Actinomycetales; family Actinomycetaceae; genus Pauljensenia; species Pauljensenia georgiae. The sequence goes on from NZ_AUBM01000008.1 coordinate 103,687, forward strand.
AATCCGGAGGGCGCCGGCGTGCAGCACTGCCGCTCGCGCGAGGGCGTGCCCGTCGCCGCGCGGATCGTGTCCCAGCTGGCGGACTTCAACGCCTCCTGTGACAAACTTCATCTGGGTCCTGCGGGGGTTGTCGTGGGCGCCACGGTGGGCTCGGCGGTGGCCGATCTGGGGATCGATCTGGCGGCATTGCGCGGTCCCGTCCTGGCACCGGGCATCGGCGCCCAGGGCGCCGGACCGGCGCAGGTCAGGGAGGTTTTCCGCGGCGCGCGTTCCGCCGTGCTCGCGTCCTCATCGCGTGCGATACTCGAATCGGGCCCCGATTTGCGGGGGCTCCGCTCGGCGTACAAACGGGCCGTAACCGAGCTCGCCGGATAGGCTGGCACGGGGCGGTGTGCGCAGAAAACAGGAGAAATATTATCCGGTTGGTGACATAGTTTATTCACGAAGACCCCGATGGAGGAAGTGATCAGAATGGCACTACCTGATCTCACACCCGAACAGAGGGCTCAGGCCCTCGAGAAGGCCACTCAGGCGCGTCGGCGGCGCGCCGAGGTGAAGAACGCGTTGAAGGCCCGCTCGATGAACCTCTCCGAGGTTCTCGAACTGGCGGAAAGGGACGACGCGGTCGCGAAGATGAAAGTCGTGACCCTGCTCGAGTCCCTGCCCCGCGTCGGGACGAACACCGCGGCGGTCCTGATGGACCAGTACAAGATCGCAGCGAGCCGCCGCGTGCGCGGACTCGGCCCCATCCAGCGCAAGCAACTGGTCGAGCGTTTCGGATGAAGCGGTCCGGCGTGGCACGATGAGTGCATGACCGAAGCACCCGCACTCACCGTGCTCGCCGGCCCCACCGCCGTTGGGAAGGGGACGGTCGTCGCAGCGCTCAAGGAGCGCTACCCGGACCTGAGGGTCTCCGTGTCGGCGACGACCCGCCCGTCCCGGCCCGGCGAGATCGACGGCGCCCACTACTACTTCGTCTCCGATGAGGAGTTCGACTCGATGGTCGAATCGGGGGACATGTTGGAGTGGGCGCTCGTTCATGGGCGGAACAAGTACGGCACCCCCCGCGGCCCTGTCGACCGTGCCATCGCCCAGGGGCACCCGGTGCTCCTCGAGATAGACCTGGCCGGCGCCAGGCAGGTCCGGCGCACACGGCCCGACGCCCGTTTCGTCTTCCTGGCGCCCCCCTCCTGGGAGGAATTGGAGCGGCGCCTCGTCTCACGCGGCACGGAGGACGGGGCCGAGCAGCGGCGCCGCCTGGAAACGGCCCGCGTGGAGATGCGGGCCCGCGGCGAGTTCGACCACGTCGTCGTCAACGACTCCGTGGAACGCGCCGTATCAGAACTCGCCGCCCTGATGGGCCTGGAGTAAACTGCCCTCACGCCGTTGAACAGAGGAGACACGTATGTCAGGAATCGTCGCCCAGCCCGTTGGCATCACCTCGCCGCCCATCGACGACCTGCTCGAGCACGTCGATTCGAAGTACGCCCTGGTGATCTTCGCGGCAAGGCGCGCCCGGCAGATCAACTCGTACAACCTGCAGCTCGCGCAGAACATGATCCAGTTCGTCGGCCCCGTCGTCGAGACCTCCCCCGACGAGAAGCCCCTGGCGATCGCCCTGCGCGAGATCGACGAGGGGATGCTCACCCTCGAGGCGTCCCCCGGGGTCTGACATGGCGACGGTCGTCGTCGGCGTCACCGGGGGCGTCGCCGCCTTCAAGGCCGTGAGCGTGGTCCGCGAGCTCATGCGAGCGGGCCACGATGTGCGCGTGGCCGCCACCGCGGCCTCCCTGAACTTCGTCGGCCCCTCCACGTGGGCGGGCCTGACGGGGGCCCCCGCCGTCGTCGATGTCTTCGGCGCCGGCGCCGAGCACGTCGAACTGGCGCGGGTGGCCGACCTGGTCCTCGTCGTCCCGGCCACTGCGGACGCCCTCGCGCGGATCCGCGCGGGCATGGCGGACGACATGGTGGCGCTCACGGTGCTCGCCTCCACCGCACCCGTCGTCATCGCCCCCGCCATGCACTCCGCCATGTGGACCAACCCCGCGACCGCCTCGAATGTCGCGGAACTACGGCGCAGGGGGTACACGGTCATCGACCCGGAGGAGGGGGCGCTCGGCTCGGGCGACACCGGGGTGGGGCGGCTGCCCGAACCCGCGGCCATCGTCTCGCGCGCCCTCGCGGTCCTGGCGGGGACGGGGTGGTGCGGCGGACCGCTGGCGGGAGCGCGGGTGCTGGTCACCGCCGGCGGCACCCACGAGCCCATCGACCCGGTGCGCTACCTCGGCAACTCCTCCAGCGGGCGCCAGGGCGTCGCCATCGCCCGCGCGGCGGCGGCCTCGGGCGCGCGCGTCACCCTGGTGGCCGCCAATATCGACGACTCCCTGGTGCGCGGCGCCGGAGCGGGGACCGAGGTCGTCCCCGTCTCCACCGCCGCGCAGATGCGCGACGCCGTCACCGCCCGGCTCGAGGGCGCCGACGCCCTCGTCATGGCGGCGGCCGTCGCCGACTTCAGGCCCAAGCGCGCCCTCGCCTCGAAGATCAAGAAGGACCCCGACGGGGACGGCGCGCCCGTCATCGAGCTCGTGCGCAACCCCGACATCCTCGCCGAGGCCGCCCGCAGTCCCCATCGGCCGCGCGTCGTCGTCGGTTTCGCCGCCGAGACGGGCACCGACGAGGAAGTGGCCGCCTTCGGGCGCGCCAAGGCACGCCGCAAGGGCGCCGACCTGATGGCCGTGAACCGAGTGGGGGAGGGCGAGGGCTTCGGCGACGTGCCCAACCGCATTGACGTCCTCGACGCCGCAGGACGCGGCGTGGGCACTGCTTCGGGGACCAAAGACGACGTCGCCGAGTACCTGGTCGGACTCATCGCGAGCCGCCTTGCTACGCTGAGTGCGTGAGTCGACAGCTTTTCACTTCAGAGTCAGTAACCGAGGGGCACCCCGACAAGGTGTGCGACCGGATCTCCGACGCGATCCTGGACGCACTGCTGGACAAGGACCCCCGCGCGCGCGTCGCCGTTGAGACAATGGCCGCCACCGGCCTCATCCACATCGCCGGCGAGGTGACCACTGACGCCTACGTGGAGATCCCCGAGATCGTGCGCCGCGAGATCCTCCAGATCGGCTACGACTCGTCCAGGGTCGGCTTCGACGGCGCCTCGTGCGGCATCTCCATCTCCCTGGACGGGCAGAGCCCCGACATCGCCGGCGGCGTCGACGAGGCCCTCGAAGTGCGCGGCGGAGCGGCGGGCGACCCGAGGGACCGGCAGGGCGCGGGCGACCAGGGCATCATGTTCGGCTACGCGTGCACCGACACCGCCGACCTCATGCCCGCCCCCATCTGGCTGGCCCACCGGCTCGCCGAGCGCCTCGCCCACGTGCGCAAGAACGGGACGGTGCCCGGACTGCGCCCCGACGGGAAGACGCAGGTCACCCTCGCCTACGAGGGGGACACGCCCGTGGGCATCGACACGGTGGTCGTCTCCGCCCAGCACGACGAGGACCTGTCCCAGGCCGACCTGCGCGACGCCATCGGGGAGCACGTGGTGGCCCCCGTCCTGGCGGCCTCCGGCCTCGGCCTGGACACCGGCTCCATGGAGCTGCTGGTCAACCCGTCGGGCCGTTTCGTCCTGGGGGGGCCGGCCGGCGACGCGGGCCTGACCGGCCGCAAGATCATCGTCGACACCTACGGCGGCATGGCGCGCCACGGGGGCGGCGCCTTCTCCGGGAAGGACCCGTCGAAGGTCGACCGCTCGGCCGCCTACGCGGCGCGGTGGATCGCCAAGAACGTCGTCGCCGCCTCCCTGGCGCGCCGCTGCGAGATCCAGCTGGCCTACGCCATCGGACGGGCGAACCCGGTCGGCCTCTACGTCGACTCCTTCGGCACCGGCGCCGTCCCCGACGGCGCGATCGCCGACGCGATCCGGGAGCTCTTCGACCTGCGGCCCCTTGGCATGATCGAGGACCTCGACCTGCTGCGCCCCATCTACCGCCAGACCGCGGCCTACGGGCACTTCGGGCGCGACGGCTTCCCGTGGGAGCGCACCGACCGCGCCGACGACCTCAGGGCGGCGCTCGGATGAGCGCCACGGCGTGGACGCGCCGCACCTGCGCCGAGATGGCGGTCAGCGGCGCAGTCGGCCTGGTCGCCTCCTTCGTGCTGTCCATCGAGGCGTGGCAGCTGGCGATGGACTCGACGACCCGTTTCGGCTGCGACGTGTCCTCGGTGCTGTCGTGCTCGACGGTCGCCCAGACGTGGCAGGCCCGCATCCTCGGGTTCCCCAACGCGTTCCTGGGCATCCTCTTCGAGACGGCGGTCCTGGCCGTCTCCGTCGCCCTTTTCGCGGGGGTGCGCTTCCCGCGCTGGTACATGGTGTGCGTGAACATCATGTACACGGTCGCCCTGGCCTTCGCCTACTGGCTGTTCCTCCAGTCCTACTTCGTCATCCACGTGCTGTGCCCGTGGTGCCTGCTCATCACGATCACGACGACCCTGGTGTTCGGGGGGATCACGCGGATTAACGTCCGCGAGGGCGTGCTGGGCCTGCCCCAGTCGGCGCGCCACTTCGTGGAGAAGGGGTTCGACTGGTCGATCTGGGGGCTCTTGGTCTTCATCATCTGCGCCATGGTCGCCGCGCGTTACGGGGCGGGCCTGATCGGCTGATCCGCAGACGCGGGCGGGCCGTGGTGGAATTGACCCATGACAGGCACCCAGGCGGCGTTCGAAGGATTCGAGGAGGCCCCCGCCCGCACCGGCGAGATCGCGGGGGTCCTGGTCGACGTCGATCTGGCGCACCTGGACCGCCCGCTGGACTACGCGGTGCCCGAGGAGCTGAGCGGCGAGGCCCAGGTCGGGCGCCTCGTGCGCGTCACCCTGGCGGGCACCCGGTCCAACGGGTGGATCGTGTCGCGACGGCGGGGCCCCATCGGCGCCCGCATGGCGGCCCTGGAGCGCGTCGTCTCGGACTTGCCCGTCACGACGCCCGCCCAACTGGAACTCGCCTCGCGCATCGCCCTGCGCTTCCTGGCCACCTCCTCCCAGGTCCTGTCAGTGGCCGTCCCGGCCCGGCACGCGCGCGCCGAGCGCGGCGTCATCGCCGACTTGTCCGCCCCCCGCCCCCCCGCGCCGACCGCCGCCGGGGAGGGCTCGGACAGCGACCAGGTGTGGTCGGGGTACCCGGCGGGCGCGGCGCTGGCCGCGCACCTGGCCCGGGGGGAGGCGCCCAAGGCGGTGTGGACCGCGCTCCCCGGGCGCCACGGGGCCCAGATCGCGGACCTCGTGCGCGCCACGAGGAAGGGCGGGCGCTCAGCACTGGTCGTGGCGCCCACGGCCGAGGAGGCCCAGTGGCTCGCCGGCGCCATCAAGGCGGCCACGGGCGAGCGCGCCGCCCTCATGGGCGCCTCCGTGGGGCCCGAGGAGCGCTACGGAGCGCACCTGCGCTGCCTCAACGGCTTGGACCGCATCGTCGTGGGAACGCGGTCGGCGGTGTGGGCCCCCGTGCGCGACCTCGGCCTCGTCGTCGTCTGGGGGGACGGGGACGACCGGTTGCGCGAGCAACGGGCGCCCCGCTGCGACGCCCTCGACGTGGCCGTGCAGCGCTGCGTCGTCGACGGCTGCGCCCTGGTGGTCGGCTCCTTCTCCCGCTCGGTGAAGGCGCACGCCCTGGTGCGCAGCGGCTGGGCGGTGGGCGTCGAGGCCGTGCGCGACGCCGTGCGCGCGGCCACCCCCAGGGTCCGCCTCTACGGCAGCCGCGAGGCCGAGCGGACGGGGGAAGGCCGCGTCGTCCGATTCCCCTCCCAGGCGCTGCGCCTGGTGCGCCGGGCCTCCCAGGGCGGCGCGGTGCTCATCCAGGTCGCCTCGGCCGGGTACGTGCCGGTCGTGTCCTGCCACAGGTGCCGCACGGTGGCCCGGTGCCCGTCGTGCCACGGCCCTCTGGGCCTGGGAGCGGAGGGGGCGATGCGCTGCGGGTGGTGCGGGCGCGCCCCCAGCGGGTGGAGGTGCCCGCACTGCTCCGGGACGAGGCTGCGGGCCCTGCGCGTCGGGGCCGACCGGACGGCCGAGGAGGTGGCGCGCGCGCTGCCCGACGCCTCAGTGCTCGAGTCCTCGGCCGCGCACCGAATCACACGCCGCCTGCCCGCGCGCCCCGGCGTCGTCGTCGCGACCGCCGCCGCCGAGCCCGCGGTCGAGGGGGGCTACGCGGCGGGCGTCGTCCTGGACGCCCAGGCCGTGGCCGGGCGCCCGGAGCTGTGGGCGCCCGAGGAAGCGGTGCGCAGGTGGTTCAACGCCTTCGCGCTGGTGCGCCCCGGCGGCGACGCCCTGGTGGTCGGGGACCTGCCCGACGACATGGGCCAGGCCCTGGTGCGGTGGGCGCCCTCGGACTACGCCGACCGGCTCCTCGACGAGCGCGAGGCCCTGGGGTTCTTCCCGGCGACGACACTGGTCGCCCTGGACGGCGACCGCGCCCAAGTGGCCCAGGTGGCCGACCAGTGCGCGCGCGAGGCGGGCGCCGAAGTGGTGGGCACCGTCCCCGCCCCGGGCCGCTCCAAGGACTCCATGGACGTGCGCGCCATCGTCCGCGTCCCGCGCGACCGGGGCCTGCGGCTGCTCGAAGTCCTCACGGGCGTGCGCCAGGCGCGCGCGTCGAAGAAGTCGCCGCCCGTCACGATGAGCGTCAACCCGCCCGAGTTGTTCTAAGGGGCGGCCCGCCATTCCCGTAGAATGACCGGGTGCGCATCATCTTCGCAGGGACCCCCGAGGCGGCGGTTCCCACACTCACCGCCCTCATCGCCTCCCCTCACGACGTCGCCCTGGTGGTGACGCGGCCCCCGGCGCGCTCGGGGCGCGGACGCGCCATACGCCCCTCGGCCGTCGCCCGGTGCGCGCGCGAGGCCGGCCTGGCCGTCCTGGAGACGGCATCCCTGAAAGGGGAGGAGGCGGCGGGGGCCATCGAGGCGGTGGGTGCCGACCTGGGCGTCGTCGTCGCCTACGGGGGCCTCGTGCCGCCGGCCGTCCTGGCGATGCCCGCCCACGGCTGGGTGAACCTGCACTTCTCCGACCTGCCCCGGTGGAGGGGCGCGGCCCCCGTCCAATGGGCGGTCCTGTCCGGCGACCCGACGACCGCCTCGTGCGTCTTCGCGCTGGAGGAGGGACTCGACACGGGGCCCGTGTACTCGCGCGAGCCCTTCACCATCGGCCACGAGACCAGTGGCGAGCTGCTCGACCGCATGGCCGCCGCCGGCGGGGCGCAAGTGCTCGCCTGCGTGGACTCCCTGGCGGCGGGCACGGCCAGGGCCACCGCTCAGAGCGACGGGGGCGCCACCCGCGCCCGACGCCTCACGGCGGCCGACGGCTACGTGTCCTTCGACGAGGACGCGCAGGCCACGGACCGTCGCGTGCGCGCCGTCACCCCCAACCCCGGCGCGTGGACGCTGGGCCCCGGGGGCGGGCGGATCAAGCTCGGTCCCCTCACTCCCGCGCCGGACCGGGGGCTCGGAGCAGGCCAGGTCGAGGCCGGCAAGCGCGACGTGCACGTGGGCTGCGCCCAGGGGTGCGTGCGCCTGGGCAGTGTCGCCCCCGCGGGCAAGGGCTGGATGGACGCCGCCGCGTGGGCGCGGGGCGCCCGCCTGGCCCCCGGGGCCCGCATGGGCGGGACGGAGGGGGCGCCGCAATGAGCCAGAGGCGCTACGCCGACGGGTACCGCAAGCTGCGCAGGGCGGACGCGCCGAGGCGCGTCGCCTTCGAAGTCCTCTCCGAAGTCACCTCCTCCGGCGCTTTCGCGAACATCGTCCTCCCCAAGGCCCTGCGCCGGATCCGCCGCGAGGAGCCCTTCGACGACCGGGACGCGGCCTTCACCTCCGAGCTGGTCCACGGCACCCTGCGGGCCCGGGGGCGCCTCGACTGGGTCCTCGCCCGGCACGTGAGCCGCCCGCTGGGGGATCTGGACCCCGAGGTGCTCGACCTGTTGCGGTTGGGGGCCCACCAGCTGCTCGACATGCGCGTTCCGGACCACGCCGCCGTCTCCGCCACCGTCGATGTCGCGCGGGAGCACCTGACCGACGGCCGCGTGCGCATGGTCAACGCGGTGCTCAGGGCCGTCGCCCGCGAGGAAGTGGGCCGCATGGACGAGGAGATCGCACGGATCGAGGACGGGGACGCGCGCCTGGCGGTCGCCCACTCGCACCCCGAATGGATGGTGCGGGCCTTGCGCGCCGCCCTGGCCGCACACGGCTACGACGAGGCGGAGCTGGAGGACGTGCTCGCAGCCGACAACGAGGCGCCCATCGTCTCACTGGCCGCCCGTCCCGGCCTGATCGGCGTCGAGGAGCTGTGCGAGGAGGCCGAGGACGTTCTGTCGGCGCGGGTCGCCACGGGGCTGGTGAGCAGGTGCGCGGTCCTGCTCGCCTCCGGCGACCCCGCGCGCCTGCCGTCGATCCGGCAGGGGCTGGCGGGCGTGCAGGACGAGGGCTCCCAGTTGGCCGCCCAGATCTGCGCCGAGGCGCCCCTCATCGGCCGGGGGGACTCCTCGTGGCTGGACCTGTGCGCGGGCCCGGGGGGCAAAGCGGCCCTCCTGGGCGCCCTGGCAGCCGGGCGCGGCGCCCACGTGGTCGCCAACGAGATCCACCCCCACCGCGCCCGCCTCGTGGAGAGGACCACACGGGCACTGGGGACGGTCGAAGTCGTGTCGGGCGACGGCAGGACGTTCGGGGGACAGGGGACGCAGTGGCCGCTGGGCTCCTTCGACCGCGTCCTGGTGGACGCGCCCTGCACGGGCATGGGCTCCATGCGCAGGCGCCCCGAGTCGCGGTGGCGGCGAGCCCCGGGGGATGTCGACGGGCTCGTGGAGTTGCAGGAGCGGCTGGTCGACCGGGCGCGCGCCCTCACGCGCCGAGGCGGTGTGATGACCTACGTGACGTGCTCCCCGCACCGCGGGGAGACCCGCGACCAGGTGGAGCGGCTGCTCGGCGCGGGCGGCTGGGAGCTCCTCGACGCCGTCGCGCTGGCAGACTCGCTCGCCGTCGAGCCGCTCGCGGTCCCCGACTGTGCGGGGCGCGTGGACGGGGGAGGGGCGGGCCGGACCTTGCAGTTGTGGGGGCACCGGCACGGCACGGACTCAATGTTTGTGGCCGTGCTCCGCCGCCTGTAGCATTACGTTATGAATGCCACAATCTCTCCGTCGATCCTCAACTGCGACATCGCGGACCTGCGCGGCGAGCTCGCGAAGATCTCGGGCGCCGACATCGCGCACGTCGACGTCATGGACAACCACTTCGTCCCGAACCTCTCCTGGGGGCTCCCCGTCGCCGAGGCGGTCGTCAAGGCCGGGATCCTGCCGGTGGACGCGCACCTCATGATCGAGGACCCGGACAGGTGGGCGCCTCAGTACGCCGAGGCCGGCTGCCAGTCGGTGACCTTCCACGCGGAGGCCGCGCAGGCGCCGGTGCGACTGGCGCGCGAACTGCGCAGGATCGGCTCAAAGGTGGGGCTCGGGCTCCGCCCGGCGACGGACATCGCGCCCTTCGTCGATCTGCTCGGCGAGTTCGACATGATCCTCGTGATGACGGTGGAGCCCGGTTTCGGCGGCCAGTCGTTCCTCGAGTCGATGCTGCCGAAGATCCGGCGCACGCGGGCGGCGATCAACGCCTCGGGCCTGGAGGTGTCGATCCAGGTCGACGGCGGGGTGTCCCGTTCCACGATCGAGCTCGCCGCCGAGGCGGGAGCGGACAATTTCGTCGCAGGCTCCGCCGTGTTCCGCGCCGACGACGCCTTCGAGGAGGTGGAGGTGCTGCGCCGCCTCGCCTCCGCGCACTGCCACTAGGACGCGCCGCCCGGATCCTCCGAACCCGGGTAACGCGGACGAGGGCTGCGCGCCTCGGGCGCCCGCGCAGGGCGCGGATCACCGGTTGGCGATTGCTGAGGCCTCCTCGATGAAGGGGTCGGCCAGTGAGTGGTATGCCTCCGGGTCGTCCCGCCGCACGCAGTGCCCGACGCCGTCGAGCAGTACCAGGCGCACGAGCGGGTTGGTCACCTCGTAAGGGGCCGGTGCCATGTCCCCGTTGCGGGGGGCGAGGTACAGCGCAGGCACCTCCAACCGGTTGACCGAGCTGAGCAGGTCGGCTTCGCCCAGGTACGTGCCCTCACGGATGTAACGGCGGTCGACCTGCGCCTTGCAACTCGCCCACCCCTCGATCTCGGCCTCGCTCCACGAGGACGCGCGCCGCATGCGCTCCCGCTCGGACGCGCCCCCGTCGGCGAAGGCCTCGAGGAACCGCTCCTGGTGCTCCACGAACTGGGCGTCCGGCCCCCAGTCCCCAGTGGGGCGCGCGGCGTCCTCCAGGACCAGCGCGCGGACCAGGTCGGGCCTGGCGGCGCCCACACGCAGGGATATGAGCGCCCCGAGGCTGTGCGCCACGACGACCGGGGGTCCGGGGAGCAATGAGAGCACCCGTTCGAGGTCCTCCTGCAGGGTTTGCGGCGCCCTGGTCAGGGTCTGGTCGTCCCACCGCGGGGAGGCCCCGTGCCCCCGCTGGTCCACTGCCAGGACGTGGTAACGGGGCGACCACCGGGCCACCGCGTCGGGCCACGCCGTGGCGGATTCCGTCAGGCCGTGGACGAGGAGCAGGGAAGGGGCCGTGGGGTCCCCCCACTCGTGCAATGCGAGTGCGGTCGTCATTGTGCGTGGTCCTTCTGAACGGTGCTCCGCAAGTCAGTAATTGCGGGCGCGCGTTGGGTTGTGGGGTTGTGTTGTGGGTTAGAAGGTGGGGATGTAGATTTCGACGCGGCGGTTGGCTTGGCGTCCGGCGGGGTTGTCGCTGCCGTCGTCGTTGGTGTTGGGTGCGACGGGTTTGGTCTCGCCGAAGCCCTGCCAGTCCAGGGTGGCGGTGGCGCCGTTCTTCTTGAGTTCGTCCACTACTGCTTTGGCGCGTTGTTCGGACAGGGTTTGGTTGGAGGCGTCGTCCCCGATGGAGTCGGTGTGCCCGTAGACGTGGGCGGTGGGGGCTCCTGCGTCGGTGAGGACTGCGGCGAGTTTGGCCAGGGTGCCGGCGGCGTCGGCGCGCACGGTGGACTCGCCGAAGTCGAAGAGCACGGAGTCGTCCAAGGTGATGGCTGTGCCGCACGACTGGGAGGGGGCGAGGTTGGCGACGGGCGGGAAGGCCCCCACCGGTTGGAGGGTGGGCAGCGGGTCGGCCGGGACCGTTGTCTTGTAGTTGATGGTGGCAGTGCCATCCCCGTGGTTGCTGATGTATAGACCGGTGTCGTCCGCGTAGTAGCCGCTGCCGTCCCCGTAGTTGAAGTAGCGGATCCCCGTCTTGTCGTTCCAGGAGTAGCTGGAGCCGTTGGGATTGATGTGGATGTCGTCCCCGGTGTCCTTGTTCGAGTAATGGCCCGATCCGTCGGCCCAGCGGTCGATGTCCACCGAGGGGGAGTAGTAGTACCCCGATCCGTCCGAATTGATCTGGATGGAGATGTCGTCGTCGCTGTTCTCGTAGTAGCCGCCGCCCTTGCCGTCGTAGGAGACGTATATCGGCCCCTCGGAGATGTATCCGCTCCCGTCGCCGTGGTTGGAGACGGACAAGTCGCCGCTCTGGGTGTAGCTGGACCCGTCGCCGGAGAACACCGTGTTCCCCGAGTGCTTGTAGGTGCCGCTGGCGTCGCACGAGGCGGGCGCCACGGTGACGCCGGGCACGGAGGCGACGGCGGAGGAGACCGAGGAGATGACCGCCTTGTCAGCGTTCTGGGCGAACACGTCGATGGGCGGGATGGAGAAGAGGGGGATGGGCGGGATCTCCCCGGGCTTGTACCCGGGCACAGCGGTCCCGGGGGCCTGGGAGGAAGGGGCCTGGGTGGGGCCGACCGATTGCGCGGTCCCACCCGCGGACTGGTGCGATCCCCCAGAGCACCCCGCGGCCACGAGGATCGCTGCGGCCGCGAGGACCGCCGCTGTCATCGGGTTCTTCCTCATCATGTGTACTCCTCCTGAACTAACTGCGCGCCCACCGGTATCGCCGGGGGCACCCCTTTGATCGGAACACCGCCGCCCGCGCCGCGGGCCCTGGCGGTGATGGGGCTCTCCCGGCAGGAGCGCCTGTCACCGGCAGCATAACGCAAATTATGACCAATCGGTAGCACTGCGACCCATTGGTACGTCTCGGAGTCGTGTTCTGATTGTGAGTGGATGGGGCGGATGCGCTTGAATATCAGGAATGCGGTCAGGGGTGCTGGGGGGCTGAGCGCCGTGCCGCCCTCCGGACCCGCTGGCCAAGCCGTGTGTCCCGGTGGCACAATGGGGGACGAGTACTCCGGGGTCGGTGCAATTCCGAACCGGCGGTGAGAGTCCGCGACCCGTCCGCCAGACGCGGACGGCTGATCCGGTGGGATTCCGGAACCGACGGTGAGAGTCCGGATGGGAGGAGTGCGGAGGGCCTTCGGCGCCCTCTTCACCGTGCGTACCCGGATGCCGGAAAGAGACACCGTGGCACGCGGATCGAAGCCCCAGGGCGCACTCGCAGTGGTCGCTCCGCTCGCATTCCTCGCCATCTGCCTGCTCGGCTGGTGGGCCACGACGTCGACGACCGGCATCGAGGCGTGGAGGCTCCCCTCGCCAGCGGCGGTGGCAGCCCGGGCCGCGCAACTGGCCCGCAACCCGCAGACGTGGTCGCGCGCGGCGGTGACGGGCGGGGAGGCCCTGGCCGGGTGCGCAATAGGGACGGCAGTGGCGCTGCCACTGGCCTACGTCGTCTACCGCAGCCGCCTCGTCTCCGCCGCGGTCGAGCCATTCCTGGGGGCCACCCAGGCCCTCCCGGCCATCGCGATCGCCCCCATCGTCGTCCTGTGGACCGGCTACGGCCCCCTCTCCGTCGCACTCCTGTGCGCGCTCATGGTCTTCTTCCCCATCCTCGTCTCGTCGGTGGTCGGACTGCGCCACATCGACCCCGAGCTGCTCGAGGCCGCCGCCCTCGACGGCGCCTCCGGGGCCACGATGGCGCTCACGATGGAGCTGCCGCTGGCCGCGCACTCCATCCTGGGCGGGCTGCGCAACGGCTTCACCCTGTCCGTGACGGGCGCGGTCGTGGGGGAGATGGTCATGGGGGGCACCGGCCTGGGACAAGTGCTCGTCCAAATGAGAACCAATGTCGACACGGCCGGCATGTTCGTCGTCATCGCGCTGCTGTGCCTCATGGCGACCGTCCTCTACGCGGTCATCTACCGAGTGGAGCGGTCGAGGCGATACGACACCACCCGCTGAAGGAGCACCACAATGACCCTCTCACGCATCCTGCGCGCCGCAGCCGCCCTGGCGGTCACGGCCCTCGGGCTGAGCGCCTGCGGATCGCAGCAGGCCGCCCCCGACTCGGGCGGGAAGGACCGGTCCGCATCGGTCGTCGTGGGCCTCACCTACATCCCGAACGTGCAGTTCGCCCCCGCCTACGTGGCGGTCTCCGAGGGGATCTTCGCCAACAACGGCGTGGACGCCTCCGTGCGCCACCACGGCTCCGACGAGGGCCTGTTCACCGCGCTGCTCGCCGGCGAGGAGGACGTGGTCATCGCCTCGGGCGACGAGGCCGCCGTCGCCTCCACGCAGGGCATGGACCTCGTGTCCATCGGGAGCTACTACCGCGACTACCCGGGCACTGTCATCGTGCGCAGCGACTCGCCCATCCAGTCCCTGGACGACCTCAAGGGCGCCACCATCGGGATCCCCGGCGAGTACGGGTCCAACTGGTACGCGACCCTCGCCGCCCTCCAGGGGGCGGGCCTGACCCTGGCCGATGTCACCATCTCGTCCATCGGGTACACGCAGCAGGCCGCGCTCAAACAGGGCGACGTCGACGCCGTCGTGGGCTTCTCGAACAACGACCTCGTTCAGATGCGCCTGGCGGGCCAGGACGTGCGCTCCATCGACCTGCCCGACGACGCCCCGCTGGTCGGCGCCTCCATTATCACGACGCGCGCGTGGGCCGCATCGCACGCCGATGAGGCGCGCGGGGTCGTCGCCTCGCTGGGCGCGGCCATGGAGGCCATCCACGAGCGCCCGGACGCCGCGATCGAGGCGACCATGGCGCAGACGGGCGCTGACTCCGGAGCCGAGGCGGCCGCCCGCGCAGTGCTGGAGGCGACGGATCCCCTGTGGGTCGACGAGTCGGGCAGCGCCAGCACCGCGCAGGACTTGGAGCGGTGGGGCATGATGGCCGACTTCCTGCGCCAGATCAACGCCGTCACCACGGACATCGACGTGTCTGCGGTGGTGACCAACGACTACGCGCCCGCGCCCCGGTCCAGCTGAGGAGGGCGAGTGCGCTGCGGCCGCCCGCGGCTTCGAAGTAGGGTGGTCGCGTGGTAGAAACGCTGTCCGCCCAGGCCCGCCTGCTTGAGCTCTTCTTCGAGGTGCTCGGCGCTGAGCGCGGGCGCTCGAAGGCCCGCATCCGCCGCATGGACGCCTACAGGGAGCTGGGGGAGCGCGCCTTCGAGTCCCAGTTCCAACGGGACAAGGACGCGCTGCGCCAGATCGGCGTCGACCTGCGGGTGGGGGCCGGGCCCGACGGCGACACCTACTCGATCAGCCCCGGCTCCTTCGCCCGCGTCGGCGCGCGCCTCAACCCCGTCCAAGCCGTCCTGGTCGGCCTCGCCCTGCAGGCGTGGTCGCCCAGCGCGGGCCCCAAGGTCGCTGCCGCCTCGGACGGATCGGGGGCGCCCGACCTGCTGCGGATGGACCTCACAGGGGTTCGCGCCGCCGCGGACTTCGCCACCGGTATCCGCGAGCGCCGCGTCGTCTCCTTCGACTACGAGGGGGCGCAGGGCACCACGGAGCGCAGCGTCGAGCCCTGGAGGATCGTCGTGCGCGGCCGTGCGCTGTACCTGTGGGGCTTCGATCTGGACCGCGGGGAGGACAGGCTCTTCCGTATCAGCAGGGTCGCCTCCGCGGTGTCCTTCCTCGGGCAGGCCGGGGACGCGGACGAGGCGCCCGCGCGTCTTGACGACCCCTTCGCCGACCGTCGTGTCGCCCCGGTGCTCGCCGTCCTCGGCGACCCGGGGCGCTTGGCCCGCCACCTGGACGGGCCGATGGGAGGGGAGCTCCCATCGTCCCCGTGGCGCCTGTGGCGGGGGCGCGAAGCGGACGTGGGCCGGTGGATCAGCAGGGTCCTGGCGCGCGCCGAGGACGTGGTCGTCGTCGAGCCCGTGGAACTGCGCGACGCGGTCCTGCGGCGCCTGGAGGCCGCCGCCCGCCTCGACGGGGACCGGGGGAGGGAGGGGGACAATGCCTGAGGAGACATCGCAATCCGTCGTGCGCCTCCTGTCGCTGGTGGCGTGGCTGTGGGACCACCCCGGGGTCGGTGTCGACGAGGCGGCCGCGCACTTCGGGCGCTCGAAGCGCCAGATGCTGCGGGACGCGCGCCACCTCGCTGAGGTCGGCGACTCCCTGCCGGGCGCCTCGCTCGACCTCGACTGGGAGCGCCTGGAGGAGGACGGCGCCCTGGTGATCCGCTCCGCTCTGGGCGCCGACGCGCCCCTGCGGCTCAGCGCCCAGGAGGCGACTGCGATCCTCATCGGCCTCCAGGCCCTGTCCGACGTCGTCGGCGACGAGTACCGGCGGCAGATCCCGGGGGCGGCCATGGTGGTGCGCGCCCTGGCCTCCGGGGACGGCGGAGGGGATGTGACGCTGCGCTCCCGGGAGGACGACCAGGACCAGGACGCGGCGCTGCGCGTCCTCTTCGACGCGCTCGGCCGGGCCATAGCCGACCGCAAGCGGGTGGCCTTCACGTACACCAAGGCAACGGGGGGAGTCTCCTCGCGGCGCGTGAGCCCGTGGGCGCTGGAGCGCTCGGCCACGGGGTGGCTCCTGCGCGGCTGGTGCCACGGCGCCGGGGCGCAGCGGTCCTTCCGCCTGGACGGCATCGGCGGCCTCGAGGTGGAGGGGGGCCGTGCCCGTCCCGCTCCCCGGACCGGCGCCGGGGGCGGCGCGCCGTCGGTGCTGCGCCTGCGCGCGCGCCGGGGCGCGGCGTGGATCGTCGACGAGTACGGCGCGCGCGTGGCGGGCGAGCACAGCGACGGGACCCTCGCCCTGGAGGTGCCCGTGTGGGACCGGCAGTGGGCGCTGTCCCTGCTCATCGACTTGGCGCCCCACGTCGTCTCCGTGGACGGGCAGTGGGCCCGGGGAGCGACCGACCGGGCGCGCAGGGCCCTCGCCCGCTGGCGGGAAGCGGAGGAGGCGGTGGCCCTCCCATGAGTCCCAAACGCAAGAGGCGCCGCGCCCAGGCACCCGCCGCCGAGCCCCTGGCGCGCACCGGGCCATGGCAGGGCAGCCCCGCCCAGCGCTACGCGGCCTTCAAGGAGCAGGTGCGGGTGGACGCATCGGAGCGCGCCCGGTGGACGGCGGCCCTGCCCTTCACACCCGACGCCTTCCAGGTCGAGGCGCTCGACGCCGTCGAGGCGGGGGCGTCGGCCGTGCTCGTCGCCGCGCCGACGGGCGCGGGCAAGACCGTGGTCGGCGACTTCGGGGCGCACATGGCGCGCCGGGGCTCGATGCGCGCCTACTACACGACTCCCATCAAGGCCCTGTCGAACCAGAAGTACCTGGAGCTGTCGGATATGTTCGGCGCCGACCAGGTGGGCTTGGCCACGGGGGACACATCGATCAACCCCGGCGCCCCGATCGTGGTGATGACCACTGAGGTGCTGCGCAACATGATCTACGCGGGGGCCGGCCTGTCGGATCTGGCGGTGGTGGTCCTCGACGAGGTCCACTACCTGTCGGACCGGATGCGGGGGCCGGTGTGGGAGGAGGTCATCATCCACCTGCCCCGCCACGTGCAGATCATCGCCCTGTCGGCCACGGTCTCCAACGCCGAGGAGTTCGGCGCGTGGATGGGCGAGGTGCGCGGGGGGTGCGCCGTGGTGGTCTCCGAGGAGCGTCCCGTGCCCCTGTACCAGCACATGGTCGTGGGGGACGAGATCATCGACTTGTACACCCCCTCGGGCGCGCTCAACCCCCGGCTGGTCCAGCTCACCGCGCCTCGCTCCAGGCGGCCCGTCGGCGCCGCGGGGCGCCGGGGGGCCGGAGGGGGGCCCCGTGGCGGGAGGCGGCGCGAGTCGCGCCCCTCGACCCTGGTTGCCCTGGACAGGGCGGGCTTGCTGCCCGCGATCACCTTCGTCTTCTCCAGGGCGGGCTGCGAGGACGCCGTCCGCCAGGTCGTGGCGTCGGGCATCACGCTGACATCGCGGGCCACGGCCCGCCGGATCAGCGAGTACGTGGACGGGGTGGTCCGGGCGATCGCCCCGGAGGACTACCAGGTCCTCGGAGTCGACGCGTGGCGGGATGCGCTCGTGCGCGGCGTCGCCGCCCATCACGCCGGCATGCTGCCCCTGATGAAGGAGGCGGTCGAGCACCTGTTCTCCCAGGGCCTGATCTCGATGGTCTACGCGACCGAGACCCTTGCCCTGGGGATCAACATGCCCGCCCGCACCGTCGTCATCGAGTCCCTGCAGAAGTGGAACGGCTCGTCCCGGGCCCCGCTCAGCGCGGGGGAGTACACGCAGCTGTCGGGGCGCGCGGGCAGGCGCGGCATCGACACGGAGGGCCACGCCGTCGTGTCGCACCGGGGCGGCGCCGCACCCGAGGAGGTCGCCGCCCTCGCCTCGAAGCGCACGTACCCGCTCGTTTCGGCCTTCCGGCCCACGTACAACATGGTCGTCAACCTGCTCGAGCACTCCACTGTCGAACAGGCGCGGGAACTGCTCGAGTCGTCCTTCGCCCAGTTCCAGGCCGACCGCGCGGTGGTGTCCCTGGCTTCGCGCCTGCGCGACGCCAGGGCGCGGGCCGGGGCGCTGCGCGGGGACCTGGCGTGCCAGTACGGCGACGCGCTGGAGTACTGCGCGCTGCGCGACCGGATCTCCCGGGCGGAGAAGGAAGGGGCGCGGCGGCGCAGGGTGGCAGCGGGGGCCGGAGCCCGCGCCGTCATCGACTCCGCCCGCCCGGGGGACGTCCTCGCCTTCCGGGCGGGACGGCGCGTGCGCCACGTCGTCGTCGCCGCGTCGGCGCGCGCAGCCGATGGCAGGACCGCGCTGCGGGCCGTGACCATGGACGCGAAGTGGCGCACCCTCACCCCCCACGACTTCGCGGGAGGCGTCCGCATGGTTGGCCGCATGGCCCTGCCGGGCGCGGGCGGGCCGCGCGGGCGCAAGGGCCTGGTGCGCCTCGCGGCGGAGCTCGTGCGACTCGTGCGCTCCGGGGCGCTCGCCCCCTTCGAGGACGCGCGCGGGGACGGCGACGACGCCGACGAGCTGCGGACGCGGATGCGCGCCCACCCCGTGCACCGCTGCCCCCACAGGGAGGAGCACGCCCGCGCGGGGGCCGCGTGGGCGAAGGCCGACCGTGAGGCCGCCTCGCTGGCCCGGGCCGTCGAGTCGCGGACCCACTCCGTGGTCAAGCAGTTCGACCGCGTGCGCCGCGTCCTGGAATCCCTGGGCTTCCTCGACGGCGACCGCGTCACCGCCCGCGGCCAGCAGCTGCGCCGCGTCTACGGTGAGCGCGACCTCGTGATCGCCGAGGCGCTCGCCTCGGGCGCATGGGAGGGCCTCGACGCGCCCGCGCTGGCCGCCATCGTCTCGGCGTGCGTGTACGAGTCGCGCGGGGACGGGGCCTCGGCCCTGCCCGCTGGCCTGGGGCCCGCTTCGCGCCGGGCGTGGGAGGAGACCTCGCAGGTCGCCGCCAGGGTCGCGCGCGCCGAGGCCGCGGCCGGCGTCGACGCCTCCGCGCCCCTCGACCCCGCGCTCATGGCGGCGTGCTCCGCCTGGGCCCACGGCTCCACACTGGCGACCGCCCTGGCCGACTCGGGGATAGCGGGCGGGGACTTCGTGAGGTGGACGCGCCAGGTCATCGACGCCCTCGGGCAGATCGAGTCGGTGGAGCCCGCAGGGCGGGTGGGCGCCAGCGCGAGGCGCGCCCGTTCGCTCCTGGCGCGGGGAGTGGTCGCCTGGTCGGGAGTGGAGGAACGATGAGGGACGAAGAGGCGCAGTGGCGCGGGGCGAGGGCCGGCGCGCCCAGGGCGCTGGGGGCGATGGCGGTGTGCGCGGCAGCCGGATTCGCCCTGTACCTGGCGTTCCCGCCCGTCGGCTGGTGGTGGACGGCGGTGCCGGCGCTGGCTGTCCTGGTGGCCTGCGTGGACCGCGCCCGGATGGGGCGGGCCCTGCTCAACACCATGGCGTTCGGAGTGGCCTTCTGGACCCCGCTGATCCCGTGGGTCGTGGTCTCCACGCGCACGCCCCTGGCGTGGGTGGCGCTGGTCGTCTCCCAGGTCCTGTTCCTGTCGCTGTGGTCCCTGTCGGTCAGCCTCATGCGGGTGTGGTCGTGGGCGCGCTCGCCCGTCGGCCAGGCCCTCGGCTGCGCACTGGCGTGGACGGGCGTGGAGCAGGCGCGCTCTGCCTTCCCGTGGTCGGGGTTCCCCTGGGGGACCGTGGCGCTGCCGCAGGTGGACTCCCCGCTCGGGCGCCTCGCCCCCTACGGAGGGGTCGCCCTGGTGTCCTTCGCCGTCATGGCGGTGGCGGTCCTGGTGCGCCGCGCCTTCTCCTTGGCGGGATCGGCGCGGGAGCGGTGGTGGTGGCGCCCGGCCATGCTGGCAGGCGCCACCGCCGTGTGCGTGGCGCCCCTGGCCATCGACTTGCCCAGCGCCCAGGAGGCAGGCGCCCTGACGGTCGGCGTCGTCCAGGGGAACATCTCCCTGCCCGGCTCGCAGGCATACGCCCACGAGGGCGAGGTGACGGACAACCACGCCGCCCAAACGCGGCGGATGCTCGAGTCGGCGGGCGGGGGAGCGGTGGACCTGGTCGTGTGGGGGGAGGGGTCGGCCGACCGCGACCCGGCCGCCTCGGCCGTTGTGGCGCGCGAGCTGGAGGAAGTGTCCGACGAGGCCGGCGCCCCGGTGCTGATGGGCTACTCCGTCCTGGCCGACGACGACCACGTGTGGAACTGGCTGGCGCTGTGGTACCCGGACTCGGGCCTGGACGCCCAGTCGCGCTACGCCAAACAGGTGCCCGTGCCCTTCGGGGAGTTCATCCCGTTCAGGCCGCTGATCGCGAGCCTGGCGACCGAGGCGGCCCGGCAGAACCACGACATGGCGGCCGGAGGGGAGCCGGGGCTGATGACGGCGCGCCTCGCTGACGGCCGTGGGGTGCCGATCGCGGTGGGCATCTGCTTCGAGGGCGCCTACGAGTCCGTGATCGGCCAGGGGGTGGCCCTGGGCGGGCAGGTCATCATCACGCCGTCGAACAACTACCTCTTCGAGTCCTCCGCAGAATCCGCCCAGCAGGCGCAGCTGCTGCGCATGCGCGCCATGGAGTACTCGCGCAGCGCGGTCCAGGCGTCCACGACGGGCGTGTCGGCGGTCATCCGGCCCGACGGCTCCGTTCAGGCGTCCACGGCGGTGATGAGCGCGGCGAGCATGGTCGAGACGGTGCCGCTGCGCACGTCCCTCACGCCCGCGGCGCGCATGGGCGCGCTGCCCGCCCGCGCCGCCATGGTCCTGGCGGGGGCGCTGCTCCTCGCCTCCGCGGTCCGCGCCCGCATCGTGCGGGCCGCCGCGGCGAGGGCGGCCGGGGATGCGCGGGAGGAAGAAAACGGAGATGATTGAACCCATGTCACATTCTTCATCCCCGCGGCGGGCTCCGGGCAACGACGGCTCGGGACTCGTCATCGTCATCCCCACGTTCAACGAGCGCCAGACCCTGCCCGTGGTCGTCGAGCGCGTGTGGGCGGCCCTGCCCGCTGCGCACCTGCTCATCGTGGACGACTCCTCGCCGGACGGGACGGGGGAGTGGGCGGACTCCCTGGCCCAGGGGGACGGGCGGATCCACTGCCTGCACCGGCCGTCGAAGTCGGGTCTGGCGACCGCCTACGTGGAGGGGATGGGGTGGGCGCTGCAACGGGGCTACGACTTCGTGGCGCAGATGGACGCCGACGGGTCGCACCGCCCCGAGGACCTGCCCAAACTGGTGGCGCGCATGGGCGGCCCGGACCGACCGGACCTGGTGATCGGCTCCCGGTGGGTGCGCGGGGGCAGGGTCAACGGGTGGTCCCGCAAAAGGGTCCTGCTATCGAAGGCGGGAAACCGTTATGTCAGATTCTGCCTGGGGACGCCCGTCAGGGACGCGACCGCCGGCATGCGCCTGCACCGCGCCTCGTTCCTGCGCGACAGCGGGGTCCTGACGGAGGTGTCGACCACGGGCTTCGGTTTCCAGGTGGAGATGACGCAGGCGGAGGGGGCGCGCGGCGCCCGCATCGTCGAGGCGCCGATCACCTTCGACGAGCGCATGTCCGGCGAGTCGAAGCTGTCGGGCGCGATCTTCGTCGAGGAGCTCGTCATGGTGACGAAAGGCGGCCTCGGCCGTCTGGCCGGGGCCGCCCGCCGCCTCGTGGGCCGCTGAGCGAGCGGGGCTCACCCCTTGCGGTAGTGCCCCTCGGGGCGCAGGCGCCCCTCGCGGTACGCCGCCAGCTGTTCGGCGAGCACCTGGTCGAGCTCGGCCATCGAGCGCCGTTCGAGCAGCATGTCCCAGTGGGTGCGCTGCGGCTTGGCGGGCTTGGCGTCGTCGTCCTCGTCGGTTTCCCCGAGCAGCTCGGCGCTGCGCCCGCAGCGGCACTCCCACGTGGGAGGCGCGGTGGCCTCGGTCGACAGGGTCACCTCGAACTCGTGCCCTTTGGGGCACAGGTACCGGACGATGAAACGGTCGGCGAACACCACTCCGTCCTCGGACTCGAGGGACTTGGCGCCGATTTGCATGCCACGCAGTGCGCGGTCTGCCATGGTTTGCCTCCTGGGGGCTGATGGTGAACCCTTCGATTCTACCGGACTCGTCGGCGGGGCGTGCCCCTGTCCGCCGGGCCGGCGCCCTCATTCCCCGCACTCCGATCCGATAATGTACATTATGTCAGATTCGGCGGGGCGGCCCCGCCCCGCCGTGGCGGTCCGCCCCACTGGCCGCCGACCAGTACAGTTGACCGCATGACAGACGCATCCACCCGGCCGTCCGCCCCCATCGGGCGGCACTGGAGGCCGGCGGTCCTCGAGGCCCTGATGCTCATGGGCTGCTGCTGCGCGTACTCCGTGGCCTGCTTCCTCGCACCGGTCACGCGCGAGGCGGCCATGGCCCACGCCGCCCAGGTCGCGTCCTTCGAGGCGCGGATCGGCATCGACATCGAGCTGGCGGCCAACCAGTGGCTCGTCGCGCGCCCGCTGATCGCCCAGGTGGCGTCCCTGCAGTACGCCGTGTCCTTCTTCACCTTCACGGCCGCCGCGCTCGCCATCATGTGGTGGCGCAGGCCCGACCGCTACCACCAGGCCCGCAACGCGCTGTTCGTCATGACGGGCGGGGCGCTCGTCACCTACTGGACCTATCCCCTGGCGCCCCCGCGCCTCGTCGAGGGCAATGGCATTGTCGACGCTGTGGCGCGCCACACGTCCGCGTACTCCAGTGCCTTCGGCGCCCTCGCCAATCCCTACGGCGCGATGCCCTCGATGCACACGGGCTGGGCGGTATGGGTGGCAGTCGCCCTGGGGGCGTTCGTGTGGAAGCGCGCGTGGCAGCGCGCGCTCCTGGCCCTGCACCCCCTCGTGACGATCGCGTCCATCATTGCCACGGGCAACCACTACGTCGTCGATGCCGTTGCCGCCGTGGCCTACTTCCTCGTCGCGTGCGCGCTCGTCGCAGCCGTGGGGTTACTAGGAAACGTGAGATTGTGCCGCCCCAAGTCCTAGTCGCGGCGCTCTGCGGGGGCTAACCTTATGGCATGAAATGTGGCGTGGATTTTGGAACGACGACAACCACAGTCGCCGTCGCTGACAGAGGCAACTACCCCGTCGTGTCCTTCGAGGACGGCGCCGACACCCGGGACTACATTCCCTCGGTGGTCGCCTTCGACGACGGCAGACTGGTCTTCGGGTTCGAGGCCGACCGGGCCGCCCGGGCGGGCGCCCCGCACATCCGCTCCTTCAAGCGGTTCCTCGCCGACCCGGACGTCACGGCGTCCACCTCGATACGGCTGGGCTACCGCGACGTGGAGCTCATGGACGTGCTCACCCGCTTCCTCGCCCACGTCGCCGATTGCGTGCGCACCGGCTCGTCGGTGTCGCGCGTGAAGAAGTCCGAGCCCCTGGAGGTCGCGGTCGGCGTCCCCGCGCACGCGTGGTCCGGTCAGCGCTTCCTCACCCTGGAGGCGTTCAAGAACGCCGGCTGGGACGTCACCACGATGCTCAACGAGCCCTCCGCCGCCGGCTTCGAGTACACGCACCGCCACGCGGGCACTCTCAACTCCAAGCGGACGAGCGTCCTCGTCTACGACCTCGGCGGGGGCACCTTCGACGCCTCGCTCGTCGAGGCATCGGGGCGGCGCCACGAGGTCCTGGGCTCGCGCGGCCTCAACCTGGTCGGCGGGGACGACTTCGACACGATCCTGGCCAATCTGCTCGCCACGGCCGCGGGCACGGACTCCGCCCGCCTCGGCGAGCAGCGCTGGGCCGCCCTGCTCGACGACGCGCGCGCCGCGAAAGAGGCCCTCATCCCCCAGTCGCGCCAGATCACGGTCACCATCGACGACCAGCAGGTGACGATCCCCGTCACCGCCTTCTACGAGGCGGCGACCCCGCTGGTCGCCTCCACCATCGACGCCCTGGAGCCCCTGCTCACCCCGGTCGATGGCGTCGGCCAGCTCGGCCCCGACGTGGCCGGCCTCTACGTCGTCGGCGGCGGCTCCCAGCTGCCCCTGATCTCGCGGGTGCTCCGCGAGCGCTTCGGGCGCCGCGTCCACCGTTCCCCCCACACCGCGGCGTCCACCGCGATCGGGCTGGCCATCGGCGCCGACCCCGACTCGGGGTTCACCGTCCGCGAGCAGCTGTCGAGGGGCGTCGGCGTCTTCCGCGAGCTCTCGTCGGGCTCCACCGTCTCCTTCGACACGCTGCTCACTCCGGACATGGGCAGGACGCCCGGACAGAGCGCGGGCCTGAGCCGCCAGTACCTGGCCGCCCACAACGTCGGCTTCTTCCGTTTCGTCGAGTACACGTCGGCCGACGAGGCCGGCGTCCCCCGGGGCGACATCCACCCGTGCGGCGACGTCTACTTCCCCTTCGACCGCGCCCTGCAGGACTCGGACGCGGATCTGTCCTCCGTCGAGGTCGTGCGCACGGACGAGGGGCCGCTCATCCAGGAGCACTACTGGGTGGACGAGAACGGGATCGTGACCGTCGAGATCCGGGACACCGGGACGGGCTACACGGTCCGTAAGGAGCTCGGCAGGTAGTCAGCGCAATGGAGCGCCGGAGGCCGGTGCCCGGAGAGCGGATCTGCGGGCACCGGCCTGTTCGCGTCCAATGCGCTACTGACCGCCGCCCACTGGTCGCGCGGTCCCGGCAGCCCCTCGTGGCCGCTGGCTGGGTTCCACCCGGCTCTTCACTGGCCTGTTGCCATCGCACGGTGCGGCCAGGCGCAGGGACGGCGGCGCCCGCCGGAGCGGTGCCGACGGGCGCATGGGCGATCGGGGTGCGGCGCCGCTTGGCGGCGCGGATCTCAAGAGGCCGAGGACATCCTCTGCCTGCGCCTCTCGGCGAGCTCATCGACGAAGGCCCCCTCGTCGTCCGGGCGCTCGATCGGCAGTTCCGCCAGTGAGCCCTCGACCTCGCGCCAGACCCGCCCGACGGCGATGCCGAAGACGCCCTGCCCGCCCTGGAGCAGGTCGATCACCTCGTCGGTGGAGGTGCACTCGTAGACGGATGCGCCGTCGCTCATGAGCGTGATGGAGGCGAAGTCGTCCACTCCCCTGTTCTGCAGGGTGCCCACTGCGACCCGGACCTGCTGGAGGGACACGCCCGCGTCCAGCAGCCTCTTGACGATCTTGAGGACCAGGATGTCCTTGAAGGAGTACAGGCGCTGGGAGCCCGAGCCGCGGGCGGCCCTGATGGAGGGCTGCAGCAGGCCCGTGCGCGCCCAGTAGTCCAACTGGCGGTAGGTGATCCCGGCGGCGGAGCAGGCGACGGGGCCCCTGTAGCCCATGTCGTCGGTGTCGAGCCCTTCGAGGGGGTCGCCGAAGAGCATGCCCTGCCGCGCGGCGTCGGCGTGTAAAGGCTCGGCACTCACTGATGGCTCCTTGTGTTCACGTTCTTGATCCATTTAATACGCTAGAGGCTCGCACCCACCGGGTCAACGACCCACGCGGAGGGCCTCACCCTCAACTATAGGTTGAAACTCACTCGCCTATTCGGCGAGTTGGGACAGGGACACGCGCAGCAGTTCCCGGTGCAGGTCGGCCACGGCCTCCCCCAGCTCCAGGGAGCGCGCCGAGGCCCTCTCCTTGTCGGCGCTGCGGCCCCGGGCGCGCGTCGAGGAGACCGCCTGGTCGATGATGTCGGCGTTGCGGTCGGCTCCCGTGCGCACGGTGCGCAGGACGCGCGCGTCCACGCCCAGGGACTCGATCCGGGCGAGCAGGGCGACCACTTGGACGCACCGCGAGGGGAAGTACCCGGCCAGGTCCGGGGTGATAAGACCCAGGCGCGCGTACCGCGTCACAGTATCGACATCCACGCCAGTCAGGTCGCACAGGTCGGAGGCGGGGATGAAGCGCCTGCCCTGCGTGGACACGACCCTTCCCTCCGATGCGACCACCTGCGCCTTGCGGGAGGGGCCGAGGTCGTGCCCGGCGTCGAGGGCCGCCAGCTTCTCGCCGATCACGCGCAGGGGCGTGAAGGAGTCCCTCTGCTCGGTCAACACGAAACGAATGCGCTCGACATCCGCCTCGGAGTACTTGCGGTAGCCGGCCCCGGTCCGCGCCGGGCGCACGAGGCCCTGGTCCTCCAGGAACCGTATCTTCGACAGCGTAACGGCGGGGAACTCGGACCTCAACGATTCAACGACCCTGCCGATGGAGAACGCCGGCGCCCTGCTCGCGCCGTGGGGCCAGGGGCCGGAGCCCCGACCGGGGGACGCCTCGTCGTCGATCGGCTCGAAGGCGCGGGCCGCGTTCGCCATAGCGCCCCTCACGCCTCGTGGGGCGAGGGCTGGTAGGTGAGGCGGTACTTGCCGATCTGCACCTCGTCGCCCGCGCTCAGGCACGCCTGATCGACCCGCTCGCGGTTGACGTAGGTGCCGTTGAGGGAGCCGGAGTCGCGGACGATGTGCCCGCCGTTGTCGGCGATGAACTGGCAGTGCTTGCGCGAGACGGTGACGTCGTCGAGGAAGATGTCGGCCTTGGGCGAGCGCCCGGCGTTCGTCACGTTCGGGTCCAGCAGGAAGCGGGCGCCCGTGTTGGGGCCGCGCTGGACGATGAGGAGCGCGGAACCGGCAGGAAGGGCGCTGACCGCCTCGCGGTCCCTGGCAGACAGGACCACCGGCGTTTCCTCGCTGTCATCGGGGACGGGCGTGATGCCGAAAACCGATGTCGCTGTAGGATCGAAGTCTTGCTGGGGTTCCATGGCGGGCTCCGTAATTTACGTTGTCGAAGGCTGTTTCCGTTGCTTGTTTCCAGTGTAACGGGCATGGGGGCGGAGGGCATAGCCACCGGGCCGTCCGCCGACGGGAATTGCGGCCTCAGCCGAAGGACGCGTACTGCGGGCTCAGCGGCACCGCCAGGGAGTCGATGACCACGTCGTCGACGGGGGCGATGGACACCACGGCGCCCTTGGCGCGCATCTGCGAGGCGGAGCCGGCCTGGATCTCCAGCGCCGTCGATATCGTCTGCGACGAGCCGATCACCCTCCACTCGTAGGGCGGGTCGATGGCCGTGCCGTCGACGCTGATCCGCCCGTCCGCGCTGGTGAACGACGAGCGCGTGGACAGGCGGTTGCCGTTCAGCTCGATGGCCTCGGCCCCGGCGTTGCGCAGTTCCCCCAGCGTCATGACGAATTGCGCGGTCGTGAGCGCCCCCGCCGGATCCGAGATCCGCATGATGACGCCCGGCCCGTGGACTGCGACGGTGCCGGCGTTGATCTCCGCCTGCAGCTGGGCGTTCTGGGCGGCCTGGTCGCGGGCCTCCTGCTGGGAAGCGGCGTTCTGCAGGGCGCTGAGCCGGTCCTGCAGGTCGGTGCGCCTCGTGCGCAGCCCCCGCTCCTGGGTGGTGAGCTCGTCGAGGAGGACCACGAGGTCCTGCTCGGACAGGGAGTCGATGGGGTCCTGGCGCTGCGAGCGCACCTGCGTGACCAGGGCGAATCCCAGGACCATGCATATGACCAGCAGCACGGCGTGCAGTCCGCGCGGGACCGCCCAGAAAGCGCGGTAGGCGCGTTCCCACAGGCGGTGGGCCAAGTGGTCGTGGAGGCCGGCGCCCCCTCGTGCGAGTCGAGCCAGGCGCGCAGTGCGTCGAGGGTCTGGGCGATGGTGCCGGGCCTGTCGATGTCGAGGCCCGCGGCGAGCACGCCGCGCACGTAGCGCAGCGACATCCCGATCGTGTGGGACTGCCAGAACTCCTCCATCCGGTCGATGGCCGCGCCGGTGCCGGCCTCGCCCTCCCACGAGGAGGCGGCCAGCCCCGCCAGTGTGGCCGAGAGGATGTCGTTGGAAAGGCCGCCGGAGAACACGGACTCCCACGCGGCGGCCCGCGAGCCGGCGTCGGGCAGGGAGGCCAGGGCGCGGGCGGCGTGGCGGCGCGCCTCGCCCGACCCGTCCGCGTCCCGCCACGCGGTGATGCTATCGGCGTCCACCAGGCCGCGTGCGGCCAGGGCGCACCGGGCGCGCCACGCCAGGTCGGTGTCGTCGCCCTCCGCGTACCCGCGCACGGCCTCCGTGAAGACGGCGGGGCCGTAGGCCTCGAACTCGGTGATGAAAGCGCGGGTGAAGGCCCGCTCGGCGTCTTCGTCCCCGGTCTCGCGCGCGTAGCGGATCGTCGCGGCGGACAGGAGCTCGCGCAGGCCCTGGCGGGCGCCGCCGGGCAGGTAGTCGCGGATGGCGGTGCGGGCGAGCGCGAGCAGGCGGTCGCGCACGGCTGGCTCGGCCTCGGACTCGACTGCGACGAGGGCGGACCGGACGAAGCGCCGGGGATCCACCAGTCCGTCGCGCAGCGCGTTCCACAGCGCCGCCCAGACGACGGCCCGGGTGATCGCCTCCGGGCAGGTGCCGACGTAGGCGAGCGCCACGTCCGTGGAATGGGGATCGAGGCGGGACACTGCGTAGGTGAGGTCCTGGTCGTTGACGACCACCATGTCCACCTCGGCGGCCCCGCCCGGGTGGGCGAGGGCCCCCTCCGGGTCGATGGGGGCCGACTCCCCCTCGATGCGCACGTCGAAGCTGTGCGTGGCCTCCAAGCACCCGCCGCCGAACTTCCACGTGGAGACGACGAGCCTGTGGGGGCGCAGGACGCCGCCGCTGGCCCCGCCGCTCTGGTGCAGGGTGAAGTCGGTGACCTCGCCGAAGGGGCCGGTGGACCACGACGCGGAGAGGACGGAGGGGCCGGTGGTCTCCAGCCACGCGTTCTTCCACTGCTCCAAGGACCGCCCCGAGGCGGCCTCGAGGGCGGCGAGCAGATCCCCAAGGCGGGTCGCGCCGAAGGCGTGGTCCTGGAAGTAACGCCGGGCGCCGGCGTAGAAGGCGTCCTCGCCCACCCAAGCGACCAGCTGCTTGAGCACGGCGGCCCCCTTGGCGTAGGTGATGCCGTCGAAGTTGGTCTTGGCGGCCGCCACGTCGGGGATGTCCGCGGCGATGGGGTGCGTGGTGGGCATCTGGTCCTGCTCGTAGGCCCAGGCCTTGCGGTTCACCGCGAAACTCGCCCACTCCCCCTTGTAGCGGGTCGCTTCTGCGGCGGCCGTGGCGCCCTGGTTCTCCGCGAAGGACTCTTTGAGCCACAGGTCGTCCCACCACGCGGGGGTCACCAGGTCGCCGAACCACATGTGGCACATCTCGTGCAGGATCGTGTTGGCGCGGCGCTGGCGCTCGGAGCGGGTGGGGGCCGTGCGCGACAGGTAGGTTTCGTTGAAGGTCACGCAACCGGGGTTCTCCATGGCGCCCAGGTTGTACTCGGGCACGAACACCTGGTCGTAGGTGCCCCACGGGAAGGTGGTCCCGTAGCGCGCGTGGTAGAAGTCCAGGCCCGCGCGGGTCACCTCCAGGATGTCGTCGGAATCGATGAAGGGCTCCAGCGCCTTGCGGCACATGAGCCGCAGGCGCAGGTCCGCGCGGTCGCCGTCGGCCGCGCCTCCTTGCCAGTGGCCGCCGTCGACGACCGCCCACGGGCCCGCGACGAGGGCGGTGATGTAGCTGGACAGTGGCGGTGTCGTCCCGAAGTCGTGGCGCACTGAGTCCGGGGCCCCGGGCTGCTCCGCGGAGGCGTCCAGGGGCCCGTTGGAGGAGACGACCCACCCCGCCGGGGCGGTGACATGGAAGGTCCACCGGGGTTTGGCGTCGGGCTGGTCGATGCAGGGCCACGCCCTGTGGGCGTCGTTGGGCTCGAACTGCGTGTACAGGTAGACCAGCCCGTCCTCGGGATCCTGGTAGCGGTGCAGTCCCTCGCCGGTGCGCGAGTACCGGCAGCGCGCGTCGACCTCGATCTCGACGGGGGCGCCCGTGGGGACGCCGTCGATCCAGACACGGTCCTCCTCCGCGGTGAAAACGTGGTCCTCCCCGTCGATCCGCACGGCGTCCACCCGGCCGACGACGTCGATGAACAGACGGGGGCTGGCGGTGGTGAGCGCCAAGCGCGATGTGACGGGGTAGTCCTCGCGAGCGAGTTCCGGCGCGCCGGAGACATCCACCGTGACGTCGACGGAGGAGAGCTGAATGTTCTCACTTCGGTCAGATGCTTCGCTGCGTGACAGGATCTGCATAGCCCTATTCTAATGCCCGGGGCGGTGCGCCAGCGCATCGCGACACGTTGACCGCCCGCAATAGGCACTAGAGTGGGGGCCATGAGCTCCGTGACAGACATCCGCCCCTCCACCTCCGCCGTGCCCCTGGCCAAGGTCCTCCCCGGTTCCGCCGTGCGCGCCGTCTACGGCCCCGACGGCGCCGAGACCGACTGGGCGGAGCTGGGCACGCGAATCACGGGCGTCACCGTCTCCTCCGACGACTGCGAGCCCCAGTGGCTCTTCGTCGCGATCCCCGGTCTGTCCCAGCACGGGATCCGCTTCGCCCACGCCGCGAAGGAGGCGGGGGCCGTCGCGGTCCTCACCGACGCCGCCGGGGCCAGCCGGGCCACCGCCGAGGGCCTCGGGCTGCCGGTCGTCGTCGTCGACGACCCGCGCTCCCACGTGGCGGCCCTGGCCGCCGCCGTTTACGGCCAGCCCGCCCGCGGCCTCGTGACTCTGGCGGTGACGGGGACCAACGGCAAGACCACGACCTCCTACCTGATGCGCGCCGCCCTGGCGGCCGCCCACCCGCGGGCCGCGCTGTGCGGCACTGTGGAGACCCAGGTGGGGCCGGTGTCCTTCGAGGCCGAGCGCACCACCGCCGAATCCCCCGTCGTTCAGCGCTTCCTCGCCCTGGCCCGCGAGTGCGGGGCGGGTGCGGCGGTCATCGAGACCTCCGCGCACGCCCTGAGCCTGCACCGCGTCGACAGCGTCGTCTTCGATGTCGCCGCCTTCACGAACCTGCAGCACGACCACTTGGACTACTACGGGGACATGGAGGGGTACTTCAACGCGAAGGCACTGCTGTTCACACCCGAGCACGCCAAGCGCGCAGTCGTGTGCGTCGACGACGAGTGGGGCCGGCGCCTCGCCGGCTCCGCCCCGATCCCCGTCACGACCGTGTCGGCCCTGACGGACGCCCCCGCGCACTGGCGCGTGCGCGGCGCCCACCCCGACCCGTCCATCGGCCGCACCGTCTTCACTCTGGTGGACCCGGACGGGACGGGACACGAGGTCCGCATGCCGATCCTGGGCGAGGTCAACGTCCAGAACACCGCCGTCGCCCTGGTGTCCGCCGTGGCCGCGGGCATCCCCCTCGACGGGGCTCTGCGCGCACTGGAGGCCGCCCCCCAGATCCCGGGGCGGATGGAGAAGGTCAACCCCGAGCCGGGCAACCAGCCGCTGGTGGTCGTCGACTACGCGCACACCTCGGAGGCGCTTGAGTGGACCCTGCGCTCCACGCGCGAGCTCACCGCCGGCCGGGTGCACATCGTGTTCGGCACCGACGGGGACCGCGACGCCTCCAAGCGCGAGCAACTGGCCGGGATCGCCGCGGCGGGGGCGGACGTCCTGTGGGTCACCGACGAGAACCCGCGCACCGAGGACCCCCAGTCGATCCGCGACTACCTGCTCAGGGGCATCGCCTCCCAGCGGCCCTCCATGGCGGACGTCACCGAGGTGAGGACGTGCAGGCGGGACGCCGTGCGCCGCGCGATCCTGGCCGCCCAGCCGGGCGACACGGTGATCATCACGGGCAAGGGCGCGGAATGGTACCAGGAGGTCGAGGGCATCAAGCACCGTTACAACGACGTGCCCGTCGCCCGCGAGGTACTCGAATGCGACCTGCGCTCCCACGTGTGAGGCGGCGCGCCGCCGCCCCGCCCCGCGCCCAGGGCGGGATTTCCACGTAAACTGGGCCGGTGAGCGAGCACTACCCCATTCACGGAACCGAAGCGGAAGGCGCCCCGGCCGCGCCCGGGGAGGGCAGCGGGCAGGACGACGAGGCCCGCGCGCGGGCAATGCGCGCCTCCCTCGACCAGTTCGAACTGGACGAGGAGGATCTGGCGCTGCTCGATTCCCCCCTGTCGGAGGACGACGACGCGGGCACCCGGCCCGCTCTCCCGGTCCTCGCCGTCGTCGGGCGGCCCAACGTCGGAAAATCGACGCTGGTCAACCGCATCCTCGGCAGGCGCGAGGCCGTCGTCCAGGACACACCGGGCGTCACCCGCGACCGCGTCTCCTACCCCGCCGAGTGGGCGGGCCGCGACTTCACCCTCGTGGACACGGGCGGATGGGAAGTCGACGTCAAGGGCCTGGACCGCGCGGTTGCCGAGCAGGCGGAGACCGCCGTCGACCTGGCCGACGCGGTCGTGCTGGTGCTGGACGCCACCGTCGGAGTCACAGCATCGGACGAGAGGATCGTTACGATGCTGCGCGCGAAGCGCAAGCCCGTGGTCCTGGCGGCCAATAAAGTCGACTCCGCGGTGCAGGAAGCGGACGCCGCCTACCTGTGGGGCCTGGGCATGGGCGAGCCCCACCCGGTGTCCGCGTTGCACGGGAGGGGCATGGGGGACCTGCTCGACGCCGTCGCCGCCGTGCTGCCCGACGAGTCGGCGCACGCCCCCGCCCAGCCCTCGGGCGGGCCGAGGCGCGTCGCCCTGGTGGGGCGCCCCAACGTCGGGAAGTCGTCGTTGCTCAACGCGCTGGCCGGGTCCCGGCGCGTCGTCGTCAACGAGCTGGCCGGCACCACCCGCGATCCGGTCGATGAGCTCATCGAGCTCGACGGGCGCTCCTGGTGGTTCGTCGACACCGCCGGGATCCGCCGCAAGATGCACCGCACGACCGGCGCGGACTACTACGCCTCCATCCGCACGCAGGCGGCCATCGAGAAGGCCGAGGTCGCCCTGGTCCTCATCGACGGCTCCGAGCCCCTCACCGAGCAGGACGTGCGCGTCGTCCAGCAGGTCATCGACGCCGGGCGCGCCCTGGTGGTCGTCACGAACAAATGGGACCTGGTCGACGAGGAGCGCCAGCGCGCGCTCCGGGGCGAGCTGGAGCGGGACCTCGTGCAGATCCAGTGGGCTCCGCGCATCAACCTGGCGGCCAAGACCGGGTGGCACACGAACCGGATCGTGCGGGCACTGGACACGGCTCTGGAGGGCTGGCAGACGCGCATCCCCACCGGCCATCTCAACGCCTTCCTCGGGCAGCTGGTGGCCGCCCACCCGCACCCCCTGCGGGGCGGGAAGCAGCCGCGCATCCTCTTCGGCACCCAGGCCTCCTCCAAGCCCCCCCGTTTCGTCTTGTTCACGACGGGCTTCCTGGACCCCGGGTACCGGCGTTTCATCGAGCGGCGCCTGCGCGAGGCATTCGGTTTCGCGGGCACGCCCATCCGCATCTCAGTGCGGGTGCGCGAGCGCCGCAGGAGGTGACGGCCCCACCGGGCGCGGATCCGTCAGTCGTCGACGTCCACGAACTCGTCGTCCTCCAGGTCGTCATCGTCATCGTCGAACTCGTCGTCGTAGTCGTCTTCATCGTCGAGCAAGTCGAAGGGCAGCTCGACGCCGTAACGGGTGAAGAGCTGGTCGTCGTAGGTGAAGAACGCGTCGCGCAGCGCCTCCTCGGCGGCCACCAGGGTGTCCTCGTCCACTTCCCCGCCGTCCCGGGCGATGTCGAAGTGGTTTTCGAACGCGTTGAGCAGCCTCGTGAGGGCGCGTCGAGGATCCGTTGTCATGGTGTCAATCCTACTGGCTGCGGCCCGCCGTCATGGCAGGTTGAGTTGCGAACGGATAACGGAGACCATCAGGTCGGTGCCCTTGATCTCCGCGGTCTGCTCCGCGCCGAGGATGCGCACCGCGCCGTCGGAGTCGAGCAGCTGGGAGGCCCCCATCGCAGGGCCCAGCGGCAGGATCACCCATTCCTTCGTGGGCTCGTAGGTGGTGTCGGGCTCCTCCCCCTCCAGCTGGGCGGAGATGTTCGCGATGACCACGCGGGCCTGCTGGCGCGCGGCGTCGGCCCGCTTGGACTCGCGGACGTCGGTGATGTCCCCGACGGCGTAGACGTTGTCATAGCCCTTGACCCGCAGGGTCGGCTCAACGGCGATGGTGCCGTTGGGGTGCAGCAGCGGCTCGAAGGCGGTGCCCGACAGGAACCCCGTCACGGGGCGCGCGCCGTAGCACTGGAACCAGATATCGCCCTCGACGGCCTCGCCGTTCTTCGTCTCGACCATGAAGTGCGCCAGGTCGCCCACGTTCTGCGGGGGCAGGTAGGCCAGTTCGGATCCGGTGACGACGCGGACACCCAGCTGCGCGAGCTGCTCGCCGATCTCGGCGCGCAGGCCCGGGGAGTAACCGGGCGTGGACAGGATCTCGTCGCACTTCTCGACGATGGTGATCTCCAGGTCGGGGAAGGCACTGGCGAGCTCACCGGTCAACTCGATGCCCACGGTGCCGCCGCCGACGACCAACGCCGAGCGCGCGCCCTCCAGGTTCTCGTGCAGCTGCTCGAGGCGGGCCTTGGCCACGCCGGACCTGTAGGAGGAGTACTTGGCGGGGAAGGGGTAGCTCGAACCGGTCGCGAGCACCACGTAGTCCGCCTCGATGGGCTCGCGCCCGAAGACGTGGACGGTCGTTCCCTCGACCTTCGACACGGTCCCCTTCACGACCTCCCCATGGGACAGGAGGTTCGTGTAGGGCATGAAGATCGCCTGCTCCCACACGGAGTCGACTGCCGCGCGCAGGGCCGCGGCGTGGTGCACGAACTGGTCCTTCTGCTCGATCAGGACCACGTCCGCTAGGGGGTCGAGTCCCTTCGCGACCGTGACGCCGCCGTATCCGCCGCCGATGATCGCAACGCGTGCCATGTCCATCCTCCTTCGTTCGGACCGTGACCATTGTGTCATGGCGGACCCGGTCCCGCTTGGGACCCCGCGCCGCGCCCGCGAGGAGCGCGCGGAGGGCGCCGAGGGCGGCCGCGGGCGCGTCAGCCGGCGCCGTCCAGTCCCAGGGCGCGGCGCACGTCGGGCGGGAAGAAGCCGGGGCCCTTGAGGACCTTTCCGTCCTCGCGCAGCCGCACTGTGCCGTCGGGCATGAGTTTGGACAGGTTCGAGGCCTGGACCTCGGCGAGGACCCGGTCCAGGTCGATGCCGGACTCGATGGCCATCCCGTAGACCACGTAGACCAAGTCGGCCAGGGCGTCGGCGGCCTCCACCACGTCGCGGACCCCCTCGTCGGCGCCCGCGGCCGCCCGGGCGGCCTCCTCGACCAGGGAGCGGGCGGTGGGGCCGTAGACGGCGCCGATGAGCTCGGCGTACTCCTCGCTGACCAGCGCGACCCGCATGCCGAGGCGCTCGTAGTCCAGGGTGGGCGCCGCGTGCTCGGCGAGGCGGTCGGGCATCGAGTACGTCTGGTGGAACTGGCGGACCAGGCCCATGGGGCGGCCGGGGTCCAGGGCAGCGGGCGCCCCGGCGCCGGGCCCGTCCCACGGGGTGTCGGGCTCGCGCGGGTCCGTGGCGAGGATGCCCGCTGCCCACAGCCGCTTCCCCGCGCGCCTCTGGACGCCCTCGCGGCGCAGCCCGTTGCGCCATACCGCCTTCCACGACCCCCAGTTGCCCTCGTTGCCGTACCACTGGACGCGGGTGGCGCCCATGGCCGTGAAGGCGGTGTCGAGGGCGAGGGCGACGGCCCTGGTCATCACTCCCTCCCCCCAGTGGTCCTTGGCGGTGAAGTACCCCAGTTCGAGGCAGTCCGGGATGAGGGTGGCGGGGCGCAGCTCGATCCTGCCGAGGAACTCCCCGGTCCCCTCCCCCACGATCGCCCAGTCGCAGCCGCCCCGCTCCCAGCTCTCCGCAGTGGCGGCGACGTTCGCCTCGGCCATGGAGCGCTCGTAGGGCCACGGGATCGTGGTGAAGCACGAGTAGGCGCGGTCCTGGAGGACAGTCGTCATCGGGTCGATGAACTCCTCCCCCATCGGGACCAGCTCTATCCC
The DNA here is from genome assembly GCF_000429245.1 of Schaalia georgiae DSM 6843. Classification (GTDB taxonomy): domain Bacteria; phylum Actinomycetota; class Actinomycetes; order Actinomycetales; family Actinomycetaceae; genus Pauljensenia; species Pauljensenia georgiae. The sequence goes on from NZ_AUBM01000008.1 coordinate 139,260, forward strand.
GGGCCCGGGCACGGTCAGCGGTTCGATGGCTCTCATTGTCCGTCCTTTCGCGAGTGCTCCCACGCGGTCGTGAGCACGTTGGCCATGGCTGTCGCGCTCAGGCGGTCCTGGACGACGAAGCGCGAGTCGAGGATGTAGGTGGGGAGGGCGTTGACGCCCATGCCCACGCCCATCTGGTGGTCGGAGTAGACCTGGGAGGCCCAGCGCCCGTCCGCCAGGGCGCCCGCCGCGACGGCGGCGCCGAGCCCGATGTCCTGGGCGCAGCCGATGAGCACGTCGGGGTCGGACACGTCGAGCCCCATCTCGAAGTGCGCCCGCATAATGGCCTCGGCGGCTTTGAGGTGGGCGGTGCCCGGCCCCGTTGTGGTGCCCGCGTCGATGTCGGCCTCCCCCGCCGCGGCGATGAGGCGGTGGGCCCGGGAGGTGGGTGCCACGACGAGGGACTCGAAGTCGAAGACGACCCCCTCGGCGCGCCCCAGGGCGCGCAGGCGCTCGTCCTCCTCGGCGACCGCCTCCGGCCCCATCCCCGTGGTCCGGGCGAGGTGGGCGGCGCGGGGCGCGTCGACGGGGCCCTCCAGGTCGGGTTCGAGCACGTGGGCGCGCAGGACGACCTCGACTTGGCCGGCATGGGGGAATGCGGACAGGGCCGCGCGCAGGTGGCGCAGCCCCAGGTAGCACCACGGGCAGGCGGTGTCCATCCACATGTCGATGCGCATCCGCACTCCCTCCGGGCCGCGCCCACTGCTCTACGGGAAAGCCCCGGAGCCTTCCGGCCCCGGGGCACTTTTCTCGTGCGCGGAGGGGGACTTGAACCCCCACCCTCGTAAAATGAGGACTAGCACCTCAAGCTAGCGCGTCTGCCTATTCCGCCACCCGCGCAGGCGGCCCGGACGACGTGTCGTCCGCAAGCGAGAAGAACTCTAACACGTTTGTTTCGCGCCGCGCCAATCGGGCGGGGCGGCCCGACAGGGGCCTCAGCGCTTGCGCTTGCGCTCGCGCGCGAAGGAGCCCTTGAGGCGCGAATCCAGCGTGGAGAACACCTTGACAATGGCCCCGATGTCGTCGTCGGTCATGCCGTCCAACAGGTACTCGCGCACCGTCTGCTGATGCAGTTCCGTGGCGGCCAGGACTGTTTCGACGCCCTGGGTGGTCAGGCACGCGTCGTAGCCGCGCCGGTCGATGGCTGAGGGGACGCGCTCGACCCAGCCGTCGCGTGAGAGGTTCGACACCAGGTAGGTGACGCGGGAGGGCGAGTAGACGACTTTGTCGGCCAGCTCCCCCATGCGGAGTCGGTGCTTGGGGGCTTCCCACAGGGCCAGGAGGATGTTGTAGTCGGGCATCGTCACGCCGAAGGTGCGCTTGAGGCGCGTCTCGAGGATCCCCTGGAGGCGCCCGGATGCCTCGAAGAACACGCGCCAGGCGGCGGCGCGGTCGTTGCCCGGGTCCGTGATCGGGTTGAGCCCCGGTCGATCGTCCACATCTCCTCCATTCCGTGCTCGGCGCGCTGGTGCGGCGGCCCGCTCCTTTCGGGAATAATAGGCGATAGTGACATGGAAAGCACTCAACCCACCGAGGCGGTGTTCATGGGAACCACATTCAGTTGCGCCCTTTTCGACGTGGACGGCACGGTGGTGGACTCCGCGCCCGAGGTCGTCGGCGCGTTCGAGCGGACCCTGGAGTCCTTCGGCCTGCCCGTCCCGGAGCGGGAGAGGCTGCGCTCCTATGTGGGCCCTCCCCTGTGGTACTCCTTCGGGGACCTGGGTTATGCCCCGCCCCTGCTGGAGCGCCTCATCGCCACGTACCGGGACCTTTATTCCCACTGCTTCCTGGAGCCGCGGCCCTTCGACGGGATCGAGGACCTCTTCGCCGCGCTGCGGAGCGCGGGCGTGGCCCTGGCGACGGCGACGTCGAAGCAGGCGCCGATGGCCCTCGCCCAGTTCGAGCACCTGGGGTTCATGGAGTACTTCGACGTCGTCGCCGGGGCCACGCCGGACCCGGAGTCGACGAAGACCACGGTGATCCACGAGGCGCTGGAGCGCCTGGCCGCCCTCGGGGCGGACGTGTCGCGCCCCGTCATGGTGGGCGACTCGGTGTGGGACGTGCGCGGCGCCCACGAGGCGGGGCTGCCGGTCATCGGAGTCGGCTGGGGGTACGCCACCGAGGGCGGCCTGGACGAGGCGGACTGGCGGGTGGAGACGATGGAGGAGCTGGCCGCCCTGTGCGTGGGCGGGGGCCCGGTCTAACGGAAGTCGCGGGACCTGGCGCCGACGGGGGCGGCGACTTCCCGCAGGGAGTGGGCGCGCACGCACACGGCCCCGTCGCGGCGCTCGAGGCGACCGCGGACCTCGACGGCGCGTGCGCGCAGGGCGGCTGCGCGGTGGGCCGCCCACATGCCCGCCGCGCACGTGACGTTCACCAGCCCGCTCTCGTCCTCCAATGAGAGGAAGACGGTCCCCGCCGCCGTCGGGGGCCTCTGCCGGTGGGTGATGAGGCCCGCGATGGACACGATGGCGCCGTCGTCGCAGCTGTGGAGGGCGCTGATGGGGAGCACGCCGGGATCCAGGTGGGCCCGGACGAGGGCGAATGGGTGGTCCCCGGTGGTCAGGCCTGTGGACTCGGTATCGGCGCGCAGTTCCTCGACGGCGTCCATGGCGGGCAGGTCCGGCGCCGGGGCCGGGTCGATCCCCGGCAGGGCGGGCTGCCATCCCCCGTCCGCTCCCAGGGGCTCCCGGGGTGCTCCCAGTGCCCCGGCCGACCACATTCCCTCCCTCCGGGAGACGCCCAGGGAGGCGAGCGCGCCCGCATGGGCGAGGCGCTCGAGGTCCTTCTCGCCCAGCCGGGCCCGCCGGGCCAGGTCGCCCACCGACGAGTAGGGGCCCTCCCCCCTGGCGGTGGCGGTGCGCTCGGCCGCCGCGCCCAGGCCCGCGATGGAGCCCAGGCCGATTCGCACAGCCAGTCGGGGGTCGGCGTCGAGGGGGACGGCTTGTGGGACGGGCGCCGCCGCCCGCGCGCCTTCCCCCTCGTCCGACTCCTCCACTACTGCCCCCACGCGCGAGTGGTTGACATCGGGCGGGGCCACGCGCACCCCGTGGCGGAGCGCGTCGTGCACCAAGGAGGAGGGCGAGTAGAAGCCCATGGGCTGGGAGGCCAGGAGGGCGGCGTAGAAGTGCTCGGGGGCGCGCAGTTTGAGCCACGCGGAGGCGTAGACGATGTGCGCGAAGGAGAATGCGTGGGACTCGGGGAAGCCGAAGTCCGCGAAGCCCTTCAGCTGTTCGACGACGGCCGCGCCGGTCGCCGCGTCGATCCCGTTCCTCCCCATCCCCTCCATCAGGGCCGGGCGCAGCCCCTCCACGCGCTCGGTGCCCCGTTTGGCCCCGAGGGCCCGGCGGAGGCGGTCCGCCTGCGCCGGGGTGAAGCCCGCGGCGTCGACGGCGATCCGCATGAGCTGCTCCTGGAAGAGGGGCACGCCCAGGGTCTTGGCCAGCGCCGGCTCGAGCAGGGGGTGCAGGTAGGAGACCTCCTCCTCGCCGGCGCGCCTGCGCAGGAAGGGGTTGACGGATCCGCCCTGGATGGGCCCGGGACGGACGAGCGCCACTTCCACGACGATGTCGTAGAAGCAGCGGGGCTTGAGCCTGGGGAGGGTGCTCATCTGCGCCCGCGACTCCACTTGGAAGACGCCGACCGTGTCCGCCGCGCACAGCAGGTCGTAGACCCCGGGGTCCTCCTGGGGCAGGGTGTGCAGTCCGATGGGGAGCCCCCGTCTCCCCAGCAGGGGGCTGCTCCTGCGCCCCCACGACTCCCCCTCCGGGGCCCCGGCGCCGGCCAGATGGTCGAAGGCCAGGCGCAGGGCCGAGAGCATCCCCAGCCCCAGCAGGTCGAACTTCACCAGGCCCGCGTCCTCGCAGTCCTCCTTGTCCCACTGCAGCACGCTGCGGCCCGGCATGGACCCCCAGCTGATGGGGCAGACGCTGGAGACGGGCTGGTCGGTGAGCACCATGCCCCCCGGGTGGATGCCCATGTGGCGGGGCAGCCCCGCCAGGGCCTCCGCCGCACGGGCCACCAGGGGCGGCGCCTGCGCCTCGCCCCTCGACCACGCGGCCGCCTGCTCCGGGGAGTGGCCCAGCGCCCGCGCGGCGTCGCGGATCGCTGAGCGCGGGCGGTACGTGATGACGTTCGCGACCTGCGCTGCCCTGTGGCGGCCGTAGGTGTCGTACACGTGCTGGATGACCTCTTCCCGCCTGCCCGACTCGATGTCGATGTCGATGTCGGGCGGGCCGGACCTGGCCGATGAGAGGAAGCGCTCGAAGAGCAGCTGGTGGCGCACGGCGTCGACCGCGGTGATCCCCAGGCAGTAGCACACTGCGGAGTTCGCGGCCGACCCCCTTCCCTGGCAGAGGATCCCCCGCGCGGAGCAGAAGTCCACGATCTCCTTGACGATGAGGAAGTACCCGGCGAAGCCCAGTGAGGCGATGACCTCCAGCTCGTGGTCGATCGTCCGCCACGCCCCCGGCGACTCCTCGCGGTCTCCGTAGCGCTCGCGGGCGCCCTCGTGCGCCAGGCGCGCCAGCCACGAGTCGGGGGTGTGTCCGTCGGGCACGCGCGTGCGCGGCAGGCGCGGCGCCACCAGGCGCAGGTCGAAGGCCGCCTCCCGCGCGATGTCGGCGCTGGCCGCCACCGCCCCGGGGTGGTCGGCGTGGATGAGGGCCATCTCCTCCGGGCCGCGCAGGAAGGGCCGCGCCGCCGTCAGGTGCCCCTCGGCCTCGTCGAGGCACATGCCCAGCCGTGCCGCCGCCAGCACGTCCCCCAGGGCCTGCGAGGCGGGGCCCGCCATGCGCGCCCCCGTCGTCGCCACGAGGCGCAGGCCCCGCGAGCGCGCCAGGCCGGCCAGTGCGTCGGCCTCCTCGGGGCCGTCACCGGCCCTGCGCTGCGCCTCCACCACGACGGCGTCGCGCCCGAAGAGCTCCACGAGGGAGTCGAGGACGCGCCTGGCTCCGGCGGTGCCGTGGGAGCGCAGGGCGCGGCGCAGCGGGCCCCGGCCCGATCCGGTGAGGACCAGCCAGTCCCGGGCGCGCCCGGACAAGTCGCCCAGCCGGTGGCAGCTGTCGCGCCGTCCGGGCCGTGACAGCGCGTGGTCGCTCATCGCCGAGACCAGGGCGGAGTACCCCCGCGGGGAGGCCGCCAGCACCGGCAGCCGCACCCCGGGGTCGTGGGCGCCGGGGCGCAGTCCCCAGCCCCGCCCGCCGGCGCCGGGCAGCACCGGGCGCAGCGATGAGGCGTCGATGGTGAGTTCGGAGCCGTGGACGATGGGCAGGCCCGCCTCGCGCGCCGCCATGGTCGTGCGCACCGCGGAGTGCATGCCGTCCACGTCGAGCACCGCGAGGGCCTCGAGGCCGAGGCTGTGGGCCGCCCGCACCATCTCGTCGGGCTCGCACGTCCCGTCGAGGAAGGTGAAGGCGCTGTGCGCGTGCAATTCCGCGTAACGGGGCCGGGTTCCACTCACCGCGCCAGAATATCGAACATGTGTTCGATTTGTGGGGCGGGGCGCGCACGGGCAGTGGCGTACCCTGTCCCCATGGCAACCATGCGCGCGGCCGCGCTCGAATCACCGGGCTCCCTGGTCCTCACGACCCGCCCGGTCCCGGCGAGGTCCTCCTGGCCGTCGAGGCCACGACGATCTGCGGCACCGACTTGCGCATCGAATCGGGTGCGAAGACGCGCGGAGTGACCCCGGGCGTCGTCCTCGGCCACGAGATCGCGGGCAGGGTCGCGGCACTCGGCGGTGCTCTGCGCCCCGGCGCCCCCGCGGTCGGGTCGCAGGTGGGGCTCGCTCCCGAATGGGTGTGCGGGTCGTGCGGCCCCTGCGCCTGTGGGCGAGCCAACGTCTGCGAGAACATGCGCCTGTTCGGCACCACCGTCGACGGGGGCCTGGCCGACTACCTGCTGGTCCCCGCCCCCGCAGTCGCCCAGTGCGTCGTCGCGGTGGAACGGGAGACCGACCCGGCGCTGCTCGCCCTCGCCGAGCCGCTCTCGTGCTGCCTGCGCGCCCACACCCGCCTCGGCATCGGAGCCGGGGACACCGTGGCCGTCCTGGGCACCGGGCCCATCGGGCTCATCCACTGCGCCCTGGCCGCTCGCGCGGGGGCCAGGGTCATCGCCTCGGGCAGGCCCGCCAGGCTCGAGCCCGCCCTGCGTTTCGGAGCCGCCCACGCGACCGCCGCCACTGGCGCAGAACTGGTCGCCGAAGCGCGCCGCCTCACCGGGGGCCGCGGGGCCGACGTCGTCATCGTGGCCGTGGGCGCCCCGGAACTGGCGGGGGCGTCACTGGAACTCGCCGCCGTCGGCGCCCGCGTGTCCTACTTCGCGGGGTTCAGCGCCGGGGCCTCGGCCAGCATCGACCCCAACCTGGTCCACTACCGCGAACTCGTCGTCCTCGGTTCGGCGAACGCCACCCACGCCGATTACGCCGAGGCGGTGCGCCTGCTGTCGTCGGGGGCCCTGGAGCTGGGCGGGCTCGTCACCCACCGCTTCGCCCTGGGCGATGTCCACGCGGCCTTCGACGCGGTGCGCCGCAGGCGCGGCCTGAAAGCGGCTGTGCTGCCGGGCACGGGGTGAGGCCGGCTGCGGCCGCTCCACAGCATCATCGGGCCGCCGGGCGCAGTGACGGGCGCGGTGCAGCCCTGCGGCGGCTACTCGGAGAGGAGCGGCCGGGCCCCGTCCCGCGTCAGCTCCACCACGAGCGCCCGCCGGGCCCCCTCGCGCGCGCCGCGCACCCTGAACCCCGTTCTCTCGTACAGTGCCCTGGCGCCGGCGTTGTCCTCGTAGACCGACAGCGACACGGTGGAGACGCGCTCGTCGCCGAACACGATCCGGAGGAAGGCGTTCAACGCCCTGCGGCCCAGGCCGCGCCCGGTCCTGGCCGGGTCGATGATGAAGCGCCCGATGTGGGCCTCTCCCCCGTCGGTGTACATCCACTGCACCACGCCTACGAACTCGCCCCCGCAGCGAATCGAGTGGAGGCCCTCCAGGGCGGCCACGCGCCCGCGGGTCAGTGGGAAGGACAGGGCAGGGCCCGCCCACTGCTCGAGGAAAGCCGCGCCACGCGCGTTCACCCAACCGCACAGCGCCTCCGCGCCGTCGCCGTCCACGCCCTCCAGCACCTCGATATCGTCCACGCAGTCCTCCTCCGCCGCCGCACTCGGCGGCACCGCCACCCTACTCCAGCAGGGCGCGCAGGTCCTCGGCGCCCAGGGAGGCGCCCGTCGCCGCGCCATCGACCACCTTGGACACCAGGCGCCGCTTGCGGTCCTGCAGCTCCACCACCTTCGCTTCGATCGTGTCGTCGGCGACCAGGCGGTACACGTTGACCTTCTTCGACTGGCCGATCCTGTGCGCGCGGTCCACTGCCTGCGCCTCGGCCGCGGGGTTCCACCACGGGTCCATGACGTACACGTAGTCCGCCTCGGTGAGCGTCAGCCCCGTCCCCCCGGCCTTGAGGGAGATGAGGAAGACCGGGGCGGCGCCGCTGCGGAAGCGCTCGATGACGCGGGCCCTGTCGCGCGTCGCCCCGTCCAGTTGCGCCACTGTGATGCCCCTGCGTTCCAGGGCGCGGCGTATGCGCGCCAGGAAGGACGTGAACTGGCTGAAGACCAGGGCCTGGTGCCCGCGGGGCACGATCTGGACGAGCTGGCCCACCAGGTACTCGGTCTTGGCTGAGCCCACGTGCGCGTAGGCGCTGTCCACCAGGGCGGGGTCCAGGGCCAGTTGCCGCAGCCGCGTGATCGACGCCAGGACGTCCATCCGGTTGCGGGGGAAGTCCTCCATGAGGGACAGGGCCCTGGCGCGCTCGCGGGTGAGGTGCTGTTCGTAGATGTGCCTGTGCTCCTCCCCCAGTTCCACGCGGGCGAGCGTCTCGACCTTGTCGGGCAGGTCGGGGGCGACCTCCTCCTTGGTGCGGCGCAGCACGAAGGGCGCGATCAGCCTGCGCAGACGGTCGAGGGCTGCGGGATCCCGCCCCGATTCGACCGGCTTGCGGATCTTCTCGTTGAACACCTCCCACCGGGGCAGCAGCCCGGGGCACGCCAGGGCGAGCACCGACCACAGGTCGGCGACCGAGTTCTCCACGGGCGTGCCCGTGACTGCGAAGCACCAGGGGGCCCTGACCGCGGCCAGTGCGGCGTGGACCGCGGTGCGGGGGTTCTTCACCGTCTGCGCCTCGTCGATGACCAGTCCTGAGAACTCCTGGGCAGCCCATTGCCCGGCCTCGAGGCGGGCGATCGTGTAGGAGGTGATGACCAGGTGGGCGCCCGCGCACTCCTCGGCGACGCTCGTGCCGCGCCTCTTGGCAGTGCCCGCGACGACGCGCGCGTCCAGGTCCGGGGCGAAGCGGCGCGCCTCGTTCTCCCAGGCGCCCAGCACGGAGGTGGGGGCGACGACGAGGACCGGCGGCGCCTCCGGATCGGCGTCGCGCAGGGAGCAGACCGCGCTCAGCAGCTGCACGGTCTTGCCCAGGCCCATGTCGTCGGCCAGTACGCCGCCCAGCCCCGCCTCGGCGCGCGCCGTCAGCCAGTCGTGCCCCACCCGCTGGTAGGGGCGCAGCCGGGCGGTCAGGGCGGGCGAGAGGGCCAGGCCCGCGTCGGAGGGGCCGTCGGCCCCGTCCAGGAGGAGGCTGACGGCCCGCCTCCACCGCTCGCTGGCGCGGACCTGGTCCGCGGACTCGGCGAGCGCGCCCCACAGCCCGGCCTGGGCGGCGCTGATGCGCGGGGAGTCCGCCCCGGAATCCGTGAGCACCGCCGCCTCGGCCAGCAGTGCCCGCAGGCGTTCGACGCGCTCCCCGTCCAGGGCGACCCACGTCCCGTCGACCAGGACGTGGTCCTCGCCCCTGGCCAGGGCGGCCAAGACGTCTTCCATGGCGATGGCGGCCCCCGCGACCGTGACCTCCAGGCGCAGGCCGAACCAGTCCGTGCCGGAGTCGTCGACCACCGCGGTGACCCTCATGCCGTCGTCGTCCACGCCGATGCGGCGCACCTCGTCGGCGATGTCCCACACGACGCCGGCGCCGGCCAGGGCGTCCACGACCGCGTCCAGGAAGCCGGGAACCCTCCACGCGGGGATCCGCGCCGAGGAGGGCACTGCCCGCCACAGCCCGTCTTCGCTGAGCGAAGCGCCCAGGGCGTCGATCTGCTCCGCGCGCGAGGCGAGGCCGGGGTCCGAGGCCATGGCCCCGGCCAGGGGCACGCGGGAGGAGGCGGCGCCGAAGTCGTACTCCGCCCACCATCGCACCGCCACGCGGTCCCCGCCATCGGGGCGAACGGTGGCGACGACGGCCGCGCGGGCGTCCTCCACGTCGGCGAAGGTGGAATCGAGGGAGACCACGTGGGCGCGCCTGCGCAGCCCGGGCAGCCACGAGGCGCGGAACTCAGCGAGGTCCGCCACGGGCACGTCCACGGCGCCCCCCTCGGGCAGGGCGTCCAGCAGGGACACTCCGTTGACCCTGGCCAGGGCCGTGCCGCCCTTCGAGACGAGCAGCCGGGGTTCGACGGCGATCCTGGGAAGGCGCTCGATGCGGTCGCCGTCGCGGGCGACAGCCCGCAGGGTCAGGGCCGTCGGCCCCAGGGAGGCGTCCAGGTCGACGTCCCAGGTCGTGTGCTCGAGCTCGAGTGGCGTGAGGGGGTCCATCCCCGCCCATAGTGCCACCCCCGCCCTCTGGAGCCTGCGCAGCCAGTCGAAGGCGCCGTCGCCCAGGGACTCCAGGGACACCTCGCCCCGCGAGCGCCATGCCCCGCCCTCGCGGGAGCGCCGGTAGGCCTCGCGCATCAGGGACAGGTGCGTGGGGTTGATCCCCTCGGTCACCGACTCCCACCGCGTGTTGGTCAGGTCCGGCCAGCCCGCGCGTTTGTCCGTCCACGCCGTCCTGGCGCCGCGGCGCAGCGGCTTGAGCCAGATCGGCGCCGAGGGGTCGTGGGCGTCGACGAGGAGCCCCAGGGGCTCGCCCCCGGAGGCCGCCGTTCCGATCATCGTGGCCAGGGCCCGCTTCCACGGCGCTTCTTCCGCTAGGGTCTGTCCGCGCAGGTCCTCGCGGCAGGCGATCACGGTGGCGACGCCGTGGACGCAGTCGACTCCGATGGGGCAGGCGCACGAGATGCCCGGCCTGGTGGGCTGGGGGACGATCCGCGTCTTGTAGGTGAGGGCCCCGTCGCGGACGCGGCCGACCAGGCGGTCCCCGTCCTCCCACTTGGTCTCCACGACCTTGCCCGCCCTGTAGGCGGCCAGGCCCTTCGCCCACACGGCGGCCCCGGTGCAGGCGATGATGTCGTCGTCGTCGAGGGCGGCGATGCTGTGCGCGAACGAGGAGGAGGGCATCCCTCCAGTCTACGCGCGGCCGCGCCTGACCCGTGCCGTCGCGCGCGGGGAACCCTGTCCCCTGGTGGAGACAGCCACTTGCGCATCTCAGGGCTAAGGCCGTCGGGCACGGGGAACCCTGTCCCCTGGTGGAGTCCTGTGTTGCGAAGCGGGCCGGTCGGGACTGTGCACCGACTGATCGGCCGGTCGGGGCTGTGTTTGGCAGGACGTGCCCTCCTCGCGGAGGCTTGTATTGAAAAATGGGCCGGTCGGGGGGCGAGCACCGTTCGTTTTGCAAGCGAAGTGGAGTTTTCAAAGGGATGCCTCGCCCACTGGGCTCCTGCGGGGGCTGTTTTGCAAGTGAAGCGGAGTTCTCAAAGGGATACAACACTTTGCAAGCGTTATAACGCTTGCAAAGTGTTGTATCGCTGTGAAAGCGGAGGTATCGCTGTGAAAACGGGGCCCGTCGTGTCGGTATCGCTGCGAAAACAGCCCACGGTGCGCAGCGCCCGGGCTCAAACGCTCGCCGGCAAGGTGTTTCCAGTATGGAACACCGATCCTGACGGACAAGCACTGCGCGCTCCGGCGCCCGAGGGGAAGACCGGCCCCACCACGGAACCCTCTCGAACCCAACGGAGGGCATTGGGGCAGGAAACCACCTACTGGGGCAGGTTAACCCCCATTGGAGCAGGTTAATAACCTACCCCCATGCACCGTAACCTACCCCAATGCGACAGCGCACCCACCCCAGCAGTGCCCGGCTGCGGAGAAGCTGCTCCCATTGCCTACCCCAATGACCCGTTTCCTACCCCAATGCGGGGCGCGCTCGCACACAACCGCACAGCGGCCGCGGAAGGCGCATGGCCACAGACGCCCCGCGCAGCAGTCCCGTCCCCGGTCCGCACGGAGTCGCGGCCCGTGCGGAAGGGGCCACCGTAGACGACGCCGACGCCGACGACCAGCGCGACGCCCCTGGCCTGTGCGGAAGGGGCTCAGTCTCGCACCCATCCCCGCCTACGAGGACGGCGATGCCCCCGACCTGTGTGGAAGGGATTTCCGAGCCTCAGGCGTAGGCCCCCTCGACCGACCAGGCCCCCGCGCGGAACACGAGCAGCAGATCCTCCGCGCCGCCGCCCTCCCCCTCCAGTGCGACCCGCAGGTAGGCGCGGGCAGAGCCCTCCGCGTCCCACCAGCGCCCGGCGACGGCCCACGGGCCCGCCAGTGGGCGGACGGGGACCGTCCTGGCCCGCCCCTGCGGGTCGAGGACCAGGCGGGCCGGTTCCGCGCTGAGCAGTCCGCGCGCGGTGACGCCGATGGGGGCGCGCCCCGGGTCCGCGCCCAGCAGGAGCACCGGACGCGGCTGGTCGTAGAGGGCCGCGGGCGGCTCCTCCACTCCCCCCTCCCAGTCCCCGCCCCGGGCGTGGGCGCTGGGGGCGCCCCAGGGGACCAGGACGGCGCGCGAGCGCGGGTCGTACCCGCCGCGCAGCTGCGGCCGGGACACGGCCCCCTCCCCCGCCAGCCCTTGGAGCCTGGCGGCGAGGCGCTCGATGCCGCGCTGCCGGGCGTCAGCCCCCCACAGGGGCGTGAGGGCATCGGCCGGGTAGGGCTCGACGGCTGTGAGGCGGAGGGAGCGGATGGGGCCCTCCGGCCGGGCGGCGCCCTCGGTCCACCCCAGCAGGTTCCAGCGCACGCGCTCGGCGATCTCGTCGGGGCTCATGAGGTCGACCCCGCGCCACCTCCTGGTCAGCTCCCCTCCTCCCCCGGCGCTGGCCTCGACGAGGAGGGCGTCGGCGAGCAGGCCGCGGCGCGCGAGGCGGTCGGCGAGGTCGTGGGCACAGCGCAGGGCGGGGACCAGCACGGCGTCGATGTTCTCCCCTCCCTCGTCGATGTCCACCCCGGTCCCGATGTCGCCGAGGGGGCGCAGCGCTCCCGCCAAGGCCAGTTCCCCGCCGCTGGCAGCCCGCCACAAGAACTCCCCCGCGACCCCGAAGCGGCTGGAAACGGCCGTGGCGCCCATGCCCAGCAGGTCCGCGCACACACGGATCCCCAGGCGGCGCAGCAGCGCCACCGCCTCCTCGACGCGGTCGCGCAGCCCCGGTGGCGCCAGGCCCGCCACCACCGGCCCCAGGGGAACGGCCGAGAGGAAGCGGGCCGTTCCCCCCGCGGGGACGATGCGCCCCTGCCTCGCCGCGCAGACGGCGCCCAGGGGGCCCTCCGCGATTCCGGCGAAGCACTCGACGCCGACGCGCTCCTCCACGGCCTCGACGAGGCCCCGAGCGGCCACCTCCTCACCGCCGGCCCAGCGGGCGGGCCCCGTGGCATTCGCCCAGGCGAGGCCGGGCCGCAGGCACTCGACGCCCGCGGCCACCTGGTCGAAGGCGCTCAGAACGGCCTCGAAGGCCCTCCCCTCCCTCTCCTCGTCGCGCGGAAGGCACACGAGTTCCGGGCACAGGGAGGAGGCCGCCCTCGTCCTCATACCCACTCGGACCCCCCTCGACCGGGCGGCGGCGGTGGCGGCTTCGACGCGCCCCGAGGCCACCACCGCCCCGGGCTCCCCCGCCTCCAGGTCGGCGGCGAGGGAGTTGACGGGCCAGTCGGGGACCCATAGCGCGATGCGCCTCATCTCATACCGCCTCCCGCAGGAGTGTGGCGAGGGGGCGGGAGACGCCCGGCCAGGGGCGCTCGGTGATGATGCGGCGCCCCCGCGCGCGGGCGCGGGCGGCGAGGCGGCGTTGCTCCTCACGGCTCAGCGCGGCCCGGCCCACGCACAGGACGTCGACGGCATCGAGGCACAGTGAGCACACCAGTGCCGCGCCGACGTGCTCGGGAACCGCCACGACGAGGACGCGGTCGAGGTCGAGCCCCTCCTGGTGGGCCCACTCCCACCCGATGTCGGCCACTCCCACGAAGGCGGCCCACCCCCCGTCCGGGCAGGAGTCGAGGACCGCGCGCACGAGGTGGGACCGCGCGGCGGGGGCCTCGACCACCGCAGAGCCAACGAGTTCCAGGTCCCCAGCTGGCCGTGCGGTGCCTGAGGACGGGGGGAGGGAGGACGGCGCCCTCACCAGCCCCGTGGTCCTCTCGGCCGCGGCTAGCGCGCTGCGGGCCGCCGCGAGTCTGTCGATGGCGGATGCCCCCACCTCCCCTCCTCCCGTAGAACAAGTGTTCGACTCAATCATTTTAGGGGAGGGCGCTCGCGCCTGCGTCCAGGGGCCTCCGGTGGCGCGCGGGCCCCGCCGGTCCGACAATGGAGGCCCCGCCCGACTCCCGGAACCCCGATGGAGGAACCATGGATCTGACGACGCGCCCGAGTGCCCGCGCCCCCTACGAGGGAATGGGCGTCCCCTCCTTCTCCCTCACCAGCGACACCCTGGCTGACGGGGGGACGATGCCGGCCAGCGCGACCGCGGAGGGCGGTTCGCGCTCCCCCCACCTCGCCTGGTCCGGCGCCCCAAGCGGAACCCGCTCGTTCATGATCACCTGCTTCGACCCGGACGCCCCCGTCCCTGCCGGGTGGTGGCACTGGGCCGTCCTCGACCTGCCGGCCTCGGCCTCGTCCCTGGACGAAGGGGCAGGGCGCTCCGACCTGGAGCTCGACGGCCCCGCATTCCACCTGCGCGGGGACACCGGCGACGCCTCCTACTTCGGCGCGGCCCCTCCCCCCGGCGACCGCCCCCACAGGTACGTGTTCTCCGTGCACGCCCTGGACGTGGACACCCTGGGGCTGGACGATGACGCGACTCCCACGATGGCGGCGTTCACGGCCCTGGGCCACACGTTGGCGCGAGCCGACCTGACCGTCACCTTCCAGGCCTGAGGCCCGATGCTCCACATCGTCTTCTGGGAGCCCGAGATCCCCGGGAACACGGGCGCGGCCATCCGCCTGTCGGCGTGCACCGGCTCGATGCTCCACCTCGTGCGCCCGCTCGGCTTCGACATGGACGACGCGAAACTGCGGCGGGCGGGACTGGACTACCACGACTTGGCGCACGTCCGCGTCCACGACTCCCTGGACGGGGCGCTGGCCGGGATCCCGGGCCGTGTGTGGGCGCTGACGGGCCACGCCGAGCGGGCGTACACGGACGTGGCCTACAGCGACGGTGATGGACTGCTGCTCGGGCGCGAGTCCGTGGGCCTGTCCGAGGAGGCCATGTCCCACCCGGGGGTCGCCGGCCGCGTGCGCATCACGATGGCGCCCGGGGTCCGTTCCTTGAACCTGGCGAACTCGGCCTCCATCGTCCTCTACGAGGCGTGGCGGCAGCTGGGTTTCCCCGGGGGCGTGTGAGGGGGCCGGCTCCCCCGCCCGCTCGGCGGCGCGCCTGACCGGAGGGGTGGCTGGAGGGGCCCCGCCCCCCGACGGCCCCGGTCCTTGCGCGGACGGCGCGTCAGCGCTGACCGGCACCCCAACAGATCTACACCACCCCGGTCCCGGCACGGGCGAGGCGCCACCCGGGGGTGGTTGCACCGCACGTGCGGCGCGTCAGCGCTGCCAGCGCGACGGCCGCTCGATGGACTCGGCGATCTCGACGATGCGGCGGGGGTTGGAGCGCCACATCCACACCAGGCCGATGAGGGAGACGGCCAAGGGCGCGTAGTAGAAGTCGGAGCCCAATCCGGTCCACGCCGACCGGGGGCCGTTGAGCTCGGGGACCCCCAGGCCCGCGACCCACAGGACGAGGGGGGCGGCGATGGTGACGCCTATCGACGTCCACCCCACGATCCGCATGCGCCTGCCGTTGTGCGTCAGGGCGGTCGCCGCCGCCAGGTACGTGGCCCCCGCCAGGACCGCCAGGATGGGCGGCCCCCAGGGCTCGTCGGCGTTGTGGTGGAACAGGTCCACCACGGCGACCACCAGGATCCATGCGCCGAGCAACCAGAACAGGGCGATGACGATGCGTCCCAATCCGAACGACGGTGGGCGCTGGTCCCCGTGCGACCCCGGGCTCTCGACGGGGCTATCTGGCTGATCGGGCATAGTCCCTCCTTGTAGGCGCCTTCAGATCATAACCGCCGCGCCCCCTTTCGTCGTTGCTGCGCGGCCGAGGGGGCGCACCCCGGTGTGGGCCGTTGCACCTGGCGACTTCCACGAGTGGGCGGACAGCGCGACGGCGCCGTGGGACAATGGGCCCAGAGGGGCAGTGAGTCCTGTCATGAAATCGGATCTACCAGGGCGGTGCCCGTTGCCGTCCCACAAGGAGTTCAGACGTGAGTGAGCCACAGTACGACATCGTTGTCCTCGGCGCGGGCTCGGGCGGTTACGCGACCGCGCTGCGCGCCGCCCAGCTCGGCATGAGGGTCGCCCTCATCGACGGGGACAAGGTCGGCGGCACGTGCCTGCACCGCGGCTGCATCCCCACGAAGGCCTACCTGCACGCCGCCGAGACCGCCGACACGGTCCGGGAGTCGGCCAGGTTCGGTGTCCGCTCCACGTTCGGCGGCATCGACATGGCGCAGGTCGCCGAGTACCGCGATTCCGTCATCGGCGGCCTGTACAAGGGGCTGCAGGGCCTGCTCTCCTCCAGGGGCGTCGAGGTCGTCAAGGGGTGGGGGCGCCTGGTGTCGTCCGACACTGTCGAGGTGGGCGGGCGCGCCCTGGTGGGCAGGAACGTCGTCCTGGCGACCGGCTCCTACTCGCGCTCGCTTCCCGGCCTGGACATCGGCGGCCGCGTCATCACCTCCGACCAGGCGCTGCAGATGGACTGGGTGCCCCAGTCGGCGGTGATCCTCGGCGGCGGCGTCATCGGCCTGGAGTTCGCCTCCGTGTGGAGGAGCTTCGGCGCCGATGTCACGATCATCGAGGCGCTGCCCCGTTTGGCCAACAACGAGGACGAGGCGATCTCCAAGCAGCTCGAGCGCGCCTACCGCAGGCGCGGCATCAAGTTCCACACGAACACGCGCTTCGCGGGCGCCGTGCAGGACGAGGGCGGGGTGCGCGTGGCCACGGAGGACGGCAAGTCCTTCGACGCCGACGTCCTGCTGGTGGCCGTGGGCCGCGGGCCCGTCACCGAGGGCCTGGGCTACGAGCAGGCGGGCATCCGGATGGACCGCGGCTTCGTCCTCACCGACGAGCGCCTGCGCACGGGCGTGGGCAGCGTCTACGCGGTCGGCGACATCGTCCCGGGCCCGCAGTTGGCCCACCGCGGATTCCTGCAGGGGATCTTCGTCGCCGAGGAGATCGCGGGCCTGGGTCCGAGGATGCAGGCCAACGTGAACATCCCCCGGGTGACGTTCTGCGAGCCGGAGATCGCCTCGGTCGGTCTGACCGAGAAGCAGGCGCGCCAGGAGTACGGCGACGCCGTGCGCACGGTCGAGTACAACCTGGCGGGCAACGGCAAGTCCACGATCCTTGGGACCTCGGGCCTGATCAAACTGGTCTCCGTCCAGGACGGGCCGATCGTCGGCTTCCACGGGATCGGCTCGCGCATCGGCGAGCAGATCGGCGAGGGCGGGCTTATGGTCAACTGGGAGGCGTTCCCCTCGGACGTGGCCTCGATCATCCACGCCCACCCCAGCCAGAACGAGTCCATCGGGGAGGCTGCGATGGCCCTGGCCGGCAAGCCCCTTCACGTCCACAACTGAGCCCCCAGATTTACTAGGAGATTACTTATGGCAACCGCAGTGACTATGCCGGCGCTGGGCGAGTCCGTCACGGAGGGCACGGTCACGACGTGGCTGAAGTCCGTGGGCGACCGCGTCGAGGTGGACGAGCCCATCGTCGAGGTGTCCACCGACAAGGTCGACTCCGAGGTCCCCTCCCCCGTTTCCGGCGTCTTGCTGGAGATTCTGGTGCCTGAGGACGAGACCGTCGAGGTGGGCGCCCACATCGCCCTCATCGGCGACCCCTCTGAGGTGCCCGCCGTTTCCCCGGAACAGGCCGCGGCGGCTCCCGCCCCTGCTCTCGCCCCCGCTGCTTTCGGCGGCGCTTCCCCGGAACAGGTCGCGGCGGCTCCCGCCCCTGCTCCCTTCGGCGCCGCCCCGGTGGCCGGCACCGAGGTGACGATGCCCGCCCTGGGCGAGTCCGTCACGGAGGGCACGGTCACGACGTGGCTGAAGTCCGTGGGCGACCGCGTCGAGGTGGACGAGCCCCTGCTGGAGGTGTCCACCGACAAGGTCGACTCCGAGGTCCCCTCCCCCGCCGCCGGATTCCTCGCCGAGATCCGCGTCCCCGAGGACGAGACCGTCGAGGTGGGCGCCGTGGTGGCGGTGATCACCGCTGAACTCCCCTCGGCCCCCGCCGCCCCTGTTCAGCCGTCCGCGCCCGTCGCTGCCCACGCGGCTCCTCCCGCTCCTGCGGCGCACGCCGCCCCCCCGGTGCCCGTCGACCCTTTCCCCAGCGCCCAAGCACTGGCGAAGACCGCCGACGCGGCCCCTTCCGCCCCCGCGCCCGCTCCCGCCCAGGCGGTGTCCGGCTATGTGACGCCGATCGTCCGCAAGCTGGCGCGCGAGGCCGGGGTCGACCTGGCCGCAGTCGTCGGCTCGGGGGTCGGCGGGCGCATCCGCCGTGAGGACGTGGAGGCGGCCGCCGCCGCAATGAGGGCGGCGGAGGAAGCCGCCTCCTCCGCCAAGCACGCAGCGGTTCCCGGGGACCCGGCGCCCAGCGCCGCGCCCTCCCGCGAGCCCTCGCCGCTGCGCGGGACGACTGAGAAGATGTCCCGCCTGCGCCAGACGATCGCGCGCCGCATGGTGGAGTCGCTGCAGACCGCGGCCCAGCTCACCACCGTCATCGAGGTGGACGTGACCAGGGTGGCGGCCCTGCGCGCCCGCTCGAAGGACGCCTTCGCCGTGGCGCACGGCACGAAACTCACCTTCCTGCCCTTCTTCGTCAAGGCGGCCACCGAGGCGCTGCAGTACCACCCGAAGATCAACGCCACGATCGACGGGGCCCAGGTGGTCTACTTCGACCACGAGCACATCGGTATCGCCGTCGACACCCCGCGGGGACTGCTGGTTCCGGTCATCAAGGACGCGGGCGCGAAGACGCTGGCGGGCATCGCCGAGGCCATCAACGACCTGGCCGTGCGCACCCGCGAGTCGAAGGTCGGCCCCGACGAACTGTCCGGCTCGACTTTCACGATCACGAACACGGGTTCGGGCGGCGCCCTTTTCGACACGCCCGTCCTCAATATGCCCGAGACGGCGATCATGGGCGTGGGCGCGATCGTCAAGCGCCCGGTGGTCGTCAAGGGCGCTGACGGTGCCGACGCCATCGCGATCCGCTCGATGGTCTACCTGTCCCTGTCCTACGATCACAGGCTGGTGGACGGCGCCGATGCCTCGCGCTACCTCATGGACGTCAAGCGGCGCCTGGAGGAGGGCGATTTCGAAGCCGATCTGGGCCTGTGAGCCCCGGGGCCGGTCCGCATTGCGGACCGGCCCCGCTGCCGAGGGCGTCAGTGCCCCTCTGCGCCGGACTGGCCGGAAGTGCCGCGGGCGGCGACGACCAGTCCCGAAGCCCGTTCGATGTCGAGGATGACCTCCTGAGGGGGCTGCGCTGTGGCGTCCGTGCACGTTCCGTTCGCGCAGGCGCGCAGCGCGGTCTGGGTCAGCGTGGCCCTGGCGCGGATGAGGGAGTCGGTGCACGCCATGACCTCTTCGACGTGCACCTGCGTCTCGAGTTTCTCAACGGTGATCCCCTGTTCAGCCAGGGACTCGATGCGCTTGCGGTCGGCCTCGGCCAGAGCGCCGCCCACCACGCCGTCCAGGGCGGAGGCGTCGCCTGCGACGATGGCGGCGTCGCGGGCGCGGATGGCCGCGCCCAAGCGGGCCTCGACGACCCCGACGGCGCACGGGTCGGACGAGGGCTGCTCCTGCGGCGCTGCGGCGGCCCCCGCTCCCGCAGAGGACTGCCCGGTTTGTGTCTGGGAGGGCTCGGAAGCCCCGTTGAGGGCGCCACTGCGCCACACGAGCACCCCGCCGACTGCGAAGAGGACCACCGCGAGGGCGAGCAATGCGGACACGCGGCGCCGACTGCGGCGGGGGGCTCCGCCCTTCTTCGCGCCGCCCTCCGCATCCGCCCGGTCTTCCCCGGGCGCCAGGGTGTCCTCCCTCAGGGCTGCGGCCCGCAGATCGGCTACGACTTGAGCGGGGTCGATGACACCGCCATCGACGAGCACGGGAGAGTCGTCTGCTCCGGCGCTATCGGCGTCCGACGGGTCGATGCCCAGGAGCTCGCCGATGCGGTCGGCGCACGCCTCGTCGCCCTCCTGTCCCTCCGGCGCGCCCAGCGACCATCCCCGCGTTCCTGCGCCCGGACGGGGCGGGTCGATGATGTCGATGATGACGGCGCGCCCCTGCGGGTCGACGATGATGTTCGCGGGACTGATGTCGCCGTGGACGATTCCCGCCTCGTGCAGCGCCTCGACGCCGGCTGCCACCCCTTCCCACACCCTCCGGCGGGTGCGCGGCGAGCGCAGCGCGTGCGAGGCGAGGGCGATGTCGAGCGGGCGTCCCTCGATGTACTCCTGGACGACCGCCCATTGCCCGTCCTCGTGGCGGACGACGTCGAGCAGGCGGACCACGTGCGGGGAATCGATGCCGGCCCACGCGCGCCAGCGGTCCACGCTCCCGCGCGCCTCGCGCTCGCCCCGGATTGCGACGACGCCAGGGCCCTTGCTGGTCTCCGTCAGCCACAGCGGCCCGTTGGCGCCCATGTGGATGATGGTGCCGAGTTCGTACCCTCCGATTTCCATGGTCCAATCTTTCCGAAGACTCCCGTGTGAGGCAAGTCATGCGTGTGCGCGCGGGCGGCCCCCGTGTCCGGGCCCGGCCCGCGTGGCGGTAGAATGGGGGTGCTATGAGTGAGAAGAAACCCCCCGCAAAGCGCCGCTGGTACCACAATATGGCGGACGCGTACCGCGTCTCCGCCCGCTCCTACCCCTGGATCCCGTGGGTCCTGGTGGGCGCGGCGATCTCCGTGATCGGTCTGTTCCTCATCATCGCCGCCCTCCTCCACCTGAACTGGATCGCGTGGCTGTTCGTCGGTCTCCTCGCCGCGTTGACGACGGATATGGCGATCCTGTCCTTCCTGGTGCCCCGCGCCCTGTACTCGCAGATCGAGGACACCCCCGGGGCCTCCAAAGCAGTGCTCCAGCAGATCAAGCGCGGGTGGATCATCCCGGAGGAGCCCATCGCCGTGACCCGCGAGCAGGACCTGGTGTGGCGGATCGTGGGGCGCCCTGGCGTGGTCCTCATCTCCGAGGGGCCCTCCTCCCGGGTCCGTCCTCTGCTCAACGCCGAGGCGAAGCGCGTCACGAGGATCCTCCAGAACGTCCCGGTCCACCAGATCCAGGTCGGCAAGGACGAGGGGCAGGTCGCCCTGGGCAAGTTGCAGGCGGCCATCAACAAGCTCAAGAACGCCCTCACCAGCGAGGAAGTCCCGCAGGTCTCCTCCCGCCTGGCGGCTTTGAGGGCGAACAACCCGCCGATCCCCAAGGGCGTCGACCCGCAGCGGGCGCGCCCGAACCGGCGCGCCCTGCGGGGCAAGTGAGTGGCGCACGCGTAGCGCGGAATGGGGCGGCTCCGGCCGCCCCATTCCTGTCCTCTGGACCCGGGGTGGCGTTTCCGACCGGGCAACAGTCGTCCTGATGGGGCCGGAAAGGCAGTCCGCCGGAGCGGCGCCTTTCGCGGAGCGGGCGAGGGGACTGCCGCCCGGCCGTCCGCATTGCGAACAGGCATCCATCACATATTATGCATAGCCATGCATGATGATGCATACTGATGCTGTACCGACAGTCCCCGCACTAAGGACCCCGAGATGCACACCCTGCACAAGCCCACGACAGCGGCCCTCCTCGCACTGACTGCGGCGTCCGCGCTCGTCCTCGCGGCGTGCTCCGACCCCGGCGCCACCGCGCAGTCCGCCTCGGACCCCAACGGCGCGGCCGCCTCGGGGGGCGCCGCGACCACGGATGCCACCCCCTTCGACGTCTCCCAGATCCCCACCGTCGACGAGATCGCCGCCCTGGTCCCCGACGAGGTCAAGGCCCGCGGCACCCTGCGCAACGGCGCCTCCGCCGACTACGCCCCCGGCGAGTTCCGCGCGAGCGACGGCCAGACGGTCGTCGGCTACGACGCCGACCTCACCAGGGCCCTGGCCAAGGTCATGGGCCTGAAGGACGGGACGACCTCGCACGCCGAGTTCCCCACGATCATCCCCTCCATCGGCACGAAGTTCGACGTCGGCATATCCTCCTTCACTATCAACTCCGAGCGCGAACAGCAGACGAACATGATCGCCTACGTCCAGGTCGGCTCCGCCTACGGGGTCGCCCAGGGCAACCCGAAGGGCTTCGACCCCGCCCAGCCGTGCGGCAAGACCATCGGCGTGCAGACCGGAACAGCGCAGGAGGAGTACATCAATACGCTGTCCCAGGAGTGCGTGTCCGCGGGCAACGAGGCGATCACCGTCATGCCCCACGACGTCCAGACCTCCGTGGCCACCAAGGTCGTCGGCGGCCAGTACGACGCGACCCTGGCCGACTCCACGGTCATCGGCTACACCGCGGCGCTGTCCCAGGGCAAGATCGAGCAGATCGGCGACGTCATCGAGTCCGCCCCCCAGGGCATCGCGGTGAACAAGCAGGACACCGCGCTGACCGAGGCCGTCCAGAAGGCCGCGCAGTACCTCATGGACCACGGCTACCTGCAACAGATCCTCGCGCCCTACGGGGCCGAGGGCGCCGCCCTGACGACCGCGGAGCTCAACCCGCAGGTCAACGACTGAGCGCGGAAGGACCGATCATGTCCCATGTGAAAGACGGAGTCGAGCTGCTCGACGCCAAGCCGGTCCCCCGGCCAGGGCGCTGGGTGGGCGCCGGAGTCGTCGCGGTGATCGTGGCGATGGCTGTCCACGGGCTCGTCACCAACCCGAACTACCAGTGGTCGACCGTGTGGGCATGGCTGTTCTCCCAGTCGATCATGTCGGGGGTGCTCTTCACGATCATCCTCACCGTCCTCGCCATGCTGATCGGCACTGCCCTGGCGATCACGATGGCGATCATGCGGCAGTCGATCAACCCCGTGCTCAAGTGGGTGGCCACCGCCTACATCTGGTTCTTCCGCGGAACCCCCATCTACACGCAGTTGATCTTCTGGTCCCTGCTACCGACTCTCTACCCGAAGCTGTCACTGGGCATCCCCTTCGGCCCGGAGTTCGCCACCTTCGAGACGGCCGCCTACTTCACGCCGTTCTGGATGGCGTTCGTGGGCCTGGGCCTCAACGAGGGCGCGTACCTGGCTGAGATCATGCGCGCGGGCCTGCTCAGCGTCGATAAGGGGCAGTGGGAGGCCGCCACCGCCCTGGGCATGCCGCGCTCCTTGATATTCCGCAGGATCGTGCTGCCCCAGGCGATGCGCGTCATCGTGCCGCCGATCGGCAACGAGACGATCTCCATGCTGAAGACGACGTCGCTCGTGTCGGCCATCCCCTTCACGTTGGAGCTGACCTTCGTCGCCAGGCAGAAGGGGCAGGCGATGTTCGCCCCCGTCCCCCTGCTCATCGCCGCCGCGATCTGGTACTTGCTCATCACGACACTGCTCATGTGGATCCAGTCCTACATCGAGAAGCACTTCGCCAAGGGCTTCGACCGGCACGAGACGACGGCGGCCTCCCCCGCCCAGTCCGGTTCCGACGACGAGCACTCCCCCTCCCGGCCCCGATTCCTGGATGTGACCCCATGACCCCTGATTCCTCCCCCCAGCCGATGGTGTCGGTGCGCGGCGTCCACAAGTTCTTCGGCGACTTGCACGTGCTGCGCGGCATCGACCTCGACATCGCCAGCGGCGAGGTGTGCGTCATCCTGGGCCCGTCGGGCTCGGGCAAGTCCACTCTGCTGCGCTGCCTGAACCAGTTGGAGCGGATCAGCGCGGGCCGCGTGTACGTGGACGGCACGCTTCTGGGTTACCGCGAGGACGCCTCCGGCCAGCTCCACGACCTCAAGGACCGTGAGATCGCCGCGCAGAGGGCCCACATCGGCATGGTGTTCCAGCGCTTCAACCTATTCCCCCATAAGACGGCGCTGGAGAACGTCATGGAGGCCCCCGTCCACGTTGCGAAACGGCCGGCCGCCCAGGCGCGGGCGCGCGCCCTGGAGCTCTTGGACCGCGTGGGATTGGCGGACCGGGCCGACCACTACCCGGCGGAGCTGTCGGGCGGCCAGCAGCAGCGCGTCGCCATTGCCCGCGCCCTGGCGATGGACCCGGAGATCATGCTCTTCGACGAGCCGACGAGCGCACTGGACCCCGAGTTGGTCGGAGAAGTCCTGGCGGTCATGCAGGACCTGGCCGCGTCGGGGATGACGATGGCCGTGGTGACCCACGAGATCGGTTTCGCCCGGGAGGTCGCCGACCACGTGGTCTTCATGGACGGCGGCTCGATCGTCGAGGCGGGGACCCCCGCCCAGGTCATCGACAATCCGTCCTCGGAGCGCACGAAGGAGTTCTTCTCGAAGGTCCTGTAACCGGATCCGGTACCGCTCGCGCGGTGGGAACTGGCGGACCGGGCAGGGCAGCCCGCGCGGAGGCAACCAGCGGACACACCCCGGCGAAAAGGGCCGGGCCGCCCGGCACCGCCTAGTGTGGTGGCATGATGACTACGTTCTGCGGGCGCAGCGGGCTGCGCGTGTCCTCCATCGGCCTGGGCACCCTCACGTGGGGGCGCGACACGGACGCCGCGGAGGCCTGCGAGATGCTGGCGCACTTCGTCGACGCAGGGGGTAGCCTGGTGGAATGCTCCCCCATGCACGGCGAGGGCAGGGCCACCGACGTGCTCGCGGAAGCGGTCGCCGCCGTGGGCCGCCACCGCGTCGTCCTCGCGTGGCGCGGCGCCTCGCGGCCCGACGCCGACTCGTGGAGGCCCGCAGGCGGGCGCGGCGACATGCTCCGCAGCCTCGATGACGCGTTGGAGCGCCTGGGCAGTGACTTCGTCGATGTGTGGCTGGTGTCGCCCGAGGCGGGCGTCCCCCTGGAGGAGACCCTGTCGGCGGCGGAGCACGCCCACCGCACCGGAAGGGCCCGCTACATCGGCATGGCCTCCTCGCGCACGTGGGACATCGCCGAGGCCGTGACGCGCGGCGCCATGCCCGGCGGTGCGCCCATCACGGCCGTCGAGGCCCCCCTGTCCCTGGTGGACACGCGGCTCGCCGGACTCGTCGCGGAACTGGAGGACCGGGGCATCGGGTTCTTCGCGGCCTCCCCCCTGGCCGGAGGGGCACTGACCGGCAAGTACCGGCACTCCACTCCCCCGGATTCGCGGGCGGCCTCCCCGCACTTGCGCCACCTCGTCGAACCGCACTTCACCGCGGCCGCCAGGGGCGTGATCGAGGCTACCGTCAAAGCAGCCGAGGGGCTGGACCGCACGGCCGCTGACGTGGCGTGCGCGTGGGCGAGCGGCTACCCGGGCGTGTCCAGTGCTGTCATCGGCCCGCGCACGACCCGCCAGCTCGACGCGGTCCTCGAGCGCGAGGCGCCGTTGCCCGTGCCGATACGGCAGGTGCTCAACGAAGTGGCGGGATTGCGCTAGGCGCCGTCCGCGCCACGTGGGGTATCCTTCATCAGTGCGCACGCCCGTGATGATTGTGAGGCTTGGTGTATGGCGAAACGAGGGTTCCAGGGCGCCGTCCTGAAGGTCCTCCGCGCGAGGGAGTACCCGCTGGCGGTCGTGGAGCGAGGTGCCCTCACCCCCTCGTGCGTCCGCGTCGTCTTCTCCGCCCCCGAGCTCCTGAGCGCCGTCCCCCTCTCCGCCGCCTCGTGGCTGCGCCTGTGGGTCCCCGATCCCGAGCGCCCCGATGTCGAGCACCAGCGGGGCTACACGATCGCCGCCCACGACGGGCGGGCCGGGACGATCACCATCGACTTCGTGCTGCACGAGCCGTCGGGCCCCGCCTCCACGTGGGCGGCGCGGGCCGAGGCGGGCGACCGCATCGGTGCGATGAGCATGGGATCCACGGAGATCTCCTTCGCCGGGGAGGACCAGCCGGAGGGCTACCTCATGATCGGGGACGCCGCCTCGGTGCCGGCGATCCGGTCGTTGGTGGCCGAGGTGCCCGCCCACGTCCCCGTCCGCGTGTACTTGGAGGAGCACTCGGACTCGGACCGGGATCTGCCCTTCGCCTCCCACCCCTGCCTCGATGTGCGCTGGGTGCCCCGCGAGGGCCCGGAGTCGCTGGCGCGCGCCATCGTCCCTGGCGACTACCAGGGGTGGTGCGCGTGGGCGACGCCGGAGTTCCGCTCCCTCAGGGCGCTCAAACCCCGCTTGAAGGAATGGGGGCTGGCGAAGGGGCGCCTCCACGCGCAGGCGTACTGGATCGAGGGCCGAGGCGTGGGCCGCTCGCGCGGGGAGAAGCGGTGAGGCCGTCCCCGCGCGAGCGGATGGGGTGTCAGGTCGAAACCATCCCCGTTGACGACTTCGACCTACCGTTACAGTTTAGCGCGTCCCATGACACCCGGGGGCCATTCCTGCAACTCGAACCACCCCCTCTGACCAGGTTAAAAGCCAGGCATGCATGCCGGATAATCGCGGATGATCTGGAACGACAGCCGCCCTTTCCAGCAGGTCACAATTTGATCACGAAAGACCGGGGAACTGCGGGAACCCCGTTGGGGCGCGCTGCGGGCGACGAACTGGCATGATTGGAGGCATGGCAATGTCGAAGAAGCTCCTGAGCCGCGACGAGGTCGTGGTCCGGCACATGCACACCCACATCAAGGTCCTCCTGTGGAGGATCATCGCCTGGTTCCTCCTGATCGCGGCCGCCGTGGCGGGCACGGTCTTCATACCCGCCGACTGGCAGCCCTCGGCGGCCGTCGCGCTGTGGGCGGTGGTCCTGGTCGTGAGCTTCCCCCTGTTCTTCATCCCGTGGCTGCTGTGGTACATGCACACGTACACCGTGACCACGAAACGGGTCATCACCCGCCGGGGAGTCTTCCGGCGCACCGGCCACGACCTGCCGCTCACCCGCATCTCCGACGTGCAGCTGGAGAAGGACTTCAACGACCGCTTCTTCGGCTGCGGCACCCTGGCCCTGCAGACATCCTCCGACGACCCGCTGCTGCTGCGCGACGTGCCGAAGGTCGAGATGGTCCAGGTCGAGATCTCCAACCTGCTCTTCGAGGACGTCCAGGGCGCCATCGACGCCGACCCTGATAACTGAGGCGCGGCGCGGGACCAGGCCCTCACGACGCAGGTGGTCGAATCGACGCCGACCCTGATAACTGAGGCGCGGCGCGGGGGTGTGGGGGTTCCGCGCCGTGGGCGCCTTACGGCCCGGTGCGGGGCAGGCGGCAGGTCACTGGGGTAGGAAACAGTGCATTGGGGCAGGTTAATAACCTACCCCAATGCAGTCTAACGTGCCCCAATGCGGCTCGCGGCGCCCGGGAGGGGCGCTATGCCGACGAGGCGGGGCCTGTTTTCACAGCGATACCACACTTTGCAAGCGTTATAACACTTGCAAAGTGGCGGTATCCCTTTGAAAACTCCACTTCGCTTGCAAAGCGGCCTCCACACTGCCTCCGCCGGGTCCGCTTTCCAATACAAAACTCCGCCAGGGGACCCCGAATGACCTGACGCGGGTCGGACCATGCTGGTATCCGATACGAAACTCCGCCAGGGGGCCGCAGTCGACCTAATACCGTTCCTGTCGGCCCACTTTCCAATAGGAAAATGGCCCTTCGCCGTTTGAGTATGACAGAAGCCGACATAGGGTCGGGGCCTGTCGGATGATTGAGGTTGCTGCGCAATTATTATCTGGGTGGCCCGGCCAGACGGACACGGCTTGGGCTATCCTGCTCTTCTTCGAACTCAAAAAACCGTTGAACAGTCCTCATCGTGGCCGCGATTGTCGCCGGTACCGCTGCCGCCGCAGGGCCCTGCTGAACCACCCGTTCCCCGCAGCGCCATCCTCATCGCCAGCTCCTTCCGGGCCTCTCGTGCCCACTTCGTCCGAGCCGCCGTGTTCGAGGCTCGACTCATGGCGACGCAAATACTTCTCCACGTTCTGAGCACTGAATAAGTTGGACAGCGCCCCCAGGGCGAGTTTGACGTCCTGCTCGGTCCAGGTCCCGTTGTTCTTCGCCCTGCCCTTCGACCATCGCAGCCACTTGAGCAACAACCACGACCGCGAGTACGACCACACCCACTTGCCGCACGTCGGGCACTTCACTTGCCGACGGTCATTCATAGCGCCCATGTACTCGTCCTTGAGCAGAACGCTGTCATCGTCGTGGTGCTCGACCCGGAAAGACAGCAGAACGCCGGTCCTCGTCCTCCGTTCATCGAGCGCTATTGGCGGATCGCGGTGCTCGATCGCGAAATGGTACCAGCATTTCACCACGAACACGGACAAACCAGCATCGAAACCCAGATCCTGCATACACTTCTGAAGGACGTTCCTCCTCCTGGTCTCCTCACTCTCAGTAAGCCTGCTCACATATATGACGATGACTGCTGCGCACATCGCGAGCACCGCGCTCAGATTCACCAGCCTCACCACCTGCGCTATAGAAGTGGAATCGAACTGCGCGGGCGACGACGATCCAGAGCCGGTGGATAGCAGACGATCCGAAAGCGTCAGCGCCGCCCATACCCCCAGGACCGGCAGCAGGTTCCAGTAGGAGAACTCCTTCTGGCTGATCCGGACGTTCAGCCGCCGGGAGTGGACGTAGTCGAGGCGGAGCCTGTTGAAGACGAGGTTCTGCCTCCACAGCGCGGGATCGCTCGTCCGCAGGAAGGAGTCCTCGCTGGCCCAATCATCCGGATCCTTGAGGCGGCTCCTGATGTTGATCAGGCTCTCGGTGGCGACGATGATACGGGGCGCCAGCCACATGGCCGCGGCGATGGCGACCGTCCCGATCAGCGCGGCCATGGCCCACGGGTGGCTGTTGAGGACCGGGAACAGGGAGCCCAGCACTCCGACGATGTCAATCATGGCGTCCTCGCTCCTCTCACCAACGGCGGCCGGGTCGCCCCCTCAAATTCTAGACTACGCCCCTTCTGTGATCCGGCGGCCCCTGCCCTTGCGCAGCACGTCCACCAGGAAACGCCGCGTTTGGGAGGAAAACTACTGTGTGTTCGGCGTGCGTAAGATGCGTATCTTCGTCAACCACCGGGAGGCGGGCGTTGGTCGTGTCGGACGCTGCACCATTGAGCGTTGATGCGGCGCATGCGCATTCGCATCTTAAATCAGCGCCGCGTGCTGCGCACTGTCTCTCGGCACCACGGCACACTTGTCTCGTGAATATTGTCAACTGCTGTTTCGTCACCCGTGGTCTCACCGAGTTGTGAGTCACCAACATCCCTATGCGCGCGTGCAGGTCACCTGGGTCCACGCCTTTCTTCGCACCAATGTATGCTCGTGCAGGATCCTGGGTTGACACGGGATCTCTCCCCATGCACTGAGTTGGCCCTGGGCGCACTGAACATGGCCGCCCCTTGACATCCCACACTGCCGAAAACGTCTGTACGTCACTAGAGTAACTATGTGCCATACGGACGCAAACCTTGCACACCAGCTTCTGCGCACCAGTAATTAATCTCTTGTATGCACCGAATGTGCAGAATGGAATCTGCGTCCAAAGCGGAATACACACTTCTGCGAATATCGCGCTCCCCCGCTCTCCGTTTGCCACCACATAATGAAGCAAGTAGTAAAAACAGTAAATGATCGCCTGTGGGTTTCGTGTACAGAATACCTAGTCTATCCACAATTTGTTCGGCGATCTCGATCCAGTGAGATCTATCCACCTCGCACCCCTTATTTTGTTTGAGAAAAAAGGCTATAAGGAAATCGTAATCCCACGAACCTTCTGTCAAATTCGGGTTGTTGCAAGACTTATATTCAAGTTTATACCCAAGTAGATCAGCAGCCAGTTTCAGCCCAGAAATGCGCCGAGCGAAACCTAGCGCCTTCGAAACAAGAGATCGGGCATCGCGTATCTTCTCCACATAGCCACTCATTGCCCGCTCGAGTAGCTGATTATCCGCCTCGATGCACTCCATCCACAAATCATGCTCGCCAGTAGAAAATACGCCCGAGGGATATGGATCGTTCTTATTCGAATGATCATACCATTCATTATGGAATCGGTCAAAATCGGAGTCAATCAAGTATCGAACATTCCTGAAAACACTGTCTCCCTTAAGTGTGCGCGCAGCGTCAAGCACAGCGTTTCGCCCACCTGCACACATGATTTCTAAGCCGTGTTCAAGCCTAGACTCAATGAGTTTCTTATCTTCCTGCCCCTCAACAACAAGAACTGCCGCGTTGTTCCTATCTAACAACATGCGCAACTGGACGATACGCGACGATTCGGTAATATGCTCTTTCATGCGCTCAAATACCCATTGCCCAGTCGAACGGCATGATCCCAGTCCTCGTTGATAATTTGTGGCGAATGTGTAGCGAGAATAAACCTACTATTTGTAAGTTCTGCCACCTTCTTCAGGTCGTCAACGTAGTGAAGTTGCCATGCTATGTGCAAAGAGATCTCAGGTTCGTCTATCAATACTAGAACTCCATCCTCGGCGCCAAACAACAACTCAGCGAACATTACAATTTCATGCTGTTCGCCAGATGACAGGCGATCAAGCCTAATTGTCTGATTGGAATTCTCAAGCCTTACAACCAGACCGTCTTCGTCTGTTGCTTTTAGTTGTTTTCCACTAAACCGTCGATTTATAAGATCCTCAAGAAGTTCTACCCGTTTAAGAATGTCGACGAGTGGAGCTAGTTTCCTTTCCGTGTCTTCAATATACAGACTCAGAAGCGTCAACTGCCAATCTGCTAATTCGCCGAGAGGAAGGCTTAATGATTGATCCTCTTTCATTTCAAATATCTTGCCGATCCGTCTCCTAATTTGATTATACGACTCATACGCTTCCTGCAGCTTGCGTTGATCGTACTCATGATGCGATTCAGCATCTTCTAACACACGTTTGGGGAACGAGCGATCAAGCTCTTGAGAAATTTTGGAATTTTCTGTCTGCGCTTCGTTCAGGCAACGTCGTATAACACTTGCAATATCTTCGATTCTCGAATTGTGGTTTCTAACTCGCGCGCGACTTTCGTCGAAATACTGACGGTGACTGGACTCGTACGATCTCAGTCGTTGAACGTTAACAAATGCGCATCGAAACTCCTCAGAAAAGCTCCTGAACATATCAGGCACTTCTTCAGAAGTTGTGCTAATCGCTCCCCTTCTGCGAGCGCTTGTTCTCATGAAAATTTCATCATCATTGATGACATCCCCTTCATCATCTACCCATTCGTTATGCCCAATCGATCGTAATCCATAACGCATTATGTATCGTTCGTACATCGGATCTAGAACCGGACTCCACTTGCACAGGAGACGGCCCCCCTTAAGAAGACTGTAAGTGATTTTATAGTCGAATATTCCGTCATTCTCTGTTGGACTTCTATCTGCGCAAAGTTCTGTCTCGTCATCGAAGTATAAGTGAACACTTTCGAATGGAATAGTCACTTGCAACCGCCACTCAAGATTCGCACACGCATATATTAGCTCGAGGAACTTAGTTTTCCCGACCCCGTTCTCGCCGTACAATATAACATAAGGCTCATCATCCACGAAACTGACACGGTGATCATAGATTCCAAGGACTTTTGTCGCATGGGCTCGTACAAGCCTCCGGTATTTTGAAGTCATACTTCAATATTATACACCTATATGGTGCCTCCCCTGCGTCTTACGCCCCTTCTGCGATCTGGCGGACCCTGCCCTTGCGCAGCACGTCCACCAGGAAGTGGCCCGTGTGGGACTCGGGGACCGCGCTCACCTGCTCGGGGGTGCCCTCGGCCACCACCTGGCCGCCGCCGGAGCCGCCCTCGGGGCCCATGTCGATGACCCAGTCGGCGCTCTTGATGACGTCCAGGTTGTGCTCGATGACGATGACGGTGTTGCCCTTGTCGGCCAGGGACTGCAGGACCAGCAGGAGTTTGCGGATGTCCTCGGAGTGCAAACCCGTGGTCGGCTCGTCCAGCACGTAGACGGTGCGCCCCGTGGAGCGGCGCTGCAGCTCGGAGGCCAGCTTCACGCGCTGCGCCTCGCCGCCGGACAGGGTCGTGGCTGACTGGCCCAGGCGCACGTAACCGAGCCCCACCTCGACCAGGGTGTTGAGGTGGCGGGCGATGCGCGAGATGGGCGCGAAGAACTCCGCGGCCTCGGCCACCGACATGGCGAGCACGTCGGCCACCGTCTTGCCCTTGTACTCCACCTCCAGGGTCTCCCGGTTGTAGCGGGCCCCGTGGCACACCTCGCACGGCACGTACACGTCGGGCAGGAAGTTCATCTCGATCTTCAAGGTGCCGTCGCCCTTGCAGGACTCGCAGCGCCCGCCCTTGACGTTGAAGGAGAAGCGCCCGGGCCCGTAGCCGCGGACCTTCGCCTCCTGCGTCTCTGCGAAGAGCCTGCGGATCTGGTCCCACACGCCCGTGTAGGTGGCGGGGTTGGAGCGTGGCGTGCGCCCGATGGGCGACTGGTCCACGTGGACGACCTTGTCGAGGCCGCTGATGCCCGAAATAGTGCGGTGCCGTCCCGGAATGGTGCGCGCGCCGTTGAGGCGGGCCGCCAGGGACCGGTAGAGGATCTGGTTGACCAGCGTGGACTTGCCGGAGCCGGACACTCCCGTGACCGCGGTGAACACGCCAATGGGGAAGGACACGTCGATGCCGCGCAGGTTATTCTCCCTGGCGCCCTTGACGGTGATGAGGCGCCTGCGGTCGATGGAGCGCCTGGCCGCGGGCAGGGCGATGGCCCGCCTGCCGGACAAGTACTGGCCGGTGAGGGACTTCTTGTTGACCAGCAGCGAGTCCAGGGTGCCCGAGTGGACCACCCAGCCACCGGTCTCGCCCGCGCCGGGGCCGATGTCGACGATCCAGTCCGCGGCCTCCATCGTCTCCTCGTCGTGCTCGACGACGATCAGCGTGTTCCCCAGGTCCCTCAGCCGTTCCAAGGTGGCGATGAGTTTGCGGTTGTCGCGCTGGTGCAGGCCGATTGAGGGCTCGTCGAGGACGTAGAGGACGCCCACCAGGCCCGAGCCGATCTGCGTGGCCAAGCGGATGCGCTGCGCCTCGCCGCCCGACAGGGTGCCGGCCGCGCGCGACAGCGTCAAGTAGGTGAGGCCCACGTCCACCAGGAAGTCGAGGCGGGCCGTGATCTCGGTGAGGATGGGCGCGGCGATCGAGGCGGAGCGCTCCTCCAGCTCCAGGTCCGCCAGGTGGGCGCGTGCGTCGGCGATGGACAGGTCGGACAGCTGCGCGATGGACAGGCCGCCCACGGTGACGGCCAGGACCTCGGGCTTCAAGCGGGCTCCGTGGCACGAGGGGCAGGGGACCTGGCGCATGTAGCCGTCGAGTTTCTCGGTCACCCACTCCGACTCGGTCTCCTCCTTCTTCCGTTCGATGTAGGCGACCGCCCCTTCGAATCCGGTCGTGTAGGAGCGCTCCCTCCCCCACCGGTTGCGGAACTTCACCTGGACCTCGTAGTCCTTGCCGTACAGGACGGCGTCCTTGACCTTCTTGGGCAGGTTCTTCCACGGCGTGGACATGTCGAAGCCGAGCTCGGCCGCCAACGACTCCAGCAGTCGCTTGTGGTACTTGAAGTTGGTGCTCCACACGCTGACGGCGCCCTCGGCCAGGGACAGCTCCTCGTCGGGGACCACCAGCTCGGGGTCGACCTCGTTGCGGAAGCCCAGGCCCGTGCAGTCGGGGCACGCGCCGTAGGGGGCGTTGAAGGAGAAAGTGCGGGGCTCTATCTCATCCAGGGACAGGGGGTGGTCGTTGGGGCAGGCGCGCTTCTCGGAGAAGCGGCGGCGCCGCGCGGGATCCGCCTCGTCGAGGTCCACGCAGTCGATGACGACGAGGCCGTCGGACAGGCGCAGGGCCGTTTCCACCGAGTCGGTGAGGCGCTGGCGGATGCCGCTGCGCACGACGAGGCGGTCCACGACGACCTCGATGGTGTGCTTGAGCTTCTTCTCCAGTTTCGGCGCGTTCTCCAGGCGCACGGCCTCGCCGTCGATGATGGCACGCGTGTAGCCGTCGGCTTTGAGTTCGTCGAGCAGGTCCTGGTACTCGCCCTTGCGGCCGCGCACGACCGGTGAGAGCACTTGGAAGCGGGTGCCGTCGTCCATGGTGCGCACCCGGTCGACGATCTGCTGGGGCGTCTGCGCCTGGATACGGGCCCCGCACTGGGGGCAGTGGGCGATCCCGGCGCGCGCGTACAGCAAGCGCAGGTAGTCGTGGATCTCGGTGATGGTGCCGACCGTGGAACGGGGGTTGCGGGACGTGGACTTCTGGTCGATGGACACCGCCGGGGACAGCCCCTCGATGAAGTCGACGTCGGGCTTGTCCATCTGCCCCAGGAACTGGCGGGCGTAGGAGGACAGGGACTCCACGTAGCGCCGCTGCCCCTCAGCGAAGATCGTGTCGAAGGCAAGGGAGGACTTGCCCGAGCCGGACAGGCCCGTGAAGACGATCATCGCGTCCCTGGGCAGGGTCAGGCTCACATCCTTGAGGTTGTGCTCGCGGGCGCCCTGGATCACTAGTTGGTCATGCACCCTACGATCCTAGCGGCGCCCTGGGCAAATTCCGGGATGAGCGCTACGGTGGGTGCATGGCATATTTCGCAGTCGAATACGTGTACGACCCCTCGAAGACCGAACTCATGGACCAGGTGCGCCCCCGGCACCGCGCCTACCTGGGGGCGCTGAGGGACGAGGGGAAGAACCTGGGGTCGGGCCCCTTGTCGGGGGACGCGCCCGGCGCGCTCCTCATCCTCAAAGCGGACACCGAGGCGGACGTGCTCGCCATGTTGGACGCCGACCCGTTCCACGAGGCGGGGGTCGTCGCCTCGCGCACCGTCCGAGAGTGGAACCCGGTGATCCGACACTTCTGATCCTGCGGCGGGCGCGGGCCGTTCCACCGGCCCTGCCTGGCGCGGCCACGGCGTCGGCCATGCGGCTGATCCGGCCCGCGCCCTCTACTGCCCGCCCCCGGATTGGGTGGATTGGGCGCTGGTTCCGAATTGCTGGTCGGGTGGGCCCTGGGGGTTGCCGTCGGCGTCGAAGGACCGGTAGAGCACCAAGTCGGGGAAGGTCTGGCTGAGGTCGCGCCCATAGACCTTCGCTTTAAGGTCGTCCTCGCCCATGTCCCCGAAGGGCACGCACCCCGAATGGTAGTAGAAGCGCAGCATCTGACCGGGCACGTAGTAGACGCTCAGAAGCGTGCCATTTCGGTCCTCACCCCACACCAGGCTCCGCTCCTCATCGGGCGCGAAGGTATCGGGGGGCGTGAACCCCGCGGGCTCGAGGATCTGCTCCGACAGTGCCCGCAGATCCATCGCATCCGTCATCATGATCTTCAAACCCGGGCCCCTCACCCGTATCCCGTGCTCGTCCCCTGTTTCCCCGCACCCGTTGATATACGCAGAACCGGCGTATCCAAGGGCTCCTCCGTTCTGCTTGGCCAGGGCGTCGACGAAACGTTCCAGAACCGGCTCCGCATCCGACAAGTACACCCCGATGGGGGCCCTCTTGTCGAAGGGCAGCAACGGGTCCGGCCTGCCGAAGACATCCGTGCCCCGCCCGCACCCGCACACGGCCACCACCACGCACACGCACCACACGACAGACAGAGCGCGCAGGCGCCCGCGCTTCACTGCCCGCCCCCGGATTGGGTGGATTGGGCGCTGGTTCCGGATTGCTGGTCGGGTGGGCCCTGGGGGTTGCCGTCGGCGTCGAAGGACCGGTAGAGCACCAGGTCGGGGAAGATCTGGGTCAGGTTGCGAGCGTGGACATCCGCGTCCAGCGCGTCGACGTCTGAACCGGTTTGTGGTCTGCACCCCGAACGGTAGAAGAAACGTAGTTCTTTACCCGGCACATAGTAGACGTTGATAAACGTGCCGTCCTGGCTACGCATCCATGAGAGACTGCGTTCCTTGGAAGGGGCAAAGGTGTCAGGTGGCGTGAATCCAGCAGGCTCAAGATACTGATGGGACAGAGCCTGCAAATCCATCGCGCTGGTCATCATCACCTTGAAAATGGGGCTCGCTACCTCCCACCCGTGATCGCCATCGCGCTCGCCGCATCCGCCAACATACGATGTCTCATCGAATCCAAGTGCTCCCCCGTTCTGTTTCGCCAGTGCTTCAACGAACCGCTGAATCACCGGCTCAACGTCAGAAATGTACTGTTCAGCAATAGGGCGTTTCTCCAAGGGCGTCACCGGATTCGGCCTGCCGAAGACATCCGTGCCCCGCCCGCACCCGCACACGGCCACCGCCACGCATGCGCACCACGCCACAGCCAGAGCGCGCAGGCGCCCGCGCTTCACTGCCCGCCCCCGGATTGGGTGGATTGGGCGCTGGTCCCGGATTGCCGGTCGGGTGGGCCCTGGGGGTTGCCGTCGGCGTCGAAGGACCGGTAGAGCACCAGGTCGGGGAAGGTCTGGGTCAGGTCGCGCCCGTAGACCCTCGCTTTGAGGTCGTCCTCGCCCATGTCCCCGAAGGGCACGCACCCCGAATGGTAGTAGAAGCGCACCATCTGACCGGGCACGTAGTAGACGCTCAGCAGGGTCCCGTTGCGGTCCTCAACCCACACCAGGCTGCGCTCCTCATCGGGCGCGAAGGTATCGGGGGGCGTGAACCCGGCGGGCTCGAGGATCTGCTCCGACAGTGCCCGCAGATCCATCGCATCAGTCATCAAGACCTTGAATATCGGACTCGCCACCCGTATCCCGTCATCGTCCCCCGTCTCCCCGCACCCGTTGAAATGCGCGTAACCGGCGTGCCCTAGGGCTCCTCCGTTCTGCTTGGCCAGGGCGTCGACGAAACGCTCGATCAGCGGCTCCGCATCCGACAAGTACACCCCGATGGGGGCCCTCCTGTCGAAGGGCAGCAACGGGTCCGGCCTGCCGAAGACATCCGTGCCCCGCCCGCACCCGCACAAAGCCACCGCCACGCACGCGCACCACACGACAGACAGAGCGCGCAACCACATGGCCCTCATTACTTCGCCCCCCGATGACACGGCAGATGTCGTCCAACGCCTCATTGCGCCGACCAGGCGCCGGGGCGTCGAAGTAGGTGGAGTGGTTGGCGGCCGGATTGAGTGAGAACGACTTGTATTGAGTGGATCCAGTTGTATCGCCGGAGAGGTGCTGGATACCCTCGAGGTCAGCGGGGTCGCGCCCGAAGGACTCCCATCGATCTGGCGGGAGTCCCTGCACGAAGTCGCGGTAGTCGGTCGCCGACACCCACACGTGGGAGGGATCGACTCCGAGCGAGCTGACCGTGCTGGTGCCCGCACCGGGGGACCCCGTGTAGATGAAATCGTCCACCACGCCCGCTCCGATGTCCTTCATGGCCAGTCCCGCCGTGGTGGATCCGTAGGAGTGCGAGACGACCGTCTGGTGGAGGTCGCCGCCCCCTTCCCACCGCCACGATTTGACGCCCGTGAGGAAGTTGTTGAGGCGGGGAGCCCCGGCCTCGGCCTTCTCCGTCGAGGCGACCGAGATGTAGTCCTGCGGCGCATCGTAGCCGAGCCACGCGACGACTGCGGTATCCGACGGATCCCCATGAGAAACCGCAGCCGTGTTCTCTTGGAGCCTCACCGCAGTGTCGACATATTCCTTAATTGAGTTATGGACGTTGGTTCCCAGGCCGGGGACGAAGGTGGCCACGTTCTTCGCGTTGTCGACATCGCCCACCGCCACTGCCGCCTTGAGGCGCTCGCCCGAGGGGTCCAGAGCTAGCAGGGAGGTGGGCGCGCCGTCCGACCCCGTCCTCTGCAGCTGGGCGTCAAGCCTGCGCAACTCCTCGAGGTCGTGCTGGGCTTTGAGCAGTTTTTCGTCCAGCGCGGTCTCGCCGAAATCGGACTCGCTACTCGGCTGCAACCACCTGCTGCCCGCTTCTGCTTGCGCATCGGCGACCGCCGCCTCG
The DNA here is from genome assembly GCF_000429245.1 of Schaalia georgiae DSM 6843. GTDB lineage: Bacteria > Actinomycetota > Actinomycetes > Actinomycetales > Actinomycetaceae > Pauljensenia > Pauljensenia georgiae. Next base: position 176,544 of record NZ_AUBM01000008.1, read on the forward strand.
GCCTTCTCGATGAGCCCCGGGACGTGGTTGCCCCTGGAATCGGTGTACCCGTAGAGGACGAGCCTATTCGCCTTGTCCCTTGAGGCCATGTCGATGCCGTCGAGGTTCCCGTAGGTGGCGGGGTCGCGCTCGATGCACTCCTGGCGCTCGGCGTCGCTGAGGGCGTGCCACCAGGCGCTCACCTCAGCCGGCGACCACGAGGGGTCGGCGTCATCTGGCAAGCCCGGGGACTTCGAGTCGCGCCCCTCCCGTGCTCCGCCCCCGTCGAACGTCCCATTCGCCAGTGCGCTCAGCCGCTTCTCCAAAGCGGCATCGACCTCGTCCGCGATGCGCAGCGCGTCGGCGATGCACTGCTGGAGCTCCCCGTACTTCGACTGCTTGACAACACTCGCAAAGGTCTGTGAGTTCATCGGAGGGACCTGGAGCCCAGGTACGGGTTTATTGTCCTCGTATTCGGGGACGAATGGATCCAGGCTCCCGTCCTCTTTGATCGGATAGCCTATCTCCGCGGAGATCTCCTGGGCGCTGCGCGTCTTCGCCTCGACCCGGCGGACCCCGTCGGCCGCCTCCTCGCAGGCCAGCATGTACTCACTGGCCACTTGGACCAAATGGTCCAGGTCGTCTTGCAGGGCCGATCCCGCGCCGCGCATCGCATCGGCCGCCTGGCCTTCAGAACGGAAGCGGTCGAAGTACCCCGCGAGTTCTTCGACTTGAGTGCGCGTTCTCCGCCTCCCGTCTCCCCCGGTATTCGCGGACTCGTCGAGGTGACTCGACCGCCAGTACTCCAGATCGCTCCACGCCACCATTGCTGTTCCTCCTCACTCAGTGCGCATCCGCCTGGGAGGCGGCCGCGAGGTTCTGGAACACCACGGAGTTGGCGTCCTCAGTCGTCGCGTACGCACTGATGGTCCCATCGACGTTGAACGCGTAGTCCTCAAGGCCCTGCGCGAGCGCAACCCACGCGTCATCGATGCTTTGGCACGCCTGGAGCACGACTTGCGCGCTCCGGCTTCCGGGCATGCCGCTGGCCACGTACCCCGCCGCGTCGCCGAACGGCGCCGAGCCGAGCGCTTCGGCCACCGTGTCAACGCCGTCGCGCAGGGCCTCCAAGTCGCCTACGATGATGTTCAAGTCCGTCATTGCTCTCTCCTGGGTCCGGTGTTGGGTGTTCGGCCGGCGCCGACCTAGTCCTGGCGGTGGTAGCGCGGTGACGTGCCCAGTGCCGACTGGTCCGGGTGCTTGTCCACGACTTCTGGGTCCACGCCCCGGTACACGTAGGCCTCATCGGCCTTGAAGAACGAGTCCCTCGACGACAGGCCGTCGGTGTAGTCCGCCACCGAGGCCGCGCTCGGCTCCTCCCCGGCGAACTTGTCCATCAACGGGTTCGTATCCGGGTACCCCGTCGGATCGGTTGTGTCCAGGCTGCCTGGAGTAAGTAGTGGATACCCGTACGGTCCCTTCTTGGCTGTACCCACCAGGGATTGGAGGATCTGGTTCGGCGTTGCCTGCGGCCACTGCTGCATCGTCACCGCCAGGGTACCCGCGACGATGGGGGTGGCCACCGAGGTCCCCGTGACCGAGACGACCTCTCCGGAGGCGAAGTCGTGGACCTTGAGGTTCTCCCCTGGGGCCAGAACCGTCAGCCCCTTCCCGAAGTTCGAGTACCGCCATACGTAACCATGATTGTCCGACGATCCCACCCCCACAAGGCCATTGAGGGATGCCAAGGAGTCCTCGGGGTCCTCGCGCCCCTCGTTGCCCGTCGACACCACGACGATCACGTTCTTGGCCAGTGTCCGCACCAGCGCGTCGCGCAGGGACTCGCTGAGCTCTCCTCCGCCCAGCGAGATCGAGATGATCTGCATGCCCTCCGCGACCGCCGCGTCGAGGGTCTCCTCCATCCCGATCCCCAGGCACCCCTTGGTGTCGTTGACCGTGTCGTCCTCCCCGTCGCCCAGCCGCCGCCGCGGGAACGAGTAATTGACCACCTCCGCACCCGTCGCCACCCCGTACCCGCGCGCCGACAGGATCGACACCATCGCGCTCCCATGGGTCCTGGACCTGTCCGACCCGTCGAAGTCGCACATCTTCCTCACACGCACATTCGCCCCCTCCAACTCCGGCAGGCCCGTGTCCGCAGGACCGTCGATGACCCCGATCCGCACCCCCACACCCGTCAGCCCTTTCGCAGTCGCCTTGTCGATGCCCAGCACTGACACGTAGTCCTGGGTCGTGATCTCCTCCACCGCCTGCGCGGGCGCGGCGCCGACCACCCCCGCGCCCACGGCCAGCGCGGCCGCGCACGTCGCAATCCGCAACCGGCGCCTGGCCCGCGACAACGCCCTCACAGTTCCCACTCCTCCAGGTCGAGGGAGAACTCCACTCCGTCGTCCTCCGAACCGGGGCCGTGTGCCGGATCCCACACGGGTTCGGCCTTCGGCTCCGGATCGAAGTACGGGAGGGGAACGACCTCCTTCTCCTGGTCCTCCTCCTCGGGGTTCTCACCGTTGTCGTTGCGCCTGCCGTCTGCCTTCTGCCGTTCCTCCGCCGCGCCGGAGACCGGCACGCCGGCGGCGATCGGCGTCATTATCGGCTGGCCGCCCCGAGCGGAGGCGGGCGCCCTGGTGCCGACGGAGGACGCCTTGCCACCGGCCGGAAGAGTTCCGCCGATTCCCGCAGTGCGCCCCGGCTTCCCTGCTGCGCGGCCGCCCAGGACGCTCCTGGCGCTGGGGAGGCTTCGACCCGGTCCGAGCAGGCCTGCTCCGAGCGCGCCCGCAGTAGCCGCTGAGACTTGCCGCACGCTGGTTGGCATGCGGTAGGTGGGGTCCCAGCGCGGATCCGAGGCATTGACGGCGGAGGGCGGGATGTAGCCGCCGACCAGGCCATTGGGGGTCACTGTCATATTGATGGGACGGCCCACTAGATCCACTCCGTCCAGGTCGCCCACGACGGCGCTATCGGGCGCCTGTTGCGGCAGGCCGGGGCGTTGGAAGCCCTCGGCCACCAGATCGAACCCGGGTGCGGGGCCGCCTCGGGGCGCAGACGGACCCCCGACCCGATCGGGCGCCGCACCGGTATGACCGTCGGCCGCGACGGCCCCGCCTGCGGACTGGTCGGCCGGAGCAGGACGCGACGGCTTCTCCGGCGCACTGGGGAATCGCTCGCTCCATGCCGTGCCCTGCTTCGTGGCCGTATCCTGGACGCTGCTGCCGTGCTGGCCCACCTGGTCGTTGAGCTGGTCGAGCAGGCCCTTGCAGTAGTCCTCGCGCTCGGTGCGGCGTTGGACCTCAAGGGTCTCGAAGTAGCACTCCGACGGCGTGTACATGTAGTAGCCGCTGGCGGGGACGACGACCATTTGCCCCTTGGACGACTCGCGGAGGGACTCCTCCTCGGGAGTCAGCAGCTCGGAGGCGACGTTCTGGTTGAAATCGTCGCGCAGGGAGCGCATCGTGTCGCGGGCGTCCACGATGGTGGCGAACCCCTCCTGGAGCCGTGCCCGCGCCGCCTGCAGACGGCAGCGCAACTCGTAGGACCAGTTGGTGATCGACTCGCCCACCAGGTCGGAGACGTACCCGTTCTCCTGGGCGTAGCGCAGGACGGCTCCGTCGCAGTCGTCGATACCGGCCAGCACCGCCCGGTAGGCCGCTTCATCAGCGGAGTCGTCGTAACGCAGGTCCGCGACGGCCTGCATGCGCCTGAAGAACTGGTCCTGCTTGAGCGCGCCCCCCTTCGTTTTGCCGGCTTCACTCATCAGCATCCCCTTTGTTCTGTACAACGATCCGTACGCATCTCTGATTTGAATCCGAAGTCATCCCAGTTCCTTGCCTTCAGTGTGCGCCATAATCGGCGGTTCCATCGCCGACCGCCTGTGGGCCAGCGCCATAGGCCTCACCGGGGAAGGCGGAGGCGAGGCGGGCGACGATGTCCTCTTCGTTCGCCTCGTAACCGGCCATGGCCCTCTTCGAATCCTCCAGCGCCTGCTCGAGCGCCGTCCGGCATTCCTGCAACTCTGCGCTTACGGCGTCCAGAAGGGCTTTGAAACCGTCCCTGGCGGTCTGCGGCCCGGTCTCCGTCCCCCACTTCAGCTCGGTCTGCTTCGAAGGCGAGCGCCTGGACGCCCTTTTCTCCGGCCTCATCCAGATCGGTCGTCCCCACTGCCGCGCGCGAGAGGGCCTGCTCTTCGATTTCAGGGTCGACGCCACCGCTGTCATTCATACCGCCTTGTCCTTCCGACGCCGTGCCCGTGCTCCTAACGGGCCCCAGTGCGACTATATCCAGGAGGGCGCGCGGTTGTTAACCACTTTGAAAGTGCGATGAATTACAGGATAATCACACATCCTGTTCAAATTACCGGGTCAGTCCCGGGCCGTCGCTCCCTCCTTCAGGGAACGCCTGTAAGCGGTCCTGTAGAAGATCCACTGCCCGGCCTCAATGAGCGCGCCCGCGCACAGGCCCACGCCGACGATGACCGCCCACTCCTGCGGCGTCGGCCACACCATCTGGAAGAAGTCCCGCACGGGCCCCAGGGCGACTCCCCCGACGGTGGCGACAGCAACAGCCGTCAGCAGCGCGCACTTGACGGGGGTCAAGGGCCTGGACGTGATGACGAGCAGCCAGATCGCGCCCACCATGAGCGCCAGGATCGCCGCAGTGGACTCGCGCGAGGACGCCGGGCCGTCCACAATGCGGTCCACGATGCCGAAGGCGGTGAGCGCGGCGGCGGCCAGGACGGCGCCCGTGGGCATCGCCAGTGACAGGGTGCGGCGCAGGAAGCCCGGCACGTAGCGGCGGCGGTTGGGCCACAGCGCCAGGAAGAACGCGGGGATGCCGATGGTGAGGGAGTCGATGTAGCTGAACTGGCGGGGCAGGAAGGGGTAGCGCCAGCCGACCAGGGCCGTGACGATCACCAGGATCGCCGCGTAGGTGGTCTTCGCCAGGAAGAGGCTGGACACCCGTTCCATGTTCGCGATGATGCGGCGGCCCTCGGCGACCACGCCGGGCAGCACGGAGAACTTCGAGTCCACCAGGACGATCTGCGCGATCGCCTTCGTGGCCTGGGAGCCGTTGCCCATCGCGATCCCCAGGTCCGCGTCCTTGAGGGCCAGGGCGTCGTTGACGCCGTCGCCCGTCATGGCCACGCAGTGCCCCCTGCCCTGCAGAGCGCCCACCATGGCGCGCTTCTGCTCGGGCGTGACGCGCCCGAACACGTCGTGGGAGTCGATGGCGAGGGCGAACTCCTCCGAGGCGGTGTCCTCGGGCAGCTCGCGGGCGTCCATGAGGCGGGGCTCGCCGCCCCCCGGCGCAGTGAGGCCGGCCTGTGCCGCCAGCGCGCCCACGGTGGTCGGGTTGTCCCCGGAGATGACGCGCACATGGACGCCCTGCTGGCGGAAGTAGTCGAGGGTCTCGGCGGCGTCCTGGCGCAGGTCCTCCTCCAGTGTGATGACCGCGGCGGCGAGGCGCGCCTCGGGCAGCCGGTCCTCGACGAGCGCAGCGGGGGCGCTCACGAGGGCGACGACGCGCGCGCCCTGGCTGGCGGCCCCGGCGGCCAGTTCCAGGGCCCGGGCCCCGCCCTCGGACGCGCGGTCGATGACGATCTCCGGGGCGCCCAGGATCCACGCGGTCTGCCCGTCCCCCCACGCGCTCCACTTGCGCGCCGACGAGAAGGGCACGCCCCACGTCTGCGGGCCCAGGGGCCCAGGCGCACCTTCCTCCTCCAGGTGGGTGGCGATGGCGGTGGCCGTGGCGTTCGTGCGGTCGGCCGAGGCAGTGGCCAGCGCGCCGAGCACCTGGTCCCGGTCCCCTGCCAGGACCTCGACGGAGCGCACCCGGATACCGCCCGTGGTCAGGGTGCCCGTTTTGTCGACGCACAGCGCGTCCACGCGGGCCAGGACCTCCACCGCGGGGAGCTCCTGGACCAGTACGCCGCGGCGTGCCAGCGTGGCCGAGCCGAGCGCGAAGTTCATGGAGGTGAGCAGGACGAGCCCCTGGGGGATCATCCCGATGATCGAGGCGACCGACAGGACCAGGGCGTTGCGCCAGTCCCCGCCGTCCACTCCGGCGACGCGGTTCTGGGACCAGAACGTCAGGACGACGACGGGGAGCAGCAGGAAGGAGACGACCTGCAGGACCCGGTTGATTGAGGCCTGGATCTCCGAGACGGTGCGCGTGAACTGGCGGGCGGCGGCGGAGATCCCCTGGGCGTAGACGTCTGCGCCCACTGCCGTGGCTCGCATCGCACCCGCTCCGGCGACCACGGAGGTACCGGCCAGCAGCCGGTCCCCCGCCTGCTTCTTCACGGGGCGCGACTCGCCGGTGAGCAGGGACTCGTCGACCTCGAGTCCGTTGACTTCCAGGGCATCGCCGTCGACGGGGATCTGGTCGCCCAGTCCCAGTGAGACGACGTCGTCGAGGACCACCTCGGCCGCCGGGATCTGCTGGGTGCTGGAGTCGCGCACCACGTGGGCGCGGGGCGCGTCCACAATGGCGAGGGCGTCCAGGGTCCGCTTGGCGCGCAGCTCGGAGACGATGCCAATGACCGCGTTGATCACCATGACGCCGCCGAAGATGCCGTCCTGGATGTGCCCGAAGAGCAGGACGATCACGCTGGCCCCGACGATGATCGCGTTGAACAGCGTGAACACGTTCTCCCGGACGATGGCGGCCAGGGAACGCGATGTCTGCTCGCGCACCCTGTTCACTTGGCCGAGGGAGACCCGCTGCGCGACCTGCGCGGCAGTGAGTCCTGTGGTGGTTACGGCGTTACTCACGCGGTGTTCCTTCCTTGGTGGAGCTGGCGACGAGGGAGGCGACGACCGTCACGGCCAGGACGGAGACGACGACGCACAGGGACAGGGCCGAGGGGATCTCGGGCAAGGAGGTGAGCGGGGCGCCGCCAGCCACGAAGGGCAGTGCGCCACCGCGCAGAGCCTCGAGGATCAGTTTGACGCCGATGAAAGCGAGGACGGCGCCCAGTCCGAACCCCAGGTACACGAGCCTGGAGAGCAGAGAGTCGACGAGGAAGAACAGCTGGCGCAACCCCATGAGGGCGAACACTGTGCACGAGAAGACCAGGAATGGTTCGGAGGTGACGCCGAAGATCGCGGGGATCGAGTCGAAGGCGAACATGAGGTCCGCCGAGCCCAGCGCCATGACCACCAGGAACAGCGGGGTGATGGAGGTGCGGCCGCCGTGGCGGTGGAGGAACCGGTTGCCGGTGTAGCCGTCGGTCACGGGCAGGACGCGGCGCACCCGGCGGACGAACCCGTTCTCCCGGTACTCCTCCCCGCCGCCCCCTCCCCGCAGCGCCTCGCGGACCTGCGTGAACGCCGTCCACTCCAGCCACAGGCCGAACACCAAGAACACCGCGGAGAACCGGCTGACCAGCGCCGCCCCCGCCAGGATGAAGGCGAGGCGCAGGACCAGGGCGATGACGATCCCGAAAAGCAGGGCCTTCTGCTGGTACTCCCTGGGCACGCGGAACGACCTCATAATGAGGATGAAAACGAACAGGTTGTCCACCGACAACGACCACTCCATCGCCCACCCCGTGTAGAACTCCTGGGCGTAGGCCGCGCCAGCAGTCAGCCACACCCCGATGCCGAAGAGCACCGCGAGGCCCGCGTAGAACAGCGTCCACCGCAGCGCCTCCCCCGACGACGGGGGGTGCGGCCTGCGCGCGTGCCCGGCGAAGTCGAAGGCGAACAACGCGAGCGCGACGACGGCGAGGACGGCCCACGCCCAGGGGTGCACGGTCATAGGGCGGAACCTCCGCCCCGGCGCCCTTGCCGGGCGCGCTCCGCCTCCGCCTGCCGCGCCCTCGCCCGGCGCCTCGCCGACGCGGCCAGGGAGGCTGCGGCGGTGATGACGATGACGACGACGATGAAGCCCAGGGAGAAGGGGATGGACGGCTCGGGGACCGCGCTCCAGTGCTCGCCGCCGTTGATGAAGGGCAGTTCGTTGGTGTGCAGCGCGTGGTTGACCAGTTTGAAGCCGATGAACCCCAGGATCGCCGCCAGCCCGTAGTGCAGGTAGACGACGCGGTCCAGGAGGCCGTCGATGAGGAAGTACAACTGGCGAAGGCCCAGCAGGCTGAAGGCGTTGGCCGCGAACACCAGGTAGGGCTCCACGGTCAACGAGTAGATCGCGGGGATCGAGTCCACTGCGAACATGACGTCGGCCGTGCCGATGGCGATGACGCACAGAAGCAGGGGTGTGACGTAGGTGCGCCCGCCGTGCCGGTAGAGCATGCGCCCCCCGATGAAGCCGTCGGTGACGGGGACGACCCGGGACACCCACCTGACGATGGACGGGGGCCTGTACTCCTCGTCCTGGTGGGCGTCGGGGTCCTCGGCGCCCTCGCGGATCTGTGAGAACGCGGTCCACAGCAGCCACAGGCCGAAGGGGTAGAACACCCACGACCAGCTCTCGATCATCGCCTTGCCGACCAGGATGAAGGCGAGGCGCAGGACCAGTGCGATGACAATGCCCGCCAGCAGCACCTCCTGCTGGTTCTTCCTGGGAACGCGGAAAGCGGTGATGATGAGCACGAACACGAACAGGTTATCGACGGATAGCGCCTTCTCGGTGACGTAGCCCGCGAAGTACTGCTGCCCGAAGTCAGCGCCCCAGACGGCCCAGACGAGGCCGCCGAAGACGAGGGCGAATCCGATGTAGCCCAGTGACCACCACGCTGCCTCGCGGATGGTGGGCTCATGGGGGGTTCGGACGTGGCCGACTATGTCGATGGTGATCATGGTGATGATGATCGCCGCCAGCGCGGCCCATCCGATGGCGTGGACCTCCACAGATATTCCTCCGGTACGGTTGGTGTACCGGAGGTCTCTTTCCGCCCTCCTCGATGGGATCGGGCCGGTGGCACCGGAGGCCGTTGGGCCGTCGTGGTGACGATGCCACTGTTGGTGGAAGTACTCCCCTCCGCTAACGGGAACCAGGGTACCCGATGACGGGCGGCGGGCACGACACCGTCCAGGTGGTGTGCGTCGCGGCCCTACTGGGCGCGCTCCATGGCGCGCAGCTCCTTCTTGAGGTCCTCGATCTCGTCGCGCAGGCGCGCCGCGAGTTCGAATTGCAGGTGGGCGGCCGCCGTCATCATCTGTTCGGACAGCTCCTCGATGAGGGAGGCGAGGTCCCCCTGGGCGCGCCCGGCGGCGCCCCTGGCGCCCGCTGCGCTCCGCTCGGCAGCCGTCTTCTCCCGGCGGTAGCCGCCCTCGAGCAGGGACTCCGTGTCGATCTGCTCGCGGGCCAGCATGTCGGTGACATCCGCGATCCGTTTGCGCAGCGGCTTGGGGTCGATCCCGTGCTCGCGGTTGTAGGCGATCTGCAGGTCGCGCCTGCGCATCGTCTCCGACAGGGCCTCGCGCATGGAGTCCGTGATGGTGTCGGCGTACATGTGGACCTCGCCGGAGACGTTGCGGGCGGCGCGGCCGATGGTCTGGATCAGGGAGCGGGTGGAGCGCAAGAACCCCTCCTTGTCGGCGTCCAGGATGGACACGAGGGAGACCTCGGGCAGGTCGAGTCCCTCGCGCAGCAGGTTGATGCCGACGAGCACGTCGAAGGCTCCCTGGCGCAGTTCGCGCAGCAGCTCCACGCGGCGCAGGGTGTCGACGTCGGAGTGGAGGTACTCGACCCGCACGCCGCGCTCGGCCAGGTAGGTGGTGAGCTCCTCGGCCATTTTCTTCGTGAGGGTGGTGACCAGCACCCGTTCGTCCTTCTCGACGCGGGCGCGCACCTGCTCGAGGAGGTCGTCGATCTGCCCGTCGGTCGGTTTGACGGTGACGAGGGGGTCGACGAGTCCGGTGGGCCGGATGATCTGCTCGACGACGCCGTCGGAGCGGTCGAGCTCGTAGGGGCCGGGGGTGGCGGACAGGTAGACGGTCTGGCCGATGCGCGCGGTGAACTCGTCCCATTTGAGAGGGCGGTTGTCCATGGCGGAGGGCAGTCGGAAACCGTGGTCGACGAGGGTGCGCTTGCGGGACATGTCGCCTTCGAACATGGCGCCGATCTGCGGGACGGTCACGTGGGACTCGTCGATGATGAGCAGGAAGTCGTCGGGGAAGTAGTCGAGCAGGGTGTGCGGGGGCGTGCCCGGCCCCCGGCCGTCGATATGGCGCGAGTAGTTCTCCACCCCTGCGCACGAGCCGATCTCGCGGAGCATCTCCAGGTCGAAGGTGGTGCGCATGCGCAGGCGCTGGGCCTCGAGGAGTTTGCCCTGCCCCTCGAACCAGGCGACCCTCTCCTCCATCTCCTCCTCGATGGTGCCGATCGCGCGCTTCATGCGCTCCTCCCCGGCGACGTAGTGAGAGGCGGGGAAGAGGTAGGTGTGGTCGACCTCGTCGATGACATCGCCGGTGAGGGGGTGCAGCACGGCCAGGGAGTCGATCTCGTCGCCGAACATCTCGATGCGGATGGCGAGCTCCTCGTATACGGGGATGATCTCGATGGTGTCCCCGCGCACGCGGAAAGTGCCGCGCGTGAAGGCCATGTCGTTGCGCACGTACTGCATGGCGACGAAACGGCGCAGCAGGGCGTCGCGGTCGATCCGCATGCCGCGCTCGAGTTCGATCATGCGGGCCACGTACTCCTCGGGGGTGCCCAGGCCGTAGATGCACGACACGGAGGACACGACCACCGTGTCGCGGCGGGTGAGCAGGGAGTTCGTGGCGGAGTGGCGCAGGCGCTCCACCTCGTCGTTGATGGAGGAGTCCTTCTCGATGAACGTGTCGGTCTGGGGGACGTAGGCCTCGGGCTGATAGTAGTCGTAGTAGGACACGAAGTACTCCACGGCGTTGCCCGGCAGCAGCTCCCTGAACTCGGCGGCCAACTGGGCGGCGAGCGTCTTATTGGGCTCGAGGACGAGCGCGGGGCGCTGGAGCTCCTCGATGAGCCACGCGGTGGTCGCGGACTTGCCGGTGCCCGTCGCGCCCATGAGCACGACGTCCTGCTCGCCGTCGCGGATCCGGGAGGCGAGTTCCTTGATCGCCTTGGGCTGGTCCCCCGACGGCGAGTACTCGGATACGACTTCGAAGGGGCGCTCTTGTCGGAGGACGGGTTTTTCGCTCACCCGCCTACGCTACGCCATAGCGCCCGCCCCCGCTGGCGGGCCGGTGGGCGCCAGCCACTGGGCGAGCACGGCGGCGGCGAGGACGCGCAGCTCGTCGGCGGTGCCCGCGTTGTCGATCCAGACGCTTGCCACCGCGCGCCTCTGGTCGTCGGAGGCCTGGGACGCCATGCGCCGCAGAGCGTCTGCGCGCCCCACTCCCCTGGCCCCCAGGCGCTCGAGGCGCTCCTCCACGGCGGCGTCCACGACGACAACGGCGTCGAAGAGTCCGGCGCCCCCGCCCTCGACGAGCAGCGGCACGTCGTAGACGGCGACGGCCCCTCGGGGCGCGGCCCGCAGGATGGCCCAGGCGCGTTCGTCGATGGCGGGATGGGTGATGGCCCCCAGCGCGGCCACCGCCTCGTCGTCGCAGAAGACCCGCGCCGCCAGCGCCGCCCGGTCCAGGGTTCCGTCGACTCCGACCACGTCCTCGCCGAAGCGCTCGCGGATACGGGCGAGCACGGGGCTCCCGGGGGCGACGACCTCGCGTGCGAGCGCGTCGGCGTCGGCGAGGACGGCCCCCCTGCGCTCCATCTCGCGGGCGGCCGTGGACTTGCCAGAGCCGATGCCCCCAGTGAGTGCGACGACGCGGGCGGGGCCCGTCGGGTGCGGGGGCGGCAGTGGGCGCACGAGGCGGGCGCGGGCGCCCCCGATGACGATCTGGTCCATCCGCCCAGGGTATGCCCCGTTTGGCGCCGGCGCCCGCCCATGCCAGAATCGACGCAGACATCAACCGCTCACGAGGCTCCAGGACAGTGCCGACGCATACGAATACGAACACCACCGCCGCCCCGAACAAGACCGGGCTGCTGATCGCCACTTCGCTCACCCTGTTCTCAATGTTCTTCGGCGCCGGGAACCTCATATTCCCGCCGATCATGGGGGCGAACGCGGGCACTAGCTTCCCGTGGGCGATGACGGGCTTCCTGATCGGCGCGGTCGCACTGCCTGTGCTCTCCATCATCACGATCGCCCTGTCGGGCACCGACCTGCGGGACCTGGCGTCAAGGGGCGGACGGGTCTTCGGCATCGTCTTCCCCGGACTCGTCTACTTGTCGATCGGGGCGTTCTACGCGCTGCCGCGCACGGGGGCCGTGTCATTCTCCACGGCCATCGCGCCCTTGACTGGCTGGTCCTCGTCATTGGCCTCGACGCTCTTCAACATCGTGTTCTTCGCAGTCGCGCTCTTCCTGTCGTGGAACCCCCGGTCCATCATCGACTCGCTGGGCAAGGTCCTCACGCCCCTGCTGCTCGCGCTCCTGGTGCTGCTGGTGTTCCTGTCGTTGGCGAACCTGCCCGCCTCCAGTTCCGCGCCGACTGCGGCCTACGCGAGCGCGCCCCTGACGTCGGGCCTGCTGGACGGGTACATGACGATGGACTCGATCGCGGCACTCGCCTTCGGCATCGTCGTGGTCACCTCGCTGGGGCGCCCCGGGGGCGGCATCGGAGCCAAGATGGTGCGCCGCACTTCCGTGACGGCGCTCATCGCGGGGGCGCTGCTGGCGCTGGTCTACATCGGTCTCGGACTGATCGGGCACGTGATGCCCGGCGGCCAGCAGTACACCGACGGCGCCAGTCTGCTGGCCGACGCCGCGCAGATGACCATCGGGTGGCCGGGGCAGGTGGTTTTCGGGCTGATCGTCCTCACCGCGTGCATGACGACGGCAGTAGGCCTCATCGCGGCGACCTCCGAGTTCTTCCACCGCCTGCTCCCAGTCGTGTCCTACCGGGCGTGGATGGCCGCCTTCACCGTGATCTCTTTCGTTCTGGCCGCCGCGGGTCTGAACTCCGTGCTGGCCATCGCGGTCCCCATCATCACCTTCCTCTACCCCATCGCCATCACTGTCGTTGCGATCACCCTCGTGACCCATCCGCTGCGCCTGGTGACTCCGGCCCTGTGGGCCTTCCGCTTGGGCACTTGGATGGCAGCCGCGTGGTCGGCCGCGACCACGCTCGCTCAGGTTGGCGCGGCCTCCGAGGCCATCGGCCCAGTCCTGTCGTGGAGTCCGGGACAGGCCCTGCAACTCGGCTGGATCGTGCCCACCGCCCTCGCCTTCGTGGGCGGCCTGGGGGCCGACCTCGCCGTGGCGCGGCGTGCGGCGTGAACCGGATCCCCGCACTCGAGGATGGGTCAGTGACCGGCATTGGGGTAGGCAACGGGTCATTGGGGTAGGTAATTTGCCTACCCCAATGTGTGGTTTCCTACCCCGATGCGCCGTCAGCACCTGGCGGCCCCGGACGGATCCGGGACCAGTGACAACCGTGGACTGATGCTCCGTTGCGGCACCCACTCTTCGCAATACCGCCACACATCATCAGCCCGGAGGCGGACAAAGCGGTGGCCCCCGGGATATCCCGGGGGCCACCGCTCACGCGTTCACATGCGTGACGCGCCGATTCAGTTGTTGTTGGTCAGCTTCTCGCGCAGGGCGGCCAGGGCCTCGTCGGAGGCCAGCGTGCCCTCGGAGTCGACTGGCGTGGAGTAGGAGGCCTGCTCCTGGATGGACGGGGCGGATTCCGCGTCCTCCTCCATCGCCCGGCGGACCTGCGCCTTGTGGGCCTCCCAGCGGGCCTGGGCCTCCGTGTACTGGTTCTCCCACGCCTCGCGCTGGGCCTCGAAGCCCTCGATCCACTCCTGGGTCTCCGGGTCGAAGCCCTCGGGGTACTTGTAGTTGCCGTCCTCGTCGTACTCGGCGGCCATGCCGTACAGCGACGGATCGAACTCCTCCGAGTTCGGATCCACGCCCTCGTTGGCCTGCTTGAGGGACAGGGAGATGCGGCGGCGGTCCAAGTCGATGTCGATGACCTTGACGAAGACCTCTTCGTTGACCTTGACGACCTGGTCAGGCAGCTCGATGTGGCGCTGGGCCAGCTCGGAGATGTGGACCAGGCCCTCGATGCCGTCCTCGACGCGCACGAAAGCGCCGAAGGGGACCAGCTTGGTGACCTTGCCGGGCACGACCTGGCCGATCGCGTGCGTGCGGGCGAAGGCCTGCCACGGATCCTCCTGGGTGGCCTTGAGCGACAAGGACACGCGCTCGCGGTCCATGTCCACGTCGAGCACCTCGACGGTGACCTCCTGGCCGACCTCGACGACCTCGGAGGGGTGGTCGATGTGCTTCCAGGACAGCTCGGAGACGTGGACGAGGCCGTCGACGCCGCCCAGGTCCACGAACGCGCCGAAGTTGACGATCGAGGAGACGGTGCCCGTGCGGACCTGGCCCTTCTGCAGGGTGTGCAGGAAGTTCGTGCGCACCTCGGACTGGGTCTGCTCCAGCCAGGCGCGACGCGACAGGACCACGTTGTTGCGGTTCTTGTCGAGCTCGATGATCTTCGCGTCCAGCTCGCGGCCGATGTAGGGCGCGAGGTCGCGGACACGGCGCATCTCGACCAACGAGGCGGGCAGGAAGCCGCGCAGGCCGATGTCGAGGATCAGGCCGCCCTTGACGACCTCGATGACGGTGCCGGTGACGACGCCGTCCTCTTCCTTGACCTTCTCGATCTGGCCCCAGGCGCGCTCGTACTGGGCGCGCTTCTTGGACAGCAGCAGGCGGCCCTCCTTGTCCTCCTTCTGGAGAACAAGCGCCTCAACCTGGTCGCCGACGGCGACGACGTCGTCCGGGTTGACGTCGTGCTTGATGGACAGCTCGCGAGAGAGGATCACGCCCTCAGTCTTATAGCCGATGTCGAGGAGGACCTCATCGTGGTCGACCTTGACGACAGTGCCCTCGACGATATCGCCATCGTTGAAATACTTGATGGTCTCGTCAATGGCGGCGAGCAGATCTTCAGTCGATCCAATGTCGTTGATCGCGACCTGCGGCGTATTCGTGGTCATGTAGTAGTTTCTCCGAAGTGGACTGGATAGTTGGGTGGACAATTCCAGCGACCGGAGCCGACTACGGGTGCAATCCACCCCGGGCGCTGTTATCACCCTATCAGGTTTCTCACAGGTGCCTAGGCCCTTGTCCCCAAGCACGACGTGGCGTTGGTCGCTAGCTCCGCCCTCAGTGCGCCGCCTCCTGCCAGGACGGCCCCACCCCCACCGACACGTCCAGGGGGACCCTCAGGGAGGCGACCCCCGCCATCTTCTGGCGCACGGCCTCCTCGACCCGTTCGCGCTCCCCCGGTGCCACCTCGACCAGCAGTTCGTCGTGGATCTGCACCAGGACGCGCGAGTGCAGCCCCGCCTCGCTGAGGGCGCCGACGACGCCGATCATCGCCAGCTTCATAATGTCCGCGGCGCTGCCCTGGATGGGGGCGTTGAGCGCGGCGCGCTCGGCCATCTCCCGGCGCTGCCGGTTGTCGCTGCCCAGATCGGGCAGGTAGCGGCGCCGGTGGTACATGGTCTCCGTGTAGCCGCGCGAGCGCGCCTGGTCCACCAGCGACTCCAGGTAGTCGCGCACACCGCCGAAGCGCTCGAAGTAGCGTTCGCGCAGGGCGGCCGCCTCGGGCACGGGAATGCCGAGCTGCTTGGACAGGCCGTACTTCGACAGCCCGTAGGCCAGGCCGTAGGACGTGGCCTTGATGCGGGAGCGCTGCTGGGCGGTGACCTCGGCGACCGGCGTGCCGAACACCATGGAGGCCATGGTCCGGTGCAGGTCCTCCCCCGAGTTGAACGCCCCGATGAGGCCCTCGTCCTGGGACAGGTGCGCCATGATGCGCATCTCGATCTGGGAGTAGTCGGCGCTCATGAGCGCCTCGAAGCCCGGTCCGGCCACGAAACCGCCCCGGATCCGCATCCCGTCCCCGCTGCGCGCCGGGATGTTCTGCAGATTCGGATCCGCCGACGCCAACCGGCCCGTGGCGGCCGCCACCTGGGAGAAAGTCGTGTGGATGCGCCCGTCGTCGGCCACGGAGGCGATCAGGGAGTCCACCATCTGCTTGAGTTTGATGCGGTCGCGGTGGGCCAGCAGGTGCCCCAGGAACTCGTGGCCGTCGCCCCCCTGCTGTGCTGTCTTGGCGTAGAGGTCCTGCAGGGCCTCGGCGTTCGTCGTGTACCCGGTCTTCGTCCTGCGCGTCCGGGGCAGGCCGAAGTGCTCGAAGAGCACCTCCTGCAGCTGCTTGGGACTCGACAGGTTCACCTCGCGCCCCAGGACGGCCAGCGCCCCTTCGCGCGCCCGCTCCACATCGCCGCCGAGCTCGTCCGACAGCGCGCCCAGGCGGGCCGAGTCGACTCCGATCCCCACCCGCTCCATCCCCGCCAGCACGGCCGCCGTGGGCATCTCGACATCGGAGAGCAGGCCGGCCTCCCCGCTGTCACGCAGGGCCTCCCCCAGCTTGGCCCGCAGGGGGTGCAGGGCGGCGCACAGGCGCCCGAGGCGGGCCCCGGCCACGCTGGGCCCCTCCCCCTCGGCCTCCAGATCGAAGAGCGCGTCATCGGGGGCGTCCCCGCCCACGTCGATGCCCAGGACCCTGTCGATCAAGTCGGCAGCCGCGTAAGACCGCTGGTCGGGGGCGACCAGGTAGGCGGCGAGCATGACGTCGAAGCACGCCTCCCCCAGGGCCCAGCCCTGGGCGCGCAGAGCGTGCGCGGTGCCCTTCCAGTCGTGGGCCACAGCCACTCCCCCGGCCAGCACTCCCCCGACCTGGTCCACTTGCGCGGGGGTGAGCAGTGCCGGGTCGATGACCAGCGCCCGGTCCGCGCCCGCCAGTGCGAGCCGGTCCACCCGGCCCGCGACGGCGCGCGGATCCCCCTCCACCAGGACAGCGACCGGGGCGTTGTCCCGCGCCCACTGGGAGATGTCGGTGTCCTCCTGGCACGCCCCGACGGCAACGTCCGGCGCCCCGCTGCCGCCCATCGGCGCGTCCGCCGCTGCGCTCCCCTCCGCTCCGGCGCGCCCCACGTGGGCGACCTGGCGGACCTTCTGGCGCAGCGAACCGAACTCGAGCGCGTCGAAAAGGGACTGGATCTCCGCAAAATCGGTGGGGCCCCTGCGCAGGTCGTCGACGCCCACCCCCAGGTCGAGGTCGTCGACGAGGCGGTTGAGCCTGCGGTTGCGGCGGACCTCGTCGGCGTGGTCGCGCAGGGCCTGCCCGCGCTTGCCGCCGACCTCGTCCGCCCGCGCCAGCAGGTTGTCCAGCCCGTCGAAGCGGGTGATCCACTGCGCGGCGGTCTTCGGCCCGACGCCCGGCACTCCCGGGAGGTTGTCGCTGGCCTCGCCCACCAGGGCCGCGATCTCCGGGTAGCGGTGCGGGGGGACGCCGTACTTCGCCTCGACCGCCGCCGGATCCATGCGCCTCAGATCCCCGGGGCCCGTGCCCGGGTAGAGCACCGTGACGTGCTCGCCCACGGTCTGGAAGGAGTCGCGGTCGCCCGACACCACTAGGACGCGCATGCCCGCTTCGGCTCCCCTGCGGGCCACGGTGGCCAGGATGTCATCCGCCTCGTAGTGCTCCTTCGTGAGGCTCATGATGCCCATGGCGCCGAGAGCCTGCTCGATGAGCCCGACCTGGCCCTTGAACTCCTCGGGCGTCGCGTCGCGCGTGCCCTTGTACTCCGGGTACTGGTCGGTGCGGAAGGAATGGCGGGACAGGTCGAAGGCGACGGCCACGTGGGTCGGCTTCTCCTGCTCCAGCAAGCGCGTGAGCATCGACACGAAACCGTAGACGGCGTTCGTGTAGCGCCCCGTCGTCGTCACGAATTTGTCCGCGGGCAGGGCGTAGAACGCGCGGTACGCCATCGAATGGCCGTCGATGATCAGCACAGTGTCACTCACACATGACACCCTAGATGCCATGACAGCATCAGACCAGACGAAAACACCCGCCGACGGCGCCCGCCATTGGGTCGGCGCGTCATGGCCCGGCACCCTCATGGAGCTCACGGGCATGGAGGTCCTGGAGCACACGGCGCGCAGGACCGTGGTCTCCATGCCGGTCGCCGGAAACCTCCAGAACGGAGGGATCCTGCACGGCGGCGCCAGCGCCGCACTGGCCGAGACGGCGGGCTCCTTCGCCGCGTGCGCCCACGCTGACGACCTCTACCCCGGGGGCGGCGCCTACGCGGTGGGGACCGAGCTATCGGCGTCCCACGTCGCAGCCGGGCGCGGGGGACGGGTCACCGCCGTGGCGACCGCGGCCCACCTGGGCCGCACCTCCACCGTCCACACCGTCGAGGTGCACGACGAGGACGGACGCCTCATATCCTGCGCCCGCATCACCAACAGGATCCTCATGCGGCGGTGACGAGCGGGCCCGGCTGCCGTCGTCCGTCCAACAGCACCCGGGCCCGGGACCTCAGTCGTCCACCTGGTTGATGACCGCGTCCGCGACCTCCCGCATCGAGAGCCTGCGGTCCATGGACGTCTTCTGGATCCACCGGAACGCCTCCGGTTCACTCATCCCCATGTTCTTCATGAGCAGGCCCTTCGCGCGGTCGACGCGCTTACGGGTCTCGAAGCGGTCGGTGAGGTCGGCGACCTGGTCCTCCAGGGACTCGATCTCCGCGTGGCGACTGAGAGCGATCTCGACTGCGGGGATCAGGTCGGCGGGGCTGAACGGTTTGACGACATAAGCCATCGCCCCCGCGTCCCGCGCGCGCTCCACCAGTTCGGTCTGCGAGAACGCCGTGAGCATGACGACGGCGCAGGAGAGCTCCTGGAGGATCTTCTCCGCTGCGGTGATGCCGTCCATCTTCGGCATCTTGACGTCCATGACGCACAGGTCCGGCTCCAGGTCGAGCGCCAGCTGGACCGCTTCCTCGCCGTCGGCCGCCTCGCCGACGACGTCGAACCCGGCCGACGTCAATGTCTCGACGATGTCGAGACGGATAAGCCCCTCGTCCTCGGCGACGAGTACGCGACGCGGCTCGGTCTGCTCTTCAGTCATATCGTGTTCCTCGGTTTGATCGGTTTGTTCAACTATTCTATTGTGTACCTACGCAACGCGTAAGCCCCGATAGCCCAACTGGCAGAGGCGGTCGGCTCAAACCCGGCTTGTTGTGGGTTCGAATCCCACTCGGGGTACCGCCCTTGGTGGCCGTGGGATCATGGTACCGGTTCACAGGCCGCGTTGCTGGCATTGACTGTGCGTGCCACGCCACAACAGAGGAGTTTTCCGTGCGCTCCGCTGCGCTCCCGGCATCCGCCGGACTCTGGCCGAACCGGGAACGCGGCCCAGTGCCCCGGTGCGACGGAGCTTCTACGAGCAGCCCATGCGCCAATGTCTGGAACGAGCCCGGGCCGTCCGGCCCCCGAATATGAAGAGCGGATAAAGCAAGGCCCCGAGCAATAGCTCGGGGCCGTTCGCTTTCTCCCTCACGCGACTGGGATGACTTCGAGGCCGAGGTACTCGGCCGCCTCCCCGCGCAGTTCGGGCTCATCAAGGTCCGCGATCGCTTTCGCTATCCTCGAATCGTGGAAGTCGGCGAACCAAGGCGCCACTGCGTGCGACAGTTGCGCGACCTCCAGGTTGTTGGCCACACGGCCGAACAATGTGTCGTGGACCGACACGGTCCGGATATCTGTATTCATTTCTCCTCCATCATTTCCGGTCGCGCCCGCAGTATGTGCTTGATCCGCACAGGCAACTTGGGCGCTTCTCGTTCACGGCCACACGGCCGCAGGACCGGGCCCCCTTTGGCCCGTTCCCCCAACGCGCATCGCGCGTAGTCATCTACTCTAGCGCATCCACGGGATCTTGTCACCCCCAGTCCCCGGATCCGAGGACCAGGAGCCGACGGCGTTCGAGGATCCGGACACCGCCGGTGGGTCGGTGGGCCACATGAAGACGGGTGCTCCCCCGCCACTGCCGATCCGCCCCGACCCGGCGCACGAGCAAAGGGGCGCCGGAAACCCGACGCCCCCCGCATTGTGCGGCCGCTAGCGGGTGCCGCCGATCAAGTAGTCCGCCTCGTCGCCGATATTGTGGATGCGCAGCATGTTCGACGACCCCGGCGTTCCCGGGGGCATCCCCGCGATGAGCACCAGTTGGTCGCCGATCTCAGCCAGGCGCGAGGTTTGGGCCACCTGGTCAACCTGCCACACCATGTCGTCAGTGTGGCGCACTTCGGGGACCCTGTAGGCCCGGACGCCCCACGACAGGGCCAACTGCCTGCGCGTGGACTCCAAAGGCGTGAAGGCGAGCATCGGAATGGCGTGGCGCATGCGCGACATGAGGCGCGCGCTGCGTCCGGACTGGGTGAATGTCACCAGGTACTTCGCCTCGAGGTGCTCGGCGATCTTGCCCGCGGCCTCGCAGATCACGGCGGCCCTGTCCGACGCGTAGTACCCGGGGATGGTGGCGATGCGCTCGCCGCCCTCCTCCTCGGTCGCCTCGATGATGCGGGCCATCGTCCGGACCGTCTCGATGGGGAAGGCCCCCACCGAGGTCTCGCCGGAGAGCATCACGGCGTCAGCGCCGTCCAGGATCGCGTTCGCGCAGTCGGACGCCTCGGCGCGGGTGGGCCGGGGGTTCTTGATCATGGAGTCCATGACCTGGGTGGCCACGATGACGGGCTTGCCCGCGATGCGGGCGAGCTCGATGGCGCGCTTCTGGACCAGGGGCACCGCCTCCAGGGGCATCTCCACGCCCAGGTCGCCGCGCGCGACCATGATGCCGTCGAACGCCTCGACGATCCCCTCAAGGGCGTCGACCGCCTGGGGTTTCTCGATCTTCGCGATGACGGGGATGCGCTTGCCCTCCTCGTCCATGATCGCGTGCACGTCCTGGATGTCGGCCGAGCTGCGCACGAAGGACAGGGCGATGAAGTCGGCGTCCTGGCGGATGCCCCAGCGCAGGTCCTCCTTGTCCTTCTCCGACAGGGCGGGGACGGAGACGGCGACGCCCGGCAGGTTGAGGCCCTTGTGGTCCGAGACGGTCCCGGGGACCTCGACGCGCGTCGTGACATCGGTATCGGTGACCTCGACGACGCGGACCGCCACGTTGCCGTCGTCGATGAGCAGGCGGTCGCCGGGGGCGCAATCGCCCGGCAGGCCCTTGAACGTGGTGCCGACCAGTTCCTTCGTTCCGGGCACGTCACGGGTGGTGATGGTGAAGGTGTCGCCGACGGCGAGCTCCTGGGGCCCATCGGCGAAGGTCTCGAGGCGGATCTTGGGCCCCTGGAGGTCGACCAGGACGGCGATGGCGCGTCCCGAAGTCTGGGACGCCGTGCGGACACGTGCGATGACCGCTTCGTGCTCCTCGGCATTTCCATGGGACCGGTTGATACGCGCAACGTCCATTCCGGCGTCAACCAGTGCTTGGATCTGCTCCGGTGAGTCGGTCGCGGGACCAATAGTGCAGACAATCTTAGCTCGGCGCATATGGATGATAATACCGTGGACTGGAACGTCCGTTCCCGATGAATCGTCGGAGGCGGACGTGATAGTCCCCATTGCGCCGACCGGCCCCCTCTCAGTCGGGGGCAACTGCTCCATCCCCATCGCCCATCACGGTGCTTTCGGCCCCGTCCGCCCGGGATTCACTGGGCCCGTCTTCCGCAGTCCCGGTCCCGTCCGCGGGGGCGCCGTCGTCGGCAGGCGCGTCGTGCGCCTCCCCTTCCAGTGGGTCGGGGCCGTCGGCCCGCGGACCGCTCTCGGAAGCAGAAGGCGCCTCGTCCCAACCAGCGCCCTCCCCGGGCCCGGTGTCCTCGTCCGACGAGTCGGCGCCGACGGCCTTGGAGCCGCCCTCCCCGGGCGCCACGGCCCAGGGCCGCCCGAGGCGCCCGGCGAGGAGGAACAACACCGCCCCGGCCGCGAAGACCAGCAGCGACGTCCACACGTTCAGCCGCACGCCCAGGATCCTGTGCGCGTCGTCGATGCGCAGCGCCTCGATCCACACCCTGCCCGCCGTGTACACCATGAGGTAGAGGGCGAAGACCTGCCCCGCCTTGAACCGCAGCCGCCTCTCCAACCGCACGATGAGGGCGGCGCCGGCCAGGCTCCACAGGCACTCGTAGAGGAAGGTCGGGTGGAACAGGGTGCCCGGCGGGTACCCGGGCGGCATGTGGGCGGCATCGATGCGCAGCCCCCACGGCGCCGTCGTGGGCGCGCCGAAGAGCTCCTGGTTGAACCAGTTGCCCCACCGCCCGATCGCTTGGCCGACCAGCAGGGCGGGGGCCAAGGAATCCGCGACGGGCCCCAGGCGCGCCCCCGCGCGCCTCGCTCCGATCCAGGCGCCGACCGCGCCGAGGGCGACCGCCCCCCAGATGCCCAGTCCGCCGCGCCAGATCTGCCACACCTGCCACGGGTGCCCGCCCGGCCCGAAGTACTGGTCGGGCGAGGTGATCACATGGTAGAGGCGGGCGCCGACAATGCCCATGGGGATGGCCCACAGCGCCAGGTCGAAGAGCAGGTCGGGGTCCCCGCCGCGCCGTGCGTAGCGGCGCGAGGCCCATGCGAGGGCGACGACCATGCCGACCGCGATGATGATCCCGTAGGCTCGCAGCGGCACTGGGCCCACGTACCACACGCCAACTGATGGCGAGGGGATCCCGGCTTGGAGGAGTGCAGTCACTGGCGGACCCCCTTCACTCCCCCGACGAGTTCGGCCGCCAGCGCTCCCAGCTCCACGAGGGCCCGTTCGAAGGGCTCGGAGAACAGGGTGCGCACCAGCGCCGATCCCACGATGACGCCGTCGGCATAGGCGCCGATCTCGCGCGCCTGGGCGCCGGTGGAGACCCCCAGGCCCACGCACACCCGCTCCGCTCCGGCTGCCCGGGTGCGCTCGACGACGTCGCGCACGTGCGCGCCCACCGACGCGCGCGCTCCTGTCACACCCATCGACGAGGCGGCGTACACCCACCCCCTGGAGTGGGCGGCGATGAGGGCGAGCCTGCGGGCCGGCGAGGACGGCGCCGACAGGTACACGCGCTCCAGGCCGTTGGCGTCGGCCGCGGCCTCCCACTGCCCGCCCTCCTCGGGCGGCAGGTCGGGGGTGATCAGGCCGGAGCCGCCCACCTCGGCGAAGTCCGCGGCGAAGCGCTCCACCCCCCACCACTCGACCGGGTTCCAGTAGGTCATCACCATGGTCGCCACCCCGTACGCCGTGAGCTCGTCAACGGCGTGGAACAGGTCCTCGATGTGCGTTCCGCGCTCGAGCGCGGCCACCGTGGCCCGCTGGATGGTCGGTCCGTCCATCCCCGGATCCGAGTAGGGGAACCCCAGCTCGATGGCGTCCACACCGGCATCGGCCAGTGCCTTGCCAGCCCGAACCGACGCCTCCACCGTGGGGAAGCCCACCGGCAGGTACGCGATCAGGGCGGCGTCGCCCCGGGCGTTGGCCTGGTCGATGCGGACTGCGCAATGGGGTGCGCGCGCGGTCATCGTTGCGCCTCCTTCGTGACGGCGCGGACCCCGCTCGGTCCGGCGCTCGGGTCGATGATCTGCTCCTTGGCGCGCCCGTAGCCGAACCAGCGCGACGCGGTGTCCATGTCCTTGTCGCCCCTGCCCGACAGGACGACCAGCGCAATGGGCGCGCCCGCCCCGTCGAAGGGCCCCTCCGCCCCGGCCTTGGCCCGGGCCCAAGCGCGGGCGCCCGCCAGTGCGTGCGCGGATTCGATCGCGGGGATGATGCCCTCCGTGCGGCTCAGGCGCGCGAACGCGTCCATCGCCTCGCCGTCGCAGACGGGGGTGTACGAGGCGCGCCCCGTGTCGGCCAGCCACGCGTGCTCGGGGCCCACACCCGGGTAGTCCAGTCCCGCGGAGATCGAGTGCGAGGCCTTCGTCTGCCCGTCGCGTTCCTGGAGGACGAAGGTGCGGGCGCCGTGGAGGACGCCCTGCTGGTCGGCGGTGATCGACGCGGCGTGGCGGCCCGCGGGGAAGCCGTCGCCTCCCGCCTCGCACCCCAGCAGCGCCACCCCCGGGTCGTCGAGGAAGGCCGTGAACGCGCCGATGGCGTTCGAGCCCCCGCCCACGCACGCGCACACCACGTCGGGCAGGCGCCCCTCGGCCGCGAGCAGCTGGGCGCGCGCCTCGTCGCCGATGACGCGCTGCAGGTCCCGCACCAGCTCCGGGAAGGGGTGTGGGCCCGCGGCCGTGCCGAAGACGTAGTTGGTGGTCGCGGCGTTCGTCACCCAATCGCGGAACGCCTCGTTGATCGCGTCCTTGAGTGTCGCCGAGCCGGCCGACACCGCGACCACCTCGGCTCCGAGCATCTGCATGCGCGCCACGTTCAGCGCCTGGCGCTCCGTGTCCTCCTTGCCCATGTAGACCGTGCACTCCAGGCCCATCAGGGCCGCGGCCGTGGCCGTGGCGACCC
Organism: Schaalia georgiae DSM 6843; assembly: GCF_000429245.1. GTDB lineage: Bacteria > Actinomycetota > Actinomycetes > Actinomycetales > Actinomycetaceae > Pauljensenia > Pauljensenia georgiae. Next base: position 200,860 of record NZ_AUBM01000008.1, read on the forward strand.
CGTGCTGGCCAGCGCCGGTCTCCGCGATGACCCGGGTCTTGCCCAGTTCCCGCGTCAGCAGCGCCTGGCCGAGCACGTTGTTGATCTTGTGGGAGCCCGTGTGGTTGAGGTCCTCGCGCTTGAGCAGGACGCGCACACCGCCCAGGTCCGAGGCGAAACGGGGCGCCTCGGTGAGCAGCGACGGCCGCCCGGCGTAGTCGGCGAACAGGGACCGCAGGTTCCTCTGGAAACCCGGATCGGGCCACAGGCGCCTCCACGCGGCCTCGACCTCCTCCAGCGGGCCCATCAGCGACTCGGCGACGAAACGGCCGCCGAACCCCCCGAAGTACGGGCCTTGAGTGGTGTTGAGCGACATAGGATCAGCCTTCCTGTAGGGCCTGGCGCACGCGCGCCTTGCGGTCCGTGAGCAGCGCGGGGTGCGCCCCGGCGCTCACCATGTCACGAATCGACTCCAACGGGTTGCCGGATGTGACCAGTGCCTCGCCGACGAGCACGGCGTCGGCCCCCCACTTCGCGTACTCGAACACGTCGTGCGCGTTGGAGACCCCTGACTCCGCCACGGCCACGACATCCTCCGGGATCACATCGATGACCTGCTCGATGGTGTGGCGATCGACCTCCAGGGTCGTCAGATCCCGCGCGTTCACTCCGATGACGCTGGCGCCGGCTTCGAGGGCGCGCAGCACCTCCAGGCGCGAGTGCGTCTCCACGAGCGCCTCCATCCCCAGCGAGCGCACCCGCTCGAGCAGGGACACCAGCGCCGGCTGCTCGAGCGCGGCGACGATGAGGAGGACCAGGTCGGCGCCGTGGGCGCGCGCCTCGTGGATCTGGTACGGGGTGACGATGAAGTCCTTGCGCAGCACCGGGATGTCCACCGCCGCGCGCACCGCGTCAAGATCCGCCAGGGAGCCCCCGAAGCAGCGCCCCTCCGTGAGGACCGAGACCACCGAGGCGCCCCCGCGCTCGTAGGTCGAGGCCAGGGACGCGGGATCGGGGATGGCGGCCATCTCCCCCTTCGACGGCGAGGACCGCTTGACCTCCGAGATGATCGTCACCGCCCCGTCGGAGCCCCTCAGCGCGGAGACTGCGTCCTTGGCGTCGGGAGCCCGCAGGGCGAGCTCCTTGACCTCCTCCATCGGCGCTGCGGACTCCCGGACCCTCAGGTCCTCCATCACTCCGGCGATAATGCTCTCGAGAACACTCACGACGACCCTCCTCAAACCTTCAGACCCAACGATGCTATCGCCACGGGGCGCGGCGCCCGAAATCCGCTTCCCCGACCGACCGGTATCCGGGCTAGAGCGACGACCATGGGCGCAGCACCGACGCGGTCGTCACCGCCTCCAGAGCCGCGGCCGCCTTGTTGCGCGATTCCTCGTACTCCAGGGACGGCACCGAGTCCGCGACCAGTCCCGCGCCGGCCTGAACCGACGCGATTCCGCCCCGCAGGGCGGCCGTGCGGATGGCGATCGCCAGGTCGGCATCGCCGCCGAGGTCGAAGTAGCCCACCACTCCCCCGTAGACACCGCGCGCCGCGGGTTCCAGCTCGTCAATGAGGCGGATCGCACGGGGCTTGGGCGCTCCCGACAGGGTCCCCGCGGGGAAGGCCGCCACCAGGCAGTCGAGGGCGTCCGCGTCTGGCCGCAGAATCCCCGTCACCGTCGAGGAGATGTGCTGGATGTGGGAGAACCGCTTGACCTCCATGAGGGTGGAGACCTCCACGGTGGCCGGGTCGCACACCTTCGACAGGTCGTTGCGCGCCAGGTCGACCAGCATCACGTGCTCCGACAGCTCCTTCGGGTCCTGGAGGAGTTCCTCGGCCAGCTCCCGGTCCTGCGCGCCGTCGGCGCCCCTGGGGCGCGAACCTGCGATCGGGTAGGTCCACACCCGCCGCCCCTGGGTGCGCACCAGCGTTTCGGGCGAGGATCCCACGACCTCGAACTGGCCGCCGTCGCCGTCGGGCAGCGCCAGGTAGTACATGTAGGGCGACGGGTTGATCGTCCGCAGGACCCGGTAGACATCGACCCCGGCCGCGCCCGTGCGCACGTCGAGCCTTTGGGAGACGACGATCTGGAATGCCTCGCCGTCTTCGATGGCGCGCTTGGCGGCGTCCACCGATGCCTCGAAGGCGGCTCTCGGGGTGCGTTGTCGGACGGCGGGGCGCTCCGCCCCGGGGTCGGCGGCGAGCACCGCCGGGCCGATGGGGGCGGCCAGTTGGCGCGTCATCGCGTCCACGCGCGCCACTGCGGAATCGTAGGCGCCGTCCACTCCTTCGTCCGTGCCATTGAGGTTCCAGGCGATCGCCATGAGGTACACCGACCCCGTGCGGTGGTCGATAGCGGCGACCTCCGTCGCCAGGCACAGCGCGGCGTCGGGGATGTCGGACTCGCGGGGCGACGATGCTTCGAGGGTGGGCTCCCACTCGGGGATGATGCCCCACCCCAGCGACCCCACGAGCGCACCCGTCAGGGGTGGGAGCCCGGGGATCGGCGGGGCTTGCAGCTCTGCCAGCGCCGAGTGCGCGACTTCCAAGAACGCGCCCTGGGCGACGGCGCCCTCGGGGCGCGCCCCCACCCACCGGGCCCTCCCCCCACTGGAGACGATGGCGCCCGCGCTGGAGGCGCCCACGAAGGACCACCTGCCCCATGCGCCTCCGTGCTCGGCGGATTCGAGGATGAAGCTGCCGTGCGAGCCGTGGGCCAGTTGCCTGTACACGCCCACGGCGGAAAGCTCATCGGCCAGGACGCGCCTGACCACCGGGACCACGCGCCGAGTCGCGGCCAGGCGCCGGAACTCCTGCTTGTCGGGCCATGTCTGGCCCCACTGCAGGTCGACGCCGGGCGGGTTGTCGCTGGTGCTCTTCGAAGGACTGGTCACGCCGATCATTGTGTCATCGACGCCACCGGGCGGCCCGCCGTGTCTCACGGGCGCGCCTACAGCCAGTCCGGGATCACTCCCCACGCGACGGTGGCGAAGAGCGCGGCCCCGATCATCCACGGCCCCATGGGAACGCGGCTCTTAGTCCCCGCCGATCCGACGACCAGTTTCCACAGGGCGGCCGCGCCCGCGGACACGAACGCCAGTGCGAGGCCGGCGGCGGCTGCCTCCACGCCGACCGACCCCACCATCGCCCCGAGGACCGGGGCGAGCTTCACGTCCCCCGTGCCCATTCCGCCCGGGAGTCTGTTGAGGAGCCAGATGGGCACGAGCCAGATGAGCAGGCCCAGGGCAGAACCGGTGAGGCGTTCCCTCCAGAAGGGCGACACCAGGGCGCCGCCGACCAGTCCCGCGCAGACGCCCACCGCCATCGCGGCGGTGTAGCCGTTGGGCAGCCGGTGCGTGAGGGCATCGACGTAGGCGCTGAGCACGCCCACCATCGCCACTGCGAGGATTGCGGGCAGGCCGGGACGGCGCTCGCCCGCGACGAAGAACACCGCCCCCACGAGCGCCGAGGACCACACGATGCCATTGCGGCCAAGAGGGGTGTGCGTGGCCTCCACGAAGTACCTCCGCTGGATCCTCCAGCCCGATTTCGCCAGCCAGAACAGGATGACGATCCACGTGAGGAAGCCCGAGACGATGGGGAAGTTCGCCACCGCCCTCTCCGGCAGCCAGTCAACGATCATGGCGGATCAGCGGCCCTCCCGTCTGGCGAGTTCGGCTTCCAGCGCCGCCCGCATGGCGCCGGTGTCGGGGTCGCGCCCCGTCATGAGACGCACCTGCTGGGCGCCCTGGTGGATGAGCATCTCCGTGCCCTCGGCGATGACGGCGCCGCCCGCTTCGAAAGCGCGGCGCAGCGCCGTGTCACGCGGCGAGTACACGACGTCGAGCAGGCACTGGTGGTCGCCGGGGCGCGCCAGTGCGGCGAGCGGGTCGGCGGCGCCCGCGGGCAGTGTCGACACCACGATGTCCGCGGCCAGCGCGGCGCCCGCCCTCGCAGTGTCCCCGATCAGCACCTGGTCGATCCCGACGCCCATGCGCGCCGCCGCTGCCACGACCGACCCCGGGCCCGAGAACCGGCGGGCCACAACGGTCGTGCGGGTGACGCCCAGGGCGCCCAGCGCGGCGAGCGCTGACGAAGCCGTCGCCCGCGCCCCCAGTACGCAGGCGCTGCGCGCCGGCCCCAGTCCGCGCACGGCCCTCGCCTCGGCAATGGCCGTCGTAATGCCGTGGACATCCGTGTTGAAGCCCGTCAGAATGCCCGCTCCGGGCACCACTGTGTTCACCGCGCCCACTGCACCGGCCAACGGATCGACGACATCCAACATCGGTATGACCGCTTGCTTGCAGGGCATCGTGACCGACAGACCGCGGCACTGGGGGTCCAGGCCCGCGATGAACGCGCCCAGTCCCCCGCGGTCCACCTCGGCGCTCCTGTACTCCCAGTCGCCTTCTAGCCCGAGGCCCTCCCAGGCCGCCCGGTGGATCGCTGGGGACATTGAGTGCGCGATCGGCGAGCCGATGACCGCCGCCCACGGCACCGTCAGCACTTCCCCTCGTGCGAAGCGCAGTAGTCCTGGAACTTCTTCTGGTTCTCCATCTGCTCGGCGAAGTTGTCCGCGAACAGGGTCTCGCCGGTGTCCAGGTTGACGGTGGTGAAGTACAGCCACGTGCCCTGTGCGGGGTTGACGACCGCAGCGATGGCGTCGCGGGACGGCTGGCCGATCGGCGTGGGCGGCAGGCCGGCGTGCAGGCGGGTGTTGTAGGGGTTGTCGTCCGCGATAGCGGCGGCGTCGGGCACGCCGCCCGACTTTCCGACGCCGTACTGCACGGTCGAGTCCATCTCCAAGCGGCCCCGGGTCTCGCCGTCCGGGTCGGCCAGGCGGTTCTCGATGACGCGCGCGATCATGGGCTGGTAGCGCTTGATGTTGCCCTCGCCGTCCACGATGGACGCCTTGGTGAGCACCGTCTCGCGGTTCTCGTCTGCGACCCCCATCTCCGCGAGCTCGGCGATGGTCCCCGCCACCATCCTCTTGACGACCGTTGTGGGGGTGTCCTCGGGATCGACCTCGTACGTGCCCGGCAGCAGCCACCCCTCGGCCTTCCCATTGGCCTCGGCGGGCAGCCCGATGGACTCGGCGTCATCCAGCGCTTTCTGCACCTCGTCCTCAGACACGCCCATGATGTCGGCGATCTTCGCCTTCACCTGCCAGATCGGCGTACCGGGGATCACAGTGATCGTGTTGTCCGTCCGGTTCGTCTCATCCAGGAGGGCGGCGAGTGCCTCGGCGGCGCTCATCTGCAGCCGCATCGAGTATGTGCCCGGGCGGATGGACGTGGCCGCCTTGCTCTTCTCGAACTGTCGGATGAAAGCCCCGACCGACTTCACCACCCCGGCGTCGACCAGCGCCTTGCCGATGTCCCGGCCCGTGGAGTTCTCCTCGATGGTCACCGAGACAGTCTCCGTCCCCGGGCCCGGGAAGTCGTCCTGGGCGGGCTGGTTGGCGCTGCTGCGCAACTGGCGCACGGCCAGGTACCCGGCGCCGCCAACCATGGCCAGAACGATCACGAGGACGAAGAACGAGCGCACACTGCGCCAGAACCGCCTCCTCTTGGCCGCCTGGCGCTCCCGCGCGAGGCGCCGGGAGCGCATCCCGGTGGTCTCCTCCTCTTCGGAGGACTCCTCCTGGCCGGGGCCATCGGCGTCCGAGCGGCCGACCGCCGGGATCTCCGCGGTGTGCGCGCTGGGGCCCGGGTGCTCCCGCTGCGGCTCCGCCTTGTCCCCGCCGGCAACCGCCCGGCGCCTCTTAGGGGTGCTTCTACGGGAGCGGGTGCTGCTGGGCCAGGGGAAGTCGGACTCGACAGAACCGGGTGCGCCCCCCTGACCGGGGGCGTCGTCGGGCTCCTTGGCAGCGGCGCCCTGACGGGGGCCGGAGGCGCGCTCCGTTGCAGTGGCGGCACGGCTCTCGGCATCGCCGCTGCGCGCCCCCGCCCCACGGGCTCTCTTGGCGCGGGAACTGGGGACGGCCGCGCCGGTGCGCCCCGCAGCACTGGAACGGCGCCGCTCCGCCTGGCCCGCGGCCGGATCGGCTGTTCGCCCGGTGCGGGCGGAGGCTTCCTCATCGGGGTCGGGGTGCAGGTCCGCGTCGGAGTACGTGCGGGGCTCGTTGCGGTGGATTTCGCGCCGCGAGCGGAAGGGATAGCTGGGAGGGGTGGAACTCGTCATCGCCCAGTCTCCTCGCTTTCGGGTGCGTCTACCGGCTCTCCAGGGGCCCGCCCGCTCATGCGCTCGGTGTCCAGGGCGTGCTCAATGATGATCTGAGCGGCGACCTGGTCGATGACCTCGCGGTGGTCGATCTCCGGCACCCCTCGCGCACGAAGTCGCTGGTGGGCCTGGGTCGACGAGAGCCTCTCGTCCACCATAGCAACGCGAACGCCAGGACACGCGACCTTGACCCGGCGCGCGTAACGACGCGCCCCTTTCGCGGAGATGCCCTCCCCGCCCTTGAGGTGGCGGGGCAAGCCGACGAGCACCTCGATGGCGTCGTACTGGGCGATGATCGTGGCCAATTCCTCAACGTCCGACCAGTCGTCGGCGCGCCGGAGCGTCCGAACGGGGATTGAGAGGATCCCGTCCGGGTCGGTGCGCGCGACCCCCACCCGCACGGTGCCGACATCGACCCCGATCCGCACTCCAGGGCGCAAGGTCACAGGCCCTCGATCTGCCGGCGCAGCTCTTCGAGCGCCCTGCCGATGCCCTCGGGCTTCGTGCCGCCGCCCTGCGCGATGTCGTCGCGCCCTCCTCCGCCGCCGCCCAGGAAGGAGCCGACCGCGCGGACGAGCGCCCCCGCCTTCGCCTTGCGCGCGCGGGCGCCGTCGTTCGTGGTCACGACCAGCGACGGTTTCCCGCCGACCAGGCCCGCAAGGGCGACGACCGCGGCCCCGTCCCCGCCGATGCGGTCGCGCACGTCGAGCGCCAGGGAGCGCAGCGCGTCGGCCGAGGGCACGGCGCCCACAGCGGCCACGACCCCGGTCAGCCGCCCAATCGTCTTGGCCCGCGCAGCCAGGTCGGACGCTTGCGACAGGGTCTGGTCGATGCGGCTCTTCTCCAGTTCCTTCTCCGACTCCTTGAGTTTGGCCAGCAGGGCCTCGACGCGCTCGGGCAGGTCCTCGGGCCTGCCACCCACCAGGGATGCCAGGCGGGACACGATGGCGTGCTCCTTCGCCTGGTACTCGTAGGCCCCGTCCCCCACCAGGGCGTCAATGCGGCGCACGCCCGAGCCGATGGAGCCCTCCCCGAGGACGGTGACCCGCCCGAGGTGCCCGGTCGAGGGGACGTGGGTCCCGCCGCACAGCTCCTTGTCGAAGCCGTCGCCTATCGTGACGACGCGGACCTGGGAGCCGTACTTCTCGCCGAACAGGGCGATGGCGCCCGACGCGCGCGCCTCTTCGATACCCATGACCTCAGTGGTCACGGGCATGTCCTCAGCGAGTTTCTCGTTGACCAGGGCCTCGATGTCGTCCACCTGGGAGGCGCCGAGCGCGCTGGAGTGGCGGAAGTCGAAGCGCAGGCGCGATGGCGAGTTCTCAGAGCCTGCCTGTGAGGCGTCCTGGCCGACCACCGCGCGCAGGCCCGCGTACACCATGTGGGTGGCGGTGTGGGCGCGTGCGATGGCCAGGCGCCTTTGCGTATCGATCTGCGCGAAGGCCCTCTCGCCCACGGTCACCGTGCCCTCGACGACCGTGCCCCTGTGGACGAACAACCCGCGGATCGGGGCCTGCACGTCGTTGACCTCGATGACCGCACCGCCCTCGGCGCGGATGGTCCCGTGGTCGGCCAACTGCCCGCCCATCTCCGCGTAGAACGGCGTGCGGTCCAGGACCACCTCGACATCGGCGCCCGCCGAGGCCGCTGGAGCGCCGTGGCCGTCCACCAGCAGCGCGGCCACCGAGGCGTCGGAGCCGGACTCGGTGTACCCCAGGAACTCCGAGCCCCCGCCCAGGCGCTTCTCGATCTCCTGGAAGACGCGGACATCGGTGTGGCCCGTCTTCTTGGCGCGCGCGTCCGCCCGTGCGCGTTCCTTCTGCTCCTCCATGAGCGCGCGGAAGCTGTCCTCGTCGACCTTCACGCCCTGCTCCGCGGCCATCTCCAGGGTCAGATCGATGGGGAAGCCGTAGGTGTCGTGCAGGGAGAACGCCGAAGCACCCGGGATCGGGGATCCCGTGCTCCTCGCCTCGGCCACCGCCGCGTCCAGGATCGTGGTCCCCGCGCTCAGGGTACGGCGGAACGCGTCCTCCTCAGCGTAGGCGACATCGGAGATCGTCCCCCAATCGGCCTCGAGCTCCGGGTACGAGGCGCGCATCGCGTCCTTCGAGGCCGTCAGCAGCACGGGCATCGCCGCGTCATGGACGCCGAGCAGGCGCATGGAGCGCACGGCCCTGCGGATCAGGCGGCGCAGCACGTAGCCGCGTCCGTCGTTGCCGGGGCGCACGCCGTCCCCTATCAGCATCAGGGAGGAGCGCACGTGGTCGGCCACGACGCGCAGGCGCACGTCGTCGGCGTAGGCCTCGCCGGCCTCGGGCCCCGCGGCGCCCAGGCCGTAGGTCTTCCCGCTCATCGCCTCAGCTGCGGCGATCACGGGGAAGACCTCATCGATCTCGTACATGTTCGGCTTGTCCTGCATGATGAACGCCAGGCGCTCCAGACCGGATCCCGTGTCGATCGCGGTCCGGTCGAGTTTGCCGACCAGTTCGAAATCGTGTCCGGCCCCTTCGCCGCGGACGAACTCGTCGAAGACCAGGTTCCAGATCTCCAAGAAGCGGTCGCCCCCCGTGTCGACCACGGGCCCCCCGTCGGGACCGTACTGCGCTCCGCGGTCGTAATGGATCTCGCAGCACGAGCCGGCCGGCCCGGGCTGCCCCGTCGACCACGAGATCTCGGCGAAGGGAAGGCGCTGGACGCGTTCGGCGGGCAGGCCGATCTCGCGCGTCCAGTAGTCGAAGGACACCCGGTCCTCCTCCCAGATCGTCATCCACAGGCGGTCGCCGTCAAGCCCGTAGCCGCCCTGGTCACGGGGGTCGGTGAGCAGGTGCCATGCGAAGTCGATCGCGCCCTCTTTGAAGTAGTCGCCGAAGGAGAAGTTGCCGTTCATCTGGAAGAACGTGCCGTGGCGCGTCGTCTTGCCCACGTTGTCGATGTCGTTCGTCCGGACGCACTTCTGCACCGAGGCCGCCCTGGGCCACGGTGCCGGTTCCGTCCCGAGGATGTAGGGGATGAAGGGGACCATCCCCGCGACCGTGAACAGAATGGAGGGCTCGGGCGAGATCAGGGGGACTGAGGGACGGATCTCGTGATCCCGGGCGGCGAAGAAGTCCAGCCAACGGCTGCGGATTTCACTGGTGCGCATGGGAACTCATCTTAGACAACAACCACCCCAGCCTCCACATCGTCCACGCGGGCGCATGCGACATCACTCCATCGTGTTAGTGGGCAGCACCCTGCGGGAGCCGGTGCGTCCGTCGAGCACGGCGGGCGCAGGCACCGGGAGCGGCCCCGCACGGCTCCCCGGTTATGACGACGCGCCCCAGGGCGCAGTGCCCTGGGGCGCGTGGGCCGGTGTCAGCGCGAGTAGTGCTCGACGACCATCTGCACGTCGCAGGTGACGGGGACCTCGGCGCGCTTGGGGCGGCGCACCAGGGTGGCCTTCAGGCGCTCGAGGTCGACGTCGAGGTAGTCGGGGACCTGGGGCAGCACGTCGCGGTGGATGCCCTGCGCGGCGATCTCGAAGGGGACCGTGGTCTGCGACTTGGGCTTGACCTGCAGGGTCTGCCCCGGATTGACGCGGAAGGAGGGGCGGTCGACGATCTTGCCGTCGACCAGGATGTGGCGGTGCACCACGAACTGACGGGCCTGCTGGATGGTGCGGGCGATGCCCGCGCGCAGGACGAGTGCGTCGATGCGCATCTCCAGGAGCTCGACCAGGTTCTCACCGGTCAGGCCGGCGGTGCGGCGGGCCTCCTCGAAGGCGCGGCGCAGCTGGGCCTCGCGGATGCCGTACTGGGCGCGCAGGCGCTGCTTCTCCTTGAGACGGACCGCGTAGTCGGAATCCTGTCGGCGGCGCGAACGGCCGTGCTCGCCAGGGCCGTAGGGGCGCTTCTCGAAGTAGCGGACGGCCTTGGGCGTCAGGGCGAGGCCGAGGGCGCGCGACTCGCGCACCTGCTTGCGGGAACGGTTCTTTGCCATGTTCTCTTTTCTTTCCTGTTTCCAGTGTCATGCCCGTGCCGGGCACGGGCATGGGGCCAACTCTTGCGGCACTGCCGCACGGCTAGGGCCCCAGGGAGCCTTCCGCAGAAGACAACCCCGCCATGCTAGCGCATTTCCAGGAGGTTCCTGATCACCTCGAGCCTCTTCGTGATGAGCGCCTCGTTCCCATTGCGGGTCGGATCGTAGTACCGAACCCCGACGAGGTCGTCGGGCAAGTACTGCTGCGCCGCGACGTGGTGGGGCGCGTCGTGCGCGTAGACGTACCCCTCCCCGTGGCCCAGGCCGGCCGCGCCCGGGTAGTGCGCGTCGCGCAGGTGGGCGGGGACGGGACCGCCCTTGCCAGCGCGCAGATCCGCCAGCGCATGGTCGATGCCCCTGTACGAGGCGTTGGACTTCGGCGCCGTGGCGACGGCGATGACGGCCTGGGACAGGAGGATCCGCGCCTCGGGCATACCGACCATGGCGACTGCCTGCGCCGCGCTCACGCAAGTGGTGAGGACTTCCGGCGCGGCCATGCCCACCTCCTCGGCGGCGGCGATCATGACGCGCCGGGCGATGAAGCGCGGATCCTCCCCCGCCTCGATCATCCGCGCCAGGTAGTGGAGGGCCGCATCCACGTCGGATCCGCGCATCGATTTGATGAACGCGGAAGCCACGTCGTAGTGCTGGTCCTGGTCCCACCGCACCAGCGCGCGGTTGGCGGCGGCCTCGACCTGGGAGAGGCCGATGACCGATCCGCCCGCCCCGGCGGCCGCCCCCGCCGCGGCCTCGAGCAGGGTCAAGGACTTGCGGGCGTCCGATCCGGCCAAGCGCACGAGGGCGTCGCGCGCCTCGTCGGTGATGGTGAACGCGCCCGCGAGCCCACGGTCGTCGGCGAGGGCGCGTTCGATGAGCCCGGCGACCGCCGCGTCGTCGAGCGGGCGCAGTGCCAGTAGCAGGGAGCGCGACAGGAGCGGTGGGATGACGGAGAAGGACGGGTTCTCCGTCGTTGCGGCGACCAGGACCACCCACCGGTTCTCCACTGCGGGCAGAAGGGCGTCCTGTTGCGACTTGGAGAAGCGGTGGACCTCATCGACGAACAGGACCGTCTCGCCGCCCCCGGCCGCGAGCCGTCTCCTGGCCCCACCGACCGCGTCGCGGATGTCCTTGACGCCCGAGGACACTGCTGACAGCTCTTCGAAGCGACGGCTCGTCGTCCGGGCGACCAGGTACGCCAGCGTCGTCTTCCCCGTTCCGGGAGGCCCCCACAGGATCACCGATGACACCGCGACGGAATCAGCAGCCGCGGGTTCGAGCAGGCGGCGCAGTGGCGCGCCCGCGCCGAGCAGGTGGTCCTGTCCGACCACTTCCTCGACGCGCGCGGGCCGCATGCGGACGGCCAGGGGCGCGTCGGGACTGTATGCGGGAACGCCCGAGTCGTCGATGCCCTGGGCTGCGAAGAGATCCATGCGGACAGACTAACGCCCTGCGGATGCGGACGCGGGGCGGCTTCCCGGATCGGGAAGCCGCCCCGCAGGGCTCCTGGGGCTCAGCTTGGGCTCTTGCGCAGGCCCCGCAGTGTCGGACCGGACATCACCTGGAGGACCACCAGGCCGCCGAGGACCAGCATGCACGCCCCAGCGCCGAGCAAGTAGCCGTTGAGGCCGTCCGCAGCGTCGGTGCGCAGCGAGTTCTCCAGCATCTGCGCGTGCGCTGTCATGGAAGAGGCGGTGTCGACCGTGTTGCCCTCCCCCGCGCTGGCGGACGCTGTGGCGACCTTGAACTGGGCCCATCCGACCAGGGTGTGGTCGCGTGTGGCGATGACGATCTTGTACTCGCCGTTGGGCAGGGACGGCAGATCCATCGACGCCTGGTTGTCATCGGTGACCTGCAACCACTGCGCTTGGCGGCCCGGCAGGATGTTCGCCGACACCCAGTCGCCGGCGGGGGCTTTGTCGGAGGGGACGTTCACGGTGACTTTGCCCGACGCGAAGGAGGCGGAGACGCCCCCTGTGTTCGCGTCGGTGAGCTCGGACTCGCTGGCCACCGGTAGGACGGGCTCCCCATCCGGCTTCACCGTGTTGGAAGTCGCACTGGGCGTCGGATCCGGCTTCGCGCTGCCGTCCGACTGGGCGGGGCCCACGGTGTTGGGCGTCGCTGCAGGAGCGACGGGGGCCTGCGATGGTTCGGCGGGGACGGCGGGATGCTCCGAAGCCGGTTCCTGCGGCGTGTAGGGATCGGGGGTCTGCGTGGAGTGCTCCGGCTCCGGCTCGGAGCTGGGGGTCGGATCGGGAGCTGGGAGCTCGGGACGCGGACTGGCTGTGGTCGCAGGGGGCTGCGGCTCCGTGGTCGGCTCCTGCGTGGGGGCGGGGGTGGGTGCCGGGGTGGTCGGGGTCTCGGAGGGCTCCGGCTCCGTCGTGGGCCCAGGTTCGGGCACGTTGACGATCCGCACGTAGTGCGCGGTCTTCGACTGCAGCGCATCGCCCGCGTAGTAGACGTAGATCGTCAGTTTGTGCACCTCCTCGTCGTACCATGAGGCCCTCTGAGGATTGTTCGTGCCGTTCGGGAGTTCGACGGCCACTGCGAAGTCACCGTCCGGGGACACCGCGCCGACGGCGTAGAAGTCGTCCCTGGCGAGTGGTTCGCCCGTAGTCGGGTTGACGTGGGACTCGTAGCTGGTGACCGCGCCCTCGTCGAGGAGGACGCCGACGTACGCCCCCTTCGCCTCAGATTCGCTGGGCGTGAAGTCTGAACCGGGTATCACTGTGACGCGGACTTCGGTGCTGGGCAGTTCGAGCGGCGCGAATGGGTTGTCCCACCGGTCGCTTGCCGTCGCGGGGAGCATGACGGCGACGACGAGCACAAGGACGGCTCCGAGTCCAACGGTCAGGAACCGGAGCTGATTGGCGATCTGCCGCTGGACGCTGACCACGGCTCCGCGGGCGTGCTTCATCCCATCCTCCTTCGCGCCGACGGATCGGCATAATATGCGTCGTCTACCAGGCTAGCAAGAAGCTGGCAGTCATGACGAAGAATAAACTACACCAGTGCGCGAACATTTTCCACAAGGTTTGTGGAAAAACACTAATCCGGTCGCCCCGTCCGGCCGCACCCCCGGGAAGCGCTGGAACGGCGCCTAATGCGGGTGGGCCATCCTGCGGATGAAAGTGAAGGCGACGGTAACGCCGAGGAGTAGCAGACCGGCACCACCGACCATGACCCAGCTATTGAGTCCGGAAGCCGATTCCTCACTGGATCCCCCGCCGGTATTGGGGGGGACTGCCGCGTCCGCAGAGACTCGGGTCGGCTCGGTGCTCGGCGAGGCGGAGGGCTGGGCCGTCGTCGGGCGCGCTGCGGGTGCGGTGCCCTGGGAAGTGTCCGCTGGCGGTCCGCTGCCGGCCGCCCCTTCCGCGGGGCCGCTACCGGCACCGGCACCGCCCTCCTGGGGGGCGTGCACCGGGGCGCCAGAGGCCGCGGGAAGTGGATCCTGAGTTCGCGCGGGGGCCGCAGGCGCACCGGGGACCCGGGCGGAGGCCAGCTCCTCCGACGCGGACGGGGCAGTGGACGGCTCGGCTGCCTGGGGGGCGGCGGTCGTGGGAGCGGGCTCCGGTTTTTGCGCGGCCCCGTCCTCCACGGCTCGTGCCCCGCCCCTCGACTCGAGCGACGGCTCCCTGGAGATGGTCGGCGTGGCACTCGCTCTCGTGGGTGTTTGGGACGGAGAGGGTGTCGACGGTGTAGGAGCAGGGGTGGACGACGCGGAGGGAGTCGAGGGAGAGGGGGTCGGGCTCGACGACGCGGAGGGAACCGACGGAGATGGCGTCGGGCTCGATGACGCGGACGGAGTCGAGGGCGAGGAGGGGGTTTCCGCCGGGACCGGCTTCTCGGGGCTGTCCGCGCAGTTCTCGGGGCGCAGCGGAGTCAGCGCGCCCACCACCGAGACCGAGAAGGTCACGGACACGCCGCTCGCACCGTCATTGACCGCGACCGTGTGCCTACTGCCCGCTTCCCACTCGTCGGGGACCGCGATTGCAGCCCTGAAGGCGCCCTGGGCGTCGAGTTCGACGACGTCCCACACCTGCCGGTCCTCCGCCAGGGCGCGGGGCGCCCACGTGGGGAGCTGCCTATCGGCGGGGCGCAGCTGCTTGCCCTCGTCCAATAGGACCGAGACGAACGCGCGCGTCGAGCCGGCGACGGTCCAGCCGCTGCCCGACAACACGGCCTTCTGGCCGCGGACCCACTGGGAGGGCACCGCGATCCTGGAGGCGCCCCCAGACACGATCCGGCACCCGGTCCGACCCACGCCATCGACTGGGGAACCCCACAAATCCACGCTACTGGTCAAATTGCCGCTCTGGGCGTCAGCGCGCGCCTGAACGCCGCCGTCCATGGCAATCGCGCCCACCCCCAGTGCGGCGCCCGCGCACACCGCGACGAAGCGCGCCAGCCGCGACGCGCCCGTCGGTGCGAGTCCAGCCATCAGAGTCCCTTCGGAGCAGAGGCAACACCGAATACTGATCAGAATTGGTTCCAGTGTTGTAGTAACTAGATTTAGGATAAAGGATGCCGCGCACTCGCGACACCCCAGTTCGCGAAGTGGTCTGCAAACCAGGGTATCAACAGGCCGTTTCCCGCGCGATTCCGCCGTCCTTGTTCAACAAGTGTGATGCATTCTATTGCGGCGCGCTCCGCTTTCCTGACCCCCCGGTTACCAGCGGGCGCCCGAAGAGGGCCCCACCGTGGTGCGCGGAGCGCAGCAGTGCGCCACTTCCGGTACGCGAAGGAGCGGTCCAGCGAACGCAGCCACAGGAGCGCCCCTCCCCCATCGTGTGGAGCTCAACGGGTCAGTGGATCCATACTCCCGAGTCGTCGAACGTCCTGGGGACCCCATTCGCCCAGTGGTTGCCCGTCACTATCGCACCGGACGCCTCCAAGCAGTATTAGCTCCTGTCGAGTTGGAGCCAGCCGGTGGCCATGGCGCGGGCAGCCAGCCGCCCTTCCCTAGTGCGGCCAATACCGGACGGGATGGGCGCGCCGACCAGGGGCGTACCCGCGCACGAGGCCCTCCAGGTCCGGGCCGCCCCCGCCTGCCACTGCGCCGGACAGGGCGAGGCGAATCGACGCCCCTCCCTCCAGGGGCGTGGGATCCGGGCGCTGGTTCCAGCGGTCGGTCACTCGAAGAGGGACACGTCCCCCGCGCCGCGGCGCACCACCTCGGCGGTGCCGGAGGTGAAGTCGACGACGGTCGTCGGCTCGGCGTCGCCCACGGGCCCGACGACCACCAGGTCCACCCTGGAACCGATGCTCTCATCGACCTCCAGGCCGTCGGTCATCGGCTCGGTCTGGCCCGGCAGGATCAGCGTCGAGCACAGGAGGGGCTCGCCCAGGGCAGAGACGACGGCCTGCGTGATGGCGTGGTCGGGCAGGCGGACCCCGACCGTGTGCTTCTTCTTGTTGAGCGTCATACGGGGCACCTCCTTGGTGCCGCGCAGGATGAAGGTGTAGGGGCCGGGGGTGAGCGCCTTGATCGTGCGGAACTCGTGGTTGTCGAGGATCACGAGCTCGCCGAGCTGGGCGAAGGACGAGCACAGCAGGGAGAAGTTGTGCTTGTCGTCGAGGCGGCGCACATCGCGGATCGTGTCCATGCCCGCCTTGTTGCCCAGGCGGCACGCGATCGCGTACCCCGAGTCCGTGGGCAGGGCGACGACCCCGCCCTCGCGCAGCAGGCCGACCACCTTGTCAACGAAGCGCTTCTGAGGGTTCACCGGATGCATCTCTACGTACGACATACACCTATTGTGCACGATACCCCGGGCGGCTGTGGGCGAAACGGCGGCACTCGCCAGATCCGCGCACTGGCGCGAAGCCCCGTGTCCGCACGCAGGGCCCCGGGAGCGCCGCTCCCGGGGCCCTGCGTGCGGCGCGGCCACGGCCGGCGTTCAGGAGGCGGGGGCCTCCTCGCCGCGCTTCTTCGGCTCGGCGTCAACGCCCGCCTCCTTGCGCTGGGCGGGGGTGATCGGAGCCGGGGCGTCGGTGAGCGGGTCGTAGCCTCCGCCCGACTTCGGGAAGGCGATGACATCGCGGATCGACTCGGACTTGGTCAGCAGGGCCACGATGCGGTCCCACCCGAAGGCGACCCCGCCGTGCGGGGGCGCTCCGAACTTGAAGGCGTCCAGCAGGAAGCCGAACTGAGCCTGCGCTTCCTCCTCGCCGATTCCCATGACGGCGAACACGCGGTTCTGCACGTCCCGCCGGTGGATGCGGATCGAGCCGCCGCCGATCTCGTTGCCATTGCACACGATGTCGTAGGCGTAGGCCAGGGCGTTGCCCGGATCCTCGTCGAAGGAATCGACCCATTCGGGCTTGGGGGAGGTGAAGGCGTGGTGCACGGCCGTCCACGCGCTGTGGCCCAGGGCCACGTCGCCTTCCGCCTCGGCGTCCCCGGTGGGTTTGAACAGGGGCGCGTCGACGACCCAGGTGAACGCCCAGGCGTCGGGGTCGATGAGGCCGCAGCGCTTGCCGATCTCCAGGCGCGCGGCGCCGAGCAGCTCGCGCGAGGGCGTGGGTTTGCCGGCGGCGAAGAAGATGCAGTCCCCGGGGTTCGCGCCGGTGGCCGCCGCCAGGCCCTCGCGTTCGGCCTCGGAGATGTTCTTGGCGACGGGACCGCCCAGGGCCCCGTCCTCGCCCACGGTCACGTAGGCCAGGCCCTTGGCGCCGCGCGCCTTGGCCCACTCCTGCCACTTGTCGAAGGTGCGGCGGGGCTGGGAGCCGCCGCCGGGCATGACGACGGCGCCGACGTAGGGGGCCTGGAACACGCGGAAAGGCGTGTCCTTGAAGTAGTCGGTCAGCTCAGTCAACTCCAGGCCGAAACGCAGGTCGGGCTTGTCGGACCCGTAGCGCTCCATCGCGTCCTTGTAGGTCATGCGGGGGATCGGCGTTGCCAGGTCGTACCCGATCAGCGCCCACACGTTCCTCAGGACATCCTCGGCGACGGCGATGACGTCGTCCTGGTCGACGAAGCTCATCTCGATGTCGAGCTGGGTGAACTCGGGCTGGCGGTCGGCGCGGAAGTCCTCGTCGCGGTAGCAGCGCGCGATCTGGAAATAGCGCTCCATACCGGCCACCATGAGCATCTGCTTGAAGAGCTGGGGGGACTGGGGCAGCGCGTACCACGAGCCTGGGGCCAGGCGCGCGGGAACGATGAAGTCGCGGGCGCCCTCCGGGGTGGAACGCGTCAGCGTCGGGGTCTCGACCTCGACGAAGTCGTGGGCGTACAGCGTGTCGCGGGCCGCGCGCGACACCATCGAGCGCAGCCGGAGGGCGCGCTGCTCGGGCTCGCGGCGCAAGTCGAGGTAACGGTACTTCAGGCGCACCTCCTCGCCGACGTTGCCCGAGTCCTCCGCGTGGGACGAGACCTGGAAGGGCAGCGGCGCCGAGGGATTGAGGATCTCGATGTCGTCGCCCATGACCTCGATGGCGCCCGTGGGCAGGTTCGGGTTCTCATTGCCCTCGGGACGGGCGGCGACCTCGCCTGTGACCTTGAGGACGAACTCGCTCCTGAGCTCGTGGGCCACTGACTCGTCGCGCACAACCACCTGGGCGATGCCCGAGGCGTCGCGCAAGTCGATGAACGCAACGCCCCCGTGGTCGCGACGCCTGTCCACCCAACCGGTGAGTGTGACGGTCTGGCCGATGAGGTCCTTCCCCAGGGAGCCGATGGTGTGAGTACGGAGCACGTGCAGTCCTTTCGTCGGTGCCATCCGCGAGACGGGCGGCGGCACGTGGGATTCTACGCGCCGGGAGCGGTTGCGGGGAAACGTATCGGTTAGAATCGCCGCTATGCCACGAACGTCACCCGCCTCCCCCGCCTCCCCGGAAGGGCCGCGTTGGCGCGCGCAGGAGGTGTCCTTGATGGCCGGCTCGGTCCTGCTCATCACGCTGGTCGCCTTCGAGGAGCTGGCGTCGACGTCCATCATGCCCAGCGTGGTCGCCGACCTGGGCGCCGAGCGGTGGTTCTCCCTCGCCTCGGGCGCCGCACTGGCCGCCCAGTTGGCTGCCACGGTCGTCGCCGGCCTGGCGTGCGACTGGCGAGGTCCGCGTTTCGTCATGGCGTGGGGGCTGGCCCTGTTCACCTCCGGCCTCGTGGTGTCCGCGCTGGCCGGGACCATCTCTGTCTTCGTGGTCGGCAGGCTCATGCTGGGCCTGGGCGGCGGGCTGCTCATCGTGCCCCTCTACGTGCTCATCGGCTCCGTGGCCGACCCCTCCCACCACCCCGCCTTCTTCGCGTCCTTCTCCCTGGCGTGGGTGGTCCCCAGCCTCGTCGGGCCCGTCATCGCGGGCTACGTGGTGCGCGCTTTCGGCTGGCACCCGGTGTTCGGCTTCGTCCCCCTGCTCACCGCAGTGGCCGTCCTGCCCCTGGTGGGGATCCTGCGCGGCCTCACGCACCCGCCCAGCCCGCGCCCCCCGAAGCTGTGGGCCATGGCGCGCACCGGCGCGGTAGCGGGCACGGGCACCGCGCTCATCCAACTCGCCGGAGCACTCGACTCGGCGTGGCGCTCCGTGGTGGTGGCCGTGTTCGCCGCGGGGATCGCCATGTGCGCGTGGTCCCTGCCCCGCCTGCTCCCGCGCGGTGCGTTCGCGCTGCGCCGGGGCATCGGGGCGGGCGTCATGGCGCGACTGCTCGCCATGGGCGTCCAAGCCGGCGCGGGCGTGTTCATCCCCCTCCTCCTCCAGCGCATCCACAGCTGGCCCGAGCACACGGCCACCCTGTGGGTGTCCGCTGGCTCTCTGGCGTGGGCGGCGGGCGCCGTCATCCAGTCAAGGGTCAAGAGCCCGGGGGGCCGCTCCCGCCTGCCCCGCGCGGGCACGCTTCTGCTGGCCACGGGCGTCGTCTCCCTAGCGGCGCTGCTCACCCCGGCGGCCCCCCTGTGGGTAGCGCTGGCCGGGTGGATGGCCGCAGGTCTGGGCACCGGGCTCTTCCACTCCTCCCTGTCCGTCCTCGCCCTGGAGATCACTCCCGCCGCCGAGCACGGGAAGGTCGCCTCGTGGTTGCAGGTCGCCGACTCGGCGGGGCCGGCCATCGAGCTCGCCTCCGTGTCCGTCCTCATGGGCGCGTGGGCCGACTCGGGGGCGACCGGCGCCCTCGCCTACGCCCCGGCCTACGTGGTCGCAGTGGTCCTCGCCTGTGCGGCGGTCGCAGCGTCGAGGCGCATCGCGTGACCCCCTCACCGCGTGAGGGAGCCGGATGGCGGGTACGACAGGACCGCGGGGAACGGAGCTGACGGTCGGACGGGCGGCGCGCCCCTCCCCCGGGTTACGCACACAAGGACCCCGATTTACGGAACACGCGCCGCACACAAGGGCTTGATTCCGCCCTTGTGTGCGGCGCTGTGCTTCCTAATTCCCTCCCTTGTGTGCGACATCGAGGGGGACGAGGGGCGGGCCTTCTCGAATTCGAAGAGCATGCTGACTGATTTCTTACACAACATGCTGTTTTCAAACGAATAACGTCAATTTGAAAGGGATACCGTTACTTTGAAAGCGTTATAACGCTTGCGAAGTGTAGTATCGCTTGGCAAGTGACGACTTCCCTTGTGAATCCCCCACTTGCCCTGGACGGCGCTGTGTGCCACGCGGCTGCGCAACGCGAACCGCGCCCCCACTTGCCCCGGTGCAGCGTTGCGGTAGCTGCCCGATCCGCCGCCTTCCCCGTGCCTTCGCCGAATGGGTCCTGCCCCAGGGTGCCAGGGCGCGCCCTGGGGCAGGAGCAACGGAGAGAAGGAGCAGCGAGGAGGCGAAAACAGCGCCGAACGCGCTCAGGCGCCCGAAACCGGGGCTTGCCCCCGCGCGCGCCTGGGACCGAGTGGCCCTGCTCAGTCGCTGGGCGCCTCAGTCCTCGTAGCGGCGCTTGCCGAACCGGCGCGCGTCGTCGTTGCGTCCGCGCCCCTCGTCACGGCGGTCCTTGTGGCCGAAGCCCCTCCCGGACTCCTTCGCGTCGAAGTCGTCGCGCGCCCGGCGCTTCTTGATGTCCCTCTCCCAGCGCTCGGTCCTCACGGAGCGGTGCCAGCCGCCGCGCCCGTCCTCGCCGAAGCGGCCGCCACGACCGGGGCGGCTGTCCTCCCGGTCGAAACGGTCGCTACGACCACCGCGGTCCCCACGGTCGAAACGGTCGTCCCTTCCGGGGCGGCTGTCCTCCCGGTCGAAGCGCTCACCACGACCGGAGCGGCGCTCCCCCCTGCTGGGGCGCTCGGAGCCACCGCGTTCGAAGCGGTCGCGCCGCCCGGGGCCCTCGTCCACCCGGATCCGCAGCTGGCGGCCGGAAACGTAGCCCTTGGAGATGCGCGAGAGCTGCTCGGCGCTCAGATCCGCGGTGATGTCGACCAGCGAGAACGTCGGGAAGATATCGATGTGCCCGATGTCGCGTCCGTCGATCCCGCCTTCTCCGGCGATGGCGCCGACGATGGAGCCGGGCTTGACGCGGTCCTTCCTGCCGACCTCGACCCGGTAGCGCGTGCCCGGGCCCGCCACGGCGCGCCCGCCCCCGCGGCGGCGGGCTCCGTCACGGCCGCCCTTGAGGGGCTTGTCCTTGTCGCGCCCCGCCTCGAAGCTGGCGCCCACGAACTCCCCGGACTCGTCGAGCTCCTCCTCGCGGCGCGCCCTGCCCCGCCCCCGGTGGCCGGACTCCGCTCGCGGCGCGGGGCCGTCGTCGCCAACAGCCTGGGCGATCAGCGCCGCCGCGACATCCTCGACATCCAGGGACGCGGCCATCTGCTCCAGGAGCTCCCGGTACATTCCCAGGCGGCCCCGTTCGACCCGTGCGCCCACGCCCTCGAGCAGTCGACGGGCCCGGAACTCGGACACAGCGGCGGGCGAGGGGATCGCCACTTCCTCCATCGGCGTCCCCGTCAGTTTCTCGATGCGGCGCAGGCGCGTGTGCTCGCGGGGGGTGAAGAAGGTCAGTGAGCGCCCCTGGCGCCCCGCCCGGCCCGTGCGCCCAATGCGGTGCACGTAGGCCTCGGGCTCGCGGGGCACGTCGAAGTTGACCACCAGGGAGATCCTCTCGACGTCCAGGCCCCTGGCGGCCACGTCCGTGGCGACCAGGACATCCAGGGAGCCGCTCTTGAGGCGCTCGACCATGCGCTCGCGCTCGGTCTGGGCAACGTCCCCGGAGATTCCCGCCGCGCGGAATCCGCGCCCGGACAACTCCAGTGACACCTCCTCGACATCGACGCGGGTGCGCACGAAGACGATGGCGGCGTCGGCGTCTTCCTGGCCCGCGGCGATGTGCTGGGCGCGCGTGGCCAGGACACGGCTGAGGGCACCGATCTTGTGCTTGTAGGGGACGACCGCGTAGGTCTGGTGGATCGTGTCGACGGTCGATGACTCCTCGGAGACGGCGACTTTGACCGGGTCCTTGAGGTGCTCGCGCGCCACCTTCTCGATGGCAGGGGGCATCGTCGCCGAGAACAGCGCCGTGAGGCGGTCGTCAGGAACGGAGGAGGCAATGGTCTCCACGTCCTCGGCGAAGCCCATGCGCAACATCTCGTCCGCCTCGTCCAGGACCAGCATGCGCACACCGGACAGATCCAGCGCGCCCTTCTCGATGAGGTCGATGACGCGGCCGGGGGTGCCCACGACCACTTGAGCGCCGCGCTTGAGTGCTCCGATCTGCGGGCCGTAGGGGCTGCCGCCGTACACGGGGACGACCACCAGCTCCGCCGTGCGGGCCGCGAAGTCCTCGATGGCGGCGGCGCTCTGCATGGCGAGTTCGCGAGTGGGGGCGAGCACCAGGGCCTGGACGGCCTTCTCGTCCGCGTCAGCGATCGCCAGCAGGGGCAGGCCGAAGGCGGCGGTTTTGCCCGTGCCGGTCTGGGCGATGCCGACGACGTCCCGCAGGTCGAGCAGCGGGGGGATCGCCTCGGCCTGGATTGGGGTCGGCGCGACGAAACCCATGTCGGTGACAGCCTGGAGGAGCTCGTCCGGCAGACCGAGGTCGGCGAAGGAAACCGTGTCCTCCCCCGCGCTCCCCTCCTCGTCGGGAGCTTCGACGGAACCACCGTCCCCCGCGGCGCGCGCCCCGTCGGACTGTCCCGCGTCCGCGGTTCTGGCGGCGCTGTCCGCGCGCTGGACGGGCCCGGCCCCCTCGTCGGGGGGCAAGGGGACCCCCGGAGCGGTGGCCGCGTCGGTGGGGGCCACGGCTCCGCCGGGGCCGTCGATGGCGTCAGAAGTCATAGGGCTGTCGGGCATGTGTGTTCCTCCGTGTTGGAAGCGGATCGCAGAACCGTTTCGGGTGGGCCTGCACCGGGCCCCGCGCGGCCCGCCTTGTCCACAACACGTTCCGGTCTACCCGGGCACCATATTCAGGAGGCTGCGCCTCATTGCTCCCCCACCCTATCGGTTGACCCGCGCGCAGGACCGCAACCCGCCGGTGACTTCCCTCACCGGTGGTATACGGGGAATCAGGGTCGGACCAGGGCCGGCCCCTGATGCCGTCGCGCGCTCGACGTCAGTAGGATGGCGCTATGACCGACGAGAAGCCCCCGGACGAGGAACTCCCGAAGAAACGCCGCCGCTCCGCCCGCGCCATCGGTGCGGGAGTGATCGTGGCGGTCCTCGTCATCGCGGGCGCCATCGGGTGGGCCCTCCATGTCTACGGTCCGAGCTTCGGGATCTGGTTCCCCCCGCCCTCCGCCCGCGACTACGGGCGCACCGCGCTGGGGTTCCTCGACAACGGTCTCTACGCGGACACCCCCCAGTGGGCCGCGGCCCGCGCCGACGCCACCACCCGCATCAACGCCGCCACCACCCACGACGAGGTCGACGCCGTCCTGGGCGACGCCATCGGAGTCGCCGGCGGCAAGCACTCGTTCCTCGCGGACGCCGACTCGGACGAGCAAGGGGCCGACTCCTACGAGGCGCCGACCTGGTCGATGAGCGGCTGCGTGCTCACGGTCGCCCTGCCCGGATACGTGGGCGCGCCCGAGCAGGGGAACTCCTACGCCAATTCCATCGCCGATGCCCTCAGCCAGGACGACCTGTGCGGGGTCGTCGTCGACCTTCGCGACAACGACGGAGGCGACATGGGCCCCATGATCGCGGGCCTGTCGCCCCTGCTGCCCGACGGCGTCGTCATGACCTTCTCCATCGGCCAGCGGCGCACCCCGGTCGCTCTGTCCGACGGAAGAGTCTCCGGAGGGGGCACCCCGACCTCGGTGGGCCACAGGTCGAAACTCGCGGTGCCCGTGGCCGTCCTCACCTCCGAGCGGACGGCGTCGTCGGGCGAACAGGCCCTCCTGGCCTTCAGGGGGATGGCCAATGTCCGCACCTTCGGCCAGCCGACCGCGGGATACGCCTCGGTGAACACCGTGATCCCCCTGTACACCGGCCGGGCACTGGTCCTCACCGTCGGCACCACCACTGCGCGCTCGGGCGAGGAGTTCGGGGACGACCCCATCGCGCCGGACGAGATCCGTGAGGCCGACGAGGCGCCCGCCGCGGCCCAGGAGTGGATCGCGAACAACCAGTAACCGCGGGCGGCGCGCTCAGACCGGGACGACCCCGGGGGCGAGGTCCTGCGCGGGCGGCGCCCACGTGGCGGGGTCGGCCTCCACCTGCTTGCCCGAACGGATGTCCTTGACCGTGTCGGCCCCGTCGGAGCCGGGGAACCACACGAAGGGGATAGCGCGTTTGTCGGCGAACTTGATCTGCTTGCCGAACTTCGCGGCACTGGGCGCGACATCCGTGGGGATGCCCCGTGCCCGCAGCGCGCGGGCGACAGCCTCGGAGCGCTCCCGCTCCTCCTCACTGGCCACGGCGACGACCACGGCGGTCGGCACTGGGCGCGTCGCGCGCACCAGGGGCGCCGAGATCATCCGGGACACCAGGCGCGAAACGCCTATGGACAGGCCAACACCCGGGTAGGAGCGCTTGGAGTCGCTGGCCAACGAGTCGTAGCGCCCGCCCGAGCAGATAGAACCCAGGTCCTCGTGGCCCTCCACCTCGGACTCGTAGACCGAGCCCGTGTAGTAGTCCAGGCCGCGTGCGATCCGCAGATCCGCGACGACCGCCCCCGGCATTCTGGAGCCTGCGGCGTCCAGAAGCGCGCACAGCTCGCCCATGCCCTCCTCCAGGAGGGGCCCCGACAGGCCCAGGCCGGCCACCCGGGAGCGGACCTCGGAGGACGAGCCGCTGCGGATGCGCGCCATCTCCAGCAGCGCGCGCGCCTGGGCGGCTCCGATGCCGCTGGCTGCGAGCTCCCCGGCGACGCCCTCGGCGCCGATCTTGTCGAGTTTGTCCAGCCCCCGCAGCGCGGCGTCCACGTCGTCGACCCCCAGGCACTCGCACGCGCCCTGTACGACCTTGCGGTTGTTCACAAGGACCCTCACGGGCGGGATCGGCAGGGAGTTGAGGGCCTCCGCCATCACCAGGGGCAGGTCGACCTCGAAGTGGAACGGCAGCTCCCCGTTGCCCACCACGTCGATGTCGGCCTGCGTGAACTCGCGGAAGCGCCCCTCCTGCGGGCGCTCCCCGCGCCACACCTTCTGGATCTGGTAGCGCTTGAAGGGGAAGTCCAACTCGTTGGCGTTTTCGACGACGTAGCGCGCGAAGGGGACCGTGAGGTCGAAGTGGAGGCCCATGCGGCGCTCCTTGCCGGGGCGGCGGCCCTGTGCGGTTTTGAGGGCCTGCAGGCGGTCGAGGACGTAGACCTCCTTCGAGGTCTCGCCCTTTGCCTCCAGCTGTTCCAGGGTCTCGACGGCGCGCGTCTCGATCCCGCAGAACCCGTGCAACTCGAAGACGCGGCGCAGGGCATCGAGCACGTACTGCTCGATGACGCGCCCGTCGGGCAGCCACTCGGGGAATCCGGACAGGGATGTGCGGGCCATGGAGGGATCCACTTCCTTTCGCGGCGCCTCAGCCGATGCGGCGGGCGCGAATCAGGTACTCGTTCGCCGCGATCTCCTCGGCCATGGTGGTGGCCGGCCCGTGACCGGGGATCAGAACGGTCGCGGGGTCGATCGCGTTGGACACGGTGCGCAGGCTGTGGCGCATCTGTGTCTCGTCCCCGCCGGGCAGGTCGGTGCGCCCGACACTGCCGCGGAAGATGACATCGCCGCTGAGGGCCCACGGAACCGGGCCATCGGAGTGGTAGAACGAGGTGTTGTCAACGCGGATGTCCAGGTCGCACTCGCCCAGGAACAGGGCCGACCCCTCCGAGTGACCAGGTGCGGGCAGCATGCGCAGTCGCACGCCCTCCACGATCTCGAAGGCATCCGCGGGCATGGGCTCCACCCGCTCGGGCTTGACCCACTCCCCCGCGAAACCGGGCACGGGCAGCGGGACGTGGGCCGCGGGGTCGTCCATGCGGTAGACGTCGGGGCCGGGCAGGTACACGGGCAGCGGCGGCCCGTCCGTCCACCCGGCGACCGCCGCGCAGTCCCACACGTGGTCGGGGTGCCCGTGGGTCGCCATGACGCCCCCCACGCCCACGCCCTCGAGGTCGAGGACCTCGCGCAGCAGGTGCTGGACGCCGGCGGAGGGATCGACGACCAGGGCCGCCGACCCCTGGCCGGGGACCAGAACCAGGGCGTTCGCCGCGAAGAAGGGCGAGGGGATGACGTGCAGGCGCATGGGTCAGGCGATCGTGGAGGAGATCTGGTCGAGCCAAGCCCTCTTGGTGGTGAGGGCATCGCGCACCGACTCGGCCCTCTTCTTGTCTCCGGAGGCCTCGGCGCGCGCCAGCTCGGCCTCGAGGTCGGCGATCTGCCCCTCGAGCTGGCCCAGGACCCCGGCCGCGCGGGCGCGGGTCTCGGGGTTGGTGCGCTGCCACTCGCGCTCCTCCGCCTCGCGCACCGCGGTCTCGACGGCGCGCAGACGGCCCTCGACGCGGTGCAGATCGGAGGAGGGGACGCGCCCGACCTCCTCCCAGCGGTCCTGGATCCGGCGCAGTTGGGCCTTCGCCTTCTCCAGGTCGGTGACCGGCAGGATCGCCTCGGCGTCCACCAGGATCTCCTCCTTGGCGACCAGGTTCTGCCGGTACTCGGCGTCAGTGGCCTCGTCCTTGGCGCGACGGGCGTCGAAGAAAATCTGCTGGGCGGCGCGGAAGCGCGCCCACAGGGCGTCGTCCTCCCGGCGCGAGGCGCGGGGGGCGGCCTTCCACTGGTTCATGAGATCCCGGTAGGCGGCGGTCGTGCGCCCCCAGTCGGTGGAGGTCTGCAGGGCCTCCGCCTGGGCGATGAGCCTCTCCTTGACGCGCTTCGCCTCGGACTGGGCCTGGTCGAGCTGCGAGAAGTACTGGCGGCGGAGGCGGTCGAACTGGCTGCGGGCGGCGGAGAAGCGCTTCCACAGCTCGTCCTCGGTGCTCTTGTCCAGGCGCGGACCCCGCCGCTGGAGGGTCTTCCACTCCTCGAGGAGCTCGCGCAGGGCCTGCCCGGAGTTCTTCCAGTGGGTGCGCGCCGGGTCCTGGGCGACGATCGCCTCGGCGCGTTCGACGACGCCCGTGCGCTGGGCGAGGGCTTGCGCCTTGGCGGCCTTGCGCTCCTCACGGGCCGTCTCCTTGCGCGCCTGGGCCGCCTCGGCGACCCTGTCCACGCGGCGGCGCAGTGCCGCGAGGTCGCCGACGACGTTCGGCTCCGCGATCTGCTCGCGGATGGAGGCCAGGGTCGTGTCGATCTCGCGGGGCGAGAGCTGGGCCAGGCGGTCCTCGAAGAGGCGCACGGAGGCCTCGAGGTCAGCGTAGCGGCGCTCGTAGAGGGCGTAGGGCTGGGCGGGGATCCCCTCGGGGTAGGCGCCGATGGCGCGCTCCGAGTCCCCGTCCTTGACGTACACGGTTCCCTCCGCGTCGATGCGGGCGAAGGGGTGGGCGGGAGCCTCCTGGGGCGAGCCAGCGGACGGCGCGCCGCCGACCGGGACCGTGCCGGTCGTGTCGACGGGGTTGTTCTCTTCGGATGGAATCGGCATCGTAGTCACGATTTTCCTTCTAATACGAGGGCGTTCGCCCGGACGCTGCTGCGCGCCTCATTAGGCGCACACGCCCCAGTGTGTCACACCTAACGCCGCTGACGGAAGCGGATGCGCGCATTAGGACGGAGATA
Organism: Schaalia georgiae DSM 6843; assembly: GCF_000429245.1. GTDB lineage: Bacteria > Actinomycetota > Actinomycetes > Actinomycetales > Actinomycetaceae > Pauljensenia > Pauljensenia georgiae. Next base: position 228,130 of record NZ_AUBM01000008.1, read on the forward strand.
ACACCGTTCCGCACCTGTCTTCTCACCGTGCGGGACGGCGGCCCCAGTCCGACAGGCGCACTGCCTCGAAGACCCCGTCCACGCGCCGCAACGCCGCCAGTACCGCGTTGAGGTGGCCCAGGTCCGCCAGCTCGAAGCTGAAGCGCCCGCCCGCCACCTGGTCGCCGGAGGTGTTGAGCGAGGCCGAGAGGATATTGACACCGTAGTCGGAGAGCACGCGCGTCAGATCCGACAGCAGGCCGCCCCTATCCAGGGCTCGCACCTCGATCTGCACGCGGAAGGGCGCGCCCGCCCCCTCCTCGTTCCAGCTCACGTCGACGAAGCGCTGGGGCTGTAGTTCACCGAGGCGGACCGCGTTAGCGCACGTCGAGCGATGGATGGAAACCCCCTGGCCTCGCGTGATGAATCCCACGATATCGTCGCCGGGGACCGGGGTGCAGCACTTCGCGAGCTTCACCCAGATCTCGTTGGGGCTCATGCCCGCCACCACGATCGCGCCCTCGCGCGACGGGTCCTGGCGGAGTTTGGGCTGGCCCGGCGTCACCGCCTCGGAGAGGGTCTCCTCCGTGCCGTCGCCTCCGCCCAGGTTATCGACCAGCCTCGTCACGACGCTCTGGGCCGACACGTGCCCCTCGCCGAGGGCCGCGTACAGCCCCGACACGTCCTGGTAGCCGAAGGACGTGGCCACCGACAGCACCGACTCGTGGCTCATGAGGCGCTGCAACGGCAGGTTCTGCTTGCGCATCGCGTGCGCCAGCGCTTCCTTGCCCGACTCGACAGCCTCCTCGCGCCTCTCCTTGGAGAACCACGCCTTGATCTTCGAGCGCGCCCGCGGCGAGGCCACGAACGCCAGCCAATCGCGCGACGGCCCGGCCTTGTCCGACTTCGACGTCACGACCTCGACCGTCTCGCCCGACTCCAGCCTGGTGTCCAATGACACGAGGCGCCCGTTCACCTTCGCGCCCACTGTGTGGTGGCCGACCTCGGTATGGACCGCGTAGGCGAAGTCCACAGGCGTCGCCCTGGCGGGCAGGGTGACGACCTCTCCCTTGGGGGTGAAGACGTAGACCTCGTCACCGGCGATCTCGTAGCGCAGCGAGTCGAGGAACTCCTCCGGGTCCCCGGTCTCGCGCTCCATCTCCACCAGGGCGCGCAACCAGTTCGCCTGCTCGTCGGCCCCCATCTTGTCGGTCTCGCCCTGGGAATTGGGGTTCTGCTTGTACTTCCAGTGCGCCGCCACGCCGTGCTCGGCGCGCTCATGCATGTCGAAGGTGCGGATCTGGATCTCGACCGGCTTGCCGCCCGGGCCCACCACCGTCGTGTGCAGCGACTGGTAGAGGTTGAACTTCGGCATCGCGATGTAGTCCTTGAACCGGCCCGGGATCGGGTTCCACCTGCCGTGCAGCGAGCCGAGGACCGCGTAGCAGTCCTTGATGGACTGCACGAGCACGCGCACGGCCACCAGGTCGAAGACCTCGTCGAAGGCCTTGCCGCGAACGATCATCTTCTGGTAGATCGAGTAGTGGCTCTTCGGCCTGCCGCTCACCGTCCCCTTCGTGCCTGAGCGGCGCAGGTCCTCCTCGATCTGGTCGATGACATCACGCAGGTACTCCTCGCGCTGAGGGGCGCGCTCAGCCACCAGGTGGTCGATCTCCTCGTAGATCTGCGGGTACAGCGTCTTGAAGGACAGCTCCTCCAGCTCCCACTTCACCATGTTCATACCGAGGCGGTGGGCAAGGGGCGCGTAGATCTCCAGGGTCTCCTGCGCCTTCTTCGCCGCCGAGGCGGCTGGGACGAAGCGCCACGTGCGGGCGTTGTGCAGCCTGTCCCCCAGTTTGATGAGCAGCACCCGGATATCGCGGCTCATGGCGACCAGCATCTTGCGCAGCGTCTCGGATTGGGCGGCCGCTCCGTAGTGGACCTTGTCGAGCTTGGTGACGCCGTCCACCAGGTCCGCGATCGCCTCGCCGTACTCCGCGCGCAGCTGGTCGAGGGTGTAGTCGGTGTCCTCCACGGTGTCATGGAGCAGGGCGGCCACCAGCGTGGGCGTCGTCATGCCCATCTCCGCCAGGATCGTGGCCACGGCCACCGGGTGCGTGATGTAGGGCTCCCCGCTCTTGCGCGTCTGCCCGCTGTGGCACGCCTCGGCGGTCCGGTACGCCCTTTCGACCACCGCGATGTCAGCCTTTGGGTGGTTGGCCCTGAGAGCCCGAACCAGGGGCTCGATCTGGGGGATCGTGGCACGCGAGCGCGCGCCGAACCACAGCAGGCCCGAACGCACCCGCGAGCCGGCCGCGGGCAGCGCCGTGCCCTGTCCCGAGTTGTCATCGCCGCTCATGCACACATGATAGGCGAACGCCCGGGGCGGACGGACTGCAACGCGGCCGTCGGCCCCGGGGCGGGCGCGGGCGCCCCTACAACTTGAGCGCGGTCTCCACGGGGATGCCCTCGAGGCGCCCCCTGCCCTTGAGGTCCGTGAGCTCGAGCAGCACTGCGACCGCGGCCACGTCGGCGCCGCACTGGCGGATGAGTTCGACCGCTGCCCCGGCCGTCCCGCCTGTGGCCAGGACGTCGTCGATGACGAGGACCCGCGAGCCGGGGACGACCGACTCGGGATGGATCTCCATCCGGGCGCTTCCGTACTCCAGTGAGTAGTCGACGCCGATGACGTGGCCGGGCAGCTTGCCCGCCTTGCGGATCGTGAGCATCCCCAGGCCGAGCTCGGTCGCCACCGGGGCGCCCAGGATGAAGCCGCGCGACTCCAGTCCGGCGACGGCGTCGATGCGCCCCTCGTAGCGCGCGCCGATCAACTCCACGAGCTCCTTGAAGGCCGGTCCGTTCGCCATGAGCTCCGTGATGTCGCGGAAGAGGATCCCGGGCTCGGGGAAGTCGGGCACCTCTACCAGGTTGTCGCGCACCAGTGCGGCGATGCGTTCTCCGAGTTCTCCGATCATCGCTGCCTCCTCCGCCGGGGCTGGGCTGCCTGGCCGAGGTGGCGCCCCGGCTTGATGGGTGCGACTTTGACCCGGGCGGGCTCCCCGTCGGGGTTGTCGGCGCTGGCGCGCTGTTTGGCGACTGCCCTGTTGTGCTCCTGGGTCCTCCTGCTCATCTCCTGGAAGGTCACCAGCAGCGGCGAGGCGATGAAGATGGAGGAGTAGGTGCCGGCGATCATGCCGATGAACAGGGCCAGCGAAATGTCGGTGAGGGTGCCCGTTCCCAGCAGCACCGACCCGATGAGCAGGATCGAGCCGACGGGCAGCAGGGCCACCACGGACGTGTTGATGGAGCGCACCATCGTCTGGTTGACTGCCAGGTTCACGAACTCGGAGAAGGTGTAGTGCTTCTGGTCGTAGACATCGGCGGTGAGCTCGCGGACCTTGTCGAAGACCACGACGGTGTCGTAGAGCGAGTAGCCGAGGATCGTGAGGAATCCGATGACGGTGGCCGGGGAGACCTCGGCCTGCGTGATGGCGAAGACCCCCACAGTGACGGCGATGTCGTGCAGCAGCGCCAGCAGGGCGGACACCGCCATCCTCCACGACCGGAAGTACACTGTCATGAGGAGCGCCACCAGCGCCATGAAGATCGCCAGGGACTGCGCGGCCTTCGTGGTCACCGCCGAGCCCCACGACGGGCCGATCGACGAGGAGGCCACGTCGGCCGAATCGACGCCGTAGGCGTCGGCCAGGGCGCTGCGCACGGTGGCGGTCTGCGCGGTGTCCAGCGAGTCCGTCTGGATGCGCACGCCGGTGGAGCCCACGCGCGTCACTTTCGCCGAGGACACGAGGCCCGTGCCCGTCACCGCGCGGGTGGCCGTCGATTCGGATTGGTCGGCGACGTTCGTCACGTCGAACTGGGAACCACCGGTGAACTCGATCGAGCGGTTCAATCCGAAGAGGCCCGCCAGCGCGAAGCACACGACGATCAGACCGGCGGCGACGCCGACGAAAGCCTTGCGCCTGGGGATGACGCGGTAGGACTTGTCACCCGAGTACAGGGCGTTGCCCCACTGAGCGAAACTCATCATTTCAGCGTTCCCCTTCCTGCTCGGCGGCGCCCGTCCGGACGGCATCGGCCCCCGCCTCGTCGGCGTTGGCGCGCGCGGCCAGGCGGGCTTCCCGGCGGCGCTGGGCGATCGACTTGCCATCGTCCGCGCCGTCCGCTCCCCCGGCCGCAGTGGACCCGCGCGACACGACCCGGCCGCGCCCGACGTAGACGAGGGAGTTCTTGGCTCCGAGGTGCTCGGGGTCGAGGCCGGAGAGCTTGTGGCCCTGGCCGAAGAAGCGCGTGCGGATCAGCAGCTCCATCATCGGGTGTGTGAAGAGGAAGATCACCGCGAGGTCGATGACCGTCGTGACGCCGAGTGTGAAGGCGAAGCCCTGGACGCCGCCGACGGCCAGCAGGTAGAGGACCACGGCCGCGACCAGGTTGACGGCGTCGGAGACGACGATCGTGCGCTTGGCGCGGTCCCAGCCCTCTTCGACGGCTGCCCGCAGTGGTCGGCCGTCGCGGACCTCGTCGCGCACGCGCTCGAAGTAGACGATGAAGGAGTCCGTGGTCACGCCGATCGCCATAATGAGGCCTGCGACGCCCGCCAGGGACAGGCGGTAGCCCATCCACCACGACAGCAGCGCGATCACCTGGTACGTGATGACGGTCGCGATGATGAGCGAGCCGGCCGAGATGACCGCCAGGCCGCGGTACTGCCAGATCAGGTAGAGGATGACCAGCGCGAAGCCGATGATGGCCGCCCACAGGCCCTTCTCCAGGTGGTCCGAGCCCAGGGTCGCCGAGATCTGCTGCTCGGACTCGACCTCGAAGTTGAGGGGAAGGGAGCCGAAGCTGAGCTGGTTGGCCAGCGCCGCGGCGGAGGTGGCGGTGAAGTTGCCGGTGATCTGCGCTTGACCGTTCGGGATGACCGCGTTCATGGAGGGCGCGGTGATGACCGTTCCGTCCAGGACGACCGCGAAGTGGTTGCGGTCCGGGCTGCCCTTGTAGAAGGTGGAGCCCTGGGCGTCCTGGGAGTGGAAGCCGTAGAGGATCGTCGAGGACTCGGAGAACGCCTGGGTGCCCGCGTCGTTGAACTGCAGGTCCACTCCCCACTCCCCCGTGGTCTGGCCGGTGGAGTTGCGGACCTGGCCCGCGCTGGCGGCCTTGAGGTCGGAGCCGGGGACGGTCACCGGGCCCAGGATGTACTTGATCTGCCCGTTGGAGTCGCACGCGGCGTAGGGCTTGTCGGCCGCCCCCTCGGTGCGCGAGGCGTTAGCCGCCGCGGAGCAGTCGAGGGTGAGGAAGTCGTACATGACCTTCTCGGTCACCCACCCCAAGTCCGAGGCGTTGGAGGGCGTGGAGGCGGGGGCGTCGGAGAGCTGGCCGTCTTTGTCCTGGTCGGCCGTCGCCAGTGCGGTGGCCGGGTCCATGGCCGTGGAGACCTGCTGGCCGGACTGCGAATCCTCCGAATCGGACTCCTGCCCCGACTGGGAGTCCGAGCCGGACTGGGAACCCGCCGGATCGTTCGCCTGGGTCTGGGAGGAGCCCTGGCGGACGCCAGTGGCGGCGCCAATGCGCAGCACCGGGCGGAAATTCATCTGCGACGAGGACCGGATGAGGTCGAGGGTCTCCTGCGAGGGAGTCCCTGGGATCGACACTGTGATGTTCGAATTGCCCATCGACGTGATCTCCGACTCCGCGACGCCCGAGGCGTCGATGCGGTTGCGGATGATGTTGATCGCCTGGGTGATGTCGTTCTCGGTGATCTCGCGCTGCCCCTCGGCCGTGGCCTTGGGGGTGAGGATCAGCTGGGTCCCGCCCTGCAGGTCGAGTGCGAGGTCGGGTACATATGAGACGCCCTTGGTCACGTGCCCGATCACGAGTGCCGCTGCGGCCGCGATCATCGCGACCAGCAGCACCACGAGCGAGCGCACAGGGCGGCGCTTCTTGGTTGCCACGGTAGTTCTCTCCAGAGCCTGTTCGGCTAGTTCAGTTCTTGTCGTCCGCCTCGTCGGCAGCCCCGGTCGCGGCGTCGGCGTCCTCCGACCCGTCGGGCTGGTCGGCCGCGGGCTCGAGGCCGAGCACGGCCTCATCCTCCTCGGGGGCCTCGTCGTCCTCGGCCGCCTCTTGCGCAGCGCCCTCGAGCGGCGGCTCCCCGCCGATCTCGCCGATCATCTGACGGTCCCAGTACATCTCGTGCCCGTCGGTGGTTTCCAGGACGACGATGTCGCCATCGAGGTCGACGAAGCGCCCCCAGAAGCCCACCCGGGTGTGGACCCAGGCGCCGGGGGTCACGGTGCGGAGCTGCTCGCGTTTCTCCTCTTCCATTTTGGCCATCTGCTGTTTGCGGGAACGGCCGGAGTACCACATGACGCCGACGGCCAGCACGAGCATGGCGATGAGTAGAAGGTTCTGGTCCACGAGTGTTCTCTTTCGTTGCGGAGGGGTGTGCGAAAAACACACGCCAGCACAGTCTAGTGCGCAAACACGCCCAGGTCTAAGCGGTAATCGTCACGGCGCGCCGCATGGCGGATCCTCAATGGAAAAGCGTTGCCCCGGCGTCCGGCGGCACCAGTCCCAGGTGCTCCCACGCCCTGGGGGTGGCCATCCGCCCGCGGTTGGTGCGCACCAAGAACCCCTCGCGCACCAGGTAGGGCTCGGCGACTGTCTCGACGGTCTCCGCCTCCTCGCCGATCGTCACCGACAGGGTGGTCAGCCCCACAGGGCCGCCCGCGAAGCGCTTGCACACGGCCTCCAGGACCGCCCTGTCGAGGCGGTCCAGCCCGAGGGGGTCTACCTCGAAGAGGGCCAGGGCGGCCCGCGCCGCCCCGACGGTGGCGGCGCCATCGCCGTGGACCTGGGCGTAGTCGACCACGCGGCGCAGCAGGCGGTTGGCGATGCGCGGGGTTCCCCTGGAGCGCGAGGCGATCTCGTGGGCGGCGCCCTCCCCCAGGGGGGCCCCCAGCAGGGAGGCGGAGCGCGCGACCACCCGCTCGAGCTCGTCCGTCTCGTAGAACTCCAGGTGCGCGGTGAAGCCGAACCGGTCGCGCAGGGGCGCGGGCAGCAGCCCCGAGCGGGTCGTCGCGCCGACCGCGGTGAAACGCGGCAGCGTCAAGGGGATCGACGTGGCGCCGGGGCCCTTGCCCACGACGACGTCGACGCGGAAGTCCTCCATCGCCAAGTAGAGCATCTCCTCGGCGGTGCGGGCCAGGCGGTGGATCTCGTCGATGAAGAGGATGTCCCCCTCCTGCAGGCCCGACAGGATGGCGGCCAGGTCCCCCGCGTGCTGGATCGCCGGACCTGAGGTCAGGCGCAACGACGTGCCCATCTCGGCGGCGATGATCATGGCGAGGGTAGTCTTGCCCAAGCCCGGGGGGCCCGCCAGCAGAACGTGGTCGGGCGAGGCGCCCCGGCCCCGTGCGGCGTCGAGGACGAGCTGCAGCTGTCCGCGCACGACGCGCTGGCCCACGAACTCGGCGAGGCGCTTGGGGCGCAGGGCCGCCTCGGCCGCGCGCTCGAGCTCCCCGGCGTCGGGGGCGACGACGCGCATGGGCTCGCCGCCTGGCAGGCCGTCGGATTCAGTCACGTCCGCCCCCCAGGCTCACGAGCGCGGAGCGAAGCATGTCCGAGGCCCCCAGCCCCTGGCCTGAGAGCGCATCGACGGCCTTGGCGGCCTGCGCCTCGGACCAGCCCAGGCCCACCAGCGCTGCCCTGACCTCGGCCTCCACCTCCCCGGCGGGCGCGGCGTCCGGGCCGCCCTGTCCAGGCAGCTGCGCGGGCGCCCCCAGTTTCCCGCCGACCTCCAGGGCCATCCTCTGGGCGGATTTGCGCCCGACTCCGGGGATCTTCTGCAGGGTTGCGATGTCCTGGTCGCGCACGGCGCGGCGCAGGTCGTCGGGGCGCAGCACGGCCAGGGCGGCCAGCGCGGTCTTCGGGCCGATCCCCGTCACGCCCATGAGGCGCTCGAAGACATCGCGCTCGTCGGCGGACGCGAAGCCGTAGAGGGTCAGGGAGTCCTCGCGCACCACCGTGGCGGTGTGGACGACGGCCTCATCGCCGCGCGCCAGCGACTGGGCGTGGACGGGGGTGACGCGCACGCCGAAGCCCACTCCGCCCGCGCTCACGACGACTTGGTCGAGCCCGATGGACTCGACCACCCCACGAAGCAGTGCGATCACACGATTCCCTTCCCGTCAGCAGGGCCCCGCGGCCGCGGGGCGAACATGTGTACGATACTAGCCGCGCCTGCGCGCGGGATCGACCGCTCCGGTGCGGCGTTGCGCGGCCTGCGCCTGCGCCCACGCGCGCTGCGCGGGCGTCATCTCGGTGCGGGCGGTGAGGCGGCCCGACAGGGACACCGCGATGGAGGAGTCGGCGGGCGCCCCGAGCAGGCCCGTCCCCCGCCACGCGTGGCAGATCGCGATGGCCAGGGAGTCGGCGGCGTCGGCGGGCCTGGGCGCCTCGGGCAGGCCGAGGATGCGGGCGACCATGGTCTGCACCTGGGCCTTGCCCGCATTGCCGTTGCCCGACACGGCCGACTTGACCTCGGAGGGGGTGTGGATGGCCAGGGGCAGCCCGGCGCGGCCCACGCACGCCATGGCCGCGCCCATCACCTGCATGGTGGTGGTCACCGATTGGAGGTTGTCCTGGGCGAAGACGCGCTCGATTGCGACCACCTCGGGGCGGTGGCGCTCGATGACGGAGTCGATGGCGTCCGCGATAGCCGTGAGGCGGAAATGGGTGGCCAGGTCCTTGTCGGAGCGCGCCACCCCCACGTACACCAGGCTGGCCCTGCGGGAGGGGTCGACGTCGATGACGCCAAGTCCGCACCGGGTCAGGCCCGGGTCGATGCCCATCACGCGCACTGCCCGCTCCCCCTGACGGCGTCGACGAAGAGCGCGTGGAAGCGGTGGTCCCCGCCGATCTCGGGGTGGAAGGAGGTGGCCATGACGGCCCCCTTGCGCACCGCGACGATGGGGCCGTCCTCGCGGTTGCCCGCGCGGGCGATGACCCGCACCCCGGGGCCCACGGACTCGACCCAGGGGGCGCGGATGAAGACAGCGCGCAGCGGCCCCCCGGCGATGCCCTCGACCCGAAGGTCCTCCTCGTGGGAGTCGATCTGGCGGCCGAAGGCGTTGCGGCGCACCACCATGTCGAGGGCCCCGAAGCACAGTTGGTCGTCCCGTCCGTCCACGATGCGCGAGGCGAGCACGATCATGCCCGCGCACGACCCGTAGACGGGCATGCCCGCGCCGATGCGCACCACCAGCGGGTCGAAGAGGCCGAAGGACACGAGCAGCTTCGACATGGTGGTGGACTCCCCGCCCGGGATCACCAGGCCGTCGACGCCGTCGAGCTCAGACTCCCGCCTCACGACGCGGGCGCGGGCGCCGGAGGCCTCCAGCGCCCGCACGTGCTCGGCGACGTCGCCCTGCAGGGCGAGGACGCCGATGGTCACCATCCGCGTTCCGCGAGGCGGTGGCCGATGGGAACGTCGTCGACGTTGATGCCCACCATCGCCTCGCCGAGGCCGCGCGACACCTCGGCGATGACAGCGGGGTCGTCGTGGAAGGTCGTGGCCTTGACGATGGCGGCGGCGCGCTTGGCGGGGTCGCCGGACTTGAAGATGCCCGATCCGACGAAGACGCCCTCAGCACCCAATTGCATCATCATGGCGGCGTCGGCAGGGGTGGCGATGCCGCCAGCGGTGAACAGGACGACCGGCAGGCGACCGGTGCGGGCGACCTCGGCGACCAGCTCGTAGGGGGCCTGCAGTTCCTTGGCCGCGACGTAGAGCTCGTCGGCGGGCAGGGAGGTGAGGCGGCAGATCTCGTCGCGGATCTTGCGCATGTGGGTCGTGGCGTTGGACACGTCGCCGGTGCCGGCCTCGCCCTTGGAACGGATCATGGCCGCGCCCTCATTGATGCGCCGCAGCGCCTCGCCCAGGTTGGTGGCGCCGCACACGAAGGGGACGGTGAAGGCCCACTTGTCGATGTGGTGGGCGTAGTCAGCGGGGGTGAGCACCTCGGACTCGTCGATGTAATCCACGCCGAGGCTCTGGAGCACCTGGGCCTCGACGAAGTGGCCGATGCGGGCCTTGGCCATGACGGGGATCGACACGGCATCAATGATCCCGTCGATCAGGTCGGGGTCGGACATGCGGGCCACGCCACCCTGGGCGCGGATGTCCGCGGGAACGCGCTCGAGGGCCATGACGGCCACAGCGCCCGCGTCCTCGGCGATCTTCGCCTGGTCGGGGGTGACGACGTCCATGATGACGCCGCCCTTGAGCATCTGGGCCATGCCGCGCTTGACCCGGGGGGTGCCGACCTCGCGCTCGGCAGTGGGATCGCTCGCGCTCACTCCGCCTCCTCCAGCTGGGCGCGGACCTCGTCCGACAACGACATGTTCGTGTAGATGTTCTGCACGTCGTCGGAGTCCTCCAGCGCGTCGATGAGCTTGTTGACCTTGAGGGCGCCCTCCAGGTCCAGTTCGATCTCGGTGGAGGCAACGAACTGCACTTCGGCGGAGTCGTAGTCGATGCTGGCCTCCTGCAGGGCGGTGCGCACGGCGACCACGTCCTGGGGCTCGGTCTCGACGACGAAGCCGTCGCCCGTGTCCTCGACCTCCTCGGCGCCCGCCTCGATCACCGCCTCCATGATGGCGTCCTCGTCGATGCCGGCCGCGGGGGGCACTTCGATGACGCCGCGGCGCGAGAAGAGGTAGGACACGGAACCGGGGTCGGCCAGGGATCCGCCGTGGCGGGTGAAGCCCAGGCGCACGTCGGAGGCAGCGCGGTTGCGGTTGTCGGTGAGGCACTCGACCAGGAAGGCGACTCCGTTGGGGCCGTAGCCCTCGTACATGATGGTCTCGTAGTTGGCGCCGCCGGCCTCGGCGCCGGAGCCGCGCTTGACGGCGCGGTCGATGTTGTCGGAGGGGACGGAGTTCTTCTTCGCCTTCTGGATGGCGTCGTACAGTGTCGGGTTGCCCGCGGGGTCCCCGCCCCCGGTGCGCGCGGCCACTTCGATGTTCTTGATGAGGCGCGCGAAGAGCTTGCCACGCTTGGCGTCGATAGCAGCCTTCTTGTGCTTGGTGGTCGCCCACTTAGAGTGTCCCGACATCAGTTCTCCCTTTGGGGATGGATACGTACCGCCCCAGTTTACAGTCCGGCCCGGCCCCTTCCCACTCAGGACGCGCGCCCTGGGCCCTCTGTCTTCCTGCCCTGTGTCCGCGAGGCGGGGGCTGGTCGCGCCGCTGCGCCCCTCCGTCTTCCCACCCTGTGTTCACGAGGCGGGGGCCGGTCGCCTCTCGCCCCTCCGCCTTCCCACCTGCTCCTACGAGGCGGAAGCCTGCCTCGCGGAACCGGCGCCGGTACGCCGCAGTCCTCGGGCGGCGCTACAGCGCGGGGTCGTTCAGGAGGATGTCGCGCACGCGGCAGCCCTCCTCGCCCAATCCCTCCCAGGGGCCGTCGAAGGCGAGGACGATGGCGGTGGCAGTGGGGATCCCCCAGCCGATGAGGTCACGGTCCCCCTCGCGCGCCAGGTAGTGGCCGGTGGCGCTCATCGTCGGCTCATGCCCCACGATCAAGGCGGACGCGGCCCCGGGATCGAATGCGCGCGCCAGGGCGATCACGTCCTCCGTGTCCGCGTAGTACAGGCCCTTGTCCGCCCAGTGCTGCCCCACCGTGAGGCGGGCGCGCACGCGCTCGAAAGTCTGCGTGGTGCGCCTCGCCGCCGAATGGACGGCGATGTCGGCGCTGCCGATGCGGGCGGCCAACGCGGCGCCGAGGCGGTCGGCCTGGCCGCGGCCGGCGCGGGTGAGGGGGCGCTCGAAGTCACGGAAGCCGTGACCGGCTTGGGCATGGCGGATGAGGACCAGTGTTGGCATACTGCTAAAGGATAGGGGCTCCGCCCCGCCGAGGGTAGGGGCGGCGCCTCCGCGGGCGGCGCGCCGTGCCCGCCGGCGATCGGTTCCACCATGAGGAGAGCGTCATGGCATTGGCGAAAGGACCCGAGCAGGGCGTGTGCTCTGCGCGCGGATGCACCCGGCGGGCGACACTGGCGATCATCTGGCGCAACCCCGCCATCCACACGGGGCGCACGAAGACGTGGCTGAGCTGCCCGGGGCACTTGGACCACCTTAAGCGCTACTTCACGTACAGGTCCTTCCCCTACGAGGTCAAGCCCTTCCCCTTCGAGGACGGCCCGGGGTGAGACGGTAGGGCCGGGTGGGGCAGCGGATCCGGTGAGATGTCGCTCAGCCGGTAAGAAACCACCTCCGTGTCTGCGCACGGGGGCGCGGCGGATGATGCCCTGGGTATTCTCCTGCGATGCGCCCCGTGTCCGCGCCGGGAGCGCAGTCACCGCCCAGCGCCACCCATGAGTGATAGTGCGCCTCCACCGCTGCGGGGGTGGTTCGGGCGGGTTCGCAGTGGCGTGCGTTGAGGCGGAGGCGGTGCGGGCCCGGGAGTTGGGGGAGCGGGCCGGGCGGTTCGTGGAGGCGGCCGCCGGGGTGCGCGGGGTGGGCGCGGACGAGAGGGGCCAGGTGCGGGTGGTGGTGGACCACACTGGGATGGTGGTGGAGGCCCGTGTCCTGGGCAGCCGGGAGCTGGGTGACGCCCTCGTGCGGGCCTACGCGGCGGCGCGCGCGGGGGCGGGCAGGGCCCTGGCCGACGCTGCGGGGGAGGCCTACGGGCCCGAGTCGGCGGCCGCCCGCTCCCTGGCCGGCCGTTACGGGTCGCGCCGCGGGCAACAAGCACACGAGTGGCGCCAGGACCTGGCCGAACACGGCGCCGGCGCGGTCGAGTGGATGCGGGGGTGAGGGGCGGTGGCCTGGGACCTGGTGTTCGACGACGAGGCAGTGCGCGCCACCGCCATGCGGTGCCGGGACACCGCCGACGGGGCCAGGTGCGCCCTGGGGGCCGCTGACACGACG
>NZ_AUBM01000009.1 GCF_000429245.1 Schaalia georgiae DSM 6843
CGATGCCTTGCGCCCGCAACTGCGCGTCCCGAGCCAAAGCCTCACGACGCAACCCCTCCACGTACTCACGCACCACAGGCGACATCCCACCACCATCTTCGGCGGGCCCGTCGTCGGGCAAGTCATCGACAGGATCGTCAGTGGGTAGATCATCATCGGCGAGGCCGTCGTCGGGCAGGCCGTCGACAGGACTATCAGTGGGCAACCCGCCGACCGGATCGTCAGCCGACCGGTCACCGTCAGCCGACCGGCCGTCGGTGGAGGCGCCATCGGCGGGCAGACCGCTGCCCCTCCTGATGCTTGGCGTGCCACCCGGCGCGGCGGTGGTGTTCTCGCGCCCGGACCCAGAGGCACTGGCAACCGCGCCGGCGCCCGCCTCGTCAGCCCGCCCGCGCCCACCATCGGGCAAGGCGGCATCATCTGCTCCCACTGGAACCACATCCTCGTGCCAAGAACGACCCACACTAGTGGCCCGCTTCACTCACCTTCGATGGTAACGCCCCACACACCCCCAGCACCAGACCCCCACCGTGGTCTGTGGATAACCATCGCATCCCACCACTGGAAGAGACGGGGCGAAGACCCCCACTACCGAACCCCCGACCGCCACTGTTGATGGTCATGATTCCTCCTGCGGTTGGCCCTCGACCTCCGCAACGCGCCAGAAGTAACCATCCCAGGCCACCAGCACCCGCGCCCCACGCACGCGCTCAACCCCGGGCACCAAGCCCCCATTTGTGTACACATCCGGCGTGCGCTCACTGAAGGACACATCCACCGCGTACGTCTCATCCCCATAGGCCTGTCGGTCGTCAACCTGCGCTGGCGCGGATACTTGGAAGTCCGATGCCCTCGCCTTGGCGGCCCACCCGCCATCGGCGTAAGCCTCCCTTATGCGCACCGCCGTGTCCTCGCACGCCTGGCACCCAGTGCCCACCATGTCCATGAACGCGCGCGGATCCCCCACATTCCACGCGTACGCCACCGTCTCGAAATAATACGAGGCCATCGCCTCGGCCCCCGCATCCGAGTACTCACCCACCAGAGGATCCGGCACCGGGAACTCCCCCACACCACCGGGCCGCCGCAACGACCCATCCGACTGCACGTAATAATCCCCACTCATCACCAGCCCCCCAACACCCCCACCACCCGAGCACGCCGACACCCCCAACACACACAGCGCCAACACGACCCACCACGCGCCGCCCAACCGACGACGCCCACCAGGGCAACGCCCAACACCAGGCAACACTCCCACCAACACCACATCCTCGTGACGAACCTCGAACCACCACAGCGGCCCGCTTCACTCATCTCCGATGGTAACGCCCCACACACCCCCAACACCAGACCCCCACCACGACCTGCGCACAACCACCCCACACACCAGGGCACGATCAGGTCCGCAGAATCACACGCAGCATCCGCCGTTCCGAACACCTGAACCCACAGCACAAGGACTTCCGGTGGCACCGTGCTCCCCGCCTCGGCGCCCGGCGGGCCGGTGGAGTGCCCGGATGGGGGCGCCGAACCACTGGCGCGGAAGGGCCCGGGGAACAGCCACCGCCTCGTCCCCGGGCCCGTGACGGGCGCACCGCCAGCAGCGCAGCGCCGCCGCTAACCGTCCGCGCTACGCGCCTTGTTGAGCTGGTCGAAAGCGATGGCGATGACCAGCACCAGGCCCTTGATGGCCTGCTGCCACGCGGAATCAACCGTCATGATCGACAGCCCCATATTGAGCACGCCCATGAAGAGCGCGCCAATGATGGTGCCCGATATCCGCCCGATGCCGCCCCACACGGCGGCGCCACCGATGAAGCAGGCCGCGATGACATCCAACTCGTAGTTCTGGCCGGCCGCGGACACCGCCGCGCCCGCGCGGGATGTCGTGACGATGGCGCCGACGGCAGCCAGGAACCCCATATTGACGAAGATCCAGAAGTTGATGGACCGCACGGAGATGCCCGACAGTTTCGCCGCCTCGCGGTTGCCGCCCACGGCGTAGATGTAGCGTCCGAAGGTCGTCTTGTTGAGGACGAAGGCGTAGACCAGCACCAGGACCGCACAGATCACGAGGACGAAGGGCAGGCCGATGGCGGAGCCCGCCAGGATGAAGGCGAAGGCGATGACGAACACGCCAACCCCCACCATTTTCGCAATGGCCAGCCACAGGGGTTCGACGACGAGGCCGTGCTTGACCAGGGAGGCCCGCCTGCGCAGCTGCGACACTGCGAACACGGCGGCCAGGACGACGCCGAGGACGATGGTGAAGACGTCGTAGACGCCGATGTAGGCGAACCACCCCAGGATGCCCGCGTTGGCGATCTGGACGAACCCGGAGGGGAGGGGCGCGATCGTCTGGGGGACGATGACGATCGCCAGGCCACGGAACAGGAGCATTCCGGCCAGGGTCACGATGAATCCGGGGATGCCCACGAACGCCACCCAGAAGCCCTGCCACGCTCCCACGGCCACGCCGATCGCGAGAGCCAGCACGACGGCCAGGCCCCACGGCAGGTTCCATTGCGCCATCGCGATCCCCAGGACGCCGCCGATGAAGGCGATGAGGGATCCGACGGACAAGTCGATGTGGCCGGCGATGATGATCATCAGCATACCGATCGCCATGATGATGACGTAGGCGTTCTGCTGGATAAGGGATGCGACGTTGTTGCTACGAAGCAGCGTCCCGCCGGTCATCACCTCGAAGAATACGACGACCGCGACCAGCGCCAACGTGATCCCGTACTGGCCCAGATCGATTCTTTTCAGCCACGAGGTCCTCTCGGACGGGGCCGCGGCTTCTGCGGTTTGTGTGCTCACGGCAGAGACTCCTTCAGCTCTCTTGCATCATGTGGGACATGAGGATTTCTTGGGTGGCGTCCGCGCGCTCCACCTCGCCGGTGATGCGCCCGTAGCTCAGGGTGTAGATGCGGTCGCACAGGCCCAGCAGCTCCACCAGTTCCGAAGAGATGACCACGACGGCTTTGCCCGCGTCGGCCAACTCGTTGATGAGGGTGTAGATCTCGTACTTCGCGCCGATGTCGATGCCGCGCGTCGGCTCGTCCAGGATGAGCACATCCGGCTCTGTGAGCAGCCACTTCGACAGCACGACCTTCTGCTGGTTCCCCCCGGACAGGGTCGCGACCGCAACATCCACGGAGCGCGCTTTCGTGCGGGTCTTCGCCCGTTGCGCCTCGGCCAGCTGGTACTCCGTGATGTCGGAGATGACGCCCGCCGTGGAGACGCGGTCCATCGACGCCGACGTCACGTTGTGCTTGATCGAGGCGATCAGGTTGAGCCCGTAGCGCTTCCGGTCCTCCGAGGCGTAGGCGATCCCCGCCTTGATGGCCGCTTTCACTGACGTCACCTCGATCCGCTCACCCCGCAGGTAGAGGTCCCCGGACTCGTATCGGCCCCATGAGCGCCCGAAGACGCTCATCGCCAGCTCGGTCCGGCCCGCTCCCATGAGGCCCGCGATCCCAACGATCTCCCCGGCCTTGACCGTGAAGGACACGTCGTGCAGGGCCCGGCGGCCGGTGATCGGGTTGACAACAGACCAGTTCTCCACGCGGAGGACCTCGTCGCCGATGTGCGGCTCGTGGTCGGGGAACCGGTTCTCCATCGCGCGTCCGACCATGTCGTGGATGAGGGCGTCCTCCGTGATCTCCCCGCCGGCGCGCACGTCGTGGGTCCTGATGGTCTGCCCGTCGCGGATGACGGTGACGCGGTCGGCGATCGCCCGGATCTCCGACAGCTTGTGCGAGATGATGACGCACGAGATCCCGCTCCGCTTGAGCCCGACGATCAGGTCGAGCAGCTTCTGGGAGTCATCGTCGTTGAGGGCGGCCGTGGGCTCGTCCAGGATGAGGACGCGCACCTCCTTGCCGAGCGCCTTGGCGATCTCGACGAGTTGTTGTTTGCCGACGCCGATGTCGCTGATCTTCGTCGAGGGCGACTCGTCGAGTCCGACCTCCGCCATGAGCTTCTTGGCCTCGGCGTTGGTGCGGTCCCAGTCGATGATGCCGCGGGTGGCGCGCTCGTTGCCGAGGAAGATGTTCTCCGCTATCGACAGGTGGGGCGAGAGCGCCAGCTCCTGCTGGATGACGACGATGCCGTCCTTCTCGGAGTCCTTCACGGAGCGGTAGGTGGCCTCGTGTCCATCGAGGAGGATCTTGCCCCCGTAGGAGCCGTAGGGGTGGACGCCGGAGAGTACCTTCATGAGGGTTGATTTTCCGGCGCCGTTCTCCCCGCAGATCGCGTGGATCTCGTTCTCCCGGACATCGAATGTCACGTGCGAGAGCGCTTTGACTCCCGGGAAGGTCTTGGATATGTCCTCCATCTTCAGTATGACGGCGGACGGTGGTTGCTCTGTCATGGGATTCTCCCAACCTCGGGGTGCGCCGGGGAGTGTGCCCCGGCGCACCGCAGGGTCATTGATTCACTCGAGTCCGATGTCCGACGCCGTGTAGTAGCCCGAGTCCACGAGGACCTCTTTCACGGTGTCCTTCGTGACGGTCTGGGGCGTCAGCAGGTAGGTGGGGACCACCTTCACGCCGTTGTCGTATGTGGTGGTGTCATTGATGTCGACCTGCTGGCCGGACATGATCTGGTCGATCATCAACGCGGTCTGCTCCGCCTCGAGCTCGGTGTTCTTCAACACGTCCATCGCCTGCTTCCCGGCGATCACGTTCTTGATGTTCGCCTTGTCGCAGTCCTGGCCGGTGAGCAGGGGGTAGTCGGATCCCGGCGTGTAGCCGGAGCCCTCGAGCGCCTGCGCGATGCCGAGGGCCAGCGAGTCGTTGGGCGACAGGACGACGTCCACTGTGGTGCCGTCGGAGTAGAAGGAGTTGATGCGGTTCTCCATCTCGGCCTGCGCGTCGTCCGAGCTCCATCCGAGGATTCCAATGGACTGCCATTCGTCGTTGGTCTTGGGGGCTTTGCCCGACCGGACCTGGAGCGTGCCGTCCTCCACGAGCGGGAGCAGGATGTCCCACGCCCCGGAGAAGAAGTACTTCGCGTTGTTGTCGTCGGGCGACCCCGCGAAAGGCTCCAGGTAGACGGGCGGAGTCATGGACGCCACCTGCTCCTTGATGTACCCGCCCTGCAACTGGCCGACCTTGTAGTTGTCGAAGGTCACGTAGTAGTCGACGTTCTCAGTGGCGTTGATGAGGCGGTCGTAGGCGATGACCTTGATGCCCGCGTTGGCCGCCTTCTGCAGGACCGGCCCCAGGGCGGTGCCGTCGATCGAGGCGACGACGAGGATTTTGGCCCCCTGGGTGATCATGTTCTCGATCTGGGTGATCTGCTGATCGACCTTGTTGTCCGCGTACTGCAGGGACGTCTGGTACCCCTTCCCCTTGAGGATCTCCTCCAGGTGGGAGCCGTCGCGGTTCCACCGCTCCAGGGACTTCGTGGGCATCGCGATACCCACGAGCGTGTCCGAGGCGCTGGCTCCTCCCGCGCCCCCTGTGCCGGCGCCCCCGCGCTCGGAGCTGCACGCCCCGAGTCCGGCGAGGGCAATGGCGCACGTGGCGGTCGCTGCGAATAGTCTGATGAGTTTCATGGTGTGCCCTCCTGGCATCGTTGCCGCGGCGGTCCGTGGCCGCCGCCGTTGGTGGTGGGATGTGCGCGCGAATGTGGTGCCATGGGGCCCGCGCGCACGGTTGCGGTTTCGTCGTGCGGGTGGTGGCGTCCGCCGCGTCCGCGCGCGTCCGCGACGTGTTCCGGTAGTGGTGCCTCCTGGGGTGGCGTCCGCCTTTGCGAGGGGATGGGCCGGTTGGCCGTTTCAGACCCCGAGGAGCAGCTCGAGGATGTACATCTCGAGCCCCTCGTAGTCGTCCTCGGCGATGTGGGCGTCGACGATGGACTGGTCGTAGAGGGCGGCCTTGTCCTCCATCAACCGCACGACGCGCAGGGAGTTCTCCAGGTGTTTGAAGCCGAAGCGGTCGCCCGTTGAGCGCATTGCCTTCACATCGAGCCCGATGTACTCGCCGTTGGACCCGTAGTCGTTGTCCACTAGGAGCTTGATCTGGTTGAAGGCCGATCGCAGCGATTCGGAGCCGAAGATCTTGTCCTGGTCGAATTTCATGCCGTTCTGGTCGTTGAGGTGGACCGAGAACAGTTTCTTGGCCGCGAGGCCGAAGGCCATGTCGTGGGTGGGGTCCAGCCCAGCTAGGACCGAGTGGGCGGATTCGACCAGGATGCCGCAGCGCGACGGGTCGGCCGTCATATCCCCCAGGGCGATCGCGTGGCCAGCGGTCCCGGCGTACGACCGGTCGATCGGCTCGTTCGGCTTGGGTTCGATGGCGATACGGATGCGGTCGTCGTAGGCCAGCATCCGGTCGAGGGACCGGACGAGTTGCCGGATCATGGCGACCGGCGGCTTCGACTCCATGCACAGTGTTCCCTCGCGCGCCAGCCACAGGACGATGAGGTCGGCCCCGAGGATGTTCGCGATGTCGATGGAGCGCTCGGTCCTCCACATGGCGCGCTCCCAGTTCTCCTTCTTCGGGGCGGTGTAGGCACCGTCCTTGAAGGCGGGATCGAACCAGAGACGTGGGGCGACGAACTCACAGCCCACGCCCAGGGAGTCGAGGAGGGCGCGCAACTCGTGGGCCTCGTCCTTGATCTGCTCGACGGACTTCGAGGCGATGTCGGGCACCGCGTCGTCGTCGTGGAACTGGATGGCCGCGAACCCCATCTCCGCGAAACGCTCGACCTTGTCGCGCATGGTGGGCGACTGTCGGGTGGGCGGTCCGTAGACGTCGGCCCCCTCGGCGACGTTCCACGGTCCGACCGTGTACTTGAACCTGGTCATCTGTATTGTTTCCTCACTCCGCCGCCCCGGAACGCGGCGCTGCGTGTCCTTCGGGGCGTGACGGTTGGCGGTTGAGACGAACACCTAATAATGTTCTACGCCGAAACTATAACAGCGATGAAGAGTGTGTCAACTGATTTTCGCACAGTCATATTGTTCATGAACTAACCTCGTTCCCATGGCACCCCTGCGTTCCCCCCTCGACTACGGATTCGCCGGCGGAGGAGCCGTTGGCCATGCCAACGTGCGCCACCAGAACCTGGCACTGCTCAGCCGCACCATCTACGCCGCCGACGCGCCCCCCACCCGCGCCGCCCTCGCCTCGGCGACCGGACTCGGGCGCGCGACCGTCTCCCGCCTCATCCAGGATCTCCTCGACTCCGGCTTCGCCCACGAGCAGGACCCGGGCGGCGCCACCGGTCGGGGGCGCCCGGGGACGCCGATCGCCCCGGCCGCCAGGACGATCGCGGCACTGGGGCTCGAGGTCAACGTCCACTTCGTCGCGGGCAGGGCACTCGACCTCAGCGGGAACACCCTGGCGGAGTTCCGCCTCGACAGCGCCGACGTGGAGTCCGATCCGGCGGGGACCCTGCGCCTGCTCGGCAGGTCCGCGGCCGCGATGGCAACGAACCTGCGCGCGACCGGCACGGAGGTCATCGGCGCCCGCCTGGCCATACCCGGCCTGCTCAACGCCCACGACCAGCGCCTCCTGGTGGCCCCCAACCTGGGCTGGTCGGACCTCGACCCCCTGGCGATGCTCGGGCGGGAGTGGGAGGCGCTGGGCATTCCCACCCTCACGCGCAACGACGGCGACCTCCAAAGCCTCACGGCCGCCTTCCAGCGCCCAGGCAAACTGCTGACCGACGGCGCTTTCATGTACATCTTCGGCGACGTGGGGGTGGGAGGCGCCATCGTGGACCACGGCGTGCCCCTCCGCGGCGCCCACGGCTGGACCGGCGAGGTCGGGCACACCACGGTCCACGCCGACGGGCTGGCGTGCAGATGCGGATCGCGCGGCTGCCTCGAGGCCTACGCGGGCCAGAACGCCCTGCGCCGCGCCGCCGGCCTCGCCCCCGATGCGCCCGTCGACGCCCTCGCCGCGCTCTTGTCCGACGGCGACGAGCGCGCGACCGCGGCCGTCGAGGCGGCGGGCGAGGCCCTGGGCATCGCCATCGCGATCGCCGTGAACCTCCTCGACATCCCCCGGATCGTGTTCGGCACGTCCCTGGGCGTACTGCTGCCCTGGCTCACACCGACGATCACCCAGGAAGTGCGGGCGCGCGTCCTCGGCCACGCCCGCAGGGGGATCGTGCTCGAGGCCTGCCCCATCACGGTGCTCCCCGCATGCACCGGCGGGGCGCTGGAGGTCCTCAACACCACGATCGCCCAGCCCGCCGCGTGGATCGACCGGCACGAGACCACTCCGGCCCCGAATAGCGCCCAACGCAAAACAGATTAGGAAAGCCCCTACCCGGTTCGCTATTTACGCTCTACAATCGAACATAAATTGCGAACCAGGAGGTACACCGTGGTCTCTATCCAGGTCGCAGGGCACGTCTGCGTCGACTTGACCCCCCGACTGCGCTCCCGCGAGGTCATCGTCCCCGGTGAGCTCACCGAAGTAGGGCCCATCGAGGTGCGCATGGGGGGCACGATCTCGAACTGCGCGCGCGCCATCGGACAACTCGGCACCGAAGTCTTCCTCTCCGGCATGGTCGGCGACGACGACCTCGGCCTCATCAGCAGGAGGCGCCTCGAGAACGCCCACCCCGGGCACGTCGAGCTCATCGTCCACCCCACCGCCGCCACCTCGTACTCGGTCGTCGTGTGCGTCCCCGGGGAGGACCGCTCCTTCTGGCACCACACCGGCGCGAACGACGAGTACCGCGGCGAGGCGACTCTGCGGCCCCGCTCGATCCTGCACTTCGGCTACCCCACCCTGTGCCCGGCGATGTGCGCCGACTCCGGGCAGCCCATCGTGGACCTCTTCGAGCGCGCCCACGCCCAGGACGGCGCCACCTCCCTCGACCTGGCCTACCTGGCGCGCAACTCTCCCCTGCGGGCAATCGACTGGGACCTCCTCTTCGCCCGGGTGCTCCCCCACGCCGACGTGTTCTGCCCCTCGTGGGATGACATCGCCTCCTGCCTGCCCGGAGTCGACCCCGCTTTCGACCGGGCGCGGATCGAGGAGCGGGCGCGCGCCTTCATCGCCCAGGGCGCCGCAACGGTCCTCATCACCGCGGGGAAGAACGGCGCCTACCTGGCCACCTCCGACGCCCACTCGCTCGGCCGGCTCGCGCGCCTGACGGGCATCGACGCCGACCAGTGGGCCGGTCAGTCCATCTGGGACCCCGCCATCCTCGTCGAGCGGCAGACGGACCAGCCCCTCGACTCCAATGGCGCCGGCGACACCTTCAAAGCCGCGTTCCTCGTGGCGCTCACGCGCCGGGCCCGCCCCCACCAGGCCATCCGCTTCGCCTCCGAGGTGGTGGGGAAGAAACTCCTGCGCCAACCCCTGGCCACCGAACTGGCGGAGGTCTGACATGCCGCTCCTCGTCGCCTTCGGGGCTGGTAACGTCGGACGCGGTTTCATAGGCGAGCTCTTCAGCGCCGCCGGATGGGATGTGGCCTTCCTCGACATCGACCCCCACCTGGTTGAAAGACTGGGCGAAGACCGCTCCTACATCCACGAGACCGTGTCGAACTCGGGTGCCCTCCGGCGAGTCGTCACGCGCATCACCGCCGCCTACTCCACCGACCAGCCCGCCGTCGACGCCCTGGTGGCGGACGCCGACCTGGTCACCACCTCCGTCGGGGCCCGCGTGCTCGCCGCCGTCGCGCCAACGCTCGCCCATGCCCTCCGGGCCAGATGGGCCGCGGGGCGCGGGGCGCTCGACATCCTCCTGTGCGAGAACCTCCACGACGCCTCAGCAGTCTTCCGCCGCGCGCTCCGCGATGCCCTGCCCGCCTCCGCCCACGCGAAGCTCGAATCCGATGTCGGGCTCGCCGAGACCTCGATCGGGCGCATGATCCCCACAACGCCGCCCGCACCCGGCCAACCCTCGACGCTGGTGCGCGCCGAGCCCTACCGGATCCTCCCCTACGACGCGACGGGGCTCACCGCCCCCGAGCCCCGCGTCCAGGGGCTCTTCCCCGTCAGGGACATCCCCTTCTCCTTCTACACCGACCGCAAACTGCTCATCCACAACATGGGGCACTGCGCCTGCGCCTACCTGGGGGAGTTGCTGGGCTCGGCGTTCATCTGGGAGGCGATCGCCGAACCCCGGGTCCACTCCATCGTCCGCGCCGCGATGATGGAGTCGGCACTGGCGCTGTCCGTCGTCTACGGAGCTGGCATCGGCGCCCTGGGACTGCACGTCGATGACCTGCTGGCCCGGTTCGCCAACCGCGCACTGGAAGACACCGTGGAGAGGGTCGGGCGCGATCCGGAGCGCAAACTCGGTGCCGACGACCGCTTCATCAGGGCCTACGCCCTCGCCCGCCGGGCCGGCACCCCCATCGAGTACCTCTCGCTGGCACTCGCAGTCGGCGCCCGCCGCCTCGCCGGGGAGGACGGGTGGGACGAGGCGCGCGCCCTCGCCCACATCGACGCGCGTCTCTTCCGGGAGGGCGGGCCCGCCAGGGACCTGTTCGGCCTCCAATTCGACTCCCTGGCCCACGGCCTGGACTGGGAGGGGCAGCAAGCGCTGATCGACGCCTCGCCCTTGCGGGGGACGGTCGCGTGAGCCCCCGGGCGGCGTTACCGGGCCACCGGCGCCTCCTGCGTCCCTGTGTCTGACGTGGGGAACAACAGGGGCGCGGACCACGCCATTGTGGTCCGCGCCCCTGCGGTGTGCAGTGGTATTCAGTTGTGTGCAGTGGTATTCAATTGTGTTCGGCGCCCCGTTCAGCGCAGGCCGGCGGCCTGTTTGGCAGCTCCCAGGGCGACGTATTCTCCCGGCTCGGGCACCTCGACGGCAGCGCCGAGCGCTTGCGGGGCCAGTGCCCGCACGGCGGTGGACTTGGCGCCGCCGCCGACCAGGAGCACCCGCCGGACGGGGACCCCCAGCGCGCGCATCGCGTCCAGGGCGAAGCGCATGAGGTCCAGCAGGCCGTCGACAGTGGCCCGAGCGACGTGCTGGCGGTCCGAGTTCGCCAGCGTCATGCCCTCCAGGGAGGCGGTGGCGTCGGGCAGGTTCGGGGTGCGCTCGCCCTCGAAGTAGGGCACCAGCCGCAGCCCGGCGGCGTCCGGGACGGCCAGCGCCGCCTCGTCGAACTCCTGGTAGTCCAAGCCGGTGACCCGCGCCATCGCGTCGATGATCCGCGAGGCGTTGAGCGTGCACGCCAGGGGCAGCCAGTTGCCCGAGGCGTCGCAGAACCCCGTGACCAGCCCCGAGGGGTCGGACACGGGATGGTCCGACACGGCGGAAACAACCCCGGATGTGCCCAGGCTGAGCAGTGCCGCACCGGGGTTGAGACCCACGCCCAGGGCGGCCGCGGCGTTGTCCCCCGCTCCAGGACCCAGCGCGATGGCGTCCCAGCCGCGCGCCGGGTCGCCGTGGCCGACGGACTCCCACGGCCCGGCGATGCGGGGCAGGACGATCCGGCGGGCAGCCTCCTCGTCGATGCGCAGGGCGTCGGCCAGGATGTCCCAGCGGTACTGGTCGCCCGAGCGGTCCACATAGCCCGTGCCCGAGGCATCGGAGCGGTCGGTCACCAGGCCCCGGAGCCCCACTGCCTCGAAACCGCCCGCGATCCGCCAGGTGAGGTAGTCGTGGGGCAGGCAGACGGCGGCGATCCTCGCCGCGTTCTCCGGCTCGTTGTCAACCAACCAGCGCAGTTTCGTCACGGTGAGGGAGGCGACGGGAACGGAGCCCGTGGCCCCGGCCCACCAGGCAGCCCCCTCGGAGTCGGCGCCGTCGAGCCCGTCCGAGCCCTTGGCGCGGATCAGGTCGCGCGCGGCTGCGGCGCTGCGGGTGTCGTTCCATAGAAGCGCCGGGCGGATCACCCGGCCCTGCGCGTCGAGCACGACCATGCCGTGCTGCTGGCCGCCCACCGACAGCGCGCGCACATCGTCTAGACCGCCGGCGGAGTCGACCGCCTCGAGGAAGGCGTCCCACCACGCCTGGGGGTCCACTTCCGTGCCATCGGGGTGACAGGCCCTCCCCTGGCGGACGATCCTGTTCGTCGCGGGGTCCACGACGACGATCTTGCAGGACTGGGTGGAGGTGTCGACGCCTGCCACGTAGGGGCGGGTGCTCATGGTGTGCTCCTCATTCGCGTGGTTCGCTGGGGCTGGCGGGGCCGGGGCGGGCGGCGACGGAACCGCCCGCCGCACCCGGTCCCCGCCTCGTCGGTGTCAGCCGATCAGGTGGCGCATGGCCTGCTGGTAGAGCTCCACGAAGTGGTACTCGCGGGCGCCCTTGGCGTCGGCGTCGAAGTCCTCGTAGACGCTGGTGTCCGCCAGGAAGTCCTCTACGGACTCGCCCTCGGCCAGGGTCGGCTCGCCGAGCTCGTAGACAGAAGCCGCCTTGAGCAACTCGACCGTGGCGGGGTCCTCGCGGAACGCCTTGGCCTTCTCGGCCAGGCGGATGTACATCTCCATGTTCGCCGAAGCGGATTCCCACACGCCCTCCATGCCCTCGGTGCGGCTGGGCTTGTAGTCGAAGTGGCGGGGGCCCTCGTAGCGGGGTCCCCCGCAGGGGAAGCCGTTCTCGATGAGGTCGACCGTGAAGAAGGCGCTGACCAGGTCGCCGTGCCCGAAGGCCTTGTCCTGGTCGTACTTGAGGCCGGACTGGCCGTTGAGGTCGATGTGGAAGAGCTTCCCGGCGTTCAGGGCCTGCGCCAGGGCGTGGGTGTAGTTCAAGCCTGCCATCTGCTCGTGCCCGGTCTCGGGGTTGAGGCCGACGACGTCGCCGTTGTCCAGTTCGGCGATGAGGGCCAGCGCGTGGCCGACGGTGGGCAGGAAGATGTCGCCACGGGGCTCGTTGGGTTTGGGCTCCAAGCCGATCTTGAGATCGTAGCCCTTGGACTTGATATAGCCGGCGACCGTGTCCAGGCCCTCCTTGTAGCGGTCGAAGGCGGCGTTCAGGTCCTTGGAGGAGTCGTATTCGGCACCCTCGCGCCCGCCCCACATGACGAAGGTGGTCGCGCCGAGCTCGGCGGCCAGGTCCACGTTGCGCAGGACTTTGCGCAGGCCGAAGCGGCGGATGGAGCGGTCGTTGTTGGTCAGGCCGCCATCCTTGAAGACCGGGTGGGTGAAAGTGTTGGTGGTGACCATCTCGATGACGATGCCCGCCGCGTCCGCGGCCTCCTTGACCTTCATGACGCGGTCGTGGCGCTCAGCGTCGGTGGCCGCGAAGTCGAAAACGTCGTTGTCGTGGAACGTGATACCCCATGCGCCCAGTTCGGCGAGTTTCGCGGTGTACTCCCAAGGGTCCAGGACGGGCCTGGTCGCGGTTCCGAAGGGATCGACGGCGTTCCAGCCGACGGTCCACAGGCCGAATGAGAACTTGTCCTCGGGGCGGGGCTGGCGTGTCATGTGCATATCCTTTCGGGAACGGCGGTGTTCACAGGAAGCCGACCCGTCCGGGCGATCGCGGGGAGGGGCCGTCACTGTTTTGTTACGGAACTAAACTTAAACCGGGAAGAGGGTCCCCGTCAAGGGATCCCGCCCACATCCGCCGACTCCAGCCGCCGCCCCCGGCGCGGCACCGCCCACCCCCATCAGTCCCTTCTTATCGAAGAACTTACCGGTAGCCGGTGGGCCACCGAGCGCCACGCCTCCGTGCGGGACCCACTGGGGACTCCCGGAATCAAAACCTCCGCCACACCCAGGATGATCCACTCCATCAGCGCTGACCGTGCCGAAATGGTCCAAAATGCGTCTGAGTCTCGCAGTTCCCAGGCGGTGTTGCAGCGTACTGGTCCAAAATGCGTCTGAGTTACCCCAATTTCGGCAGGATCCGCCATTTTTCCCGAGACTCAGACGCTTTTTGGAACAACTCGCCGTCAAGCCCCCGTTCCCACCCGAGACTCAGACGCTTTTTGGACCACGGTCGCTGGAACACCCCGGTCGTTGAGCAGTCGATTCGCGTTCCGCCCGCCTCCAATTGTCTGAACGCGCTTCGACTCCAGCACCGAGCCCTTTGTCCCGCGTTTCGGCACACGCGCGCAACGGACACTCCGACTGCGCAAAGTCCCCGTTCTCGCCGGACCCGCGCACCGGCACGCACCTATCAGGGCCGCCCCGGGGCGGCATTCCTCCCTTTCACCGCCTTCTTCTCGCGGCGATCGCCATTCTCACCCTCGCGATGATCTCGTCAATCCGTTTGAGATCACCCCACCGCACGCGGATCACCGTCCACCCCGCCAATTCCAGTAGCCGCTGGCGCCGCGACTCAGCTTCCAGTGTTTCATGGACCTCACGGACGGAGGCTCTATACTTCACACGTCCGTCGAACTCGATAGCGATCCTCAGTCCTGGAATGGCGATGTCGATGAAGAACACACCCCCAGGGGTGGGCACTTCCACCTGAGTGAGCAGACCCTCCAGCCCCGCGCGCTTCAAGGCGTACAGCACACGGCACTCGCCCGGGGACTCGCACCCGGGGTCGGCGTTCTCCAGGGTCCAGCGGGCGTTCGCCCGCATTTTCCGGACCAGGGGCAGCGCCGCCATTCCCTCCAGCAGGTGCAGGCGCAACCTTTCAGCGCCGTCACGACTATCGGCGTTGAACCGGCTGAATCCGCTGAACAGGTGGAGGGCAGAGCTTGTTTGGACGAATGCGGTCTCCTCGTGCTCTCCGAATGCGCACTCCAGCGCGGTTTCCAGCGGGTCGCTCACCCGCAGGCCAGCGGCCTCCGCGATGCGCCCGCCATGGGCCGATCTGGATGGGCGAACGGCAAGCCCTTTGACCACGAGGGAGTTCGGGATGCGCACCGCTGGCAACCGCATGACGGATTGCCCGTGGGCGGATCTCGAGTAGCAGGCCACCTCCCCCATCTCCACCATAGGCAGTCCGTGGACGAAAGCGGCGCTTTGCCCACATAGGACCGCACTCCCGCGCTTCGCGCAAATCGCATGGAGCCTGGCGCAGTAGATGAACTCAGCCTGTTGCCACCGTTCAAGTCCCTCAAGGGCCTTGGCCTCCAGGTACACGCCGCTGGAGATCCTCAGCAGTTCCCCGGAACCCGCTCGCCTGGAAATGCTAACTCGCCCCGACAGATCCCTTGCGAACACGAGTGCGGATCGAACCATCCGCATCCCCGCAACGTCCATGTCGCGCTCCTTCACTGCCGCCGCCCTCGTGCACCCACCTTCCGCTGCGCACTCCCCTCCCGCAACAACCACAACCCTGACTGTGGACAACTCCGCGGCACCCGCCCCACCTGGGGACGACACGCCGTTGCCACGCGACGAGCCCACAGCGCCGCCCTCAACCACCCCGCCGACTCCAGCCGCCGCCCGACGCAGCACTACCCACCCCCATCAGTCCCTTCTTATCGAAGAACTTACCGGTAGCCTGTTGCCATGCCCGATCACGCCGCCGCTCCCACCTCGTCAGGAAACGGGCACATGTGTTTCGAGGCGGTGCGCGGGGAGCGAATTGTACAGGGAATGAAGGCGACCAACCTCAAAGCGTCGAACCTGTCGTTGGTGCTCCGCCAGATCCTGGCCAACCCGGGCGAGATCACGCGTGCGGCCATCTCCTCGTCGACGGGGATCACGCGGGCGACGATCTCGCGCTTGGTGGATGACCTGATCGGGCGCGGTTTCGTCGAAGAATTGGACCCCGTGGGCGACTCAGGACGAGGCCGCCCGGCGAACCGCCTCACCCCGACGGCGGGACGAGTGACGGCTTTGGGCATCGAGACGAACGTTTCGGCGCTGGACATCATGTTGGTGGACTTGACGGGGCACGTGCTGGCGCACGAGCGCGTCCGCGGGGATTTCGCCGGCTCCGACCCCATCAGAACGATGCGCAGGGTATCCAGGGCAGCCCGCCGCGTGGTTGATGCGGGCTTGCCGCCCGGGGCGCTGTTCCTAGGTTCGGGCGTGGGGATCCCGGGCCTGGTGTCGCCGACCATGTTGGCGCTGGCGCCCAACTTGAGATGGCGGGACATTCCACTGGATGAGCTTCTGGCTCCCATCTCCTACCTGGATCCCGTGGTCGTGGCGAACGAGGCGGACCTGGCGGCGTTCGCGGTGGCGCACAGTGTGCCGGGCGTGCCCGCCGGCCCTCCCTCGTTCATTTACGTGTCGGGCGAGGTCGGCGTCGGTTCCGGCATCGTCGTCGATCACAGGCCGTTGCGGGGGGTACGCGGGTGGTCGGGCGAGATCGGGCACATCTGCGCCGACCCGAACGGCCCCATGTGCCAGTGCGGCGCGCGTGGTTGCTTGGAGTCCTACCTCGGCGTGTACGCGCTCGCCTCGCGAGCGGGCCTGGACCGGGGGGCGGGAGCAGCGGGCATACTGCGCGAGGCGGCGGTTTCGGAGCGGGCCCGCTCGGCGCTCGACGAGGCGGGGGCCGCACTGGGGCGCTGCCTGGCCGCAGTCATCAACGCCACCGACATCCCCGTGGTCGTCCTGGGGGGAATGGTCGCCGACCTCGCGCCTGCACTGGTGGAACCGGCCCGAAGGGAGCTTGAAGCCAGGGTCCTGCAGGCGGCGTGGGCGCCTCCCGTGATTCGCGTGTGGGGCGCGTCGAAGTCTTTGACGGCGCGCGGGGCGGCCCTGCGCGTGCTGCAGCGCCTGGTGGACGACCCCCTGTCCTGGTTGGAGGAGGAGCCCGGCGCCGAGTGGCCGCGTGCGCGCGCAGGGGGCCCTGATCAGTCAGCGCTGCGTTAGCGGCCCGGTTCGCCGCCTTTCTGCGGGTCCGCAGAGCGGGCCCCGTCCTGGGGCCACGCAAGGCGGGATCAATGAGGCGGATCCGAGCACTGGGGAGGCTCGGGGCGGGCGGGGACGCGCGCGAGTCCCCGCCTCGATGACGGTGACCGGCGCGTCTGCCCGCCCCGCGCTCACGCCGAGGGCGCGGTGACGACCAGTGGGGCGTCCCCCGCGGGCGCTTCGATGTCCAGGCCCCCGCGCCCGTCGTGGGAGGCGCGCCCTCCGGCCATGGTGGCGCGCGCCCAGTCGTAGCCCGCGGGCAGCGCGCTGACGCGGCGCACCGACGGGTCGACGAAGAGGGCGGCGCAGCCGGTGCGGGCGAGGACGCGCGCCCACCCGGCCCCCGAGGAGTGGCCGTCGGGCGCCCCGGACGAGGCGCCCTCCGCCGCGTCGAGGACCTCCACCTGGCCGAGGGGGGCGGTGGCGATCAGCTCCTCGCGGTGGCGGTCCATCCACGCGGCCATGCCCTCGAGGCACTGGACCTGCCCGTCCGGCAGGCAGCCGTCGGCGCGGGGCCCGACGTTGAGCAGCAGGCGCCCGCCCCGGGAGACCACGTCGATGAGGTGGCGCAGTGCGGCGGCTGCGCTGAGGTACTGGTCGGGGCCCTCGGCGCGGTTGTACCCGAAGGACAGGCCAACGCCCCGGCAGTTCTCCCACACGGCGCCGCCCTCCGCCTCGCCCATGTGCTGGTACTCGGAGGTGAGGAAGTCGGCGTGGACCCCGCCGTAGCGGTCGTTGGTGACGCCCTCGGGGCGTGTGGTGTAGAAGTGCTCCAGCAGGCGCCCCAGCCCGTGCTCGCCGAAGTCCTTGCCCTCGTCGGGCCAATCGATGTCGTTCCACAAGACGTCGGGGCGGTAACGGTCGATGAGGTCGCGGGCGTGCTCGTAGCAGTAGCGCGCGTAGTCGGCGTCCTTGGGGCGGCACACGTCCTTGCAGTCCTCCTCGGAGAGGATGGGCGGGTGGGGCCGGTAGTGCCAGTCGAGGCCCCCGGAGTAGTACAGGCCCACGCGCAGGCCCGCGTCGCGCACGGCGTCGGCGAATCCGGCGACGAGGTCGCGCCTCGGCCCGCGCCGGACGGTGTTGCGGCTGCCGGTCCCGGGGGCGTCCCACAGGGTGACGCCATCGTGGTGCTTGGTGGTGAGCACCGCGTAGTGCCCCCCTGCGCGCCTGAACAGGTCTGCCCACGAGGCGGGGTCGAAGGCGCTGGGGTCCCACATGTCGAGGAACGCCTCGTAATCGAGGGATCCGTAGAGGCTGCGATGGCGCTCGGCAGCGGGCGAGCCGGGGATGCGGATGGTGTTGTAGTACCACTCGGCGTAGGAGTTGTGGGTGAACCAGGCCCTCCAGTCGTCCTCGGCGCCGAGCTCCCCGTGGTCTTCGGCCCACGCGGGCACCGAGTAGGGGCCCCAGTGGACGAAGAACCCCAGGGGGGCGTCGCGGTACCACTGCGGGGTGGGGCGGCGCAGGTCCTCCCAGGTCCGGGCGCGCGGGGCGGGGGCGGGTCGCGGGTCCATGTCAGCGGCCCCCGAACGCGCCCAGTGCGACGCCTTTTTCCAGCTGTTTCTGCAAGAAGACGACGATGATGATCGAAGGGATCGTCGTCATGGCGACGGCGGCCATCATGGGCCCCCAGTCGGTCCCCCGCTCGCCGGAGAACATCTGCAGGCCCAGGGGGATGGTCGCCATATTGCGGTCGTTGATGGCGATGAGCGGCCACAGGAAGGTCGACCAGTAGTCGATGAAGGCGAAGACGCCGACCACCAGGATCGGGGCTTTGAGCAGCGGCAGCAGGATGCGGGTGAGGATCTGGAAGTCGCCGCACCCGTCGATGCGCGCGGCCTCTTCGAACTCGTGGGGCAGGCTCATGAGGAACTGGCGGATCAGGAAGGCGCCGAACGCCCCGAAGGCGAAGGGCACGATGAGCGCGAAGTAGGAGTTGATGAGCCCCATGCGCTGCATCCCGATGTACAGGGGGATGACGAGGACCTCCTGGGGCAGCACGAGCGTGCCCAGGAAGAGCAGGAAGAGGTGGTCCCGGAACTTGAACTTCAGGCGCGCGAAGGCGTAGGCGGACAGGACGGACACGGTCATGACCAGCAGTGATCCCACCAGGGACACGATGAAGGAGTTGAGGATGACGCGCCCGAAGGGGATGGTGGTGAGGGCCGAGGAGTAGTTCGACCAGGCGACTTCGCTGCCCACGGGCGAGATGCCCGAGGTGAAGACCTCGGTGGTGGGTTTGAGCGAGGTCGCGATCATCCACGCGAAGGGGAAGAGGAAGGCGACGGCGATGACGGTCATGGCCACCGCGGACACGACCCGGCCGATCCTGCGGGACAGCGGCTTGCGGTTGGCGGAGGGAGTCTCAGGCATCGTAGTTCACCCACTTCTTCTGCTGGCTGAATTGGAGGGCGGTGAGGACCATGACGATGACGAAGAGGATCCAGGCCATCGCCGAGGCGTACCCGAGCTTGTCGAAGGAGAAGCCGTTGCGGTACAGGGCGAGCACGATGGTGTTGGTGGCCTCGCCGGGGCCGCCCTTGGTGAGCATGTAGGGCTGGGCGAATACTTTGAAGGCGCCGATGACGGTCATGATGGTGCAGAAGAACACGGTCGGGGAGATCATCGGGAAGACGACTTTGAAGAAGCGCTGCCAGCCGGTGGTGCCGTCGATCTTGGCGGCCTCGAGCACGGAGGTGTTGAGGCCGTTGAGCCCGGCGGTGAGGACGACGATGTTGTAGCCCAGGCCCTGCCACAGGCTCATCATGAGCAGGGAGCCCATGGCGAGCACCGGGTGGTTGAGCCACGGCACGGGGCCGAGGCCGGCTTTGCCGAGCGCGGAGTTGACGACCCCCTGGTCGTCGAGCAGGAGCCTCCAGATGAGGGCGTTGCCCGCCATGGGTGTGACGACGGGGATGAAGAAGATCACGCGCAGCAGGCGGGACCAGAAGTCCGACAGGTGCTGGAGCCAGTAGGACAGCCCGAGCGAGATCACCAGGTTGAGGATCGTGTAGCTGATGGCGAAGATGACGGTGTTGCGCAGGATCGTCCAGAAGGCGGGGTCCTCGCCACTGAGCATGCGCTGGTAGTTGCCGGCTCCCACGAACTTCGCCTGGCCGAAGAGGGACCAGTCGAAGAAGGAGATGACCAGGGAGGCGACCAGGGGGATGAGGATGAACAGCAGGAAGCCGCTCATCCCCGGGGCGAGGTAGGCGAGCGCGCGGAGGCCGTCGCCCCGTTTGCGCGCGCGCTGCGGTGGTGCCTGAGTAGCGGCAGCGGTACTCATTGTTGTCCTTACTGTGGGGTACGAGGCGGGGGCCGGGTCGCGCTTGTGCGGCGGCCGGGCGGCGCTGGAACCGGAGGGCCGGGCGGCCAGTGCTCGTGGTGCGCGGGTGGCGCACCCGGGGGGGCGCGGCGGGGCCCGCGGGTAGCAGGGCCCCGGGTCCGCGCGGCCGGTGGCCGCCGCTCGGTGGTTCGGAGTCGGCGCGGCCCGGCCCCCTGCCTCGTTGGTCGTGTGGTGTCAGCCGGCGGTCTTGGCGAGGTCGCCCAGGATGTCGGCCGCTGTGCGTGTTCCGCGGTACCCTTCGGGCGAGTACTGCTCGAAGGAGGTGTTGATCTGGTTCCACGTGTTGGTGGTCACCAGGGGCGTGCCGTTCTCCAGGAGGGCTTTGACGGCTGCGACGTTGCCCTCGGGCTTGTTGGCCGCCCACTTGTCGATGGCGGATTCGATGGAGGGGACGGTCCCCTGCTTCTCGGCGACCGAGCCGATGACCTCGGGGGTGACCAGCTGCTTGAGGACGTTGAAGGCGGCCTTCTTGTCGGGGCAGCTCTTGGAGATGCCGAAGCCGGAGCCCTGGATGACGGCGCGGGGCTGGCCGGTGGGCGTGGGCAGGACGGCGACGCCGAGGTCTTCGCCGAGGGACTTCTCGAAGGTGCCGTACATCCAGGGGCCGTCGACGATCATGGCGGCGGTGCCGTTCTGGAAGGCGCCCTGTGAGGGTCCGTCGGCGTCGGCGGCGTTGGGGGCGGCGGCGACGCCCTCCTTGGCGACCAGGTCGAAGGCGAATTGCATGCCGTCGACGAACTTCTGCTCGGTGATGGTGACCTTCCCGTCGCGCGAGACGTCGCCGCCGAAGGCGATGGCGAAGTCGCCGGCCGCGTTGGCCATCAGGGAGGCCTTGACGGCGAGGCCGTACTTGCCGTCACCGGTGAGGGCCTTGGCGTCCTTGACGAACTGCTCGGTGGTGTAGGCGGTGGTGGGTTCCTCCAGGCCCGCCGCTTTGAAGGACGCCTTGTTGTAGAAGAGGACGTCGGGCTCGGCGTCGTAGGGCAGGGCCAGGACATGGCCGTCGACGGTCATGCCCTGCATCATGGCGGCGTTGTAGTCGCTGGCCTGGATACCGGCCTCCTTCATGTACTCGTCGAGGGGCTCGAGGATGCCGGAGATCTCCTGGGCGCGGGCGGCCTGGGTGGTGAGGATGCAGGGCGCGTCGGAGGCGACCATGCGGGTCTTCACCTTGGTCCAGTAGTCGTTGAAGGAGGGGCCGTCGAAGGTGAGAGTGAAGTTGGGGTCCTTCTCCTTGGCGGCATCGACGAACGCCTGCCACTGGGCGCGGTCGTTCTCGGTGGAGACCCACGTGTACATCTGGGTGGTTTGGGCGCCGCCCGAGCCGGACTGGGCGGTTCCCGAGGAGCAGGCGGTGATGGCGAGGGGCGCCAGCAGCGCGACGGCGGCCAGTGCGGCCGCTCGAGCGGAGCGCGGGGTGTGGGGACGCATTGTGGTTCCTCTCCGTGGGGGAACGCAGCGGGTTCGGCACCGGCTGCATCGTGGTGCTCCGGCGCCTGGTCGGCCGCGATTCGTCGTCGAACGTGACTGTTGGAAGGTAGCACGTGTTACCAGGTCATGACAATAGGATATTCAGACTTTTGTGGCGGACGTTCTCTCATCCGTTGTGGACATATTCCCCGATGGGATTCCAATGGTTCACGTCACCGTTGATCAGCACTGGAACAACGGTCCCCGAACGTACCAACTCGAACAGTGCCATCAACGCACATTTAGTATGGCACAGATCATATGAAGTGTCCGATGGTGCCGATCGGGAGCGGGGCCGGGGCGGGCCCCAACTTCCACCAACTTCTATTTCGTCAAAATTAGAAGTTACAAGACGTATGAAAGGAGCGGACGACGGTGTCCCGAGGACCCCTCCCCTCCCCCCGCCTCACGCGCTGACCGCAGGCACTACCGCCGGACGAGGCGGGTCCGGTGCGGACTCGCAGACGCGACTTGGGACTCTGGGCCAGGCCGGAGTGCCGACGTTCGTTCCGGCCGCTGAGAGCGACTTAGCCGCACCGATTCGGGCTTGGGTCGGCCTTATTCCGCGAGGCGCCTGAGATCTGGGGGCCTCCTGC
The DNA here is from genome assembly GCF_000429245.1 of Schaalia georgiae DSM 6843. GTDB lineage: Bacteria > Actinomycetota > Actinomycetes > Actinomycetales > Actinomycetaceae > Pauljensenia > Pauljensenia georgiae. Next base: position 22,122 of record NZ_AUBM01000009.1, read on the forward strand.
CACACACCGACCTAACATTTTACGCCCATCTCATTTAACATTTTACGCCGATGGTGATGAACACCCTGCGCGCCCTCAGTGTTCAAGGGCGCGGGCCGCGCCGCACGGAGCGCGCCACCGCCTGACCCCGTGGCGATCGCTATCCGCGGCTCGGCGATCCGTTCAGTGGTCCAAAATGCGTCTGAGTCGCGGGCGGAAATCGGGGCCTGTCGGGCGTGTGGTCCAAAAAGCGTCTGAGTCTACGTGAATTCGCCCGGATCCGGTCAAAACCGTCTAACTCAGACGGATTTTGGATCACCCCGCCGCTGTGCCACCCAGACGCGGCGAAACCCAGACGCATTTTGGACCACTCTGCCCACTGCCATCATACCCACGCGCGCGACCCCCCGTATGCGCCACCCTCATCGCCCCACAAAGCACGCTCCAGCGCGCCCCCCGCGGAGCACACTCTTCGCAGGGCGAACCACCGCCTGGCGCCCACGCGCGTCGTCATCGTCGCCCCGCAGGGCACAAGGGCAACTCCGAGTGGATGGGCGGCCTCCCGCCCGTGCCCCTCCCAGCAGGCGTGGCGGGAGATGCAGGTTCCCGAGTAAAGACACGCCCCAGTTGGCCCCCGGCGGCACCGGGAGCCCCGTACTATAGATAGGTACCTATCTACAGCCGAGGAGATGACGCCGACGATGCTGCCCGCCTACTCCTCCGCGCAAACCGTGGGCGGCCTGGTCAATCCGGGGACCGTTGAGGCGGCGGGGCTCCTGGCGGACGGGATGCCTGTGCGCGCGGTCAACGACCGCCTGGTGGCCGACAACCTCACGCGCACTCAGTCCTCCCAGAACCGCAGGCGCCTGGCCACCACGACGACGCGCCACCTCTCGCACCTCGGTCCGGACGCGCTCGCGCACGTCGCCCAGGCAAGGCCCGGTTTCGAGTTGCTGCTGTGGTTGGCCATCGTCAGCGAGGCGCGCCTGTTCGCCGACTGCGCGCGCGACGCGGTGTGGGAGGCGCTGGTGCTGGTGGAGCGGCCGTTCCGCGTAGCGGATTTCGACGAGTTCTGGCGGCTCAAGGCCCTCACAGAGCCGAGCCTGGCGGCTCTGTCGGCGGCGAACCGTAAAAGGCAGCGCAGCGTGTTCCTGCGTTGTTTACGGGAGGCGGGTTTCATCGACGATCCGCGCGCGCTTCGGAACTGCGCAGGACCATGGGCTTCACCTTCAGCGCGCAACGGGCGGAGTAGGACCCCAGTCGTCGCGTAAATGTCGATGACTATTTGATAGAAGCGCCTCTCTGAGAGCCTGATCTCACGGATCTGCTCAAGCAGCTCCTCGAAGTAGCCCTCACCGAGGATCTTCCCGGCCTCCATGCGCTCCTTGTCAAGAACATTGCCGTGCAAGATGAAGTCGCGAACGATCCTCGTCGCCCATTGACGGAACTGTGTCGCGCACAGAAAGTTCACGTGGTAACCAACGGAGATGATCGCATCAAGATTGTAGTGGTCAACATTGCGCGAAATCTGGCAACCGCCCTCTTGCTGAACTATCCGGAAATTCCGGATAGTTGCCCGCTTCACAAGCTCCTCCATGTCATAGAAGTCTTTCGGATGCTCATTCACCGTATGTGCGTCAGCACCGAAGAACTTGCGCCATGAGTTTCTGACTCAACCAAATCATCTGCTCGTCGTAACGGACTTCGATTCCCAGAGCCTCGTCGGTAGTGAAGACGAGGAAGTCACCCGAACTATGGTGGACAAGCGTTCGACCAAATATCGACAATCTCCTTGATCATATGCACACCTCCAGGACGGGTGGAAACTCATCCCCCTTGGGCCGCCACAGCGCCTCCCACCACCACCGACATTACGATCGCCAACGTCGCGCCCGCAACGCGGCATCATTCCCACCGCACCGCCGTCACCATCACGCTTTCCACCACTACCAACACTGCCGGTTGTTTCACGTGAAACATCCCGACCTCGCAGAACGCCCATTGTTTCACGTGAAACAACCGGCGTTTTCACGGCTCGCCAAGTCGATGCCGCACCCTCTGTCGAAGAAGTGAGCCTGCGCAGCCGCTCATCAGCGACGACGCCAACAGCGCGCTCAACAGCCGACCAGCCCCGCCTCGCGGCCTGGGCCCGGGGGACCGTCCACCACGGCTACAGAGAGCGTTCCCACCAACGAGGGACAACCCTCCGCCGAAGACACTCACCAACAAGGGACACCCCCACCAGCAAGCGCACTCCGCCACCGACCCCGTCAACCGCGGGCAGTGGTCACCCCCCGGGGCAGCCCCCGCCTCGCTGCCCTGGCCTTCGCGAGTGCGCCGTGGCGGGGTGCGAAGACCCAGGCGAGGGCGAAGAACCCGATGAGCACTAGGACGATCGTCGCACCGGTGGGAACGTCGATGGACCATGAGAGGTAGAGGCCGACGATCCCGGCCAGCGCCCCCAGGGCGGGCGACAGCCACATCATGGTGAAGAGGCGGTCGGTGAGCAGGCGCGCGATCGAGGCGGGAGCGACCAGCAGGGCGAGCACGAGCACGTTCCCAATGGTCTGCACGGAGATCACCACCGCCAGGGCGACGGCCGTGTACAGTACCAGGTCCGTGACAAGGATCTTCACTCCCGCCACGCGCGCGGTCTCGCGGTCCAGGGTGACGGCCACGATCCACCTGTGGAAGACGCACAGCAGGGTGAGCACCACCACTCCCCCGCCGATGGCGACCGGCACGTCAGACGCAGGAACCCCGGTGATCGACCCGAAGAGGAAGTCCTGCAGGCTGCCCGCGTAGCCTGGAGCGCGCGCGATGATGACGACCCCCAGGGCGAAGGCGCCGACGAAGAGCACTCCGATGATCGAGTCCTCCTTGAGGCGCCGACTGTGGGAGAGCAAGGCGACCAGGAGCGCCGTGGCCACGCCCGCTATCGCGCCGCCGAGCACCAGCGACCCCGATGTGAGGAAGGCGATGGCCAGCCCGGGGAACACGGAGTGCGCCACCGCGTCTCCGATGAACGCCATTCCGCGCAGCACCACGTGCACGCCGACAGCGCCGCACACCACGGCGGCGACGACCGCCATGAGGAGTGCGCGCGGCAAGAACGCAAGAACCGGATTCGTCAGGTCCCGTAGGAAGTCGACGGGGCTGAGGAACTCGGTGGTGCGCACGATCACTGCCCCGTTCACGCAACCACCCCCAGGGCGCTCAGCAGGGGGTTGTCCTCGCGCACCTCGAAGGTCCGCACCCACACGTCGGCGTCGCACAGCTGATCGGGCGCGCCCGATCCGATGACGGTGCCGTTGATGAGGCAGAGACGGTCGCACTGGGCGCGCGCCCCCACCAGGTCGTGCGTGGTCATGAGGACCGCGCAGCCCGATGCCGCCAAGGAGGTGAAGAGGTCCATGAGCAGTTCCTGCGTGGGCATGTCCAAGCCGGTGAAGGGCTCGTCGAGCAGCAGGACGGAGGGCTCCAATGCGAGGGCGCGGGCGACGAGCACCCTTTGCCGCTGTCCGCCGGAGAGCTCGGCGACCGGCCGGTCGGCCAGTTCCCTCATCCCGACTTTTGCCAGCGCGCGCTCAACGGCCCTATGGTGGGCGAGGCGGGGGCGCGCGAGGAGCCCGAGCCTGACGCTCACGGCACCCAGGACCGCGTCGCGCACACTGATGGGGAAGTCCCACGCGAACTCGTGCCGCTGAGGCACGTACCCGACGGCGGCTGCGCATTCGATGCTGCCCGCGGCGGCAGGAACCAGACCAAGGACTGCGCGGATGAGGGTCGTTTTGCCAGCGCCGTTGGGGCCGATGAGTCCGACCAGCTCCCCTGCCGACACGGTCAGATCGACGCCGCGCAGCACGGGTCGCCCGCCCAGGTTCACGCTGAGGCCGCGCACGACCAGCGGACTGCCCGCCTCCCCCGTCGGGTGGGCGTCTCCCCTGTGCGACTGTTTCACCGTGTTCCCTCCTTCGACGAGGCGGGGGCCGGGCTCGCGCCCGCTTCCCCAGGTCCGGCTGCCCGGTCCGCTCCCTCGTCCCCGTCGGCTCCCTCGTCCCCGTCGGCTCCCTCGTCCCCGTCGGCTCCCTCGTCCCCGTCGGCTCCATCCATCCCTTCGGCCCCGTCGGCTTCCGCGATGGCTTTGCGGCGCTCGGCGGCGATGCTCCTCGACCGCATGATGAGGACGGCCCCGAGGGCCACGGTGATGGATGCGGCGACGACGAGGGCGATGATGAGCATCACCTGGTCGGAGAGCCCGGTCCCGTCCGCGGATGATCCGGCGGGCATGCGCGCCTCGTTCGCCGAGGTGCCGTCGTCGCCCAGGGCACTGTCCCCAGCAGGGCCCGCTCCGGCCGCCGAACCCCCTCCACCCGCGGAACCCGCGGCGCCTGCCTCGGCGGTTCCAGCCGGAGCGGCGGCGAAGGCTTCGTCGGCGGAGGTCTGCGACCCGACCGCGAAACGCAGGGTCGTCGAAGCACTGACCTGCCGCCCGTCGGTGGTCCGGGCGGAGAAGGTGAGGGCGGCCGTGTAGACGCCGGGCGCAGTGAACACCCAGTTGGCGTGGACGTGGGTGGAGGCGTCGACCCACACGTCCTGGGCCTGACCGCTCTGCCCATCGACCAGGAGCCGGGGCTTGCCGAAGGTGCCGTCCTGGAGGAACATCCACGTCCGCCCGGGGCCGCTGACGGATCCGATGCGCATGGTGGCCCCGCGGTCGATGGCCGAGACGACCCCGGGGTCCTGGGTGTTCCAGCCGAGCCACACGACATTCGGGTTCTGGGTCTGCGGCACGACGTAGTACTGCTCGCCCGCTTGGGCGCCCATGAAGGCGTAGTCGGAGCCGGTGGGGGCCGCCATGAGGGCGGTGTCGCTGACGCGCAGCACCGTCCGGTCGGGGTCCCGCCACACGGGGTGGGCGCCGGAGTCGTCGCGCAGGGCGACGCTCCACTGCCCGTCCACCATGCGGGGGCCGATGTCCACGTGCCCGGTGTCGATGACCGCGGATTCGGTGGACGCCTCCTCGTCGGCGCCAACCGTCTGTTCCAGGGCCGGATCGTCCGCGGCCAAGGCGGGGGCGGTCCCCGACGCCAGCGCGATGATCCCCACCGCCAGGGAGGCGATCGCGCCTCGTGTGCGGAGTCTCATGGTGTCTCCTGTTCTGTGTCCCCCAGGCACGACGCCAGGGAGTGCGCGTTGAAACGCATCATGTCGATGTAGGTCGGGGCGTTCGCGTCCAGGGTGTCCCCGTAGAGCGGGCACACGCGCACCCCCGCGTCCTCGGCGGCCGTGCGCAGGGTCGACCGGGTCCGCGCCAGGTTGGGTTCCAGGAACACCGCGGGGATGCGCAGGTCGGTGAGCGTCGCCTGGAGCCTCACCCTGTCGGCCACGGAGGGCTCCACCCCCGGGTTGGGGGCGACGAAACCGGAGACCTCGAGGCCGTATGCCCGGGCGAGGTATCCGAAGGCGTCGTTGGTGGTGACGAGGCGCCGGCGCTCGGGCGGTATCCGCGCGATCTCTGCCTGCATCTCGGCGTCAAGGCCGTCAAGCCGCGCGAGGTAGGCCGCCGCGTTGCGCTGGTACTCGTCGGCGGAGGAAGGATCCGCCTCCGCAAGGGCATCGCGGATGACACGCACGTAGGCAGCGGCGTTGTGGGCGTCGTGCCACAGGTGCGGGTCGATCTCGCCGTGAACGTGCTTGCCGAGGACGGCTTGCGGCAGCATGTACACGTCGGAGCCGGGTTCGCCGACGAAGCGGTACCCGGTGCCCGGCACTTGGGTGAGGGTCCGCGTGGGCACGTCGATGACGATGTCGTCGAGGCTGTAGGACTCCATGGCGGACAGTCCTGTTCCCCCGGTCGGGTCGCCGCCCCCGCCTTCCCCAGTGGCGGACGGGGCCGCAGCGGGGAGCGGCGCGGCACCCTCCCCCACTGCGCCCTTGTCGGCGGCGAGGGTCAGCATTGCGCGGTCGAGGTCCGCCGTGATGTCGGCGTGCCCGGCGGCCAGCACGGCGCGGCCCTGCTGGGCTGCGACCTCGTCCGCCCCGACGCCCACCGCGAACACAGCGGTCCCGGAGCCGAGCGGGGTGGGCGCAGCACCGGGGCTCGTGCGCAGGCGGGCCTCGAAGTGGATACGGTACACGCCGGGTTGTGTGAACGCCCAGCTCATGTGCTGGTGGGCGTCGGCGGGTAGCACGGAGGTGTCCGCCTGGTAGCCCGACGCCTCGTCGAAACCGTCGGAGGAGGCGAATCCGATTTGGGGCTCACCGAAGGAGGTCGTCAGGTAGGCCGACGCCTCGCCCGGTCCCTCGACCCCTGTGGCGACCAAGTCGACCTCGGATGAGCGGTCTGCCCCCAGGGAGCGGCCGCTGCCGATCACGCGCATGCCGAGCCAGACGGTGTCCAAGCTCTGGTCCTCCACGAGGGGCAGCACCGTCGCCCCCTGTTTGGCGGCCTCCTCGGCGACGGACACGGACTTCGCATTCGGCGGCAGGTTGGCGTCCATGGCGCGGATGATCGCGTGCTCCTCCAGCAGCAGGTAGTTCGACAGGGCCACGTCCGCGTAGGCGACATCGCGGATGGTGCGCAGAGACGGCTCCCACGAGTGGGGGTCGGCGCCATCGGGCACCATTTGCGTGACGCTCGCGCGGTCGCCGGCGACGTTGCGCGCCAGGTCCGCCAGGATCCCCGTTGTGGCGACGACGCGAATGCGGTCCTGCTGGGCGTCCGCCCCTGTGGCAGCGCCGGAGCACGCGGAGGCGGACAGAGCGGCTGTGAGCAGCAGGCCGACCGCGCGCCGCCTAGTGGGCACTGCGGTTCCCCACTCTGTCCCGCGCTCCTCGGCGCCGGGACGCTCCCACGGCCACGCACCCGCTGAACACCAGTGCCGCGGCGAGGACGAGGATGCGTTGCGCGTCAGCACCGGTCGTCGCCAGCGTGAGGTCGCATTCGTCGCCCGAGGCGGTTCGGCCCACGACTTCCGAGACGATGGGGCGCCCGTTCGCCCCCGTCGCGCCCGTGGGCGTCAGGCGTGTCGTGGAGCCACCGCCGGATCCAGCCAGGTTGGCGCCCGTCGGTGTGACCCGCATGGAGATGGTGAGGGTGTAGGTCCCGGGTTCGGTGAAGAGCCAGTTCTGGTGCGCGTGGGTGTTGGGCGGCAAGGTGTAGGTGCTGCCGGCTCCGTCGAAGACGTGCTCGCCGACCCCTCCCCCGAGGCTTCCGGAGTTGAAGACCGCGACGCGTCCGGGTCCGTCAACGGAGTCAAGGGTGAAGTTCACCCCGCCTGTGGTTCCGTTGACGATCTCGTCCCTCTGGGAGTTCATACCCAACCAGGGGACGCCCGGCACTTGGGTGGAGGAGATCAGCCACACCTGCGACCCGGGGGTGGCGACGAAGGAAGTCTCGTCGGGCGCCGTGATGCGCGCGGCGTCACCGAGGGCGAAGGTGAGGGAAGCGGGGTCCACCCATTGGGCGGGCGCGCTGCGGTCATCCTTCACACGAGCGACCAATTGCCCGTTCTCTATCGCAGGCCCCAAGTCGAAGTGCCCTTCCGTGGCGTTCCCCGAGGCCCCCGGACCAACACTGAAGGTGAGGGTCGTGCGCGCCGTGTTCGGCGAGGCCTGGTTCGAGGTGAGCGATGCCTGTTCCTTGGCAGTCGCCTCGCGGGTGATCGTGGTGGCCACGCACTTCTCACCGTTTGACGAGGCGCGGGTCGAACCGCGTGCGTCCGACTGTCCGCTCGCCCGTCCGTCGCCCTGCGCGCTCGGCGACGCGGTCGCGTTCCCATCCGAGGTCGTCTGCTGTTGCGTGGTGGTGGCCTGAGATGGCGCATTCGTTGCGGGAACACCAGCGGGGACGAGGGCATTCGCGATCGCCTCGGATCCCACGGCGACGCGCAGCGCGAGTGTGGCCGGTGACTGGGCGATCGCGTCGGTCGCACTGTTCCATGCGGTGAGCGTCATATTCAACGTGTATTCACCTGGAGTCGTGAACATCCACGACAGCATTCCCTCGGTCTGGTCCCCCAGCGGAAGGATCGAATAGGCCTCCGTATCCGCGTCCGCAATATTGAGGGATCCGCCGTGGAGGACCGCGGTCGGTTTCCCGTTCGGGTCCCTCCTGTACACGAGGACCTGAGCACCCTCGGGCCCCGAGGCCGTGACATTGATCTGCGCGCGGTCGTATCCGGCCTCCCTGAGCGAGCCCAAGGACCAACCGAGCGCATCTGCCCCATCGCCGGGAACCTGACTCATCTCGTATCCCTCTGTGGACGCAGGCGCGTTCGCGCCTTTCAGAAAAGCGGAGTCATCCACTCCGAGTACCGCCTGTTGAGCATTCGCCGCCAGCCCGTCCAGCGCAAGACCGAGGTTCAATGTTTCACGTGAAACAGTCGCTACGACACGGAAGTCCCGACCGGCGGTTGCGGGAGTCTGGGAGCCCCCGCTCATGGGAGCACCCCCATCGGAAGGTGTTCCAGGACTGGGAGTCGACTGCGCCCCCGCCCAACTCTCCACCGCCGCTGGAGAGGGAGCCGCTTCGCCATCCCCTTCGGACGCCCGCGCCCCTCCTTGCACGAAAGGAATGAGGAGCGCTGCGCCCGCCAACGAGGCAGCGATCGTTCGGCAGAACCGCTGGGTCCTGCTGGCCGAAGCCAGCGGGCGGGAGCGGCGATCAATGACGGCCATGGAATCCAACCTTTGACTGCAATTTACATTGAATGAGAATCGTTATCATTATAGACGCTGCTATCCCCTGACGTACAATCGATGAGAGCAACGTTATGCTGCCCCGGCTCCCAGGCACGTTGTTCGCAGCCGAAACCCCGCTATTCCTCGCATCCTGGACACCCTGCGCGCAGCCACTATCCGCTGGCCTGCCTGTGCCCTTCGGGCCCAGATCGTCCCGCGCGGCCACGAGCCCATTACTGGTTCCAACTCTCTTCACCGTCCTCACTTCGAGTTTGGCCGTTGGAACTCGTCAGTCACACCTCTTCCCGCTCCCCCACCCACCCGCATTCTGGGATCGTCGGTGCGTACCAGATCCGCACAACACCTCGTCAATCACGAGTAGTGCTCACACCTCGCGGTGATACCGGTCGACTCACCTGCACCTACCCGCCCGTCGGCCCACCCACACCTACATCTCACTGTTGCGAAGTCATGAGGATGTCGCCGCGGCATCGCGGTTCCTAGAAGGATATGGGGAGCGCCGAAGCCCTGTCCCGGTTCACGATACCGCTGCCATCTCCCACCCCCACACCTGGCGCATCTTCTAGCCACCGGAGCCATCCGATCCGGAAAAACGGACCGCGGACGCGCACAGCGGGGATACCATGAAGTAACTGACTAAGGAGGCAGAGTGGACGAGATTCTCATTCGGCAGCGCGAGAAGACGCTGCGCCTGCTCAAGACCAAGGGCCAACCGGTCCATGAGTCCGAGGAGTTCATGGACAACGCGTTGCGGTACATGGACGCCCACGTGCAGCAGGCGTCCTACAAAGTTGAACTCGCATTCCTCGCGGCTGAGTACTCCCAGAACCAAGCGGGCCGCACCTGCATCCCCTCTGTCGGGGGCACCAAGTTCCGCCCATGGAACTTCAACCTCCTCTCGATCGACGAGAGCGTCGAGAACCTGCACTTCGTCGCGGTGCGGGCGAAAGACTGGGCATTCGCGCAGGTTTCCACCCCGGACGGGAGGAACCTCGCCCAAGGCACGCCCGAGTACCTCAACCACATCGCGACTGTGGATCCCGATTTCATCCAACTGCTGCGGGAGAACCCAGACCTTTTCGACCGCATTGTCTCCGGGCGGATCCACCTGCACAACGACATGTGCTGGGTCGATGACACGGGGCTCGACTCCATTCAATACCGGTCGCAGCCCTTTGCCTTCACGCCCGAAACCTTGGCGGTCCTGAGAGAGAGGATCCATTCATGACCGAGTTCATCGCCCTGCGCCCCGAGCGCGTCGACCAGATCATCACCGCTTGGGCGGCGGCGCGATGGCCCCTCAAGGAACGCCACGCTGCCCGTGTACTCAGCCAGACTGGTTTCATGCCCGACAGGCACGGCACCCACGCCTTCCGCTCGGAGCTGTGTCCCGTGGCCGACTCCTTCTTCATCTCGAATGGGAAACACGTCCAAAGCGCGCACATCGCCTTATCGACCATCGCCACTCCCGACCAGTACGGACACTCCGCTCCGCTCGCCCAGTCCGCGTACCTCGCCTACGCCCAGATCATCGACGTCCGCACCGGCACCAAGCGCGAGGTCGAGGACGACGGAACGGGACTACAGTCGCGGTGGCGTCTGGCCAATGGATCGAACATCGTTCTCGGAGCCAATCAGGCACTGGTGGATCTGACGGTCAACTCCCCCGAGCAGACTGAGATCCTCGATTGGCAGATCCTTTGGGAACTCCAAGGACGGCCCGAGTAACAGCCGGCCGGGAAAGCGGAAGCGGGAACCGCCCCCCGCCTCCGCAAACAACGTCACACCCTCCTACACCAGCACGGCACCCGACGCATGACACCCGCCAAGAATAGCGGAAGCAACGCACCGTTTCCCCGCAGAGCGCTGATGAACCCGCTCCCCAGGAAGAGAGTGCGACTCAGGCACATGAGCACCCGCCTCCACACCGTCAGTCGATGGCTTCGAGTCCAAGAATCAGGATTCGTCCCCTCGGCGAAGCACGAAAAGCCGGAAGCAGGTCCCGCCTCGTGAACCGACCGAGGCCGCGGCGCCACGATCACCGCCCACTGTGCGGTGCAGGCCACCCGCCCCACAGCGAAGCAGCGTTCGCAGTTCCACCCCGAGGACACTTGAATGTTTCACGTGAAACAATCGATCCACGCCTACTGGGACACCGTTCCCGGCCTGCGGCACCCGCCCACGCGGAAGCCGAAAAAGTGGCACACTTGACCTATCCGCGCCTCGAACGAAGGGCGCGTCAGAACAAAGGAAGACACGCGTGAGCACGCCCACCCCCTCCCCGCAGGGAAACAAATCCCACCACGGCACCCGCCTCGACCCTTGGTTCGATGCCTACGCCGAGCGAGCTCACAACCTGCGCGCATCCGAGATCCGCGCCCTGTTCTCCGTCGTCTCACGGCCCGAAGTCGTTTCCCTGGCCGGCGGAATGCCCAATCTCAAAGATCTTCCACTCAACCAGCTCGCAGCCTCCGCCGAGCGCCTCATCACCAAGCATGGGGCGCAGGCCATGCAGTACGGGAACGGGCAGGGCTGGGAAGTCCTGCGTGAACGAATCACCGAGATCATGACCTATGACGGCATTATCGGTGCCGATCCCGACAACGTCGTCGTCACCACCGGTAGCCAGCAGGCACTCGACCTGGTCACTGAGCTCTTCGTCAACCCCGGCGATGTCGTCCTCGCAGAAGCCCCCTCTTACGTCGGAGCCCTCGGTGTATTCCGCGCGCGCCAAGCCGACGTCATCCACGTCCCCATGGACGAGCACGGCCTGATTCCCGAGGCCCTCGTCGAAACGATCCGCAATGTGCGTGCTGCGGGAAAAACCATCAAGTTCATCTACATCGTCCCGAACTACCACAATCCTGCTGGGGTCACCCTCTCCCTGGAACGACGCCCAGTCATCGCGGAGATCTGCATGCGCGAGCACATCCTCATCGTGGAGGACAACCCCTACGGCTTGCTCGGCTTCCACTCCGATCCACTGCCCGCTATCAAGTCCTTCTCCCCCGACGGCGTCGTCTACCTGGGCTCCTTCTCGAAGATGTTCGCACCCGGGTTCCGCATCGGATGGGCATACGCTCCCCACGCGATCCGGGCAAAGCTGGTGCTCGCCTCGGAATCCGCCATCCTGTGCCCCTCGATGGTCGGTCAAATGGCCATCGCGGACTACCTCAGTGACTACGACTGGTACGGGCAAGTGAAGTCCTTCCGCGCGATGTACGCCGAGAGGTGCAAGGCGATGCTGGACTCCCTGGCCGAGTACATGCCCGACTGCCAGTGGACCGTTCCCGAGGGCGGCTTCTACACGTGGGTGACCCTGCCGGACGGCCTCAACGCGAAAGCCATGCTCCCCCGCGCTGTGCGCGCGCAGGTCGCCTATGTCGCCGGAACGGCCTTCTACTACGACGGCCAGGGGAACGACCACATGCGCCTGTCCTTCTGTTACCCCACACCCGAGCGGATCCGCGAGGGAGTCCGCCGCCTCTCCACCGTCGTCAACGCGGAGAAGGATATCGTCGACATGTTCGGAACGGGTGATAACCCATCCCACTGACCGCCGACCCACATCTAGGAGCACCCCATGGCAACCCCCACCAAAGTCCTCATCATCGCCGGCGGGCTCACCCACGAGCGCGACGTCTCCGTCCGTTCAGGACGCCGGGTGGCGAATATCCTCACCCGCGCGGGACTCGTGGTCCGCATCACCGATGTCAATGAAACGCTCGTGTCCACTATCGCCTCATTCCAACCCAACGTCGTATGGCCCCTGGTCCACGGTTCCATCGGCGAGGACGGCTCCCTGCAGACCCTACTGGAATCCCTCGGCATCCCCTTCGTTGGATCTGCGAGCGTCCAATCAATGCTCGCCTCGAACAAACCGACGGCAAAGGCACTCCTGGCCTCGGCGGGAATGCCGACACCTGGATGGTTCTCACTCCCCCAGGCCCTCTTCCGCCAGGTCGGCGCCACCAACGTCCTCAGCGCTATCGAGCACGGCGTGAGCTTCCCCGTCGTCATCAAACCCACCGACGGCGGAAGCGCCCTGGGGCTGTCCACGGCCCACAACGCGGAAGAACTACGCACCGCCATGGTCGACGCCTTCGCCTACGGGCAGAAACTCATGGTCGAGCAGCGCATCGACGGCCGCGATGTCGCGGTTTCCGTCGTCGACCTGGGCGACGGCCCCATTGCTCTGCCGCCTGTGGAGATCTCCACCGACGGGGGCCGCTACGACTACGATGCCAGGTACACGACTGACGAGACCGAGTACTTCGTGCCCGCCCGCCTCGACTCGAACGTGCTCGCAGATTTGCGCGCGGCAGCTATCGAGGCCCATACCGCGTTGGGACTCCGCCACTTGTCCCGCATCGATTTCGTCATCGACGGAGACGGAACGTGCTGGTTCATCGATGCCAACGTAGCACCCGGAATGACGGACACGTCATTGCTCCCCCAGGCGGCGGAGGCAGCCGATGACTATTCTTTCGCCGCGTTCTGCAAGGAGGTCGTCGACTTCGTCGCCTCAACTGGGGAGAACTCCACAAGTAAGTAGTCCCCGTACCAGGAGCCGACCAGAGCCCCGGATCCTGAAGAATCCGGGGCTCATTCCTCGCTTCAGAGCAGATAACCGAGCTCTTTGAGGCGCTGACGCACATCCGATGGGTTTGTCCACAGGATCCCACCCATACCCATGAGCTCGGCCGCCCGCACGTTGACCTTGCGGTCATCAACGAAAACAACGTCGTGGACGTTCGATCCCGACTGGATGAGGGCGTCCCTGTAGATCCCGCGTTCCGGTTTGCACACCCCGTAGTCGCAGGAGAACACGAAGAAGTCGAAACAACTCCCCCATTCGGACTCCTTGATCGACCGGGAGACCGAGTAGGGGGCGTTGGAAACTATCCCGAGCCGCGCTCCTCTGCGCTTCAAATCGCGGGCGAGTTGGATGACATCGGGATTGGCGTCGATCATACGCGCCGTATCCAGACTGACAAGCTCCTCAAGCGTCGCGGGGCTGGGTTCGGGAAGCCCGCAATCGCCAGCGACACGATCCCAGAACTGCCTATCCGAGCAACCCGCATCATACTCGCCGCGATGCGCCCAGATCGCTTGGTCGACGAGGCGGGCGAAACCCGCCGTCTCCTCACCGAGCAACGCGGCAACAGCCAGCGGATCAGGATGGGAATCCACCAGCACGCCGCCGACATCGAAAAGCACGCTGCGCGTACTGCTTGAAGCAATCATGCCTTTCGCTCCTTCATCAGATCGGGGTTCCCAGCACTGGAAACCCTTAGTGTATTTATCGGTATCCGGATATGCACGTGCTAAGAATGTCAGCTTTCGAACATACCGACTCTGAGCAGCGGCGTTCTGTGAATCTGGATGCCCTCAGTGTCGAAGAATGAGATCGGCGATGCGCTGCAGGTCGTCGGAACCCGCGAACTCAATGACGATCTTCCCCTTCTTACGTCCTTCTGTAATCGTCACGCGCGTTTCGTAGACATCCTGGAGCGCGGTGACAACACTCTCCCCGAGCGCCGAAACCTGCGGTTTCTTGCGAGCGCGCGGTTTGGGCCCTGCTTTGATCTTGCCGAGCCGCACCAATTCCTCCGTGGTCCTCACGGAGAGGCCCTCAGTGACGATCCGATCAGCCAAGCGCTCCATTTCTTCCGCTGAGGGAAGCGCCAGGAGGGCGCGGGCATGGCCGGCGGAGATCACCTGGGCCGCGACCTTCTTCTGAACGGCGGGCGGCAGCTTCAGCAGACGGAGCGTATTGGCGATCTGCGGACGGGAACGCGCGATGCGTTTGGCCAGCTCTTCCTGCGTAGCACCGAAATCAGCCATAAGCTGCTGATACGCGGATGCCTCTTCCAATGGATTGAGCTGAGCGCGGTGCAGGTTCTCCAGAAGGGCGTCCCGCAGCAGATCACTATCATCGGTTTGCCGGATGATCGCGGGAATAGTCGTCTCCCCCGCCAGCTGGGACGCGCGGAGACGGCGTTCACCCATAATGAGTTCGTACTTCGCCTCGGGCTTCTCGGCGAGGTACTCCTTGAGCCGTCCTTCAGGCTTGCCATCGGGAATCGGGCGCACGACGACCGGTTGCAGGACACCGACCTCTTTGATAGAGGCGGCGAGTTCGGCGAGATCATCCTCGTCGAAGATCTCACGGGGCTGCTTCGCATTGGGAACGATCTGATCAACAGGGACCTCCGCGAAAGAGGCGCCTGGGACAGGAAGGAGCTCAACCTCTTCCAATGTTTCACGTGAAACACTGGAAGAAGAAGTACCGGATGCCGGCCGCTCCTTGGGGAGAACACGGTCGGATCCAGCGGAGGGCACACGATCCTTTCCCTTGGAGGGAGGGGCGCCAGCTTCCACTCCACCCTTCGCTGGAGTGGCCTGGCGCGGCGATTCCGCTCGCTTAGCGGGACTCCGCTTCTTCCCCAGCGAGGAGGGGCGCTGCTTCGGCTGAAGAAGCTCCTTCGCTGAACCACCGCGTTGACGAGTGCTCCCCT
Organism: Schaalia georgiae DSM 6843; assembly: GCF_000429245.1. Lineage (GTDB taxonomy): Bacteria > Actinomycetota > Actinomycetes > Actinomycetales > Actinomycetaceae > Pauljensenia > Pauljensenia georgiae. Next base: position 37,328 of record NZ_AUBM01000009.1, read on the forward strand.
CGGGGAAGAAGACATCAAGGGGGCTACCGCTGGACTTGGGCATCGGAGTCTGCGACGGAGTATCAGTATCCTGCGCCGGGGGAATGAGTGCTCCGAGTCCCCTACCAAGACCCGCGTGCTTGCGTCCGCGCTTCACGCCGCCGCTCTTCTGAACATCCGCCATTGCGATACTCCTTCAATTGCGTCAGCTCATTGTTTCACGTGAAACAATCCTGCGGGCACCGACAGGGCGCGTCATTGGTCACTTTCGGGAACGCTCGTTCAAAGCGATCGGCAAAACGTTCATGACCTGCGGAAACGTGGCGTACCGATGTTCACAATCCGCATGAAACGAACCATTCCGCCCGCCACCACGGTTCCAGCGGGCGCACAGCGCACAGTCTCACTCAGACTGCGGGAAACGAAGACTGACCTCCAGGGCGGCCATCCGGTAGGCGACGGCACCCACCGAACGCGCGTCGTAGGTGACCACGGTCTGCCCATACGAAGGCGCCTCGGAGACGCGGACATTGCGCGGGATGACTGTCTGCAGAGTCTGTTCCGGGAAGTGCGCGCGCACCTCGGCCTCAACCTCTTCGGAGAGGCGCGTGCGCCTATCAGCCATCGTCAACAGCATCGTCGACACGCGCAGGCCGGGATTGAGATCCGCTCCTATGCGCTCAACCGTCGCCCAGAGCTGACTCAACCCCTCGAGCGCGTAGTACTCGGCCTGGATCGGGATCAGCACTTCGTCCGCAGCGACCATGACATTGAGGGTCACCAGTCCCAACGACGGGGGGCAGTCGATCAGGATGACATCGATGTCATTACGCGAGTCGAGGAACTCACGGACAGCATTGCGCAGCAGGAACTCCCTCCCCTCGACATCGACCAGCTCGATCTCGGCCCCCGAGAGGTCGATAGTGGCCGGACAAACACTGATCCCCTCGATATCCGGGCAGGGCTTGAGGACTTCCTCGATGGAGGCGCCGCCGATAATGACATCGTAAGTCGACAGAGTGCCCGCGTCGTGCCCGACACCGAGCGCACTGGAAGCGTTCCCCTGCGCATCAGCGTCGATAACGACGACATTGAGGCCGCCAAGTGCGAATCCAGCGGCCATATTGACCGTCGACGTCGTCTTGCCGACGCCGCCCTTCTGATTGGCGATGGCAATAGTACGAGTGCGCTCAGGACGGCCGAAGGTCGCGTCATCCAGCATCTTCAAGTCGCGCAGCGCGCGCTCGACTTGGCCGGATAGAGGCGCGTTGTTCTCAGTGGTCACGGCTCACCTTCCTTCGGGCTCACCACTAGTCTACGTGCGAATACCCGTGGCGGGCAGCCGCCCTGCGGAGCGGAGCACAGGGAACTGCACCACGGGGCGCTACTTCGTGCGAGTGCACTTCACGATATAAGTCGACTCGTTCTCCATGATCGAGGGGACCTCGTGAACCTTTGCCATCAAATGATGACGCTTCAATTCAGTAGCCGCTTCTTCAATCTCAATTGGCGCTCTTCGCCCCTTGAGTGCGACGAGTGCGCCGCCCGGTGCGATGAGCTTCGAGGTCATGCGGACCAGTTTCGCCATATTCGCAACAGCGCGAGCGGTGACGACGTCCGCTTTCCCCTTTCCCCGCAGTTCCTCCGCGCGCGCCTGGTGGATAGTGACGTTGTCCAGGCCGAGGGCATCGACCACATCCGCCAACCACTCACAGCGCCGCGTCATCGGCTCAGCCAGGTGGACGTCCAAGTCCGGTCGGCACACAGCAATGACAATGCCCGGCAGTCCCGCGCCCGAGCCGATGTCCAGCACCTGGCCCCGGCGGGGCAGGAAGTCCAGGACCGCGGCCGAGTTGACGAGGTGGCGCGACCAGATGCGCTCCATGTCGCGGGGTCCGAGGAGTCCCCGCAACTCCCCCTCCTCCTCGAGCATGCGTGCGAACTCCGCGATGTCGGCGAAGGCGGGGCCGAAGAAACGGCGCACCTGGTCGGTGGGCGCCTCCGGGGTGAAGGGATCGCCCACCCGGCGCGACGCGTGTCCACTGTCGCGCCGGGCAGGCGTCCCCTCGGAGGGGCTCAGGGGCGCCTCACTCACCGTCCTCGTCCTCTGGCAGGATGACGAGACGGCGATGGGGCTCGGCGCCCTCGGACTCGGACACCAGGCCCGCGTCGGCGACGACATCGTGGCAGACCTTGCGCTCGAAGGGATTCATCGCCTCAAGCTTGACTTCCCTGCCGGTGGAGCGCACGCGCGCGATCGCCTCCTGCGTGACCTCCTGCAGCTCCGCCTTGCGGTCGGCCCGGAAGGAGGCGATGTCGAGCATGAGGCGCGACCTCTCCCCCGTTTCCGTCTGCACGGCCAGGCGAGTGAGCTCCTGAAGGGCGTCGAGCACCTCGCCGTCCTCGCCGACCATGCGCTCCAGGTCGTCGTCGGAGTCGGCGATAATCTCGATCGACGCGCGGCCGTTCTCGACGCCGATCTCGATGTCCCCGTCCAGATCCGCGATGTCGAGCAGCTCCTCCAGGTAGTCGGCCGCCAGCTCGCCCTCTTCTTCCAGACGCGTGAGCGCCTCGGACTTCTCGTCACTCATTGTGTTCCTCCCTCGATGGTTTCGGACGTTGTGAGAACAAGTCAGCGCTTGTTCTTGGACTTCTTCCGGCGCGCCCTGCGGCGCTCCTGACGGCGGCGCTCGAGCTCAGCGGCGTTGATCGCACCCTGGGCGGCCTTCGTCGACGATTCCTTCTCCGAAACGGCGGACGCCTCGCGCTGCGCCGCGGCCTCGCGCAGGCGCTGCTCCCGGGACTTCTTCTTGCCGGTGGGGCGCGCAACGGCTTCCTTGCGGCTCCTCGCCTTCTCAAGGGCCTGACGCAGACCGTGCATCCACTGCTCGTCGGGCAGCGTCGTCCACTCCTGCGAGGCGAGGTTGCGGTAGACCGTGACGATGTCCCCCGCGCTCATGAAATCGGGGAAGTCGGAGGCGATCTTCTGCTTCTTCGCCCGCTGGCGGATCTCCGCCAGGGACTTCTCATTGAACGCGACGACGTCAGGGTCTGTGGCCGAGGTGGGAAGCTCCGCGCGGCGGCGGTCGTACTCCGCGAAGAAGGGCCTGGCCCACTCCTGGTACTCCTTCTCGCGCTTGGCGCGCAGATCCGCGTAGGCGGGCGATCCGGGCGTGGGCATGACCTTGATGGTCCAGTACGCCTGTCCGAGCGCCCAGAAGGAGGAGGTCACCGTGTAGACGACGACGCCCATCTGGAAGAAAACGCCCGAGAACACGAACATCACGGGCATCACGTACATCATTGAGCGCTGCGAGCGCGCCATCGGGTTCGACCCCATGTCGGGCATGTTGCGCGAGAAGGACAGGCGCATCGACATGAACTGCAGGGCGACCATCACGATGATCGCGACGACGAACACCGCTACGGCGGAGCTGTTGGACGTCTCCGTCCTGAGCGTGTGGGAGAGCGGTACGCCGAAGACGGTCGACCCGTTGATCTCCGAAGCGGTGGTCTGGGTGATCGGGCCCAGGCTGGACGCCGCCTGCCCCGAGTAGGTGTATGTGCCCTCAGCCAGGTCCTTGACAGCGTAGATCGCCCGGTACATGGCGAAGAGGACCGGCATCTGGACCAGGAGCGGCAGGCACGAGGCGAAGGGCGACACCTTGTGCTTGCGGTAGAGCGCCTGGGTCTCCTCCGTCATCTTCTGGCGCGAGACCATGTCCTTCTTGCCCTTGTACTTCTCCTGGATCTTCCTGATCTCAGGCTGGACGGCCTGCATCGCCCGCGAGGAGCGGATCTGCTTGAGCAGAAGGGGCACGATCGCGACGCGCACCAGGATCGTGAGGAGGACGATCGAGAAGACCCACGCGATGCCGGACCCCGACGGCATGCCGATGAGGACCAGGAAGTCGTGGATCCACACCCAGACCCACGCGACTGCCACCGCGAAGGGGTGGATGATTGCGTCAAACATGCGCTCTCTCTTTCAATTGGCGGCGCAGTGCGCCGAGGACAAGTATGCGGGGCGGGTCAGCGTTCCCGCCCGCCCCCCGGACTCAGTCCCATGGGAAGCGGGCGCTCGATGGTGGGGTCGTTGCCCGCCCAGTCGTCGGGCGGGACCCACGGGTCCGGCCTCCAGCGCCCCCGGGGCGGGACGCGGTCCACACCCCCCAGGCTCCACGGGTTGCACCTGACGAGCCTCCACAGGGCCAGCGCCGTCCCCTTGGCGATGCCGTGGACGGTCATCGCCTCGACGGCGTAAGCCGAGCACGTGGGCGCGTAGCGGCAGCGCGGCCCCAGAAGCGGTGAGACGAAACGCTGGTAGAGGCGGATGGGCAACACGGCCGCCGCCCGCAGCGCCCTGGTCGCACGGTTCACCGCTCCCCTCCCCCGCGCCACTTGCGCCAGGCACGCGCCAGGGCCCCGTCGAGGCGCCGGGCGAGGTCCTCTGAGGACGCGCCGAGGGCGCGGCCGTTGGCGCGCACGACGACCCGGGCGCCCGGTGGCAGGGATCCGATGCGCTCGCGCATGATGTGCCGCAATTGCCGCTTCACCCTGTTGCGCCCGTTCGCGCGTTTGATTTCCCGCTTGGGTACGACGAAACCGACGAGGCGGTTCTCCTCCCCCTCGTCGGTTCGAGCGTGGACGACGACCAGCGGATCCCCGCCTCGCGACCCTGTCCGGATCGCGGATTTGAAGTCAGCCGGATCGACCATGCGGTGCGCGCGGGGCAGCACCGAAGTGGCTCAGGCGGACAGCTTGGCGCGGCCCTTGCGGCGACGGTTCGCCAGGATCGCGCGGCCGGCACGGGTCGACATGCGCAGGCGGAAGCCGTGCGTCTTGGAGCGGCGGCGGTTGTTGGGCTGGAAGGTCCGCTTGGTGGTCACTGCAGTTCTCCTCGGGCGGGAACGGGGATGACTCCCCCGTTCACTGTGGGCGCGCCCCTCGCTGGCGCGGAGGCGATTACGCGCACCCGGAAATGGGCGCAAACAAATGACAAGACTAGGGACCCGTCCGAGCGGAGTCAATGCGATTATCCACTGTGTGACGAACCGAATCCATCCACAGGTGTGGATTTCTCTGTGGACAGACGCCGTCCACAGCGCCGACAGGGCGGAGTTATCCACAGAAGGGACCGGCTGGCACCTTTCCCAGACGCGGCGCGATCCCCCTCGTGTAGTTACACAGATGTGATTATGCCGGAGTTGTCCACAGAGCTTTCCCCAACCTGTGGAACCAGGTGTGGACAGGATAGACTCGACTATCATCAGGTCATCCACAGGATCCCATCCCTTAATGACCTAACTCACAACCGTGAAGCCCTGGAGGAAAGCGTGGCGACCGACACCATCACCAGCGCATGGGCGTTGGCACTCGAGACAGTCCCCACCAAAGAGCTCGGACCCGCTGCCACGTCCATGCTCCGATCCGCTCGGCCCCTGGGGGACATCGAGGGAACGATCCTGCTGGCCGTCCCCAACGCCTTCACGAAATCGTGGATCGAGGACCGCGCCTCCAGCCAGCTGACCGCCGCCCTCACCGCCTCCCTGGGGCGCACCGTGCGCATCGCCATCACAGTCGACCCCTCGATCAGCGTCGTCACGGAGGAACCCCGACCTGAGCCCGAGCCCCCCGCCACCTCCCCCCTGGCCCCCGCCGCCGCTTCTGCCTCCCCACTCGCACGGCCAGCGGCCCCGCCCGAGACCGGTCCCGCTCTGGTCTCCTCGGCGCAGAACGGGGGGCTCACCCACCTCAATCCCAAGTACACCTTCGAGACCTTCGTCATCGGCCCCTCGAACCGCTTCGCCCACGCCGCCGCGCTCGCCGTGTCCGAGACGCCCGGCACCTCCTTCAACCCCCTGTTCATCTACGGCGACTCGGGCCTGGGCAAAACCCACCTCCTCCACGCCATCGGGCACTACGCGCTGTCACTGTTCCCCCACCTCAAGGTGCGCTACGTCAACTCCGAGGAGTTCACGAACGAGTTCATCAACGCGATCCGCCTCAACAAGACGGACAACTCGCAGGTCGAGGCGTTCCACAGGCGCTACCGCGAACTCGACATCCTGCTCATCGACGACATCCAGTTCATCGGGGACAAGGAGCAAACCGTCGAGGGCTTCTTCCACACCTTCAACGCCCTCTACGAGAACAACAAGCAGATCGTCCTCACCTCCGACGTCCCCCCCGCCCAGCTCAACGGCTTCGAGGACCGCATGCGCTCGCGCTTCGCCTCGGGCCTGCTGGTCGACGTCCAGCCCCCGGACCTGGAGACCCGCATCGCGATCCTGCAGAAGAAGGCCACGACCGACTCCCTGGAGGTCACCCCCGACGTCCTGGAGTACATCGCCTCGCGGATCTCGTCCAACATCCGCGAACTCGAGGGGGCACTGCTGCGCGTCATCGCGTTCGCGAACCTGTCCAAAGAGCGCATCGACCTGCCGCTGGCGGAGATGCTGCTCAAGGACTTCGTCTCCGATCCCACCGACAACGAGGTCACCGTCCCCCTCATCATGGGCCAGTGCGCCCACTACTTCGGGATCACCATCGAACAGATGTCCTCCTCGGACCGCTCCCACACGGTGGTCGAGGCGCGCCAGATCGCCATGTACCTGTGCCGCGAGCTCACCGACCTCTCGCTGCCGAAGATCGGCCAGGCCTTCGGCCGCGACCACACGACGGTCATGCACGCCAACAAGAAGATCACCTCCCTCATGAAGGAGAAGAGGGAGACCTTCAACCACGTGTCGGAGCTGACCAACCGCATCAAACAGAAGGCCAAGGAATCCTAACCCGGTTTCCACAAGCACTGTGGGCCCGCGGTGGACACACCCCGTTCCGCCTGTGCACGACGGCACCCGATCTGTGGAGGGCGGCAAGGGGCGGAGTGCCCGTCCACAGCCCGAGCGGGCGCATCCCCATCTTCGTCCCGAAATTACAGCACTGTAATTATCCGCGCCCCCTCAAGCAAAAGTCCGGTTATCCACAGTTTCAACACCGCTTATTGTGATGAAGGAAGAATATACGAGGAATCAATCCACTCCCCCGCACATGGGCGCCCGTGCCCATCGGCGCAGCGCACGGCCCTCGGGCTGCGGCCGGTCGTGCGCGCTTGCGGGAGAGGCTGGGCGCAACAATGCCCCGTGCCCATGGGCCCGACTCTGAGGAGAACCGGCAGACCCCGGGTGCCGTGCCGGGAGCACTGACGGCTCGGGCGCGAATCGTCGAACGGCCGTAGCCGATGCGCCGAAACCAGTCACTTGTAGGTAAAGTAGGGACGCGATCGTATTCCCTGTTTGGAGGCTGGCATGAAGTTCACCGTCGCACGAGACGTCCTCGCCGAGGCAGTCTCCTGGACCGCCCGCGCGCTACCGGTCCGACCCGCCAGCCCGATCCTGGCCGGTGTGCGGATCCACGCGGCCGACGATGAGCTCACCCTCTCCTCCTTCGACTACGAGGTCTCCGCGAACTCGAAGATCCCGGCCACCGTCGACGAGGCGGGCGAAGTACTAGTCTCCGGCCGCCTTCTGGCCGACATCTCCAAATCCTTGCCCTCCAAACCCGTCACCGTCGAACTCGAGGGGCAGAAGGTCAACCTGGTCTGCGGATCCTCCCACTTCACATTGGCGGTCATGCCGCTCGACGAGTACCCGCTGCTGCCCACGCAGCCCGCCGCCATCGGCTACATCGACCCACAGCCCCTCGCCCAGGCGGTCGCCCAGGTCAGCATCGCGGCCTCCCGCGACGACACCCTGCCCCTACTCGCAGGCGTGTGCACCGAACTGACGGGCTCGACCATCACATTCCTGGCGACTGACCGCTACAGGCTGGCAATGCGAGAGCTCGACTGGCAGCCCACCGACACCTCCATCGAGGAGGTCACCGTCATCAAGGCCCGCATCCTCCAGGACGTCGCGAAATCCATGACTTCGGGGACGAAGGTCGAGGTCGGCCTGTCGGGCCAGTCCCAGCCGGGCGCCTCCTCCCTCATCGGCTTCTCCGCCTCGGGCCGCCACACCACCTCAACGCTCATGGACGGCGACTACCCCGCGGTACGCCGCCTCTTCCCCGAGACGACGCCCATCCAAGCCGTGTGCGACCGGCACGCCCTGCTCGAAGCGGTCAAACGCATGTCCCTGGTCGCCGAGCGCAACACCTCCGTCCGCCTGGCCTTCAGCGAAGGGCAACTGGTGCTCGAGGCCGGCCAGGGCGAGAACGCCCAGGCCTCGGAGGCCATCGAGGCGACCCTGCACGGAGACGACATCTCCACCGCCTTCAATCCGCAGTTCCTCATCGAGGGACTGTCCGTGCTCGACACCGACTACGTGCGCTTCGGTTTCACCCACGCCACGAAGCCCGCCGTCATCACAGGGCAGAAGAAGCCCGACGAGGGCGAGGTCACGCAGTTCCGCTACCTCCTGATGCCGATCCGCTTCGGCATCTGACCCCGCCGTGCGCGTCTCCCACCTGGCGCTCGACGACTTCCGCTCGTGGAGGCGCGGGCTCGTCGAGTTCTCGCCCGGGGCAACGGTACTGGTGGGGGCCAACGGCCAGGGGAAGACGAACCTCGTCGAAGCGATCGCCTACCTGTCCACCTTCTCCTCCCACCGCGTCGGGGCCGAGTCGGCCCTGGTGCGGATCCCCGAGGATCCGACCTCGACCGCTCCAGGAGGAGCCGTGATCCGCGTGCGGCTGGTGCAGGCGGAAGGGCGCGAGCAGGTCGTCGAACTCGAGATCGTGCGCGGCAAGGCCAACCGCGCCCGCATCAACCGCACGCAGGTGCGGCCCCGCGAGATACTCGGCCTGGTCAAGACCGTGGTCTTCGCGCCGGAGGACCTCGCGCTCGTGCGAGGGGACCCCGCCGCCCGCCGCGCGTTCATGGACGACCTGGTCATCCAGCGCAGCCCCGTCATGGCGGGCGTCAAAGCGGATTTCGAGCGGGTGGCCCGCCAGAGGGCCGCGCTCATGAAGTCCGCGCAGGCGACCGCCCGGCGGGGCGGAGTGCCCGACTTGTCCACTCTGGACGTGTGGGACCAGCAGTTCGCCCACCTGTCAGCCCGCCTCAGCGCCGCCAGGGCGCAGGCGGTCGCTTCCCTGGCCGGTCCCGCCTCGCGGGCATACGACGAAGTCGCGGACTCGCCCCGCCGCCTCGCCCTGTTCTTCGAGGCATCAGTGGACCGCGCGATCGGCACCGACCCGGAAGACCCCGCCAGCGCGGACCCGTGCGACGCGCCAGCGCAGGAGAGGCGCACCCTGGCGGCGCTGGCCGCGCACCGCGACAAGGAGGTCACTCGAGGCGTCAACCTGGTCGGCGCGCACCGCGACGAGCTCTCCCTGGTCCTGGGCGGGATGCCAGTCAAGGGCTACGCCTCGCACGGCGAGAGCTGGTCGGTGGCCCTCGCCCTGCGCCTGGGTGCTTTCGACCTGCTCAGCGAGGATGGGGACACGCCGGTGCTGATCCTCGACGACGTCTTCGCCGAGCTCGATTCTGCGCGCCGCGAGGGACTGGCCGCCATGGCCTCGCGCGCCGAACAAGCCATCATCACATGCGCCGTCGAGGAGGACATTCCCGCCGGACTGGACCATCGGACCATCCGCATCCGCATGGATTCCGCGGAGGGGAGCACCGCCGATGTCTGAGGGCGCCGACGAGGAATTCGCCGCCCGCGCCCTGGAGCGGGCGCAGAAAGTGGCGCGCGCGAGGGGGTACATCCGCTCAACCATGCCCACGTGGGGCATCGACGAGGAGCGCCCTGCGCGCACGGCCGACGGCAGTTCCGAGTACGCGGCCATCGAAGTCGACGGCGCGGGCGCGGTCGAGGGTGCGGACTCGAGCGCGCGCCGCGCGCGGATGAGGGCCGAGGCCTACGGGCGCGCGGGCGCCGCGCCGGATGCTGAGGCGGATCCGGAGGGGGACCTCGGCGCCCTGCGCGCAGCGCTGGCCACCCGCCCCGACCAATGGCGCAAGAACCCGGGGATGGCCCCGATGCGCACCCAGTACCGACGGGCCTCCAGCCTGGGGAGCGTCCTGAACCGTATGATCCGGCGCAACCAGTGGGACACCCCCACCCGCATGGGGTCGATCATGGCGTTGTGGCCCGCCATTGTCGGAGACGACATCGCCGCGCACGCCACGATCGAAACCTTCGAGGGGCACAAACTCATTGTGCGGTGCTCGTCGACCGCCTGGGCCAAGAACCTCCACCTGTACCTGCCCATGATCGAGCGGCGCATCGCCGAGGAAGTGGGAGCGGGGGTGGTCCAGCAGGTCGTCATCCGCGGGCCGGTGGCCCCCTCGTGGCGCAAGGGCCCCCTGTCGGTCAAAGGGAGGGGACCGCGCGACACCTACGGGTGAGGGGCGCATATGCCCGCAAAACTAACAGTTTATTGGTAAGTGTTATTTTGCTGTGGATCGGTGCGGTATTATCGCACTCAACAGGTGCGGTCACCACACGGCGCGCCAGTCGAACATGAGGAGAGCTCCATGTCCACAGTCCCACCTTCTGCCGGTGGCCCCACCCCGTTGGGCCCGTCGCAGGATCCCTGGTCCGCGAACCAGAACCCGGGCGCTTCACAACAGGGCGCCCCTGGCGCATCCCCCCTGCCCTACTCCGATCAGCCTACCTCGGTGCTTCCCCCAACTTCCGCCCCGTACCAGGGCGGCGGGGCCCCGGGCTCCCCGCAGCAGGGCGGGTACCCGCCTCAGTCGAGTCCGGGTGCTCAGCAGAACGGCTACGCCCCCACCGCCCAGCAGGGCGGGTACGGGGCACCGGATTACGGCCAGGGCGCCCCCTACGGGCAGCCCGGACCGGGGTATGGGGGCCCCGGTGGCTCCCCTGCGCCCAAGAAGAACACGACGGCGATCATCATCGGCGCAATCGTCGCCGTGCTGGTCGTCGCGGGTGTGGGATTCGCTGTCTACTGGTTCGGATTCCGCGGTTCCTCCGATCCGACGGCCGGATCCGCGCCGACCGAGTCCGCGCCTGCCAGCCCCGGCGTTCCCAGTGCTGGCGGCGGTTCGCCCAGCGCCGCACCGACCTCGTCGGGCGGCGGGAGCTCGAATGGGGGCTCCGCCTCCCAGGGGCAACCGGGCAATATGACCCTGGATGCGTCCGGTGTGAAAATGTCGGTCGACGGCGCTGAGCGCGGACCGAAGGACAACAGCGGACAGGACACTGTGGTCGTGACTCTGACAACGACGAACAACACCAGTTCGGCCCAGCCCGTAGTCGCCGCAATCCCGCTAGCGTTCTCAGGTCGGGAGGCGAAAGACGAGAACGTTCTCTTGCCAGCGGTCTTCCCCGTGGGCAGTGAGCCCAATGGGGTGGGTTTCAAGGAAGGCGATGAGCAAACCGTTCAACCCGGGAAGAGTGTCACGTGGAAGCTGGCGTACACGCTGCCGCAGACGACTGATGAGATTACCATCCAGTTGATCAGCGCGGATGGGAGTACGGCGGGCCCCTGGACACTGAAACTTTCGAAGTAACCGCAGGGCCCGCGCGGACAAGATCGGCCCGGCAACGAGCACAAGGAGAAACCATGTCGTACGCACCGCCCCCGGAAGGGGGATCCGGCTCTTGGGGGCCCACCGATCCTTATGGGACGATGGGCGTCAAGCCTCAAGGGGAATCGGCGCAAGGGGCGCCCAAACCGGGTAGTGCCCAAGCCCCACTGCAGCCCCAGGCTCCCGCGCCCCAGGGCTTTCCCGGGCAGCCCGCAGGGGGCGGAGCGCCCTGGGCTGGCGGGTCCTCAGACTCCACAGGCTCGCAAGTTCCGCCCCCGCCGGGGGGCTTCGCCCCCACGGGATACGGTGCGATGGGCCCCGCGCAGGGCGGTTACCAGATGCAGCCGCCCGCTCCAGGGGCTCCGGGAGGGGCTCCGGGCAGCGGCGGCAACAAAAGCATGTGGATCGCCATCGCCGCAGTGGTGGGTGTTCTGGTCGTCGCCCTCGGCGGTTTCGGCATCTACAAACTGGTTACAGGCGGGCAGTCGGCAACGACCACCCCGACCGCGGGCGCGACTGCTCCGCCAGCTGGCGCCGACCCCGCTCCGTCGCCCACCACCCCCGCGCCTGGCGCAGGCGGCCCTTCCCCGTCGGCTGGCGGGGGTAGCAAGGCCCCGTCGGCGAACACCGGGGCAACGGACTTGGGAACCACCTCAATGGCTGGAGGCAAGGTCGTGTCCGAGTTCAGTATTCTTCCTGGGCCGGACGACGCGCAGGGGAAGAAAACCATCATCGTCGTGCAGAAGCTGACGAACAACTCGTCCGAGTCGATCAACGTCAGCAATTACTCCATGTTCGTCACCCAGCGCAAGGCGTTGCTCGAGCACTCGGACTACCCGTCCGGCAAGAAGCCCGACCAGGTCGATCCCAGCAAGTGGTTCGCGATCGTTCAACCCGGTCAGGAGATCACGGTTTCCTTCGCGTACACGCTGGTCGATTCCTCACAAGTTGAGATCGAACCCTATGACGTGACCGACATGGCCACGGATTACCCGAAGTACTACTGGCAGCCCTCGTAACGGGGCCCATCCGCAGCGAGGAGCCCGGGCAGTGCTCGCACTGCCCGGGCCCTGCTGGCGTTCGCGGGGCGCCACCCGACCGGAGGCTCCCAAGGAACACTGTGCGATAGGATCCGCCCGTAGGAGCCCTCGAGCCGGGGGCGGGATGAATCAAGGAGCACGCAGTGTCGTACACGCCGCCAGGGGGCAGCCCCAACCTGGATCCATTGCCCTCAGGGCAGACGAACCCACAGGATCCCTACGGCGCTCTGAGCGGGACCCCTCCCCAGGGGTCCCCGGTGCCCGGCAGTGCCCAGCCCGGGTCGGCGCAGGCGTCCCCTGCCTCGTCGGCTGACGGCGGCGGAGCCAGCGGCGGCGGCCACTTCCCGCAACCCGGGGCCTTCGCCCCCTCCGGGTACCAGGCAACGCCCTACCCGACCGCCGCGTCCCAGGATGGAACGGGGTACGGCGCGATGCCCGCGGTGAACGCTCCGACCTTCCCAGCCGTCCGAATGGCGGGCGCCCCGCAGAACACGTCGCCGACGACGAAGGCGGCGGGCACGATCGCGGGGATCCTCATCGCCGTCGTCCTGATCGGTCTGGTCGCCTTCGCGATCTACAGGGTCGCCCTGGTCGCTTCCCCCTCCAACGATCCAGTGCCCGGGTACTCCTCCACCAGCGCGTCCCAGGACGACGACCCCATGGAGGCGGACCTGCCCGTCGCGAAGGCGCACATCGCAGTCGACGACGTGCGCGAAGGGCCCGAGGACGTCAACGGCCGCGGCACCGTGGTCTTCACCTTAACGGCGACGAACAACTCCGACGGGCCCCTGCTCAAAACGGATCTGCACCCGGAGGTCACCCAGAACGGCGCCGACCGCTCGCTGACGGACTACCCCAAGGGCGGGGAGCCCGAGGGCTTCGACCCCAACGGGATCTTCGGCGAGATCCAACCCGGCGGGACGCAGACATGGACGGTCGCCTACGAGGTCTCCAACCGCACGGACCTGACCGTCCGGGTGCGCGACTCCAACGGTTCCACCTCCGGCCTGCCCGAGTGGGTCCTCAGTTTCCCGTGAACGCGCCCTCCGGCCCGCTGTGCGCAACGGCGGCGGGCCGGGAGCCGGCCGCCTCGTGATCCGGTGCTGCCGCATATGATTCGTCACAGGGCCGAAAACGTTGAAATATCAATATTTTATGGAGTAACCCCTGAGGGTGTCGTTTCCCGGGCGCACAGGCACTTTTGATAGAATCTGCAAGGTTAAACATCGGATCTCAGTGATCCGGTCCATGCGCGAGGGGAGCCACGTGGCTGACATCGACAACAAGACCGACGGCGCCGCGACCTACGGCGCCTCGGACATCACCGTTCTCGAAGGACTCGAAGCCGTCCGCAAGCGCCCGGGCATGTACATCGGGTCCACAGGGGAGCGGGGCCTGCACCACCTGGTGTACGAGGTCGTCGACAACTCCGTCGACGAGGCGCTGGCCGGGTACGCCGACCACATCGAGGTCACCATCCAGGCCGACGGCGGTATCAAAGTGGTCGATAACGGTCGAGGCATCCCCGTCGACGAGCACCCCACCGAGCACAGGCCCACAGTCGAAGTCGTCATGACGATCCTCCACGCCGGCGGGAAGTTCGGAGGCGGCGGCTACGCGGTCTCCGGCGGCCTCCACGGCGTCGGCATCTCCGTCGTCAACGCCCTGTCCACCCGGGTCGACACCGAGATCCGCCGCCAGGGCCACGTGTGGCGGATGTCCTTCGCCAACGGCGGCACGCCCGTCACCCCGCTGGAACGCGGCGAGGAGACCACTGAGACGGGGACGACCCAGGTCTTCTACCCCGACCCCTCCATCTTCGAGACCGTCGAGTTCGACTTCGAGACCCTGCGCCAGCGCTTCCAGCAGATGGCCTTCCTCAACAAGGGTCTGCGCATCACGCTCACGGACGAACGCGAGAACGCCATCGAGGAGGGCGACGAGATCGCGGGCGCCCCCGACGAGGACCCGCAGGAGGCCGGGGGGCGCCTGAGCGTCACCTACTGCTACGAGCACGGCCTGCGCGACTACGTCGAGTACCTGGATTCGGCGAAGAAGACCGACACGATCAACAACGAGATCATCGACTTCGAGGCCGAGAACGACGAGGGCACCATGAGCGTCGAGATCGCCATGCAGTGGACCAGCGCCTACTCCTCCTCGGTGCACACCTTCGCCAACACCATCAACACCACCGAGGGCGGTATGCACGAGGAGGGCTTCCGCACGGCCCTGACCTCCCTGGTCAACCGCTACGGCCGCGACAAGGGCATCATCCGCGACAAGGACGACAACCTCACCGGCGACGACGTGCGCGAGGGCTTGACCGCCGTCATCTCCATCAAACTCACCGAACCCCAGTTCGAGGGCCAGACGAAGACGAAACTGGGCAACACGGAGGCGCGCACCTTCGTGGCGCAGCAGGTCTACTCCAAGCTCACCGACTGGTTCGACGCCCACCCCGCCGACGCCAAGGCCATCATCGCCAAGGGGCAGGCCGCGCAGGCCGCCCGCGTCGCCGCCCGCAAGGCCCGGGAGGCCACCAGGCGAAAGGGGGTCCTCGAGTCCGCCTCCATGCCCGGCAAGTTGCGCGACTGCTCGTCCCGCACACCCTCCGAGTGCGAGATCTTCATCGTCGAGGGCGACTCCGCCGGCGGCTCGGCCGTGGGCGGGCGCGACCCCGAGCGCCAGGCCATTCTGCCGATCCGCGGCAAAATCCTCAACGTGGAGAAGGCGCGCCTGGACCGCGCCCTGTCCTCGGACACGATCCGCTCCCTCATCACGGCCTTCGGGACCGGCATCGGTGAGGAATTCGACATCGAGAAGCTACGCTACGGCAAGATCGTCATCATGGCCGACGCCGACGTCGACGGCCAGCACATCGCGACCCTGCTGCTCACCCTGCTCTTCCGCTACATGCGTCCCCTCATCGAGGGCGGGCACACATTCATCGCCATGCCGCCGCTCTACCGCCTCAAATGGACTAACTCGGACCACGAGTTCGCGTACTCCGACAAGGAGCGCGACGAGCTGCTGGCGGTCGGGGCGGCCGCGAACAAGCGCCTCCCGAAGGAGGGCGGCATCCAGCGCTACAAGGGCCTCGGCGAGATGAACGACCACGAACTGTGGGAAACGACGATGGACCCCGAGCACCGGATCCTCAAACAGGTCACCCTGGACGAGGCCGCGGACGCCGACGAGACCTTCACCATCCTCATGGGTGACGATGTCGACAGGCGCCGCACCTTCATCCAGCGCAACGCCACAGACGTGCGCTTCCTCGACATCTGACCCATCACCAGCGGTTCCGCGCACCGGGCGCTGCCCGCGCGGCCGCAGAACGAACGAAGGAACAACGTGAGCGACGAGCGAACCACCGACGCGCGGCACATCTCGGACACCGAGCGCGTCCGCCAGGTCGACCTTCAGAAGGAGATGCAGCGCTCCTACTTGGACTACGCGATGAGCGTCATCGTCGGGCGGGCCCTGCCCGACGTGCGCGACGGCCTCAAACCCGTCCACAGGCGCGTCCTGTACGCCATGTACGACGGCGGCTACCGCCCCACCTCGTCCTTCTCCAAGTCCTCCCGCGTCGTCGGCGAGGTCATGGGCAACTACCACCCGCACGGGGACGCGGCGATCTACGACGCCCTGGCCCGCCTCGTGCAGCCCTGGTCCCTGCGCTACCCCCTGGTGGCCGGGCAGGGCAACTTCGGAACCCCGGGCAACCTGGGGCCCGCTGCCCCCCGTTACACGGAGTGCAAGATGGCGCCCCTGGCCATGGAGATGGTGCGGGACATCGACGAGGAGTGCGTCGATTTCCAGGACAACTACGACGGGCGCAACCAGGAGCCCACCATCCTGCCCGCCCGCTTCCCCAACCTGCTGGCCAACGGCTCCGAGGGCATCGCGGTCGGCATGGCCACGCGCATCCCCCCGCACAATCTGCGCGAACTGGCCCGCGGCGTCCAATGGGCCCTCGACCACCCCGGTGCCTCCCGCGAGGAACTGCTCGAGGCGCTCCTCAAACTCATCCCCGGTCCCGACTTCCCCACCGGCGCCACCATCCTGGGGCACAAGGGCATCGAGGACGCCTACCGCACGGGACGCGGCTCCATCACCCAGCGCGCCGTCGTCGGCGTCGAGGAGATCCAGGGCCGCCAGTGCCTGGTGGTCACCGAGCTCCCCTACCAGGTCAACCCCGACAACCTGGCCGACAAGATCGCGCAGTTGGTGCGCGACGGCCAGATCCAGGGGATCGCCGACATCCGCGACGAGACTTCCGGGCGCACCGGCCAGCGCCTGGTCATCGTCCTCAAGCGCGACGCCGTCGCCAAGGTCGTCCTCAACAACCTGTACAAGCGCACGCCCCTGCAGGAGAACTTCTCCGCGAACATGCTGGCCCTGGTCGACGGGGTTCCGCGCACCCTGTCCATCGACGGGTTCATCCGCCACTGGATCACCCACCAGATCGACGTGATCGTGCGGCGCACCCGTTTCCGCCTGCGCAAGGCCATGGAGCGCCTGCACATCCTGGAGGGCTACCTCAAGGCCCTCGACGCCCTCGACGAGGTCATCGCCCTGATCCGCCGCTCCCCCACTGTCGACGAGGCGCGGGCCGGGCTCATCGACTTGCTCGACGTCGACGCCGTCCAGGCCGATGCCATCCTGGCGCTGCAGCTGAGGCGCCTGGCCGCCCTGGAGCGCCAGAAGATCCTCGACGAGCACGCCCAGCTCAAAGCGCGCGTGGACGATCTGCGTGACATCCTGGACAAGCCCGAGCGCCAGCGGGCGATCATCTCGGAGGAGCTGTCCGAGATCGTCGACAAGTTCGGCGACGAGCGCCGCACGACGATCCTGCCCTTCGACGGCGAGATGTCGATGGAGGACCTGATCCCCGAAGAGGACGTGGTCGTCACCATCACCCGCGACGGCTTCGCCAAGCGCACCCGCACCGACAACTACCGTTCCCAGAAACGAGGCGGCAAGGGGGTGCGCGGCACCCAGCTGCGCGGCGGCGACGTGGTGGAGCACTTCTTCGTCACCACCACCCACCACTGGCTGCTGTTCTTCACCAATCTGGGACGCGTCTACCGCGCCAAGGCCTACGAGATCCCTGAAGGGGGCCGCGACGCGAAGGGCCAGCACGTGGCGAACCTGCTGGCTTTCCAGCCCGACGAGCGCATCGCGCAGGTCTTGGCGATCCGCACCTACGAGGACGCGGACTACCTGGTGCTGGCCACCAAGTCCGGACTGGTCAAGAAGAGCCCGCTGGCCCTGTACAACTCTCCGCGCTCGGGCGGCATTATCGCCATCAACCTGCGCGAGGACGAGGCGGGCAACCCCGACGAACTGGTGTCGGCCCAGACCATCATGGCCGACCAGGACCTCGTCTTGGTCTCCCGTGACGGGCAGGCGGTGCGCTTCGCCGCCACCGACGAGCAGCTGCGCCCCATGGGCCGTTCCACCTCCGGGGTGCGCGGCATGAAGTTCCGCGGCGACGACGAGCTGCTGTCGATGGAGGTGCCCGAAGAGGGCACTGACTTGCTCATCGTCACAGAGTCCGGGTACGCCAAGCGCACGCCCGTCGCCGAATACCCCACGAAGTCCCGGGGCACTATGGGTGTGCGGGTCGGCAAGCTCTCCGACGAGCGCGGCGGCCTGGTCGGCGCCCTCGTCGTCAAACCCGACGAAGACGTGATGGTCATCACGGAGTCTGGGAAGCTCGTGCAGGTCAACGCCTCGGACGTGCGACCCACCGCCCGCAACACAATGGGTGTGATCTTCGCCCGCCCCGATGCTGACGACCGCATTATCGCGATCACCCGCAACTCCGACTCCACCGTCGGCGCCGAGGACCAGGACGACGCGGACGCGCCCGCCGACGACCAGCCCGCCTCCGAGCAGTGAACGCGCCCCTGGGACCGGGGCCGCGCCCCGTCCCAGGGAAGGAACGACCGGGCCCCGCGCAACGGAGGGACCGGTACGATAGCCATTAGGTACCCGCACCTGGAAGGAAACCCATGAGCGACCAGCACGCACCCACATCGAACCAGGTCGACGCGCCCCGCCGCGTCGACCTGGCGATCGCACGCATCGATGCGTGGACCGTCATGAAGGTTTCATTCCTGCTGTCGGTCGCCTTCGGCATCGCCATCGTCATCGCCACCATCGTCCTGTGGTTCATGCTCGACGCAATGCACGTGTTCTCCACCTTGGAGTCCTTCCTGCAGGAGATCGGTGCCGGCAAGTTCACGGAACTCCTCGAGTACGTGCGCCTGCCCCGCACCATCGCCTACGCCACCATCGTCGGAGTCATCAACGTGATCCTCATGACCGCGATCTCGACGCTGGGGGCCATGCTCTACAACGTGGTCGCCTCCCTGGTCGGCGGCATCAAAGTGTCCCTTATGGACGAGTGATCCGAATGGGACGCACCCTCAGCGCGCGGTCGACGGCGGCGCCGACTGCCCGCGGGACGGGACCCGGAGCGGGCGCGGGAACGAAATCGCCGTCCTCCACCACCCACGTGTAGGGGTCGTGGCCCATCGGACCGGGCAGGCCCGAACGGACGAAGCGCGCGGGGCCGGGCTGGTCGAGCAAGACCGACACCCACGATCCCGGAATGCGCACCCGCGAGGCGGGCGCCGCGTTCGCCTCGAAGAACCCCGCTCGGACGAGAGGGGCGGGGAAGCCAGGGGCGTCCAAGGAGAACAGGCGGACCCGTTCCGCGTCGCGGGGGCGGGCGCGCAGCAGGCTCGCCAGCGCGTACTCCGCCAGGTTCCCGCCCTTCGAATGCCCCATGACGAACAACGGCCCCGAGTGGCGCTCTGCCACGAACGCCAAGTACCGGGCCGCCGCCCTGTGGCCCGGCAACGGGAATGACAAGCCCATGACGGCGTCCTCGGCCCAGCCCTGCCACGACCTATCCGTGCCGCGGAATACCACCATCGTGAGCGATCCGGCACCCCCGGGAGTCCACAGCGTGAGCGCTGAGAACTGGCTCAGCGGGCGCGCGCTCCACCGGTCCACGGCGTGGGCGCAGGTGAGGGGCGCGAAACGGGGCGACGACGCCGCGGCGACCAGCATGCGCCGATCGAGGCGCGGGTGCAGGGAATGGCGGTAGAGGAAACGGGACTGGGCCAGTGCGCCCAGGTCGGCCACCTGCATCCCGTCGGCCCCGCGCACGGCCCCGAGCGCACCGAAATCGCATTGCGCCAGGCAGCACAGGGCCAGGGCATCGGCTGGACTCGGCGGAGCGGACGGGTCCGTGTCCGCCCTGCGCGCGTGATCGATGACGTTGCCCATAGCGCCTACCTGCCGGGGAAGGGAATCAAATCGAGGATCGCCCTGCGCAGCACGGCATGCGCCTCGCGGCCCATGGACGTGAAGGAGCGTGCGAAGAACGGCAAGTCGGCGGCGAAGGCCGCGACCATCTCGGGCACGGTCGTCGTCGACGAGCTGATGGCGACCCCGTAGAGGGCCTCGATGAGCAGCTCCGCCTCTTCGCGCGGATGGGCGGCCAACCAGCGCGTGAGCCGCCTGTCGAATCCGCGGGCGTCCTTGTTGAGCGGGGAGTCCACGAAATCGCCGTCCTCGACCCGCCACATGTACGGG
This sequence comes from Schaalia georgiae DSM 6843, assembly GCF_000429245.1. Classification (GTDB taxonomy): domain Bacteria; phylum Actinomycetota; class Actinomycetes; order Actinomycetales; family Actinomycetaceae; genus Pauljensenia; species Pauljensenia georgiae. The sequence goes on from NZ_AUBM01000009.1 coordinate 57,470, forward strand.
TAGTGCGCCAGGATCCCGTTCGTGGTCGCGCGGATGACGCGCGCCCGGCGGGGCGAGGACATGAGGAGCCCCACCAGGGCCGATTGCGGGACGGTCTTGTGGAAGATGTGGCGGACGGGGGCGAACTCGTCCAGGGCGCCGTCGGGAAAACCCGGGCCGTCGTGGTTGTACACGGCGCCGAGGCGCGCGCGGACCGGCGCCCGGGCGTGCGCAGCGGCGTACTCCGCCAGGTTCCCGCCCTTCGAATGGCCGCCGACGATGATCTGCCCGCGCCTGTGGGCGGCGACGTGGTCGAGGTAGGCGGCGGCGCGCCTCTGGGCGGGCACGGGGTACTGGAAGGACATATTGAAGTTCTCCTTCCACCCGACCAGGCTCGCGTCCGTCCCCCGGAAAGCCACGTAGGTGAGGTGGGGCCCGAGGGCGAAGGACACGGCGCAGAACTGCTTCTGCTCGTCGATACTGGTCTCCGTCGCGTAGGAGAAGACCCGCACGTCGCGGAACCGGGGGTTCGCAGCCATCGCCGTGAGCAGCTGGTACCCGTCGTGGGGCTTGAGGACGTGGGTGAAGCACTGATCGTAGTTCTCCGCGTGCGCCAGGTCCCCGATGCGCACGCCCGGGCGCCGGGCGCGGACTCCCGATACGGGGGACAGGTCGAAGTAGGCGGCGGCCGACAGGATCAGGGAGTCGACCTCGCGCAGCGGCTCCGCGTCGAGGCGCGCCAAGTGCGTGCGCGCGTCGTCAATGATGGTGCCCATGCTCCCCCTTCCGCGTCCTGTGTCAATCGTAGGGGCCCCAGGACGGCTGCGGGAGGTCGAGACCGCCGGTGGCCCACGACCGGGCCGTTCCCCGCCCCACCTGATGGACGACACACCCTAGTGTTGGACGTCACCTAGGCGGATTTGTTGGCTGGGGCGGCCGCTGTGTACCATATCCGAGTGCCCTCAAGGGCGCGGATGGGCCTATAGCTCAGTAGGTTAGAGCGCAGTCCTGATAAGACTGAGGTCGGTGGTTCGAGCCCACCTAGGCCCACCATCCACAGGTGAGCACGAGCCGGGGAGGTCGCCATGAGGAAGTGGGCCACGTGCCTAGTCGCCGTTGGGTCCGCAATCGCGGTTGGCCTGGTGGTGCGCCAGATCGTCCACGACCTCTCCGACAACGCCGAATTGTGGACATCCGTCACGGATGCCGTGGAGGGCTGAGCCTTCCGAGGGGCTATGGCGCAATTGGTAGCGCACCTGCTTTGCAAGCAGGGGGTTACGGGTTCGAGTCCCGTTAGCTCCACCACCAGGGTCTTGCACGAAACTGGGTCGAAGTGAATATGATTCTGGGCTCCCTCGGTGTTCGCCGGGGGAGTTCTCGCGTGTGTGGGGCCGGGCGCGGTGGCGGCGGGGGTGCTGGCCGTGGCGGCGTGGATGAGTGCGCCTGTTGGCGAGTACCAGAGCCGCCCGTCAACACGAGCCATCACATCAACAGTCATCACGTATCGATCCTTTCAAATCAAGGGAAAACACAGACAACTGAACACGCCCTCTGTACGGCGCGCGCCGCGTACACCCCACCGGGGCCGCTCTGCTCAAACTCACCCCTGCACTGACACAGACGAGCATGCCCCAGGAGTTGGTCGAGATGCACTCCCTGGGCCGCACCCCGACAAGACGGGCGGCGGACATCCTCGCCCACTATCCGTCACCCCCACACCTCCAATGGCTTTACCGAGGCCATGGGTGGGTGTTTGGAACACCTTAGGGGCACCGCCCTCAGATTCCGTAACCAAACCCTCTACTGACTCCGAGGCCTCCTCGAAACCGACGATCTCGCACACCGCCTCCATCACAAATACGAAGAATCAGACTAGTCTCCGTATAGCAATCTTAAGTCGATTGGAGATATGCTACAATTATAATATGCACACTGTTCTTTGTACGCGGACGACGAGGTTTCGATCAGTCGTTGGATTGCTGGTGCTTTTTGTTCTTGGTATGACAGCGATGCGATTCGCGGCTCGTTACGTGTCGTCAGTTTCTGGTGGTGCGGGAATATTTGATCTAAATTTTGGTAATGATGGAACCTATATTCACGATAACCTCTTGGCGCTAGGTGATGCTGGTAAAAGCGCCTATCTGTACATTTTTTTGCCCATTGATACTGTTTATGTGGCGATATATGCTGTATACTATGCCTACGCTTTGGCGTTCTTTCTACAGCGCACTATAAATGATCGATGGAATTGTGCTCGATGGGTAATATTCCTTCCTGTTTTAGGTGCTGTGTGTGACTGGTTGGAAAATGTGTCCTTCACCTTCATGCTAATTCAGCCTTCTGGCTCTATAGATTCATTGCTGGTAACAAGCACTTCCTTACTGACTAAGACAAAATTCGTCTTGGTGTATCTATCGCTATTGTTGGTGTTGGGACTAGCGGCGACATGGCTAGTGTGTTATGTTCGCGCCAAACGAAACCGTAGGATATTACAGTAAACTGGGTGCCATGAAAAGTACAATGTGGTGCCATAGGGTGTGAGTCGGTTTTCTGGTCGAGAGGGGTCGGGTGTAGGTTGTCGTAGGCTTTTGAGTACGTGGGACCGGGCTGTGACCGGCGGGCTGGTAGGACGCGGCCTTGGTGTGACGCCCTCATCGGCCATCAACCCTACCTGGGCGCGAACAGCGACGAACCGGGCAACCGCCCCCGCCACCTTCGACTATCCCATCCCCACAAGAAGCATTCACCCAACTCATTGCCATCCCCCAGGTGGCGAAGACCGACTCCGCGCGAACAGTAGATCCGATGAGGAGCTACCCATAGAATACTGAAAACTGTGAGAAGATTGCCGACACTAGCGTTCCTGCGGAATACAGGCGGCACACGTCGTCTTGTTCTGAATTGGTTGGTGTATGTAGTATTGCTTTCTTGTATTCTGCGTTGATTTACACGATACTGTAAATATGGGTTTCTCATCGGACTCTCGGTCCATGGCGACCAAGAACCGTAGCAGCCTGAACTATTTGCGCGCAAAACTCGTTGAGGGCCACTTGATATTCCCCCGGAATCACGATGAGAAGCGGTTCCGGAGTTTCCTTTGTCGACGCCTCGTCGTCGGTGCTGCGCCAGGGCGCCGACGAATCGGGTCGCGCCGATACGCGAGAGGCCGCGCTCGCGCGCGTCTTCGGTGCGCTTTCAGACCCTTTGCGACTGAGGATCGTGCGGCGCATCGCCCTCGAGGGTGAACTGGGGTGCGGGCAGATCGACCACGGACTGTCCTCCTCGACTGTTTCCCACCACTGCAAAGTGCTGCGGGAAGCGGGGATAGTCGTGAGCACGCCGGTGGGGAACCAGCGCGTGCTGACCCTGCGCCCGGAGTTCGAGCGCGACTACCAGGGGCTTCTGGCCAGTATTGCGCGCAGGGACTCCGTGGTCCCCGGCGGGGATTGAGGAGTGCGGGAGCCGTTGCGCACATTCGACTGACCTGTGGGTCGAAGACTCCGTTTTCGGCTCCCCACTGTGGATGCGCCTGCGAATCGGCGCACTTGCGGGACGAACGCTCCCGGCTATCCACAGGCGTGTCCACAGTTGTGGAGAAATTTTGTGGACGGTTGGCGGGACGGCTCTGACGGCGCGGTGGAATCTGACCACTAGTAGCCTGTGCGAAAATCGGAAGATGAGCACCACCGCGCAGAACACACACGACCCCGCCCGCTCCGCTGACGCCCGCGGACTGCCGCCCCTGGGGATCACAGGGGCCTCCGGGAACGTCGGCGGCACTGTCGCGCGCGTGCTCGCGGAAGCAGGAATCCCCATGCGCCTGCTGGCCAACACGCCCTCACGCGCCCCACAGCTGCCTGGTGCTGTCGCCGTCCAATGCTCCTATGAGAACACCAGCGCCTCCCGCGCCGCCCTTGCGGGCGTGACCACGCTCTTCATGGTCTCCGCCCCCGAATCCGCCGACCGCCTTGCGCGCCACAAGGCCTTCGTCGACGCGGCGGCCGAGGCGGGGGTGCGCCACGTCGTCTACCTGTCCTTCATGAACGCGGCGCCCGACTGCGTGTTCACCCTGGGGCGCACGCACTTCCACACGGAGGAGCACATCAAAGCCTCTGGGATGGCCTACACCTTCCTGCGGGACAATTTCTACATCGACTTCTTCGTGGACCTGCCCGACGAGGAGGGGGTGATCTGTGGACCCGCCGGGGATGGGCGAGTCGGCGCGGTGGCGCGCAGCGACGCGGGCCGGGTCGCCGCGGCTGTGCTGCGCGATCCTGGACGCCACGCTGGCCGGATGCTGAACGTCACGGGGCCGAGCTCGCTCACGCTCAACGAGATCGCCCGGATCCTCACCGGCGCCCTGGGCCGGCCGATCCGTTACGAGCGCGAGACCGTCGACGAGGCCTACGCCTCCCGCAGGAAATGGCCCGCTGAGCAGTGGCAGTACGACGCGTGGGTCTCCACCTACACCTCGATTGCCGCGGGCCAGATGGACGTCGTGTCCACAGTGGTCGAGGACCTCACAGGCCGCCCTCCCCTGAGCGTGCGGGACGTGGCCGAGGGGCGCGGGTAGGCTCACGCGGACGTATTGCGCCCTGAGCTCCGGCTAGGGCGCGGGCACAGCACGAGGCCGGGGGCGGCCCCGGCCTCGTCGTGTTGTGCGCCATCCGGTCGACGGCACTGCCCCGGCGTCGGCGGAATGCAGCTGCCCCCGACCATCCGCGCGGTGGGTGGGTGGATCCTAGAAGGCGCGCCTGAGGACGTTGGGACCCAATAGGAAGGGCGCCAGGATCATCGTGGAGCCCAAGCCGATGCCGAATCCGCCCAGCACGTCCGTCAGCCAGTGGACGCCCAGGTACAGGCGGGAGACAGCGATGAACACGATGAACGCCAGAGCCGCGATCCACAGCAGGTGGCGCAGGCGCCGACCCCAGCGCGTCATTGTGAGGACCAGTACCAGTGCGGCCAGGAACGCCGTGATGGCCGTGGTGTGGCCGGAGGGGAACGAAGGTGACGTCTCAGCCGCCAGGCGCGTGATCTCCGGGGGGCGGGGGCGCCCGTCGAGGGCTTTGATGATGTGGGCGTTGACCGCGGACAGCGCCACAGAGCCCATCACGAAGATGCCGTGGAGGATCTTCTTGACTGCGCGCCACACGATGAGGCCCGCGACGACGGCCATGACAGCGATGGCGTTCGGGTCGAAGACGACGCCGACGCTGTTCATGAGGGTGGTGACGCCCGCGGAACGGGAATCGATGAAGCCGGTCAGCACGGACGAGTCGATGGGTGTGGGGTTCGTGATGAACCCACCGGCGATGCCGACCAGTACGACCAGGATGGCCCCGATGATGACCGGAGCGGAGAACAAACGGCGAAGGAACATGGTCACCAGCCTAGTGGAGTCTCAGTGGTCCGTGCCTGAGACGTACACCCACAGACCGCGGCGTCGTTCAAAACGTGAACTTTCCCGCTGCACTCCCGTCCTGCCCGTCGCCTCATCACGCCAAGATGCTTCGAATGTCACAATTCCCTTGTCGTCGGTCTGCCCGCCTCCTTCGACGGCGACGACCCTCAAACCGGTCCACGAGGTGCCCGGCGCCCAGTAGGGCGGCCGCGGGCGCGTGCGAGGGTGCCACGTGCGGAACAGGTGGTCCTCGTCGCCCAGGGCGAACGCCGTGTAGCGCGAGCGCATGAGGGCCTGGGCCGTTGGCGCGGGCGCGCCGCCCAAGTACGGGCCGCAGCAGCGGTTGAACGCGCTGCCCGACCCGCACGGGCAGGGCCTCACGCCCGCTCCGCCAGCCACCGCTCGGCGTCCAGGGCGGCCCGGCAGCCCGAACCCGCCGCGGTGATCGCTTGGCGGTAGGTGTGGTCCACCGCGTCGCCGCAGGCGAAGACACCGGGTACGTCCGTGCGGGTCGACGGCTCGTCCACCACGATGTACCCGGCCGGATCCAGCGCCACCTGGCCGGCCAGGAAACCGGTGCGCGGCAGATGCCCGATGGCGACGAAGACGCCGTCCACGTCCAGGACGGACTCGCTGGAGTCGGCCGTGGAGGCCAAGCGCAGGCCGGTCACCGAGTCGTCGCCCAGGACCTCGGAGACCGTCGAGTTCCACGCGAAGGAGATCTTCGGGTTGTCGAAGGCCCGCTGGGCCATGACCTTCGAGGCGCGCAACTGGTCGCGCCTGTGGACGACGACCACTTCCGAGGCGAAGTTCGTCAGGAAGAGGGCCTCCTCCATCGCCGAGTCGCCGCCGCCGACGACCGCGAGCCTCTTGTCCTTGAAGAAGAAGCCGTCGCAGGTGGCACAGTAGGAGACCCCGTGGCCGGAGAGCCTGTCCTCGCCGGGAACGCCCATGTGGCGGTACTCCGAACCCGTCGCCAGGATCACAGCCCTCGCGTAGAGGACTTCGTCGTCGGTGGCCACGACCTTCACGTCGCCCGCCAGGCTCACGGACACGGCGTCCTCGTAGCGGATGTCGGCGCCGAAGCGCTCGGCCTGCGCGCGCATGCCCTCCATGAGGTCGGGGCCCTGGATGCCCGTGGGGAAGCCCGGGTAGTTCTCGACCTCCGTGGTGTTCATGAGGGCGCCGCCGGTGGCCAGTGCCCCCGCCAGGACGACGGGCGCCAGTCCGGCGCGCGCCGTGTAGATCGCTGCCGTGTAGCCGGCGGGGCCCGAGCCGACGACGACCACCTCGTGGACGGTGGCGCCCTCGGGCACCGCGGAATCGGGGAGGGGGGCGGTGGCCGCCCCTTCGGGCGCCTTCACTTCGGCGTGGACAAGACCGGTGAGGACAGGGAAGGACATGGGGATCCAATCGTGAGACGTCTGCGCCCGGGTGGGCCTGCTAGTTGACGGTCAGTTCCGACACCCACGCCCAGTTGCGCCCGTCCTGCGCCTTCGGCATCTGGCGGAACACCAGGGCGATGGAGTCAGTGGAGACCGGCTCGGGCAGGGTGATCGTCGTCGAAGGTGATAACGCCGACGTGGCGAGTTCTGTTCCACCCCGCGGGTTGCTCGGATCGGTGACCTTCCGCACTGAGATGAGGCCGCCCGACGTCTGGGAGTCCATCGTCAGCGTCACCGACGAGACCGTGGCGACCTGCTGGAACTTCACAACGATGGTGACTTCGGCGCCCTCGCGGAACTGATTGTCGTCGAACCAGCGCGATGTCCACGACGTGGCGGGGTTCGAGTCGATCATGTTGATCGCGCGGTCCGGGTGATCGCCGTTGTCGTTGTCCCATGACAGCACCGACACCGACGAGATGACAGGCGGGGCAGTCGGGGCGGAGCTCGGCGGGGGAGTGGTCGCCAGGGCGGACTGCGGGGCGTCCTGCGGGGTGTTCTGTGTCACTCCGGAGCGCAGTGACTGGGCGAGGTCCAGATCCGTGGCTGGAGTGAGGACCACCCAAGACGACCAGACGGCGCCCACCAGGAAGAGCACGACGGCGAAGATCAACGTCGGCCTGGTCGGGTCCATGGTCCGCCCGTCCTGCGCGGACTTCTGCTCCGTCCCGTCGTCCGGCTGTCCGAGCCACTGGGGGGACACGGGCTCCACCGGCTGCTGGGCCTCCTCGTGGGCGCGGTAGTCCTCGAGGGACTCGAAAAGGGTCGCGTCCATGGGCACGACCTCCGTCTGCTGCGTGGAGGGGTCCTGCGCGGTCGCCTCCTCCCACGGCTCGGCGGGGGCCTCGGAGAGGAGCTGATCGGAGGCTATGGCCTCCGGGACGACGGGCACGACAACAGTCGGATTCGGATCGGTTGCGCCCGTGTCGAGCGGCTGCGCCTCCTGCGGTTCCCCAGGAAGGGGGGCGGGTTCGGGCGCGTCCACCGGCGCGGGGACGACGGGGGCCCCATCGCCGGGGGACAAGGCGGCGTCCTCCTTCTGCTTGCGGCGGCGCACCAGGGGGATCTGGTGGGTGACCGGCGATTTGGGGGAGGGTGCGGGACTGGGGAAGTCCTCGGACACCGGCAGCAGTGGCGAGCGGTAGATGTCCTCGTCGATCGAACGCGGCGCGGGGTGCGCCTTCGGGAACACGGGGCCCTGGACGAGCGAGGCGGCCACCTCCTCGAAGGACGGGATGCGCTTCCCGTCAGGACCGGGTCCCAACGAGGCCGAACCCCCGTCGCCGTCATGAGCGCCAGCCATCGAATCCTCCCTAGTCACCGGCTTGATCCTTGTCATTATCCCAGTAACGGACGGATCGGTGGCGGATGACGCGGCGAGGACATTAACCACACCTTCGGGCACGCGCACCCGACGGAGCAGGGGGCGCATGGTGGTCGCCGACTCAGTGGAGGACAAAGCGCGCAGGACCAGCATGTACGCCATGGTCGAGGAGATGCCCACGAGGACCACCTTGAGGACCGCGACGAAGAAGCGCACGGGCGCGGGGGACAGCGGTGTGGTCACGCCCACCAGCCACAGCATGCCGAAGCCGACCAGTCCCGCGACGATCGCGCTGACGAGGTACTTGGCGTAGGAGCGCAGCATCGCGCTCTTGTCGACCATCGGCACCCGCTTGCCCACCCAGGCCACCGCGATGACTCCCTGCATGAGCCGGCATGCGGTCTCTCCCAGAGCGGCGCCGACCACCCACCAGGAGGCACCCGTCGTGAAGTACATGCCCCATCCGACGACGGCCTGCAAGACGGTTGGGCCGATGCCCATGAGGAACACGGGTTTGACGTCCTCGTAGGCGAAGAACACGCGCTGGCTCATCAGGACCATGCCCGTCGAGGCGACGCCCGGCATCAGCGACGCCAGAACCAGCGCGTACGCCATGACCACCTGCTGGTTGGCCGTCGAGTAGAGCACCATCTGCATCATGGGGACCGAGGCGGCCATGAGGATCGCGGCTGCCAGCAGGGTCAGGGAGGTGATCGTGCGGACGCCCAGGGCGTAGTTGTGCGCCACGCCCCGGTCGTTGCCGTCGGCCACGGCCTCGGCCATGCGGGTGAAGATCGCAGTCGCCAGCGACACCGTGATGAGCGACTGGGGCACCATGAAGATCATGAAGGCCGTGGAGTAGGCGTTGATGCCGGCGATGACCATCTCGCCCGCGTTGTCCTTCGCGTAGGCGTCGGCCAGGGCGGCGATGTTGTTCGTGGACAGGACGCCCACCTGGCTGACCCCCAGGGTCGCGAACGTCCAGCCCGCCACCTTCGAGGCGGAGCCGAAGGATGTGCCGCGGAAATGGAAGTCGGGTCTGAACCGGATCCCGGCGCGCCGCATGGGGATCAGCAGGATCAGCGCCTGCGTGATGACGCCCAGCGTGGCGCTGCCGGCCAGCACCCAGAACTGGGGGCTGGACAGGTCCCCCACGTTGATGCGCCCGTCCGTGGACCCCCAGATGGCCAGGAAGGCGCCCAGTCCGGCGATGCCGACGACGTTGTTGACCACGGGCGCCCACATGTAGGGGCCGAAGATCCCGCGGGCGTTGAGCAGTTCGCCCAGCAGGTTGTACAGGCCGTAGAAGAACAGCTGCGGCAGGCACAGAAGGGCGAAGAGGATCGCCAGGTTCCGGATCTCGGAGTCGTAGCCCGCCGCAGTGATGATAACCAGCAGGGGGGCGGCGACCATCGCGACCACCGTGACCACGAACAGCAGCGTGCCCGCCAGGGTCAGCAGGCGGTTCACGTAGGTCTCGCCGTCGTGCTTGCGCTTGAGGGCGCCGACGATCTGGGGGACCAGGACCGCGTCGAAGACTCCCGAGGCCAGCAGGTTGAACACTGTGTTGGGCAGGGTGTTGGCCGTTTGGAAGGCCGCCGACACACCGCCCGAGGCGGCGCCGATCGCCGCGAGGAGCATCGCCGAGCGGACGAAGCCGAGGAGCCTGGACACCATCGTCCCGCTGGCCATGAGGGCGCTGGCGCGCAGGATCGAGGCGCGGGATTTGCTGCTCATGTCTGTTCCTTCTCCTCGGTGTCGTGTTCTGCGCTCCTGGCGCTGCCCGGGTCGGCGGCCGTGAGTGGGGTGCCGTGCTCTTCCCCGGCCGGTGCCGCGCCCGTGGGGCCGGTCCTGTCGTCGGCGCTGGCCGCGGGGGCGCCGCCGTCCCCGCTCTGGCCGCTGGGACCGTGGTCGGCCGGGCCGTGGGCATCGCCGCCGTGCCCTTCCCCTCCGGGTTCCGCGGCGGTCGTCCCAGTGCCGGCCAGCGCAGCGCGCGCACGGCGCCGTCGCAACGAGCGCACGATGCCCATCGCGAAGAGGAGGCCGAAGAGGGACGCCACGACCACCGTGAAGGCGTCCTCCCAGCCTGCCCTCATGCGCACCCGCACGCTCTGCTTGTTGTCGAGGACCGCGCCGGAGGGCGTGGTCACGTGGTACTTCACCTGGATATTGCCCGAGCCGATGGCGCTTACGGGCACCTCCACAGTGGTGGCGCTGTTGGCGGTGACGACCTGGTTGGTCGCGGGGGTGGCCTGCAGTCTGGGGTCGTCGGGGATCAGGGTGACGTCCACGTGGACGTTCCACGGCAGCGAGTTGCGGATGCGCACGGGGAAGGCCGCCGACTTGTTGATGAGGTTGACGGCGTCGGAGGGCTCCACGGCGATGGAGGCCAGCAGCCCGGCGACTTGCGCCGTGTAGCGGGAGGCAGCGCCGAGCTGCGAGTCGGGGGACAGGCCCGCGCTGATCGAGGGGAGCAGGAACGGCTCGACCTGGGCGAAGACCTCGTCGGGCTCCTCGGTGGCCTTCGCCAGGGGGGCCAGGTCGGTCAGCGCCTGGGTGAGTGAGGCGACAGCCGCCTCGGTGCCCGGGTCGAGGGAGCCGGCGCCCACGGTCTGCCGCTCGAGGTCGGTGGCCTCGGAAGCCGCCATGTCGCCGAAGGAGACGGGTTCGACCCACCTGCTGGTGAGGAGCGCGTCGAGTTTGCCCGTCAGCGAGGCGTTGACAGCGGTGCCCCGCGGCGCCGCGGTGAAAAGGGTCCGCGACGAGTAGGGGCGCTCGCGCGTGATGATGGCGGTGATGGCGGTGATGGCCTGCTCGGCGTCGAGCTGGTCGGCCTCCGACTGGCTGTCCCACCCCAGCAGTGCGGCGATGTCCCCCTGCTGGGAGAGCACGTCGGCGCCGTCGACGGTGGTGGTGGGGATGACGCCGATGGTCTCACCTGTACTGGGGTCCACGCGGACCCTGGCGACCGACGTGAAGGGGACGTCATCGCTGGGCATCAGGGAGCCGACCGGGGCGATGGTGAGGCGGCCCGGGTAGGCGGACAACTGCGTGGTGCCGAAGGCGGTGCCGGAGGGCCACACGACGTCCGTGTGGATCGTGGGCCCCTCGTCGGCCTCAGCGGCGTCGATCCCCGTTTCGCCCGCCTGGGCACCCGGGGTCTCGGTCGCGCCCGTGGAGGGGGTCGGCGCGGACGAGGCGGGCGCCGACGGGCCCGCGCTGCCCGAGGGGCTCGGGGCGGGCGCGGCGGAGGCCGATGGGTTCGCCGGGGCCGACGGACTGGTCGAGGGAGCCGGCGCGGGCACGACCCACCCCGCCTTGCGCGGCGTGGAGGGGAAGGAGGCGATCGACTGGAGGGCCTTCGTCTGCAGGCCCGCGTCTCCGGCCAGGGCGAGGGCGCCCAGGTCCGCGTCGCCCGCGGGCAGGGCGACGAGTTCCGGGGCGGTGCGCAGCAGGGAGGCGGTGAAGCTCTGGTTCGCGCGGTACCGGGTGTGCTCGACGGGGTCGGTGGGCGTGGGGGAGGGCGTTGGCGTCGGCGAGGCGGGCGCCGACGGGGTGGGTGTGGGGGCGGACTGGCCGGATTGGCCCGACTGCCCGGACTCGGGGTCCTCGTCGTCGGTGCCGCCCTGCGGGGGCGCCTCGGTGGGCTGGCCGCCGCGGGGGATGAGCAGTGGGTCCACCGCCAGCGTAGCCCCCGTGCGCCCGGCGATGGCGAGGACGGCTTCGCGCTCGCGCGGGCCCTGGGAGGCCGCATCGCTGGTCCACGGCACCAGTGCGTTGACGCGGGAGGCGGCGACCGTCTCGCCGGAGTCCCAGATGAGGATCGCGTTGTCGGAGCCCGTGGCCCCACCCGACGAGGCGGTGGCCGTGAGCACGCGCGGCCCCCAGCCACTCGCCGTGCCCAGGGGCAGGGAGGAGGTCGGCACGCGGACCTCGAAGGCCGCACTGGCCCCGGCGGCGATGCCGCCGAGGCTGGTGGCGTAGACCTCGGAGGAACCGGCGTCCTCCGACAGGGCATTGGTGAGGGCGGCGACGGAGACGGGGGTGGTGGTGCCCACGGTGATGGTGAGGGCAACCTCACTGAAGGGGGAGCTGGTCGTGTTCGTCACGGTCCCGGCGACGCGGAGCTCCTCCTCGGAGGTGATGACCCGGGGGTTGAGGGAGGACACGGCGACTGTGAGGTCCGACGAGGCCGACTGGGCGCCCAGGACCGAAGGCCGTTCCTCCTGCGCGCCGACCGCCGGGGCTAGGGCGCTGGTCGTCCTGGCCGCCTGGGCCCCCGGTGGCGCCGGGTGCGCGGCGGCTGCGCCCGACAGGGGGGCCAGGGCGCACAGCGCTGCGGCCGCAGCGGCGACCGCCCGCAGGAATCCGCGTGTCACAGTGCCCATCACGCGTCCTTGTACAGCAGGTCGAGGGCGATGGCCACGATCCTGCGCTCGTTGGGGTATGCCAGTTGGCGCGCCACGTCCCGCAGGGGCACCCAGGCGGCGTCCTCCGCCTCGTGGTCCGGGTCCCCGGCCACGGAGATCACGCCCGAGGTGTAGCCCATGAGGTAGTGGTGGACGACCTTGTGGACCCGTCGGTCCGAACCGGAGAACCAGTAGTCGATGGACGCCAAGTGGCGGATGATGCGCCCCCGGATGCCCGTCTCCTCGGCGACCTCGCGCAGCGCCGCCTGCTGGGGGGTCTCCCCGTTCTCCAGGTGCCCTTTCGGCAGGCACCACTCAATGCGGCCGGCGCGGTTGCGCCTGGCGATGAGGGCGGCGTAGGGGACGCCCCCGCGCACGTCGATGACGATGCCCCCCGCGCTGGTCTCCGCCGAAACGGGCATGTGGGCGCGTGACGCTCGTGAGGATGCGCGCCGACGAGGGGGGCGTGGCACCCCGGGGCGGCGGTCCTTCGAACGTGCGGGCATGGGACCACTTTAACGGCGAATAGGGCACAGGTGGTCGGACAAGGGGGTTTGCTGGCATCCTTGAAGCGATGAGCACCGACGACCTTCCCACGGATGAATCGCTCTTTTCTGCGGAAAACGGCGAAATCACGGATCTTGCTACCCTCATGGCGAACGCCACGAGGACCTTTCGCGAGCTGCCCGCCGCGATTATGGAACTCGGCACGGTTTTCGAGTCCGCGGGCGAGGAGATCGCCCTGGTGGGCGGCCCTGTGCGCGACGCCTTCTTGGGTGTGGCCCCCCACGACTTCGACCTCACGACCTCCGCGACCCCCGGGCGCACCGAGGAGCTGCTGGGGCAGTGGGGCAACGCCGTATGGGACATCGGCAAGAAGTTCGGCACCATCGGTGCCAGGCGCGGCGACGTCGTCGTGGAGGTCACCACGTACCGCGCCGACTCGTACCAGATCGGGTCGCGCAAACCGGAGGTCACCTTCGGCGACACCCTGGAGGGGGACCTGACGCGCCGCGACTTCACCGTCAACGCCATGGCGATGCGCCTGCCGCGCATGGCCCTGGTGGATCCGTGCGGTGGGCTGGCCGACCTGGCGGCGGGGAATCTGCGCACCCCGGTCAGCGCCGAGCAGTCCTTCGACGACGACCCGCTCCGCATTATGCGGGCAGCGCGCTTCAGCGCCCAGCTGGGCATGGACGTCGACTTGGACGTAATGAGCGCCATGGAGGATATGGCGCACCGTCTGGGGATCGTGTCCGCCGAGCGCATCAGGACCGAGCTCGAGCGCCTCATCGTCTCGCCCTACCCGCGCCGCGGCATCGAGCTGCTGGTGCACACGGGCGTGGCGTCGATCGTGCTGCCCGAGGTGGCGGATCTGGTGTCCACAGTCGATGAGCACCGCAGGCACAAAGACGTGTACGAGCACACCCTCACCGTCGTCGAGCAGGCCATGGACCTGGAGACCGGTCCCGACGGGCCCGTGCCCGCCCCCGATTTCATCCTCCGTTTCGCCGCGCTCATGCACGACGTGGGCAAACCCGCCACCAGGCGCTTCGAGCCCAATGGCGCGGTGACCTTCCACCACCACGAGGTGGTGGGCGCCAAGCTGACGCGCAAGCGCATGCGGGCCCTACACTTCGACAACGCGACCACCGACGCCGTGTGCCAGCTGGTGGCCCTGCACCTGCGCTTCCACGGCTACGGGGAGTCGGCGTGGACGGACTCGGCGGTGCGCCGGTACGTGAGCGACGCCGGGGAGCAGCTGGAGCGCCTCCACCGCCTCACGCGCGCCGACTGCACCACGCGCAACCGCCGCAAGGCGAACCGCCTGTCCGCCGCCTACGACGACCTGGAGGAGCGCATCAGCGCCCTGCGCGAGCGCGAGGAGCTCGACGCGATCAGGCCCGACCTGGACGGCGACCAGATCATGGAGATCCTGGGCCTGCGGCCCTCGCGCGCGGTGAAGATGGCCCGCGACCACTTGCTGGAGCTGCGCATGGAGCACGGGCCGCTGGGGCCCGAAGCGGCACGCGAGGCGCTGGAGCGCTGGTGGGCCTCGGACGCCGTGCGGGCCGAGGCGGCCGCCCTGCAGGCCGAGCAGGCCAAGTGGGAGGAGAAGGCCGCCCGCAAGCGCGCGCGCAAGGCGGCGGCGAAAGCCGGGCGCGGGGACTGACGCCCGGGGGCGGCGCTGCCCGGGGTCTGGTGGGGCCGTGCGCTGATCGGTCCGCCTCGTGAATCTCACACGCACCCGCATGCGCGCGCCCGGGCCCCGCCCTAGGCTGGTCGTGAACCCGCGAACCGCACCACGGTTGGAGAATCGCATGACGACATTCGTTCCCGAAGCATCAACCGCCGACATCGGCGTGTACGGACTGGGTGTGATGGGCGCGAACCTGGCCCGCAACCTGGCCCGCAACGGTTACGCGACCGCCGTCTTCAACCGCACGCCGGCGCGCACCGACAGGCTCATCAGGGAGCACGGCGGCGAGGCCGCCTTCGTTCCCTCCTCGGCCCTGGAGGACTTCGTCGCCTCCCTGCGCGCACCCCGCGTGGCGATCATCATGGTCCAGGCGGGCCCGGCGACGGATGCCGTCATGGAGCAGCTCGCCGCCCTCATGGACGAGGGCGACATCATCGTCGACTGCGGCAACTCGCTCTTCACCGACACGATCCGCCGCGAGAAATGGGCGGCCGAGCGCGGTCTGCACTTCGTGGGCGCGGGCGTCTCCGGCGGCGAGGAAGGCGCCCTGTGGGGCCCGTCCATCATGCCGGGGGGGACCCCGGCCTCGTACGAACGCCTCGGCCCCATGTTCGAGGCGATCTCCGCCACCTACGACGGCGTGCCCTGCTGCACGTACATCGGGGCGAATGGCGCGGGCCACTTCGTGAAGATGGTCCACAACGGCATCGAGTACGCCGACATGCAGGTCATCGCCGAGGCATACACCCTCCTGCGCGAGGGCCTGGGCGCCGAGCCCGGCGAGATCGCGGACATCTTCGCGACCTGGAACCGGGGCGAGCTCAACTCCTACCTGATCGAGATCACCGCCGAGGTGCTGCGCCAGGTGGACGCATCCACGGGCGCGCCGCTGGTTGACCTCATCGTCGATGCGGCCTCGCAAAAGGGTACCGGCAAGTGGACGGTGCAGACCGCCCTGGACCTGGCCGTCCCCGTGACCGCGATCGGCGAGGCGGCCTTCGCGCGCGGCGCATCCTGTGAACCCGCTCAGCGCGCGGCCGGGCAGAGGATGGCCGGGAACACCGCCCCCCTCGTCATCGAGACGGACGAGGCCCGGGCCGCGTTCGTGGAGGACGTGCGGCGCGCCCTCTTCGCCTCCAAGATCGTCGCCTACTCGCAGGGCTTCGATGAGATCGGGGCGGGGGCAGCCGAGTACGGTTGGGACATCGACAAGGGGGCGCTGGCCCGCATCTGGCGCGCCGGCTGCATCATCCGCGCGGCCTTCCTCGACGACATCACGCGCGCTTACGAGGCGGACCCGGCCCTGCCGCTCCTGCTCGCCGCCGAGCCCTTCGCGACCCGCTTCCAGGAGTGCGCGCCCGCGCTGCGCCGCATCGTCTCTCAGGCGGCCCTGGCCGGCGTCCCGATCCCCGTGTTCGCCTCCTCGCTGGCCTACTTCGACCAGATCCGCGCGACCCGCCTGCCCGCCGCCCTCATCCAGGCTCAACGCGACTTCTTCGGCTCCCACACCTACCGCAGGGTGGACCGCGAGGGGATCTTCCACACGCTGTGGGCCGAGCCGGGCCGCCCCGAGGAGCAGTGGGACTGAGCGGGGTGTCCCGTCCCATCCGGGCTGTTCCCGCTGGTCGGCCGGTGCGCCGGGGGATGGGGGACGGGCCGTCTGCTGCGGGGTGGGAGGCGCCATTCGCCTGTGAACTTCCAGCCCCGCCGGTTAGGCTAGACGAATCCAAGTCCGCTGAAAGGCTGAACTCGTGGCAGATAACAACGGAACAATGAACTGGGACGACATCATGGGTCCAGGACCCGCGTCCAGCGGCCCTGCCTCGCGGACGCCCGCGAAGGCGCGCGGCGGTGGGGGGCCGGAGCCCCGCAGGCGCGGGGACCGCAAGGGGCCCGCTTCCAGGCGCGACGCCAAGGGGGACGCTGACTCCGAGGGCAAGGGCAAAGGTAAGAAGGGGAAGAAGAAGCGCAGCCTCGGCCGCAAGATCGGCCTCGGCATCGTCTTCACCCTGCTCGGAATCGTCATCCTGGGCATGGCCGGGTTCCTCTACCTGTACGCGACGATCTCGGTCCCCAAGCCGGACGACCTGGCGCTGGCGGAGAAGACGACGGTGTACTACGCCGACGGCACCACGCAGATGGGGACGCTGGGGGATGTGAACCGCCAGATCATCGACGCCTCCACCCTGCCCGACTACGTGTCGAAGGCCGTCGTGGCCTCGGAGGACCGGTCTTTCTACACGAATTCCGGCGTGAACTTCAAGGGGATCCTGCGCGCCCTGTGGAACAACCTGCGCGGCGGGCCCCGCCAGGGCGGGTCCACTCTCACCCAGCAGTACGTGGAGCGCTACTTCATGGGGGAGACCACCTCTTACGTGGGCAAACTCAAGGAAGCGGTGCTGGCTGTCAAGATCAACCGCACCCAGTCCAAGGACGAGGTGATAGGGAACTACCTCAACACCATCTACCTCGGGCGCGGTGCGTACGGCATCGAGGCAGCCTCGCAGGCGTACTTCGGGCATCCGGCGAAGGACATGACCCTGTCTGAGGCCGCGATGATCGCGGGCATCATCCCCGCGCCGTCGGCATGGGATCCCGCTATCAGCCCCGAGAAGGCGAAAGAGCGGTGGGAGAGGGTTCTGGGCCTGATGGTGGAGGACGGATGGGTGTCGCAGGCCGACGCGGACGCCGCGGTCTTCCCCGAGACCATTGACCCCGACTCCCTCAACCGCGAGTCCATGCAGGGGACGAACGGCTACCTGATCGCGCACATCAAGCAGGAACTTGTGAGCTCGGGCGCGTTCACGGAGGACCAGATCACCCAGGGCGGCCTGCGCATCACGACGACGATCGTGAAGGAGCGCCAGGACGAGGCGGTGGCCGCGGCACAGACCATGAACTCGGTGAGCGGATGGGACCCGGTTCACCAGCACGTCGCACTGTCGTCGATCGATCCGAACACGGGCGAGATCCTCGCCGAGTACGGCGGACCCGATTACGAGCAGCGCCAGCAGAACGCGGTGACGCAGGACATTGCGATGGCGGGTTCCGCGTTCAAGCCCTTCGCGCTGCTGGCGAATGCGAAACAGGGCGGGACCGTGAACGACACGTACTCGGGCGCCTCGCCGCAGACCTTCCCTGGCCTCGGCCAGCCGGTGACCAACGACGGCGGCTACTCCTTCGGCAATGTGACGCTCGTGAAGGCGACGGCTTACTCGATGAATACGCCCTACGTTGCCCTCAACCGCGACGTGGGCCCGGAGAACACGATGAAGGCGGCCGTCGACGCGGGCATCCCCGAGGACACACTGGGGTTGAACAAGGAGCTGCTGAATGTGCTGGGGTCGGCCTCGCCGCACAATATCGACTTGGCGACCGCTTACGCGACGATAGCCAACGGCGGGCAGCGCGTGAAGGCGCACATCGTCCGCGAGGTCACCAACTCGGGCGGTTCGAACAAGCTCTACGAGACCACTGTGTCCCCTACCCGCGTGTTCGAGGCGGAGGAAGTGTCGTCGATCATGCCGGCATTGGAGGCCGTGACCACGGGCGAGGGCACCGCCGACTCCGTGGCGGGCGCGCTGCGGGGCTTTACGACCGCCGGCAAGACGGGCACGTCGTCGGACCAGCTCTCCGCGCAGTTCGTGGGCTTCGTGCCGAATATGGTGACCGCCGTGTCCATGTACCAGTCCGATGACAACGGCAACTCGGTGCCGTTGAACAACGTCGGGGGACTCAACCAGTTCCACGGCGGCGACTGGCCGGTGGACGTGTGGACGGAGTACATGCAGAATGCCACGAAGTCTTTGACGGAGAAGGATTTCACGTGGATCGTGAAGTCGAACCGGAACTCGAAGAACAACGCGCCGTCCTCAGCGCCGACGCCCACGCAGGAGCCGACCCAGGAGGCCAGCAGCCCCGAGCCCACCAACGAGCCCACGCGGACCTCCGAGCCCGAGCCCACCCAGACCGCGACCCCCGGCAACGGCAATGGCGGCGGTAACGGTGGCGGCGGTAACGGCGGCGGCAATGGCGGCGGCGGTAACGGTGGCGGTAATGGCGGCGGCGGTAACGGTGGCGGCAATGGCGGCGGCGGTAACGGTGGCGGCAATGGCGGCGGCGGTAACGGTGG
Source organism: Schaalia georgiae DSM 6843 (assembly GCF_000429245.1). Lineage (GTDB taxonomy): Bacteria > Actinomycetota > Actinomycetes > Actinomycetales > Actinomycetaceae > Pauljensenia > Pauljensenia georgiae. Next base: position 76,363 of record NZ_AUBM01000009.1, read on the forward strand.
CGGCAATGGCGGCGGCGGTAACGGCGGTGGCAATGGCGGCGGCGGAGGCGGCGGTGCCAACCCCTGAGCCGCGGGCGGCAACTGAGCGGCGCTGAGCTGATGGCGGCGCGCTAGGAGGCGGCCGGGACCCGCATGGGTCCCGGCCGCTCAGCATCGGTGCGGTGGCTGGGCGCGCAGTGGTGGTGCTGCCGAGCCGAGTCCACCGCAGTGCCGTCCGTCCTTTCCATGCCGTGCACAGGGGAGGGGATCGGCGATGCGGCACCGCACTGGGCGGCGGAACCAAGCTCGAGTGCGCGACCCGTGCTTCGTGGGTCAGTCCTCGCGCGCGACAGGTGGAGCCCCGCGCATCCTCCAGTGCGAGCGCGAACCCCCGCCCCGTGCCCTCCGAGGGGGAGGGACGGGGCGGGGGCTCGATGGCTCAAGCGAGCGGTCCGGCCGCGCGATCGGCGCGACGGCTCTCATAACGCAACCAGCGGACGGCGCCAGCGGCGGCCAGTCCGGTGGTCGGCGGCATGACTCACTTGGAGGCGGACACGCGGACCTTGAGGGTCGCGGACACCTCCGGGTGCAGGTTGACGTTCACCGTGTAGTCGCCGACGGCCTTGATGGGCGCGGCGATCAGGACGCGGCGGCGGTCGATGGTCTGGCCCAGCTGCTCCTTGACGGCGTCGGCGATCGCGGCGGCCGAGACGGCGCCGAAGAGGCGGCCCGACTGGCCGACCTTGCCGCTGACCTCGACGAGGGCGGCCTGCAGGGTGTCGCGCACGGCGCGGGCGTCGTCGATCGAGGCGATCTCGTGGCGTCGGCGGGCCGCGGCCATCTGGTCGATCTGCTTCTGGGCGCCCTTGGTCCACGCCGTGGCGTAGCCGCGGGGGATCAGGTAGTTGCGGGCGTAACCGGCCTTGACCTCGACGACCTGGCCGGCGTGGCCGAGGTTCGCGACGTCCTGGGTGAGGATGAGTTTCTTCGTAGCCATTGTCTGCGTCCTTCCCGATCAGCGTCCGGTCGAGGAGTAGGGCAGCAGGGCCATCTCGCGGGCGTTCTTCACGGCGCGGGCGATCTTGCGCTGCTCCTGCGTGGAAACACCGGTGACGCGGCGGGCGCGGATCTTGCCGCGGTCCGAGATGAACTTGCGCAGCAGGGCGGTGTCCTTGTAGTCGATCTTCTCGATCTTGGCCGACTTCAGCGGGTTGGCCTTCTTCTTGATGGGCTTGTTGCGAAGTTGGGGCTTCGCCATGATGGTCTCCTAATGATCCGGGCGGCACTGCCGCCCCAAGCGGTGAAAGTACGTCTTCGACGGGCGCTGCGGACCCGGCGCCTGCCGGCGCGCAAGGGGTCCGCGGTCAGGGCCCTTAGAACGGGGGCTCGTCGCCGAACGAGGTGGCCCCGCCCTGGCCGGGCGAGCGCCACGGGTCGTCCGCGGATCCCCCGGCGGGCGCGCCGTAGTTGGCCGAGCCTCCCTGGCTGTAACCCCCCTGCTGGCCCTGGCCGCCACCGTAGCCGCCCTGGTTGTACCCGCCCTGGGGGCTCTGCCCCCCGCCTCCGCGGTTGTCGGCCTGGTAGCCGCCACCGCCGGCGGGCGTGGTCCGGGTGACCTGGGCGCGGGCGCGGCGCAAGGAGGGGCCGACCTCGTCGACCTGCATCTCCACGACGGTGCGCCGCTCGCCCTGCTGGGTCTCGTACGAGCGTTGGTTGAGGCGGCCCTGGACGATGACGCGCATGCCTTTGCGCAGCGACTCGGCGGCGTTCTCAGCCGCCTCGCGCCACACGGAGCACCGCATGAACAGGGTCTCGCCGTCGCGCCACTCGCCGGCGTTGCGGTCGAAGGTGCGGGGTGTCGAGGCCACCGTGAAGTCGGCGACGGCGGCTCCGGACTGCGTCCAGCGCAGCTCGGGATCGGCGGTGAGATTGCCGATGATCGTGATAACGGTTTCTCCGGCCATTGTCGGCTCCTCGGTAGGGGTGGTTCGGCGGGGGCTCAGTGAGCGTCGGGGCGCAGGAGCTTCGTACGGAGAATGGTCTCGTCGATGCCCATGCGGCGGTTGATCTCGAGAGCGACCTCGGGGGTCGTGGTCATGTCGATGACGACGTAGATGCCCTCGGAACGCTTGAGGATGTCGTAGGCGAGGCGGCGCTTGCCCCAGACGTCGACGTTCTCGATGGAGCCGCCGCCCGCGGTCACGGGCGCCAGGTACTTCTCCATCGTGGGGGCGACGGTGCGCTCGTCGATCGAAGGATCGAGGATCACCATCAGTTCGTATTTACGCACGTTGGTTCCCACCTCCTGTGGTCTTCGCGGTCACGGACGGTCCGTGACAGGAGGGCGTTGCGTAGTGGGCGGCCCGTCAGGGGCGCCCGCGGACCGTGCACCAGGTGGCGACAGTCCAAGGCTCCATCCTAGCGGGCGGCCGGGGCGGGCGCCAGCGGCGTCGACGAGGCGGGGGCCGGATTCGGCCCTGAGCGCGCGCTGACGAGGCGGGGGCGGTTTCCCCACCCATGTGCGCCTGCGGGGAGGACTGGTGGCGCGCCTTCCCGGCCCGCGCCTCGTCCCCCGGCTATCCGCGCACCAGCGCCGCGCGTCCGAACCACGTGCCCCATGCGTTCGTGATGGCGCGCGCCCCTGTGTAGACGGCGCCGTAGGCCGCCCACACGAGGGCGAGGGCCGCAGCGGGAGAGCCCGCCAGCGCCCCGGTGGGCGCGGAGCGGGCGATCAGCCACAGCAGGGGCGCGTAGAGGGCCAGGTTCGCCAGGGACGCGGCCGCCAGGAAGCGCCCGCGGCCCGCCCCTATGAGGATGCCGTCCAGCAGGAACACCAGGCCCGCCAGGGGTTGGAAGAGGGCCCCCACGACGATGGCCCAGGACGCGGGGCCGCGCACGGCGGGGTCGGCGGTGAAGAGCGCGGGCAGCCACGGGGAGGCCGCCCCCAGCACCACTCCCACCAGTGCGCCGAACGCGGTCCCCCACCTGGCCAGGGTCCGCAGCAATGGGGCCATTGCGCCCCTGGCGCCCCGGCCCTCGGCGAAACCCACCAGCGCTTGCGCCGCGATGGCCAGGGCGTCCAGCACGTAGGCGGCGAAGGCCCACAGCGTCCACACGATCTGGTGGGCGGCCAGCGCTTGCGTGCCGATCGCGGTGACGGTGGCCAGCGTGGCCAGCATGGCGGCGCGCAGAGCGATGGTGCGCACCAGCAGCGGCGCTCCGTCGAGGGCGGCGGCCAGGATCCCCGAGGCCGAAGGGCGCAGGGGGACCCGCTCCCGCCTCGCGCCCCGCACGACGACGCCGACCAGGAAAGCCGCCATGAGGGTCTGGGTGAGGGCGGTGCCCAGGCCGGAGCCCGGGACTCCCATTCCCAGGGGGTACATGAGCGTCCAGTTCGCGCAGGCGTTGAAGGCTGCGCCCGCCGACGCGGCGATGAGTGGTGTGCGCGTGTCCTGGAGGCCGCGCAGGGTCCCCGTCGCCGCGTAGGCGACGAACATCCCGACCAGGCCGGGGCTGGACCAGCGCAGGTAGGCGGAGGCGTGGGGCAGGGTGAGGGCGTCCGCACCGAGTGCCCGCAGCAGGGGGTCCGCCCCCAGGGACAGTGCGACTGCGGCCACGAGGCCGAGGCCGGCCGCCAACCACATCGCCTCGACGCCGCCGCGGATGGCGCGGTCGGGGCGCCCGGCTCCCAGGGCCCTGCCGGCGATGGCCGTCGTGGAGTACGCGAGGAAGACGAAGATGCCGACGACCGTGTTCAGGACGGTCGAGGCGATGCCCAGGCCCGCCAGCTCCGGTGTGCCCAGGTGCCCGACCATCGCCGAGTCGATGACGGTGAAGAGGGGCTCGGCGACCAGGGCACCCAGAGCTGGAAGCGCGAGGGCCACGATCTGGCGGGGGATGGAGGCACTGGGCTCCTCAGCTGGGCGCCCGGGGTCCTCGGCAGCGCGGGGCGGGCGGGGGGCCTCGGCCCTGCTCCGGGGATGCGGCTCCTCACCTGGGCGCCGGGGGCTGGGAGTCTCAACCCCGGGTTGAGGGTTGCCCGCTGACGGTGTTGTCCCTGTCATATTTCGTCGTCTCATTCTTTATTCACAAACTGTGGATGGGTTTGTGGATAGGTTCGGCATTGGGAAAGTGCGGAAGTTCAATGGTTTCTAACTAATCATGTGTGACCAGGGCATCCTGTGCGGCAGTCCTCGTTCCACAGGGGATGTGAACGACCCGCCGCGCTGTCCACAGCCCATCCACATGCTATCCCCATGTCTGTGCACATTGAGGGTCGCCCTCCCCGGTCCGAACACGGTAGTCTCACGTGTACGCGTGCGGCCGCGCGGGGCCGGCCGCGCTCGACCGGCGCCCCGGATCCCAGTGATCCCATCGCGCCACGGGGACGACGGGACCGCGCCCGGGCGACCGGACGCCGCCAACGGCCCGCAGCGGGGGCAGGACAGCAGCAGGAAAGGCGCCCTATGGCAGACGAGGAATTCGACCGGATACCGCCCCAGGACATCGACGCCGAGATGAGCGTCCTGGGCTCCATGATGCTCACCTCCGAAGCGGTGTCCGTCGTCTCCGAGATCCTGCGCCCCCAGGACTTCTACCAGCCCAGCCACGAGACCATCTTCGACACGATCGTCGAGCTCACCGGGCGCGCCGAGCCCGCCGACGCCATCACCGTCGCCGGGGAGCTCAAACGCCAGGGCCTGCTGTCCAAAGTCGGCGGCGCCGCCTACCTGCACAGCCTCATCGCTTCCGTGCCCACGGCCGCCAACGCCGGCTACTACGCGCGCATCGTGAGGGAGCGGGCCATCATGCGCCGCCTCGTCTCAGCGGGCACCCGCGTCGTCCAACTGGGCTACGCCGACGCCGGCGGCGATGTCGATGAGATCGTCGACCAGGCCCAGGCCGAGGTCTTCGCCGTCTCCGACGGACGCGACACCAGCGACTACGTCTCCATGAACCAGATGGGCTCCGACATCCTGGGCGCCCTGGAGGACATCGAGCGCAACCAGGGGAAACTGCGGGGCGTGCCCACCGGCTTCATCGACCTCGACGAGCTCACCCAGGGCCTCCACGGCGGGCAGATGATCATCGTCGCCGCCCGCCCCGCCATGGGCAAATCCACACTCGCCCTGGACTTCTGCCGGTCTGCGTCGATCAAGCACGGCATCACCTCCCTGATCTTCTCCCTGGAGATGAGCAGCCAGGAGATCGCGATGCGCATGCTCTCCGCCGAGTCCGGAGTGTTCCTGTCCAAGATGCAGGCCGGGAAGATGAACGAACGCGACTGGCAGAACGTGTCGGCCACCACCTCGCGGATCTCCGAGGCCCCCCTGTACGTCGACGATTCGGCCAATATCACGATCGCTGAGATCCGTTCGAAGTGCCGCCGCCTCAAGCAGCAGGAGAACCTGGGCCTGGTCGTCGTCGACTACCTGCAGCTCATGACCATCGGACGCCAGGTGGAATCGCGCCAGCAGGAGGTCTCCGCCATGTCCCGTAACCTCAAACTGCTGGCCAAGGACCTGGACATTCCCGTCGTCGCGGTCGCCCAGCTCAACCGCAACTCCGAGGGCCGCACCGACCGCAAACCCATGATGAGCGACCTGCGGGAATCCGGCTCCCTGGAGCAGGACGCCGACATCATCATCCTGCTGCACAGGCCCGACTACTACGACGAGAACACCGAGCGCAAGGGCGAGGCGGACATCATCGTCGCCAAGCACCGCGCGGGGCCGACGGCCACGATCGGCGTCCTCTTCCAGGGCGACGTCGCGCGCTTCGCCAACCGCACCGACCGTCCCGAACCGGGGCAGGGCTAGGGCAAGGGGCCGTGCAACCCCGTTCTACGCACACAAGGACCGGAATTACGCAACATGCGACCGCACACAAGGGCGGAGTCAAGCCGTTGTGTGCGCAGTGTGTTTCGTAAATCAGCCCCCTTGTGTGCGTGACCGGGTTAAGGGGCGAGGGTGGCGCCGCGGGGGGCGGTGGGCCGCGGGTCTTGGAGGTGTTGCCGGGCCCTTTTCCAGATGGGCGGATTCGTCTGATGGGAACGGGTTCGAGGGCCCCGGGATGTGGCCCCGTCCCGCTCTGGCCACGATATGGTCACGGCTCTGGCGTGTCCTTGCCGAACGGTCAGAAAAGTGGCATAGTCGGCTACGCATCTTTCATCACGGCGAGAGAATGAACCGATGGTCGACCCAGCCAGTTGCACGCCGCAAATCGCGGCGAATCCAATGACTTCCGCTGAGGTGCTCGCCGATGCTGCGAGGCACCGGCCAGACCTGCACGCCTTCTTGGCCATCAACCCCGCCCTGCCGCCCGAGCTGCGCGCGTGGCTCGCCCTCGGCGCCGACCCTGGCATCCGCGCGGAACTCGGACCCCATCCCGCTGCCCCTGTCGTCGCCCTGGTGTGCGCGCGGGAGATGGGCCTCTTCGACGATGGCGGAGAGGAATGGGAGGAGCCCTTCGAGATGGGGGTGATCGAGGTCGAGCCCCTCGACATGTCGCTACTGGGGTTGCCCGCCGCCCCGGCCAAACCGAAGGGCAAGCGCAACGTCCTGATCACCGGGAACCTGGTCACGGTCAGCTGAGTGCGCCCTGTCGGGGGCCGTCCGATCGGGGGCGGGCCTGAGCCTCACACCGTCGTCCGCTCGACGAGGCGCGCCTGTTCCAGGAGTCCGGGCGGCGGGCCGGGCCTCACGCCGTTGTCCACTTCGCGTCGGACACGAACCAACTGCCGCCCTCGCCGCGCGTCAAGGTGATCCAGCCCACGCCTCGTTGGGTATCGCGGCGCCCGTTCGGGTACTCCCGGGCGTAGAAGATATTGCGTTGCCACGTCCCGTTGGAGCGCTGCGGGTTGTTGTCCACCCCCTCGGTGGTGATCCGCTCGACGGTCGCCGTCGTTCGTGCGCCGTCGGCCTTCAACGACAGGAACTCGTTCGACGCCTGCGCGGACTCGGGGTCGAGGGCCTGCGTGTGCGAGAACTCCCCGGTCTCGTAGATCGCCGCGCGCACGGCCGCGTACTCCTGGTTCTCGTCCTTCGAGGCGTCCCAGGTGTGGTAGGTGATGACGTAGGCCTTCGCCACCTCGTCGGCGTCCTGCCAGTTCAGGGCCGAGGGATCGGGAAGATCGGACAGCCACGACACGGAGGCCGATGACAGGCACCTCCCGTTCGGCGCGGTCGCGCTGGCGGAGCACTGGGAGGGCGCGGAGGGGGCGACTGTGGTCGCCAGAGCGGCCGGAGCGGGGCTGGTGGTGGAGGAGGACTGGGGGGCGCTCTGGGGGAGCTGGGTCGTGCGCAGTGCGGCCGGTGTCTGCCCGCTCTGGGGGGTGGCGGAGGAACAGCCTGCCAATGCGACGATCAGGAGGGGCCCGGCTGCCCAGGCCATGGAACGGGATGTCATCTTCTCCTCCGGTGACTCGTGCATGTGAGGGCGCCCCGCGCTGGGCGCCGCGCCTTTCGAGTTCCGATACTAAGTGGGGCGCGGGTCCGTGTGAAGACTTAATGCGCAAAGGTCAGGCGTATCCGTGCTCGTGCGGGTGGTGCTTCGGTCTGTCACCAACAGACTCGCGCAGCTGCGGCTTATCCGGGTGCGCGGGTGGAGTCGTGAGGCGCCGGTGGCGCGAGTGGTGTCCCGCATTGGGGGCTGGATGCGGGCATGAAAAGAGCGTGACCATTGGTCACGCTGCGGTTCCCTTGCGGGGGCTGGGGCGCGCTCCGGTGCGCGCCCCGGTTCGTGTCAGGCGGCCTTGCGCGTCAGGGTGAACAGGGCCGGTGCGGTGATGAGGGCGGTGAGGGCGACGACGACCGCGAGGACCACCGAGGCGGTGGAACCGGCCTGGGCGGCGGCGAACATGCCGAGCGCGGCCAGGACTACGATCATTGAGACCAGCACGGATGCGCTGACCTTGGCCTGCGCCATGGTGGGGGCGGTTTCGGACTTGACGATGTGCTCCATGGGATTCTCCTTGTCAGTGCGGAGCAACTGACAAGCCCCGCACGGCAGCGTGTCAATTTTGCGGGGGCTGGCAGGGGGCCAACCCCCTTTGGTGCACGGCCAATGATAGGCCCGATCAACAAGGTGGTCTACGTGGCTCCGACCCGCTGTAGCGCAATGCACAGTGACCGGGTAACAGTTGTGCACAAGGGGCGGGTTCCGGGCCGTGCTCCGTGCGACCACAAGCCGTTTCGACCGCGTCGGGCCGCGTGCAGCAGTGCGCCCGGGCCGGCGCCCGGGCGCACGCTCATCGGCTCTCAGACGACTCTCGACACTTCCTCCGCGTGGAGGCCGCGAGGCCCCTCGACCGCCACGTAATCGACCTTTTCTCCCTCGTGGAGGGTGCGGCGCCCGCTTTGGCCGACAATACTGGAGAAGTGAACGAAGACGTCGCCCGTTTGGTCGTCGGGAATGATGAACCCGAATCCTTTGGCGTCGTTGAACCACTTGACGTGCCCACTTGCCATGGGCGTCTCCTTCCGTTGCCCCGTTCCTGGGGCGCGTACCCTGTCCGGCGGTGGACCGGGCCCGCGTCCGCGCACCGGGAACGATCCGGGCGCGGGCGTGGAACTCCACGGTACACCAGATCCACTGAAATTGCTTCTGACCTGCGTGAATATGATTCAGATCCGTCGGTCGGCGCGCATCTGGGCCGGACGGGTCCCGCACTGGTCGCGGGGGTTGGGGCCGCGCGGCGTGCGCGGCACCGACGGGCCGCCTCCGGTCGCCGACCGCAAGGGCGCGACTGGGTTGGTCATCCCGGACGGCGGGGATCCGCCCTCCGGTCCCCAGCCGCAAGGGCGCGGTGCGCCCTACTCCGACGGCGGATTCCACTTCCCGGACAGGGACACTGGGACCACCGTCTCCACAGTGGTGCCATTGTGCTCCAGCTCCCCGATGCGCACGTCCACCCCGAACACCTCCGCCAGGGTCCGCTCGTTCATGACCTCGCCCGTCGGGCCGACCATGGCCCGGTGCGCCGCGCTGATCATGAGGACCTGGTCGGCGACGCGCAAAGCGTGCGCCGGATAGTGCGTGTTCATGATGACAGTGAGACCGTGCTCGGCGACCAGGCGCTCGAGCAGCCGTAGGACTATGAGCTGGTTGCGGAAGTCCAAGCCCGTCTCCGGCTCGTCGAGGACCAGCACCGATGGCTCGGCCACCAGGGCGCGCGCGATCAGCACCATCTGGAACTGCCCGCCCGACATGGCGCGACAGGGCATCCGCGCCAAGGCGGCCGCGCCGATGTCCTCCAGGACGCGCAGCGCCATCTCCTCCTCTGCGCGCCCCGGCTGAGCGAGGACGCGCATGTGCGGGGCGCGCCCCACCATCACCATCTCCGCGCCACTCAGCCCGATGGCCGAGGCATTGCGGGCCTGCGGCACGTACGAGAGCGCCCGCCCCAGCGCCCGCGGCGACATGTCCGCGATGTCGTGACCGTCGATCAACGAGCAGCCCCGGTCCCACTTCTGCAGGCCGATCATCGTGCGCAGCAACGTGGTCTTCCCGGCGCCGTTGGGGCCCAAGACGGCCATGAGGGAGCGACCCGGGACCGTGAAGCCCACGTCGTCGAGGATGGGCGCCGGCGCGCCCGGGTAGGTGAAAGTCCCGCCTCGGACCTCGAAAGTCATGACGCGCCCCCCGTCCGGCGCAGCAACACGATGAAGAACGGTGCCCCGATGATCGCGGTGAGGATCGAGATCGGAATCTCCGAGGCCGTCAACGTGCGGGCCAGAGTGTCGATCACGATCATCAGCGCCGATCCGAGCAGCAGGGACACGGGGATCAGCGCTCGGTTGTTCGACCCGCACAACATCCGCGCGATGTGCGGCACCAACAGGCCCACCCACCCCACTTGGCCGCACATGGAGACGACCGACGCTGTGATCGCCGTCGAGGCGACGACCAGGAGCGCCCGCAGCAGGGGGACGTTGACGCCCGCCGCGCGCGCCTCGTCGTCCGACAGGGCGAGGATGTTGAGTTGCCAGCGCAGCGCGAGGACCACGATGGCGCCCCCGATGATGAAAGGCGCGCCGAGCGCGATCTGGCCGTAGCTGACCGCCGCCAGGGATCCCATCAGCCAGTACGTGATCTCCGGCAACTGGCTGGTCGGATCCGCCGTGAGCTTGAGCAGCGACAGCACCGCGTTCGCCAGCGCCGACACGATGACGCCGCCCAGCACCAGGGTGATGACGTTGAAACCGCCCGTCCGCGACCGTGAGATGGATGTCGTGAACAGTACGGTCCCCAATCCCGACGCCAGCGCCATCGCCTGCACGCCCAGCAGATTCCAGTCGAGCAGCAGTGCCGCCACCGCTCCCACGCAGGTGCCGGCGGCGACGCCCAGGGTGTCCGGGGTGGCCAGGGGGTTGGAGAAAAGGGACTGGAACGAGGCGCCCGCGGCCGACAGCCCCGCTCCGATCAGCACCGCGACGATGACGCGCGGCACGCGCAGGTTGAAGACCACGGAGTCGATGCGGGGTGACACTGCGGGGCCGGCGCCCAGGCGCGCGCGGAAGGCGGCGACGATGTCGGCCAGTGAGACCTGGTAGCGCCCCACCATGATCGCGCCCGTCGCGCAGGCGACGATGACGACCACGAGTGCGGGCACCACCCAGTGGCGCAGACGGCCGGAGACGACCAGGACATGGTGCATTGCGGGCTTTCGGCAGCGGCCCCCGCCCCGCCAGCCGACGGGGCAGGGGCAGGGGGTCAGGAGGTGGAATCGGGGTCGACGATGGCGCGGGCCTGGGAGTCGGTGAGGGTGAAGGAGTACATCCGCTGGTAGTAGTCCTTCGTGATCGACACCAGGTCCACGTCGGCGAACTGGTCGGGGTACAAGGACTTGCCCAGCCAGTTCGCCACGACCGGGGAGTCCGGGTTCGGCGTGAACCAGTTCCACATGCCCAGGCCCGTGGAGTACACCCGCCCGGAGCGCACGGACGACAGCGTGGAGAAATCGACGCCCTCAACGGCGTTGTCGAGCACGGACTTCGCCGTCATATTCGACATGCCCTTGCCTGTCACCAGCAGTACCTGCGGATCCCAGGCGAGCACCTGCTCGAAGGTGGCCGGCGTACGGGAGGTGTCGGTGTCGGAGGTGACGTTCGTGTAGTTGAGGGACTCGGCCCATGAGTCCGTGAACCATCCGTCACGGCCGCCCGCGACCGCGAGCTGCCCGTCCGCGGCTCCCATGAGGACCATCGTCGACTGGCGGTCGGCCTCCGCGACGCGCGAGGCGCGCTCCCGTGCGTCGGTTACCAGGTCCTTTCCCAGGGCGATCTTGTCGGCCATGTGCCCGTCCTGGTCGAAGACGTCCTCCAGGAGCTCCATCCAGTCCGCGTAGGTGTCGGACGGGTTGCCGGTGGTGGTGAAACCCACTGCGGGGATCCCCGCTTTGCGGAACATCTCGCCGTGCTCCTTGTTGAACGCGTTGTACAGGACCACGTCGACGCCGATACTGGCCAGGGACTCGGCGTTGAGCTCGCCGTTGTCGTAGTAGTCGGTCTGGACTTGGAGCATCTCGGGGGCCATCTGGGCGGCGATCGTGTTCGACATGGCTTTGACGCGGGCCGCCGACATGGCGACCAGGTAGGGGGCCTTCCCGTCGAAGTACGCCAGGTAGGTCGATTCGATGGGGATCTGGTCGATGGCCACGCGGGTGATCTGGGCGGGCAGTTCCACCTGGTTGCCAGCGTGGTCGACGATGGTGCGGGTGCCCGGTGTGGACTGGGGACCGGAGGACTACGTGGACGCGGTGCCGCCGCAGCCGGCCAGGAACAGGGCGCTTGCGGCGGCGAGCGCGCCGAGGGCCTTGAGGGGGCTCTTCATGGTTGCCTCTCGTATGGGGAATTACGAGGGATAGGGTAGTAAAAATTAGGTAGTCCTCACAAGAGTGAGGAATCTAGTGCTCATTGAGCGGGGCGGTCGCCCCTCAGGCACGCGAAAGCCGCAGGTCGGATAACCTGCGGCTTCATCGTGCGCGAGGGGGGAGTTGAACCCCCACTCCATCACTGGAACACGGACCTGAACCGTGCGCGTCTGCCTATTCCGCCACTCGCGCGTGCCCTGAAAGCATAAGGGGTGCTCCATGTCCGCGTCAAACCGGGCGCCGGCGCCCGCAGCGCCCCCGTGCGCTCAGAGCAGGATCTTCGCCGCGATGATCGCGGACACCGCAGCCGCGCACACCAGCGCGGCCACCAGGTCGCGCCAGCCCAGTGACACGCGCTCGCCCACGGGCGGGCGCAGTCCGCCCCGCATCGACATGGCGCGTCCGGTCTCGGCCGCCCCCCGTGACGCCGCGGACAACGAGGCGGTCACCACATCGATCGCGAGGCGCGCGTACCCGCGCATCGGCATGCTCGCCATCTCGTCGCCGAGCCGCAGTCTGACGGTGTCCATCACCGCGCCGGCCTGGTCGCGCAGCATCGGCAGGCCCCGCAGCGCCTCGCCCGTGATCAGCGCCCACTCGTCGACCGGCGCCCCGAAGGGGCGCAAGGGCGCCAGGAAGACGCGCAGCGCCCCCGCCATCGCCGTCGTGGGCACAGCCCACAGGAGCAGCGACGACCCCCACACGACAATGAGTGCGACGGATGAGGCGCGCAGGAAGACCTCCACGCCATCGCCGAGCCACGCCCCCGCGCATCCGCCGACGAAACCGCTCCACAACCACGCGGGCGGACGGGGGAGTGCCCCCGCTGGCACGCGCAGCAGGGCCGTGGCTGCCACGAGTACGGCGGCGACCACGCCCAGCGTCGCCCAGGTGGGGATCGTGAGCACGAAAGTCGTCAGTGCCGTCCAGCACACGATCAGCGTGCCCGGCCACGTCTTGGAGAGGAAGGACGGCCACGGCAGCGCGCGCGGCAGTATGAAACTGGAGGACCTGCGGGGTTTGCGTCGTTCACTCATGACAGGACCCCCTCGCTGAGGTGGCGGTGCGTCTGGCACAGGGAGTCCATCCCCTCCAGGTCGTGCGAGATCACCAGGACCGACAGTCCCGAGCGGCGGCGCTCCTCCAGCACCGCGATGAGCAGGTCGCGCGAGGCCTGGTCCAGGCCCGCCATGGGCTCGTCGAGGATGAGGACCCTGGGGTGCGATGCCAGCAGTCCCGCCAGGGCGACGCGCCGCATCTGCCCGCCCGAGAGCTCGTCGATGGAGCGCGATTGCAGGGCGGGGTCGAGGCCGACCGAGGCCATCGCCTCCTCGACGACGCGGTCGGCCTCCGCGCTGTGGCGGCCCTGCCTGGTGCCGATAACGGGCCCCATGCCGGCCGCTGAGAGGATGTCGAGGCGCACGGTCGGGCGCTGCAACTGAAGGCGCGCGAACTGCATGGACAGCGCGACGTCGCCGACCCGGGAGGTCATGGCGCGCCCACCGAGCGTGCACTTGCCCCACGTCGGGGCCATCAGCCCCGTGAGGATGCGCGACAGGGTGGTCTTGCCGGATCCGTTGTCGCCGGTGACGAGCACGCCCTCGCCCGCCTCGACGATCAGGGAGACATCCCGCAGGACGGTGTTCTCCCACGGGGTCGCCACGTCGTAGGAGTGCGCCACACGGTCCGCCCACAGGCTCTCCGCCGCAGTTGACAGGGCGGGGGCCCCGGTGGCGGACGAGGCGGGGGCCGGTGGGTCCCCGGAAGCGGGGGAGGGGTCGGCCCCGGCGGGGACCGCGGGCGGGGTGGCGCCAGGATCCTCCTGCGGTGTCCCGCCCGTTCCCGGCGGAGCAGCGGGGACGGCCCCGGCTCCGTTGGGCGCATGGGTCGCCGCCTGCGGGGACTCCTCCGCAATGGCCCTAGCGGCGGACTGGGCGGCAGGAGGGCACCCCTGCGGAACCGCTTCGGCTCCCCGGGCGCCGGTCGGCGGACAGCCGCCGGGCGGTCCGTCGTAGACGATCCGGCCCCCCTCCACTCGGATGACGCGCTCGGCGCCCGCGACCTCCCCGGCATCGTGAGTGACATGGACCACTGCGATTCCCCGTGAGGGGAGGGAGGCGAGGACCCCCATGAGTTGCGCGCGCCCCTCCCGGTCGATCATCGCAGTCGACTCGTCCGAGATCAGCAGCCGCGGCGAACGCGCCAATGCCCCCGCCAACGACAAGCGCTGCAACTGCCCGCCCGACAAGTGGTGCGGGCTGGCCGACTCCAGGGCGCCCAGGCCGACGAGATCGAGGATCCCGGCGAGATCGACCTGCTCGCGCTCGCGGGCGTCCATGCCCCACAGCACGTCTTCGGCGACCGTTTCCCCCAGCATCTGCAACTCGCTTCGCTGGCCCACCAGGGTGATGCCGCCCCGCTGTCCCAGACCACCGCCGCCCTGCCGGGAGCCGCCCGTGGGCTCCGCCCCCGCCAGCAGCAGCGCCAGCGTCGACTTGCCCGATCCGTTCGGGCCCACGATCCCGGTCAGCGACGCCTCCTCCAGCGTCAACGTCACCCCCGTCAACGACGGCGAGCCGGCCCCCGGGTAGGTGAACTCCGCGTCGGCCAGGGAAAGGGGGAGCGGAGGGGCGCCCGTCCCCTCCTCCCGGCGGCCGTCCAGAGCGGGCGCCAGCGGATCCCAGCCGCGGTCCAAGTCGATGCGGTCGAGCACCCTGCCCAGCAGCCACTTCGCCACGACCAGTAGCGCGACCACGCCCACCAGGCGGGTGAAGGGGAGCCACAGCCACCAGAAGTCCACGAACCACTGGTTGAGCGCCTGCATGGCCGAGGCGGGGCCCTGGGCGCCGGGCACGTGCGCCAGCAGGCGCAAGAAACCGTCCAACGACTTCTGGATGGCCTCCAGGGCCAGGCGGCGCAGATCCTCCAGCACCCAGAACGCCACTCCCGTCCCCGCTCCCCACAGGGCGCCGAGGCCCACGGCGACCAGCCACACGAACGCCGCCCGCGCGCGCCGGCGGTGGAGGCCGCCCACGATGATGCCCACTACGCACGACTGGAAGACGCGGCCCACTGCGGCCACGCCCCCCACCGCCAACGACATGAGCAGAGTCGCGGCGAACGCCCCCGCCCACGCGCGCCTGCGCATCCGCAGGGCGATCATCGCAAGGGGGATGGCGGTCGCCACCTGGAAGAGTGTGTGGAAGACCGGCGTGGCCGCTGAGGCCACGCCGAAAGTCACCGCCAGTCCCGAGAGCGCCCCGCAGGAGGCCACCTCGACGGGGGCCAGGCGGGGCGCGCGCGCGGAGTCAGTCATGCCCCTAGTGTCCCAGGAGTGCCCCCCGGAGCGGCAACCGGGCGCCGGACAGTGGCAGATAGTCCACATCGGCCGGTCCGCTACCAGAAATGTGGCAAAGGGCATAGACTGGCGGGGTAGGAAACACAAAGACGACGAGGTCTTCCCACAATGGCACAACGACGCAAAGGCGGGATCGCCATCGACCCGCGCTCCGCGCAGAACATGTCCACGCGGCGCGGCGGCCCCCGGAAGAAGGCTGCTCCCAGCCCTGCGAAAGTGGTCGGCATCATAGGCGCGATCACTGCGATCACTGTCTGCCTGGTCGTCCAACTGCCCGGCCTGGACGCCTCGGGCACGCGGATGTTCGGGATCTTCCTGGCGGCGATCCTGCTGTGGGTGACCGAGGCGGTGCCGCTGGCCGGCACCGCGGTGCTCGTCATCTTCCTGGAGGTCCTGCTGATCTCCGACCACGCCCTGCTGCCCGTCGCCGACGGGGCGCCGCCCTACACGCGCTTCTTCGGGGCGCTGGCCAACCCCGTCATCATCCTGTTCCTGGGCGGGTTCATGGTGGCCGACGGCGCCGCGAAGTACAAGGTGGACCGCGCGCTGTCCGCAGTGCTGCTCAAACCTTTTACCGGCAAGCCCCGTCTGACGGTCATGGGCGTCATGCTCATCACCGCCCTGATGAGCATGTTCATGTCGAACACCGCCACAACCGCCACCATGTTCGCCGTCATGATGCCCGTCATCACCGCCCTGCCGAAGGGGAGGGCGCGCACGGGGATCGCCCTGTCCATCCCGGTCGCCGCCAACGTCGGCGGCATGGGGACCCCAGTGGGCACGCCCCCCAACGCCATCGCCCTGGGCGCGCTGGAGAGCGCCGGGATCGAGGTCACCTTCTTGCAGTGGATGCTCGCCGCAGTCCCCCTCATGCTGGTGGTCCTAGTCGGATCCTGGCTGTTCATCTCGTGGCGCTACATCCCGGCGGACGCCGAATTCGACATCGACACCTCCGCCCGCTTCCAGACCGGGCGCAACGCGATCATCTTCTACGTGGCCGCGGGCGCCACCATCCTCGCGTGGATGACCGAGGCCCTCCACGGCATCTCGGCGAACATCGTCGGCTTCCTGCCGGTCGTCGTCCTGCTCATCACAAAAGTCATGAGCGGCGACGACCTGCGCGCCCTCGACTGGCCGGTCCTGTGGCTGGTGGGCGGCGGCATCGCCCTGGGGGCCGGGGTGAGTTCCACCGGCCTCGACAAATGGATGCTCGGCTCCATCCAATGGGCCTCGATCCCCGGGGCCCTGCTCATCCTGGTCCTCGCCCTGGTCGGATGGGCCACGTCGAACGTCATCTCGCACTCGGCCTCGGCCAACCTGCTGGTCCCCATGGGCATGGGACTGGCGGCCTCGGTGTCCACCTCGGCCACTGAGATCGCGATCGTCCTGGCGCTGGGGTGCTCCCTGGGCATGTGCCTGCCCATCTCCACGCCCCCCAATGCCATCGCCTACTCCACGGGCACCACGCCGACGCGCGAGATGGTCGTGGTCGGCGTGGCCGTCGGGCTGGTGGGCATCATCCTGCTCGCCTTCGTCGCCCCCCTCACCTGGGGCGCTCTCGGGGTGGTGTGACATGGAACGCGCGGCGGAGGAGCCACCGGCCCGGAAGGACGACGGGCCCCCGGGCCTGGCAACCGGGTGGACGCTCGGCCCCGGCCCCTCCGACGACCATGTGCGCCAGCGCACCGACGTGCGCAGCGGCGGACACCGCCTCGACACCCACGTCCACGTGCTCATCGTCGGGGACGACTCCGACCGCATCGCCGTCCCCCTCACCCGCGACCTCGCGTGGGCGTTCCCCAACCTCTGCTTCGACCGCGTCGACGCCCCCGACGACCTGCCCGACTACCAGGCCGGACTGGGCACGGACGACCGCGTGGTCCTGGGCGTGGCCACCTCCGAGGTCGCCGACATCGACGCCCTCATCGACGCCGCGGCCGACCTGGACGCGCTGGCCCCCATCCAGTGGATCGCTGTCACCGACCGCGCCGAGCACCGCGACCTCGCCAGATCCACCGAGTCCGACCGCCTCGCCTCCGTCCTCAAGTCCCCGTGGACAGTCCCCCTGCTGGTCGGCCAGTCCTACTCCACGATGGTGCGCCGCCTGCAGGCGCAGGGCTGCGGTGCCGGGGAGGTCCTCGACCTCATCGGGCGCCCACCGTCCTTCGCCGTGCAAGGGCCCCTCCTGGAGGGCCTGGGCAGGAGCGAGCACTCCGTCGTCCTCGAACTGCTCGAAGGCGTTGAAAGGGTCCTGGGCGCCCGCCCCCGCCTCGTCGTCCCCAAGGGCACCCAGCTGGTCACCCAGGGCAAACCCGTCGGCGCCGTCCACCTGGTCCTCGATGGGAAAGTCAGCCTGCACCGGGACTCGTCCCGGGGCGAGGTCCTGGCGCACCTGGCCTCCTCGGGCCCCCTCATCGGCCTCGTGTCCCTGGCGCGCGGGGAGAACGCCTTCTTCACGGGCGTCACCACCACCGAGACCGTGCTGGTGCGCCTCACCACCGAGCAGCTGCAGATCGTCCTGGCGCGGGACCCGGCCATCGGCTCCACCCTGACGGCCCTGGCGATCCGCTCCCTCACGCGCCGCCTCATGCGCGCCGAGGACCTCCACCTGGAGAACGCGATGCTGGCCGAGGACCTCGAGCAGCAGAAGCAGGCCCTCGCCGCCACCCTCGAGGACCTGCGCCGCACCCGCGCGGAACTGGTCGAGCGCGCCCGCTTCGCCATGCTCGGCGAGCTGAGCGCCGGGATCGCCCACGAGCTCAACAACCCCGTCACCGCCCTGGTGCGCGCAGCCGAGCACCTGCGCGCCGACGTGGACACGGTCCTGGCCGCCTCCTCCTCCACCAGTGCCCAGCGCGACGCGATGACCAGGGCGCTCACCGCGCCCCCGCGCTCAACCGCGGCCGAAAGGGTGCTCATCAAGGAGCTGACGCCCATCGCCGGCGACCGCAACGGGGCGAGGCGCCTCGTGCGCGCGGGCGTCGCCGACGCCGAAACCGCCCGCCAACTGCTGGCCGGGGGCGGGCCCCAGGTCGAGGCCGCGCTGGCGGGGGCGCGCCTGGGCTCCTCCCTCCGTTCCGTTCTGGCCGCCTCCGCGCGCGTCATCGAGCTCACCCAGTCCCTCAAGGGCTACGCGCGCCCCGATGACTCCGACCTCAAAGCCGTGGACGTGCGCGAGGGCATCGACGACGTCCTCCGCCTCACCTCCCACCGGGTGCGCGGCATCAGAGTCGAATGCGATTACGAGGACGTCCCCCTGGTCCGCGCCCACCCCGCGAAACTGCAGCAGGTGTGGACCAACCTCATCATCAACGCCGCCGAAGCCATCGAGGACGAGAACGAGGACGTGCGAACCGCCCGGATCGGCGCCGAGACCGGGCACTACCGGGGCCCCGACCCCGCGCCCGCCCGCGCAGACGCCCCCGCGCGCATCACGATCCGCGTGCGGCCCGACGGCGACGGCGTCGCGGTCACCGTCAGCGACAACGGCCCCGGGATCTCCCCCGAGGTGGTCGATAAGATCTTCGAACCGCACTTCACGACCAAAGCCGGGCGCGTGCGCTTCGGCCTGGGAATGGGCATGTCGATCGTGAGCTCGATCATCGCCGACCACTCGGGAACGCTGGACGTCGACTCCCGCCCGGGCGCCACGTCCATGCGGATCCGACTGCCAGCCACCCCACTGCCAGACAACCAACCGCAACGCGAGGAGGAATCATGACCCTGACAATCCTGTCCCTGGAGGACGAGGCCGATGTCCGAGCCGCTATCGAGCGCGATCTCGATCAGTTCTGGGACACGATCCGCCTGGAGGCCGCCGACAACGTCGAGGACGCGTGGGCCGTCGTGGAGGAGATCGACGAGGACGGGGACGAGTTGGCGCTCGTGCTCTCCGACCACCGGCTGCCGGGAAAAACCGGCGTCGATTTCCTGGTCGCCCTCATGTCCGACTCGCGCTTCGCCTCGACGCGGACGGTTCTGGTGACCGGGCAGGCCGACCAGGACGACACGATCCGAGCGGTCAACGAGGCGGGCCTCGACTACTACATCGCCAAGCCCTGGAACCCCTCCAAACTCCGCGAAGTGGTGCGCGACCAGCTCACGGAGTACGTCCTGGCCTCCGAAGTCGACCCGCTGCCCTACCTGCCGGTCCTCGACGCCGTGAGAGTCATGGAGGCGATCCGCTAAGAGCCGGTGAGGGCGCGGACCCCGATGCCCCGCGCCCTCAGGGCAGCCGCAAGGACCCCGTCCCCATCGACGAGCCTGCCCGAGAAGGAGCCGTCGTAGACGCGCCCGCACCCGCACGAGGGGCTGCGGGGCTGTAGGACGGCGGTACGCGCCCCCCGGGCCACCGCCTCGTCGGCGACCCTGCGCGCACCAGCCACGAACTCGGCGGTCACGTCGGCGCCCTGCTCGGTGACCACGCGCGCCGTCCCCCGCAGCACGTCCGCGCCACCGCCCCCTCGGATCTCCGCTGGCGGGCGGGGCGTGGGCAGGCCCCCAGCGACCTCCGCGCACGCGGGGAAGGCCAGGCCCTCAGCGACAGCGCGGACGATGGCGGGATCGGGCTTGGCGCCGCCGTCGTAACGGCATGGGATGCCCGCCAGGCAGGCCGACACCAGGAAGGGCGCGCTCACCCCGGCGCCTCCGCCTCGTCGGTGTCCGGGACGGGGCCGGCGCCCGGGTCGTTGCACATGGTGATCCCCTCGAAACCCGCGGCTCCCAGGACCTGGAAGATCTCGTCGAGCAGCGTCATCGGCTCCGCCGTGCCCGCCGCGAACTCGGGGTGCAGGATCTCGATGGCGGCCATGCCACGCGGGTCCAGCACCGGTTCGGTCTCGAAGCGCTCCGAGAGCAGCAGATTCGCCTCGTCCAAGTCGGCGGGCGAGCCGAACGCCCACGTCACCGCCTTGCGCACAGGGGAGCGGCTGATCCACATCCGCGTCATGAGGACGCCCCGCCCGGCGCGGGGGAACACGTCCCCGACCCGTGTGAACAGGGCGATCGACCCCAGGTCGTCGCCAATGGAGTCTCCGACGAGGGCGTACGCGTACGCTCCGATGCCCCGCAGCGTCAGGGCGTCGGCCAGCAGCCCCAGGGCGTCGTCGTCCATCGGCTCCGACTGGAAGTACACGGCCTCCCCGACCTCGGGGGCGTCCGGCCCCAGGACCGACACCTCCAGGCCGGCGTCGGCCAGCGCCTCGCGGACCAGTCCGACGTGGTGCTCCGGGAACGGGTGCAGGGCCGCGGCGTTGGCCGCGATGCGCTCTATGAAGACGTACGTATCGAAACCCAGGCGTGGCATGGGCTCATCGTATTGCACCTGGGCCCCCTCCCATTCGCAACCGCGCCTAGAACAAGCACAGCCCCTGCTCGTGCAGGGTCTCCAGGACCGGTGACACGTGCGCGCCGCCCGTGCCCAGGGAGGCCACGACCAACTGCCCGAAGTCGTCGAACCGTGCGGAGCCGCCCCGCGCCTCGTAGTACTCCGAGACCTCCGTGCCGTACTCGGCCAGGGCCTGGCGGAAGGAGTCCACGCGCGGGTAGGTGTTGCGCGCGAAGACCACGTCGCGCGGCAGGCGCGGGCGGTACAACGGCTCCTGTTCCGAGTGGCCGACCAGCAGGCCCAGGATCGGGAAGGTGAGCTCGGGCAGTTCCATGGCGGCGATGAGGCGGCGGGGATCGCCCAGGATCGAGCCGAGGAAGACGGTGCCCAGCCCCATCGACTCCGCGGCCGTCACCGTGTTCTGCGCCGCCAGTATCGCGTCCTCTGCGGCGCAGATGAACAGGTTCATCGACGAGGCGGCCCGCGAGTCCACGCCCATCTCCTCGCGGAGGCTCTTATTGCGGTACATGTCGACCAGGAAGACGAACAGGTCCCCTTTGTCGCCGCCCACGTAGGGCTGGCCCGAGGCGGCGGCGATCTCGTCGCGGACCCGCTGGTCGGTGATGTGCAGGATCGTGGTCTGCTGCAAGAAGGAGGACGTGGCGGTGCGGCGCGCCACCTCGACGAGGGTGTCCACCTGCTCGTCCGTGAGCCTCTCATCGGTGAAACGGCGGAAGGTCCGGTGCGACAGCTGGTTGACGATCGTGGTGTTCTCGATGGGAGCGGTGGAGCGCTCGGTGAATTTCGACAAGGCAGTTCCCTTCCCTGGATAGTCCGCGTCTATGCGGTTCCCTCGATTCTCTCACATCAGGCCCCCGTTCCCCCGTTGGACTGTGACATCGTCCTAGATCGTGGGGCGGGCGCCACAGCGCACGGCCTTCCCCTTACGATGGTGGGTATGAGAAAGCGCTCCATCCTCACAGCACTGGTGACCGCCTCCCTCGCCGTTTCCCTGGCGGCCTGCGGCGAGACCGACACCGCCCACTCGTACACGACCCCCAAGGACACCAAGACGGTCGAGAAGACCCTCGACGCGGTCGACGGCGCCGGGGTCTCCGTTCCCGAGAAGCGCGACCTCAAAGTGAAACTGCCCAGCGGGCAGAACGCCGTGAAATGGCAGATCAATGTCTCCGATCCGTCTGTCGCCGAAGTCGGCAAGTCTGAGAAGGACATCATCACCATCCACCCCCTCAAGCCGCTGGGCGAGGACGATGCCCCCGTGACCGTCACGCTGACCAGCCCCGACGGCGCCACGACCAGCTTCACCCTGAAGATCACCGAAGGGGCTAACTGACACCGCCCGAATCGACGCGCCGAAGGGCCGGGGGATCCGCGCGGACTCCCCGGCCCCTCGCTTTGGCGGGCCCTGTGTTGTGGCGCGGGCCCGCGCGGTCGCCTAAGCGGAGGCCTCGAGCAAGCGGCGTATGGCCCGCAATGACACCATGAGCTGCGTGTCGGAGGCCGGCGAGGCCTCGAATTCCGCGTTCGCCAGGTAGAAGTCGCGCGCGTTCCCGTCCGCGCAGTGGACCAGCAGCGCGGCGGCCCCGATGATGCGGCTCGCCTCGAGACTGCGTGCGAACGCGTCGCGCAGCAGACCGCTCCCGATCCCCGTGCCCTGCACGCGCTCGTCCACCGCGAGGCGCGCCAATAGGATGCAGGGGCAGGGTTCGGGACGCCGCCGGGGCGCCAACGACGACGGGAGCTCCGTTCGTGTGACGGAAGCGGTCGAGAGCGCGTAGTAGCCGAGCACTTCCGTTCCCTGCGCTGCGACGTAGACGACCGTGTTCCCCTGGTCCTGGTTCTGCCAGGCGAATCGGTGCAACCAGTCGTCCAGTTCGGCCTTGCCGGAGCGGAAGGCGGAACGCTCGTCGCCGCGCCGGAGGCGACGGGGCTCTTGGAGGACTTCGGCGTACATCGCCGTCGGCCCCTCAGGCGGATCCGATGGCGTAGTGCTTGCCGAAGGGGGAGGGGCGGTTCAGCAGCTTCCGCAGTTTCGGCATGTCGGCGACCGGGCGGTCGACGATCTCCTGGAACCGGGCGAATTGGTCCTCGGAAACGGAGAACACCCGCTGATCGGCCAGTGCCCTCTCGGCCTCCAGCGTTGCGGAGGTCAAGACGAAGTCGCTGACGCTGCGGCCCGTCACAGCCGCTGCTTGGCGGATGAGCAGGTTCTGGCGCTCGGTCGCGCGCAAGTCCATCCGGTGGGTCTTCGCGGGGGGCATGACCACTCCTTTCGTACGGGAAGTGTACACACATGAGTAGGGTGGCACAAGGGGGTGGGACTGGCGCTGGGACGGCGGCCACGGGAAGCGCGCGGCATCCACCGCGGAAGATATTGCCGCGCCCCCCGGGGCGCCTCCCCGTTCGCCCGCGCCCGGGTCCGTCACCCGAGCGGCGGCCCGCCCGGCGGGGGAGGGGTCCCCGTTCGCCCGCGCCCGGGTCCGCCGGTGCGGCACACTGGATGGTGTGACATCCATGAGTTTCGCGCCCATGGCGCCCTTCGCCTCCCTCCCCGTCCCCCGCAGTGTCGAATGCGTGTCCATCCCGTCCCCCTGCGGCCCCCTGTCCGCGTACCACGGGCCACCGGCCCCCGCCTCGTCGGCCACTGCGGCCCCCGCCCCGCCGGCCGGCGGCCCGCGCTCAGCAGCAGCGGGGACGGGCCGCCCGAAAGCGCTGCTCGTCCCCGGGTTCACCGGGTCGAAGGAGGACTTCCGCCTCCCCATATCCGACTTGGTGGACCGGGGCTTCGAAGTGCTCGCCTACTCCCAGAGGGGCCAGGCCGACTCGGCCGCCCCCACGGGCGCGGGCGCCTACGGGCTCGGCGGCTTCGCCGGGGATGTGACGGCCATCGCGTCCGCATGGGGAGCGGGGCAGCGCGTGCACCTGCTGGGGCACAGTTTCGGAGGAGTGGTGGCGCGCGCCGCGGCGATCGCCAGGCCCGAGCTCTTCGCCTCCCTCACACTCTTCTCCTCGGGGAACACGGCGAAAGACGCCGACGGGCCGGCACCCGATCCGGTTCCGGCTGGCCCAGCCGGGCGCGAGTGCGTCCTCGCCGCCTTCTTCCCCGGCACTGATTTCACGAGGCCGGGGCTGGTCTGGGAGGAGTTCATCCGCGTGCGTGCGCTGGCGACCTCCACGGGGAACCTGATGGGCATCCGTGCGATCCTGGCGGATCAGCGCCCCAGCAGCGCCGAACTGCGCGCCACGGGCCTGCCGATCCACGTCGTCTACGGGGCGGAGGACACGGCATGGCCCGTCAGCGACTACAGGCGCGAGGCCCGCGAGGTCGGGGCGGTGGAGACCCCGATCCCCGGCGCCCAGCACTCCGCGCAGACGCAGAGGCCCACCGTGTGGGCGGACGCCGTGTCGCGCTTCTGGCTGGCCGTGGACAGCGGGCACCTCGTGTGGCAGATGTAGGGGTCCGGGTGCGGCGGCCGGGCGCTCCAAAGCGCCGCCGTGCGCCGCAGCGCCGTGGACGGGCCGGTTCAGTGCAGGATCCGCGACAGGAGGTCCTGGGCAGTCGTCACCTGCGGGTCGCCGGTCACCTGCTCGGGCGGGGCGCCTCGCGTGCGCGCCAGGGGAAAGCGCGCCGCCGGGGCCGATCGGCCCCGGCGGCGCACGCCCATCGGGATCACTTCCCGGTGAGCTTGTCCTTGACTTCTTCGATCTTGTCGGTCACTGCTTCCTTGGCGTCACCGAGCTTCTCCTTGGCTTCGTCAACGATCTGGCCGATAGAGCCCGCAGCGCGGTCCTTCTGGCCATCGGAACGCAGCTCCTCGTTCCCAGTCGCACCGCCGACGGCCTCCTGGAACTTGTCCTCCAGTCCCATACTGTCTCCTATCGTTGGTGAATGTGAACGCTTTCACCCTACAGCGGATGCGGGTGTACGGGAAGTGGAATGAGCCAGGCGGGCGGCGGGGCGACCAGCGTGCTGGCGCCAAGGGACCGGCCATGTTCGGGCGGCAGGATCGGGGAGGACGTGGGTCGGGTGCTCGACGCGACGGGGTGCGGTCGCGGTGGTCCAAAATGCGTCTGGGTTTCCAGTGGGAACGGGGGGTTGGTGGGGAGTTGGTCCAAAATGCGTCTGGGTCTGGGATAAATCGGCCGATTCTGCAGAAATCGGGGTAACTGAGACGCATTTTGGACCAGAGCGCCTCAATGCCGTCCCAGTGCGGCGAGACTCAGACGCATTTCGGACCGTTCTGCTGTGCCCAGTGCCGCTGGAGGTCCCGTGTGGGTCCTGCGCAGGGGGGTGGTGCCCGGCAGCCCGGCCTGTCCTCGGGACGCGGCGCCACACGCCGCTTGCGCCGCGAAACATGGAGAACCCCTGACCGGAGGGGCCTCGGAGCAGTGGTGGCCCCTCAGGGCCGCAGGGCGCCCGAGTGGAGGAGTCGCGAGGCGAAGCGCCTCTTCTCCTCGGTGGTGGCCGGGCCGAGGGCACCGGGGCCGTCGATGAGCAGGCACGACGCGCCGTGGACGTAGGCCCACAGGGCGGCCTCCGCCTCGGCGGTCGCGTCGGCGCCGAAGACCTCCCGGGCCAGTGCGGACAGTTCCGCGCGCGCCCGATCGCTTGCTTCGAGGAGGTCGGGGTGGGCAGTGGGGTCGTACATGTCCGAGCGGAACATGATGCGGAAGACGCCCGGGTTGGACAGCGCGAAGTCGATGTAGGCGCTGCCCGTGGCGACGACGATGCCGGAGGCGTCGGCGCCGGCGTTGTCGGTGCGGGCGCGGTGGAGGGCGTCGGCCAGGCCCGTGAAGCCCTCGGCGACCAGCGCGGCCAGGATGGCCTCGCGGTTGGGGAAATAGTGGTAGGGGGCCTGGTGGGTGCACCCCGCCCTGCGCGCCACTTCGCGCATCGACAGGGCAGCGGGGCCCCCGTGGTCCAGGAGCTCGCGGCTGGTGGCGAGGATGGCGGCCCGCAGGCCGCCGCGGTCGGAGTTGGGTGAATCCGTCATGCCACCAGTGTCGCACACCCACTTGACACTGTCAGGTCGAGTGCTACTGTCGTTGCTAGACAGTGTCTAGCTAGGAGAAGAGATGTACGACGCGATCATCATCGGATCAGGGATCGGCGGCCTTTCAACAGCGGGCTTCCTGGCCGGGACGGCGGGCAAGAGGGTCCTCGTCCTGGAGAAGCACTCCGTCCCCGGCGGGCTCACCCACGCCTTCCGGCGCGGCGGGGCCTCCTGGGACGTGGGGGTCCACTACCTGGGCGGCCTCGGCGAGGGCGAGATGTTCCGCAGGGCGTTCGACTACCTCACCGGCGGACAGGTCCATTGGAGGCCGATGCCCCGCCACTACGACCGCTTCGTCTACCCGGGCACCGACTTCCGGGTCCCCGCCGGGCGCCGCGAGTACGAGGACGCCCTCGTCGCCGCGTTCCCCCACGAGGCGCGGGCCGTGCGCCGCTACTTCCGCGACATCGAGGCGGCCGCGGCGTGGGGGACGCTCGCCTACGCGCGGGAAATGGTGCCGCGATTCGTCGAGCCCCTCATCCGCCTCGCCCAGCGGGTGCGCCGCGGCTGCGCCCTGGACACCACGAAGGCCTACCTGGAGCGCCGCTTCCGCGACCCCCGGCTCCGCGCCCTCCTGGCCTCCCAGTGGGGCGACTACGGCGTCGAGCCCGCGCGCAGCGCCTTCGTGGCGCACGCGACGGTAGTCGCCCACTACCTGGAGGGCGCGTGGTTCCCCGAAGGGGGCAGTGCCCGCATCGCACGCGCCATCGAGGACGGCATCGAGGCCCACGGCGGCCGGATCCGGGTGTGCCAGGAGGTCCGCGAGATCCTCGTCGAGAACGGGCGCGCGGTCGGCGTGCGCGTTATCGACCGCTCCGGCCCCCATCCACACGAAATCATCCACCGTGCGCCCGTGGTCGTCTCCGGAGCGGGGGCGGGCCCCACCTACAACCGCCTTCTGCCCACCGACGGCCCCGTCGGCGCGGCCACCCGGGGCGTGCGCAGCGCCATCGACGAGGTCGGACCCGGCCTCTCCGCCGTCAGCGTCTACCTGGAGCTGTCCGAACTGCCCGACGGCGTCGATGGCTCCAACGTGTGGGTGAGCACGACCACCGACCACGACGACATCAAGGGGGCCACGGCCGACCTCCTGGCGGGCGGGCCGCGCGCGGCGTTCTGCTCCTTCCCCTCCGTCAAGGCGGGGGAGGGGCGCACCACCGCGGAGATCCTCGCCTTCGCCGACCCCAGGGCGTTCAAGGCGTGGGAGGGCACTGCCAAGGGGGACCGCGGAGCCGACTACGCCCGCCTCAAGGCAGTCATCGCCGACGGGCTCATCGCCCTGGCGGACTCGGCGGTGCCCGGACTGCGCGCCGCAGTGCGCCGCGTCGAGGTGGGCACCCCCCTGACCGTCGAGCACTACACCTCGCATCCCGCCGGGGCTTTCTACGGGATCCCCGCCACCCCCGAGCGCTACCGCAAGCGCCTCACCACGCCGAGGACCCCCATCGACGGCCTATACCTGACAGGGCAGGACGCGGGCTTCCTCGGCATCGCGGGGGCGCTCATGGCGGGCATGTCGGCGGCGTGCCAGGTGCTGGGTCCGGCGGGCCATAACCAGATCATGCGGGCCATCGAAGAGGGCCCCGGCCAGCAGCCGCGCGCAGCGGCCACCGGGCCCGGCGGGAAGGGCCAGGACGCCGGAGCGCCCGGAGCCCACGGTGGCAAGCGCGCGGCCGGAGGGGAGGAGCGGGAGCAGCAACCTGGGCAGGGGCTTCAGTTCCCCGGCAAGCTCGGTGCTCGCGTCGTCTCCTCGCGCGCAGTGACGCCCTCAGTCGTCGAACTCGTCCTCGACCTGGACGACGACGCGCCCCAATGGTGGCCCGGGCAGTACGTGCGCCTGCGGGTGGCCGACCACGAGTGGCGCGACTACTCGATCGCCTCCCTGGAGGGCCGCCGACTGCGCCTGCTCATCGACACCCGCACACGGGGGCGCGGCGCCCGCTTCGCAGTCGGCGCCGAGCAGGGCTCGCGCACTCTGCTGGAAGGGCCATTCGGGTCCTTCACCGCCACGGACTCGTCCCGCCGCCGCGTCTTCGTCGCCACGGGGACGGGCCTGGCGCCCTTCCTCCCCGTGTTCGCCCAGGACCCGCGTGAATCCGACCGCCTGCTCTTCGGGTGCCGCACCAGCGCCGAGGACCTCACCCGGGCTCTCGACGACCCGATGCCGCCGGTTACCCGGTGCGTCACCCGCGAGGACGTTGACGGCGCCTTCCGCGGGCGCGTCACGGCGGCGCTCGCGGAGTTCGGCGATCAGGCGGCTGAGTGCGACTTCCACGTGTGCGGCTCACCGGAGATGGTGGCCGACGCCACGGCCGTCCTGCGGGACCTGGGGGCGGGGGCGGTCGTCACCGAAGCGTTCTAGGGCGGTGTGCGCTGGCGTTCGGGGTTGGCGCGCCCGTGTCCGCGGCCCGGCCGCGTTCGGGGCCGCCACGCTCCGGTGCTGGCGTTCCGGGCACTCCCCGAACACGCATCAGGGGAGTCTCAGGGGGGAACGGGGGCGACACCCAGTACCCCGCCCGGAGCGGATGTAGTTGAGTGGTGGGCATGTCAACGAACACTCCGGCCAACGGCGCGATCACCGCCCAAGGACTCGTCAAAACCTACATGCGGGGCCAGAGCCCCGTCCACGCCCTCGCGGGCATCAACCTCTCGCTCCCCCAGGGGACGCAGGTCGCCATCATGGGGCCGTCGGGCAGCGGGAAGACCACGCTGCTCCACTGCCTGGCGGGGGTGCTGCGCCCGACTGCGGGGAGGATCACCGTCGGGGGCGTGGAGACCACTTCCCTGTCCGAGCGCGCCATGTCCGCCATGCGCCTGCGCTCCTTCGGCTTCGTCTTCCAGGACGGGCAGCTGTTGCCCGAGCTCCCCTGCGAGGAGAACATCGCGATGCCCCTCATGCTGGCCGGGACGGCCAAGGCGGAGGCCGTCGCGAAAGCGCGCTCGATCCTGGCCAACCTCGGCCTCGACGGGGCGGGGCGCGCGCGGCCGGGGCAACTCTCCGGCGGACAGGCGCAGCGCGTCGCCATCGGGCGGGCGCTGGCCACCGACCCGGCCGTGATCTTCGCCGACGAGCCGACGGGCGCCCTCGATCAGACGACCGGGGCCGAGGTCATGGGCCTGCTCACCAGCGCGTGCTCGGCGACCGGCGCGACGCTCATCCTGGTCACGCACGACGCCGGGGTCGCCTCGCGGGTCCCCCACACCATCCACATGCGCGACGGCCTCATCGACATGGAGGCATCACGATGAACCCGGTCCTCGCAGCGGCCAGCGCGATCCTGAGGGGCAGGGACCGCGCGACATCGGTCCTCACGGTCATCGCCTTCGCCCTGCCCCACGCGGTGTTCCTGGCGGTCCTGGGCGGGGTGGGGGCCTTCCAGGCGCGCGCCTCCCGCTTCGACGCGGCCTATTCCGAGCAGATGGGGCAGGGGGGCGGGACCATGTACACGGCGCTCGCCTACTTCGCGGCCACGCTGCTCATCGTCCCGGTCCTGTCGATGGGTGCCGCCGCTGCCCGCTTGGGAATGAGCAGGCGCGCCCACGACCTGGCCGTCCTACGGCTCATCGGGCTCGGCCCGGGCGCGGCCAAACTCGCCTGCGTCGTCGAGACCGCCGCGCACGCCGGGATCGGCGTCGTCGTAGGGTCCGCGCTCTACGCGGTGACCCTGCCCGCATGGGGGCTCATCTCCTTCCAGGGCTGGCCGATGGCCGCCTCCGAGATGTGGGTCGGCGTGCTGCTCCTGCTGGGAGCCGCCCTGGCGATCATCGTCCTGGCCGCGCTGTCCGCCTGGTTCGGCATGCGCAAGGTGGCCATCACCCCCCTGGGCGTCACCCGGCGCCAGAAAGCCGACAGGGTCACCCCCATCGGCGTCGTGGTGGGCGCCGTGCTCCTGGTCGTGTGGATGGCCGCTGGGTCGCGTCTGGTGAACGCGGGATTCGCCATCGGTATGACCGCACTGTTCGGCTTCTTGGCGGCGATCTTCCTGATCGTCAACCTCATCGGCGTGTGGAGCGTGTCCCTGCTGGGCCGCCTCATCGCCGCCATCGCCCGCCGCCCCCAGACGGTGCTCGCCGGACGGCGCCTGGTCGACGACCCCCGCAGCCTGTGGCGCTCCTTCGGGCCGGTCGCCCTGGTCGGCTTCCTGGTCGGAGTCCTCTACCCGACTCTGTCCGTGGTCGGGGGAATGGCCGGTGACGATCCCGTGAGCCGCATGGTCGGCGACGACATGCTCAGGGGCATGATCCTCACCTTCTGCATCGCACTGGCGCTGGGCGCGATCTCCACGGCCGTCAACCAGGCGATCCGCGCCATCGACTCGGCGGAGCAGGCCCGGGCGCTGTTCCGCATGGGCTCGCCGTTGGCCTTCATGGACCGCGCGCGCCGCATCGAGATCGGGGTGCCGGCGCTGCTCATGATCCCCGGGTCGATGCTGATCGGATTCCTCTTCATCATCCCCGTAGTGGGCGGGGCCGAGCTGTGGGGTACTCTCGGCGCCCTCCTGGCCACCGCGGTGGGAGGGGTCGCCCTGATCCTCGCGGCCTCGGAGTTGTCCGCCCCGCTGCGGCGCGCGATCGTGGAAGAAGCGCGCGAGAGCAACGAGTAGGGCGGAGAAAGCGGCTGGGAAATCGTGTGGCCCCAGCTGGACCGGCACTGCGGCGCGCCGCAGTGCCGGTTTTTTCGCCGTGATCATCGGCCATTCCTCCGGACTACTTGAAAGTTACCGGTAAATCCTGGGAATCGGTCAACCCCGGTGTTAGCCTGGCCGAAACCATCCGCAGGTGGAAGAAAGGTGAATAGCCATGGCGCTGAACGCACAAGGAAGCACCAGGCGCGTGCTCGCAACTGTCACGGCTCTGGCTCTAAGTGCCGGCCTGGTCGTACTGCCCGGGGTCGCGAGTGCCGCTGACGCCTCGTCCGCCGGGGCCGCCCAGGCGGCTGCGGGGTCGCAGGCCGCCGTCGACGGCGTGTGGAAACGGGATTCCAAGGGCTGGTGGTACCAGCTCCCGGACGGCTCCTACCCCGCTGGAACCGACATGGTCATCAACGGGACCGAGTACACCTTCGACGCCGAAGGCTACATGCGCACCGGATGGGTGCGCTCCGCCAAGGGCTGGCGCTACTACCATCCTTCGGGTGCCCGGGCCGGCGAGGGCTGGGTGCAGGTCGACGGAACGTGGTACTACATGAAGGGCTCCCCCGCCCTGGCCCATATGGGCGGTTGGCTCGAAGTGGGGGGCGTGTGGTACTACATGGACTCCAGCGGCGCCATGGTCACCGGTTGGGTGAAGGTCGGCGACGACTGGTACTTCATGCAGCCCTCCGGCGCCATGGCCACGGGTTGGCTCCAACTGGGGGGCACGTGGTACTACTTGCAACCCAATGGGGTGATGGCCTACGGGATCGTCGAGATCAACGGCGTCCCCCACGCTTTCGAGATCAATGGGGCCTGGGTGGGCGCTTGGAACGGATCCGAGAGTGAGGACGTCGCCCCCTAGGGCATGCCCGAGGGGCGTCCCACTGCCCGCTGAAGGACGCTGGGGCGGCGCCAGTCCGACCGGGGGCGTGGTGCACTGGCTGCCCCGACTGTTCACGGAACTGGGGCCGAACGCGTTGTCGTCGCATGTTGTCCAGAACACCTATGTCCGCTGTAGGTTTGGTGGTAACGTGAGTATCACCCTACAAAGATGTGGAGAAAAGGTGATCCGTTATGGCACTGACAATACGAGGCCGCGTAGGACGTTTGATCGCGGTCGCAGCAACTCTCGCCCTGGGCGTCGGCCTGGGCGCTGTCTCGGGGGTCGCGAACGCCGCTGACACCTCGTCCGCCGGGGCCGCCCAGGCGACCCACCTCCCCCCGCGGGATCCCGCGCCCGTCAGGGGCACGTGGAAGCAGGACGCCAAGGGCTGGTGGTACGAGTACCCGAACGGCTCCTATCCCGCCGGCGTCGACATGGTCATCGACGGGGTCGAGTACACTTTCGACTCCCGGGGCTACATGCGCACTGGATGGGTGCAGGAGGCTGGTGGCTGGCGCTACTACCTCGCCTCGGGCGCCCGCTTCATCGGGGGCTGGGTGCAGGTCGGCGGCAGCTGGTACTACCTGGATCCCAGTACCAAGCTGATGGCCACGGGCTACACGATCGTCAACAACACCGGCTACTACCTGGACCTCACCACCGGCGCGATGGTCACCGGTTGGAAGAGGATGGGCAGCAGGTGGTTCTACTTCGGCTCCGACGACGGTGCCCAGAAGACCGGCTGGCTCCAGGAGGGCGGCAAGTGGTACTACCTCGACAATGACGGCGCCATGCTGACCGGCTGGGCGTTCATCGGCTACCGCTGGTACTACCTGGACGACGGCGGTGCGATGGCCACGGGCTGGGTGAAGGTCGGGAACGACTGGTTCTACTTGTACTCCGGCGGCTCGATGGCCACGGGCTGGCTCCTGGAGGGCGACACCTGGTACTACCTGCAGCCCAGTGGTGTGATGGCAGTCGACGACATCTATGAGATCGACGGCGTGTGGCACATCTTCAACGCCTCCGGCGCCTGGCAGGGCGTCTACAACGAGAAGCCCCCAGTGGAGTAGTCGCGGGGTGGTAGAAGGCTGCCGCCGGAGTGCTTCTAGCGCTTCGATGGCGACGGGGTTCGGTTCGGCGGAGTGGAAGGCGAGGGCGGCGACCGCCCGGGGTAGTCGTTCCCAATGATCGGGCGCCGCTTCGGGGAGCCGCCCCGATCCTCTTCCCGGGCCCGGGGTCCGCGCGGAGTGCCGTGCGGGCCCCAGCCGTATCTCCGCGTTGAGCCAGACGTCCTTCCGTGCGCGGATCATGGAGGTGGGAGGCGGCTGTGACGATGTGCGACCGGCAGACGCCCTTCCGTGCGCGGATCAGCGCCATGGGGGCTCACCCATCCGCTCCTGAACGGGCGACCAGCACTTTCCGTGGGGCTGCTTCGTGGACGGCCCGCCCCCCAGGAGGAAGCGCGGTCCCGTCCCCATTCCATTGCTGGAACCGGGGTGGGGGACATTGCCGTCGCACGTTATCCAGAACACCTATGTTCGCTGTAGGTTTGATGGTAACGTGAGTATCGTCCTATCAAGATGCGGAGAAAGGTGATCCGTTATGGCACTGAACACGTGCGGTCGCGCAGGACGTTTGATCGCGGTCGCAGCAACTCTCGCCCTGGGCGTTGGCCTGGGCGCTGTCTCGGGGGTCGCGAACGCCGCTGACGCCTCGTCCGCCGGGGCCGCCCAGGCGGCTGCGGGGTCGCAGGCCGCCGCTGACGGCGTGTGGAAGCAGGACTCCAAGGGCTGGTGGTACCAGCTCCCGGACGGCTCCTACCCCACTGGAACCGACATGGTCATCAACGGGACCGAGTACACCTTCGACGCCGAAGGCTACATGCGCACCGGATGGGTGCAGGAGGCTGGTGGCTGGCGCTACTACCTCGCCTCGGGCGCCCGCCTCACCGGGGGCTGGGTGCAGGTCGGCGACAGCTGGTACTACCTGGATCCCAGCACCAAGCTGATGGCCACGGGCTACGTGATCGTCAACAACACCGCCTACTACCTGGATGACACCACCGGCGCGATGGTCACCGGCTGGAAGGAGGTCAACGGCAGGTGGTTCTACTTCGGCTCGAACGGCGCCCCGAAGACCGGCTGGCTCCAGGAGGGCGGTAAGTGGTACTACCTCGACAATGACGGCGCCATGCTGACCGGCTGGGCGTTCATCGGCTACCGCTGGTACTACCTGGACGACGGCGGTGCGATGGCCACGGGCTGGGTGAAGGTCGGGAACGACTGGTTCTACTTGTACTCCGGCGGCTCGATGGCCACGGGCTGGCTCCTGGAGGGCGACACCTGGTACTACCTGCAGCCCAGTGGTGTGATGGCAGTCGACGACATCTATGAGATCGACGGCGTGTGGCACATCTTCAACGCCTCCGGCGCCTGGCAGGGCGTCTACAACGAGAAGCCCCCAGTGGAGTAGTCGGGGTGACAGAAGGCTGCCGCCGGAGCGCTAGAAGTGCTCCGGCGGCAGCGGGATCCGGCTCGGTGGCGACTAGGCGCTCTGGATCAATGGGGCCCAGCGCTGCTTCGACTCCGGCGACTCCGGTTGGGGGAGTTTGGACCGCTGGCATTGGGGGATCCTGGATCGGGGAAGCGAAGGGCCCCGCCCCCAAAAGGGGCGGGGCCACTTCCATCCGCGCGATCACTGAGCGCGGGTCAGTGCGGCGGTGCTGTACCGGGGCTGGCGCGGGAGCGTCAGTAACGGCTGCCGATGGTCACCATGCCGGTCGCGAGCAGGTAGACGAACAGGATGGCGTAGAGGATGCCGGCGATGGCGCCGATGATCCCGAGCCACCACGCCGCCTTGCCCTCCTTGCGGTCCTTGGACATGGCAGAGAAGCCGTAGGCCGCAGCGGCGATGCCCAGGATGATGGAGAACTTGCCGACGAAGGGGCCCAGGGCGCTCTCCAGGCCCGAGCCGATGGGAGCAGTCCACCACAGGGTGAAGAGGATCCACGGGACCAGGGCAAGGCCGAGCGCGCTGAGGCCGCCGGTCGAGAATCCGCCGGTGGGAGCCACGGGGGCCGCCTGGCCGGGGGCGACGGCGGGCAGCTGGTTCGCGGGGGCCGGGAACTGCTGGGACTGCTGGGCCGGTGCGCCTGGTGCCGGGAACTGCTGGGGCTGCGCGCCTGGTGCGGGGAACTGCTGGGCTTGTGCGCCGGGGGCCGGGAATTGCTGAGGCTGCTGGGAGCCCTGCGCCTCGGGGGTGCTGTAGGGATTGGTGGGGTCGGACACGATTACTCCTTGTGGATCCTCTTCTCAGGTGGTTACACGGTAGCAACGGTCTGACTGGGTGGTCAATATCGTCATTCAAAGGGAGAGCAGGCGCTCGACCACGGAAACAACGCCGCCCTCGTTGTTGGACGGGGCCACGAAGCGGGCTGCGCGCACGACATCGGGAT
Source organism: Schaalia georgiae DSM 6843 (assembly GCF_000429245.1). GTDB lineage: Bacteria > Actinomycetota > Actinomycetes > Actinomycetales > Actinomycetaceae > Pauljensenia > Pauljensenia georgiae. The sequence continues at coordinate 110,947 of NZ_AUBM01000009.1, forward strand.
CGGCGTTCGCCACAGCGAAGGACAGATCCGCCTCGGCCAGCATCGACAGGTCGTTGTGGAAGTCCCCGAACACCGCCGTCTGCGCCCGGGTCACCCCGAGGGCGGCCTGGAGGGCGCGCACGGCGCGGCCCTTGTCGACCCCGCGGATCTGCAGATCCGCCCAGTTCGCGCCCGACACCGCGTACTGGTGCGTCGAACGGAAACGGGCCAGTGTCGCCTCCGCGAGGAGGCCGACCGGATCCAATGAGTAGACGGCGAGTTTGACGATGGCGTCGTCGAGCTCCCCCGCCTCGATTGCGTCAAGGACGTCCAGCTGGGAATCCACCTGGCACGTGCGGTGGTAGTAGGGGAGCACCCCTGAGACGAAGGACTCATCGAGCCGCTCGACGTAGGCAGAGCGCTTCCCGCACATGACCAGGCCGCCGTTGGCGCCGCCTGGACCCGTCGCCCCGCGGACCAGGCGCACTGCCTCGCGCAGTGTCGCCAGGTCCAGGGGGCTCGACGAGATCTCGGCGCCGTCGCGCATGACGATCGCGCCGTTCTCCCCGATGACGGTCATGCCCGGGCGGTCGGGGAACATGTCGAGCAACGTCCACACCTGGCGGCCGGACGCGGGGGCGAAAGTGACGCCCCGCGCATCGAGCTGGTTGAGCAGCCGCCACAGCCCGCCGGGGAAGCGCTTCCGGTCGTCCAGGAGCGTCCCGTCCATGTCCGCGACGACGAGGCGCACGTCAGCCGGGGCGTACGCCCCGGAGTCGGTGGGGTTCGCGAGGCGGGCGACGCTCACTCGCCGGACTTGAGGGACGCCTGCTCGGCCTCGGAATCCGGCACGAAGGCATCGGTCTCGAGGTCGGCCCAGTACTCCTCGGCCCAAGGATCCTCGATCGGCTGGCTGCGCTTCCACAGGACGTAGCCGACGCCCGCTGCCGTGACAGCCAGCGCGGCCAATCCGACAGCGCGCAGGAAACGACGTTTACGGACCTTCGGGGTGGGGGTTGTCAGGGCCACAGTGGAAACCTCCTTGGCGCGGCGCGCACGTTCTGAAAGGGGACCGGGGGCGGACAGGGCGTTGCCCGCCTGGTTGACTGCGCGCGAAGCGCGGGGGAGGTAGTCCTCCACAAGGTTCGCGCGGGCGGACTCGATAGCGGGGCCGGCGTGCTCGACCGCGCTCTTGGCGCGGGCGGCGGCCGACTCGACGGCGGGGGCCGCGCGGTCGATGGCGCGGGCGAGTGCGGCCTGGGCGCGGGGAGCGGCCCAGTCGACTCCGGCGCCCACCAGATCGGCGGCCTTCACGGCCACCTTCCCGGCGTACACGGCGGCCGTGTCCCGCAGTTGCGCGGCTTCCTCCCGCAAGTGATCGGCGTCAAAATTCGGTGTGGGGGCCATAGTGTCTCCGAATCTGTCCAGTGGTGTCCGGCGCCGCACGGGGAGCCGGGCGCCGCTGGATACCATTGTGCTACGAATGCGTGTGATCCGCAGCCCACTGACCGAGGAGTCGGGCGGGGCTTGCGCTACCGGCGTAGCCCCCGCGTGGTCGCGGGCGCCGATAAGTGGGACGATTGACCCCATGAAAGCTATTGTGCACACCTCCATGGGTGACATTGCCCTCGATCTCTACCCCGATCACGCGCCCAACACGGTCAACAACTTCGTCGGCCTGGCCAGGGGCGAGCGCGAGTGGACCGACCCCCGCACCGGCCAGAAGACCTCGCGGCCCCTCTACGACGGCACCGTCTTCCACCGCGTCATCAAGGACTTCATGATCCAGGGCGGCGATCCCCTGGGCAACGGGACCGGAGGCCCCGGCTACCAGTTCAACGACGAGATCCATCCCGAACTGGCCTTCAACGAGCCGTACCTGCTGGCCATGGCCAACGCGGGCAGGCGCATGGGGAAGGGGACCAACGGATCCCAGTTCTTCATCACCGTCGTGCCCACGCCGTGGCTGCAGGGCAAGCACACGATCTTCGGGAAGGTCGCGGACCAGGCCTCCAAGGACGTCGTCGACGCCATCATCTCGGTCCCCACGGGCGCGGGCGACCGCCCCGCCTCGGACGTCGTCATCGAGTCCGTCGAGATCGTCGACTGAGAACGCGTTCCCACGGGGCCGGGAGCCGCAGCGGCACCCGGCCCCATGACCGCCCTCCAGGCCCTGACGAAAGGCACTCCGATGAGCATGCCCCGATTCGGACAGCGGTCCGACCCCCGCGCGGCCCCCGACTGCCCGCGGCACCCGGGCGTCCGCAGCGTCGACTACTGCAAGCGGTGCAACCGGCCCATGTGCCCCTCCTGCGTCGTCCCCACCGAGGTCCGCAGCATCTGCGTCGACTGCGCGAAGTCCTCGCGGGGCCGCCGGAGCGCCCGGATCAGCTCCGCAGCCGCTTTCCTGCGCTCCTCCGGGGCGCCCGTCACACTGGTCCTCATCGGCGCGTGCGTCCTCATGTACCTCCTGGCCCTGGTGGTCCCCGCTGTGCAGAGCCTGTTCATGCTGGTCCCGGCGTGGGTCGGCCCGCGCCCGTGGATCGTCGTGACGTCCGCCTTCCTCCACTCGGGGTTCCTGCACGTGTTCTTCAACATGCTCACCCTGTACTGGGTGGGTTCCGTGGTGGAGAGGGCCATCGGGCACTGGCGCTACGGGGCCGTGTGCCTGATAAGCGCCCTGGGGGGATCGGCTTTGGTGATGCTTTGGTGCTTCGTCCAGCCCGCAGCGCTCTTCGCCGCCACGGTGGGCGCCTCGGGCGCCGTCTTCGGGCTCTTCGGGGCGGTCTTCGTCCTCCAGCGGCTCTCGGGCTCGTCCACCGCGCCGATCCTCATCCTGCTGGGGATCAACCTGGTGTACGGGTTCGCCAATCCCGGGGTGTCGTGGCAGGCGCACATCGGGGGCTTCCTGGCGGGCGCGGCCGCCACGTGGGCGCTGCTGCGCACCAGCGGGCGCCCGGGCGGGGCGCTGGCCCCGAGAGCCAAGCAGATCGCCGTCTGCGCGGGCATGGCCGCCGCGCTGGCCGCCTTGTGCGCCGTGTCCTACTGGGGGCTCGTCGCGCTGTACGCCTGACTCCAGCCTCGCGCGCGAAGGCCAGGTCAGCCTAATCTGAGGGGCAGGCCCCCGCCCAACGGAAGGAACACCATGACGACCCCCTGGGACATCTACGACCAGCTCATCGATGAGATCCCCGCGGACATCACCGTCCAGAGCGCCCGCGCCGACGGGAAATGGCGTCGCATCGGCACCTCCGAGGGCGGGGCGGGGATGGCCTTCGGCATGAACGTCCAATCCCGTCCCCGTGCCGTCGCCGACGCTGGGGACCTGGTCGGGCGTCCCCTGCGCGATGCGGCAAGCCTGGTCAAGAGCTGGAACTTCGAGGACGCGGGCCTGGGGATGGCGGCCATCAACGCCTACCACTGCCACACCGACCGGGCCCTCGCCCACGGTTTCACGCCCCTGGCCGAGAACAACTGGGGCAGGACCTTCCACGCCTACGCCGACGCCGTCGCGGGCAAGAGGGTGGCCATCGTCGGCCACTTCCCCTTCGCGCCCGCCGCCCTGCCCGACGTGGAAGAGCTCATCGTCCTTGAGCGCGCCCTCTTCGACGGAGACTACCCCGACAGCGCGTGCGAGTACCTGCTGCCCGGCGTCGACTGGGCGTTCATCACCGGCAGCGCCTTCGTCAATAAAACCATGCCGCGGCTGCTCGAACTCACCCGCGGCGTCCACTCTGTGGTGCTGGGGCCGTCCGCCCCCGCCTCGCCCATCGTCCTCGACCACGGGGCCAGCGAGGTCCTCGCATTCGCCTCCTGCCACCCGGCGCTGCTAGAGGAGGGGCTCGCCGGGCGGCTCCCCGGCGGGATGTTCGATGCGGGGATGCGTGTGGGCCTGGCCCGCGGCTGACCCCGGGGGGACTGGCCGGGCCGCGGAGGCGGGATCCGTGCGGTGGACCGGCGCCGACCGGGCCGCCTTCCTGAACAAGTGTGGCGCGCCCCGCGTCATCTACTCCCCGTGCAACCCCAACCCGTGTCAAAGACCTAGCGGCCATGTCCTCCTTGCGCGCGATCCACGGCTGCGTCTTCGACATGTCCCCCCACATGGCGCCCGCCGAGGTCGCCGTGCTGCTCGGGTGGACTGGCGGCGGCCGGTGAGGGCGCAGTGGTGTCCCGCATAGTGGTGTAACCGCGTGGTGATCGGCCCTTGTTGTTGGATACGGGCGCGGTCACCGTGTTGTCTGATTCCGGTTCTTTGTGCGCGTGGTTGAAGGGGAGGGGCTGTGTGTGCGGCTCGTTGTCGGCGCTTTGGGCGGCTTCGTGCACCGCGCTGCGGGATCCGCCTGCGGTTGCGCTACTTAGCGCGTGACTGCACTACTTAGCGCGCGACTGCGCCACTTGGGCCGACGTGGGCCCTGGTCCTCCTGGCGTGTCGGGGGCCTAAGTGGTGCGGGCGGTGTCTAAGTGGTGCGGGCGGTGTCTAAGTGGTGCGGGCGCGCCCCGCCATCCCCGTGCGACGAACGCGGCCCCGGTCGTCACCGGGGCCGCGCAGCGCTCTGATTCCTGTGAGGGTTAGCGCCACCACAGGGTCATGAGGAAACCGACCATCATAATGCCCAGGCCGATGATGATGTTCCACCAGGAGATCCCGGGAACCGGGTAGGCGCCGGAGGAGATGTAGTACACCATCAACCACACCAGGCCGATGAGCAGAAGGCCGCAGAACAACGGCGCCCACCACACCGGGCTCAGTGGAATCCCCTCGGTCCACGGGTGGATCTCGGTGTCGTCGGCAGCATCCCTGCCGTTCTTCTTCCGCTTCTTCGACTCGGCCACATCTTTCCTTTCTCCAGGGAAGGCGGACTCGCCGCCTCGGCTTCGCGCCGAGATAACGGCACTGCACATAGCGTAGTCTCGGAGCAGGGCACAGGAAAAGCGGGGCGCTCCGAGCGGGCTCGGCCCGCTGGATCCGGCCGCGCCACAACCACCGGAAGGAGAGCCATGAGCCGCCGTCCACCGCGCGCCTCCGCGGCGATCCTCGCAGTCACCATCGCCGCTGGGGCGCTCTTCTCCGTCTCCTTCCTCAACAACAGACGCAACCCCGCCTCCGGGGGAGGGCTCGGGGACCTCGTGCGCGCCCGCCAGGACTCCGTGGCCTCCCTGGAGGCGCAGAACCGGGACCTGCAGGGCCAGATCGACCAGTACGCCGGTCAATCCGGGGCGCGGGCCGCCTCGACGACCGTCCCCGCCCTGGCGGCCTCACCGGTCGTTGGACCCGGGGTGGAAATCACCCTCACGGACGCGCCCGCCGACCAGGCCCCCGAGGGCGCCAGCCCCAATGACCTCGTCATCCACCAGCAGGACATCGAGGACGTCATGAACGCCCTGTGGTCCGGCGGTGCCGAGGCCATGACCGTCCAAGGGGCGCGCATCACCAGCAGGACCGTCATCCGCTGCATCGGCAACGTCATCCTGGTCGACGGGACCAGCTACTCCCCGCCCTACGTCGTCCAGGCGATAGGCGATCCGGGCGCCCTGCGCGAGACGGTCATGGCAAATCCACGTATCGTTAACTACCAGGCCTACGTGGCCCGCTACGGCCTCGGATGGGACATGCGGGAGAAAGAGGAGCTGCGTTTTCCACCCGCCGCAACCGACACGACCCTGAACTACGCACACGTGGAGGCACCAACGAATGGGTGAACACATCGCCCACGCCCGCCCGCCAAGGGGCAGGGGCCGCAGAATCTTCTGGAGCACCGTCGGCGTCATCGGCGAACTCCTCATCACCGCGAGCTTCGTGATCGGACTGTTCGCCGTGTGGCAGTTGTACTGGACGACGTTCCAGGTCCAGGGCCAGGTCGCCCAGACCATCACCGCCTACGAGGAGGACCACGCCCCGGCGGCACGGCAAGCGGGCGAGGCGCGCACCGACGCCCCGCCGGCCTTCACGCGCGAGGTGTCCGACGGGGAGGTCTACGGGCTCATCCACGTGCCCAGCTGGGACTGGATGAAGATCCCCCTCGCCGAGGGGACCTCGACGGCCGTCCTCGACAACGGGTGGGCCGGCCACTACGGCAACACCGCCCAACCCGGCCAGCTCGGCAACTTCTCCGTAGCCGGGCACCGCCGCACCTACGGCAACAACTTCCGCTGGATCGACCGCCTCGGGCAGGGGGACAAGGTCGTCGCCGAGGTCGACGACTTCTACGTCGTCTACTCCGTGCAGACCTGGGAGATCATTAGCGCCGACGACCCGGACCAGGTCCGCGTCATCGCGCCCGTCATCGACGACCTCACTTTCAACAAGGAGCCCACCGAACGGTGGATGACGATGACCACCTGCAACCCCGAGTACGGCAACTGGGAGCGCTACATCGTCCACCTCAAGTTCCAGTCGTGGACGCCCAAGTCCTCCGGCGTCCCCGCCGAACTGCTCGACGAGCCCCAGTCCTGACCCGAACGGAAGCACATGTACGCCTGGATATTCCGCCACCTGCCCGGACCCACGTGGTTCAAGGTCATAGAATCCCTGGTCCTCATCGGACTCGTCGTCGCTGCCCTGTTCACCTGGGTGTACCCATGGGTCCAGACCTACTTGGAGCTCGGGGACGCCTCGGTGGGCTGAGCCCCAGCACTACCGGCCGCCAGCCGCCCGGGGCACATGGGGCGGCCTGCCCCGGATCCGGACTCCTGCTGCGCCGGCTCCGACGACGGGGCGCAGGCGGATGGCGCACCCCGCCCCAGACTCCTGCTGCGCCCCGGGGCGGCCGCGCGGACGCCCGGCGCCCCATCGGGCGTGTACCGTGGGTCCTGTCAGCGCCCGCCCGGCGCCGCGCCCCCGAACGCACCCGCCCCGACCGGGGCCCAGCACCGTGGAGGAACAGATGACGCGCATCCTGTGCATCGACAACTACGACTCCTTCGTGTACACGATCGTCGGGTACCTGCGCCACCTCGGCGCCTGCGTCGACGTCGTCCGCAATGACGCGGTGGACCCCCAGTGGCACGGCAGCCCCTACGACGGCGTCCTCGTCTCGCCCGGACCCGGCGCCCCCGCCGGCGCGGGCGCCACCTTGCGGACCATCGCCGAGTGCGCCGAGCACGCGATCCCCATGCTGGGGGTCTGCCTCGGCATGCAGGCGCTCGGCGAACTCTACGGCGGCGCCGTCGGGCACGCCCCCGAACTCATGCACGGGAAGACCTCGGTCATCACCCACGACGGGAAGGGCGTGTTCGCGGGCATCCCCTCGCCCCTGACCGTCACGCGCTACCATTCGCTGGCGGTCGACCCGGCCAGCGTTCCCGGCGCACTGGAGGTCAGCGCCTCCACCAGCTCCGGGATCGTCATGGGTCTGCGCCACCGCGAACTGCCCCTGGAGGGCGTGCAGTTCCACCCCGAGTCCGTCATGACCCAGTCCGGGCACCTCATGTTCGCCAACTGGCTGGCAGTCTGCGGCGACGGGGGCGCGCCCGCCCGTGCGGCGACCATGGCGCCAGTGGTCGCCCGGCGCTCCGGCCTTTGAGGCGCGGGGGCCGCGCCCGCACGGATGACGACGCGGGCCGTCCCGACCCCTACCGGGCCCCACGGCGCCAACCCGCGTCTGCTTCCCCCCACCTGCTGCTCCCACGGCGAAGGGGCCGGGCGGCGGGCGCTCGACCCCCTGCCCGGCCCCTGTGGGACCCCGCGCTAATGGCTAGTGGGCGTGGGAGTGGGCGTGCCGTTGCCCTTCCCCTTGGAGACCTTCACATTCACCTGGGTCCCCTTGTTGACCTTCTGCCCTTCGGCGGGGTCGATGCTCAGCACTTGACCCTTCGGCTTGTCCGAGTCCACCTCGGTCATGTTCGGCTTCAGGCCCACGTTCTCCAGAGTGGCTTTCGCGTCCTCCGCGGATGTGCCGACCACAGTGGGGATGGTGACCTGGTTGTTTCCGCTGGAGATGGTCACATTCACCTTCGCGCCCTTCTGCGCGGAGGACCCGGCCGCCGGATCCGAGAACACGATCTGGTCCTTCGGCTGATCGGAGTCGTCGGTGAAATCGACGGTTCCGAGCTTGAGGCCGACGTTCTCCAGCGCGGTGCGGGCCTGCTCCTGCTTCATGCCGGTCAGGTCTGGCACGGTAACGGTGCTGGAGCCAGACGACAGGTACCCGGTGACCGTCGAACCGGCCTTGACCTTCGAGGCCGATGAGGGGTTGACCTTCGCAACCTTGCCCTCGCTGATCTCATCGGAGGCGACCCGGTCGCTCGAGACCTCCCATTTGAGGCCAACGGCCTCCACCGCCCTCTTGGCCTCGTCGGGGCTCATCCCCACCAGGGAGTCGGGGACCACGACCGAGTCGGGGCCGCTGGACAGCGTCGCCGTGATGGTCGACCCCTCCTCGGCCTGCTCGCCGCCAGGGGGGTTCGTCGAGACGACCGACCCCTCGGCGACGCTGTCGGAGGCCACCCTGTCGGCCGCGATCGCCCACGTGAAGCCGGCGGACTCGACCTGCGCCTTCGCGTCCGCCTGCGTGTAGCCGACCACGTTGGGGACTGCCGCAGTGGTCGGCGTGGTCTTCCAATTCGCCAGCGCGTACACGGAGGTTCCGATGACGAGCAGCGCCAGGGCGATGAGCGAGCCGATGAGCACGGCACGGCGCTTGCGCGCGCGCGCCTCGTCCTCCTCGTTCGCCTTGTTCGTCGGGGAGGTCTGGGCGCCCTGCCCCTGCCTGGAGGGGTTCGCGATCACCGTGGAGGTGGGCGACGTGGCCGCCGAAAGCGGGATCGTTGCGGCAGTCTGATCCTGCCGGGGCGTCTGCCCCATCCACGCGGAGGTCTCCGGGGCTGAGACGCCGAGGCCGCGCGAGACCCGCATGAGGTCGGCCAGCATCGCGTCGGCGCTGGCGTAGCGCTGATCGCGGTCCTTCGCCAGCGCCTTCATGACGACGCGGTCGAGGGCATCGGGGATGTCCGCGGTGATCGACGAGGGGACGGGGGGCATCTGCCCCACGTGCTGGTAGGCGACCGCGACTGCCGAATCCCCCTTGAAGGGCGGGCGCCCGGTGAGGAGCTCGAAGAGGACGACGCCCGTCGAGTACAGGTCGGACCTGGCGTCCACGGACTCGCCGCGCGCCTGTTCCGGCGACAGGTACTGCGCGGTCCCGACGACCGCGTTCGTCTGGGTCATGGTCGCCTGCGAGTCCGTGAGGGCCCGGGCGATGCCGAAGTCCATCACCTTCACCTTGCCGTCGTTGGTCAGCATGATGTTCCCGGGCTTGATGTCCCGGTGGACCAAGTGGGCGGTGTGGGAGTACTCGAGGGCCTGGAGCACGCCCCCGACGATCTCGATGGCCTCGTTGATGGGGACCGGCATCCCGTCGGAGATGAGCTCCTTGACGGTGTGCCCCTCCACGTACTCCATGACGATGAAGGGGATCGAGATGGTCCGCCCCTGGGCGTCCTCGACCATCTCCTCGCCGGTGTCGTAGACGGCGACGATGTTCGGATGGTTCAGCGAGGCGGCCGACTGCGCTTCCCGGCGGAAGCGCGCCTGGAAGATCGAGTCCAGTGCCAGGTCGCGGCGCAGCATCTTGATGGCGATCACACGCGACAGGCGGGTGTCGAATCCCAGGTGCACCTCCGCCATGCCGCCGCGCCCAATCAGGGAGCGGACCTCATAGCGTCCGGCTAAACGGCGGGCCACGGGCTCTGCCATGTCCTGACCTCCTCGGTAGGGGTAGTCCCTGCGTGCGCGGACAGCAGGGAACCGATCATGTGCTTGATCGTAACGGCTGCGAGGACGACGAGCGCCAGAACGACGAGGGTGACGATCACAGCCCTGAGAATGCGCTTGCCCGGGGGAACGGGCGGGGAGACGACGGAACGATTGTACTTGGTCCCCTTCGGGGGCTGCGCCGAGTGCGCCGCCCTGGCGTCCAGGGCGTGCCAGCGGGGCTTGTTCGGATCGGGTTCGGCGCGCTGCTCGAACACCGAGCGGCGGGGGCGGACGGGCGCGGCGGGAGTGCCCGGCTTCTTCTTCGGAGCGGGACGGGGTGGGGGCACCGTCCCGAGGATGCGCGCCACCGACGGCGATTTGCGTGTGATAACGCCTCCGTCGTCCTCGCTGCGCTCACGCCGTTCACGGCGCTCACGGCGGGCCTCCTCGCGCCTGCGCTCCTCCGCTTCGGCGCGTTCCCTGCGCTCGCGCTCCTCCCTGGCGGCGGCTTCAGCCGCAGCGCGATGGCGCTCCTCTTCCGCCCTGCGCTCCTCCTCGCGGGCGCGCCTGGCCTCCTCCGCCGCATCCTCCCGGTCGCGCGCCTTCTGGCGCTCCCTGAGCCTGCGGGTCAGCGCTTCGAGGCGCAGTGCCTCCTCCGCTTCGGACCTGGTCATCCCCGTGTCGGTGGTGCGGGTGTGGCGGCCGGTTGTGGTGGTGTCGGGGTTGGTGAGGTCGGGGACGGTGAGTGGGGGCTGGTCCGTCCCGGTGTCGGTGGTGCGGGTGTGGCGGCCGGTTGTGGTGGTGTCGTGTGTGGTTGTGTCGGGGTTGGTGAGGTCGGGGACGGTGAGCGGGGGCTGGTCCGTCCCGGTGTCGGTGGTGCGGGTGTGGCGGCCGGTTGTGGTGGTGTCGGGGTTGGTGAGGTCGGGGACGGTGAGCGGGGGCTGGTCCCCGGGTGCCCGTTTCGCGCGGGTGCGGGGCGAGGGCTTGGTCTCCACAGCCGGGTCGGTGGGCGCCTCGACGCCGACCGAGGCGCGCAACTGGGCGGGCATGGCCGAGCGCGCGGTCGTCGTCCCCGGCTCCGCGGCCGCAACGGCGGAGGACACGGCGGGCGCCACCGCCGCCACTGCGGTGCCCTGGCCGACGGCAGGGGGGAGGGGAGTGCGCATCGGCAGGGGGGCCGCCGCGGGAAGCTGCTGGGAGAGCATCTGCGGCGGACCGGACGACGGGGGCGCGGGGTCCACCTCGTCGAAGATGCGCACCTGCGGGTCCGATGCGGGGCGCGGGCGCGCGACGAGGCCCTCCGGCGGGCGCAGCAGCTCCTCGGGCAGTGTCCGCCTCGGCTTGTGGCGCACAGGGGCCACAATGGGGACGGAGGGCTGGACCGGGGTGCGTGGGACGTTGGACCGGGACACGGACTTCGGTACCGGCAGCGGAATGGGGGTCACTGGGATGCCCATCGCCTTCGCCGCGCCGGCCAGTTCGCGCACGGCGGCGGAACCGGACTCGGGGCGCTTGGCGGGATCCTTCTCCAGCAGGTGCAGGATCACGTCCGCCAGGGGCGCGGGCACGAAGTCCGGCAGGGGCGGCACGGGGTCGTTGACGTGCGCGAAAGCGATGTCCACCTGGGTCTCGCCCGTGAAGGGGCGTCTGCCCGTGGCCGCCTCGTAGGCGATCACCCCCAGGGCGTAGAGGTCGCCGATGGGGGTGGCCACCTCGCCCATCGCCTGCTCGGGCGGCAGGTACTGGGCCGTCCCCATGACCATCCCCACTGCGGTCAGGTTCACTTGGCCGGTCGCCCGGGAAATACCAAAATCAGTGAGTTTGATCACGCCATCGGGGCGCACGAGTATGTTCGCGGGTTTGATGTCGCGGTGGACGACGCCAGCGCGCGACGCCGCCCCCAGGGCCATCGCGACCTGCACGAGCACCGGCATGAGGTACTCGGGCTCCAAGCGGGTCCCGCCGCGCAGGTAGTCGGTGAGGGGGAACCCCTCCACCAGCTCCATGATGATCCACCCGATGCCGTCCTCCTCGCCGGAGTCCTGCACGTTCGCGATGTTCGGGTGGGAGATGCTCATCGAATTGCGCGCCTCGAGGCGCAGGCGCGACAAGGACAGCTCCTCGCCGCTGAGCTCCGGGCGCAGCACCTTCGCGGCGACGATGTGCCCGCTGACGCGGTCGCGCGCCTTCCAGACCTCGCCCATGCCGCCCTGGGCGATTGGGGTAAGCAGGGTGTAGCGGCCGCCGAGGACGCGTCCCGCCCCGGATGTCATCTTCTGAGTGGGGGTCACTGGAGCCCCGCTTCCAGGAGGGCGCGGGCGATGGGGCCCGCGACGGTGCCGCCATGCGGCGTCGGAACCTTCTCATCGCCCTCTACGACGACGGCGAAAGCGATTTGCGGGTCGTCCACGGGCGCGAAACCCACGGCCCAGGCGTTCGCGCGGGCGCCGTTGCCGGTTTCCGCAGTGCCGGTCTTCGCGGCGACCGCGACGTTCGGGATCGCCATCGACGAGCCCGAGCCGTAGGGCTGCGAGACGACGGCCCGCATCATCGTGGTGATTTGGTCCGCGATCTCGGGAGTGACCGGTTTGCCCAGCTGCGCGGGATCGGTGGTCGAACGGGTCTGCAGGTCGGCGTCCACGACCTGGTCGATCAAGTAGGGCGCCATCATGGTCCCCTTGTTGGCGATGGCCTGCGCCACCTCGGCCATCTGCAAGGGCGTCGTCTGCACCGTGTACTGGCCGATGGAGCTCATCGCCAGCTGCGCGGCGTCGGTGTCGGAGGGGAAGACGGAAGGGGTCACGGGCAAGGGGATTGTCTGCTCCTTGCCGAAGCCGAAACGGGCCGCCACGTCGGAGAGCTGCTGGTTCGTCAGCGACTTGGAGGCGAGCACGAAAGTCGTGTTGCACGAGCGCGCGAAGGCCTCGGTGAGCGTCGGCTTCCCATCGCCGCACTGCGAGGACTCGATGTTCTCCACCTGGGTGGACGAGCCGGGCAGGGTCGTGGAGACCGGGGAGTCCATTCGCGTGTCCGGGGTGGCGGTCCCGTTCTCCAGCAGGGCGATCGTGGTGAGGATCTTGAAGGTGGAACCGGGGGCGTAGCGGTCCCCGCCGATGGCCCTGTTCACCAGGGGCCTGTTAGGGTCGGCCAGGAGGTCCGCGTGGGCTTTGTTCACAGACTGGGAGTCGAAGACCGCCAACGAGTTCGGGTCGTAGCTGGGCGAGGAGTACAGGGCCAGGACGGCTCCCGTCTTCGCGTTGAGGGCCACGACCGCCCCACGGCGGTCGCCGAGTTTCTCGGCCGCGACCTGCTGCATCTTGTCGTTGAGGGTCAGCACGACGCCGCCGCCCTGGCGGCCCGCCCCGGTGAACAGGTTGCGCAGGCGCTGGGCGAACAGGGACTGGGACTGGCCGTCGAGCACCTCCTCGGCCGCCGACTCGAGCCCCGTCGACTGGGAGATCACGGAGGAGAAGTAGCCGGTCACGGACGCGTAGAGGGGGCCCTGGGAGTAGGAGCGCTCGAAGCGCCGGCTGTCGTCCTGCTTGGTGGACGAGGCGACTGCGCTCCCGTTGACGATGATCGGGCCGCGGTCGATCTCGGCGGAGTGGAGGATGGTGCGCTGGTTGCGCTCGTCGGCGTTGAGGGCGGGGGCGGCTACGAACTGCGAGTTCGTCATGCCCGCGCCCAGCAGTGCGAACATGATGAGGACGACGATGAAGATCCGTCGGATCTGGTTGTTCACTGGGCGTCACCTGCTTTCATGGGCTCATGGACCCCCGAGTTCCACGGCGCGGGGGTCGAGGCGGGGCGGCGCGCGGCGTCGGACACGCGGATCAACAGGGCGACGGTGAGCCACGAGGACACCATGGACGAGCCCCCCGCCGCCAGGAACGGCGCCGTCAGGCCGGTCAACGGGATCAGCCGGGTGATGCCGCCCAGGACGACGAACAGCTGGATGGCCAGCGAGAAGCTCAGGCCAGTGGCCAGTAGCTTCCCGAATCCGTCGCGGACGGTGAGGGCCGCCCGCAGGCCGCGCTGGATGAGGACCAGGTAGAGGACCAGGATCGCCGCCAACCCGGTCAGGCCCAGCTCTTCGGCGAGGGAGGAGAGGATGAAGTCGGAGTTGGCCAGGGGGACCAGTTGCGGGTACCCGCGGCCCCACCCGGAGCCCATGAGCCCGCCCGAGGCCTGCCCGAAAAGGCCCTGGACGACCTGGTAGGAGCCCCCGTCCTCCGAGTACACCGCAGGGTCGAAGGCGTTGAGCCACACGTTGAAACGGTTCGCGACGTGCGGGAACGCCCGCACGGCCACCGCGACGGCGGGGACGAAGAGGACGAAGCCGATGAGCAGCCACGACGGGCGGTTCGTCGCCACGTAGAGGGTGGCGACGAAGAGGCTGAAGAACAGCAGCGAAGTCCCCAGGTCGCGCTGGAGGACCAGGATCGCGATGCCGATCAGCCACACCACCATGATGGGGCCCAGGTCGCGCCCGCGCGGCAGGCGCAGGCCCAGGAACTTGGGGCCCCCGATGGCCAGGTTGTCGCGGTTGGTCACCAGGTAGCCCGCGAAGAACAGGGCGAGGGTGATCTTGACCAGCTCGCCGGGCTGCACGCTCACGGGGCCCAGGTGTATCCACACGCGGGCGCCGTAGGTCTCGGTGCCCAGGCCGGGAATCATTGGGAGCAGCAGCAGGACCAGCGACAGGGCGCCGAAGGTGTAGGTGTAGCGCCGCAGCGTGCGGTGGTCGCGCACCGCGACCAGGAGGAGCGCCGCCAGGACGATGGAGGCGGCGACGTAAATCCCCTGGCGTATGCCGACGGTGTCCGCGCCGAGGCGCTCGTAGGACAGGTCGAGCCTGTATATCATGGCGAGCCCGAGGCCCGTCAGGGCGACGGCGACCGGCAGGATCAGGGGGTCGGCGTGGGGCGCCAGGAAGTGGACGCCGACCTCGGCGATGATCGCGAGTGCGACCAGGACGGCCACGGTCACGTTGGCGCGCGGGTTCGTGGGCAGTGCGCCCGTGTAGTTCAACGTGGCCAGGACGTAGCCGCCGACGCCGACGGCGAGCGCGAGGAGCAGGAGCAAGACCTCCACGAGCCTGCGCGAGCGGGCGGGGGCGATCGACACCGTTGCCATCAGGACGCGCCCCCGTCGCCGCTCTGGGTGCCGCCGTCCGTCTGGGGCGGCGCGCCCGACTGGGACGCACCGGACTGGGGTTGGCCCGACTGAGCACTGTGGGCGTCCTGGGCGGCGCGCGCGTCCTCAGCGGTGCGCCGCAGGCCCGCCAGGTACTCGTCGATCGCGGCCCGGGAGGAGCGCATCACTGGCGAGGTGAGGCGCTGTTGGTCGACGGGAGCGAGGTCGGACAGGCTGATCTCCGTGACCTCGGCGGCGTGGGAGAGCTTCCACGGGCCGATGGACTGGGGGATGCCCTGGTAGATGACGACGTACCCGTTCTCGCCGATCGCGTAGTACTGGCTCTGGCTCCACGCCCACGACAACCAGCCCGCGGCAATGACCAGCACTGTCACCAGTGACACGAAGACCGGCGTCCACCAGGCCGAGCGGCCATGGCCCTCAGCCTCGTCGTCCTCGTCGTCCAGGCCCGCGGCGTGGGAGCCCAGCCCCGCCGCGCGTGCCGCCGCGCCCTTGCCGCCCCGGGACTTCGCGTGGCGGTCGGCCGCGGCCGCGCCCACGATCTCGGGCGGCGTGGGCGGGAACTCGCCGGCCGGGACGATGTCGGCGATGACGCACGTGACGTTGTCAGTGCCGCCGGCGCGCAGGGCCAAATCGATGAGCTCCTCCGCGCATTCGCCCGGGTCCTCGCGCTCGGCCATGACCTGGCCAATGGTCTCAGGGGAGACCAGGCCCGACAACCCGTCGGAGCACAGCATCCACCGGTCGCCGACCACCGCTTCGCGCACGGTCTCGTCGGGGGAGACGTCAGCCTGGGCGTCGCCGAGGATCTTCAGCACAACGTTGCGGTTGGGGTGGTGTTCGGCCTCCTCGGGCGTGATCTGGCCCGTGTCGACCAAGTACTGCACGAAGGAGTGGTCGGTGGTGACCTGCGTGAGGGTGTCCCCGCGCAGCACGTAGGCGCGCGAGTCGCCGATGTGGACCATCGCCAGCCGGTTTCCGCTGCGCATGAGGGCGATGCACGTGGTGCCGAGCCCTTCCAGGTCGCGGTCGCGGCTCGAGCGGTCGGTGAGCTCGTCGTGGGCGTCCATGAGCGCTTCGCGCAGCAGCGGCAGCATCGAGTCCGCCGGGTGGGAGTCCGTGTCGAGGGGCACCAGGTGGGCGAGGGCCACGGAGGAGGCGATGTCCCCGCCGGCCGGGCCGCCCATGCCGTCCGCCAGGATGAGCAGGTTGGCCCCCGCGTACCCGGAGTCCTGGTTGTTGGAGCGCACCAGGCCGACGTCGGAACGCGCCGCGTAGTGGAATTGAACTGCGTGTGCGGACATTTCACCCAACCAATTCGAGGGTCGTCTGGCCGATACGGATGACGTCGCCCACCTTCAACTGGTGCGGGCTCGTGAGGCGCTCGTCGTCAATGAACGTGCCGTTCCTGCTGGAGAGGTCTTCGATCCACCACCCGTCGGCCTGGGGGCTCAACGCGGCGTGGCGGCTGGACGCGTACTCGTCCTCGAGGACCAGGGTGCAGGCGGGGGAGCGCCCGATGACGATGGGGGCGTCCCCCAAGGGCAGCATCGTCCCCACCAGGGGCCCGCCGGTGAGCAGTAGGTCCTTGGGCGCCTGGGGGGCCCCCGTGGTCGGGCGCTTGCTGTTCTCCTTGCGCTTCTTCTTCGACTGGCGGCGACGTTCGTCCGCCTTGGAGCGGCCCTTGCCCCTGGGGGTCACGACAGTGCCGTAGATATCGCGCCGCAGGGTGTTGACGGCGGCGAGCACCAGCAGCCACAGCAGGACCAGGAAGCTGATGCGGAATACGGTGAATGCGAGGTCGGTGGTCATAGAGCTCCGCCCTGGTCGGGATGTGTCCAGAAGAGGATCTTCGTGCGTCCGATGACGATCTGGTTGCCATCGAGCAGCGTCGCAGCGTCGATGCGGTGCCCCTCGACGAATGTGCCGTTCGTGGAACCGAGGTCGGTGGCGATCACGCCCGTAGGGGTGATGCGCAGTTCGAGGTGGCGCCTGGAGACACCGGAGTCGGACACGACGATGTCCGCCTCGGAGCCGCGGCCGATGACAGTGATCGGCTCGGTGAGCAGCCACTTGTCGCCGTCGACGTCGATGATGGGGTGCTCGGGGGAGGCCGACGAGGCGGTGGCCGGGGCGGCCGGGCCGCGGCGCTTCTCGGCGTCGACGCTGAGGGTGCCCGAGGACGCGGTGGGGTCGGCGACGAACTCGATGACGACGGGCCCCAGCAGCGCGTACCCGTTGGTCATCGCGTGCTCTGTGGCCTGCTGGGCGAACTCGTCAGCGAGGACGTCGAGGCTGGCCTCGAGGGAGTCGAGGTCGGCGTTCGAGGCGTGGACGGTGAAGTGGTTCGCCGTGATGATCCGCTCGGCAGTGACGGCCTGGACGTGGTCGTCCATGGCGCGGCGGATCGCCGTGGTGATGTCGACAGGCTTGATCCCCGACCGGAACACGCGCGAGAAGGCGCCATTGACGCCGCGCTCGACGGCGCTCTCAAAGCGGTCGAAGATGCTCATTGGTGTCTCCTTGTCGCCCTGCGGTACTCAGTGCGTGCTGGCCTTGGGGGTCCGGGTCGCACCCCCTCGGGGATAGTCTAACCGCCGTTGCCAAATGAGGCGGTGGCGCGGGGCGCGCCCGACCTGCGGGGAGCCTTGTCGCGGGCGGGGCCCGCCCGCGGGGTCCGGGTGGCGCGGCCGCCGGGGCCGCGCGATCCCGTCGCCCCGGCACCGGGCGGTCGGGCTCAGAAGTCCCAGTCCTCGTCCTCGGTGTCCACGACCTCGCCCATCACGTAGGAGGAGCCGGAGCCGGAGAAGAAGTCGTGGTTCTCGTCGGCGTTGGGCGACAGGGCCGCCAGGATCGCCGGGTTCACATCGGTGGCGTCATGGGGGAAGAGCGCCTCGTAACCCAGGTTCATGAGCGCCTTGTTCGCGTTGTAGCGCAGGAACTTCTTCACGTCCTCGGTCAGGCCGAGGGGGTCGTAGAGGTCCTCGGTGTACTGCTCCTCGTTCTCGTAGAGCTCGTAGAGCAGGGAGTAGGTGTAGTCCTTGAGGTCGTCGCGCCGCTCCTGCGTGGATTCGCCCACAGCCAGCTGGTACTTGTAGCCGATGTAGTAGCCGTGGACCGCCTCGTCGCGGATGATGAGGCGGATCAGGTCGGCCGTGTTGGTCAGCTTCGCGTGCGCGCTCCAGTACATGGGCGCGTAGAAGCCCGAGTAGAAGAGGAAGGACTCGAGCATCGTGGAGGCGACCTTGCGCTTCTCCGCGTCGTTCCCGTCGTAGTAGGACTTGATGATCTGGGCCTTGCGCTGCAGGGCCTCGTTCTCGTTGGACCAGCGGAAGGACTCGTTGATCTCCTCGGTCGACAGCAGAGTGGAGAAGATCGACGAGTAGGACTTCGCGTGGACGGACTCCATGAAGGCGATGTTGGTGTACACGGCCTCCTCGTGGGGCGTGCGCGCGTCGGGGATCAGTGAGACGGCGCCCACGGTTCCCTGGAGGGTGTCGAGCAGGGTCAGGCCCGTGAACACGCGGTTCGTCATGGTCTGCTCGTCCTTGTTCAGGGTCTGCCAGGAGGGCAGGTCGTTGCTCAGCGGCACCTTCTCGGGCAGCCAGAAGTTCCCGGTCAGGCGGTCCCAGACCTCCAGGTCCTTGTCGTCCTGGATCCTGTTCCAGTTGATGGCCTCGAATACCGGTTCGGTCACGGAGTCCTCCTGCTGTCGACGGGTGCGCGTGGGTTACCGCGCATGGTGACCAGGGTACCCGGGTGCCGCGCCGGGCTCACACGCGCAACGCGGTGCCGTTCGTCATCCCCGGGGCCTCGCGCGGGCCCGTGCCGATGGGCGCTGTGGGCGGGTGCGGCGCGGATCCGGGTCGTTGGCGTCCTCCTGCGGGGCGCTGGGGTAGGGTAGCGGCATGAGCGACGAACGCTGGATTCCGGGCGGCGAGGAAGAGCCGGTTTCCCCCGCCGAGCAGATGCCCCAGCCGGTGCGGCCCGCGGCCATGCGGTCCTTCGACGAGGACCCCGACGCGCCGGGCGACCCCGATGCCCCCGTGATCCCCGAGTTCTCCCAGGAGGACGTCGACTGGCAGCCCCCCGCCCCGGTGCTCCCTGTTTTCGACGAGGCCGACGCGGGGGCGACCGACCCGGACTCAACGCCCAAAGTCGTGTCCTTCGATCCCGATGCGCCTGTCGAGGACGAGCCCGCCCAGCCATACTCGGACATGCCCGAACCCGAAGGCGGTTCAGTGGATGAGGCGTTCCGGCCCGGCGCCGACGAGGCGGGGGCGGGCGGCGCGGACTCCGCTGGAGCGTCCCAGGGCGGTCCAGTGGATGCGAGCGGCCCGGCTGACGGCGGAACCACGGGCGGCGGCTCGGGGGAAGCGGCCACTGCTGCCGGTCCTGTGGATGCCGCGCACGGCGGGGAGGCCCCGGAGGGCCTGGACGAAGCCGCGCACGACTGGGAAGGGCCGGAGGGGGCCCCGTCCGCGCCCTCGCGGTGGGCTGCGCCGGACAGCGATTCCCTGAGCGGGCCCGTGCTGAGCGGTGGTTCTCCGGGCGGGGCAGCACCCAGTGGGGCCGCGCACACCTGAGGGCGCCCGGAATCGTCCCGGCCTTGCCAGTCGGTAGGCTGGGCGCATGACGAATCCGCTGATCGACTCCCTCGTGGCCGTTGTCGCAGAACGGCCGGAGGACTTGCCGTTGCGCGTACACCTGGCCGAATTGCTCGTCGCCGACGGGCGGGGCCCGGAGGCCGTCCCCCACTTGGGCGCGGTCCTGGCCGCCGACCCGGCCAACGAGCCCGCCGCAGCCCTCATGCGGCGCGCCCTCGGAGTGCCCGGGGAGCCGACGGGCACCGGTGGAGCGGCCGACCCCGTCGATCCCGGATCCTCACGCTCCGCCCCGGCCTCCTCCGACGGCGCGCCCAGTGGGGCTCCGGCCTCGTCGACTGGCGGGCACAGCCCGGTCCCCGAGGAGGACTCGCCCGCCCCGCAGGGCGCCGGGCACTCCCCAGTGGGTTCGACTCCGGTCGGACCCGCCCCGGTGGACGGCGCGCCGGCGGGCACGGACGACAGCGGGCAGCCGGACGCTGAGCCCGCCCCGCAGGGCTCCCGGGAAGAGGCGCCGGTGGATGGCAGCCGCTCGGGCGGCTTCGACTGGGACAGCGCCGAGGAGCAAGTCGGTGGTCCCGCGCCCGCCTTCGTCCAGGGAGGCGAGCCCGAGCTGAACGACGGGACTGATGGGGGAGGAGACGACGTGTGGGACGTCGAGGCCTCCACCGTCACCCTCGCCGACATCAGCGGCATGCAGGCAGTCAAGGACCGCCTCAATATGGCGTTCCTGGCACCCCTGCGCAATCCCGACATGCGCAGGCTCTACGGCAAGAGCCTCAAGGGCGGCCTCATGCTCTACGGCCCCCCGGGCTGCGGCAAGACCTACATCGCGCGAGCCCTCGCCGGCGAGATGGGCGCCTCCTTCATGAACATCACCCTCACCGACATCCTCGACCAGTACATCGGCAACTCGGAGGCGAACCTCCACTCCCTCTTCGAGACCGCCCGGGCGCACGCGCCCGTCGTCCTCTTCCTCGACGAGATCGACGCGATCGGCCAGAAGCGCAGCCAGGCGACCAGCTCCGGGTGGAGGGGCGTGACCAACCAACTGCTCACCGAGATGGACGGCATCGACGGCACAAACGAGGGGGTGTTCATCCTGGCCGCCACGAACGTCCCGTGGGACGTGGACCCGGCCCTGCGCAGGCCCGGGCGCTTCGACCGTTCCGTCGTGGTGCTGCCCCCCGACGAGCCCGCCCGCCACGCGATCCTCTACCACCACCTGCGCTCGCGGCCCGTGGAAGGCATTGATCTCGCCCAACTGGCGCGCCAAACCGACGGGTTCACCGGTGCCGACCTGGCGCACCTGGCCGACAGCGCCGTCGAGTACGCGATGATGGACTCCATGCGCTCGGGCTCTGTGCGCATGGTGACCATGAAGGACTTCAAGAACGCCCTGAAGCAGGTGCGGCCCAGCGCCGGCCCCTGGTTCTCCACGGCCCGCAATATCGTCGCCTACGGCAACCGCGACGGACAGTACGACGACCTCGCCGCCTACATGAGAGCCAAGAAACTGCTGTGAGCACGGTGCGCGGGAACGCCGCGCGCCCGCAGCGCCCCCGCTGATCAACAGCGCGGCACCCGCACTGGCGCCTTCCGGCGGGCCCGGTGCCGCGCACCCGCTCGGTGCCGGAACCCCCGCCGTGGGCCGAGCCGGGCGGGCCCGCCCGGCCCCCGCTGACCAGCGCCGCCCAACCACCCCGAGGAGGACCGATGCCAGCCGATGACGCCGCCCGCGCTCAGATCGAACGCGCCGAGGCGCTGATTGCCCTCGGACGGGAGGAGCAGGCCATCGAACTGCTCGCGACCGTCCCCCAGACCGATCCGGAACTGGTCGTCGGCGTGAACTGCGCCCTCGCCTTCGCCCACCTGAGGTTGAGCCAACGCGCCGAGGCCCACGCCTGCGCCGAGCGCGCCGTCCAAGCCGTGCCCGACAGCACCGAGGCGCTGTACTGGCTGGCCGGCACCGAGTCCGATGCCGCGCTGGCGCTGGAGCACGCGTCCCGGCTCATCGAGCTCGAACCGCAGTGGGGCCCCTACCGCGCCCTCCACGCCCGCGTGCTCAGGAGGAACGGCCGGTCGGAGGAGGCGGAACGCGAGGCGCGCGAGGCCGTGCGCCTCGCGCCCGATGACGTGTTCGTGCTCAACACATTCGGTTTCGTGCTGCGCAGCTCCCATCCGGACGAGGCGTTGGAGGCCTACAGCCGCATCCTTGAGATCGACCCCGAGGACACGGACGCCCGGGAGGGCATCGCCAAGTTGAAGAGGGTCCACGAGGTCGACGAGAGCAGCCGCCTCTACCGCGGCCTCCTGGAGACGAACCCGGATCGGGGGCACTACGAGGACATGCTCCTTTGGATGGTGTTCGTCAATCCCCTCAGACTCACTATCGGGACGTCGCTGTTGAACGCGGCGGGTTGGCTCGCCATGGCCGTGCCCTACACCCTCGGCTGGCGGACGGCGGCCGTCGTGTGCGGAACAGTGTGGTCGCTGATGATGATCCTCGGCTTGCGCTCTGGATTCAAGGAGAACGTCGCCAAGATCGCCGAGGGGACGGAAACGAGTTCCCGGGAGGTAGTCGCGGCGGCGTTCAGGAGGAGGCCCGTCAGCTCGCTCATCGCGATGGCCTCACTCGTGACCGTTGGGGCCACTCCCGCCTTGTGGGGGGCCTGGGGGCTCTTCGCGCCCGCCCCGTCGTGGTGGTCGGCGGTGGGCGTCCCCGTGGTCATCATCGTCTCCGCGTGGATCACCGCCCCCCTCGTCTGGTTCGTGGCGATGGTGGTGCGCATGCTCAGGCAACGGCGCGGGTAGGACGACCGGGCCAGGCCGTGACGGCCAGGGCGCGACGAAGCCCCTGGGGCGCGGAAGGGAGCGCTCCCAGGGGCTTCTAGGTCCTGGCCAGGGGCGGCGCTCAGTCCGCGCGGGCGGCGACCGCGAACTGGAGCGCCGAGGCGGCCCCCGTCAGCGCCCCGATCACCAGGCCCTGGCGTGTGTGCGCCATGCGCACTCCTGCGGCGCGGCGGCGCTCGCCCCGGCGGAAGAGCCATTTCTCGACCGCTACCGTCAGGCAGACGGTGCCGATCCCGGCGCCGGCCAGCAGTGCCAGCTCGCCGGGGGCTGCCTCCGTGGCGCCCTCGAGGGGGTCGTCGTCCTCCGGCGCGGGGGTCCCATCGCAGTCGGATTCCTCATCCGGGTAGGGGGGCACCGGGGCGGCGGGGGGCATCTGGGCGGTCGCGGACCATATGACGGCGGCGAGCAGGCCCGCCTTGATGACCGCGCGGACACCCCGGCGGCGCACCACGTCGGGCAGCGCGTACCAGGCGGCGGTCGCTGCCACACCGACGGCAGTGCCCAGGCGTTTCTTCGGATCCTCCAGCGCGTGGCGGACATTGACCAGCGCGCATCCGCACGTGCGGTCGGAGCGGCTTTCGACGAGAACTGGGGAAGTCATAGTGGGGTCCTCTCTGGGGTCAGTCGTGGATCAGATCGAGCAGGTGGGAGAGGACCCTCCCGCCCGAGTAGGCGCTTCCGTCGTGCTGGAACGCGTTCGTGATGCAGGGGCGCGCGCCCATGAGCTCCGCCGTGTCGAGCGACAGCTCACGGGGCACGAACATGTCGTCGTAGTAGACCGCCGCGGCTACGGGAACCGTGTTCTGGGCCAGGACCTCGGGCGCGTACACGGGGGGCCAGTCCGTGTCCGAGGCCAGCAGGTCCGCCGCGCCGGCCAGGGGGGCCAGGCCCGGGTCCTCGTCGTAGACGCGGCGCATGAAGTGCTCGCCCGTCAAGTAGTAGGGCTCGGAGGCGTCCAGGGGGTCCGCGTCCTTGGCGAAACCGGGGATCTCCTCGGCGAGGCGGTCCGCGGACCAGTTCGTCGCCCCTGTCGCCAGCGCGGGCGTCGCGCACGCGTAGATGCCCTCCTGGAGGAGCGCGTAAACGGGGGAGACCTCCACGGCGGCCGCGACCGCCTGGAGGAACTGCGAGGACAGGCGGCGCTGCCCCCGCACGCTCACCCACGGCCCCTCCAGCAGGTAGTGCAGCTGGTCGGTGCGCCCCTGGCCGCCCAGCATCATGCCGATCATGCGCAGGCGCGCGGGGCTCAGGCGCTCCCCGGTGGGCAGCAGTTCCTCGGTGCCGGCCAAATGCGCGGCGACCTCGCGGACCGTCCTCTTGTCGCCGGGATGGCGGTGGAAGTAGGCGCGGTTGCGCGCCGCCGTGCGCTCGTAGGTGAGGGCGTAGATCTCGTCCACGTGGACCAGGCCGGGCAGGCCGCCCGTGATGAGGCTGGCCTCCACGCCCTCGGGCGCCAGCGACAGGTACGCGGTCGTGATGAAACCACCGAAGGACTGGCCCACCGTCGTCCACTTGGCGTCGCCGCACAACTCGCGGCGCAGCGCCTCGGCGTCGAAGACGATCTGGTCCTGGCGGAACAGCTTGAGCCGGTCCGCCCTCTCGCGGTCCGAGGGGAGCTCCGCCAGGGCCTGGGCGTCGAGGCGCGTCGACTGCCCTGTGCCGCGCTGGTCGAGCAGCACGACCCGGTAGTCCTTGAGCAGGCGCGCGATCCAGCCGCTGTCGAAGCGCCCGAAACGGGGTGCCGGGTATCCGGGTCCCCCCTGCAGGAACACCGCGCGCGGCAGGTCCTCGCCGCCTTCGCGCACGATCTCGCGGGCGAAGAGGTCGATCATGGGGGCGTGGGGGCCGCGCTCGCGATGGTCGAGGGGGACCTCGAGGCGGTGCTCGTAGATGGTGTGGCCATGTTGGCGGTACGACTCCGTGCGCATGGGCTCGATTCTAGCGCGCGGCGCGAGGGGGGACGGGCGTTCGGGCCCTCCGACTGGGGGCGGGGGCGCTTCCGTCGGCCGTGGCAGCGCGCTCTGTGCGGGCGCTGCCTGCGAGCGCGTCCCCGGATCTGTTTCACGTGGAACACCGGGGCAGCCGTTGGGAGGGGTCCTCGATGACTCGTCCTCCCCGCGCCCCGGAACCAGGTGCCGTTCCCCTCTGGGCCTCAGCCCCTCTCGGTGGACTGGTGGTGCACCAGGACGGGGCCGGGCAGCCAGACGCTGGACTCCACGGACGACCCGCCCTCCCAGCGCAGCGTGTAGCGCACCAGGAATGCCTCGCCCGCTCTTTGCACGTTGAAACGCCCGATGCTCGCCTTCGGGGGGACGGGGCCCGCCAGTGTGGTCGTCGCCTGCCCGCCGGGCCAGATCCGGGTGGTCTGGGGACCGGTGATCCGCGCCAGGGCCTCGTCGTCGCCACCGGTCCACGCGACGAGGAAGCGCTTCTCCCAGTCGATGGGGTCGGGGGCGGGCTCCGGCTCCAGAGCCGATGGGTCGCCAGCAGCGGATGCCCCGGGGCCTGCGGGCCAGGACGGGGCCGACTCGGGGCCTACGGGCTCCCCGGGGCTTGGATCCGCGGCCTCAGTCGGCTCGGGGCCGACCGCTGTAGCGGGTTCGGGGGCCCCGCCGACGGAGGGGTGGGGCGAGAAGGGGCGCTCCCCGCGTGCGCTCCTGCGCCCGCGCCCGCCCCGCGGCTCCGCAGCCGTGCTGGACGCAGCCCCGTCCGCGGGGCCACTGTCTGTTGGCTCCGTGCCGGATCCCGGGTGTTCCTGCCCGCCCTCCTTGCCGTCCGGGCCGGATCCCGGGGGCTCTTGTCCCGTCGCCGTGCCGTCCGGGTCCGTTCCCCCCGGGGTCCCGGCGCTCCCGGCGCTCCCGGCGGGCCTTTGCGCGCCGTCCGCCTCGTCCTCCCCGCGGGACCGGAAACCGGGGCCGGGAGCCGGAGTGCCGCCCTCCTGGTAGGTTTGCGCGCACGCCCGCGCCAAGTCGTCGGCGAGTTCGTTCAAAGGGTGCCCCGCGTGGCCCTTCACCCATTCGAAGGTGACGGTCCGGCCCTCCATGGCGCGGTCGATCCGCTGGATGAGCGCCAGGTTCTTGATAGGTTTCTTGTCGGCCTTCGTCCACCCCCGCTTCTTCCAGCCGATCCGCCACTTGCTGGCGACGTTGATGGCGTACTGGGAGTCGGCCAGGACGTGGAGCCCCTGGTCGGACAGCCCCGCCGCGGCGGTCGCCTCGAGCGCTTCGAGCAAAGCGGTGAGCTCGCCGATGTTGTTCGTGCCCTCGGGCCAGCCGCCCGCGTCCCAGCAGTCGCGGTCCACCACCCATGCCCAGCCCGCGGGGCCGGGGTTGCCCAAGGAGGAGCCGTCAACAGCAACCGTGATCGTCATGCGCCCAATGGTAGCGTTGGCGCGGGCGCCCCGGCCCCGGTTCCCGCACAGTGGAGCCGTCGCTCCGGTGCCGCGTCCAGCGTCCCGGGCGGCCGCCCGGGGAGCAGCGGGGGCCAGCGGCCTTAGCGCCCGGGCCCGCACTGCGGCGCCTACTGCGCCACGCCCACCTGGCCCAGGGCGAAGGCGAACTCCTCGGCCCGCGCCGCCCAGCGCCCCTCGCGCCCCGACGGGCCGCCGTGCCCCGCGACCATCTCGGTGCGCAGGACGACCGGGCGCTCCCCGGCGGGCCCTCCCTCGTCGCCGCGCCCGGCCGCGCCCGACGCCTCGCGCAGGCGCTGCACCCATTTGGCGGGCTCGACGAACTCGACGCGCGTGTCATTGAGGGACGTCGTCGCCATGACGGCGGGCAGCGCCACCCCCTCGGGAACGTTCTCGTAGGGGGTGTAGGCGCGCATCGCCGCGAAGACGGCGGGATCCGTGATGGGATCGCCCCACTCCTGCCACTCGCCGACGGTCAGCGGCAGTGACGGGTCGAGGATGGTGGTGAGGGCATCGATGAAGGGCACCCCCGCCAGCACCGCCCGGAACCGGTCGGGCGCCTTGTTGACGACGGCGCCCATGAGGAGGCCGCCCGCGCTGCGCCCCTCGGCGACCAGACGGGCCGGGTCCACCCACCCCGACGAGGCCAGCCACTCGGCCACGTCGATGAAGTCGGTGAACGTGTGCTCCTTGGCCAGCCCCTTTCCGTCCTCGTACCAGGCGCGCCCCATCTCGCCGCCGCCGCGCACGTGGGCGATCGCGAAGACGCAGCGCCGCAGGAGCGGCAGGCGCAGGGTGTCGAACTCGGGGTCGTAGGACACCTCGTAGGCGCCGTATCCCGTCAGCCAGCCCGGGTTCGTCCCGTCGGGGCGCGCGTCGCGGTGGCGGACCAGGGTGACGGGGATGCGCGTCGCCCCGTCGCGGGCCGCCACCCACACGCGCTCCTCGACGAACTCGTGGGGGTCCCATCCGGGCGCGTCCTGCGTCTTGATCGGCGTGACCGCCCCAGAGGCGGGCTCCACCAGAGCCGTCGTGGGAGGGACCACCAGGGATTGGTACTCCACTCGGAGCACTGTGTCCCAGTAGCGGCCCTCCTCCGCCGAGAGCGTGCGGACGGGGCCGGGGGCGTCGACGAAGCGGCCCGCGTCCTCCCACGCGCCCCGCAGCGCAGCTCCATCCGCCCCCCATCGCGCGCGGCCCGTCCCGCTGGCGCGCTCGGCGCGCGGCGCCCCGGACCGGCGCAGGCGCACCTCCACCTGGGTGAGCGACCCCGAGCGCATTGTGAGCGCCAGGAACGAGGCGTGCGCCTCCACGTGCGCGATGCGCTCACCCGCTCTGGCGCCGCGCAGCGCCACCCACGTCGACGGGGGCGCGATGGGCTCCAGGTCCGGCGCGCCCCCGGGCTGGGAACCGGGGTCCCGGGCGCCCAGTGCGGCGCGGGAGCGGCCCGGCCCCGCCTCGGGGGCCAACGAGGCGAGCGCCCCGTCCGGGGGCAGGGGCGCGGCCGCCAGCTCGCCCTCCGCGCTGGTCGCGGTGTGGACGACGAGCAGGTGGTCCCCGGCGGACTCGGCGCCGATCAGCGCGCCGGGGGCTGCGCCCACCAGTGGGATCGGCAGGCGCGTGGGGTGGTCGGGCAGCCACAGCCACGCGCCCCCGGTCGTCGACGCGGCCGAGTGGATGATGACGTGCCCGGGGAACCCGGAGGGGGCGATGACCAGGTCGAAGGCCCCGTCCGGTTCGGCCAGCAGCAGGAGGTCCTGCGGGGCGCCGGTCCCCACGCGGTGCGCCCACACCTCGCACGAGCGCCACGCCTCGTCCAGGCCCGTGTAGACGAACCAGCGCGAGTCCGCGGACCAGGCGAGGCCGTAGCCCGCGCCCACCACGGCCCTGTCCACGACCTCGCCCGTCGCCGCGTCCTGGACGACCCACGTGTACCGCTCGTCCCCGCGGGTGTCGCGCGCCGAGGCGATGAGGCGCCCGTCGGGGCTGGGGACCAGGTCGGCCAGGCGGAAGAACTCGTGCCTGGCGGCCTCCCGGTTCTCGTCGATGAGCAACTGCTCGCCGGGCAGGGGGCGCCCCGGTTCGGGAAGGGGAGGGGCGTCCGCGTCCGACGAGGCCGGCACCCGGTGGTGCGTCGCGTAGTCGCTGTCCTCGTGGGTGCGGCTGAAGTACCAGTGGTCTGCGTGGCGCACGGGCACGGAGGCGTCGGTGAGCGCGGTGTGGCCGCGGACCTCGCCCACGATCGCCTCGGCCAGGGGCCGCGTCGCGGAGGTGACGGAGTCCGCCCAGGCGTTCTCGGCCTCCAGGAGCGCGATCACCTCCGGGTCGTCGGCGTCGCGCAGCCAGTCCCACGGGTCGTCGAAGTGCTGGCCGTGGGTGTCCCGGACGCGGAAGCCATAACGTTTGGGGGCGATGGGCGGTCTCATGCCCCAATCATAGGGGCGCCGCGGCCTCGCGCTCCTCGCGCGGGCGCGCGGGGCTGCTCGTCTGCGCGTCGTCACTCATGGGGGTGGGCCCGGTTCTTACGCGGGCGCACGGCGCCGGACCGGGCGGTCGCCCAGCGTTCCCCCCGACGCCGCGCGCCCCGTGCCCGGGGCAGTGCTGGGCCCGCCCCGGCGCTCCCTCCCGTGGAGGCCGGCGGGCCGCTGAGGCTATCCTGATGGGCGTGATTGAAGGAACGCCCAGGCGCGGGAGCACGATCCCGTGCTCCACCGCCCCCACCGGGGGGCCCGACCGGGCGGGGCGGTCCCCAGGGGCGCCCGCTCCGGTCCGCGCCTCCCTCAAAGGCCGACTGGTCGCCTGGATCCGCGAGTTCATCCAGTTCGGCATGGTCGGGGCAACGGCCTTCGTCGTCGACTGGGGGCTGTTCAACCTGCTGCAGCACGGGCCGCTGGGGCTCCTGGCCGGGCACCCCAACACCGCGCAGTTCTGCGCCGCCGCCACCGCGACCCTGTACGCGTGGGTCGCCAACCGCCTGTGGACCTACCGCGGGCGCACAAGGGCCTGCGCCTCCCGCGAGGCCCTGCTCTTCTTCTTCGCCAACGCCTGCGGGATCGGCATCAGCCAGTTCTGCCTGCTCTTCGCGCACCACATCCTCGGGCTGGCCTCGGCGCTGGCGGACAACGTCGCGGTCTACGTCGTGGGATTCGCCCTGGGCACGGCCTTCCGCTTCTTCTTCTACCACTACGTCGTGTTCACCGGGGAGCGCTGAGCGGGCCGATCCCCTTCGCCATGATGTGGGGGACGCTTCATTCGTCCGATCCGGCTCCACCCGTCTGCGCGCCAGGCCCTAGGCTCGGAGTATGAGTGACGAGCGGTCCGTTGTGCCCCACGGCCCCGAGGGGGCCGTCCCCACTGGCGACCCCTTCCCCGCGCCCGCCGATTCGATCGCCACAATGACGACCATCGACGACACGGCGATCGTCTTCGAGGGCGGCGGTATGCGCAACGCCTACACGGCGGCCGTGGTGAGCGAGCTCATCGCCGAGGGCATCAACTTCCCCCACGTGTCCGGCGTGTCCGCGGGGGCCTCCCACCTGTGCAACTTCGTGTCCAGGGACGCCGCCCGCTCCCACTCGACCTTCGTGGACCTCGTCGACGACCCCGAGTTCGGGGGTGTGGGACACTTCCGGCGGGGCCAGGGCTACTTCAACGCCGAGTACATCTATGAGCGCATCTGCTACCCCGACGGCGCGATGCCCTTCGACCTGGGGGCCTTCCTGCGCAACCCCGCGCGCACGAACGTCGCCGCCTTCAACGCTTCGCGGGGGGAGGTGCGGTGGTTCACCAAGGACGAGATCTCCACCCTGGACACCCTGGGCCCGGTGATCCGCGCCTCGTCGACCCTGCCGATCCTCATGCCCCCCACCATCATCGAAGGGGACACCTACGTGGACGGTGCGCTCGGCCCCAACGGCGGGCTGCCCTTCGACGCGCCCCTACGCGACGGCTACCGCAAACTGCTGGTGGTCCTCACACGCCCCCGCGACTACGTCAAGCCCCCGCTCACGCCCAGTGTGAGCGCACTGCTGCGCATGGCGTACCGCCGTTTCCCCAGCGTCCACCAGGGAGTCGCCCTGCGCGCCTCCCGTTACAACGCGGGCCGCCGCTGCCTCTTCGGCTTGGAGGAGCGGGGCCGCGCCTACGTGTTCTGCCCCGACAACCTGTGGATCACGAACACGGAGTCCCACCGCGAGCGCCTGGAGGCCACCTACCGCGCGGGCCTGGTGCAGATCCGCAGGGAGATGCCGGCGATCAAGGCGTTCCTGGGCATGTAGGCCCCGCCCGGCGTCCGCTGCGTCGTGCCGCGCGTTCCAGGTGCTCCCGCCGCGGTCCCGCCCTGGTACTTGGTGTCGCGGGATTGCGACACGCCTGCGACCATATGGTCAAACGCCCCCGTTAGAGTTCACACATCGGCGCACGGAGCGCCGGAGTGAGCACAACGGAACAACACCGGAGGATGATCGACATGAAGGCACAACGGAGCGGAACGGCGCGCAGGGCGCTCGCGGCCCTGACCGCGCTCCCCCTGGCGTTCGCAATGAGCGCCTGCCGGATCGGCTTGGGCGCCGAGGGGTCCAACCCCTCCCCGGCGGCCTCTGAATCGAGCGGGACGGCGGACCCCTCATCGCAGGCGAGTGGCAACCCCAGGGCGCGTTCCTCCCAGGTTCTGAGCACCTGGGAAGGAAAGGTCAGCAATAGTCATAGCTACCAGGTCGACATCAACTCGGTGGTCGTCAAGGATGACGTGACGACCCTGACCATGACCTTCACCAATAAAGGAGGGAAAACGTATGTCTCGTGGATGGGACCCTTTGGGGGAGAGGACATGCTCACCAAAGAGGTGAAGCTCATTGACTATTCGCGGCACCTCGTCTACTCGCCGGGGAAGGCCGAGGACGGAACCTGCATCTGCAGTGGCTACCAGAAGGGCGGTATAGACGAAGGAGACAGCCGGACGGTGTACACCACGTATAAGGGGCTTCCTGGGGATCTCACCACGGTCGATGTGGAGATCAAAGGCGTCGGCAAGCCCTTTGAGAACGTTCCGGTGACGAGGGAGTGAGAGCCATGATCGCGGTGAAGAGAATCGGATGGGTCGGTACCGCGGCTCTCGCGCTCGTCGTTGCCCTCGGCGTGAGTCCCGCCCGTGCGGAGGACAAACCACAGGTCGTATACCCCGACCCTGTTGAAGTGATCTACTCGGTTGGTGCCATCGACGGTGCGGTGTCGACGGCGGAGCAGAAGAATGCCACGGTCACGACCCTGTCGGGGGATGTGAACTTCGAGGTCGACTCCGACCAGCTCACGGCCAGGGCCAAGGAGATCCTCGACTCCCTGGCGGCCGATTGGTCCAAGGCCAAGCCCTCCACGGTCACCGTGACGGGGTACACGGACTCGGTGGCCGACGACGCCTACAACCTCGACCTGTCGAAGCGGCGGGCGAAGGCCGTGGGCGACTACCTGAAGGGCAAGGTCTCCGGCCTGTCGATCACGACCGATGGGAAGGGCGAGGCCGATCCCATCGGCGACAACGCGACCGACGAGGGGCGTTTTCAGAACCGGCGCGTTGAGATCCGCGCGCAGAAGTGAGACCGCCGCACCCCGCCCCCACCAGCACGCACTGGTGGGGGCGGGGTGTTCACTGCGGGGGCGGGGGAATCCTCGTCGACGCGGCGCCCGCCTCGGCGGGCAGCGGCAGGGTGAGGACGACGCTGGTGCCCACGCCTTCGCGCGATGTGAGGCGCACGTTCCCGCCGTGCCTCTCGATGACGAGGCGCACGAGCGGCAGGCCGAGTCCCGACCCGGAGCGCCCGGCCGCGTTCGACCCGCGCGCCAGCTCCGCCCACACACTCTGGCGCTCCGACACGGGGATCCCGATCCCCGTGTCGGCCACCTCGATGCTCACGCTGCTTTCCGACTGGCTGGCGCGCACCTCGATGCTGTCACCCTCGCTCGAGTACTTCACCGCGTTGAACACGACGTTCTGGATGGCGGAGTACAGCAGGTCCGCGTCCCCGACGACGCGCGGCAGCGGCCACGGAGCGGTCGGGAACACCAGGGTGAAGCTCCGCGAGTCCCCCACGCTGGAGCGCGCCGCCTCCACCGCGTCGCGCGCCGCCTCCTCCAGGTCCACCAGCTCGCGCTCCAGGGGCGCCGACGACAGGTCGGCCAGCTTGCGCAGATCCGTCACGAGCACGCCCATCCGCCGGGCCTGCGCCGCCACCAGTGCCGACGCCTCGTCCTCACCCGGGGCGGTGGCCGCAAGGATCGCCGTCAGGGGGTTCTTCAACTCGTGGTCCAGGCGCGCCAGGAACTGCCTGTGCTCGAGGTCGCGGCGCGCGTCCGTCTCGGCGATCCCAGCCAGGCGCGCCTGCGAGAGAGCGGAGGAGACGAGCACCATCCCCACTGCCACGGCCGACACCAGGACACCGACGATTGCCAGGACGGTGTGCAGGGGCACGGACGCCCACACCTCCAGACCCGAGCCGATAAACCACCACACCAGGGCGCAGGGGATGGCGAGGGCGGCGGGCGCCAAGCACAGCAGGATCCGGTTCCTCATTGTCCGACCTTTCCGATGAAGCGGTACCCCACGGAGGGAACAGTCTCGATGAACACCGGGTCGGCGGGATCCTCGCCCAGGGCCGCCCGGATCTCGCGGATCCGGTGGTCGACCGCGCGCGTGGACGAGGCGAAGTCGATCCCCCACAGCACCGACAGCAGGCGCTCACGGGTGTGGAGCTCGCCGGGGTGCGTCATCAGGTAGTCCAGGAGCCCCATCGCCTTGGGGGTCAGCTCGAGTTCCCTATCGGCCAGGAAGGCGCGCCTGGCGAGGCGGTCGAGCACCAGGTCGCCGCTCGTGACGCGCTCGGCGGCCGACAGGGGGCGCGGCGTGTGCAGGGAGCGGCGCAGCACGGCGCGGATGCGCGAGACCAGCTCCTGGGGGTCGAAGGGTTTGGACAGGTAGTCGTCGGCGCCCTCGTCCAGTGCGGCTGAGCGCTCGAAGGAGGTGTCGATCTGCGTGAGGAGGATGACGGGGGTCCACGTGCCGCCCGCGCGGATGCGGCGCACCATCTCGCGCCCATCCATGTGGGGCATCATGATGTCGGAGACGACGATGTCGGGGTGGAGCCTGCTGTGGGCGGCCAGTCCCTCCTCGCCGTCGCGGGCGGTGTGGACTGCGAACCCCGAGCGGCGCAGGAAGGGCGCGAGGCCGTCGATGATCGCCGCCTCGTCGTCGACCAGCAGGACGGTGGCCGTCGCGCCTCCTGCGGGCTCCGCTGGGGGAGGCGTCCCGGTGCGCGTTGTCACGGCTGTTCTCCTCGGGTTCCGGTTCCGATCAGGTGCGCGTCGACGACGGCAGACGGGCGCGCCGTTTTTCAGGGTAGGCGACGCGCCCGCTGCTTGTCCACGCAGGTCCGCTGCGGGCCGACAGGTCCAGCCCGTTGCCGGGTGCTCGTCCCCGCGCGTTATCCGGAGAGCCCGCAGCGGACTGGGCCGCGCGCCGGGGCAGTCCCCCAACGCGCGGCCCAACGTGCCCGTCCGGTCGCGGGCGGCTACTCGGTGGCGAGAGCCTCCGCCGGGCTCACGCGAGCGGCCCGCCTTCCGGGCAGCCACGACGCCACCAGGGCGCTGAGCACCGCGATGACCAGGACAGCGCCGATCTGCGCCCACGGGACCACCAGGACGGGGGTGGCGTCGCTGAGGGGGATGGACAGCAGGCCCAACCACCCGAAGAGCACGCCTATGCCCAGGCCGACCAGCGCCCCCGTCACCGACAGGCACAGCGCCTCCAGCGCGAGCAGCCGCTTCATCTGGCGCTTGGTCAGGCCCAGTGCCCGCAGCAGGCCGTTCTCGCGCGTGCGCTCGACGACGGACAGGGACAGGGTGTTGGCCACGCCCACCAGGGAGACGACGACGGACACCCCCAGCAGGGCGACGACCGCCATGAGGACCTGGTCGATGACCCGCATGTACATCTGGCGCTCCAGGGCGCTGCCGTCCACCCTCAGGGTCGGGTCGAGCGTGAGCAGGGCGCTTTGCACCTCCTGCGCGTCGGCGCCGTCGGAGAGCTTCGCGATGACCAGCACCAGGGAGCGGTCGGGGGCGATCGCAGCCAGGTTCGAGGCGGAGACCATGACCTGGTCGGGGTCGGCCTTGTCGCTGTACGAGGCGGTGAGGGACAGGCAGGATCCCGCTGATCCGCACACGGTGAGACGCGTGCCGTCCAGGCCCGCGACACCGACCCGGGCGCTCTGGTCGTCCAGTTGCTCCACGTGGGAGTGGGCCACGGCCGTGTAGTCGGGTTGCCCGACCAGTTGGGCGTCGGCGGAGCCCGGGGCCGAGGAGGACGCGAGGGCGGGGGAGCCGTCGGGGAGGGTGGCGGACCCGGATGCCGCGTACTCGGGGACCGTGGCGGCGACGCCGTTCGTCGCGGCGACCTTCGCCTCGACGTCCTGTGCCAGGGGGCCGCCCGAGTTGGAGGCGATGCCCAGGTCGAAGGGCCTCGCGTCATCGACCGCCGTCGTCAGCGTCTCGCGCAGGGAGGCGGCCCCGACCATCATGGTGACCACCAGGGCCACGCCGATGACGATGGCGCTGCCGGTCGCCGAGGTGCGCCCCGGGTTGCGCATCGTGTTCTCACGGGCCATGCGGGCGAGCATTCCCGGCCACGCGGCCCCCAGCAGGCGCGTCAGGGGCGGCAGGACCACGGAGAACGCCAGGATCAGGCCGAAGAAGGCCAGCAGGGACAGGCCGAACATGGCGAGGAATCGGGTGGTGGTGTCGGCGGTGCCCGAGGCCGCCCAGACGCCCGCCAGGGCGCCCACGGCGATCAGCGCGCCGATGACGAGGCGCACGGTGTGGGACTTGCGCGCCCCGGCCCCCGCCTCGTTGACGGGCGCGAGCGCGGCGATCGGCGGCACTCGCGAGGCGGACAGCGCGGGGAAGAGGCCGACAGCGGCAGTGAAGATGGTGGCCACCGCCCACACGAGGGCGAGCTGG
This sequence comes from Schaalia georgiae DSM 6843, assembly GCF_000429245.1. Classification (GTDB taxonomy): domain Bacteria; phylum Actinomycetota; class Actinomycetes; order Actinomycetales; family Actinomycetaceae; genus Pauljensenia; species Pauljensenia georgiae. The sequence continues at coordinate 145,649 of NZ_AUBM01000009.1, forward strand.
GTGTAGTCGGTGGCCGCCAGGGCCCCGGCGTAACTGGTGCTGTGGTCCACGAGGGTCAGGGCGCCCGCCCCGAGCAATGTGCCCGTTGCCGTGCCGATCAGGGAGGAGATGGCGCCGATGGCCAGCGCCTCCAGGGTCACGAGGCGGCGGACCTGCCTGCGGGTGGCGCCCAGGGTGCGCAGCAGTGCGAGTTCGCGCCTGCGCTGCTGCAGGACCACCCGGAAGGTCGAGGAGACGACGATCGAGGCGACCAGGGCCGCCACTGCGGGGAAGATCATGAGCATCGCGGTCATGGCCGCGCCGCCGAGGTGGGCCTGTTCCAGGTCGGATTCCATCGCTGCCTTCGCCGTGGTGGCCTTGACGCCGTCGAGGCCGCTGAGGGAGTCAGTGATGGTGGAGGCCCAGCGCTCCTGCTCCGCGGCCGGCGGGTTCCCGTTGTCGTCTCCCGCCTCGTTCGTGGCGACCATGAGCGTGCCCGAGGGCGCCGAGCCCATGAGGGCGGTGAACCCCGCTTCGGTCGTGTAAGCGGTGGCCATGCCGGTACTCAGCGAGGGGGAGGAGGAGACGCCGGTGACGGTGAGGTCCTGGGCGGTGAGCTCGTCGAACTGGGGGCGGGTGCTCACGGTGTCGCCCGCTTTGACGCCCAGGAGGGCGGCGGTGGAGTCGGGAAGGAGGAGCTGGCCGGGCCCTGTGGGGTAGTCGCCCGAGTCGAGGGCCGGTCTGCGCAGGGGCTCGTCCATGAGGGGGGCGACGAAGACGGTGGTGCGGGCGCCGTTCGCCTGGGCCTCGGCGGGCCACTGGGCGTAGGTGCCGACGGCCCGCACCCCGGGGATGGCGTGGAGCCTGGTGCGCGCCTGGTCGGTGAGGTCGGACAGGGAGGCCCCTCCGGCCTGGTTGGAGTTGAAGGAGACGACGGTGGTGACGTTGGTGTACCTGTCGGTGACCCCGGCTCCGAGTTGGGAGACGAGGCCGCCCATGACGACCATGGTGATCGCGATGAAAGCGGTGGAGATGGCGACGGCCAGGCCGGTGGAGATGAAGCGGCGGCCGTGGGCGCGCAGGTTGGCGCGCACGAGCATGGTGTTCGTGGTCATTGCGGGCTCCTGGGTGTCAGCGCAGGGCGGCGGCCAGGGCGTCCTGGTCGGCTCCGCGCAGGTCGGCGACGATGCGCCCGTCGCGGCACACGAGGACCCGGTCGGCGTGTTCGGCGGCCCCGGTGTCGTGGGTGACCATGATGACGGACTGGTCCAGTTCGTCCACCGCACGGCGCAGCAGGTCGAGGACTTCGGCGGAGGAGTGGGAGTCGAGGTTGCCGGTGGGCTCGTCGGCGACGATGACGGTGGGGCGGCTCATGAGGGCGCGGGCGACGGCGACGCGCTGCTGCTGGCCGCCGGACATCTCGGAGGGGCGGTGGCCGAGGCGGTCCCCGATCCCCAGGGAGGTGACGATCAGGTCGAACCAGTCCTTGTCGGGCTTGCGGCCGGCCAGTTGCATGGGCAGAACGATGTTGGAGCGGGCGTCCAGCGTGGGCACCAGGTTGAAGGACTGGAAGATGAAGCCGATCCGGTCGCGGCGCAGCCGCGTCAGCTCCGTGTCGCGCAGGATCGAGATATTGCGCCCGCCGACGAAGACCGCTCCCGAGGTCGCCGTGTCCAGGCCGGACAGGATGTGCATCATGGTGGACTTGCCGGAGCCGGATGGCCCCATGATGGCCGTGAACTCGGCTTCGCCGAAGTCGACGGTCACGTCGTCGAGTGCGCGGACCTCCGTGTCTCCGCTGCCGTAGATCTTGGACACGTGCTCGAGGTGGACGATGTTGTTTTCCATACACACTATGGTGGCGGGCCGCCGAGGTGGGGTCTATGGGCGTCCACCCTGGAAGAACCCTGATCGCACCCTGGGCGCGCGGAGGGGGTGGACCCCAGTGGCCGCCCGGGCGAGCGCGGATCGGGGCGCGGGGAGGGGGACCGCAGCGCGGACGAGCGGGGACCGGCCGCCTGGACGAGCGCGCCACGCAGCGCGGGAGGCGGCTCGCTCGGGCGGGGCCAGCGGTGCGGAGGGCCCTGACGGGGGCGGCTCGCTCGGGCGGGGCGCCGACCCTACCAGCGGTAGCGGTTGATGGCGGCGCCCACGTCGATCATGCGGGGCCGGGCGACGAAACCCGGTCGCGCGCCGAACTTAGTGATCGTGTCGAGGCCCTCCGAGTTGAGCTGGCGCTCCAGGCGCGCCAGCACGTCGCGGAGGGGTGCGCGCCCGGCGAAGTGCTCCAGGGCGCCGCGCACCAACCACGCGACGGCCTCGGTCTGGCCCTGGTCGACGATCTGCTCCACGTCGGACAGGTCGACCGTCTGCCGGTCGATGAGGAACCCGGAGTCGAGTGCCTTCGTCTTGGGGCGGTCCACTGCGGGTTTGCGCGCGGGGACGCGGTCCGCCGGCCAGGAGCGCCCGATGGCGCCAGCGTCCGCGCCCGAGGGAGCGGCGGTCTGCCCGGGTTCCGTGGGAGCACTCCGAGCGGCCTGCGCAGTCGTGCTGTTGGCGTCTTGGCCAGGCGCCGGGACCGCGGACGCGCCCGCAGTGCCATCAGCCCCCTCGTCCGGGGCGGGGGCGGCCGTCCCGTCCACGGGGGCGCCGCCGTCATCGCCGGGCAGGGGCCGGGGCTGCTCGGCCACGATGGCGCGCGCCCGCGCCGTGGCGTCGTGGCAGAGGTACTCGTCCATGAGGAGGACGCGGTCGGCCACGTCCAGGTAGTCGCCGGAGCCGCCGACCACCATGATGAGGGAGGTCCCCCCCTCGGCGAGGCCGCGCGCTCGATCAACCAGGGGCGTGATGGGCTCGTGGGCGACCAGGGAACGCATGCGCGCGTCCCGGATCAGCAGGTTCGTCGCGGAGGTGTCCTCGTCGATCAGCAGCAGCGGGGAGCCGAGTTCCACTGCTTCGCTGATGGCGGCCGCCTGGGATGTGGAGCCCGAGGCGTTCGCAGTGGAGAAGGCGGTGGTGTCCGCGCCGCCGGGAAGGTCGCCGATGAAGGGGGAGATGTCCACGTCGGTGATGGAGCGCCCGTCGGCTGCCCGGATCTTCATGGCGTTCGGTGTGGTCGCGACCAATTCCCTGCCGTCGCCGGGGATGTGCGCGTAGACGCCGCGGGCGATGGCGGACAGCAGTGTCGATTTGCCGTGGTAGCCGCCCCCGGCGATCAGGGTGATCCCTGGGGGGATGGCCAGTCCTGTGACCGTGCCCGCGTGGGGCAGGACGACCGAGGCGCGCAGCGCGGCGGGCGAGATGAAGGGGACTGCGTCGGCGAGGGGCAGTTGGGAGACGCCGGAGCGGCGGGCCAGCACCGCGCCGTCGGCGACGAAGGCCATCCACCCGTTGTCGTCGAGGGCCCCGCGCAGGGCGCAGTAGTCCTCGTAAGCCGCGATGTGGGTGAGCAGGCCGCGGCGCTTCGTGTTCGTCGCCTCGTCGTCGGTCACGAAGTCGAAGCAGTCCATGATGATGTTCGGCACGTCGACGTCGAAGAGGCGGGCCGCAGTGCGCCCGAGGATAGTGCGCCCCCTGGCGGGGAGGCGCACCTGGAAGCGCACCTCGACCCTGTCGGGGAGCACGACGGCGTAAGAGCGCTGGAGCACCTCTTGGCGGGGGCGTGGAATCTGGACGTCGCGGCCGGCGCGGGCGTGGGCGGCGTCGTAGAAAACGCGGGCCAGGTAGTCGGCGGCCGCCAGGCGGGCCTTGGACGAGGCGAGAGCCTCGCCCGGCAGGCCCATGCCCGACGGCGTCGTCCACGCGCGCAGCACCGACGGCGGCGCGTAGGGGTCCGACTGGACCCGGTCGATCGCGATCGTGAAGTCCCCGTAGTCCCATGTCCCCGCCAGGGAGCGGTATGCCCCGTAGGGGCGCCCGTCCATGCGGGACAGTTCGTCCAGGAGGTCGCGGTCGGTTCCGGTGCGCAGGCTCATACTCTCAGGTTAGCGCCTGCGGGGCGTTGTCGGCCGCTTAGAAGAAGCGGCCCCAGCTGCCCCAGATCCCGATGAGGACCAGGACCCACAGCACCACTGCCACGACGTCGACGCCGAGGCCGACGATCCCCAGGATTTTCCCGGTTCCCGCGTTGGGGATCGATGTGGCGGGGATCCCCATGGAGGTCGCTTGGGTCTGCAGGCTCTGGCCCATGACCCAGGCGGCGATCCCCATGCCGACGGAGGCGAAGAGGAACAGCCAGCTGAGGTAGGGGATGAAGTTGCAGAAGGCGCAGATCAGGGACGCGAGGCCGAGGCCGAAGACCGTGCCGGCCTTGGACCGCAGCTCGTACTCGGGTCCGAAGGACGCTAGGGGCTGGCCGTACATGGGCTGCGGCTGGCCGTAACCGGGCTGGCCGTAACCGGGCTGGGGCTGGCCATAACCGGGCTGGGGCTGGCCGTAACCGGGCTGGCCGTAACCCGGGTCGGGCGTGTAGGACGGGCCGGTGGGCTGTTGCGGTTGCGCGTAAGGGTTGTAGGGATCGCTCATTTTCGTCTCTCGGTCGAGTTCCACGACCACGGGGATGGGAGCCGACCCCCTGCGGGGCCCGGCGACGTGGTTCTGGAAGGATCATAGTGCGACGCGGGGCGCGGCGTCCATACGCGTGAGATCGCGAACGCGCATTTACTAGATAAGTAATGTGGTCGCTGCCGGGCGACGCGACGGCCGGAGGGTCACAGCATGCAGGACACGCAGCCCTCGACCGCCGTTCCCTCCAGGGCCATCTGGCGCAGGCGCATGTAGTACAGGGTCTTGATCCCCTTCCTCCACGCGTAGATGTAGGACCTGTTCAGGTCACGCGTCGTCACCGTGTCCGGATAGAACAGGGTGAGCGAAAGGCCCTGGTCGACGTGCTGGGTGGCCACCGCGTAGGTGTCGATGATCTTCTCCGGGCCGATCTCGTAGGCGTCCCGGTAGTACTCCAGGTTCTCGTTCGTCATGTACGGCGCCGGGTAGTAGACGCGGCCGATCTTGCCCTCCTTGCGGATCTCCACGCGGGAGACGATCGGGTGGATCGACGAGGTCGAGTTGTTGATGTAGGAGATCGAGCCCGTCGGGGGAACCGCCTGCAGGTTCTGGTTGTACATGCCGTAGCGTGCCACGTCCGCAGCCAGTGCCCTCCAGTCGTCCCGCGTGGGGACCCGGATGGACGAGGCGGCCAGCAACTCGCGGCACTTATCCGTGGTCGGCTCCCACGCCTCGTCGATGTACTTGCGGAAGAACTCGCCGGAGGCGTACGACGAGTCCTCGAACCCCTCGAAGCGCTCCCCGCGCTCGCGGGCGATCGCGCACGAGGCTTTGACCGCCTCGAAGAGCACCGTCATGAAGTACATGTTCGTGAAGTCGAGGGCTTCCTCGCTCCCGTAGTGCACGTGCTCGCGGGCCAGGTAGCCGTGCAGGTTCATCTGCCCCAGGCCGATGGCGTGGCTCATCGCGTTGCCGCGGGCGATCGACGGGACCGCGCCGATGTCCGACAGGTCCGACACGGCCGTCAGCCCCCGGATGGCCGTCTCGATCGTTTTGGAGAAGTCCGGGGAGTCCATGGTCTTGGCGATGTTCAGCGACCCGAGGTTGCAGGAGATGTCCTTGCCCACGTGCGCGTAGGACAGGTCCTCGTTGTAGGTGGAGGCCTCGGAGACCTGCAGGATCTCCGAGCACAGGTTCGACATGGTGACGCGCCCCTTGATGGGGTTCGCGCGGTTCACTGTGTCCTCGAAGACGATGTACGGGTAGCCCGACTCGAACTGGATCTCGGCCAGTGTCTGGAAGAACCGGCGGGCGTTGACCTTCTTCTTGTGGATGCGGCCGTCGTCCACCATCTCGTGGTACTTCTCCGTCACCGGGATCTCGGAGAAGGGCACCCCGTACACGCGCTCCACGTCGTAGGGGCTGAACAGGTACATGTCCTCGTTCTTGCGCGCCAGCTCGAAGGTGATGTCCGGGATGACGACGCCCAGGGACAGGGTCTTGATGCGGATCTTCTCGTCCGCGTTCTCGCGCTTGGTGTCCAAGAACGCCATGATGTCGGGGTGGTGGGCGTGCAGGTACACGGCGCCCGCTCCCTGGCGCGCGCCCAGCTGGTTCGCGTAGGAGAAGGAGTCCTCGAGCAGCTTCATAACCGGGACGACGCCGCTGGACTGGTTCTGGATCTTCTTGATGGGCGCCCCGGCCTCGCGCAGGTTCGTCAGCTGCAGGGCGACGCCGCCGCCGCGCTTGGACAGCTGCAGCGCCGAGTTGATGCCGCGCGCGATGGACTCCATATTGTCCTCGACGCGCAGCAGGAAGCAGCTGACCAGCTCGCCGCGCGCCGCTTTGCCCGCGTTGAGGAAGGTGGGGGTGGCGGGCTGGAAGCGCCCGGTCATGATCTCATCGACGAAACTGGCGGCCAGGTCCACGTCGCCGCGCGCCAGGTACATCGACACCATCACCACGCGGTCCTCGAAGCGCTCCAGGTAGCGCTTGCCGTCGAAGGTCTTGAGCGTGTACGACGTGTAGTACTTGAAGGCGCCCAGGAAAGTGGGGAAGCGGAACTTGTGGGCGTAGGCCTGCTTGTAGAGGGCCTTGATGTCCTCCATCGCGTACTGGTCCAGGACGTGTTTCTCGTAGTAGCCCTCGTCTACCAGGTACTCCAGTTTCTCCTCCAGGTCGTGGAAGAACACCGTGTTCTGGTTGACGTGCTGGAGGAAGTACTGGCGGGCCGCAGCGCGGTCGGCGTCGAACTGGATCCTGCCGTCGGCGTCGTAGAGGTTGAGCTGGGCGTTGAGCGCGTGGTAGTCCAGCTCGGGCGAGGGGGACTCCTCTACGCCTGTGTCGGTGAAGTTTTCTGCCAAAACTTTTCCAGTCCTTCGCGAACTCTGGAGACGTCCTCGGGGGTGCCGAGTAGCTCGAACTTGTACATGTGCGGGACTCCCAGCTTAGCGGCGATGATGTCTCCCGCCAGGCAGTAGGCGCGGCCGAAGTTCGTGTTGCCGGAAGAGATCACACCTTTGCAGTGGGCGCGGTTGGTCGGGTCGTTGAGGAATCTGATGACCTGCTTGGGGACGGCGCCTCTGGTATTGCCGCCGCCGTAGGTGGGGACGACGAGGACGTAGTCGTCATCGACATTGAGGTGCGGATCTTTGGGCCGCAGGGGGATCCGCGCAGCCGGGAGGCCGAGTTTCTCGACGAAACGGCGGGTGTTGCCCGTCGCCGATGAGAAGTAGACGACGATGCTCATGCGTGTCCTTCCGTTGCGGCTGCGGGCGCTGGACGGCGGCGGGGGCGTTGCCGCTGGATAGCGGCGGGGATGCTGGAGCTGGATGGCGGCGGGCGCTGCCGCGGGTCCGCGCGGCGCGAAGAGGCCCCGGCCCATGGGGGTCGGGACCTGTGCTCAGGCCTGCAGGGCCAGGGGGGCCGCCAGGGCCGCTGCGGCCTTGATGCGGTCGGGCCGGAACCCGGACCAGTGGTCTTCCCCGGCGATGACGACGGGCGCCTGCTGGTAGCCGAGTCCCTTGATGTAGTCCAGGGAGGCCGCGTCCTCGGTGACGTCGATCGTCGTGTAGTCGACGCCCTGCTTGTCGAGCGCGCGGTAGGTCGCGTCGCACTGGGGGCAGCGGGGCTTGGAGTAGACGGTGATCGTCATCGGGGGCTCCTCGGTGGAATCGTGTGCGGTCCGCGCGGGTTCCCGCGCGCCACGGGCGCTCACTGCGTCGCGTGGGTGGTGCTGGGCTCCGGCGCGTTCGCGGCCCGGTGCCCCGTGTTCGAGCACAACACTACACCTCGTGGTGGCATCCGTGTGCGACCCCTATATGTAGTGTTCGCGACGTGGTCTGTGGACAGGGGTGTGGGCGGGGTGTTGATGGGGGGTGTGCCCAGGACTGGGGATGGGGCGGGCGCGGATCGGGTGGGGGAGGGCTGGGGCGCATGGTACCAAGGGTCGTGCGGTGGATATGGGTGGTGCTGGTGTGGTGCATGGGGATTGTGGAGTGGGTGTGGTGCTGTGTGAACACCCTGTGGAAACCCTGTCTTCATGCGATGGAATGTAATGCTCATCACTAGTGTTTCTTGGCGTGTTGCGGGCTCCGGAACACTGCATCTAGGGGTGGTGGCGCATGGGCTCCCTAGATGTAGGGGTGGTGGTCGCCTTCCGCGTGCGGCGTTGGCCTCAACCCTGTCCCCGTCACCCGCCCGGTAAGGCTGGCTTCTGTGTGCGGTGGTGGTTCCAATCCCGTCCCCCCGGCACCCGTCAGCCGCCTCCCCGCCCCCGCCAAACGACGTCGCGCCCTCATACGCCCAGTGGCCCGGTGCCTCAGTGGTTCGGTGGTCCGAAATGCGTCTGAGTCTCGGGCGGGAACGGGGGCTTGGCGGGCATTTGGTCCAAAAAGCGTCTGAGTCTCACCGAATCCACCCGAATCCGGCCAAAACCATCAAACCCAGACGCATTTTGGACCACCCCCGCGCGGAGCCCGCCGAAAACAGCGAAACCCAGACGCGTTTCGGACCACCCGCGCCCACCGCCACCCGGATTCCCGGCGAAGCCCGCAGAAACCGGAGCACCGAAAGCGCCGCAGGCGGGCGCGCGCCCGCATTGGGGTAGGTTACGGTGCATTGGGGCAGGTTAATAACCTGCCCCAATGGGGGTTAACCTGCCCCAGTAGGTGGTTTCCTGCCCCAATGCACCCCGCCGGGCGACGCGGGGCGCGCAGTGGGCTGTTCTCACAGCGACACCTCCGGTGGTCGGTGGCCTGCCTCACTTGGAGGGGCGTGCGGTGGGCTGTTCTCACAGCGATACCTCCGCTTTTACAGCGCTACCACGCTTTGCAAGCGTTATAACACTTGCAAAGCGTGGTATCCCTTTGAAAACTCCACTTCGCTTGCAAAGTGACCCGAGTGCCCGCCCAACCGGCCCGCTTCGTGAAACGCAACTCCGCCAGGAGGGAGCCGATCGGGCGCTCCTCTGAGTGGCCACTTTCCGATTGTGCGACTCGGCTATGGTCTTCCGACTGGCTGCTCGTGTCCCGGCCGTTTACGCGACTCCGCCATGGTCGTCCGACCGACTGCTTGCGTCCCGACCAACTGTTCCCCCGAGCCGCGGTTCTAGCACTCCACAACGTTGACGGCCAGGCCGCCCTCGGAGGTCTCCTTGTACTTCGAGAGCATGTCGTTGCCGGTCTGGCGCATGGTCTCGATGACCGCGTCCAGGGAGACCGTGTGCCGCCCGTCCCCCCACAGGGCCATGCGCGCGGCGTTGATGGCCTTGACGGCGGCGATGGCGTTGCGCTCGATGCAGGGGACCTGCACGAGGCCGCCGACGGGGTCGCAAGTCAGCCCCAGCGAGTGCTCCATGGCGATCTCGGCGGCATTCTCGACCTGCTCGGGGCTGCCACCCAGCGCTTGGGCGAGGCCCGCGGCGGCCATCGCCGAGGCGGAGCCGACCTCGCCCTGGCAGCCGACCTCGGCCCCCGCGATGGAGGCGTTGGTCTTAATGAGGGCACCGATGGCGGTCGCGGCCAGCAGGAAGGAGTGGGCGGTGGCGCGCCTGTCGCGCGCCCGGGCGGCCGATGGTCCGGACTCCGCCTCGGCGATGGGGGCCAGTCGGACTCGTGACAGTGGCGCGCGGGCGCTGTCGCTGGTGTCGGGGCCCGCGCCCGGGGAGGCTCCCGCCTCGGGGCAGTGAGTGACCAGGTAGCCCAGGACCGCGGGGATGACGCCGGCCGCCCCGTTGGTGGGGGCGGTGACGACGCGGTGGCCCGCGGCGTTCTCCTCGTTGACCGCGAGGGCGAAGAGGTTCACCCAGTCCATGGCGCGCATGGGGTCGGCGGGCGTGGACACCCACGGCCTCGGGCCGTCGGCGACGCGCGAGCCGGAGCGCTGGGCGAGCTTGGCGGCGAGCGCCCTGGCCCGGCGCGGCACGTCGAGGCCGCCGGGGAGGATCCCCTGGGCGCTGGTCCCGGCGTCCACGCAGTCGAACATGGTGTTCGCGATACGGTCCAGGTGGGCGTCGACGGTGGCGCGGGGACGCATGGCCTCCTCGTTGGCGCGGACCAGTTCGGCGATCGACAGGCCGGTTTCTGCGCAGGCGGCGAGCAGCTGGGCCGCAGTGGCGAAGGGGTGCGGCGCGGGCACGTCAATGCCGACGCCGGACTGGCTGGTGGCCAGAGACGCGACCTGAGGATCCGAGGCGTCGTCGTTGGTCTGCACCATGACGAATCCGCCCCCGACGGAGTAGTAGGTGCGTTGCAGGACGGTCCGGCCGCAGTGGTCCGAGGCGGTGATCGTGAGGGCGTTGACGTGGTAGGGCAGGACCGTGCGGGGGGCGAACCGCACGTCGGCGGCCAGGTCGAGGGGGACCGCCGTGCCGCCGGGCAGGGTGAGGGAGCCGGTGGCGGCCAGGGCGGGCAGCAGGGCGTCGACGACGTCGATGGCGACGGTCTCGGGGTCGTGACCGGCCAGGCCGAGCAGGACCGCCCGGTCGGTGGAGTGGCCGCGCCCGGTTGCCCCCAGGGACCCGTAGAGGTCGACGGCGATCCGGGCGGGTTGGGCGAGGGCGGCCAACTCCGTGGTGAAGGCCAGTCCCGCGCGCATGGGGCCGACTGTGTGGGAGGAGGAAGGGCCGATGCCGATGCGGAACATGTCGAAGACGGACAGGGGGTGGGGCGCGTCGGTGGCGGGGATCTCGCCCGATACGATGGCGGCCGCCGTGGGGCGGCCCGCGCGGTACTGGCCGAGGGGGGAGTCGAGGGGGACGGGGTGCGGGTCCATGACCACTATTGTGCCGGAGGCGGTGGGGGCGGGGCCACGCCTCCGCTGGACGGGCGTCGGAGGCCCCGGAAGGGATGCGCCCGGGCTGCCCCGAACGTAAGGTGGTCCCATGGATGACGCGAACAGCCCCGCCGCCCCCGAGCGCGTCCTCTACGTGCACCTGCCCGGGGGCGCCGGGTTCCGGGCCGACGCGCTCACAGGGGCACCACCGGAGGCGCCCCTCGACTGGAAGAGCGCCTGGGGGGACGAGGACGCCGACCAGGGCACGGTGTTCTCCCTGGCGCACAGTGGGGTGCCCGGCGGCGGGGGCACGCGCGTGGGCGACCACCGGGTGGTCCCCGTGCTCCCTTCGGAGGGGTTCGGCTCCCAGGAACTGGCGGAAGTGACGGACGACTTCAACGCCACCGTCAGGGCCCTGGCCGAGAACCCGGTCGCCCTGCCCGTCGCCTTCGACGACTACGGGCGCCTCCGCCTGGTCGCCCACCGCAGGGAAGACGAGGACTTCCTGCGGCTCAGCGTCTACTCCACCTCTGCGGCCGTCCACGCCGACCTCCAGCAGGCCGGGCCGCTGTTCATCATCAGGCACGGGGCCAGCGTCATCAGGTTCCTCGACGAGCACTCCGAGCGGATCCTCTTCGTCACCGTGGACCCCGCCTCCTGCCTCCGACCGATCGAGTTCCCGGCCAGCCTGCCCCAGTACTTCGCCACAATGCCCCCGCCGCGCCGCACGGACCGGCGGGAGGAGGACTCCGCCTGGGGGGCCGGCGCCGCATCGGAGGAGGGCGCGCCTCCCACCGGGTTCGTGCTCGACCTGTCCGACGACTGGGTGCGCGTCGACCTCACAGTGGGCGCGGAGGCGCTCAAGACCAGTGTGGACGGCCTCATCGCCGAGCAGACGCGGCAATGGCCGACCACGATGGGGTGGCTGCGGGAGCGCACACGCGGCTGGCTCCAGCGCACCTGCCTCCAGGCCAAGTCCAGCGGGGGCGTGGAGTTCGCCGTTCTCATGAACTCGACGAAGAGCAGGGAACCGACGCTGACCCTCGTCAACTACTGGCTCGCCCTTCCGAGGACCGCCGATGGGCCGCTGGTCCACGTGCGCGACTTCCTCGGGGAAACAGCCGACGATGACGACGAGATCGCGATCATCGAGACGCGGGCGCGCCGGCTCCTGCGCTCCGTCCGCGTGAGGCCCGCCGCCCGGCGCGGGGGCGCGGCTCCCGAGCAGGAGATGCTCCTCATCGACTATTGGATCGAGGTGCCGGGCGACCCCGCCTCCGCGGCGCGGGTCGTGTTCACCAGGCCCGGCGCGGACTCGCGTGACGAGGTCGTCGCCCAGTGCGACGCGATCATCCGGTCGGGGCGGTGGGACGCCCCCGGGGCGCAGCCCGCTTGACGGGAGAGGGTCCAGGGGCGCCTCGGCGTTCCCTGCCCCGTAGACTGGGCCCATGAGCGAGAACCTGAGTTTCCCCGGGCGCGGCCGTGCCGACGCCGTCATCCAGTGCGCCATGGACATGGAGGCCGCGCCGCTGCTCCACGTCCTCGAGCCCGTGGGTGACGAGGAGACGCCCCGCGCGGTCCACGCGGGCGCCCACGGGCACCACGTGCAGCGCTTCGCCCTCGGCCTCATCGACGGGCGCACGGTCCTGGTCGTCACCTCCGGGATCGGTCAGGCGAACGCCGCGGCGGCCGCTGCGCGGGCGCTGGTGCTCGTCGACGCGCCGATCGTGATCGCCGCAGGGACCACGGGCGGCCTCGCGAGCGACATCAACGTCGGGGACATCGCAGCCGGGGTGAGCGCCGTCTACGGGCAGGCCGACGCCACGGCCTTCGGCTACGCGCCGGGACAGGTCCCCCAGATGCCCGTTGACTACTCCTCCTCCGAGCGCGCTGCCGCCAGGTGCGCGGACCTGGCCGGCCTCGTCGCGCACCCGGTGCGGGTTGGGGGGGTTGTCTCATCGGACTCCTTCTGCACCGAGGAAGTGGCCGAGCCGATGCGCCAGCGCTTCCCCGACGCCATGGGCGCGGACATGGAGACGTGCGCGATCGCCCAGGTCGCGTGGAGCTGCGGTGTCGATTGGATCTCTCTGCGCGCGGTGTCCGACCTGTGCGGCCCGGGCGCCGGCCAGGCCTTCCACATGGACGCCGGGCGCGCGGCCGCTCACAGCGCCGAGGCCGTCCGCGCCTACCTGGCACTTCTGTGAGGAGGCGGGTGTGATGCGCGTTCTCATGGTGTGCACCGGCAACATCTGCCGGTCGACGATGGCCCACCAGGTGCTCGACGAGGCCGTGGCGGCCGCCGGACTCTCCGGCGCCGTCCGCGTGGACTCCGCGGGCGTGTCCGACGAGGAGCACGGCAACCCCATCGACCCCCGTGCCGCCCGCGTACTGCGTGCCCACGGGCACGGCGTCCCCGACCACCGCGCCAGGCAGGTGCGCGCAGACGAGCTGGCCGACTGGGACCTGGTCTTGGCCATGACATCGGCGCACTACGCGGCGCTGTCCCGGCTGCGCGACCACGCCCGTTCCGGCGGGAGGACACCGGAGATCCGCATGTTCCGCGACTTCGACCCCCGGTGCGCTCACTTGCCCGAAGGGCCCGGCCGGGACAAGGACCTGCCCGACCCCTGGTACGGGGACTACGGGGATTTCGTGGACGCCCTGGTCGTCATCGAGCGCTCCACACCGGCGCTGGTCGACTACGTGCGCCCCTAGGGCGTGGTGTGTTCTTGGTGGGTGTGGGTGGGGCCTTTGGGGTATCGCGCTCCCGACAAGGCCCACTCCCGGCGGGGGCGACCGCATCCGCATTTTTGGCCGCCTTCGCCCCATTCCTATGTGCTGTGCAGCACAGTCTAGGCTGCGCCCGGCCGCGCGCCCGCCATGCCAGGGCCACGGCCCCTGACGAGCCGACCAGGCAACCAGTCGGCGGACCAAAGGCCCCGCCCGGCACCAAGGCGCGGCCCGCACAGTCGGCACCGGCCACCGGCTTGAACGACTCGCACAACATACCCCGCGCCTGCACCACTTAGGCATTGCCCGCACCACTTAGGCTCCCGACACGCCGGGATAACCAGGGTTCACTTGGGCCTAAGTGGCGCAGCGGCGCGCTAAGTAGTGGAACCGCAGGCTAAGTGGTGCAGCGCGCGCGAAGCCTCTCAAAGCACCGACAACGAGCCGCACGCGCAGCCCTCTCCTTCAACCGCGCACACAAGGAACCGGAATCAGACAACACGGCCTAGTCGGGCACGCACACAAGGGAGATGATTTACGAAACACACTGCGCACACAACGGCTTGATTCCGCCCTTGTGTGCGGTCGCATGTTGCGTAATTCCGGTCCTTGTGTGCGTAAAACGGGGCTGCGCGGCGCCATCTAGACTGCGCCCGATTGTCCGCCAGGCGAGCGTCCCCCGTCCCAGGTGGGCGCGGTTGTGGGGGAGGCCCCGTCCGAGGTGGGCCCGCTGTCCGGTGTGGCGGCGCTCGGGGCGGGGGCCGGGTCCGCGGCCCCGACGCGCAGGACCACCAGGGGCTCGCCTGTCGGCTGGGCGGAGCCGCTACCGGGCTCGAAGGTCAAGAAGATCTCACTGCCCGGCTGGGGCATGATGTCCACGAAGGAGTAGTCCCCGCCCCTCCGTTCGTAAATGCCCAGGGACTCGACGGTGTTTCCGTGGCGCGCCCACACCTGCATCACCTGTCCCTCGGGTGCCCGCAGCGCCGAGGGCGTGGTGATCGCAGCCATCCCCATTTCCGGCGACCAGGTGAGGGTGACAACGTGCCCGTCGGGCATGGTGTCGGTGGAGCGCCGCACGTCTTGCGCCTGGTTGAGGGCGGCGTAGTGGCTGGTGGACTCCATTGAGGTCATCGTGGTCCACCGGCCCACGCCTATCCCCGCTGCGAAGAGCACGACCGCCGCAGCCGCCGCAGTGAGGACGCGCGCGAACAAGGGGATGACCCTCCGGTCGCGCGCGGAAGCCTCCTCGGGGGCCTGCGGCCACTGTTCCTGCTCGACCTCCTCGATCGCGGCGAGGAGGTCGTCGCGCACGTGTGCAGGCGGTTCAATGGGGGCGAGGGAGGCGGCGAGGCGGGCAGCGGTCTCGTCGTCGTCGAAGATGTGGTCGCTCATCGTTCCTCCAAGAAGGCGCGCAGGCGGGCGAGGGCCTGGCGGATCGTGCTTTTCACGGTGCCGAGCGGCAGTCCCGTCGCATCGGCGATCCTCGAATGGCTCAGTCCCCCGAAATACGACAGGAGGATGACGGTCTTGTGCGGCTCCCCCAGGCAGTTGAGGGCGCGGCGGACGGCTCCGCCCGCGATACGGGACTCCGCCTCCTCCGCCGTCTGGTCCCAGTCCACGTCCGGGGGCGAGGCGAGTTCGCGGTCGCGCGCCGCCTGGGCCGAGCGCACCCGGTCGATGGCCCGCCTGCGGGCAATGGTGGTGAGCCAGACGCGGACGCTGCCGCGACTGGGATCGTAGGAGGGGGCGCGCCTCCACACGTGGAGGAACGTGTCCTGCAGGACCTCTTCTGCTTGGGCGCGGTCCTTGAGGACGCAGCGGATGAGCGCGAAGAGCGTGGGCGCCCAGGTGTCGTAGAGCCTCGCGAACGCCCGCTTGTCCCCTTCGGCGACCAGCTGCAGTTCTTCGCGGCCCAGGTCGCGTGCGGCGGTGTCAGTCACGGTGCTCATGGTAGAGGGCCGTGGCGCCCGGCGCCGGGGGGCGCCCGGCGCCGGGCGGGGTCTCCGCCGGGGCGGCGCTGCCAAGGCCACCTGTTCCTCCGCGGCCACGCCGTCACCCGAAGGTGAAGGAGTAGAGCGCCAAGCCCTTGCTGGCCGTGACGGTGAGCAGCCCTGAGGTATCGGTGTCCCCGTTCACCAGCGTCATCGAGTTCGGGGTGCCGCTCACATGCTGGGTGTGGGTCTGGCCGTCCATCTCCCAGGTGAGGTCGCCCTCGCCTGAGACCACCAGGTCCACGCGGCGCCCGCGCCACATGAGGCGCAGTTCCGCCTCGTCGTCGGCGGGGCTGATCGACTGGGCGCCGATGCTCCACCGCCCCTGCAGGGCGAAGCGGTCCGCGCCTAGCGAGGCCGGGGCCGCGTAGTCGCGCGTCCCGGCGGAGTAGGCCTCCGTGCCCGCGAAGCGCGCAGCGCGTTCATGGCCCAAGTAGGTTTCGGGCGTGCGGTGAAAGGCCACTCCTTTGACGCCGTCGTTGGTGAAGAGCGGGTCGGGCAGTGCGTTGCCCTGGTCGGCCAGGAGCTGGCGGATCAGTGACTCCAGGGTCGCCTCACCGCCCTCTCCGAAGTGCGTGTAGCGCAGTTGCCCGTGCGCGTCGGCCAGGTACTGGGCGGGCCAGTAGTGGTTGTCGAAATTCGTCCAGGTCTCCAGGTCGGAGTCGACGGCGATCGGGTAGGTGATGCCCAGCTTGTCGCCCCCGGATTGGACGTTCGCGGTCTCCTTCTCGAAGGCGTACTCGGGGGAGTGGACGCCGATGACTTGGAGCCCGTAGGGGCGGTACGCCTCGTACAGCTTTTCGATCCCGGGGATGGAGCGCTGGCAGTTGATGCACGAGTACGCCCAGAAGTCGACCAGGGTCGCTCCACTGCCCTGGGGGGCCTCCTCGCCGTCCGTGTTGAGCCACGCGGTGGGTTTCAAGGAGGGGAGCGCGCCGCAGTCCGCCAGGGTCGTCGCGCCGTCGACGCAGGCTGAGCGCTGGCCTCCGCCCCTGCTCAGTCCCGGATCGGCGCTGCGCTGCAGTCCTGACGTGTAGTCGGGCAGTGCCCTTTGGAGGACGGCGGGCAAGTCGGTGACGATCCCGGCGGCCAACGCCAGGACGGTGGCGCCCGCGGCGATGCGCACGCGCCGCTGGTGGCGGCTGAACGCGGAGACGCGCTCGGTGAGGCGGCGCCCCGCTAGGGCGAAGACCAGGAGGGGGATCGCTGTGCCCGCGGCGAAGGAGAGCGCCAGGGCCACGGTGTCGGCCCCGATGCGGCCGGTGGAGCCGGCGACGCTCACCGCCGCCAGTACGGGCCCCGCGCAGGGCACGTAGGCGGCGCCGAGGACGATGCCCAGGCCGAAGCCGTTGGCCCCCGTGTGCTTACCGGCCTTGGAGAATGCGGCGAAGGGCTTCTCCAGGACGTGCATGAACCGTGGGACGATCATGCCCACGCCGATGAGGACCAGTAGGACCACTCCGGCCCACCGGATGAAGTCCTGGGGCAGGTGGAGCGCTGTGAGCAGTGTCGAGCCGAGCAGTGTGAATGCTGTGAAGCTGAGGACCAGTCCCGCGACGACCTGGTAGGGGCGCCATTTCGAGGGGGCACGGGGCACTGGCCGGGTCGCGCGGTGGTCTTCCTGTGCGCCGGGAGTCCCCCCGAGGGAGATACCGGTGCCCGGTGCAACAGCGAAGGAAGGGGAGGGGCGCGCTGAAGCGGCGCCACCCGCCAGGAAGATGACGGGGAGGACGGGGAGGATGCACGGGGAGATGCCCGTGATGAGGCCACCGAGGAATCCGATGAGGACCAGGGTTGTCATGATGCTCCTTTCGTGTGGTGCTACTCCTGATTCGTCGCGGTCGCAGTCGTGGATCAGCGGATGTCGTGTGCCGTATGTCACTGATGACTAGGTGATCCGTGGCGCTGTTCGCGCCGAATAGGAGGGTGAAGGCGCTAACGGAGCGCCCGTCAACAGAAGGAATCACGCAATGAGTATTCGCCGCGCGGCTCTGGCAGCCGCTCTCTCCGTCGTCTTCGCCGCTGGTTTGGCGGCCTGCGGGAACTCCGCCAACGACAAGATGGAGAACCCGTCGTCGCCGTCAATGACGCAGGGCACGAAGACGGATGACGGGAAGATGGACGATGGGAAGACAGATGACGGGAAGATGCACGACGGGAAGACGGATGACGGGAAGATGAATGATGGGAAGACAGATGACGGGAAGATGGACGACGGGAAGATGAACGATGGGAAGACGGATAATGGGAAGATGGACGACGGGAAGATGGATGACGGGAAGAAGGGGTAGCAGTAGGCCGCGGCTCGGGGCGTCCTAGAGTCCCAAGGGCGGCGGGCTAATCCATATGATGTCCCGCCGCCCTTGGCCCATCTGTGGGCGCTTGCGGTATTTCAGGGTTGGGTGTGGGTGACCGGGTGCCCCGGCTGAGGGAGTTGCGACTGGCCGGAGCGAGCGCCTTGCGGCTGCCTCCGAATGCTCCTCACCGCCGCAGAACTACGCGTCTCCACCCACACCCAACTCTGAAGGGCCATCAAACCATGCAGTGCTCAGTGCTCCCACGGGGTCACCAGTTCGGTGACCCCGTACGCGGACCCTAGCTGAGGCTCCAAGTCCCCAGTAGAATGGCGCTCCCCCACGGGGTATGCGTGAACTGGATTTTCCCGTCGTCCAGGATGTCGAAGTCCACGTTATCAGACATATCGTTGTCGAAATACAGGCCCGCGTTCCCGTTCCAATCGGGCGTTTCTTGGATCTTCCAGGATCGGGGAGCTGAACAGCCGCGTTTCTCCTCCACTTGTGTAATGCTGCCATCCTCGTTGAAGCGCAGGCTCAATCCTATGCATGACTGCTGATTCGGCCCCTCATAGGTCATGGTCTTCCCGCTCAGGTTGAGGCTCTTGACCTTGTCCACTTCTGCTTGTCCCGCAGACGCCTTGGATGCTTTGTCGTTCGCTTTCTCCTGATTGCGCGCCTCCGCTTCGGCTACGACCTGGTCGATGGTGGTCTTGTCCGTTGCGCTGTCGAGCCGGGGCTTGAACTCCTCGCGGTCGGTCGTGTCCAGGTCGGAGAGGCTGTCGAGCTTCTGGTAGGCCTCGGCCTTGGCGTCCGACACCGACGGGCCACACCCGGTGAGTGTGCTCATAGACACAACACAAGCGGCAATGGCGACCACAAGCGAGCGGCCAATCCTATGAAGATTCATTAGGATCGCTTCTCCTCTATCTGTTGAAGCGGAGCCATGCGGCTTCGCGATTAATGAGACGTGATAATTCAACCACGCACGGGATGAAACCGGAAGGGGCCTGGAGAACTAGCGCTGTTCATAAGTCTGCTGCCCTACGCGTTGTGGGCTGTCGTCGGCCTTTGAGTGCGGAGGACCGGGCTGCGACCGGTGCAGATCTGGAGTCCGCGGAACCCTCGGGTATGCCAATACGAGCACTCCTACTTGGAGCGGCGCGCTAGCGGCCCTGGATCTGTGTGAACACGCGCCCGATTGGTTCGCGGATGATGAGGTCGGCGCGCCCGTCATAGGGGGTGGGCGTCGCGTTCATGAGGACGAGGCGTCCACCCCGGTAGTAGTCGATGAGCCCGGCCGCCGGGTAGACCGCCAACGATGTCCCGCCCACGATCAGCATGTCCGCCCCCGCGATGGCCAGGACGGCCCCCTCCAGCGTCGCAGGGTCCAGCGCCTCGCCGTAGAACACGATGTCCGGGCGCACCACGGCGGAGCACGACGGGCAGTGGGGCACGCGCCCGGCCCGGACCTCGTCGAAGTCATCGATGGTGGAGCGCGCGCCGCACCCCGTGCACTCCAGCCTCGTCCAGTTCCCGTGGAGCTCGAACACCCGCTTCGAGCCCGCGGCCTGGTGGAGGCCGTCGATGTTCTGGGTGACCACCGCCTTCAGCTTCCCGGCGCGCTCGAGGTCGGCGAGGCAACGGTGGGCGGCGTTCGGGGCGACCCCCTCGCGGGCGGTCTCCTCGGCGAACCACGCGTAGTAGGCATCGGGGCAGGCGGAGAAGAAGTCTATGGACAGCACCCGCTCGAGGGGGATCTCGCGGTCCTGGTGGTAGAAGCCCGTCGCGCCCCGGAAGTCGGGGATCCCGGACTCCGTCGACACCCCCGCGCCTCCGAAGAACACGATATCGTGCGCCTCGGCGATCCATTGCGCCAGGGTGGACGCGTCGTCACCCATGATGACCCCCTTCGGACATGCTGCCGCCTACGGCAACGGTAGCACCGTCCGGGCGCGCCAGCGGCGCATCAGCTGTTCCCAGCTATCGCTTTCGCGATCTTGCCCGACCCCAGGACCACCATCATGAGGATCACCGGGGTCACGAGGATCGGAAGGTAGTTGCCCACCAGCCACGCCAGGGGGTCGTCCGAGCCGAGCGGGCTCACTTCCAGGAAGGAGCCGTTCTCGGCCTTGGAGGCCACGCTGATGATGCCTTTGTAGATGTGGATGCTGACGATGATGCACACGCCGTGTATGCACACTTCGACGTACTTCCTCAGGAAGGAAGTGCCGAAGGATTTGGTCTCGTCGTTGCCCAGGAAGGCGAAGGGCAGGGGGGAGAAGGCGGTGAGCATGTACAGTTCCGCGAAGCGCAGCAGCACGACGATCATGAGCGTCGCCTTGGCTGCCAGGGTGACCAGGAAGGGGATGAGGAGGAAGATGAGCATGCCCACCTGGTCCACCGACGAGGCCTTGTCGATGCTCGCGTGGAAGGCGTCGACCGCTGCTCTGTTCTCGTTCACGGAAACGCCCGTGCCCTCTGGGTCTACATGTGAGTCGTCCATCACGCCGGTGATGAGGGCGCGGATGGCGTTGAGCAGGATGCCCGAGTTCTTCACGGCCATCACCAGGATGATGTACTTGAAGATCACGGCGGCGATGAGTTTCACGCCCGTCTGGTGGTCGGCTTCGATGTGGGATGCCTTCCGGTTGAGCTCCACCATCATCACGATCGCGAGGACTGTGAGGGCGACGGGCATCACCGCAAAAGTTGCGATATCAGACACTACTTTGCTGGTGCCGTTACTAAAGTCCAATATGTCTTTAGTCACACTTTCGACTGATGATGCATAGCCGTTGAAGAGGAACTCGACCAGCTTCTTGAGCGCGTCTTTCATGGTGCGTCACTGGGCCCGCTGATTCGACGGGTTGGCGGGCGCCCCGTTCTGAGACGGCGCCTGGGTGGCCCCCGTGCCCCCGGGGTTCCCCGTGCCCTCCGTCGGCTCGCTGATCTGGGTCGGCGGCAGGTACGCGCTGTCAGTGCTGGTGATCTGGTGGCGCGTGTTGTCGCCCCACGCCCACACGCCGCGCGTCGCGCGGACGAAGGTCGTGAAGTTCGACGCCTCGATGCCCGTGATCTCGAGGCCGTCGAGGCCCTCCACCTTCGTCGGGGACAGGTACGTGTCGTCGCTGTCCTTGACCTGGTGGGCGGTGTTCACCCCCCAGCACCACACGCCCTGGTCCGTGAGTGCGCAGGCGTGGGCCCTGCCCGCCGCGATGTCCTTGATGGCGCCGCCAGGGACCCCCACGACCGCGCTGGGGGATGTGACCTCGCTGTTGCCGTGGCCGGTCTGGCTCCAGCGGTTGTCCCCCCAGCACCACACCTCCGACGAGGTCGCGGCGCAGGCGAAGTCGTCGCCGGCCACCAGGGAGCGCACCGCAGTGGGCAGTGAGAAGGTGAAAGTGCGCGCGGTCGCCAAGTCGGCCGTGCCGAGCTGGCCCATCGAGTTCTCGCCTGAGCACGTGACCTCCTTGTCCTCGGCGATGCACGAGAACGCCTGGCCGCCGGCTGTGAGGACGGCGCCGCCAGCCGTGGTCCCCGCGCTGCTCGAGGCCTTCGTCGCCGAAGTCCCCGACATCGCGGCGCTCTGCTGGGCGCCCGACGCGGGTCCGACCTCGCCCCCCGCAGTGGGGTCCGTCGCGGGCTTCTGGTTCCTCACCAGCTGGAACACGAGCAGGCCCAGGCACAGGATGATCACCACGACCCCCGCGATGATCGCGGGGAGGGGGACCGAGGAGCTCAGCGTTCCCCCGGTCGAGGTGGGGGCCACGAAGCCCTGCTTCTTCTTCGGCGCCTTGCGCGGGGGAGGGGGCGCGGAGCCGTCGATGACCGGGTTGCGGGGGGGTTTGCGCTTGCGCGAGAAGATGCCGCGCGACCGGCTCCCCTCGACCAGCTCGGCGGGTGGGGCGGGCGGGTCGGGGATCTCCGCGAAGTTCTGGACGCCCCTGGCGAACAGACACCAGTCGCGCAGCTGGAGCCACGACGATCCGTGGGACTCCAGGTCGTCGAAGAACGCGTAGCTCCACAGGCTACGGTTACAGGCGAGTTCGTAGAGCTCGACGACGGTCACGCGGGGGTCAATGGACATTGGGGATTCTCCTCATAGCGGACTTCATAGCAGAACGGGCGCGGGGTGCGCGGGGGCGTCACAAGAAGCGGCGGACGTTGCGCACACCGGGGAAGATGGGCTCGATATTGATGCCGCTCTCCGGTGAGTCCGCGCTCACCATCTGGCCGCCGCCCAGTGCGATGGCCGTGTGCCAACTGCCGTCCCCCCAGTCCCAGAAGATCAGATCCCCGGGCTGCATCTGGTCGTAGGGGACATCGACGCCGCCGGGCGCGGTGGACTGCTCCCTGGCCGTGCGGGGCAGGGACACGCCCAAGCGCGCCATGAACGCGCCCGTCAGGCCCGAGCAGTCCCAGGCCGTGGGGCCCTGGCTGCCCAGAACGTAGTGGTTCGTGTCGTCCATGGCGATGGACTTCGCCCACTCGAGCGCGTCTCCGAGCGAACCGCCCACAGGGGCGACGTCCTGCGCTGCCTGGTACTTGACCATGAGGGAGAGGATCTTCGAGACGTAGTTCTGGGTCTCGGCGTAGGGCGGGATCCCGCCGTTGCTGATCACCGCTCCGGGGCCGGCGTTGTAACCGGCCAGGGCGACCTCCTGGATGCTGCCCGCCACCGCGCCGGAGGCGACGTAGGGGTTGAGCGTCGCCACGATCGAGCACATGAAATGCCCCTGTGAGGGGATCGCGTCCGCGGGGTCCAGGGGATCGGCGCGCCCGTCGCCGTTGTAGTCCCCGCCCTGCGTCGCCCAGGTGCCCGGCATGAACTGGCTGATGCCCTGGGCTCCGACGGGCGAGGTCGCGTTCGGGTTCCACCCGGACTCCGCTTCGATCTGCGCGGCGATCAGGGGGGCCGTGATCTCGGGGCACATGGATCCCGCTTGGTTGACGTACTGGGCGTACTCGGGGGGCACGTTCGCAGCCACGCTTCTGCCCACGGTCCTCTCCTGCTGAGCGATCTCGATCCCCAGGGAGCCGAGGAAGGAGGACAGGAATGTGGCGAGGACCGTGACCATGCCCAGCAGGGACAGGTTCTTCGCCGCCATCAGCGCTGTGGCGACGAGGCTGCCGATCGCTTTCGACGCGACGACGATGAAATGCGAGACAGCCTGGGCGGCGTGCGCCGCAATGCTGGCGGCCTTGGTCCCGTTGATCGCCCCCAGCAGCATCATGGGCTTGGACGCCTTGATGGCTGCGGACATCTTGCCGGTCATCCCGCCCAGGGAGGACAGGGCGTCGCCCAGCCCGCGCGTTTTGAGCAGGAGGGACTTGGAGCCTCCGCTGACCAGCTTCCCGCCGACCATGCCCCCCTTGGCGGCAGTCGCCGCGCCCTTCTTGCCCACGACCAGAAGGTTGTCCCCGACAGCCCGTATCGACTCCTTGGGGATCAGGCTCGAGGCGTTGGAGCCAACCGCTCCGACCGGATCGGAGTGGATGGACGCGGCGTCGAACCCGTTCGCCTGGGCGGCGCCGACCTGGTGGGTGGCGCCGCGGGCGCCCTCGTGCAGGGCGGTCCCGCCGGTTGTTTGCGGAACGCCATGAGCGCCCTCGTGCAGGGCGGATCCCGACGATTGCGTGATCGAGGCGACGCGCGTTTTCAGCTCCGTCTTGGCGTACTTGATCGTCGGGCCGGCTTGCTGCTGGAACTTCATGGCGTTCTCCCCTCACCTGCTCATCGGTTGTCGGTACTGCTGGGCGTCGATCATCTCACCGGGCTTCGTCGAGAAGACCTTGTACATCCGTGTATCGACCGGGATCGAGTTGTCGAAGGGGATGACGACCTGGCCCATCTTCAGCAGGCCCTGTCCCGCGGGGACGTGGGAGTAGTAGCCGCGCTGCTCGTCCGAGAACTGGAAGAGCTCCTGCAGGGACTCCGCGTCGGTGGGCGTCTGGTTGAGCAGGGCCAGCATGTCGCAGTTGGCCAGCATCAGGCGCGCGCGCTCGGACATGAGCAGCTCCTCGATGTTCTGCGTGAGCCCCGTCGGGTTCAGGCCGTACTTGCGGGCCCGCTTGAAGATCGACTGGAAGTAGGCGGCCGCGTAGTCGTTGGAGAACAGCAGGTGGAACTCGTCGATGTACAGCCACGTGCGGATGCCCTTCGCGCGGTTCTTGATGACGCGGTTCCAGATCTGCTCGAGGATGATGAGCATGCCGAACGAGCGCAGCGACTGGCCGAGCTGGGAGATGTCGTAGATGACGAACCTGTTGGAGGTGTCGACGTTCGTCTGCTGCGAGAACCCTGAGAACGAGCCGGTCGAGTACAGCTCGAGGCTGGTCGCCAGCTGCGGCGCCTCGGCGTCGTCCTGCCGTCGGATCATGTCGGTCAACGTGGCCAGGGTGGGCATGGTCGCTCTGCGCTTGGAGAAGAAGGTGTTGTAGATCGCGGTGACGCAGCGGTCGATGATCGAGCGCTGCGAGGGCGACAGGCCCGTCGTGCCGCCGATCAGCAACTCGCACATCGACAGGACGAACTCGGACTTGAGGCGCACCAGGTCGCCCTCCGTCGAATCGCGCACGATGTCCATCGGGTTCACGCAGTGCTGGGAACCCGCGTGGATCTCCACCGTGGTCGCGCCCAGTTCGTACCCGACGGGCGCGTACTCCCGGTCGGGGTCGATAATGATGACCTCGTCCTCGGGGCGGTTGAGCAGGACCTGGTGGATCTCTGACTTCCCGTACATCGACTTGCCGGATCCGGAGGTGCCCAGGAAGAAGGCATTGCCGTTCATCAGTGTGGAGCGGGAGGCGAGGATCAGGTTCTTCGACAGGGCGTTCACCCCATAGCAGATGCCGTCCTCCTCGAAGAGCTCCTGGGAGGTGAAGGGGATCATGACCGCAGTGGTGCCGGTTGTCAGGGTGCGGAACAGGGGCAGCCTGCACCTGCCCAGTGGCAGGAAGGCGTTGAAGGCGGCCTCCTGCATGTAGCGGGCCGTCGAGAAGCGGCAGGACTGGCGGTTGCCCACCTGGATGACCCGCTCGCAACGGGAGTCGAGTTCCTCGATGCTGCTCGCCGCCACGCCCACCAGCAGGGTCGTGGTGAAGAGTTTCTGGTTCGACGTCTCCAACTCGTGGCGCAGGTCGACGCCCGCCTCGTAGGACGCCTCGAGCTCGTGGGGCATGAGGTCGTAGGGCAGGCCCTGCTTGGTGAGCTTGCGCGTCTCGTTGGCGCGCTGGATCGACATGTCGGCGAGGCGGCGCTTGACCAGGTCCAGGCCCTCGCCCTGGTCGATGGGGCTGATGTGCAGTGAGACGCCCAGGTTCATATTGAGGTCGGTGAGCTCTTTGATGAGCCTGTCCGAGAGCCAGGCGGGCAGCTCCTCCAGCCATAGGACCCGCAGGTAGGAGACCGCCTCGTTCTCGATCCGCACGTGGCGCGCGTTGGAGAAGTCGAAGACCGCCGGCGCAAGGAAGTCCTTCGACGACTTCCCCGGATCCACCAGCTGGGCGTAGTCGAAGTCGAAGCGCTCGCCGGGGCGCGTGAAGGAGTGGATGACGCGGGCGCGCGCCTGCCCAGTGACCACGTCCGCGGTGCAGCCGCCGACGCTGCGCAGGTGGCTGATGCTCTCGGTGGCGACGCGCATCAGGCGCGCCCGTCCGTCCGCGTAGTCCTCGGCTTCCACGGTGATCGTGAAGTACTTGTCGGTCACCGTGTTGTTCCTGCCGGTGGCAAGGCGGTCGTGGATGACCCGGTTGAACTCGCGGCGCAGGGCGTTGTGCGAGTCGGGCCGGTAGGGCATGAAGGCGGCCTCCTCGACCGTCTCCTGGTCCATGACCCTGTTGACGACGCTGACCTGCAGGTGGTGGGCGGAGTCGAAGCTGTTGAGGAACTTCGCGTACTGCTCGATGATCGATTCCTGCTGGTGGGGCGGGGCGATCACGTAGTTGACGTCGGACAGGCGGAGCGTGATGGAGAAGTGCTGGTCGTCGAGGACGCAGATCCCCGAGTCCATGAGCGCCTCGTAGTCGAGGACGTCCTGAGCACGCAGGATCTGGCGCCGCGAGACTTTCTTCTTCTTCTTCGGCTTGTCTGTTTCTTTCTTCGACTTAAACATACGAGTCACGCTCCACGGGCAGGCTGCCTTTGCGGCGGGATTTGGTCTTCTTGTGGTTCCGCTTGGCTTTGCGCGGAACCGGCCCGCCGTCTGCGGATGGCTGGACTTGGGAGATCATCCCGTACACGTACAACTGGCGGCTGCGCTGGTGGTTGATGATGTACCCGGCGTACTTCTCGAAGGGGAGGCCGCGCGGCCGGTACCAGCCCAGGGCCGCGAAGGGGATGATGATCGCGATCACTATGTACTGGCTCGTTTCGACGAAGTCCGCGAGGTAGCCGATGAAGACCGTCGCGAAACCGAGGATGGTCATGGCGGCAGCGCACGCGAGCTGCCGCCATGACATCCCCATGACCACTTTGGCCTGATACGCGGTGATTTCGCGTGGTACCTGGATCTCTATCGCCATGTGTGTCCTTGTGCGGGACCGGCGGTGGGGCGGCGCGTCCTCAGCGGCGCCCCACCGCGGGCCATTCGGTTAGTGGAGGCTGATCTGCCCGAACAACTGCGCAGCCGCGACGATCATGCCGCCGCCAACCAGCTGCCACACGCCGGACTGGATGCCGGGCCCGTTGTGGTCCTTGAGTCCGCCCGCCAGAACGACAACGCCCCAGATCGCCCACAGGCCACCACCGATGGTGGCGAACCTGACGAGCAGATGAAGAGCTTCGTTGACGACATTAGCGTCCATATTTCCTCCGGGGTGTTCGACTGGGCGGTTTCAGGCGCGGGAGCGCTTGCGGGCCCTGCGGCGCATGGCGATGAGCGCGAGACCGGTGGCGCCGAAGGCCGCCGAGGTGAGTGCGCTGGAACTCGCACCGGTCTGCGCGAGTTCGGAAGCGCTCGGGCGCTGGGTGTTCACGCTGGGTGCGGGCGCCTGCGCGGCCTCGGGGCCGGGGGCGCCGCCGGCCAAAGTCGAGACGTCGCCGATGCCGTTGGGCGCGGGCGGGAGGCCCGAGGGGACCTGTCCCGCGGGCAGTGGGGGCGTTCCACGGTCGGACGCCTTGTACCGGGGTCCGGGCTTGGACGGGGTGTGCCCGGGCGTCGGCGCGGGCGGGTTGGTCGGATTGGTACCGGGCGCCGGGGGCGTGGTGGGCCCCGGGTTGGGCGCGGTCGGCCCCGGGTTGGGGGTAGTCGGCCCGGGCGAGGGCTTGGCCGGGTCGTCCGGCGTGGGGACGCCGGGGCCGGGGGTCGGATCGGGGTTCCCGGGCGTCGGATCCGGGTTGCCCGGGGCCGGCGGCTGAGTGGGCCCGGGGTTCGGGTCGTCGGGCGTGGGCGGATCCTCCGGCGTGGGCGTAGGCGCCGGGGGCGTGGTGGGCCCCGGGTTGGGCGCGGGGATGTCGGGTTCGCCCGGCTCCGAGGGGCTGGGCGTCGGCGGCTTGGGGTCGGTGGGCCCGTCGGGCGCCGGTGGATTCTTGTCGTCGTTCAGTGCCCAGTGGATCTCCAGCATGGGCGCCGTGGGTGCGAGCACGCCGCGCGTCGTGTGGAGAGCCTGGGTGTGCCCGTCGCCGTTGATGGTTCCGGTGGTCGCGGGCTCGGCTTGGGCGCCACCCGAGTAGAGGGTGGGCACACCGATGGTGGCCGCGGCGGCCAGAGCGATGAATGTTCGCCTCATGACCCTTCCTTTCAAGAGTTGGCGGGATAGGTCGGCGCGAGAGCCGACGGGGACCAGCCGAGTCGATGGGTATTTTCCTCGCCCCCCATTGTGGTACCGATTGGCATCCAGGTCAAACAACGCTGACCGCATTGAAAGACGCCATCCGTTGGGATCGGCGGGGTGGGAGTGGGGCGTGTGGTGGATGTGCTCAAAGACCGCTGAAGTGGTCAGACGATATTGCATGGGGATGGCCGATGGGCTCCCGACCGGCTTCCAGCACGCGCACCCGGTAGTATTCTCCTGATCGGCCATGAGGCGGTGCGCTCCGAAGGGGCGCCGCGCTGACGGCGGGTGGCGGGCCCCTCCTCGCCGCGGAGGCGCCCACGAGCGGAAGGCGGACTCCAGTGGACAAGTCGCGCGTGCGGGCCCCAGTGGTCGTCGGCGCCCTGTGCCTTCTTGCCTGGGCCGTTGGCGACAAGATCAGCTACCAGGTGCGTTCCATCGTCCGGGGGGGCGGAACGGTGGGCGATGTGCTCGACGGCTTCTGGAAGGACCTGCCCGTCCTCACGCACTTCTCCTTCGACGGCCCCGACGTGCTCGCAGGTGTGATCACTTCCGCATTGATGCTCCTCGCCGTCGTCTACCGCATCGGGGCGCGCACCAACATCCGGGCCCACCAGGAGCACGGCTCCGCGCGGTGGGGCGGCCCCCGTGACATCCGGCCGATGGTGGACCCGGACCCCGCCCGGAACCTGCTGCTCACCCGCACCGAGTGCCTCAGCCTCGACACGCGCGCCACCCGGCGCAACCTCAACACGCTCGTCGTCGGGGCGTCGGGGACCGGCAAGACCAGCCGCTTCGTCGTCCCCAACCTGCTCCAGGCATCGACCTCCTACGTGGTCACCGACCCCGGCGGCCGTGTCAAGGCAGCGACCGAGGGCCACCTGCGCGCCAACGGGTACGAGATCCGGACCCTCGACCTGGTCAACCCCGCCGCCCACGGGGACTCCTTCAACCCCTTCGCCCACATCGACGCGGGCAACGCCGAGGTCGAGCTCCTGATCCTGGTCGATGCGCTCCTGGCGAACACCGCGCCCATGCCGGGGGCGCTCCACGACGCCCTCAGCGACAACGCTGAGCGCGCGCTCCTGGCCGCGC
The DNA here is from genome assembly GCF_000429245.1 of Schaalia georgiae DSM 6843. Lineage (GTDB taxonomy): Bacteria > Actinomycetota > Actinomycetes > Actinomycetales > Actinomycetaceae > Pauljensenia > Pauljensenia georgiae. Next base: position 174,291 of record NZ_AUBM01000009.1, read on the forward strand.
TGTGCGCACAGGCCTACGCCTCCGACCCCCACGGCGCCTCCCTCGGCGCGGTCGCGGACCTCCTCGCCCAGTTGGACGCCGCCGGCGGCGACGGGGGGGCCTTGTTCGCCGGAGGCGCCAACCCCGACCCCGGTGGCCCCGAATGGCTCCTCGCCGACGAGGCGGCCGTCCGCAGGGAGCAGATCCGTGAGTTCGCCCGCTCCCAGTACGCCGCCTACTCCCAGGGACCCGACTCCACCCGGCTGGCGGTCCGCGCCTCGCTGGGATCGCGGCTGGCCCCCCTGCGCATCGTGTCCATCCGGCGGGCCCTGTCCTCGGACACGATCGGCACGGAGCTGATCGGGCAGCGCAAGACCGCCGTGTTCCTGGTCGTCCCCGACTCGCACAGGTCCTTGGACTTCCTCGTCAGCCTGTTCTACGACCTCGTGGTCCGGGTCAACAGCGCCGCCGCCGACCGCAGTCCGGGCGGGCGCCTGCCCGTGCCCGTCCAGTGCTTCATGGACGACTTCGCCACAGTGGGCAGGATTCCCGGATTCGAGGCGAAACTGGGGGTCATGGGGAAACGGGGGATATCCGCCTGCGTCATAGTCCAGACCTACTCGCAGGGCAGGGCGCTCTACGGGGACGATTGGGAGGGCATCGTCGGCAACTGCGACTCCAAGCTCTTCATGGGCGGCGACGAGGAGACGACCCTGCGGTGGATCGTGGGCCGCCTGGGCAGGGAGACCATCGACACCGTGGACTCCGCCACCGTCAAGGGGTCGGTGGGCGCCTTCTCGCAGTCGTGGAGGCGCCTCGGGCGCGAACTGCTCACCGCCGACGAGCTCGCGGGGCTGGACCCCGGCCGCTGTGTCTTCGCCCTGCGGGGACTGCCGCCGTTCCTCTCGGACAAACTGCCCGCCCGGGAACCGTGAGCGCCGCGCGTGGAGGGGGGAACGGAGCAGCGCGCCGCCCGCCCGCACGCCCTAGACCACCAGGTCCGCGCGCGGGCGCGTGGAGGCGACCAGGCGGATGTTCGCCAGATCCACGGTGCGCACCCAGTGGGCGGCGGCCGCGCGGTCGCGCCCGAACGCCTCGTGGCGGGCGACCAAGCGCCGCAGCACCTCGTTCTCGGGCGTGTCCACGTAGACCAGGACATCGACTAGCCCGCGCACCTGCGACCAGCCCGGCAGGTCCAGGCCCAGGTAGTTGCCCTCCGTGACCGCCACGCCTTCGGGCGCGACCCGCAGTGACGCGGCGACCGGCTCGTGCAGTTCCCTGCGGTAGTCGGGCGCCAGCACCGTCGCCTCGGCGCGCTGGATCCTTTCCAGCAGCGCGACGAAACCCCCCACGTCGAATGTGTCGGGCGCCCCCTTGTGGTCGGCGATCCCCGCCTCGGCGAGCACCCGGTTCGACATGTGGAAGCCATCCATCGGCGCCATCCCGGCCAGCGGGATCCCCGCCTTGGGCAGCAGGTCCGCCACGAGCGCGGCCACCGTCGACTTGCCGGTCCCCGGTGGGCCCGTCAGCCCCAGGACGCGCACGCGCCCGCCGTTGCCGACGCGGTCGGCCACCTCCTCGACGACGCGGCGCGCGATCCGGGCCGAGGACTCCAACGAGGCGGAGTCCGGCGGAGACGGGAAATGCGGGACTCCCGAGGAGTCGCGGGCGGCGGGGGGAGTGCTGGCCATGGCGCCCGCCTCAGGGCTTGATGAGGGGCAGCGTCGACCACGGGAAGTTGATCCACTGGGAGGTGTGGCGCCACACGTAGTCGGGTTCGATAATGGACACCGGCTTCTTGTAGACCACCGCGCTGCGGGCATCGACCCGCACGGGGGCGCCGCCGTCCAGGGTGAGCCCGTGCTCGGCGATCAAGTCCATCACCATCTTCAGCGTCTTCCCCGAGTCGGCGACGTCGTCGACGACGAGCACGCGTTTGCCGTCCATCGCCGACACGTCCATGAGCGGGGGCAGCAGCACCGGCTCGGCCAGGGTTTGCCCGACGCTGGAGTAGAACTCCACGTTCATCGTCCCCATCGCCTTGACGTCCATGGCATAGGCGATCGCCCCGGCGGGGATGAGGCCGCCCCGGGCGATCGCGACGATCAGGTCGGGCACCCACCCGGAATCAGCGATCCGGGTGGCGAGCTCGCGCGACGCGTCCCCGAACCCCTGCCATGTGAGGACCTCGCGGTCGGGGGCGTCGGTTGCGTCTGGACTGGCGGAGGCCTCGGCCATGGTTCCTTCTTTCGCTCCAGGCGGTGTTGCGTTGATTTTAGCCGCCGGAACCGCCCGATGCGCACTCAGCGCCGGGAGCGTCGCACCCGCGCCAGCTCCCGGGCGTAGGCGCCGCCCGGCGAGGCGGGCGCCCCGTCGCGGGTCCACGTGAGGATGCGGTCCGCGTCGAACACCCGGGCGCACGCGCCGCACGAGGCGACCCTCCTGGGCGCGCGGAAAAGGCGGCGCTGCGCCCCGCACGCCGGGCAGGTCCCCACCCACGGGGCATCGGGGGCGGGAAGGGCGCCGGGCAGTGTCGCCGAGTCCGGTGCGCCGAGCGCCCTGGCCGCCTCCCGCCACCGCGCGCCGTGCCCCTCGCTGGGGCCCACCAGGGCGTGGGCGATCTCGTGGAGGACGACCGCCCTCACCGTGGCCTCGTCGTAGATGTCAGTGAGGGGCCCCGACAGGGAGATCGTGCGGGTGGCGTGAGTGCAGGAGCCCGCGCGCCGCTTGGCTCGGTCGAAGCGCAAACCCCACTGCCCCAGGCCCGCGTCGTCCATCAGGGCGCGCGCGAGGACGCGGGCCTCCTCGCGCCTCACGACCGCCCCCCGGGGCGCACGGCCGCCTCCGCGTCGGCGATGACCCCGAGCAGGCGCTTGAAGGACACCTTGTTCGGCGTGCCCAGTCTCTGTGCGAAGAGCGAGACCCGCAGTTCCTGGGCCATCCACTGCGCCTGCGAGAGCAGGCGGGCGGTTTCCGCGTCGTAGGGGCGCCTACCCGCTGCCTGGCGCGCCCGGTCCAGGCGCTTGGCCGCGTCCTCGAGGCGGTCCATGTCCGCCAGGTCGCGCTCCAGGGCCGGCGCGGACTGGGAGGCCCGGTCGATGCGAACGGCCCCAGCGCGCAAATAGCGCGCCAGGTGGGGCAGCGCCTCGAATGGGGTGTCGGCGAGGAAACCCGCGTGGACCAGGCGCCGCGTGTTCTCCCTTACGTCGTCGACGACCTCGCGCAACGAGGCCTGCGGGTGGGCGGCCACGGCGCCCTCGGCTTCGCTGTGGGCCTCCATGGCGCGCACGACGTGCCCGAGGATCTCGTGGACCCGGTCCTCGTGGCGCCCGCGGGCCGCTGCGACGAGGCACTCGAAGTCCTCAGGGCCGCGGACCGAGTCGGGCGCGCAGAGCTGGTCCACCAGGGACAGGGCGGAGGCCAGCTGCGCGTCCGCCACCAGGGCGTCCGTCCCCCTGTAGGGGGAGGCGGCCAGCATCAGCGCCTCGCGGCCGGTCCACCGCGTGGTGACGCGGGCCGTCGCCAACCGCACCCGCTGGAGCAGCAGGCGGGCAAGGCCGAGGCGGTGCTCCCTGGCGGCCTCGGCGGCGTTGGCCATGACGCGGACGCCCGCGCGGGGGTCGTCGGCGCTGCCCTGGGGCACCAGGGCGGGGAAGGCCCTCAGGGACAGGCCGTCCGCCCGGGAGACCACCGCGCGCGGGAGCGCGGGCATCGCAGTGATGGAGTCCTCGTTGAGGGCGCTCAGCGCCGCGGCGTCCGCCCCGCCCCCGGCGCGGGAGGGGGAGGCGCCGGCGGATGCGTCCCTTCGCCCGTCGGCCCGGGCGCCGGTGGTCCCGGCCGTTCGTCCGTCTGCCCCGGTTCCCCGGCCCCTGGCGGATCCGCTCTTCTTCCTGCTTCCTGCGGCTCTTCCTGTGCCCTCCGCTGCCTTCCCCCTGCGGTTGCGGCCGGCCTGCGCGTCCTCCATCGCCTGGGCGATGGCGCCGCGGACGGCGCGGCGCACGGCCTGGTCGGCGGCCCCGGCCAGCGAGTGCTGCAGGTGGGCGAGGTCCTTCCCCGCCCCGAGCTCGCGCCCCCGGGAGTCGACGACGACGAAAGTCATCCGAAGGTGGTCGGGCAGGTGCTCGGCGGCGTGGGCGAGGTCCGCCTCGGACAGGTCCACACCCCGCAATTCGCGCACGGCGGAGGCGAAGGCGGTCGCGAAAGGGGGGCGCCGGGGCGCGGCGCCCGTCGTCGGCGCCTGGTTGCCAGCCGGGGGCGTCCCCCCAGGGGCGCCCTGGGCAGGCGTGGTCGCAGCCTCCTGGGGGTCCGCAGTGGCGGGCCCCCGAGGGCGGTCGGCGCGCGCCGCGCCCCGGGCGCTCTCCCTGCCCTTGGCCCCGGAGCGGGGGCGGTCGGTGCGCGCCGTGCCCGTCGACGCCCCCCACCGGGCCAGACGGTCCATCGCCGCGGACAGGGAAGCGGGGTCTTCGCGGTCATCGGCGCGGGTGGGGGCGGTCCGGTCGCGAGCCGGGGCTGCACCCGATGGATTGTCCGCCAACCATTGTGCGATGCGGGAGGCGGCTTCGGGCGCGGGGGCCAGCAGGCGCCGCTTCGCCTTGGGAAGGGCGCGGATCGTCCCTGTGATCAGCTCCTCCACCATCCCCGGCACCAGCCAGTCCGCGCCCTCATCGCTCACGCGGGCCAGAGCCTCGACCGGTACGCGCACGCTCACCCCGTCCCGCGGGGACCCGGGCGAGAACTCGTAGGACACGGGCAGGCGCACCCCTCCGCCCACCCAGTGGTCGGGGAAGCCGTCCCCCTCGCCCGCTCCGCGCGGCAGCAGCAGGGCGCGCGGGTAGGTGAGCAGGTCCGGGCGCGAGCGGCGAGCCCCCTTCCACCAGCGGTTGAAGTGGGCGGCCGACACGACGTCCTCGGGGACCAGGTCGTCGAAGAAGGCGAAGCGCGCCTCCTCGTCTGCCACGAGCCCGTGGGTGCGGCTGCGCCGCTCCACCTCCCTGGCCTGCTCCACCAGTTCCTCGTTGGCGCGCTGGAAGGCGTGGCGCTCGCGCCACTCCCCCTCCACCAGCGCGTGGCGGATGAACATCTCCCGCGCCAAAGCCCTCGCCGTCAGGGGCCCCGCGCCCAGCGCCCCAGCTCCCGGCGCCGCGCCCAGCAGCCCCGACGAGGACGCCCCCGCCTCGTCGATCACCGTGTCGCCAAGCCCGCCCAGCAGCACCGGGCGGTCCGCCGACAGGGTGAGGCCGTAGAGCAGGACCTTCTCCTTGACCATCGCCGCGCCCTTGGACGAGGACCAGTAGGGCTCGGAGTGGACGCGTTTGACCAGGGCGCCGGCGGCGGGCCCGACCCACTCGGGGCGGATGCGCGCCACCGTGCGGGCGAAGAGGCGCGAGGTCTCCACCAGCTCCGCGGCCATCACCCACGCCGGGCGCCCGCCCACGCCCGAACCCGGCCAGATCGTGAAATGGGTGCCCCGCGCGCCCTCGTAATCGCGTTTCGACTCGTCCCAACTGCCCAGGTTGGACAGCAGGCCCACCAGCAGCGAGCGGTGGATCTGGTCCGCGTCCACCGTCGCCGTGCCCTGCGTGAAGGCCACGACAGCGCGCGCCGCCGCGTCTGCGGCGCCCCCCGAGGCCGCCGCCTCGACGACATCGCGGTGCGGGGGCTCCCCCACAGGGCCGGCGCTGATGCCCAGGGGGCGGGCCATCTGGCGCAACTGGTTCACCACGTCGCGCCACTCGCGGAAACGCAGGTAGTGGAGGAACTCGGCGCGGCACAAGCGCCTGAACGCGGACCCCGACAGGTCCCGCGCCTGCACGTTGAGGTAGCGCCACAGGTTCACGTAGGTGATGAAGTCCGAATGGGGGTCCGCCAGGCGCGCGTGGGCGGCGTCGGCCGCCGCCTGGTGCTCGGTGGGGCGCTCGCGCACGTCCTGGATGGACAGGGCCGCCACGATGACGAGCACCTCCGAGGCGCACCCGTTCGCGTCCGCCTCCAGCAGCATCCTGCCCAGGCGCGGGTCGATCGGCAGCCGCGCCAGATCGCGGCCGATGCGGGTGAGACGGTGCCCGGCCCTCCCGGAGCCCGCGTTGGAGGGGCCGTCCGGGGCCAGGGCGCCGATCTCGACCAGCAGGTTCACGCCGTCGCGCACCGCCCGCCGCTCGGGCGCGTCCACGAAGGGGAAGTCCTCGACCGGCCCCAGGCCCAGCGACGCCATCTGCAGGATCACGCTGGCCAGGGACGTGCGCAGGATCTCCGGCTCCGTGAAACGGGGGCGCGCCTCGTAGTCCCGCTGGGAGTACAGGCGGATCGCGATCCCGTCAGCCACGCGCCCGCACCGGCCCGCCCTCTGGTTCGCGCTCGCCTGGCTGACCGGCTCGATCGGCAGACGCTGCACCTTCGTCCGGTTCGAGTAGCGGGAGATGCGCGCCAGGCCCGGGTCCACCACGTAGCGGATGCCCGGGACGGTCAACGAGGTCTCCGCGACGTTCGTCGCCAGGACCACCCGGCGCAGGCGGTGCGGCTCGAACACCCGGTGCTGCTCGGCGGCGGTCAGGCGCGCGTAGAGGGGCAGGATCTCGATGGAACCCGGCAGCGCGCCCCTGTCCTCGCCCGCGCGCACCCCGCGCGCGCCCAAGTGGTCCAAGAGCGCCGACTCGGTGTCCCGGATGTCGCGTTCGCCCGGCAGGAAAACCAGGATGTCGCCGTCGCCCTCCGCGCTCAACTCGTCCACCGCGTGGCAGATCGCCGTCTCCACGTCGATGTCCTCGCCCAGGCCGTAGCCCAGTGTCGGCAGGTCGTCGTCTGGGTCCTCCAGGACCAGTTGCTCGAAAGCCCCCGCCCCGTCGGCGCCGTCCGGCGCGGCCCCGCTTCCCCCGCTTCCCGGGCCGGTGCCGGCTCCCGCCCCGTCGGCCCCGTCCAGCGCGGAGGAGTGCGACGGAGCCAGGTCCGCGGCCAGGGGGCGGTAGCGGATCTCCACGGGGAAAGTGCGCCCCGACACCTCGATGACGGGTGCGGGCTCGATGGGGCGCCCCCTGCCCACGGGGCCGTCCCACCGGCCGAAGTGCTCGGCGAAACGCGCCGAATCGATCGTCGCCGACGTGATAATGACCTTCAGGTCCGGGCGGGCGGGCAGAAGGCGCGCCAGGTACCCCAGGATGAAGTCGATGTTGAGACTGCGCTCGTGGGCCTCGTCGATGATGAGCGTGTCGTAGCGCTCCAGCATCGGATCCGACTGGATCTCCGCCAGTAGGATGCCGTCGGTCATCAGCTTGACCAGTGTGGTGGGGCCCACCTCGTCGGTGAAACGCACCTGGTAGCCGACCACCTGTCCCGGAGCACGGCCCACGGTCTGCCCCAGTTCGGCGGCGATGCGGTCGGCCACGGAACGGGCCGCGAGGCGCCTGGGCTGGGTGTGCCCGATCATCCCCGTCACGCCGCGCCCCAACTGCAAGCAGATCTTCGGCAGCTGCGTCGTCTTTCCCGAGCCCGTCTCGCCCGACACGATCACCACCTGGTGGTCCCGGATCGCCTCGGCGATCTCGTCACGGCGCGCGGACACCGGCAGATCCGGGAAAACCACCACCGGGATCGCGGCGGCGCGCTGGGCCAGTTGCTGGGGGGTGAAGGGCCTGTGGACGTGGGCGCGCTCGCGGCGGGCGCCGGACCGGCCCCTCCGGCGCCCCTTCGCCCCCCGGGCGGGTTCTGGGCGGGCGGGGGTCCTGTTGTCGTGTTCACCGGGCATGATGCGCCCAGTGTAACGAGTACCGGCGGTGGCGCCCGCGCCCGCCGCTGTTGGGGTGGCGCCTGTGCCCGCCGCTGTCGGGGCTGCGCCCGCCGTCGTCGGGGTGGTGCCGTGTCCGCCGTCGTCGGGGTGGTGCCCGCCGTCGTCGGGGTGCCGATGGATAATGAGTCCATGAACGGACTCTTCGCAGGGCTGACCACGTTGGATGTCATTCATGCGCTGGACCACGTGCCGGACCCGACGGTGAAAGTGACCTCGACCGACCACGTCATGGCAGCCGGAGGGCCCGCGACCAACGCCGCCATCGCCTTCGCGGCCCTCGAGCGCGCGGCGGGGAGCCTGCGCGCCAGTACCGCGGCGGCCGATGCGGGTAATGCCAATGGCGGCGACGGGGCGGGTACGCCAGGATCAGACTCCCTAGAAGCGGGCGCGGGCGGATCCGGCCAGTCCCGGGCCGTCCTGCTCAGCGCCCTCGGGGTGGGCGCCGCGGCCGAGTTCCTGCGCGCCGACCTGGCGGAGGCGGGCGTGCGCCTCGTCGACGCGACCGCCGCCTCAAACAGCAGTGGGCCCGCGGTCTCGGGCATCATCGAGCACCCCGGGGGCCGGATGGTGGCCTCCACGAACGCCAGGGTCGAGGTGGATCCGGCCCTCGCCCGCCGGGCGCTGGAGTCCGCGCAGCCCCTGGACGTCGTCCTGGTCGACGGGCACAACCCCGGGCTCGCCCAGTCGGCGCTCACTGCGGCGACGCCTCCCGCCGCCGGCTCCGACGACCCCTTCGCGGAGCTCGAGGCGAAGCCCGCGCATCTGCGCGTCCTCGACGGCGGCTCCTGGAAGGACTGGTTCACCCCGCTGCTCGGCCTCGTCGACGTGGCAGTCGTGTCCGCCGATTTCGTCCCGCCCCTGCTGCGCGCGCCCGACGGCGCTCAAGTCGCCGGGTTCTTGCGCGGATTCGGCATCACCCGGACGGTGCGAACCCAAGGGCCCGGACCCATTCAGTTCTGGTGGGACGAGCGGTCGGGGGAAGTGGAGGTGGAACCCGTGGACGGTGCGTCCACCCTGGGTGCGGGCGACGCCTTCCACGGGGCGTTCGCATGGGGGTGCGCTCGTTACAGGAGGGTCGGTGCCCCGATCAGCGACCCGAGGGGGCTCATCCGTTTCGCTTCGGCAGTGGCGCGCGTCTCCGTGGCCTCTTTCGGGACGAGGGGGTGGCTGTCGAGTCCGGAGCTGGAGCGCTGCGTGGGGCGCTTCGAGGCAGATCTCGCCGCAGAACCCGGTGGGCCTGGGGGTGTTCCGGGTCATTGATAGGGCGGGTGCCTTCGTCGCTCTCTACCAGAGTTTCGAGACGGGGGTTCCGGGTCATTGATAGGGCGGGTTGGAGTGTGTTGGGGCGGGTCTGTGGATCTGGCTGGTACGCCGCTCCCGCTGAGTCCGGGGGGAAGGGAGGATATGGGTGTTGCGCGTGATGGTCATATCCACCGTTCCCGTTACCTGCTCGGTAGGGCTGGTTTCCGTGTGCGGTGGTGGTGCGCTGCTCGTGGTCCAGTGGTCTGGTGGTCTGGTGGTCCGAAATGCGTCTGGGTTTCGCTGTGTTCGGCGGGTTCCGCGCGTGGGTGGTCCGAAATGCGTCTGGGTTTGATGGTTTTGGCCGGATTCGGGTGGATTCGGTGGGACTCAGACGCTTTTTGGACCACATGCCCGCCAAGCCCCCGTTCTCGCCCGAAACTCGGACGCTTTTTGGACCACTCCCGCCCGTCGCCACCCGGATTCGCAGTGGAGCCCGAAGGAGTCGGGGCGCCGAATGTGCAGCGGGCGGGCGTGCGCCCGCATTGGGGTAGGTTACGGTGTATTGGGGCAGGTTATTAACCTGCCCCAGTGGGGGTTGTCCTGCCCCAGTAGGTGGTTTCGTGCCCCAGTGCTGTTCGTTGGGTTCGGGAGGGTTCCGTGGTGGGGGTGGCGGCTGGTCGGCTCGCTAATTTGGGTATGGTTTTGGCTTGGTTGCTGGGAATGGGGCCGCTTGTGGAGGCTGTGGGCATGCTGTTGGTGGATTCGGTCAGCTTTCTGCCCTGCCCGGTGCTCCCAGGGAGGGGACTGAGGCGGCGCTGGTCTGCGCCTCGGGCGCCGGAGGGCGCAGTGCTTGTCCGTCAGGATCGGTGTTCCGCAGTGGGAACACCTTGTCGGCGAGTGTTTGAGTCCGGGTGTTGCGCACCGTGGGCTGTTTTCACAGCGGTACCGACACGGCGGGTCCCGTTTTCACAGCGATGCCTCCGCTTTCACGGGGATACCACGCTTTGCAAGCGTTATAACACTTGCAAAGCGTCGGTTTCCCTTTGAGAACTCCACTTCGCTTGCAAAACAAACCCCCACACCCGACCAAGGGGTGAGACTTCCCTTTGAAAACGAGACATCACTTGCAAAACAGCCCGAGCGTCCGGCCGGGGGGTGAGACACCCCTTTGAAAACGCGGCACCGCTTGCAAAACAGCCCCACTCCCGCCCAAGGGGCGGGACTTCCCTTTGGAAACGCCACATCACTTGCAAAATGATCCGCGCGCCGCCCACAGGTGGCTGACGCGGCAATGGGCTCCCGCCTCGTCCTACAATGGGGCTGTCCTGCGTGGGCCTTTGAGTCGCCGGTCCAGCATTCGGGGCATCCGCCTGCGTGCCGGTTCCCCTGCTGGGGCATCCGCCTGCGTGCCGGTCTCCCTACTGGGGCATCCGTCTGCGTGCCGGTTCCCCTACCGGGGCATCCACCTGTGCGCCCACTCCAGGCACGCCGAGCGCAGCGTCGTCTTCGGGGGAAGCACTCCAGGCGCGGGGTCGGCTCCCTCGATGTGCCCGTCGTCGGAGGTGATCTCGACGCGCGACCCGTCCGGCAGCAGGGGGAATGCGGCGCGCGTGAGGTCCAGCAACCCGGTCTCCTCGTCCACTGCGTCGTGCGTGATGAGGGTCGGGACCTCCAGGCCGGTGAGGAGTTTCTTCGCATCCGCCATTGACAGGTCCGCCAGAGTCTGCTTCGAGATGGTGAAGTGGCGTCGCACGGAGGGAGAGTCGTCGGGAATGGTCGTCGTCCCGTAGCGCTCGAGGTCGGAGAGCTGCACCTCGGAGAAGATCGTCGTCCAGTCGTAAGACAGGGGTCCCAGCGCCGGGGAGGACAGGATGTAGGTGACCGCCGAGGGAGGGCGCGCCTCAAGGGCGACGGTCGCCCCGAACTCGTGGGCGTGCACGATCTGCCGGGGATGGCCATGGTCCGCCAGCCACCCCGAGGCCGCTCTGAGGTCCTCGATCATCGCGGATAGAGTGATGATCTCGTCGCCCGAACGCCCGTGCCCCGAGTAGTCGAAGGCGAGCGTCGCGTAGCCCGCGCCCCGGAAGGCCCTGGCGATGTCGTCGAAGAAGGCCGAGGACCTGCGGTCCGCGAGGAAAGTGTGCGAAAACAGGACTGCCGCGTCGCGGCTGTCAACGGGGTCGATCATCGTCCCCGATAGCACTACGCCGCGAGGGGTTTCGATTGTCACGTCACTCACGCCTCCAACGCTATCCGTCCGGCGCTCCGAAATAAAGGGGGGTGCCCGCTCCTCGCGCGTTTGTGACGGAGAGGGCGCCGAGGCACAGGCCGGTCCCTGGGGGCGCCGAGGCGCGGGCTGGTCCCCAGGATGTCGCGCCACGGGCCGCGTGCTCAACTGGGCGCATTCGCACACCCGAAAAGATCGCCGTCCGCTCCGCGCCCCTTTACCCTTGAACCCAGCAGAACAACTCGCACGTGAGGGAAACGTATGGGAATGAAGATTGGGATCGTGCTCGGATTCGGCGTCGGGTACGTCCTGGGCGCACGGGCCGGGCGCGAGCGCTACGAGCAGATACGTGCGACGGCGTCCCGGCTGCGCCGCGCACCCGTGGTCGCCCGTCCGCTGGACGCTGCCGGGCAAAGGGTCTCCGATATCGTTCGCGCGGGCGGCGAGCACGTCACTGACAAGGTCGCTGACGCCGTCAAGGAGCGCCTCTTCGGCGCGCCCGCCTCGGCGGATGGCGCGGGCGACGCCGCTGCCCCCGCGCCGCAGAGCGGTACTGCCCCCGCCTCGCACGGCGCGCAGGTCAACGGGGGGGCGGTCCCGGGAGCCGGGGCGCCCGCCTCCTCCGTCCCCCGCTCCCGCTGATGGCGTCGTCCCAGCCGCCGCCCGGGCCGTCCCAGGACGGGGCGGCGGTCCCCTCGCGCGCCCAGATCCGCCGCTGGCGCAAACACTTGGCCGAGGAGCGCATGGAGGCGCGCACCTACCGCGACCTCTCTGAGAGGCGCACGGGCGAGGAGCGCGCCGTCCTCCTCGCGCTGGAGGACGCTGAGCGGCGCCACGAGGAGTACTGGCTCGCGCGCCTGGGCGAGCGCGCTCTGCCCGCCCCCAAGCCGCCCCTGCGCACGCGTGCGGCAGCCGTTCTGGCCCACCTCTTCGGCACGATCTTCATCTTGGCGATGGCCCAGCGGGCCGAGCAACGTTCCTTCCGCGACGCCGACGACGTGCCCGCCCACATGCAGGCCGACGAGCACATCCACGCCGAGGTCATCCGCTCCCTGGCCGCCAGGTCCCGCGAGACCCTCGCGGGCACCTTCCGTGCTGCGGTCTTCGGCGCCAATGACGGGCTGGTGTCCAACCTCGCACTCGTGCTCGGCGTGGCGGCGACCGGAATGGCGCCCGGACTGGTGCTGACGACCGGTGTCGCGGGCCTGCTCGCCGGCGCGCTGTCGATGGCTGCCGGGGAGTGGGTGTCCGTCATGAGCCAGCGCGAGCTCCTGGACGCTTCGATCCCCGACCCAGGTGCCAACCGGGCCGTGTCCGACTTGGACGTCGATGCCAACGAGCTCGCCCTCGTGTTCCGCGCCCGGGGCGAAAGTCCCGAAGAGGCCGACGCCCACGCCGCGCAGGTCTTCGCGAGGATCTCCGCCCCCGCCACGGGCGAGTCCGGGTCCATCGCGGTGCGCGCGGTATTCGCCGGGTCGCAGGCCGAGGCCGGGGCCGGGGAGCAGATCGGCACGCCCGCGAAGGCGGCCCTGTCATCCTTCGTGTTCTTCTCCGTCGGCGCCCTCATCCCGTTGATCCCCTACATCGCGGGGCTCAGCGGCGTCACCGCGATCGTGTGCGCCGCCGCGGTCGTCGGGTGCGCGCTGCTGGGGACCGGCGGCGTCGTCGGAGTGCTGTCGGGGCAGGCCCCGGCTCCCAGGGCGCTCCGCCAACTCGCCATCGGTTACGGGGCCGCCGCCGTCACCTACCTGCTCGGCCTCGCTTTCGGCACGACGGCGGGATGAGGGGCGAGGGGATTGCCCCTATTGTGGAGTGTGAAGTTCTACGTAACGACAGAGAGACCCCGTACTACTGCGTCGACAATACGTCAAAGGTGTTATTCAGTTCTGACATGATGATTGCTTGTGTTCTGGACGGGGGCGACAGTGGTGGTCCGTGGATTGTTCAAATGGAGAGCAGAGCAGCGACCCGAGTCCGGCCCGATCGCCCAGTCCGCTGCTGAATGCGATGTTGATGGGAATTGCGGGCCAGTTACTTGTCGCGAGGCGGGCTTCTTGTGGTGGAAAGAAGAAGCGCGCTGGCGATAGCATGACCGTACTCCGCGATCCTATCTATCCCGAGGACCCTGACCTGTGCACGTGCTCGACGCCCTCAACGCCTCCCTCCCCGAGGTCTTCCGCGCCATCGACCTCATGGGGGTCCTGCTCAATGGGATCCTCGGGGGGAAAGTGGCCAGGGAACGGAACTTCGACGCGGTGGGGTTCGCGATCCTCGCGATCATGACCGCGCTGGCCGGCGGGATGATCCGCGATGTCCTGCTCGGCGCCGAAGCCGGCCCACCGGTGGCGATCACGGACCCGTACTACCTCGGTGTCGCCCTCGTCGGCGCAGCGGTCGCCATGATGTGGAAGATGGACTCGAGGCCGTGGCGGCTTCTGCTGGTCGTCGCCGACGGGATGGTGCTGGGATGCTGGGCGGCCACCGGGGCCATCAAGACCCTCGACAACGGGTTCGGCGTCACCCCCGCGATCCTGCTCGGCATCATTACCGCGGTCGGCGGGGGGATGGTCCGTGATATCTCCGCCGGCCTGGTGCCCCGGGTCTTCGGGGGCAACAACCTCTACGCGACGCCCGCATTCGCTTCCGCGGGCGCCACAGTGGTTTTCTGGTACCTCGGCCATCCCACCATCGGGATGGGGTGCTCGATCCTGATCGGCTTGGCGTTCACGGGCCTGGCGCATTGGAAGCGCTGGCAGTTGCCGCAGACGGGGGAGTGGACGCTCACCCTCACCTACTCCCAGCTCAAGGCAATGACACGCCGCAGAGTGAGGTAGGGCGCGGCCGCTCGAACCGCGGAATGGGCGGTGCGCGCGGGCCCGCCCCCGCCTCGTTACCCTAATGGGTGTTGGACAAGCGGCCCGCGGGCCGGACGAAAGGCGCACAGTGACGACCACTCCCGACCAACGAGGCGCGGCCCCCGCTCCGGCCGCCCCCAGCGGCAGCCGCTTCAAGACGCGCCACCTGTCGATGATGGCGCTCGGCCTGGCCATCGGCGCCGGCTTCTTCCTGGGGACCGGGCAGGCCATCGCCGAGGCCGGGCCCGCGGTGCTCGTGTCCTACGCGCTCGCGGCCCTCATCGTCGTCTCCGTCATGTTCGCCCTGGCCGAGCTCGCTTCCGCCCTGCCCTCGACCGGTTCCTTCTCCACCTACGCCGAGGCCGGGATCGGCCGGTGGGCGGGCTTCACCATCGGGTGGCTCTACTGGATCATGCTCATCATGGTCACCGGCATCGAGATCAGCGGGGCCGCGGAGATCTTCGTCCGCTGGTTCCCCTCCGCCCCCCGGTGGCTGGTCGCCCTGGCGGTCGTCGTCGTCCTGGGCGCCGTCAACCTCATGGCCGCTGGGCGCTACGGGGAGGTCGAGGCATGGCTGTCCATGGTGAAGGTCGTCGCCATCGTCGCCTTCCTGGTCGTCGGCGTCGTGCTGGTGGGCCGTTCCCTCGTCCTCGGCCCGCTGCCCGGGCACGAGCCCATCTGGACCACCGTCTTCGGGCACGGGGGCTTCGCCCCCAAGCACATGGGCGGCATCGCCGTCGGGCTGCTGGCCGTGATCACGTCGTTCGGCGGTATCGAGATCATCACGATCGCCGCCGCTGAGGCCGACGACGCCCAGGCCGCGATGTCCAGCGCCATCCGCTCCGTCATCATGCGGATCCTGGTGTTCTACGTCGGATCCGTGATCCTCATGATCGCCCTGCTGCCGTGGGACGGCCAGGAGATGCGGACGGGGGCGTTCGCCGCGATCCTGTCGATGGCCGGCGTCCCCTACGTCGGCACCGTCATGGAGGTCATCATCTTCATGGCGCTCATCTCCGCCTATTCGGCGAATGTGTACGCCTCGAGCCGCATGGCCTACTCCCTGTCCGCCAGGGGGATGGGCTGGCGCTGGCTCCTCGGCGCCCCTCGGGTCTCCGCCTCGGCGATCATCGCGGCCGACGAGGCGCGCTCCGCAGCGGTTCCCGGAGCTTCCACCAGGGACGGGCAGGGGACCGCGGACGAGGCGGGGGCCACCCGCGCGGACGGCCCTGCCGGGCCGGGAGGCGCCGCCCCTGACGGGGAGGAGGCCGCGGGCGCCCCTCAGGGCCCCGAGGAGGCGGGGCTGGCCGGGATCGAGGAGGTCCTGGCCGACGAGGACCACGGGGACATCGCTCAAGGGCGCACGCCCCGACGCGCCGTCGGACTCATTATCGCGCTGTCGCTGATCTCCGTGGCGCTGAACTGGTATCTGCCCGAAACGGCTCTGTCACTGCTCATCAACGCGGTCGGAATGGTGCTGCTGATCGTGTGGACCTTCATCCTGGTCGCGCAGATGCGCCTGCACCGATCCTTGGACGCCGCGGGCCGAATCACCATCCGCATGCCCGGGTGGCCGTGGCTGGGATGGGTGGTGCTGGCCGGCCTGGCCTTCGTCGCGGGCCTGATGGCGTGGAGCGAGACTGGGCGCCAGCAGTTGGTCGCGATGGGCGGGCTGACGCTGATCATCGTCGTCGTGTACTTCGTCCGCCAGCTCTGGTCCACCAGGCGCTGAGCCCGGCGCACCGGGATCCACAGGCGGGCTCCACTGGCCGCTCGTCCCCAGCTGCGGCCGATGGGGCGCGGGGGATCCACAGCCCCTCCGTGGGGGACGCAGACGAGTGCGCCCTGGAGCATGATGGAAGCGCGCCCGCATCGGGGCGCACAGTGCGAGGAGGAGGACGAGATGGCGAGGCGGCGCAGACGCAGGCGCGCGCGGGCGGGGGACTGGGCGGCGCTGGCCGTGGTGGTCGGCGTGCTCGTGTGGGCGTTCTCCCCGGGCGTGGGGTGGGACCTGTTCGACCTCGGCGGCCAGTCGGGCGGCGGCGCCGCTCAGTCGGACGGCGCCTGGTTCCAGCGGCTGAGGGCGCTCCCCGTGCGCGGCCCCTCCGACGAGGCGTCGGTGCCCGAGTACTCCCGCGATGAGTTCGGGCAGCGGTGGGCGGACACGGACCACAACGGCTGCGATACCCGCAACGACGTGCTGGCGAGGGACTTGGCGCGTCCGGTCTTCAAACCGGGCACGCACGACTGCGTCGTCCTCTCCGGCACCCTGGCCGAGCCCTACACGGGCGCCACGGTGGAGTTCGAACGCGGCCAGGACACGTCGCAACTGGTCCAGATCGACCACGTGGTGGCGCTCGCCGACGCGTGGCGCTCGGGCGCATGGCAGTGGGACGGCGGTGAGCGCCAGGAGTTCGCCAACGACATGGACAACCTGTTGGCGGTCGATGGCGCGGCCAATGAGCGCAAGTCCGCCGCGTCGGCTGACCAGTGGTTGCCGCCGAACAAGGCGTTCCGCTGCGAGTACGTGCAGCGCCAGATCAATGTGAAGACCGCTTACGGCCTGTCGGTGACACAGGCGGAGCGGGATGCGATGGCGGCCGTGCTCGGGGGGTGCTCCTAGGTCCGACGCGTGCCGGTGGCGGCTGCTCGGCCGCCCCGGTCCTTCCTGGGGCAGTGCGGCAGCCTCGTGGAACGCGCCGCCCGGCTCGGCGTGGGCGGCTGGGGCCGTCCCGGGTGGCGCCATCCACGTATCCGTTAGAGGGCCCGATCAACGGCGTGGGCGGCTGGGGCCGTCCCGGGTGGCGCCACAGGGTGGGCGCAGCCGCGCCGTCTTCGTGGTGTTCCCAACGCCCGGGCGCCTCCGCCAGGTCATCGGGGCTAGTCTCGAATGGGAACGGTTTGGAGGAGGACACGTGAATACAGCCATCCACTGGGCGCAGGACTGCCTGCTCTTCGGCGCGGTGGCGGTGGTGGTCGTCGGCGCGTGGTGGTTGTGGGGGGCCCGCGCGCCCCTCACCCAGTCCGCCCGACCTGTCCGATCCGCCCAGCCTGTCCGATCCGCCCAATCCTCACAGCCCGTCCACCCCGCCCAACCTTTCCGCTCCGTCCGTAGTGCCGGGGGCGGTGCTGCCCCGGCCCCGTGGACGTGGAGGGGGCGGCGGCTGTTGCCGCTGCTGTGGGCGCTGTACGTGCCGGGGCTGTTGATCTTCACGCTCCTGCCCCTGCCCCGCGATCCCGCGCGGGCGTGCGCGTCCATCATCCACTGGGACAACTACGTCCCCTTCGGGTCGTTGGCGGCCGTGGCCCAGCAGTTCCAGGACGGCCAGACCCTGCGCGCCGTGCTCTACGGCCTGTCCATAGGGCTCAACGTTCTCCTCTTCATGCCCTTGGGTGCGCTGGGAGAGGCGAGTCGCCCAGGTGACGGGGCCCATGGCGCGTCCGGCGCGCGGCGCCTTTGGGTGTGGGCCGGGCTCGGTTGCGCGCTGTCGTGCCTCATTGAGTTCGCTCAGTGGACGGGCCTGTTCGGCGTCGTGCCGTGCACGTACCGCGTCGTCGACATCGACGACGTCATCACGAATACGCTCGGCACTTACCTGGGCGCGTGGCTCTTGCCCCGCCTCGTGCGCAGGTCGTGGTTCATGCGCGGCTAGGGTGTGGCTCCAAAGGAGAGGGTGTGGCTCCAATGGGGTTGTGGGTGCGCGTTGTCGACAGTGGAGATCGTGGAGTGCTCCCTGTCCCTGGGGGTGTCGACACTGTGAGGGGGTTGTCGACGCCGCGAGGGGGTTGTCGACACGACGAGGGGGATATAACGCGCGTCGATGTCGACAACGCGCGCTGGTGTCGACAACGCGCGTCGGCGTCAGAGCCAGCCGGACTCGGTGGCGATGCGCACCGCCTCCGCGCGGGTGCGCGCCTCGGTCTTGAGCATTGCGGAGGACACGTGGTTGCGAACGGTCCCCTGGGACAGTCGCATCTCCCGGGCGATGTCGGCGATGGTGCCGCCGGTGGACACCGCGCGCAGCACATCGGACTCGCGTTCGGTCAGTGGGGACGTCCCGCGTGACAGGGTCTCCACGGCGAGCGTCGGATCCACGACCCGCAGCCCCTGGGCCACGCGGCGCACGGCGTCCGCCAGCTGGTCCACGGGCGCGTCCTTGACCATGAAACCGGTGGCGCCCGCGTCGAGCGCCCGCTGCAGGTAGCCGGGCCGGCCGAAAGTGGTCACCATGAGCACGCGCGTCGCCGGGAAACGGCGGCGAATCGTCTCGGTGGCGGTGATCCCGTCCATGATGGGCATCTCGATGTCGAGGATCGCCACATCGACGCGGTCCTCACCGCCGCCCTTGTCCGTGCTCTGCGCTGCCGGGGCGAGCGCCTCGACGGCCTCGCGCCCATTCGACGCCTGGGCGACGACCGTGATGTCCGGTTCCAAGTCGAGCAACGAGGCCAGGGCGCCGCAGATCATGGCCTGGTCGTCGGCTACAAGGACGCGGATACTCATAGGTTGCCCTTCACGGTCGGCTGCGGTGCGTCAACGATAGCAAAACTCTCATGGGCAGCTGGGGGCTTGTCGGCCTCGGCCCCGTGGAAGGCGAGGGCCACGCACCAGGTGGACCCGGTCGGCCCCCACGTGACGGTCCCCTCCGTCGCGGCGCGTTCCCGCAGCCCCTCGAGCCCCGTGCCCGAACCGGAGGAGGACCGGGAGAACGAGGCGGAGTACCCGTCGTTCGCGACGGAGACCCCGGTGGGGGACAGGGCGATCCACACGCGCGTGGGGTGGGCGTGCGCGATGGCATTCGTGACGCCCTCGCGGATCACGTGCCCCGCCAGGGAGGAGCGGATGCCCGCGGGGGGCTCCCCGGTGTTGGTGATGATCACGTCGATGCGGGCGACCTCCAGCAGGCTGCGTGCGGACTCCAGCTCCTCGCGGGGCGACAGGCGGCGGTTCTCGGCGACGATCGCGCGCACGTCGGAGAGGGCGGACTGGGACATGTCGATCAGGTCGTCCACCTGCGCGGCGGCCTCCTCGGCGCGCCCCGCGTCCAGGAAGCGGGCTGCCAGTTGCGCTTTTATGTGGATCGCGGTCAACGAGTGGCCGAGGATGTCGTGGAGGTCCCCGGACAGGCGCAGGCGCTCGCGGTCCTTGGCCACCAGGAGGGCCTGCTGGTGGACGAGGCGCTCCTCGTTGTCCCTGTCGATGGCGTGGCGCGCCATGGTGGTCACGATGACGGGGAAGAGCACGTAGAGGCCGTAGTAGAAGGGGTAGCCGTCGGCGGACGCCTGGGCGCACGCCAGTGCCACCAATGCGGCGGTCCCCGACGGGTAGATGCGGCGGGGCGATTGCAGGACCCACGCGCTGGCCTGGTACGACAGCATGGGGAATGTCCCGGGCAGACCCATGACGTGGTTGAATGCGAAGGCCGCCAGTTCCGCGCCCAGCAGGACGCAGTGGGTGACGGTGAACCTGGTCGTCAGGCGCTCGCTCTGGCGGGGGACGGGGTTGACGATCCACGTGGCCAGGTAGGCGCAGCCTATGAGGACGGAGGTGGCGAGCATGCCGGCGCCCCGCAGGGTGTCCAGCCCCTCGTCGAGGGCGGAGCCGATGGGGAAGGCGAGGAAGACGAGGAAGGGCAGCGCCCACGCGAGCGAGTGGACGGTGGGGTGGCGCGCCATGAAGTCGCGGAGCGCGCGGGCGTTGATCGGGCGCACTGCGGCGCGGGGGGTGCTGGTGGTCGTCATGGTGGCATTGTTCCACGGCCGGGGTTCGGCCACGGGTGTGGGAGGGGGTTGGCAGGGGGCACTGCGCGGCGCCGGGGGCTCCGGGCGGGGCGGCCCACCGGCGCCGGCGGCCTTATCGCGCGGTGTCGCGGCGCTGCGCCCATGCGGCCAGGACCACGAAGAACAGGATCCACACGACCAGGTTCGCCACGTAGGACCATTTGAAGGTCTCCCACCCGTAGACGGGCAGTAGCGTGAGGTTCGCGATGCCGTACATGGGCGCGTAGGGGGCGATGGTCTGGAAGAAGGAGCCCATCTGGTCGATGGGGATGAACATGCCGGACAGGAACCCGCTGAAGACGGTGACCGCGCTGGACGCGGCGAACGCGCCGTCGGAGCGCACCGCGAAGGCCATCGCCAGGCCCTGCGCGGAGGCCAGGATGGAGGACGCCAGGATCAGCAGGGGGGTTTGGATCCACGCCGAGGCGTACATCTTGGACCCCGTCGCCGCGCCGACGCCGTAGGTGATGGCCGTGACGACCAGGGCGATGCCCATGGAGGCGCAGATGCGCGCGCAGGTGTTGGCGAGGGGGCTCAGCGGAGTGGTCGCGTAGAGGCGGGAGATGCCCGATGTCCTCTCCAGGGCGGTGTTGGTGGCCAGGGACGCGACTGTCAGGAAGACGCCGTAGAGGGTCATCGACACGAGGACGGTGGCCGCGACGTTCCCGTTGACCGTCCATTCGCCGGAGTAGGACTGGCCGGTGCCGAACATGAAGTACATGCCGATGGGCAGCAGGATGGCGAAACCGATGGAGAAGGGGTTGGTGAGGTTCTTCCAGAAGGCGTACCAGCCCAGCAGTGCCGCTCCGTTCCAGCCGGATGCGGGTTCTCGGGAGATGGTGATCGTGGTCATTGCCGTTTCTTTCGACTTGTGGGGCTCAGGCGGTGAGTTCGGTGAAGACGTCCTCCAGGGTGGAGGCCGTCACTGAGATGTCGTGCGCCCCGGGGTGGGCCAGCGCGATGCGGGCTGCGTCGTCCATGTCCTTCCCGGTGGCGTGGACGTGCCCGGCCTCGTAGGAGGCCTGCCACTGGGGGTTGGCGTTGCGGAGTTCCTCGACGAGGCCGGGGCCGGAATCCTCGGGGACGGCGATGGACATGTGGGTGGTGCGCCCGCGCTGGCGCAGCTCGTCGGTGGGGGCATCGGCGACGATGCGGCCCGCTTTGAGGATGATGGTGCGCTGGGCGAAGTCCTGCGCCTCGGCGAGGTAGTGGGTGGCGAAGAGGATCGTGCGCCCTTCGGCGGCCTGGGCGCGCATGAGCTCCCAGAACTCGCGGCGGGCGGTGGCGTCCATCCCGGCGGTGGGCTCGTCGAGGACCAGCAGGTAGGGGTCGGGAAGCAGTGCGAGCGCGAGGCGCACCCGCTGGCACTCGCCCCCGGAGAGTTTGCGGATGGGGCGGGGGGCGAGGGCACTGAGTTTGGTCTCGTTGAGGATCTGGTCGACGGGCAGGTGGTGGGGGTGGGTGCGCGCGAAGAGGCCCACAGCCTCCTTCACGGTGTAGTCCATGGGGAGTGCGCCGCTCTGGTGGACGACGCCGATCAGGGAGCGGCGCATGGCGTCGCGGGCGGTCAGGTCGAAGAGGGTCGAGTTTCCCTTGGTGGGGGGTGTCATGCCGAGGAGCATGTCGATGAGGGTGGTCTTCCCGGCGCCGTTGGCGCCCAGGAGGGCGACGATCTGGCCGACGGGGACCGTGAGGGAAATGTCATCGACGGCTGTGACGCTCCCGAAGCGCCGCGTGAGACCCCGGGCGTTGATTGCTGTGCTTGTTCTCATAGCATCAGTGTGCGCAGGGAGGGGGTGGGGGGCAAGTGTGTTTCAGCGCGGTACGTTCCATGACAGGTGTCATGTGCCACAGTGGGTGGGTGCGGGCGAGGAACGCCCCCGGGCCCGGAGGTGCGTCCGGGCCCGGGGGCGTTGCTTGGAGCCGGGCGCCCCGGGAGTGCCCGGGGCGCGGCGCCGTTACAGGTTGAGCTGGATGTTGCGGCCGGGCACTGCTTCGATGAGCTCGCGCGTGTAGTCCTCGACCGGGTTGTGGAAGAGCTCGTCCGTCGTGTTGGCCTCGACCAGCTTGCCCTTCTCCATGACGATCACGTCGTCGGCGATCTGGCGGACGACCGCCAGGTCGTGGGTGATGAACAGGTAGGACAGGCCCAGCTGCGCCTGCAGGTCGTTGAGCAGGTACAGGATCTGGTTCTGCACGAGCACGTCCAGGGCGGACACCGCCTCGTCGAGGACGATGACCTCGGGGTTGAGCGCCAGGGCGCGCGCGACGGCGACGCGCTGGCGCTGCCCGCCCGACAGCTCGTTGGGGTAGCGGCGCATCGCCGAACGGGGCAGCGCCACCATCTCGAGAAGCTCCGAGACGCGCGCGATACGCAGCCTCTTGGGGTTGAGCTCCTGCTTGGCCGCGCTGGACATCGTCCCGCCGGAGGAGGCGTCCATGAGCTTGGAGATCCACTCCTCGGGCTCGCGCCCGGTCGCCTGGGCGCGGTCGTACTCCTGTTTGGCGTAGGCGGGTGTGCCGTAGCCGTGGATCTTCAGGGGCTCCTCGATGAGGCGGTAGATGGAGAACATGGGGTCCAGCGACCCGTAGGGGTTCTGGAACACCGCCTGGAGGCGGCGGCGCAGGCGGAAGAGCTCGCCTTCGCTCATGTTCGCGGTGTCCTGACCGTCGAAGAAGATCTTCCCCGAGGTGGGGGTGAGCAGTTGGAGCACCATGTTCGCAGCGGTGGACTTGCCGGAGCCGGATTCGCCGACGACGGCCAGGGTGGTGCCGCGCCGCAGGGTGAAGGAGACGTCATCGACGGCCTTGAGGATCTTCGCCTCGCCCTTGGCGCCGCGGATGTCGAACTCCTTGGACAGGTGTTCGACGCGGATGATCTCCTCCGTGGAGGTCGATCCCATGCCCGCGCCGGTGAGCTCCTCCTCCGTGACCTGGACGCCGCGCTTGTGGGCGGACTCGATGCGGGCCGAGGCCAGCGACGGGGCCGCGGAGACGAGGCGCTTGGTGTAGGGGTGCTGGGGGTGCTGGAGGATCTCCAGGGCGGGGCCGGACTCGACGATGCGCCCGCGGTGCATGACGACCAGTTGCTCGGCGCGCTCAGCGGCCAGGCCGAGGTCGTGGGTGATGAAGAGGACCGCGGTGCCCATCTCGGCGGTGAGTTTGCCGAGGTGGTCGAGGATCCGGCGCTGGACGGTGACGTCGAGGGCGCTGGTGGGCTCGTCGGCGATGAGCAGCTTCGGGTGGGCGGCCATGCCGATGGCGATGAGGGCGCGTTGGCGCATGCCGCCGGAGAACTCGTGCGGGTACTGCTTGGCGCGGCGCTCCGCGTCGGGCAGGCCCGCCTCCTCCAGCAGCGCGGCGACGCGCGCGCCGATCTCGGAGTTCGGCACCACGTTGTTGGCTTTGAGGGCCTCTTTCACCTGGGTGCCGATGCGCAGGACGGGGTTGAGGTTGGTCATGGGGTCCTGGGGGACCAGGCCGATGCCGGAGCCGCGCAGCCTCACCCATTCCTTGGTGCTCAGGTGCGTGATGTCCTGCCCGTCGAACTCGATGGTGCCGCCCGTGACCTTCCCGGTGCCCGGGAGCAGGCCGATGACGGCTGCGGCCGTCGTGGACTTGCCGGAGCCGGACTCGCCGACGATCGCGACGGTCTGGCCGGGGTAGATCGTCAGGTTGGCGCCGCGCACGGCGGGGACGACGCCCGTCGAGGACGTGAAGGCCACTTCGAGGTCGGTGATCTTCAGCAGTGGGTTCGCGTCGTCGGGGTGGATGTCCGACGGAGCGGTTGCTGCCCCCGCCTCGTCGGCGGGGCGCGCTTGGACGGCGCGCTCGACGGCGGCCTCCATCTGCTCGTCGGTGAGTGGCTGGGTGTTGTTCGTGTTGTCGCTCACTTACGTGCCTTCGGGTCGAGGGCTTCGCGCACGGCGTCGCCCATCATGATGAAGCTGAGGACGGTCAGCGCCAGCGCCATGCCCGGGTAGAAGAGGTTCATCGGCGCGTCGCGCAGGGACCCCTGGGCGGCCGAGATGTCGGCGCCCCAGGAGATCACGGAGGACGGAAGGCCGATGCCCATGAAGGACAGGGACGCCTCGGACACGATGAAGGTGCCCAGTGCGACTGTGGCGTAGACGATGATGGGCGCCATCGAGTTCGGGATGATGTGGGAGACGAGGATGCGCCCGCGGGAGGCGCCGGTCGCCCTGGCCGCGGTGACGAACTCCTCGTTCTTCGCGGTCATGACGGCGCCCCTGGTGATGCGGGCGATCTGCGTCCATCCGAAGGCCGCCAGCACGGTGACGACCATCATGATGGAGCGGGACTCCTTGAACATCTGCATGAAGACGATGGCGGCCAGCAGCAACGGGACGGCGAAGAACACGTCGGTGATGCGCGAGAGCAGCGCGTCGAGCCACCCGCCGAAGTAGCCGGCCAGCGCGCCAATCGTGCCCCCGATGATGACGACGGCGATCGTGGTGAGGATGCCGACGGACACCGAGGCGCGCGCCCCGTAGATGACACGGGCGTAGATGTCGCAGCCCTGCTTGTCGAAACCGAAGGGGTGGCCGCTGGTGGCGGCGCCGTTGTGGCGTTCGAGGACGCAGTACGCGGGGTCCTGGCCGGTGAACAGCCCGGGGAAGAGCGAGATGAGGATGGTGGCCACGATGATGATGGCGGCGAACCAGAAGATGGGCCGCCTGCGCAGGCGCTTCCACGCCTCGCCCCACATCGAGGAGGGGGCGCCGTCGTCGGGAACGGCGTCGACTGCGCCCAGGCCGGTCTCGTCGATGTCGGAGACGTAGTGCTCCTGGTTGGCGCGGGTGCGCGTGATGTTCGCAGAGGGAATCATGTCACTCATAACGGATCCTCGGGTCGAGTACGGCGTAGAGCAGGTCGACGAGCAGGTTGGCGACGATGTAGACCAGCACCAGGACCGTGGTGACGGACACGACCGTCTGGGGCTCGCCCTTGATGATGGCGTTCCACAGGGTTCCGCCGACGCCGTGGATGTTGAAGATGCCCTCGGTGATGATCGCGCCGCCCATGAGGGCGCCGAGGTCGCCGCCGAGGAAGGTGGCGACGGGGATGAGGGAGTTGCGCAGGATGTGCCGGGTCATGACGACTCCGCCGGGCAGGCCCTTGGCCCGGGCGGTGCGCACGTAGTCGGCGGAGACGTTCTGCGAGACCGATTGGCGCGTGAGGCGGATGACGTAGGCCAGGGACACACCGCCGAGCACCATCGCGGGCATCGTCAGGGACTCGAGGGTCACGGCGTTCGAGGCGGTCGTGGGCAGCCAGCCGAGTTTGACGCCCAGGAAGAACTGGAGGACGAAGCCGAGGACGAACGTGGGAACGGAGATGAGGGCCAGGGACAGGACGAGGACCGTCGAGTCGAACCAGCCGCCCCTCTTGACGCCGGCGATGACGCCCAGGGTGATGCCCAGGACCGTCTCGATGGCCATGGCGTACAGCGCCAATCGGATCGTGACGGGGAAGGCCCCGGCGATGACGTCGATGACTTGCTGTCCGTTGAACGCCTTTCCGAAGTCGAGGGTGAAGACTCCCTTGAGGTAGAGCAGGTACTGCATCCAGAAGGGCTTGTCCAGGTTGTACTGGGCGCGGATCTGGGCGGCGGCGGCCTCGGAGAGGCCGCGGTCGCCGCCGAGGGCGGCGACTGGGTCACCTGGCATCAGGTAGACCATCGCGAAGATCAGAAAGGTGGCGCCGAAGAAGACCGGGATGGTCTGCAGGAGCCTCCGTCCGATGTATCGGAGCATGGACATTCCTTTGAAGTTCTAATCGGTCGTGCGGCCCTCGGGGCGCGGCCCGGGGCCCGGCCCCTGGTCAAAAGGGGGCCTTTGCTTTCATCATAGGGTAAAGGGGGCGCAAACGGGATATCGCGAGATCCTCTCCCGGGCCGCTCGGCTGCGGCCCGGGGGCGGTGGTCGTGGGCGCCTGGCACGGCAGAGGGGTTCTTGCGGTGGAAACAGGGGGCGTGGCGAGCGGGGTAACCGCTCGCCACGCCCCCTGCGGTGGATCGTCGGATCCGTTACCGCGTCACGTCGAAGTGGTCACTTCTTGGTGATGTCCTGGTAGACGGCCTGCCCGTGCCAGTCGAAGGCGACGTTATCGACGTTCGCCGACCAGCCGCCGTTCACGTTGGAGTACCACAGGGGCACGGAGGGCATGTCGGTGAGCAGGATCTCCTGCGCCTGCTGGAGGAACTTGGTGGCGTCCTCGGACGTGGCGGCCGAGGAGGCCTGGGTCATGAGGGAGTCGAACTCGGTGTTCGAGTAGTCGCCCTTGTTGGAGGCGGCCTTCGTCTGGAACTGGGGCTGCAGGAAGTTGTAGGCGTTGGGGTAGTCGGCCATCCACCCGGCGCGGAAGGCGCCGGTGATGGACTGGTCGTCCTCGGCCGCCAGCAGGGACTTGAAGTCGGGGTACGGGTTGCCCTCGGCGCTGATCCCCAGCGCGTTCTTGATGGAGTTCACGGTGGCGTCGACCCATTCCTTGTGGCCGCCGTCGGAGTTGTAGGAGATCTTGAAGGTGCCGTCCCACGCGGCGATGGCGTCGGCCTGGGCCCACAGCTCCTTGGCCTTCGTGGGGTTGTAGGCGAGGACGTCGTTGCCGCTCAGCTTGTCGGAGTAGGTCGGCAGCGTGGTGGAGGTGAAGTCCGTCGCGGGCGTGCGGGCGCCGTTGAAGATGGTCTTCGTGATGGAGTCGCGATCGACCGCCAGGGAGATGGCCTGGCGGCGCAGGCGGCCCTCCTCACCCGAGAAGTGGGGCAGCCACTGCGGGATCGTGAAGTACTGCACGCCGGCGTATGCCTGGTTGACCGAGCGGCCCTTCAGCTCCGACTCGTAGGTGCTGAAAGCGGCGTTGGGCACGGCGTCGAGGACGTCGAGGTTGTTGGAGAGCAGGTCCTGGTAGGCGGCGTCCAGGGAGTTGTAGAACACCATGGTGAGCCCGTTGTTCTTCGCGGGGGTGTCGCCCACGTATTTATCGTTCGGGACCATCTTGATCTGGACGTTGTGCTCCCAGGCGTTGTCGCCATCGACCTTGTAGGGGCCGTTGCCGACCGGGTGCTCGCCGCCGTTGTCGGGGTCGGCCAGGGTCGAGTCGGGCAGGGGGGAGTAGGCCGTGTAGCCGAGGCGGTCGCGGAAGTCCGCGGTGGGCTGCTTGAGGGTGGCGGTGAAGGAGTAGTCGTCGGTCACGTCCAGGCCGGTGATGTCGCCGCTGCCGTCCTCGCCGGTTCCCTGGAAGAAGTCGAAGAACGCGGCCTGGACCTGGTTCTTGGAGGTGATGAGCTTCCACGCCTCGACGAAGTTGGACGCCTTGACGGGGGTGCCGTCGGAGAACTTGCGGTCGTTGTGGAGCTTGACGGTCCACACGGTGTTGTCCTCGTTGGGCTCGATGGACTCGGCCACGTCGAGCACGGTCTTGCCGTTGTTGTCGTAGCGGACCAGCCCGGAGAAGAGGGCGGCGAGGATGCGCCCGCCGCCGTTCTCGCTGGTCATGCCGGGCAGCAGGGTGTTCTGGGGCTCGGAGCCGTTGACGGTGATGATCCCGTCACTGGAGCCGCCCGTTGTGTTGGAGCCGCCGCCGCTGCATGCGGTCAGTGCGAGCGCCGCGGCTGCGGGGACCGCCAGCCAGGCATTCTTGAGGTTCATGGAGATGCCCTCCTATGTAGATGGGACGATCTGACGTGAGACCGCCAGTGACGTGATGAGGGTATCGCCACCGGCGTGGTCGAAACGATGGGTGTCCATCATGTGTGCATTACATTTCGGTCACAATTGTAAAATCTAAGTAAAATTATGTAATAGAACACATGTGTTGGTGCGGGCCCGAGCGGTGAGGGGCGCTTCAGCCAGCGAGCCCCTGGGCGGACAACCACGCGCGGGCGATGTCGGCGGCGGACTTCTGCTCCGCAGTGGACTGGCGGTTCATCTCGACGAGCGCCTCGGGCGTGAGCGCCGCGCTCACGGAGTTGATGACCGCCGCCGCCCGTTCGTCCACCTTCGACGACACGATGGGCACCACGTGCGAGGCCAGGAGGAGCCCCTGGGGATCCTCCAGCGCCCTCAACCCGCCCTCGGCCAGGACCGGGTTCGACGAGTAGATGTCCGCCACCTGCACGGTGCCGTCCCGCAGCGCCTTGGCCGCCAGGCGCCCGCCCGAGTCCTCGATGGGCGTGAACGTGGCCGTGACGCCGTAGACGGAGGCGAGGCCCTCGGGCCCGTAGGGGCGCGTCTCGAGCTCCGAGTTCCCGCCCAGCACGACGGTGCCCACTCCCGCCAGATCCCCGATGGAGGTGAGGGAGTGGAGTTGGGCGAACTCCTCCGAGACCACGTAGGAGTCCTGGTCGGTGGCGCCCGCCTGGTCCAGGGCGCGCAGGCCCTCGGGCAGGGCCTCGGCGAGCGCGTGGTACACGTCCTTGGAAGTGGTCTCGGTGGCGTCGGCCTTGAGGTACTGCAACAGGTTCCCCGTGTACTCGGGGAACACGTCGATCGCGCCCTTGGCGACCTCGGGCATGGAGACTTCGCGCTGCCCGATGCGCAACTGCCTGTTCACAGTGAAACCGGCGCCCTCCAGGGCCTGGGCGTAGGCCTCGGCGATGATCTCGTTCGAGTAGTAGTCCTGCGAGCCGATGGTCAGCGCCTCCCCCGAGGACGCGGAGCCCTCCAGCGATGAGGCCGATCCGCAGGCCGACAGTGCCAGGGCGCCCGCGGCGGCGATGGCCAGGGCGGCGTGTTTCTTTCTCATGGTGTCTCCTTGGTGGGGTGTGGGGTCGGTGCGGGTTCGGGGGCGGCCGTGTCGCGCGAGTCGATGCGGCGCTGGAGGGCGCCCAGGGCGGCGTCCACGACGAGCGCCAGCACGACGACCACCAGTGAGCCGCCGATCATCTGGGCGTAGTCACGGGTCTTCAGGCCCGAGTAGAGGAAGCGCCCCAGCCCGTAGTCGGCGGTGTAGGCGGCCAGGGTCGCCGTCGCGATCACTTGCAGGACGGCGCCGCGCACGCCGGCCATGATGATCGCCATCGCATGGGGGATCTCCACCTGGGTGACCACCTGCCACTCGGTGAGCCCGATCGCTCGCGCGGCGTCCACAGTGGTGCGGTCGGTCGAGGCGATGCCGGAGTACGTGCCCGCCAGCATTGGCGGCAGCGCCAGCACCAGCAGCGCCACCGCGGGCGCCGCCAAACCGATTCCCAGGGCGAGGCCGGCCAGGGTGAGGACCCCGAGCGTCGGCACGGCGCGGGCTGCGCCGGTGGCGGACACGAGCCACCGCCCCCGGCCGGTGTGCCCGATCCACGTGCCCACGGGAACGGCCACCGCCACGGCCAGGGCGACGACGAGCGCGGTGATCCCCAGGTGCTGCGCGGTACGCCATGCGATGCCCGTCTCCCCGCCCCAGTGCGCCGGATCGGCGAGCCACCGCAGGGCCTCGATGAGGATGCTCATGCCCGGGCCCCCTGTTCGTCGTCCGCGTCGGCGCCTATGCGGGCCCACGGCGTCGCGGCCCTGCCGATCCAGGCGACCAGGGCGTCGACTCCGAGTGCCAGGGCGATGGTGGCGGCCAGGCCCGTGAGGACCTCGGCGGCCAGGCCCCGCTGGAAGCCGTCGGTGAACAGGGTCCCCAGAGAGCGCACGCCCACGAAGGCCCCGATCGTCACCAGTGAGACGGTCGATGTCACGACCACTCGGGTTCCCGCCACGATGACGGGGGCGGCCAGGGGGAGTTCCACTTGCCAGAACCGGCGCGCCGTGCCGAAACCGCAGGCGGTGGCGCTGCGCAGTGTGGCGCGCTCGATGGCGGAGAACCCCTCCGCGCTCTGGCGCACCAGCACGGCCACGCCGTACAGGGTGAGGATGAGCACCATGTTGACGGGTGATCGGTAGGAGATGCCCACCACGACGGGGACGATCACCAGGAGCGGCAGGGAGGGCACGGCGTACATCGCCGACAGGACCGCCAGCAGGGCCGGGCCGACCCGCTTGGAGCGCGCTGCGAACCACCCGATGGGGACCGCGATCAGGACCGAGCACGCGATGGCGGGCACCGCGATGGCCAGGTGCGTGAGTGCGAGCTCGCCGACCAGGCTCCAGTTCGACATCAGCCATGTCATGGGCGCGCCCCCCGGTCGGGTTCGCACAGGGTGCCCACGGGGGTCCCCGCCTCGTCGACCACCAGGTCCCCGCGCCGGTGGTCGATGCGGACCGGCCGGGCGGCGCGCGAGGCGCCGACGAAGTCCGCGACGAAGTCGTCAGCGGGGTGGGAGAGCAGTTCCTGGGCGGTGCCGACCTGGGCGGCGCGGCCTCCGGTGCGCAGCACTGCGATCTGGTCGCCCAGCAGGAACGCTTCGTCGATGTCGTGGGTGACGAAGAGGATGGTCGTGCCCAGTTGTTCGCGGATGCGGATGAGCTCGGCCTGCAGGTCGGCGCGCACCAGGGGGTCCAGGGCGCCGAAGGGCTCGTCCATGAGCAGGATGTCCGCCTCGTTCGCCAGTGCGCGGGCGACTCCCACGCGCTGGCGTTGGCCGCCCGAGAGCTGGGCGGGGTAGCGCCCCGCCATGTCGCGGTCCAGGCCGACCAGGTCCATGAGCTCCAGCGCCCGCGCCCGGGCCTGGCGGCGGGGCACCCCCTCCAGAAGGGGGACGGTGGCGATGTTGTCGGCGATGGTGCGGTGGGGGAAGAGGCCGCCCTCCTGCAGGACGTAGCCGATGGAGCGGCGCAATGCCACGGGGTCCTGCTCCGCCACGTCCTGGCCGCGCACGAGCACGCGGCCCGAGGTGGGGGCCACCATTGCGTTCACCATCCGCATGAGGGTCGTCTTCCCGCAGCCCGAGGTGCCCAGGAAAACGGTGGTCGTGTGCTCGGGGATCTGCAGGGAGAAGTCCTCGACGGCAGTGGTGCCCCCGGGGTAGGTCTTCGAGACTGCGTCGAATCGGATCATCGGGTGGCCTCCGCGGTGAGTGTGACTTTCGTGAGCATCGCCGACAGCGAGGCGCGCTGGTCGGGATCCAGGGGCGAGAAGACGCGCCGCGTCTCGGCCTTGACGACACCCTGGGCGTCCCTGAGTCTGCGCGCCCCCTCGTCGGTGACGGAGAGCAGGGCGACGCGGCGGTCGGTGGGCGAGGGGTGGCGCTGGACGAGGCCGTCCGCGCACAGGCGGTCGACGAGGCGCGAGGCGGCTCCGACCGTGATGCGCTGACTGGTGGCGACGTCGTGGATGCGGGCGCGCCCCAGGGCGCCGGTGATCGTGAGGAGCACCAGGTAGCGCCCGTAGCTGAGGGGGACCCTCGAGGTCGAAAGGGCGCGCTCCATGGCGTTCCACGCCGCGATCTGCGCGATCACGAGCGAGGCCATCACAGAGGCGTCGAGTTCTTCCGGCTCGGACATGGGAAATACCCTGCCATGGAAACTAATGACATGTAATGTTATTGTGATGCGTGACGCAGAATAGACTGCATAGAGTGGCGGATGTCACTGAATCTGGGGGTTTGTGGGTGTGGGGTTTGTGGGTGTGGGGTTTGTGGGTGTGGGGCTTGTGGGCGTGTGGATGGGTGTGGAGGTGGTGTTGGGGGCCTGGCCCAGGTGGCCACTGAGGAAGTGGTGTGGGTGGTGTGGGCTCATGGGCGGTTGTCTGCCCCAGCGACCCGTTGCCTGTCCTGATGTGGGTCTGTGTCCGCCCTGTCCTGATGCGGACTCGTCCCCGGATGGGAAAATACGGCAGTCGCACCCGTATCCACCAGCAGGGCCGACCGTCAAGCAGTTGGGCCGCTGTGGTGGGCGCCTTTCGTTGAGCGCTGGGCCACTACGCGGGACGCTTCTCCCTGCCCGCGGGGCTGTTGGGCGCACCTGAACGGAGGCTAGTGGACATCCACGCCTCTCCGCGCCCGTGGGGCTGTTGGGCGTCTCATTGCGAACGATGTTGTGTTCTCGGAGGGGAGCCCCGCCCCTGGGGCGGGCGCAGGGGTTGTTTTGCAAGCGAAGTGGAGTTCTCAAAGGGATACCGTCACTTTGCAAGTGTTATAACGCTTGCAAAGCGTGGTATCCCTGTGAAAGCGGAGGCATCGCTGTGAAAACGGGACCCGTCGTGTCGGTACCGCTGTGAAAACAGCCCACGGCGCGCAACACCCGGACTCAAACGCTCGCCGGCAAAGTGTTCCCACTGCGGAACACCGATCCTGACGGACAAGCACTGCGCCCTCCGGCGCCCGAGGCGCAGACCAGCGCCGCCTCAGTCCCCTCCCTGGGCGCGCCGGGCGGGGCAGAGAGTTGACTGAGTCCACCAACGGCGTGCCCACAGCCGCCACAAGCGGCCCCATTCCCAGCGACCAAGCCGAAACCATACCCAAATTAGCGAGCCGACCAGCCGCCACCCCCACCACGGAACCCTCCCGAACCCAACGAACAGCATCGGGGCACGAAACCACCTACTGGGGCAGGACAACCCCCATTGGGGCAGGTTAATAACCTGCCCCAATGCACCGTAACCTACCCCAATGCGGAGCCCCGCCCACTCCAGCAGTGCCCGGCTGCGGAGAAGCTGCTCCCATTGCCTACCCCAATGCACCGTTTCCTGCCCCGATGCGGTGCAGCGCTTGCAAAACGACCCACCCGGGCGCCTTGTCGTCAGATTCTCCAATACGGAACTCCGCCGAAAACGCCGAGTCGTATGGCTGCCGCTCCTCCTCCTCTTCGCCACCTCGCCCGCCAAGCACTCCGCCGCAGCTAAGCAGGGCGTCCTGCCCCTGATCGCGGTGGTCATCCTCGCCCTGGGCGCATTGGCCTGAGGGCACCACCACCTTCGGACGCGCGGCGGGGCCGGGACCGGCGGTCCCGCAGTGGTTCCACCGGACCGGCCCCCGCCTCGTCGGAAAGGGATCAGTCCGAGGTGGCGCGGTGCCTCTTCGCGTAGGCCTCGCCCTCCAACTCGGAGCCGGAGGGGGCCGAGGCCGGGGTCGCGGCCTCCAGGTTCGTTCCGCGCAGCTTCGAGACGGTGCGCATGGTGTGGTAGACGAGGATCGCGGCGGCCGACCCCAGGGCGATCCCGCCGAAGGTCATGCCAGACACGGTCCACGTGAAATCGGCGATCGCGACGATGAGTGACACAGCCGCGGTGTTGAGGTTGACGGGGTTGGAGAAGTCCACGCGGTTCTGCACCCAGATGCGCACGCCCAGCATCCCGATCATCCCGTAGAGCACTGTGCCCGCGCCGCCGAGCACCCCGTGGGGGATGGTGGCGATCAGGGCGCCGAACTTCGGCATGAGGGACAGTGCGAAGGCGAAGAGCGCGGCGATCACGTAAGCCGCGGTCGAGTACACGCGAGTGGCGGCCATGACCCCGATGTTCTCCGCGTAGGTCGTCGTGCCCGAGCCGCCTCCGGCCCCAGCGAGCATCGTCGAAACGCCGTCGGCGACCAGGGCGCGGCCCGTCAGACCGTCCAGGTTCTCGCCCGTCATGGCGGACACCGACTTCACGTGGCCGACGTTCTCGGCGACCAGTACGAAGACCACGGGGACGAACAGGCCCAGCGTCGAGACCGCGAAAGCGGGGGCGTGGAACTGCGGCAGCCCGATCCACCCGGCGGAACCGACGGCGGTGAAGTCGACCTCGCCTTGGACGACGGCCGCCGCGTAGCCGACGAGCACGCCGATGAGGATCGACAGGCGCCCGATAATGCCCTTGAACAGCACCGTCACCAGGCAGACCGCCACGATCGTCACGACTGCCGTGACGGGCCCCTCCTTCACCCAGTTCCATGCGGCGGGCGCCAGGTTCAAACCGATGAGCGCCACGATCGCCCCCGTGACCACGGGCGGCATGATCGCGTCGATCCACCGCACTCCGGCGAAGTGGACGACCGCGCCCACCAGGGCCAGCGTCGCGCCGGTGGCGATGATGCCGCCGAGGGCGTAGTCGGCGCCGTGGGTCTGCGAGACCGCCAGGATCGGCGAGATGAGGGCGAATGAGGAGCCCAGGTACGAGGGCAGGCGCCCCGCAGTGATGAGGAAGAAGAGCAGAGTCCCCGCGGCCGTGAAGAACAGGGTCGTCGACGGGGGGAAGCCGGTGAGCAGGGGGACCAGGAACGTCGCGCCGAACATCGCGATGACGTGCTGGGCGCCGATGCCGATCGTTCGGGGCCATGAGAGGCGCTCGCCGGGCAGGACGACATCGCCCGGTTGGATGGAAGTGCCGTCCCCGTGGGTCCGCCATGTGAAAATGCTGGACTTTTGTGCGCTCATGAGTGAGCTGTCTCCGATCAGGTGATGGGCGTGTGGCCGGTCAGCCGGTCGGAACACCAGGATACTTCGCCCCAAGGGGGCGCACGTCACATCTGGGGATTATGTGACGGGTTTCCCTGGAACCCTCGTGATCCGGGCCGAGCTGTGGGACCCTTGAGGAGTGAGCACTCCGAACGCCCCCATCGCCGCGCCCCCCGACTACCCCGGTTCTCATGGGGCGGGGGCCGCCTCGGACCCCTACGGGTCGTACACCGGGGCGCCCGGGGGCGGGCCCGCCGCCCTGGGGGAGGTGTTCCCCGGGACGGAGCGGATCGACGCTGCGGCGGTCTTCGCGATGGGCGGCTACACCGCGCCCAAGCCGATCGCGAACCCGGTGGCGACTGTTGCCCTGTGGCTGTCGGTCCTGGCGATGCCGCTGCTGGGGTTTTTCTGCCCGGTCCCCTTGGTGCTCGGAATTATCGGCCTGAACCGTTCCCACAGTTTGCCGGGGCAGGTGGGCCGCCACGAGTCCGCAGCGGCGCTCGTCCTATCGGGGGGTGCGCTGGCCTGGTGGGTCGTCATGTACGCGATCGTGTTCGAATGGTGAGGGCAATGGTGAGGGCGCTGCCCCCCGTGACTGATGCCACCGGCCGTGCTCCTGCGCGGATTCGCTTTCGACGGCCGTTTCCGTTTATCATTGTCCGGCACGATGTGCACGGAGGATTCGCCTAGTGGCCTATGGCGCACGCTTGGAAAGCGTGTTGGGTGCAAGCCCTCGGGGGTTCGAATCCCCCATCCTCCGCAGGTGTTTAGCCCCGGAACTGCTTATCGTTGCGGTTCCGGGGCTTTCTTGCGTCAACACCCTGTGTCAACATCGGGCGCTCTGTGGGCGGCAGCCCGGGACTCGTTGGAGCCCCGGGGTTTTCTTTTGTGGGCGCGCCTCGACGGCGCACGTGGAGCGCCGTCGAGGCGGGAGCCGTTCCCGTTACCTTGTTGGTGGTCCCGGGTGGTCCGGGGGTGGGGTGTGCATGGTGCTTGGGGACCGCGTTCCGTGGGCCGCCGCCGTTTCCCCGCGCGCCCTGCGCCTGCCCGTCGTCGTGAGGGACCGCGTTCCGTGGGGCCGCCGCTGTCCCCCGGGGTGGAGCGCGCGCTCCGGGGAGCGTGTACACTGGAGCCCGGTCCTCCGCGTGACGGTATCATCCGAACCTCCCCAGGGCAGGAATGCAGCAAGGATAAGGGTGCGCTGCCGGGTGCGCGGAGGATCCTCGTATTCCCGGACGGGCACTCCACTCCGCTGCCCGTGCCCTTCGGAGTGCTTCCCGAGATCCCCGCCTCGTCGCGCGTCCTTCCGTCGCCCGCGCCCCCCCCCGCGAGGGTCCGCCAGTGGCGCAGTTTCCAGCGTTTGTGCTGCCGAGTGCCACGGGCCAAGGCCCGTCCCCTTGACGGTCCCGGTCCGCAGTGCTCGCGCGCGCGGCGCGCTCAGGCGCCCAAGCCGTCGATGACCTCCGCTGCGGGCAGTGCGGCCAGCAGCTCCCCCGGCACGAAGAGCTTCGAGGCGCGCAGGCCCGATCCGATGCAGCTCCATCCGCTGGCGCAGCTCGAGTCGATGAGGAGGCGCCACTGAGGGGGGACGCCCACAGGCGTGATGCCCCCGTACTCCATGCCGGAGGCCTCGACGGCGCGGTCCTGGGGCCAAAAACTCGCCTTGCGCACGTCGAGGAGCTTCTTGACGACGTGGTTGACGTCGGCGCTGGTCGTGGCTCGCACGACGCACGCGGCCACCCGTTCCTCGCCCGCGCGCTTGCCCGCGACCAGGATGCAGTTGGAGGACAGCGCTAAGTCCATTCCGAAGGCCCGCGTCATCGTCTCGGTGTCGGCCAGATCCGGGTCGATCGGCGCGACGAGCGCCGACGAGGCGAGGGCTGGGTCCTGGTCGGCCAGCGCGGCGAGCGCGCGCGCCACGGGCTGGCCGACCAGGTCGAGGTGGTCGAGGGCGGGCACGGGGCGCAGGGTCCCGATGCCGGGGATGTCAGTGTGATCCGTCATGGCGCTACGCTACGCCCTCGCGGCACCACTCCGGGAGGGCGGCCGCATCGCGGGCCAATGCGACGGCCCGCCCGGCGGGGAGCTCCGCGGTTCTGTGGCTGGTGCGCGTGTGACTCATAGCCCAGGCTCTCGTTTTGGCTTTCCCGGGCCTTCCGTGTAACCTTGTACCCAGCCAAACGGCGAAGCGCTCGTAGCTCAATGGATAGAGCATCTGACTACGGATCAGAAGGTTGGGGGTTCGAGTCCCTTCGAGCGCGCAGCGGCCCCCCTCGGTGCGATCCACCGGCGGGGGTTCTGCTTATCTTACGCGAATGGTCCCGGCATAGCCGGGCGCATAGCTGAAGAATCTCACAGTTGAGGCGCGCGGCCCCATTAGAGGGAATGCCCGTTCAGCGTCTCACGGTTCAGTGCGGCCTGCGCCCGGTCGGCGGGACGACGACCCACGGATGTGCGGGGATCCCCTCCAGCCCCCGGTCCCCCAGGGCGTCGGCGATGTCCGCTGCCCGGCGCGCGCCTCGAACCCCCAGGGACTCCCCGATGAGGCCGACCACGTCGGCCGGCCCCCAGCCCAGGTCCGCCAGGTCCGCCAGTGTGACCGCGCCGTCGCGCTTCGCCAAGCGCGCACCCGACTCCGACACCGCCAGGGGCACGTGCGCGTAGGTGGGTTGGGCGAGTCCCAGCAGGGACGCCAACTGCGCCTGCCCGGGCGCTTGTGCCAGCAGGTCGTCACCGCGCACCACCTGGTCGACGCCCTGGAAGGCGTCATCGACCACGGAGGCCAGGTTGTAGGCGGGCACGCCGTCCGCGCGCCGCACCACGAACTGGTCGACGGGCCCCGTGTACTGGCCGTGGAGGGCATCGGTGACGGTCCACTGCGCCCGGGGGGCCGCCAGCCGCAGCGCGGGGGCCCGGCCCAGGGCGGCCAGGGCCTCGCGGCGGGAGGCGCGCTCGGCCCCGCTCAGGCGCGCGCAGGTGCCCGGGTAATGGCCGGGCGGGACATGCGGCGCCGACGCGGCCTCACGGATATCGCGGCGCGAGCAGTAGCACTCGAAGACGAGGCCCCGCGACGCCAGCTCCTCCAACGCGGCGCGGTGGGCGTGGGCGCGCTGGGACTGGATGAGGGGCTCGCCGTCCCAATCGACGCCTATGGCCTCCAGGTCGTCCAGCTGGCGCTGCGCCGAGCCCGCGCGCTCCCGGTCGATGTCCTCGATGCGCATCACGAAGCGCCGTCCGCTCAGACGCGCCGCCGCCCACGCAAGGATCGCGGTGCGCAGGTTCCCCAAATGGAGGTCCCCCGTGGGGGAGGGGGCGAATCGTCCTGCGGGTGTGGTCATGGCGCCAGTGTACGAGGCGGGGGCCGGAGCGCCGCCCGGGCGCCGCGTGTTCCGTGGAACGGCGCCGCTGTGCGCGCAGCCCCGCGGCCGGTCTGCGGGCCGGAGGGCTCGGCCCGCGAGCCGGGAGGCGGGCGCCCTCATCCCGCGCGCCTGGCAGGCGGAGCAGGCCGCGCCGGGCGGCGGCGGCACCGGGCGGAGGCTGCGGCTACTGCTCCGCTGCCGGGGCCCGTCGGCCTATCCTGGGCGCATGGACGAGCATCGGACGGTTCCCGAATGGGTGTGCGTCGCAGCGGGTGGCGCGCTGGGCACGCTTGCGCGGGCGGGACTGGACTGCGCGGCCGCCGCGCGCCCTGTGGGAGGGCTCTTCGCCCCCTGGTCGATCCTGGTGGTCAACGTGGTCGGGGCTTTCGCACTGGGGGCGCTCGCGGCGTTCACGGGCGCGCGCTCCGCCGCGTTCCCGGAAAGGGCCCGGGCTCTCGCTCGTCTCAGGCTCTTCGCGGGCACGGGTTTCGCCGGGGCGTTCACCACCTACGGGGGCTACGCGGCGTGGACGGTGTCCTCCGCCGCCCAGTGGAGCACGCGCGCCCACGGGGCGGCGCTGGCCCTCGCGCAGTCGGCGGGGCTGCTCGCGGTGGGGGCGGCGGTCGCATGGGCGGGCCACCGCCTCGTGTCGGGGGCACAGCGGTGAGCCCGGCGATGTGCGCGGCCCTGGCGTGTGCTGGTGCGCTCGGGGCGCTCGCCAGGTGGCGCCTCGACGGCTGGGCGCGTAGTGCCACGGCGGACGCGGCGCCGGTCCTGGGCAAGTGCGGCATCGTCGCGGTCAACGTCGTGGGGTCGGCCGCAGCGGGACTGCTGCTGGCGTGGAGCGCCTCGCCGGCCGCCCACGTCGCCTCCACGGGCTTCCTCGGCGGGTTCACGACGT
This sequence comes from Schaalia georgiae DSM 6843, assembly GCF_000429245.1. GTDB lineage: Bacteria > Actinomycetota > Actinomycetes > Actinomycetales > Actinomycetaceae > Pauljensenia > Pauljensenia georgiae. The sequence goes on from NZ_AUBM01000009.1 coordinate 212,688, forward strand.
TCTCGACGGCTCTGGTCGATGCCGTCGACCTGTGGCGCGGCGGCAGGCGCGCGAGCGCCGTGGCCCTCGCCGTGGGCACGTGGGCGGCGTCGGTCGCCGCCGCAGCAGCAGCGGTGTGGGCCGCGTGGCCGGGGACGCCAGGGGTGTGAGGCCGCTCTCCGCGTGCCCGCACTGTGGAGTTTTGTAACGGAGAATTTGGCCGCCCTGGTGCGCCCCCATATGCTGCGTTCATCAGGGCCAACGATTACGGAGGCAACACATGATCCACCTGACAGGGGTGCGCAAGGCCTACCCCGTCAAAGGCGGCAACACCGTGGTCGCGCTCGACGGCGTCAACCTCCACGTCACCCGGGGATCCATCCATGGGATCGTCGGTCGCTCCGGCGCGGGCAAGTCCACACTCATCCGCTGTCTGACGGCCCTCGAGAGGCCGACCGAGGGCAGTATCGTCGTCGACGGCCTCGACTTGGCGACGCTGAGCGGCAAGGCGCTGCGCGACGCCCGGCGCCGCATCGGCATGGTCTTCCAAGCGGCGAACCTCCTGGACGCGCGCACCGCCTCCGACAACATCGGCTACCCCCTCAAACTCGCGGGCGTCCCCAAGGAGCAGAGGCGCGAGCGCGTCGAGGAACTGCTCGACCTGGTCGGCCTGGCGGGGCGGGGGGACTCCTACCCCTCCCAGTTGTCGGGCGGGCAGCGCCAGCGCGTCGGGATCGCCCGCGCGCTCGCCGACGACCCCGCAGTACTGCTCTGCGACGAACCCACGAGCGCCCTCGACACCGAGTCGACGGCCCAGATCCTCGCGCTGCTCAAACAGGTGCGTGAGATCGCCGGCGTCACCGTGGTCGTCATCACTCATGAGATGGCGGTCGTGCGCGAGATCTGCGACTCGGTGACCCTGCTGGACCACGGGACCGTCACCCAGACGGGGACGATCGCCGAGGTCGTATCCGACCCCGCCAGCCCCCTCGCCCGCGAACTGGTCCCCACTCCCGCAGTCGACCACGCGCCCCCGGGCGCGGACGGCTCCCCGGACCCCGGGGCCTCCGGGACGGTCCTGCTCGACGTGGTCTTCACCTCGCACCCGGGCGTTCCCACGGGGGCCACAGTGCTGCACCTGGCGTCCTCCATGGGCGCAGACGTGACGGCGGGGACCTTCGAGTCCATCGGCGACATCCAAGTGGGCCGCCTGGCGCTCACGGTCCCGGCGTACCACGCGGCCTCCATCATCGAGCAACTGCGCAAGAACAGCATCCACGCGGAAGTGAGGGACCGATGAACGCCGTCGCGCACCTGGCCGTGCTCCCCGCGGGCAAAGGCGACCCCACGTGGCTGGACAACCCGGCCCTGACCACGCAGTTCCTCCCCGCGATCTGGGAGACCCTGTTCATGGTGGGGCTGTCCACCCTGTGCTCGGTCATCATCGGCATGGGAATCGGCCTGCTCCTGGTCCAAACGGGCAAGAACGGCCTCACCCCGAACAAGCCCGTCTACCAGGGCGTGTCGGTCGTGGTCAACGTCATCCGCTCGTTGCCCTTCATCATCGGCATCATCATGCTGATCCCCCTCACGAAGGCCCTGGTCGGCAAGTCGTCGGGGTCGATGGCCACCGTAGTGCCCCTGATCATCCTCTCCGCACCCTTCTTCGCGCGCCTGGTGGAGACCAACCTGCTGGCCGTCGACCACGGCAAGATCGAGGCCGCGCAGATGATGGGCGCCTCGAACCGGCAGATCCGCTGGGGCGTCCTGGTGCGCGAGGCCCTGCCCTCCCTGGTCCAGTCGATCACGACCCTGGCGATCACGCTCATCGGCTACTCGGCGATGGCGGGAGCCGTGGGCGGCGGCGGCCTAGGGCAGATGGCCATCAGCTACGGGTACAACCGCTGGCAGGACGACGTCATGATCTCCACGGTCCTGGCGATCATCGTCATCGTCCAGGTGTTCCAGATGATCGGCGACGCCGTCAGCCGCCTCGTGGACCACCGCTGAGCGCCGGGCCCTCCGGCGCCTCCCGCTTCGAGGCGCGCGCCTCGACCCCAATCCCAACACAGAAAGACAGGACAGCCATGCGAACTCTGCGCACCATCCTCGCCACGGGCCTCACGGCCGTCGTGGCCGTCGGCCTCGCCGCCTGCGGGGGATCCGGCCAGAACGGCGGATCGAACGGGTCGGGCTCCGACTCCTCCGGCGCCATTACCCTCAAGGTGGGCGCCACGCCCGCCCCCCACGCGAAGATCCTCACCTACATCAACGACAACCTGGCCGCCGGGGCGGGCATCAAGCTGGACATCGTCGAGTACACCGACTACAACCAGCCCAACCGCGCCCTCAACGACGGCGAGCTCGACGCGAACTTCTTCCAGACCGTCCCCTACCTGGAGAACGCCGAGCGCGAGTTCGACTACGACTTCACCGCCGGGGCGGGCATCCACTTGGAGCCCCTCGCAGTCTTCTCGAACAAGCACAAGAGCCTTTCCGAACTGCCCGACGGCGGTACCATCGCCGTCATCTCCGACGCCTCCAACCAGACGCGCGCCCTGGAGCTGCTGGCCAAGCAGGGCCTCGTCCAGCTGCCCGCCGACGGCTCCGAAGCCAGTGTCGTCAATGTGACGCCCCTGAAGAACTTCACCTTCAAGGAGGTCGAGGGCCCGCAGCTGGTGCGCTCCCTGGACGACTTCGACTTCGCCGTCATCAACGGCAACTTCGCGCAGGAGGGCGGCCTCAATATCGCCGACCAGGCCCTGGTCGTCGAATCCCCCGAGAACAACCCCGCCGTGAACGTCCTCGTGTGGAAGACTGCGAACGACAAGCAGGAGGCCATCGACAAACTGGAGCAGCTGCTCCACTCCGACGAGGTCAAGCAGTACATCGAGCAGACGTGGACTGACGGCTCCGTCATCCCCGCCTTCTGATCTCCGCTCCGGCCCGTGGGATTCGGGGCAGCGGGCGCGGTGCAGGTGAGGGCGCCCCCGCTGGGATTCCCAGCGGGGGCGTTCGCGCGGTTGGCCTGTTCCCCGGTGGCGGGCTCGGGCCGCACGGGTCGCGGCGGAAGACCTCGATCACCCACATCTAGATGATGTGGCCGAAGGACTCCGAGAAGCGCTCGGCGAAGGGCTGGTTCCAGGGGGCAGGGACGATGCGGAAGTGGGTTCGCCTTCCCTTGCGGTGGTGGAGCTGGTTCCAGGGGGCAGGGACGATGCCTGTGGCGGGCACGAACACGACGTGCGGCCCGACGGGACCAGGACGCCGAAGGCCACGCCCTGCCACAGCTTGACCTGCGGGAAGCGCTCGGCCAGCACGCGGTAGACGACTGCGAAGCCGGTGGAGAAGGCGAAGTGGACCAGGAAGGGCATCCACGGCAGGCCCTCGTTCCCGTTGAATGGTGCACGAGGCGTGCGTGGTGGGGAGTCATCCCGAGCAATTCGAGGAGGGCATGGGGTGGGATGCTTGGGTTGTTTTGCAAGCGATGCCGCGGTTTCAAAGGGGAGTCTCGGCCCTCAGGCGGTCGGGTGGCACTCGGGTCACTTTGCAAGCGAAGTTGAGTTTTCAAAGGGATACCGTCACTTTGCAAGTGTTATAACGCTTGCAAAGTGTGGTATTGCTGTGAAAGTGGAGGTATCGCTGTGAAAACTGGCGCGCGGCATGCAGCGCCTGAGGGGCCAGGTGCAGCCGTGCCTCCAGCAGCGCCCTTCCGGGTGCCGCGAGTTGCATTGGGGCAGGTTAGCCCGCATTGGGGCAGGTTATTAACCTGCCCCAATGCACCGTTTCCTGCCCCAATGACCTGTTGCCTACCCCAATGCGGGTCCGCGACTACCCCGATGACCTGTTGCCTATCCCGATGTGGACACGCGAGTTCTGATTATGCGGTCTGACGGGCTCCGCCACCGACAGGGCACGAACCCGGTGGGCGTTCCGCGCTGGCGCAGCCTGCCGCCGCGTCCTCCGTCCCGACCAAGGTGGGCCCGGCACCAGGGAGTGTGCCCGTGCGGCCGTCCCGACCAGGGGGCTTGCGCAGCCCGCGGCCGCATCCCGTGTCCCAGCCAGGCGCGGCGAACGGCCGCATATTGGGGCCCGCCCGTCCCAGCCGTGGCGGGTGGGCCCGGCACGTCAGTCGACGATGCCGTAAAGGCGGTCGCCCGCGTCCCCCAGGCCCGGGACGATGTAGGACTTGTCGTTGAGGCGCTCGTCGACGGCGGCGACCACCACGGTGACGTCGGCGCGGTCGCCGACGGCTTTCTCCAGGGTCTCGATGCCCTCGGGGGCGGCCAGGATGCACACGCAGGTCACGTCGCGGGCCCCCCGCTCGAAGAGGTAGTTCGTGGCGGCGACCATCGTGTGTCCGGTGGCGAGCATCGGGTCCAGCACGTAGCACTGGCGGCCCGACAGGTCATCGGGCAGGCGGTTGGCGTAGGTCTCGATCTCCAAGGTGTCGTCATCGCGGCGCATGCCCAGGAACCCGACCTCGGCAGTGGGCAGCAGGCGGGTCATTCCCTCGAGCATGCCCAGGCCCGCGCGCAGCACGGGAACGACGATCGGTCGGGGTTCGGAGAGCTTGCGGCCGACGGTGGGCGCGACGGGGGTGTTGATCGCGGTCTCGGTGACCGCCACCTCGCGCGTCGCCTCGTAGGCCAGCAGCGTGACGAGTTCGTCCACCAGTTGCCTGAAAGTGGCGGAGGGGGTCTGGCGGTCGCGCAGAACGGTGAGTTTGTGGGCGATGAGCGGATGGTCCGCAACGTGAATGCGCATGGTTCAAGGCTACCTCATAGCACTTGAAGTTCCAGATAGCGCGCATTGCCGCTACGCTAGGACATGTGACATTGACTGACCGCTACCGTGAGGCCATGGGCAAGGCCCTCTACCTGGCGGACCGCGCCCGTGAAACCGGCGACGTGCCCGTCGGGGCCGTCGTGCTCGACACGCTGGGCAGGGTCGTCGGCAAGGGCTGGAACTGCCGCGAGAAGGACCGCGACCCCGCCGGGCACGCCGAGATCGTCGCCCTGCGCGACGCCGCCCGCACCCTCAAGCGCTGGAACCTGGTCGGTTGCACGCTGGTCGTCTCCCTGGAGCCGTGCACCATGTGCGCGGGGGCGATCGTGTCCGCCCGCGTCGACCGCGTCGTCTTCGGCGCCTGGGACCCCAAGGCCGGGGCCGCGGGCTCCGTGCGCGATGTCCTGCGCGACTCCCGCCTCAACCACCAGGTCGAGGTCGTAGGCGGCGTGCTCGGCCACGAGGCCGCGATGCAGCTCCGCTCCTTCTTCGCGGGCAAGCGCTCCGCTGCGCAGATGCCCGTCATGTCGGCCCCCTCGCGCGTGGCTGAGCCCGGGGTCGATGAGCCCGCCGTTGAGGCGGTGGCCCCCGAGGAGGGCGCCGACACTCGCGCCAACGGGGCGCCCCCCGTCCTTCAAGTCCCCGGGGCCCCGTCGGCACCGCGCCGGGCGGACTCGCGCCGCGCTGAGGGCGCTGAGCACCGGCGCGCCGGCCAGGGCAGGAGCGGCGGCGCGCACAGGGCGTCCTCGCCCAGTTCTGCCCCTGCCGCCCTTGGTCCCGTCACGCGTTCCGTGCCCGCGATCAGGCCCGTGCGCGTACAGCCCGTTGCCTCCGTGCCCGCGGGCCTGCACACGCCCGCGCAGCCGAAGTCGTTGTCCCTCGGTGACGACCTCCCGTCGGGGCGCGCCAGCGCGTCCGCCGCGTCCCGGCAAACCAGCGGCGAGGGTACCGCCCCGCGTCCGAACGAGGCTCCCGAACAATCCGCAGCCAAGGCGCCGGTCGGTGGAGCCCCCGCGTCGGGGAAAGCGGAGGACGTCCCCGCGCCTCCCCGTCCGCCGGCTTCCGCGCAGCGGTCCCGAGTCGCCGAGCCCCCGCGCCCGCCCGCGGCTCCCCAGTCGCGCCAGGAGGCGCCCGAGCCGCCGAGCTTCGCCCAGCGCGCCGTGCGCTCGCCCCGCCCCACGCGCGCCCAGGACCGCCCGCTTCCGCAGGCGTTCCAGCCCGAGCGCCCCCAACGCCCCCAGCGCATCGAGTACGAGCTGTCGAGCCGCCAGTTCTCCGACGCCGATCCCGTGACAGCCGGCATCCGGGTGAGGCGCCCCGTCCGCAAGCCCCGCGACGCGTCCAACGCGCGTCACTGATGGGTCTTGCCGCCCGCGTCATCACCGTCTCCGACCGGTGCGCCAGGGGCGAGGCCGAGGACCGCTCCGGCCCCCTCGCCCTCTCCCTGCTGGCCGGGCACGGGATAAGCGCGGACTTGGTGCTGGTGCCCGACGATATCCCCGCGATCCGGGCAGCAATCCGCAGCG
>NZ_AUBM01000010.1 GCF_000429245.1 Schaalia georgiae DSM 6843
TCAGACCGTTATCCCGAAGAAGAGGGCAGGTTACTCACGTGTTACTCACCCGTTCGCCACTCATCCACCCAACACAAAGCCAGGCTTCAGCGTTCGACTTGCATGTGTTAAGCACGCCGCCAGCGTTCGTCCTGAGCCAGGATCAAACTCTCCGAACAAAAACAAAACAGCCCGGAAGAGAACCACCCACCCACCCCCAGAACCAACCAGGAACAAGCAGGCGACCCCAACCAAAAAACTCAAAAACAAAAACAGGCACAAAAACAAAACAAAAACTGTAGACAAACAAACACACTATCGAGTTCACAAACAACACCCACACAAACCCACACGCACAGAAAAATCCGTGAACACAGATAAGGAGGAGGGGCCGCAGAGAAGCCCACCATCCCGAACCTCCGGGCGGCAACCTCTCGGCGCAACGAAGAAAACAATACCCACCCCACCCCCCGCCGTCAAATCAGAGCGCCGATCCGCACGAACCCCCTCACAGACCCCACAAACAGTGAATTTCCAGGCTTTTCCACCCAACACGACTGCCTTCGAGCCGCGATTCGTCCAAAAAATGTCCTACAACACAATCGCCATCGCCGTATCGGACAGGACCGACCCGCACCCCACGGCCCGGCCCACACCTCGCAGAACAGGCCCGCCCCACGAACGCCCCACACGCAGAGCAGTCCCCAACACATTAAGGAGGCCACCCGCGCCACCGGCCCCGCGGCGATAATGCCGGGCCCGGCCCACACCTCGTGGACCGGGCCCAGAGCTCGCGGACAGCCCGCGCGCAACGACCCCACTCAACCGAGCAACAGATCCGGCTGAACCGGAATCGCAACAGTCGGCAGATCACGAACCGCCCCGCGCACCGCACACCCGGTCCGCTGGGACACCCGCCTGTTCAGTAAGGTTATTACCAAGCGACTTTGCCATTTTTTGACCTTGGGTTATGCTTCCCCCCAAGAACACGGCTGCGCACCCCCTGGCGGTCCTGCACTCGGGAGGCCCGCAGCCCTGTCCCCCGAACAGAACGCGGAGGATCCGATGAGCAACGAGACGATCAAGACATTCCTGAATGCCGTTTCCGACACCCTGTACAGCTACATCCTCATCGCTGTGCTCATCGGCGTCGGCCTCTACTTCTTCATCCGCACCGCGGCCCTGCCCCTGCGGATGTTCAAGGAGTCCCTTCGGGTCGTCGCCGAGCCCCCGGAGAAAGAGGGCGAGGTCTCGTCCTTCAGGGCGCTCATGGTGTCCACCGCCTCGCGCGTCGGCGTCGGCAACATCGCCGGCGTCGCCACGGCCGTGGGCTTGGGAGGCGCCGGCTCAGTGTTCTGGATGTGGCTCATCGCCACGCTCGGCGGCGCCTCCGCGTTCATCGAGTCCACCCTGGCGCAGATCTACAAGAAGAAGGGGCCTCACCACTCCTACGGCGGCCCCGCCTACTACATCCAGACCGCCCTCAAGAAGAACTGGCTCGCCTCGTCCTTCGCCGTCATGTTGATCCTCACCTACATGGGCGGCTTCAACCTGCTCGCCTCCTTCAACGTCGCGGACGCCTTCAGCGCCTACTCGTGGGCGAACGAGTGGACGCCGTGGATCGTCGGCGCGGTCCTGGCCGTCCTCATGGCCGCCTCCATCTTCGGCGGCACCCGCCGCCTCACTGATGTCACCGGGGTCCTGGTGCCGATCATGGCGCTCGTCTACCTGGGCGTCGGCGTTGTCGTCATCGTGCTCAACTACCAGAACATCCCCACCATGTTCAAAGCGATCGTCTCCGGGGCCTTCGACTTCCGCTTCGAGACGGTGGCTGGCGGCTTCGCGGGCTCGGCCATGATGCACGGCATCAAGCGCGGTCTGTACTCCAACGAGGCGGGCGTCGGCTCCGCCCCCAACGCCGCGGCCTCCGCCTCCGTGTCGCACCCCGTGAAACAGGGCCTGGTCCAGATGCTCTCCGTCTTCATCGACACCATGGTCATCTGCACCCTCACCGCATTCGTCGTGCTCGCCTCAGGCGTCGAAGGAACCGATCTCCTCAAAGGGGCGCCGCTGGTCACAGCCTCCATCGCGACCGTCCTGGGCGGATTCGCGCAGCCCTTCGTCTCCACAGCGCTCTTCCTCTTCGCCTTCACCACCCTGATCGGCAATTTCTACTACGCGGAGGTGAACTTCCGCTTCCTGCTGCGCGACATCGACTTCAAGCACTGGATGCTCACCGCGTTCCGCGCCACTGCGGCCCTGCTGGTGTTCGCGGGCGCCCTGCTGGAGTTCGAGGTCGCGTGGAACCTGGGCGACATCCTCATGGGCCTCCTCGCCCTGATCAATCTGCCCGTGATCGTCATCCTGGGCAAGAAGGCCGTGGACTGCTTGAAGGATTACCAGGCGCAGCGCAAGGCCGGCAAGAACCCGCAGTTCGTCGCCTCCTCCATCGGGCTCGACCCCGGGGAGCTGGACTACTGGCAGGACGCGGCCGCCCCGGTGGCCGCCGCCTCCGCCGTTCCGGTGAACGCGTAGGGGGCGCCAACGCGCCAAAGGCCCCGGTCCCGTTGATGTGATTCGACGGGACCGGGGCCTTTTTCGATATGCGGGTCCAGATCCCACGGGGAGGCTCCCCCGCTGGGGAATCCGCACTGGAGTGCTCTACCTGGCGCGATCCTCTTGCCAGACCCGCATACGCAACCCGGCAGAGTGCCCGCAGGCGGAAAGGACGCGCTATCGGCCGCCCAGCTGCCCCAGGAGCCCGGTGGGGCAGCGGCCTTGCGGCGCTCCCACAGCGCTTGGTGATCGCCCAACCGCCCCGAGAGCCCGGTGGGGAGGGGGCCTTGCGGAACAACGGCTTGGTGCCCCAACAACCTGATCGTCCAGCGGCCTGGTGGTCCGGCTGCTTGGTGGTCCGGCGGCTTGGTGGTCCAAAATGCGTCTGAGTCTCGGGCGGATCCGGGGTCTTTCCGGACGCCTGGTCCAAAATGCGTCTGAGTCTGCCCGAAATCGCCTGAATCCGGCCAAAACCGTCAAACTGAGACGTATTTTGGACCACCCCCGTGCTGGGCCCTCCGAAAACAGCGAAACCCAGACGCATTTTGGACCACCCCACCCCTTGGACCACCCCGCCCCTGGGGAGCGCGGACACGGACCGCAGCAGCACGCGCCGGCGGAGGGGCGCGCGAACAGTCGGCAGTCCGCGCCTCGTGCGGCAGGGACCCGCCGCGCTCACGCACGACGGGTCCCCAGGACTGCGGCCACCGCTCTCACTCAGTGGCGAGCAGCGCCTCCTCGGCCTCCTTGGTCCACAGACCGTCCTTCATGGCAGCGGCCACCTGCGGGAACTTCTCGCCCAGCTCGCTCAGCGGCGTCAGACCCAGGTCGTGCAGGGACGGGAAGACCATGATCTTGCCGCCCGAGGTGCGGTTGATGACGGCGTTGATGGCGTCGCCGAAGCCGGCCATTCCGGTGACGGCGTAGAGGGAAATCGACGTGTCGATGATGCCCTCCTCGATCTTGTGCAGGACAGTGCGCATGTCGGACACATCCGAGCCGGAGGTCCCCAGCATGAAGATGTGGCGCTCGATGATTCCCTGCAGGTCGAAGTCGCCGAAGGTACCCGCGGGGATTCCCGCGAAGGCGTTGATGATCGCGCCCTCGGCCGCCAGGTCGACCGCGCCCGCGACGAGCGCCGGGACGGGCACCAGGCACGTGATGTGGGTGTATCCGTATTCCAGGGGGGTCGCGGAGGTGTTGACGATCGACAGGGGCACGCCGTTCTTCTCGGCGACTGGGCCAACAACGGCCTTCAGGCCCGCGAGGCGCTCGTCGGACAGGTCCGTGCCGACGACGCTGATGCCGGGGACACCGGAGGTGACGGCGCGCATCGTGTGCATCTGGCCCATCGGGCCCGCCGCGCCGACGATGGCGATCTTGTCGCCCACCCGCAGGTCGCCTGTGTCGGGGATCCACGCGTAGCCCTCGGCCGGGTCGTCCCCGGTGGTGCCCACGAAGCGGATGAAGTCGTAGTGGACGCGCCCGATGTCCAGGGACACCTTGCGCTCGATCCGGCGCCCGCCCAGGACGACGTTGAGGACGCCTCGGGAGGCCAGAAGCTGCGCGATCTTCTCGATGACCCCGGCGTTCGCGCCGAAGTAGACGATGTCGTCGAAGGAGCCCTCAACCGACAGCGCCTCCTCCTCGCTCACGCGGGTGATCGAGGCCGGGGCGTGGGCGCTCGTCAGCGCGTCCACGTCGCCCTCGCCGACGACCAGCAGCTTGCCGCCGTCGGCCAGGTGGCCGCGTTCCTTCCACGCGTAGGAGCCCTCGACGGTCGCCCACGGCTCGATGAGGCCGACGGCCGCAGCGGAGGGGGCCTCGGACACGCGGATGAGGAACTCCTCGCCGTCGGGGGCGACGACGCAGCGCTCGTCGACGACCGTGTACTCCTGGAGGGCGCCGTCGAAGTTGTAGCCGAAGGCGCCGTTCGACTTCGCGGTGCGCAGGTGCTTCCAGTCGGCCTGGACCAGGAGGCGGTCACCGACCTTGAAGTGGGTGACGGCGTCGCCGACCGCGATCACGCGGACGACCGGCTCGTGGCCGGGGACTGTGGGGGCACTGCCCGGGCGGTAGTTCGGGATCTCTGCGAGCGCCTCGGGGGCGATGCCGGAGACGACCTCGCTCTTGCGCGGGTGGCTGTCGAACTGGTGCAGCAGCTTCGTGTCGGAGAAGCAGATGCCGCACGCCTCCACTTTGAGGAGCAGTTGGTGGGGACCGAAGCGGTCGACGGGCTTGGCGGTGTTGACCTCGAACTGGTCGACCCCCGTGATCTGGATGGCGTACTGGGTTTCAGGGACCTGAGTCATGTTTTCTTCCTTGTCGTGAGGGGAGCGCGGAACTGGCGGTGGCGTGGAGCGGGAGCGCCCGCGGCGGCGTGCCCACGGGCCGGGCGCGGCCCGCCCCGCCCGGCGGAACGGTCAGGAGAGCATGACCTGGCCCCCGGTGACGGGCACGGCCTGGCCCGTCTCGTAGGCCTGCTCGACGATGTAGTAGATGGCGCGCAGGACGTCGATGCCGCTGGCGCCCCGGCGCATGGGGACCTTCGCCTCGTAGAACTCCTTGACGTCGGCGACGGTCTTGGCGCCGGGGACCTTCCCGGAGTTCAGGTACTGGACGAACAGGCCCTTCTCCGGGTCGGACCACAGGGGGCCGTCGTAGAAGTTCCCGGGGCAGATGGCGTTCACCTTGATGCCGTGGGCGACCAGTTCGAGGGCGAAGGACTGGACCAGGCCGATGCCGCCGAACTTGGAGCCCGCGTAGGCGGCGTTCTTGTTCGAGCCGACCAGGCCGGACTTGGAATTGATCTGGATGATGTCGCACATCCACTCGCCACTGGTCTCGTGCTGGCGGGCCAGCAGCTGCCCCAGGTGTTTGGTGACCAGGAAGAACGCCACGTAGTTGATGTCCGTGGACAGGCGGAACGCCGACGCGTCCTGCTCCAGGACGGAGCCCGCGCGCACAATGCCGGCGTTGGACACGACCAGGTCGAGGCCGCCCGTGACCCGCTCGACCTCGGCGGCCATCGCGGCCACGGAGTCCTCGTCGGCGACGTTGACGGTGATGGGGTGGGTGGTGTCGGCTCCGAGTTCTGCGGCCTTGGCCGCCGCGCCCTCGCCGTTGAGGTCGGCGATGTACACGAAGCACCCCTGGTCGACCAGGCCCTTGGCGATCTCCGCGCCGAAGCCCTGGGCGCCGCCCGTGACCAGGGCGACGCGCCCGGTGATGGCGCGCTCCCCGGAGGCAGTGGCCCGGACCTGGTAGGACTCGCCCCCGGCGGAGACGACGACGGGCAGCTCCACGTCCGCGAGGGAGTCGGGGGCCACGTCGGCCAGGGGCTCGTCGAGGACGATTCCCGCCTCCTGGTCGGTGGGGCTGACGATGACGGGGCGGCGCAGCGCCGCCAGGAAGAGTCCGCGGACCAGCGGTGCGTGTGTCATGGCGGTTGTCTTTCTCTCGGCCCCGCCTGGCGGGGCGTGTGGTTGTGGTTTCAGGCCCTCGTGGCGTCCTCGGCGACGCGGTCGGCCGCCTCGCCGTCGGCGACCCTCCTGCCCAGGGGCGCGTACTGGGCGATGCGCTGCGCGAGGCGGTCGGGGCCCAGCCGTCCCGTCCGGCCCAGCAGGTGCAGGGCCGGGTCCACGGAGGACAGGGCCTCGTGGGCGACCAGCGCCCACGTGGCCTCGTTGAGGCCGGCGAACTCGGGGCGGCGCAGTTCGGGGCAGTTGAAGGCCTGGCGCGGTTGGTTGATGTCAACGCCGGAGATCTCCAGCATGCCGTGGGCGGCGGCGAGCCGGTGGACGCGCTCGAGTTGGGCGGGGGTGTTGCGCGGGGGCATGTAGGTGACGGCGCGCAGGCCCTTGGCCTCCATGGCGTCGAAGAGCTCGTCGAGGAAGTCGTCCTCGAATTTCTCCGCCTTCTTGTCACCGGTCGGCGAGGCGGACACGTCTCCCAGGTAGGCGTAGGTGGCGATCGCCCCCACGGAGTCGGCGAACGCGACGACCTCGTCGGCGGTGGCCAGCTCGTCGGTGGGTTGGATGTAGACGCGGTCGAGGTACTCGGCCTTGAGGACGCCGAGCAGGTCGAACACGAGGTGGGGATTGCCGGGGTCGGCCAGGGCGCCGCAAAGAGCGGCGGGCACGCGGACGCCCATCGTCCCCAGGCCTGCCACCAGGGCGGGGCCGCGTCCGAATCCCCTGATCAGGGCCGAGGCCATGGCGGCCAGGAGGTGGCGCTCGGTGATGCCTCCCCCGTGGGCGTACTGGGAGGCGCCGACCATGTCGGCCTGCGGGTCGAAGGGTTCCAGGCCCAGGCCGGCCAGGATGGTGTTCGCCTCGTCGGCCATCGCCAGGGTGCGGCGCAGCCGCGCCTGCCGCTTGGGGGCCAGCCACGCGTCCACTGCGGCGCGCGCGGGCTCGGGCACTCCCTGAACGGTCATGTAGGCGATTCCCGCGGAGTCGGGGTTGTTGAGTTTGCGCCCGTCGAGCGGGCCGTCCGGGTCGAAGCGCGCGCGGATCTCGAAACCCGTCACGGAGCCCATTCCCAGGGCACGGGTGGCGGCCGTCATCTCCGCCGCGGCGGCGATGGAGTCGTGGTCGACGGAGCCCACCACCCGCAATCCTGCCCGGCGCGCCAGCAGGGCGGCGTGCGTGGGGGTGTAGGGGCTGAAGGAGTAGCAGGTGTGGATGTGGTTGTTGGACTCGGGGACCCATTCGGGGAACGCTTCCCCGCGGATGGCTTCCCGGAGCGCTGCTGTGCGCTCATCCTGGCTGAGGGTCGCGTCGTTCGTGGCGTCCATTGTTGGTCCTCGCATCACGGTCATTGGGTTGCGATGAAGTGTGGCGACGGGGCCGGGGCGGTGTTGGCGTGGAGGGTGCCCCGGCCCCGTCGCTGGTCCGCTTGGCGGACCGGCAGGGGGCGGGCCGGAAAGGGGAGCACGGCCCGCCCCATGGCTTTTACAGGCCCGCCCTGTTGAGGCGGGCGATCTCGGCCTCGGTCGCGTGCTTCGTGGTGGGCACGTGGCCGGGCAATGGGACGATGCGCTCATGGATCGCGTCTATGATCCAGGATACCTGCGGGAAGAAGAAAGATTCCATCTCAGGGCCGGGTGTGATGCCGTTGCGCGAGCCCACGACGGCCACCGGCGCGTCGAGCGCGTCGAAGGCGAGGGTCTGCACGTTGGTGGCGACCGTGTTGAGGAAGGATCCGCGTTCGACCGCGTCCGAGGTGAGCAGCAGGCGGCCGGTCTTCTTGACGGAGGCGATGAGCTTGTCGTAGTTCAGGGGCGCCACGAAGCGCAGGTCGATGACCTCGGCGCTCATGCCGTACTTCTCAGCCAGCACGTCCGCGGCCTCGAGGGCCTTGTAGACGGTGGCTCCGTATGCCGCGATCGTGATGTCGCTGCCCTCGCGGCGGATCGCGGGCTCGCCCTCTTCGGTCTCGTAGTAGCCCTCGGGGACGCCGCCGGGCTCGAAGTCCTCGCCCTTGTCGTAGAGCTTCTGGGATTCGAAGAAGACGACGGGGTCGGTGCCGGACAGCGCCAGGTTGAGCATGCCCTTGGCGTCGGTGGGCGTGGTCGGGAAGTAGACCTTGAGGCCGGGGATGTGGGCTGTCAGAGCGCTCCAGTCCTGGCTGTGCTGGGCGCCGTACTTGGCTCCCACGGAGACGCGCAGGACGAGGGGCATCTTGAGCAGGCCGGCGCTCATGGACTGCCACTTGGCCATCTGGTTGAAGACCTCGTCGCCAGCGCGTCCCAGGAAGTCGCAGTACATGAGTTCGACGACCGCGCGCCCGCCTGCCATGGCGTAGCCGACGCCCGCGCCGACGATGGAGGCCTCGGCGATGGGCGAGTTGAAGAGGCGGCGGTAGGGCAGTGCCTCGGTGAGGCCGCGGTAGACGGCGAAGGCGCCGCCCCAGTCGCGGTTCTCCTCGCCCCAGGCGGCCATCGTCGGGTCGGTCTTGAAGCGGTGCAGCATCGCCTCGAAGAGGCCGTCGCGGAACTGGTACATGCGCATCTTGGAGACGGGCTTGCCGGACTCGTCGACGCTGGTGCGCACCTTCTTGGCCAGGGCCTTCACGCGCGGGTTGTCCGCCAGGTCGATCTCGGGGGTGGCATCGTCGAAGGACTCGACCTTCTCGTTGGAGTACATGACGGAGTCGATGTAGCCGTCGGCCACGCGCGGGGTGGTCTGGTCGTCGATGGCGAGCTTGAGGACCTTGACGAGTTTGCCGGTCAGGCCCGCCGTGTAGTCGTCGATGGCGGACTGGGTGGTGAGGCCGTTGGAGATGAGCAGCTCGGAGTACTCCTTGATGCAGTCGACCTGCTCCCACAGCTCGACCTCCTCCTTCGTGCGGTACGACGAGGCGTCCGACGGCGAGTGGCCCGAGAAGCGGTAGGTGATGGTGTCCATGAGGACGGGGCCGCGCCCCTCCTCGAGGATCTTCTTCTTGCGGGCGGTGGCATCGGCGACGGCGAGGGGGTTGATGCCGTCGACGCGCTCGGCGTGCATGGCCTCGGGGTTGAGGGCGGCGCCCACGCGGGCGAGGACCTCGTAGCCCATGGTCTCGCCGTAGGTCTGGCCGCCCATGCCGTAGAAGTTGTTGAAGAAGTTGAACAGGATCGGCGGGTTGCCGCCGTCCTCCGCGCGCCACAGGGAGCGGAACTGGTCCATCGACGCGAAGGTGAGGGCCTCCCACACGGGGCCGCAGGCCAGGGCGGCGTCGCCGACGTTGGAGATGACGATGCCGGGCTTGCGGTTGATGCGCTTGAACAGGGCCGCGCCGTTGGCGATGGGGGCGCTCCCACCGACGATCGCGTTGTTCGGGTATGAGCCGAACGGCAGGAAGAAGGTGTGCATGGAGCCGCCCAGGCCGCGGTTGAAGCCGGACTTGCGGGCGAAGATCTCGGCGAGCGCCCCGAAGAGGATGAAGTTCTCAGTGAGGTCCTTGGTGTCCTTGTAGTCGATCCGCTCGGCGTAGGACAGGGTCTCGCCGCCCAGGAAGCCCTTCATGATGGCCTCGAGGTCGCCCTCGTCCATCTGGTGCATCGCCGAATAGCACTTGGCGAGGATCTCCCCGTGGGAGCGGTGGGAGCCGAAGATGAAGTCGTCCGGGGCCAGTACGGCGCTCTGGCCGACGTAGGCGGACTCCTGGCCGATGCCGAGGTGGGCGGGGCCCTTGTGGTTGTACGCGACGCCCTGCCACTCGCCGGTCTTCTTGATGGAGTCAAGCATCGACTCGAAGGTGCGCACGACGATCATGTCGTGGAGCATGCGCACGAGGCCGTCCTCGCCGTGGCGCGCCACCTCGGTGCCGAGGTCGAAGGAGTACTGGTTCACGGGAACGTCCGGGAAGGCGACGTGCCCGGGCGCGCGCACCTCCGAGGGATCGACGATGAGTGACTTGGTCATGGGTTTTCTACTTCTTCCTTGAGTAGCGGGTGTTCAGAGCTTGACGGCCCAGGCGGCCTCGCGGATGACCTCGGAGACCGTGGGGTGGGGGAAGACGACCTGGCGCAGGTCCTCGACGGTGAGCTCCATCTCGAGGACGGCCTGCGCGCCCCAGATCATCTCGGCGGCGTACGCGCCGAGCACGTGGATGCCGAGGACCTGGTGGGTGTCGGGGTCGACGAGGATCTTCGCCTCGCCGGGGGCCTTGAAGCCGTTCTCGGCGATGAAGCGGCCGGACATGAGGGCGGGGACCTTGGCGACCAGGACGGGGCGCCCCTCGCGCTTGGCGGCCGATTCGGTCAGGCCGACGCCGGCGGCCTCGGGGATCGAGAACACGGCCCACGGCACGGTGTGCCAGCGCATGACCTCGCCGCGCTTCTTGGCGTCCGGGTCGAGGATGTTCGCCGCGGCGATCTCAGCCATGCGGTAAGCGGCGTGCGCCAGCAGCGACCGCCCGGTGACATCGCCGATGGCCCACACGTTCGGCAGGTTCGTGCGCATCGTGTCGTCGACGACGACGCCGCGGTTGATCTCGAGGCCACTCTCTTCGGCGCCCCAGCCGTCAGTCGCGGGGCGGCGGCCGACGGCCATGAGGACCACGTCGGCATCGACGCTCTTGCTCTCCCCGTCCTTGGAGTAGTGGACGGTGCCCCCGTCGAGGGATTCGACCCGGCAGCCGAGCTCGAAGGCCACGTCCCTCATGGCGGCGCGCGCCTTGGCGGCCAGGTCGTCGTCCATGAAGGGCAGGATCTCAGGCGCCATCTCGATGACGGTGACCTTCGAGCCGAGCGTGGAGTAGAGGGAGGCGAACTCGACGCCGATGACACCGCCGCCGATGACGGCCAGGCGCTCGGGCACCTCGGGCAGGGACAGGATGCCCGTGGAGTCCACGAGGGCGGGGTTGTCCTGCGTGCCGGGCAGCGGGGGCATGGCCGGGACTGAGCCGGTGGCGATGATGACGTGGTCCGAGGTGTAGGCCGTGCCCTCCACGGTGACGCGTCCGGGGGCGTCGAGGCGGCCCCGTCCGTTGATGACCGCGACTCCCGCCTTGCGCTCGGTGGCGGCCACGCCCGCGACCAGTCCGCGCACGACCTGGTCCTTCCAGTCCTGCATCTGCCTCCAGTTGACGGACACGCCCTGGGCGTCGACGCCGAATTGGCTGGCTTCCTTGGCGTGCAGGTAGTTCTTGGCGCCGTTGAGCAGGGTCTTCGTGGGGATGCAGCCCACGTTCAGGCAGGTGCCGCCCAGGTACTGCTCTTCGACCAGCGCGACCTTCTTGCCCGCGTTCCCCAGGCGCTCGGCGGCCAGGTAGCCCCCGGGGCCGGCCCCCAGGACGATGACGTCGAAGTGTGTCTCGCTCATGTGTGTTCCTCTTTCCTCAGGCCAGGACTGTCACGTCGATGTTCTCGATGGCGGCGACGAGGTCGCGCAGGAAGCGCGCGCCGTCCGCGCCGTCGATGACCTGGTGGTCGATCGTGAGCGACAGGTTGAGGCGCTGCTCGACGCCGACGGTGCCGTCGGGGGCGAGGGCCGGGCGCGGAGTGATCGCGCCGACGCCGAGGATCGCCGTCTGGGGCAGGTTGATGACGGGGGTGAAGGTCTCGATCCCGAAGGATCCGATGTTGGAGACCGTGAAGGTCCCGCCGCCCAGGTAGTCGGGCGACAGGGTGCCGTCGATGGCGCCGCCGGCCAGGCGCTTGGCCTCGTCGGAGAACGCCTTGAGGCCCAGGGACTGCGCGGAGCGGATGACGGGGACCAGGAGGCCGCGCGGGGTGTCGCACGCGAAGCCGAGGTGCACCTGCTCGAACTGGGTGAGGACGCCGTCTTCGAGGTGCGCGTTGAAGACGGGGTACTTCGGCAGGGTGCGCGACACCGCGAAGCAGACGAGGTCGTTGAGAGTGATCTTGTTCAGCCCCAGGGCCTCGTCGGCGTTCTTGACTTTCTTGCGCAGGGCGAGGATGCCGGCCGCGTTCGCCGTGGTGTTCAGGGTCAGCTGGGCGGTCGTGGTCAGGGACTCCATCATGCGCTTGGCGACGACCTTGCGCACGCCCTTGAGCGGTGAGGATGCGGAGGCGCCGGGGAAGTCGGCGGCCGGAGCGGCAGCCGGGGCGGCGGGTGCGGCCGGTGCCCCGGGGGCGCGGTTCGCGTCGGCGACGCTGACGCGGCCCCCGATTCCGGTGCCCTCTGCGGCGCTCACACCGGCGGCGCGCGCGGCGGAGGTGAGGACAGGGCCGGCGGCGATCGCCGCGGCGACATCGCGCTCGATGACGCGCCCGTGGGGCCCGGAGCCCTCGGTGATGGCCGAGGCGTCGATGCCCTTGGCGGACGCGAGCGCGCGGGCGCGCGGGGAGACGGCGCCACTGGCCGCGGTGGTCGCGAGGGAGGGCGCGGGCACGGCGCTGGCGGGGGCCTCCTCGTCGGGCGCGGGTCCGGCCTCGGCGGCCCCACCCCCGGGGACGAGGCCGGAGACGTCCTCGCCGGGGGCGCCGACGATGATGAGGGGATCCTTGACGGGGACCTCGTCCCCCTCGTCCCACAGGAGCTTGAGAACAGTGCCCTCGGCGGTCGATGGCACCTCCATCGTCGACTTGTCGGTCTCGATGGAGCAGAGGGTCTGGTCGAGGGAGACGGCGTCGCCCTCGGCGACCGTCCACTCCACGATGATGCAGGACTCCACAGAGTTGCCCAGCTGGGGCATCACCACGATGGTGGCCATGTATTTCCTCCTAGACGATGCGCAACTTCGTGCGCTCGGAAAGTTCCTTTGTGGATTGGGTGGGGATCTCATCGTCGGTGATGATTCCGGTGACCTCGTCGATCCCCATGAAGCTGACGAAACCGGCGCACCCGTACTTGGACGAGTCGGCCAGCAGCCACGTCTCTTCTGCGCGGGTGCGCATGACGGCACCGACCTGGCCGCCCTCGATGAGCTGTGTGGTCAGGCCGCGGTCAACGCTGAAGCCATCGGTTCCGAGGAAGGCGATGCGGGCGTTGAAGTCGTTGATGGAGCGTTCGGCGACCGGTCCGACCAGGGACTCGGACTCGGCGCGGAACTGCCCTCCTGTGAGAGTGATGTTGAGGTTGGGGTTCGAGCGCGCGTTCGCGAAGACGAGCACGGAGTTGGTGAGGATCTGGACGCCGCGCTTGCGGGTGAGGAACTTGACGATGAGGGCGCACGAGGTGCCGGCCTCGATCATGATGCGGTCGTCGTCGCGGACCATGTCGGCGGCGGCGCGCGCAATGCGCTCCTTCTGTTCGACGCGGTCGAGTTGGCGCAGGTGGATATTGCGGAAAGCGGTCGGCCGCGCTCCCCCGTGGGTGCGCACGAGGTAGCCCTCGACTTCGAGGGCCCTGAGCGTGGTGCGCACGGTGACGGGCGAGACGCCGAGGTCGGCGGCCAGTGCCGTGACGCTCACCTCCCCCTCGGCGGCGAGGCGGTCGAGGATATAGCCGGTGCGCGCCGCCCGATCCATGTCCATCACCTCTTCGTGGACGAAAATCCGTCATTTTGCTTTCCCTTGCGTCTATAATAGACAAGGAAACGAAAGTGCGCAACATCATTCGGACACCACTTCCGCAGCGGCAGGGCATGCGCGGCCCACACGCGGGCCAAGGGGGCGCAGAAGCGCGCTTTGCCTGGACAATACGCAGAAAAGGCGGGCGGGATCCGATTCGGACCCCGCCCGCCGCACGTCTGCCCGCACAGCAGCGCCCGTAGCGCCACCCACACGGAAAAACGAAACTCAAACGAAAATGCTCACTCGTCCGGCTGGCGCACCCCGACCGTGATCAGCAGGTTCCCGTACAGGCGCTGCTCCCCCGTCGCCACGACGATCCCCACATCCTCGGAGCGGGCCGCGTCGTAGAAGTCGAAGCGCGTGAGGGAGGAGAACTCCACGTCGGGCAACTCCTCCTTGAACTCGTCGTGGATCGGGATCCCCACCGGCTCGGCAGTGGGGTCGGGGACCATGATCTCCACGCTCTCGATCGGGATCGTCCTCTTGAGGACCCGGAGCACTTCGATCACGTCCAGCATGCCGGGAGCGTAGTTGAGCGAGACCAACTCGCAGGAGGGTCCCACTCCAGTCTTGTGGGGGTAGTTCGCGTCCGCCAGCAGGATCTTCGAGCCGTGGCCGGCAGTGGCCAGGGCGCGCAGGAACTGCGGATGGGTCATGGGTCCGTACAGCACTGTGGTTCCTTTCATAGTATGGAGCTGGCCCGGATGACCAACTCGGGGTCGATCGTGATGTCCTGCGGCCTGCCCCCGTCGATCATGGAGCGGACCAGGCGCACGGCTGTGCGCCCCAGCCTGTCGAAGGGCTGGTGGATCGTTGTGAGCGGCGGCGCGTAGGAGTCCGCGCCGTCGATGTCGTCGAAGCCGACGACGCGCACGTCCCCGGGCACCGTCCCCCCTTTCTCGTGGATGAAGCGCATCGCCCCCAGGGCGAGCTGGTCGTTCGCCGTCTGGATGCCCTGCGGCAGGCGGTCCAGCGCGCGCATCGCGTCGTAGCCGTCGCGGGAGTCCCACGAGTCCGGCACCAGGACGCGCGGGCGCACCCCCGCCTCGGCGCAGGCCCGCTGGTACCCGATGCGGCGCATGACCGCGTCCGACCAGCCCTCGGGCCCGCAGATGTGCACGACGTCGGTGAGTCCCTGGTCCAGCAGGTGCTCCGTGGCGATCCGCGCGCCACGGACATTGTCGATGGCGACGGTGGAAACCCCGTCGAGCCCCTTCTCCGAAGTGAGGACCAGCACTGTGGGGACCCTCTGACCGACGGCGGCTGCCATCTCCACAGTGGGATCCTGGCCCCCCAGGATCACGACGCCATCGACGTCGAAGGGCGCGATGTCCGAGCGCAGCCGCCCATCGGGCGAGTACGCGTAGGAAAGGGACACGTGGTACCCCGCCTGGCTGGAGGCGTTGAGCACCGCCAGCAGCACCCGCCCGTGCCCGTGGAACATCGGTGCGGCCAGCAGCACGTGGAGGACCCCCGTGCGGTTCGAGGCCAGCGCCCGCGCCGCGTAGTTCGGCACGTACCCCGTCTCGTCGATGAGGGCGGCGATGCGCTTGCGGGTCTTGTCCGCCACCTCGGGGTCGCCGCGCACCACGCGGGACACGGTGTTCGTCGACACCCCCGCCAACGCCGCGATATCCGCCAGGGATACTTTCTTAGCGGGCTTGCGGGACATGGACACGGGTGGAGGCGCTCGCCGCGATCACAGCCGGGCGGTCGGCGGGGTCGAGCTCCCCCAGGGCCTCGAGTTGGGCGAGCAACGAGCCGAAGGTGGACGCCTCGATGGGCCCCGCCACGACCGTGACCCCCGCGAGGGAGGCGGTGAGGTCGCACAGCAGCCGGTTGCGGGCGCCGCCGCCAACCAGGTTGAGCTGGTCGGGGGCCTGCCCCGTCGCCTCCGTCAACTCGCCGACGGCGCGGGCGTAGCGGTGGGCGAAGGACTCGATGATGACGCGCACGTACTCGGGCATCGACTGGGGAAGGGGGGCGCCCTGGGCGGCCAGGGCCTGGTCGATCTTGCGCTGCATGTCGCCGGGTTCGGCGAAGCGGGGGTCGTCGGGGTTGAAGTAGGCGGCGGCGGGCGGGCACTGGCGGGCCTGGGCGACCAGTTCGTCGGTGTCGGTCGGCGTCCCCTCGCGCTCCCACTGGCGCTGGATCTCCTGGAGGATCCACATCCCGGTGATGTTGAACAGCGGCCGCACGCCCCCGTCGGTGCGCGCTTCGTTGGTGATCCCCAGGTCGAAGGCCGCGTCCGACATCAGGGGCGCGTCCTCGATGGCGCCCAGGACCGACCAGGAGCCGCAGGAGAGGAAGTAGGCCCGCTTCCCCTCGTCGATGGGCAGGCCGTGGACCGCGCAGGCGCTGTCGTGGGCGCCGCCGCGCACGACGGTGAGCCCCTCCAGGCCGGGGACGGAGCACTGCCCCACGACGGTGCGGTCGGCGCTGATGCCCCCCACCCATTGCCGGGGGATGCCGAGGCGTTCGAAGACCTCGTCGGAGAACCGCCCGGCTCCTGGCTCGGCCAGGCCCGACGTGGAGGCGATGGTGCGCGACCAGCCCTTGACGCCGGTGAGGCGCCATGCGAAGTAGTCGGGCAGGTAGAGGACCGACGCGACCCTGGCGGCCAGCTCCGGCTCCTCGACGAGCATGGCGACCAGTTGGTTCGCGGTGTTGATGGTGGCGGGCTGCAGACCCGTGAGGTCGAAGACCTCCCGGTCGCCCAGGCGGGAGCGGAACTCCCCGAGTGTGCGGGATGTGCGCTCGTCGCGGTAGGCGCGGACCGGGCCGACCAATTCGTCGTCGGCGTCGAGTGGGGCGAAGTCCACGCCCCACGTGTCGATGGAGACGGAGACGGCGTCGGGGTGGGCCTCGACGGCTTCGCGCAGCCCGATGACGGTCTGCTCCCACATGGTCTCGACGTCCCATGTCAGGGAGGCGCCGTCGCGCAGGGCCTGGTGCTTGAAACGGTGGACGTCGGCGACCTCCACGCGCCCATCGGCGAAAGTGCCGGCGAGTACGCGCCCCGACGCGGATCCGAGGTCTACGGCAAGTACGGTGGTCATCCTGGGTTCCCTTTCTCACCCGCCACCACCCGTGCGGCGAGGGCGGGAATGCCATTATGCTCCCGGACCCCCTGTGTCCGGGTACTCCGTGCGGAGGCGGCCCTTGGTCGGGCCGGTGCCCCGCGCGTGCGCGGGGGCCGGGTGCTGCGGCGCGGAGCCGTGGCGCTCCGCGCCGCAGCATTCAGATCGGGGGAGTCCCCCACTCTCAGCGGTACATCGGGCCGAAGGTCTGGCAGGCGCGGAAGTCGGCGCCCTCCGGGGACTCGGTGCCGAACAGCGACCATGCCTTGGGGCGGAAGACCCGTTCCTCGGGCACGTTGTGCATGTTGACCGGGATGCGCAGCATGGACGCCAGGGTGATCAGCTGGCCGCCGATGTGGCCGTAGCTGATGGCGCCGTGGTTCGCGCCCCAGTTGTTCATCACGTCGTAGACGCTCTTGAACGCGCCCTCGCCCGTGAGGTTCGGGACGAACCAGGTCGTGGGCCACTCGATGTTAGTGCGCTCCTCGATCGTGTAGGCGACCTCGTCGGGCAGCTCCACGGAGTACCCCTCGGCGATCTGCATGACCGGGCCCAGGCCGCGCACCAGGTTGATGCGGCACATGGTCATGGGCATGCCGCCGGAGGTGCGGAAGTGGGTGGAGAAGCCACCGCCGCGGAAGTAGCCGGTGGAGGCCGGGTGGAAGGTCGTGGCCCCGAGGGTGGCCTCGCGGTCCTCCTCGGTCAGCTCGTACCAGGGCTTGATGACGGGCTCGCCGTCGCGCAGCGCCTTCCCGGCGCCGTCGAGCGTGGTCGAACCGGAGTTGCGCAGGTCGAGCAGACCGGCTGCAGCCAGGCCCTCGGGCTTCCAGCCCGTCGCCTTCTCAATGGCCTCCGGACTCCAGTAGGTGCGCACGTCGGAGAAGATCTGCGGCGTGTTGGTCAGCAGGTAGCCGAAGAGCATGGACGCGCCGTTGAGGGAGTCGTTCTCCGTGGCGACCACCGAGGGCTGGCGGATGCCGGTCCAGTCGAAGTTCGTGTTCAAGATGGTCTCGAGCACGTCGCCGTTGGGGAAGTGGTCGGTCCACTGGCGCTGGCCCTGGAAGCCCGCGGCGATGGCGCCGTGGCCACCCGCCTCCTCCTCGAAGCCCAGCTCGGCCAGGCGCGGGTTGCCGTGCATGAGGTCCCGGCCGATGAGCGTCATCTTCGTGACGAACTTCCACCAGTCCTCGTGCTTGTCGGGGTACTGCCACTCCGGCGGGTTCCAGTCCTTGCCCTGCTTGAAGTTCTCGCGGATCCACTTGTAGGCCCGTTCGTACTCCTCGTGGTCGTAGATGCCCTCGTCAATGCGGCGCGTGAACTCGCTCATGTCGATGTACTCGTTGCGCATGCCCAGGTAGGCGCCGAAGAACTCGGGGTTGACGACGGAGCCGGCGATGCCCATCGACACCGAGCCCATGGACAGGTAGGCCTCGCCCTTCATCTGGGCGACGGCCAGGCCTGCGGTCGCGTAGTCCAGCAGGCGCGTGCGCACGTCCTCGGGGATCGAGGCGTCGTCGGCGTCCTGCACGTGTTCGCCGTAGATGCCGAAGGCTGGGATGCCGATCTGGGCGTGCCCGGCCAGCGCGGCCGCCAAGTACACGGCGCCGGGGCGCTCGGTGCCGTTGAAGCCCCAGATGGCGTGGGGCATGGCCGGGTCCATGTCCGTGGTCTCCGTGCCGTAGCACCAGCAGGGGGTGACCGTGACGGTCAGGCCGACGTTGTTCTCCTTGAACTTCGCGGCGCAGGCCTGCGCCTCGTGGACGCGCCCGATCGTGGTGTCGGCGATGACGACCTCGACGGGCTCGCCGTCCGGGTAGCGCAGGTTCTCGGTGAAGAGCCCGGCGACCGCGCGGGCCATGCCCATGGTCTGGTCTTCGAGGCTCTCCCGGACGCCCTTGCGGCGCCCGTCGATAGTGGGTCGGATTCCGATACGGGGGTGTTGCGTCATGTCCCTTCATTCCTCCATGAAGTTGTCATTGTGGTCTGCGGGGGCGCGCGCCCCCTCGGATCCATTGGTGGCGGTTCGTTCGGCCAGTCCTGGGGCCCGCACTGCGGCGGGCCCCAGGGGGACCGGGCTGGGCCGCGCTCAGCCCCGGCCTCGTCCCACGCGGACGGCGGGAGCCGTCACTCGTAAAGGTTGGGGGCGATCGCGGAGTCCGCGATGTTGTCCTTCGTGTACCAGGCGAAACCGGAATCGATCACGTTGGGCAGTCCACCCTTGTTGATCGCCGCGATCGCGGCCTTCACGGTCAGTTCGCCCATCCGCTTGGGCGACTGGGTGATCGCACCGGCCTCGGAGCCGTCCTTGATGGCGTCCTGCTGCGGCTTGCCGGAGTCGAAGCCGACGATCGTGACGTCGGACTTGCCGGACTCGGACACGCCCTGGACCACGCCCGAGGCGGCCGCCTCGTTGGAGCCGTACATGCCGACAATGTCCGAGTTCGCCTGGATGATGCCCTTGGCGGTGTCGGCGGCCAGGCCGACCTCACCCGCGTATTGCTCCTGGACCAGCGTGAGGTTGGACGGGGCGTTCTTCTCGAAGTAGTCCTTGAAGCCCGCGCAACGCTGCTTGCCGGTGGTGGAGGTCTGGTCGTGGCACACCATGCCGACCGATCCTTGCTTGTCGCCGAGGATTTCGATCATGTGCTTCGCGGCCTCTCCGGCCGCGGCGTAGTTGTCCGTCTGGACGGTGGTGACGGGAATGTCCGAGTCGACGCCGGAGTCGAAGGCGACGACGGGGATGCCCTCCGCCTTGATCTTGTCCAGAGTTTCAGCCGCGGCAGCCGAATCGAGCGCCGCGAAGCCGATGGCCGCGGGCTTGGACGCGAACGCCGTGTTCAGCTGGTCGGTCTGCTCGGTGACGGCCTTCTCGTTCTGGGGGCCGACGAACTGGATCTTGTAACCGCAGGCCTTGCCCGCTTCCTCGGCGCCCTCCTTCACGGCCTGCCAGAAGCGGTGCTGGAACCCCTTGGACACGAGGTAGATGGTCTGGGAGCCGTCGCCTTTCGTGACCGACTTCTCCCACTCCTCGCCGCTGTCCGAGGCGCACTCGACCTTCGCCGCCGGGGCGTTGGAGCCCGACGAGTCACTGGTCGACGAGGTGTCTTCCGACCGCGAGCACGCCGTGAGGCCCAGGGCCATGGTGCCGACGGCGGCGGCGGCGACGATACGTCCGATGGGTCGCATTGGTTTTCCTTTCATGGGTTTGGTCGGGGACGCCCCGGCCAAAGGACGGTGGACATCTCTGTCCGAGTTCATTGGATCGAAAGTTGATGGGTCAGGCCGCGTTCTCACGAGCGCGGCGGATATTGTCCACGGCGACCGCGAGGAGGATCGCGATACCGGTCACAACGTACTGGTAGTCCTGCGCGATGCTCATCATGATGAGGCCCTTCTTCAGGGTCTCCATGATGAGCGCGCCGACCAGCGCGCCGGGGATCGAGGCGCGGCCGCCGGACAGCGAGGTGCCGCCGATAACGGCCGCGGCGATGACATTGAGCTCCATGCCCACGCCCTCGGCGGGCTGGACCAAGCCCGAGCGCGCCGAGTAGAGGATGGCACCGATGGCCATGAACACGCCGGCGACGACGTAGATGATGATCTTCCACAGGCGGACGTTGACGCCCGACAGACGGGTGGCTTCCTCGTTCGACCCGATGGCCAGGGCGTAGCGGCCGAGCAGGGTCTTGTTCATGAGGAAGGTGGCGATGATCGTGAGGACGACGAAGATGAGCGCCGAGTTGGCGACGTGGGGGATCAGTTCGCCGGTCGCCAGTTTCTTGTACGCGGCGTTCTTAATGGTGATGGACTGGGTTTGCGAGATGACCAGCGCCAGGCCACGGGCGACCATCATCATCGCGAGTGTGGCGATGAAGGGGGGCAGGCCCAGGACCGACACGTTGAAGCCGTTCACCAGGCCGACGGCAGCGCCGACCAGGATAGTCAGCAGCAGGCCGAGGCCGAGCGGCAGGTTCATCTTGTCGCCCGCCAGGAAGATCCCTGCCATGACGGCGACGAAGCTGAGGCCCGTGCCCACGGAGAGGTCGATGCCCGATGTCGCGATCACGAAGGTCGCGCCCAGGGCCATGACGCCGGTGAAGGCGGCTTGGAGGACGATGTCGAGGTAGATCGTCGGATCCGCGAAGTTGGGCGCCGCCATCGAGAAGAACAGGAGGATGACCACCAGCGCGGCCGTCACGACCAGCAACTGCATGTTCCTCTTGAGGAAAGTGGCAAAAGCCGAGGGCGTTTCCAGGCCCTTGTTGTCGACTGCGGTGCTCACGCGACTTCTCCGTTCGCTTCTTCCTGACCGACGGTGGCCAGTTCCATAATGTTCTCTTGGGTGGCTTCCTCATTGTCGAGGATGCCGATGATCCGGCCGTGCGCCATGACGGCGATCCGGTTGGCCAGGCGCAGGACCTCGGGGAGTTCGGAGGAGATCACGATGATCGCCTTGCCCTGCGAGGCCAGGTTCTCCAGCAGCGTGTAGATCTCGTCCTTGGCCCCGACATCGATGCCGCGCGTGGGCTCGTCGAAGATGAGGATCTCCGCATCGCGCTCCAGCCATTTCGCGACGACGACCTTCTGCTGGTTGCCGCCCGAGAGACTGCGGACGTCGACGTCCACACTGGGGGTGCGGGTGCGCAGCTTCTTCACGTACTCCTGGGCGACCGTGCGGATCTTCTTGGCGTTGACGATGGCAGCCTTGGTGAACTTGTCCATCGTCGCCAGCGAGGTGTTGAAGGAGATGTCCTTGTCGAGCAGCAGGCCGTACTGCTTACGGTCCTCGGAGAGGTAGCCGATCCCGTGGTCGACGGCGTCTGTGGCGCTCTTGATGGCCACTTCCTCCCCGTGGACGCGGACGACTCCCTCCGTGTGGGGGTCGGCCCCGAAGAGGGCCCGGGCGACCTCGGTGCGTCCGGCTCCCACCAGGCCGGCGAAGCCGAAGATCTCGCCCTTCTTCACTTCGAAGGAGACATCGTGCACCACCTTCGCGGTCGACAAGTGCTCCACCTCGAGGACGAGCTCGTCGGAAATCGGCTTGGTGGTGGGACGCGCGTCGGCGGGGACCTCGCGGCCGACCATCATCTTGACGACCTCGGACATGGGGGTGGTGGCGGTCTCGACGGTCCCGATGTACTTCCCGTCGCGCAGCACCGAGATGCGGTCGGTGAGCTCGGTGAGTTCGGGCATGCGGTGCGTGATGAAGATCAGGCCCGTCTCGGGGGTGATGAAGTCGCGCACCAGTGAGAACAGCGCTTCGGTCTCACTGGTGGTCAGCGGCGCCGTGGGCTCGTCCATCACGAGGATCTTCGAGTCGAAGGACAGGGCCCTGGCGATCTCGACCATCTGCAGGCGGGCGACGGGCAGGTCGCGGCAGCGCGCGGTGGGGTCGATGTCCATGTTGAGGCGCTCGAAGAGCTCACGGGCGTCGCACACCAGTTTGCGGTCGTCCACGTACAGCCACTTCGAGGACTCCTGGCGCCCGAGGTACAGGTTCTGGGCGACGGTCAGATCAGGAACGATGTTGAGTTCCTGGTGGATGATGGACAGGCCGAGGTCGCGGGCGTGCTCGGGGGACTGGATGTCCACCTGCTCGCCCTGGAGCCGGATCTCGCCGCCCGGGTCGGATTTGTGGATACCGGTGAGGACTTTCATGAGCGTCGACTTGCCGGCGCCGTTCTCACCGCAGAGCCCCAGGACTTCGCCGGGTCGAAGGTCGAGGTCCACGTCGGACAGCGCCTTTACACCTGGGAAGGTCTTGGAGATCCCCTTGAGTTCTAGTAGGTTTGTCACTTCTCACCCCTTGGGACCAGGTACTTCTACGTTCCTGGAGCGTGTCCCCTCAGTCTCGTTAACGCTAACGGAATCGCGGCCGAGGGATCGCCCTCATTGGCGTATGGACAACGATAGATCACATGGACCGAAGAGGCGACTCGAAACGTGCCCCACGTTACCCAATCGTTACGACCCGAGCTTGGAAACCCCTCACGAATCGGCACGTTTCCGCAGATCGGAAAGGATTTGTGCCGCCGTGTCCGCCAACCACTCCTCTTCGACCGAACAGGCGCCCAGGAGCAGGCGGCTCCGTTCCCCATCGACGGGCATCCCCTCGCGCTCCCAGTACTCCACGCCTTCCCCGCGCACGCTTGTCGGGAAAGTTCCGTGAACGTTCACGACCCGCCACCAGGGGACGCCGCCACCCCACAGCGACATGATCCGCCCGACCACCCGGGGGCCCGTGCCGAACGCTGCGGCAATGCGGCCGTAGGTGGTCGCCCTGCCCTCGGGGATCGCCTCGACGAGGAGCAAGACCGCCTCCACGAGCTCATCGTCCACTGCGGCCACGCTCCCCGTCGTCGGAGGCGGTCCGGGAAGGAGCCCAGCGCGCCCCGGCCGCCAACAGGGCGCCCACGGCGGCGGGCACGCCAGCAGCGGCGGCCCCGGTCGCAGCGTCCGCCCCACCACGGACAGCCGTCTTCCCCGGATCGACCGCACACGCCCCAGCACCACCTGGTCCGGCGGGACGGAACACGTCTTCCGCCCCGGCGGCGCCCGGCACGGCAGGGCTGGAGGGCGTCGCGCGCGCACCGGCGTCCAATTCCGCGATAGCGCCCTCCAGCGCCCAGAACAGATCCTCCGGATCAACGGGCACCATCGCGCAGGTCCCATCGGTACCCGGGCACGCCAGCACCAGCCCACCGGCGTCCAGCAGGCGCAGGCGGCCCACCAGCTGCCAGTCGGACGACTCCGCGCGGTGGAAGCCGATGTCGATCGCGTGCCACGCGTCCTCGTGGACAGCGGTCGCAAAGGGCCCCTCCTGCGTCAGTGACTCCCCGATGACCCGCATGTATTTCGAGGTGGGCCCCAGGGGCGCGCCCGGAGGCCCGAACAACGCGGTGGGCATGTGCGTCGGCCCGCCAGGATCTGCGCCCTCGGAGCGCAACCGCATGAAGGCCCGGGCGTGGCCCAGGACCTCGGAGCGGTCCGCAGTGGCGTAGCCGGAGGTGGCGTACTGCCGCAATTCCACCATGCAGGCGCGCGTTCCGAAGGTGAAGGACATGAGACGCGGCGACTTCACGGTCTTCGGGTGGACCGTCCACACGTCGAGGCGCAGGCCGGGAGCGCCCGCCTCGCCGGTCCCCGCGGCCCCGGCGGAGGCACTGGGATCGGTGTCGAGCAGGCTCGGCGGCGACGTGGGGCGCACCCAGTCACCGCCGACGAAGCGTCCGATGCGCCCGACGGGGATGCGGGTGGGCAACCGGTGGGCGACCGGGGCGATGATGTGCGCCTTGCGGGGACGCGCGCCATCCGGTTCGCGCCACCCGGCCATATGGGCGCCGAGTTCGCGGCGCACTGTCTCTTTGGAGGCCCCCTTGAACCGGCTCTTGTTAACCGAGTCCGTGCGCCGCTGGGCGCGTTCCCTCAGCTCTTGGGGCGCCTTCCACGCCCCCCAGAGGACGAAGGCGGCGTAGACCACGGTGGTGGCGAACAGTCCGAAAAGAGCCACCCGGAGCACGACATCGACCCACACGGCTCCCCCTTGTCCGTATAGCGAAAACCCCGGCCTGGGCCGGGGCGTGGCTCCTGCGACTGGATTCGAACCAGTAACCGTCCGATTAACAGTCGGATGCTCTGCCGTTGAGCTACGCAGGATTGCGACAAAAGAAAACAGTAGCAGAGCGGGCCACGACCTGGCAAGTCGGATGCTGGCGCGACCGCATGCCGCGCGTCACTGCGGACGGACAGGAACGCCGCACAGGAGCACTGCTACCCCACACCGGGCGCAATGCCGCGCACTGGGGCATTCCCCGCGAACACTGAACGACGGGGACAGAACCAGACGCGCGGCGAAGGGCCCGTCATTCCCATTCGGGGTTGTCCGTGTCCACCCCGCAGTTGCGGGCGACGTGCCCGACCGCGATCGCCAGCCACTGGGCGAACCCCTCCTGCTGGGAATCGTAGTGCGAGCGGAATCGTTCGTCCTGAAGGCAGGAGCGGGAGATCAGGTAGTGCTTGGAAGGCGTCACGGGGAAGAACTCGCTCAATAGCTCCCTGTGCGCCGCAACGAGGTCGGCGGCCCTTTCGCTGTCGGGGGCAACGCCGGCGCGGATCGCCTCGATGAGCTGGGATTCGACCCGCTGAAAACGATCGACGCTCTCCCTCCAGTCCCGTGCGCGCCACGAAGCGGTACGACGATGCCATTCCTGCCAGTCGTCGCAATCGCCATAGCGCTCCTCGGCTTCCGCCTGATAGGCGGCGAAGTCGGCGTCCCCCAGAATCGCGCCGATCTCTTCCACGGTCAGAGCACTGTCGTTCATCGCATCCGCCAGCAACATGTCTATGGCCTCGATCATCCTGTCCGTCTGCTGACGTTGAGCAACGAGGCTCTCCCGCTGTCGTCTGAGGTGCGAAACACCCGACTCTCCGGATTCGAGGAGCGCCTTGATGTCCGTCAGCTTCATGCCCGTAGCGCGGTAGATAACGATCCTCTGCACGCGCGCGCAGTCCTCGGCCGAGTACAGCCGGTAGTTCAACCAGCTTCGCTCGGCGGGGACGAGGAGCCCCTGCGCCTCCCAGTGGTGCAGCGTTCGCACCGTCAGCGAGAACCGCTCGGCGACCTCGCCGACGGTGTAGAGAGTGTTGTGATCGCTCATGGAAACGATTCTGAAGCCTCACGTCGCGTCATGGCCCAATCCAGCACGCACCCGGCCAGAAGCGTTGGGAAGCCCGCGGTCCTGCCGGGCTGTGAGAGCGCCCATTGCGAGCCAGGGGATCACGTGCGGCGGCCGAGGGGCGGGCAGGCCACGCGGAGGACTGGAACCGAGCAGCGCAGCAAGAGACCGGGAAGAGGACGGCGAAGGACAGGGGCATGCGCGAACCCCGCCCCACGCGAGCGGGACGGGGTTCGCGCGCCCGTCAGGGCGGGAGCCGGATCCGTGGATCAGGCGCGGAGCGTCACTTGAGGGTGACCTTGCCGCCGGCCTCTTCGATCTCGGCCTTGGCCTTCTCGGCGTCTTCCTTCTTCGCGTTCTCGAAGAGGGTCGAGGGCGCGGACTCGACGAGGTCCTTGGCCTCCTTGAGGCCCAGGCCGGTCAGGTTCTTGACGACCTTGACGACGGCGATCTTCTTATCGCCGAAGGAGTCCAGGACGACGTCGAACTCGTCCTTCTCCTCGACGGCGGGGGCGTCAGCGACGGGGGCCGCGGCGACGGCGGCCACGGGAGCCGCAGCCTCGACGTCGAAGGTCTCTTCGAAGAGCTTCACGAAGTCGGAGAGCTCGATGAGGGACATTTCCTTGAAAGCTTCGATGAGCTCGTCATTGGAGAGCTTAGCCATGAGTGGCATCCTTCCTATTTGGCCTGCTCGAGAGCAGATTGGTGGTGAGTTCCTCCCGCGCCACCGCCCGGCGGCGGGAAGGGGCCTGTCTCGTCAGGCCGCTTCGCCCTGCTTCTCACGCAGGGCATCGATGGTGCGCACAGCCTTGATGGGCAGAGCGTTGAACGCGTACGCCGCCTGCGCGATCTTCGCCTTGAGGGCGCCTGCGGCCTTGGCCAGCAGGACCTCACGGGACTCCAGATCGGCGAGCTTCTTGACGGCCTCAGCGGTGAGCTGGGCGCCCTCCATCGCACCGGACTTCAGCACGAGGGAGGGGTTGTCCTTGGCAAAATCACGCAGCGTCTTGGCGGCCTCGACGGGCTCGCCGGTGACGAATGCGATGGCCGTGGGACCCTTGAGGTCCTCAGCGAGGAAGTCGAGTCCGACCTCCTTGGCGGCCAGGCGCGCCAGCGTGTTCTTTGCCACGGCGTAGGTCGCGTTCTCGCCCAGGCCCCGGCGCAGCTCCTTGAGCTGGCCAACGGTCAGGCCGCGGTACTCGGTCAGCAGAACAGCGTCGGCCGCGCGGAAACGCTCCACCAGCTCGGCGACTGCTGCCACCTTGTCGGACTTCGCCATGGTCCTCCTTCCAGTTACGTGACCGCCGGTAATGAGAAACCCGGCACGCAGGCGCGTGTCGGGCTGATGATCCCCCACCGAGGTGGTCACGTACCTGCGTTGGATTTCCCTCCGCGCAGCGGATACCAACGGTCTTCGGCACCGGTCACTGTAGCACCCCCGGCCAGGGGGGCGCCAATCCGGGCGCGTGGCACCCGCAACGCCCCGCGCCATGACTCCGTGAGGAAGACGCCCTAGGCGCGCGGCCCCGCCGCGAACCCGGCGATGGCGACCTCGACTTTCCGCTCCATCCACTGCTTCGCAGCTGCCTTGGCCCGCAGGAGCGGCCATCCGGCGTTCATGTTGAAACCGGCGTCCAGGGAACCGGTGGCCTCCTCCACCCGCCTGGCAGCCGCCCTGCGCCGCCAGGGCGCAGCCGAGGCCCGGGTCGTGACTCCCATATGGGCCAAGACCGCGATGTCGCCGACCATGTCGATCGCGAGGTCGGCGTCGCCGGGGAAGCCCGCGTCCGCCAGTCCCCCGCGCAACGCCACGATGACGGGGAGGACTGCGATGTGAGGGTAGGGGAAGGAATGGATGGTGACATCCAGTCCGGGGAACTCTTCGCACACCCGCCACGCCGACTCCGCCCAGTCGCGCAGCTGGTCGCTCCAGGGCAGTGCGGGATCGGGGGCGGCCAGTGTGGCGGCGGCCCGTTCGAGGCAGGCGACCACCACAGCGTCGCGCGAGGGGTAGACGCGGTAGAGCGTCTGGGGGGCGACACCGAGGCTACGCGCCACGCCCGCCAGCGTCATGACGTGCAGCCCCTCGGCGAAGGCAGCGTCCACGACGTCGTCGGCGTTGAAAGAGGGTTTGGGTCCAGTTCTGCGCCCCATCGGATTCCCCTTTCCGCGTCGTCTCAGACCAGGCGCCATCCCTTGGCGCGCTCGCGCGCCCGCCAGAACCGCCTGTAGGGACCACCGGCATCGTAGAGCTCCTGGTGCGCGCCGATCTGGACGACGCGCCCGTTCTCGTCCAGCACGACGATCTGGTCCGCCGAGGCGATCGTGTCGAGTTTGTGCGCGATGACTACCAGGGTCGACGAGCGCCTCAGCTCCTCCATCGCCTCCACGATGTGCGACTCGTTCTCCGGGTCGAGGGCGCTGGTCGCCTCGTCGAAGAGCACGATGGGCGATCCCTTGAGCAGGGCCCGGGCCACGGAGACGCGCTGGCGCTCGCCCCCGGACAGGGCGCGCCCGCCCTCGCCGACCGGAGTGCCCCACCCCAGGGGAAGGCGGTCGGCGATCTCCTCGGCCCCCGCCATGCGCGCTGCGGCCATGACCTGTTCGTCGGTGGCTTCCTCGCGCCCAACGCGGATGTTGGCGATGAGGGTGTCGTCGAAGAGGTAAACATCTTGGAAGACCATGGACAACTGCTCCATGAGGTCCTCGGTGGAGTAGTCGCGCACGTCGCTCCCCCCAACCCTCACCGCCCCGGAGTCCACGTCGTAGAAACGGCAGATGAGGCGCGCGATCGTGGTCTTCCCACAACCGCTCGGCCCAACGATGGCGGTCATCGTACCGGGGGCGGCCCTGAAGGACACGCCGTGGAGGACGCCGGCCCCCGCCTCGTACCCGAAGTCCACCGAGTCGACGACGACCTCCCCGGGAACGGTCACGGGCGCGGACTCGGCGGGTTCGGGGAGTTCGGGGGTCGACAGGACCTCGTGGGCGAGCTCGAGGACGGGCTTGCGGGTCTCGAAGGAAGAGACCAGGGCGCCGATATTGACCAGTATCTGCATGAAGCGCAGAAGCACGCCGATGGCGACGACCGCCTCCAGGGGCGAGAGGGATCCGCCCGCGGCAATGACCCCGATGGCGTAGACGACGGAGACGACGACGACCTGGGCCGCCATGCCGTTGACGACTTGCCCTGCGGTGGCCCACCACAGGCCCTTGGTGGCGCGCCGCTGGTAGGCGTCCTCGGCGGCGGTGAGCGCGTCGAAGGAGTCACCCCGCCCGCACGCCCGCAAGGCGCCCTGCTTCTGGGCGTACTCGACGAGGCGGCCGGCCAGTTCGTTGGCGGCGGGCTCGGTCAGCCGCGCCTCGTGCGCCGCGGCCCGGCGCGACGCCCAGATGGCCGCCCACATGAAGGGGATCGCCAGGAGGCATGCGAGTCCCAGCGGCGGATTCCACACGCAGATCCCCACCAGCATCGTCAACGAGGTGACGACGTCGATGAGGGCCGGGGAGAACATATGCGCGAAGATTTCACCGAGCAGCATGAGTTCGCGGCTCACAAGGCGGGACGTCTTGCCCGCGGTGTCCGGGGTGAAGGCCCCCAGGGGCATGGCGGCGACCTTGCGGCCGATCGCGATGTGGAGGAAGCGCAGGAAATCGAAGGCGACCGAGTAGTTCTTCAGGGACAGCGCGTACTCGATGACGAAAGCGGCGGCGGCGGAGACACCGACGACCCCGACCCAGCCCCCAGTGGTCAGGCCCCACACGGCCCGGCCGGACACGAGGGCGCTGGAAGCCGGGATGAAGGCGATGAGCGCCCCTCCCCGGATGAGGCCGACGACGACGGAGAGGACGACGACCCAGCGGAAGGACTCTCTGCCCTTCTCGGAAAGCGTCTCCTTGAGGTTGGCGACGAACGATCCCATGCGCCTGTCACTTCCTTCCTTCAGTGCGCGTTCCCGCGAGGGCGTGGTAGTAGGGGTGGTCGGCCAGCTCGTCACTGGTTCCCTTCCCTGTGATCCTGCCCCGTTCGAGGACGACGATCTGGTCGGCCCCCACCACGGGGGCCGCCCTGTGGGCGATGACGACGACGGTCCGGCCCTTGACCAGTTCGGACAGGGCGTCCTGGATCTCCGCCTCGGACTCCGGGTCCGTGAAAGCCGTCGCCTCGTCGAGGATCAGGACCGGGGCGTCCATCAGCAGCGCCCTGGCGATGGACAGGCGCTGCGCTTGCCCGCCCGACAGACCCGTGTCGGCGCCCACGACGGTGCCCAGGCCCGCGGGGAGCGACTCGATGAAGTCGGCGATGCCCGCATGAGCCGCGCAGCGCATGATCTCCTCGTCGGTGGCACCGGGCCTGCCGAGGGCGATATTGTCCCGGATCGGGATGTCGAGCAGTTGGGGGTCCTGGAGCACGAAGGCGACGTGGCGGTAGAGCTCCTTGACGGGGATGTCGCGCAGGTCCACCCCGCCCAGGGCGACGCTGCCGGAGTCGGGATCGGCGAAGCGGGCGATCAGGGTCGCCAGCGTGGACTTTCCCGAACCGGAGGGGCCGACCAGGGCCGTGACCGTGCCCTCGCGCATCGTCAGGCTCACGTCGTCGAGTGCCAGCAGGTCCCCGTAGGAGAAGGAGACGTGGTCGAGGACGATGTCGTGGCCGTTAGGCACCCGGTTCCCCGTGTCCTCCAGGGCGGGGATGTCGAGGATCTCGACGAGGCGCAGGGCAGCGGCTCCCGCCAGTTGATAGGCCCAGGCGGTCGAGGTGAGGACCTCGATGGCCTGGGGGATGACCAGGGCAATGAGCGAGCACGCGATTACTTGGACGGGCGTGACGCATCCCGCGCCGACCAGAAGGGCGCCCCCGCCCAGGTTGACCAGGAGCAGCACCGCAGGGGAGACCACGGAGGCAGCCAGCGCCGAGCCCGTCAGCAGGGGCTGGCACCAGGCGACGTAGAAACTGGAGAACGCCTCGGCGGCCCGGCGGAAGCGCCCGTGGGTGTCGCCGACGCGGCCGAACGCTTTGACGACGGTGATCCCGGTGACGAACTCGACCATGGTGGCCGAGACCTCGGCCAGGTGCTGGTCCATCTCGGCGGTCTTGGGGCCCATGTCCTTGGTCATCCACCATGTGATGAGCGCGTAGACGGGTAGAGTCGCGATGGAGAGCAGTCCCAGGCGCCAGTCGATGACGAAGGCGTAGACCACCAGTGACAGCGGGCTGACAACGGCCGCCGTCGACTCGACGGGGGCATGGGCGATGACTGTGTGGATCTCGTGGGTGTCGTCCTGGACGGCTTTTCGGATCCTGCCCGAGGCCGTGGCCGAGAACCACGCGAGCGGCGCCCGGGACAACGTGCGGACGATCTGCTCGCGCACGTAGTGCCCGAATCGGATGTCCGCGATGTGGGTGACGAGCAGTGCGACGTAGTAGATGCCGAGGCGGGCGCAGAACGCGCCGATCAGCCAGGCGAGGATGGTGCCGACCCGTCCGGCGTCGGGGCCATCCCCACGGTCCCACGCCTCGAGGAGCACTCCACCCAGGTGGACGAGGATGACGTAGGGGACGACAGCGAGCGCGCCGTACACCACTCCGAGGACTCTGCTGATCGCCATCGGCGCGGCGATGGGGCGGGTGAGGCGTTTGAATGCGGCCTGCCCCTCCCGGTACTTCGCGCCCGGGTCCGCGGGTGCGGCTGTGTGTTGATCGGATGTCACGAGACGGCCTCCACTAACATCGAATGCACTTCGTAGTTAGGATAGCCTATCTTGACATTCTGGGCCTTGCCCTTGAGCACGTCTCTTGAACATGTCGGGCGGGGAGCGGGTTTACCCGCATGCCGGTGACGTTCTCCGCCGCCCCCGGTTACACACACAAGGACCCTGCTTCACGGAACACGCGCCGCACACGACTGGCCGCACAGCACTACTGCCGCCCCTCCCGTCCCACGGCCCACTCCGCCCCATCGCGCACAGCGAGCCGGCCCCGCCCAAGATCACCAGCGGCAGCGGCACCACACCGCCCCATCGTGCAAGGCGAGCCGCACTGGCGCCGGAAACCGGACTGCGCCCACATGCGCGAAGGACGCGAGTGGGGCGCGGGCACTCATGCCCGCGCCCCACGGCGCTTCCAACGGATAGGAGCTCAGCCCTCCAGAAGGTCCTTGACCTTGGCGACATCGAGGGGGATGCCGGGACCCATGGTCGTGGACACGGAGCCCTTGAGCACGTAACGCCCCTTCGAGCTGGACGGCTTGAGGCGCAGGACCTCGTCGAGGACGGAGGCGTAGTTCTCGGTGAGCTGCTCGGCGGTGAAGGACGCCTTGCCGACGACGAAGGCCAGGTTGGCGTGCTTGTCGACGCGGAACTCGATCCGCCCGCCCTTGATCTCCTTGACGGCCTTGGCCACATCCATGGTCACGGTGCCGGTCTTCGGGTTGGGCATGAGGCCGCGGGGACCCAGGATACGGCCGAGGCGGCCCACCTTGCCCATGAGGTCAGGGGTGGCCACGGCGACATCGAAGTCGGTGTAGCCCTTGGAGACCTTCTCGATGAGCTCGTCGCCGCCGACCTCGTCGGCCCCGGCGTCGATTGCGGCCTGCGCGCGCGGACCAACGGCGAAGACCAAGACCCGGGCGGTCTTGCCGGTGCCGTGCGGCAGGGAAACGGTGCCGCGGACCATCTGGTCCGCCTGGCGGGGGTCGACACCGAGTCGGAGCACGACCTCAACGGTCGAGTCGAACTTGGTGACAGTGGTCTCCTTGGCCAGCTTCATGGCCTCGAAGGGGGTGTACAGCACATCCGCGTGGACCTTCTCGGCCGCGGCGCGGTAGCTCTTGGAGCGCTTCGTCATTCTGCTTCTTCTCCTTGCAGTCGTGGGCGTCGGGCAGCGCCTGCCCTACCACGGGAAATGAAATCGGGGTCAGTCCTCGACGGTGATGCCCATGGAGCGGGCAGTCCCGGCGATGATCTTGGCGGCGGCCTCGACGTCGTTGGCGTTGAGGTCGGCCATCTTGGCCTGCCCGATCTCGCGGGCCTGGTCCATGGTGATCGAGCCGACCTTGGCGGTGTTGGGCGTGCCGGAGCCCTTCTGGACGCCTGCGGCCTTCTTGATCAGCTCCGCCGCGGGAGGGGTCTTGAGGACGAACGTGAAGGAGCGGTCCTCGTAAACTGTGATCTCAACAGGAACGATGTTCCCGCGCTGCGACTCGGTCGCAGCGTTGTAAGCCTTGGTGAACTCGACGATGTTCACGCCGTGCTGGCCCAGAGCGGGGCCGACGGGCGAACCGGGGGTGGCGGCGCCGGCTGGGATCTGAAGCTTGATCAGGCCGGTAACCTTCTTCTTCTTCGGTGCCATTGAAACGGGTCTTTCTACGGGTTTTCCTCACCGGCGGCCGCCGGTCAGGGGCGCATCGCCCCAACGGGCTCGCCGCCAAAGGGGCGGCGGGGCGCTCCGCCCTCCCCAAGGAGGACACAATGCGCCCAATGCACACAAACGGGAATTGTAACGCGCACCCGGACACCTTCCCAAGTCCGGGTGCGCGACATCACTGCTCGAGTTTCTCGACCTGGTCGAAGCCGAGCTCGAGCGGCGTCTCGCGCTCGAAGATCGTGACGAGCACCTTGAGCTTCTGGGCCTCGGGCATGATCTCGGAGATCGTGGCCGACATGGTCTCGAAGGGGCCGTCGATAACGGTGACTGTCTCCCCGACCTCGAAGGCCGTGCGGACCTCCTGCACGGGGGCCGGCTTGTCCTTCTTCTTCTCCGCGGCCTCCTCGAGAACGTTGGGCGTCAGCAGCATGACGACCTCGTCGATGGACAGCGGGACGGGATTGTGCTGGTCGCCGACGAATCCGGTGACCGCGGGCGTTTCCTTCACGACGCGGTAGGACTCCTCGTTGAAGTCCATGCAGACGATCGCGTACCCGGGGATGCGCACGCGGCGCACGCGCTTCTTCGCGGTGCCCCGGTACTCCATGACGTACTCGTCGGGCACCTCGACGCTGAAGATCGAGTCCTCCATGTTCTGGGTGGTGATGCGCTGCTCCAGGTTCGCCTTCACCTTGCGCTCGTGGCCGGAGTAGGTGTGGATGACGTACCAGTCCCCGGGGGACATGTACAGGCGCTGGCGCAGTTTCTCGACGGGGTCGTCATCCGGGGCGGGCGCCGGGTCCGCGCCCTCAGCGTCCGGGGCGGCCTCCCCGTCAGCACTGGCGCCGCTCTCCCGGGCGGGGGCGGCTTCCTGTTCGGCCACATCCTGCGCGGCTTCGTCAATAGCACGGTCCACCACGTCCTGCGCGGCGCCGTCGGCCTCAGCCACAGCGCTCTCATCAAGGGCGCGCGCCTCGGCCGCTTCGATGTCGATGGGGGCGGGGGCGAAGCCCTCGTCGGCGATAGGGCCGTCGAAGACATCGGACCCGGGGGCATTCTCGTCGCTCATGGTTCCTCCTGGCGGTTGGCACGGGCCGGACCGTAGAAGAAACCCGCCTGCAGGAGCTGCGGGCGGGTTCATCGGTCTCAGCCGAAGAGCAGTGCACTCAGTTTACCGAATCCGAAGTCGAGCAGACCAGTGAAAGCCATGATTGCGGTCACAAAGACGACGACCACGACGAAGTAGGTCCACGTCTCGGAACGGGTGGGGTAGGTGACCTTGCGCATCTCGGCCACGACCTGGGTGAGGAAGAGCCATATGCGGGCG
Organism: Schaalia georgiae DSM 6843; assembly: GCF_000429245.1. GTDB lineage: Bacteria > Actinomycetota > Actinomycetes > Actinomycetales > Actinomycetaceae > Pauljensenia > Pauljensenia georgiae. The sequence continues at coordinate 33,950 of NZ_AUBM01000010.1, forward strand.
AAGAGGCCGCGCTTCTTCTGCTTCACAGCCCCGGCCTCGTCGCGTTTGCGGGTCGCCCGGGTCTTGGTGCGGTCCTTGCGGGCCGACTCCTCCCCCTCACGCGCCTTCCCACGGTCCTCGCGGGTCGCCTCGGTCTTGTCGCGGTCCTTGCGGGCCGACTCCTCCCCGTCGCGCGCCTTCCCACGGTCCTTCCGCGAGGACTCGGCGCCCGGGGCGCTGTGCTTGGCCATTGAATCCTCCCTGTGGTGAAGCCGTATGGCAGGGCAGGCGGGACTCGAACCCACAACCGCCGGTTTTGGAGACCGGTGCGCTACCAATTGCGCCACTGCCCTAAGCAGGCGAACCTGCCTGAGCGAGTGTAGGGGATCGGGGCTCGCACTGTCCAGCGGACCCGGCTAGCGCGCCATCCTTTCCACTGGAATACCGACAAAGCACCCTCAGTTGAGATGTAGCTCACCTGTCCATTCTGAGCGCGGCCCACTCCCGCGCGCCCCCTCGTGGGACGATGGGGAAATGACTCCTACGCCCGCATCCCGTGTATCTGCCCGTTTCACCGCCATCACCCCCTCGGCGACCCTGGCCGTCGACGCGAAAGCCAAGGCGCTCAAAGCCGCCGGCCGGCCCGTCATCGGCTTCGGGGCCGGCGAGCCCGACTTCCCCACGCCCGACTACATTGTCGAGGCCGCGGTCCGCGCCGCCCGCGACCCCGCGATGCACCGCTACACCCCGGCCGCGGGCCTGCCCGCACTGCGCGAGGCGATCGCCGCGAAGACCCTGCGCGACTCCGGCTACGAAGTCCCCCCCGCCGATGTCGTTGTCACCAACGGCGGCAAGCAGGCGGTGTTCCAGGCCTTCGCCGCCTTGCTGGGGCCCGGCGACGAGGCGATCCTGCCCACTCCCTACTGGACCACCTACCCCGAGGTCGTCAAGCTGGCCGGGGCCACGCCCGTCGAGGTGTTCGCGGGCGCCGACCAGGACTACAAGGTCACCGTCGAGCAGCTCGAGGCGGCGCGCACCGGGCGCACCAAGGTCCTCCTGATCTGCTCGCCATCGAACCCGACGGGCAGCGTCTACACTCCCGCCGAGCTCACCGCGATCGGCCAATGGGCGCTCGAGCACGGCATCTGGGTGATCTCCGACGAGATCTACGAGCACCTGCTGTACGAGGACGCCGAGACGGCCCACATCGTGGCCCTCGTGCCCGAACTGGCCGACCAGGCCGTCATCCTCAACGGCGTGGCGAAGACCTACGCCATGACCGGGTGGCGCGTCGGCTGGATGATGGGGCCCGCCGATGTCGTCGCAGCCGCCACCTCCTTCCAGACGCACTTGACCAGCAACGTCAACAACATCGCCCAGTGCGCCGCCCTGGCGGCCGTCTCGGGCCCCCTCGACGCGGTGTACGAGATGCGCGCCGCCTTCGACCGCCGCCGCCGCACCATCATCGATATGCTGCGCCAGATCGACGACCTGGACGTGCCCACGCCCAAGGGCGCGTTCTACGCCTACGTCGGCGTCGACCGGCTACTGGGCCGCCCGATCCGCGGCCGCACCGCCACCACGTCCTCGGAGCTGGCCGACTTGATCCTGGACGAGGTCGAGGTCGCCGCTGTTCCCGGCGAGGCTTTCGGCCGGTCCGGGTTCCTGCGCTTCTCCTACGCCCTGGCCGACGACGACCTGGTCGAGGGCATCACGCGCGTCCAGGAGCTGCTGTCATGACCGCCGACGCGCGCAGGCTCGTCCGCCGCCTCGCCGACACCGGCAGCCCCCGGGGGACGGTCCTTATCTCCCACGGGTACGGGGAGCACTCGGGCCGCTACCTGCCGCTGCAGGAAGCGCTGGTCGACGCGGGCTACGACATCGCCTTCTACGACCACACGGGCCACGGCACCTCCGGGGGGCCGCGGGGGCGCGTGGACGCGGGCGCACTGATCCGCGACCACCTGGCGATGCGGCGACTGGCGCTGGCCGGGGCGCGCACGCCGGATCTGTTCCTCTTCGGCCATTCCATGGGCGGCGTGGTCACCGCGGCCTCGACGCTCATCGACTCCGAGCGCCTGCGCGGCACCGTCCTGTCCGCCCCCGCCATGCGCCCCCTGCCGCCCGCCTCCGCCTCGTTGGCCCGCAAGGCGGCGCCGCTGGCGCGCCTGCTGCCCTCACTGGTGGTCCGCCCCCCACAACCCGCGGGCGGGGAGTCGCCCCTGTCGCGCGACCCGCGGGTGCAGCAGGCATTCGACGCGGATCCACTGTGCTACCACGGCGGCGTGCAACTGCTCACCGGGGTGACGATGATCATCCAGGGGGACGAGGTGCTGCGCCACGCCCACCTGGCCCGCACGCCGATCCTCGTGATGCACGGCTCCGCGGACCGGATGGCCGACCTGGCGGCGTCGCGGGACTTCGTCGCCGAGGCGGAGGCCGCCAACCCCGGCCTCGATGTCCGTCTGCGCATCGTCGACGGCGCGTACCACGAGCTCCTCAACGAGCCCGAGGGCCCCGGCTTGATCCGAGACATCGTCGTGTGGCTGGGTGAGCACTGAGGGAATGGACATCCCCGCTGTCCCCGACCTCACAGCGCCCGTCCCCACTCCCCCGGGGCGCCGCGACCTGGCCGCACTGCCCAAAGCGCACCTGCACCTGCACTTCACGGGGGCGATGCGCCCCTCGACGCTGGTGGACATCGCGCGCGAGCAGCAGGTGCGCCTGCCCCCGCACCTGCTGTACATCGACCCGATGAACATGCCCGCCGACGGGCGCGGCTGGTTCCGCTTCCAGCGCGCCTACGACTCGGCGCGCCACCTGGTGCGTTCGGAGGCGACGATGCGGCGCCTCGTGCGCGAGACCTTGGAGGACGAGGCCGCCGAAGGGTCGGTGCGCGTCGAGCTCCAAGTGGATCCGACCAGTTACGCGCCGTGGGTCGGCGGAATCACCCCGGCCCTGGAGATCGTGATGGACGAGGCGCGCGCCGCCTCGTCCGACACCGGCGTGGACGTGGGGCTGATCGTCGCCGCCTCCCGGATCCGCCACCCCCTGGACGCGCGGGTGCTGGCGCGCCTGGCCTCCCAGTACGCGGGGGACGGGCCGGGCCAGGTCGTGGGCTTCGGCCTGTCGAACGACGAGAGGGTGGGGACCACCGCGGACTTCGCGCCCGCCTTCAGGATCGCGAGGCGCGCGGGCCTGGTGGGGGTCCCCCACGGCGGCGAGCTGGCGGGGCCGGAGTCGATCCGCGAGGTCGTGGCCGCCCTCAACCCCCGCAGGATCGGGCACGGGGTGCGCACCGCCGAGGACCCGGGGCTGCTCGACCGCCTGGTCGCCGAGGGCGTGGCCTTCGAGGTGTGCCCCACCTCGAACGTCCACCTGGGGGTGTACACGGACTTCTCGCAGGTGCCGCTGCCATCGTTGATCTCCGCGGGAGCGACCGTGGCCCTCGGCGCCGACGACCCCCTGTTGTTCCGTTCGCGCCTGGTGGAGCAGTACGCCCAGGCGCGCGACGCCTTCGGGTTGTCCGACCGTGAGTTGGCGGGTTTGGCGCGCCAGTCCATCGAGGCCTCCCTGGCCCCGTCCTCCTCCAAGCTCCGCTGGTTCGCCCGGATCGAGGAGTGGCTGGCGGCACAGCCCGCAGCCGCTTGAAGGGCCCAGGGGCTTCCTCCGAAGGGGCCCGGCCCTGGCGCAGACGCGCCCCGACACGGACGCGCGTTGTCGACATCGTGAGGGGGTCGTCGACACTGTGAGGGGGTCGTCGACACGGACGCGCGTTGTCGACACTGTGAGGGGGTTATAACGCGCGCTGGTGTCGACAACGCGCGTCGGCGTCCGCGTCGGGGGCCGTCGTCGGCACTAACGCAGTCTGCGCCGAGGCCGACCGGCGGCTGCGGCTACCAGGCAGGCGGGTGCGGCCGGAAGCTACCAGGCGATGCCGACCGCCACGGGTTCGGGCGCCAGGTCGACGCCGTAGGCGCGGCGCACCCCGGCGCGCACCGCGCGGGCCAGGGCCTCGATGTCCGAGGCCGCCGCCCCTCCCCTGTTCGTGAGGGCCAGGACGTGCTTCGTGGACAGGGAGGCTCGGGGCGGGTCCCCCGCCTCGGGCAGTGCGAAGCCCTTCGTGAAGCCCGCGTGGTCGATGAGCCACGCGGCACTGGTCTTGATTCGGCCGTCGCCTGTGGGGAAGCGTGGGGCCTCCGCGGGCAGGGCGTCCGCCTCGTCGGCGCTCAGGATGGGGTTCGTGAAGAAGGAGCCGGCGCTCCACGTGTCGTGGTCGGCGTCGTCGAGGACCATGCCCTTGCCTGCCCTCAGGGCGAGCACCGCGTCGCGGACGAGGCGCGCCTGCGCCCTCTCCCCCGCGCGGACGCCGATCCGGCGCGCGAGCTCGCCGTAGAGGACCGGCGCCGACAGGGAGGAGCGCTCGAGGCGGAAGACGGCGTCGAGGACCACCCACCGTCCTGTCGGCCCCCGGTGGGCGGACAGGGAGCGCTTGATGACCGAGGTGCGGTAGCCGAATCCCAGGTCCTCAGCGTTCAGGCGCGCCTCGCGCCCCTCCTGCCGGTCCCACACGAGCACGTGGTCGAGGGTCTCGGCGACCTCGTGCCCGTAGGCCCCGACGTTCTGCACGGGGGAGGCCCCCACTGTGCCGGGGATCCCGGACAGCGCCTCCAACCCGGACAGCCCCTGGTCGAGGGTCCACGACACGAAAGCGTCCCAGGGGGTCCCGGCGCTCGCCCGCACGAGGACACCGCCGGGGGCGCCGTCCTGTGCTGCGGGCCCGGCGTGGCCGCCCTCCCCGAGGACGCGCGCCTCGTGGCGCCCGTCCCGCACGACTGCCCCGTTGAAGGGGGTGTCGGCGGCGAGCAGGTTCGACCCGCCGCCGATGACCAGCAGGGGACTGCCCCCGGCGTCGGCGGCCCGCACTCGGTCGATGAGGTCTTCGCGGGAATCGGCCACGGCGTAGGAGCCGACGGGGCCGCCGACGCGCAGCGTGGTCAGGGAGGAAAGGCGTGTGCTCATGGAGGACAAGCCTAGTCGCAGCCGCGGGCGGGGCGGGGACAGCCGGGGTGGAGGGCGGACGCCGCGTTCCGTTCTTCGGGAGGGGGCTCCTTTTACCATTTGGTCGGTGGTAGGTTGAACGCGTGAACAACATGTCGCGCAATACTCATCCGGATGTGGCTCCTCCGGCCTTGTATGTACCGGTGGGGCAGGACTGTGCGGGGCAGGCGCAGGTCGTTTTGGCGGACGTGGAGGACGGCACGCGCGTGCTGCTGGCGTACACGTCCTTGGACCGCCTGCTCGATTGCCTGGGCGAAGACCAGGGGCGGGCGCTCATCATGACGGACCAGTTGCCCCGCATCAAGGAGGACCTGCGTTTCGACCATCTCAGCGTCGACCACTACGTCGAACCTGAGGCGCGGATGGGCGGGCGCGATGAGCACTGATCTGTGTATCACCTTCGACCTGTTGAGCAACATGGCGACGAGGTACGGGCATATAGCCGAGGACGCGCAAACGTGCTGCGATGGCGCGCCCACGGAGCTCGACGGCGGGATCGCGCAGGCCCTCATCCTCGATCTGATCGGCTCCCAGGGCACGGATCTGGGCCTGTTCGCCGCGCGCGCCAGGAGGATCGAGGACAACCTCCGCGCCCTGGTAGTGGCGCAGCTGGAAACGGAGGAGGACGTGGCCGGGACGTTCGAGACTCTGAAACAGGAGCTGTAGCATGGCTGACAGTGGTGGGATCGGGACCTCCCTGGAAGTGTCGGTCACTTCGATCGACACGCGCATTCCGTGCAATCCCGACAGCGTCCGCGATGTCGCGGCGTGGTTCTACGAGGCGTACAGCAAGGTTGGCGACGCCGTTGTCGAGATGAGCGGCAACCTCCTGCGGAACCCGGAGTACTGGATGGGAGAGACGGCCAACGTGTACGAGGAGATGCTGAACAAACTGCGCAAGTCCGCCGACGACTTGTCGGACCGCCATTATCGCGCTTACGAGGTGCTGCGCGCCTACGCCCAGCAGCTCGACTACCACTACAGGGACATGGAGACGATCCGCAACCAAGCGGAGACGGCGGGCCTGAAGATCGAGAACGACTACGACATCATGTGCCCGCCCCCGCTGCCGCCCAAGCCTCAAGAGCCTCCGCAGGGAACACCCATCGAGGATTGGTGGGCCTGGGAGGACGCGTGCCGCGAATGGGACGCAGCGGCGAACAATCACGATTACTACCGCACCCTGGTCATCCGGGTGGAACGGGTCTGGTCGGACTTGGAGGACTGGGTCAACAAACACTTGCGGCCCCTGCAAGTCGAGAGCTTCACCCTGCTGTTCGCGAACTACTTCGACCAGGAGGCCCAGGGCGTGGCCGACCGCCCGTGGCAGCTGGCCGTGGACGCCTTGGACCAGGGGTTCGCCAGAAGAGCCCAGGTGTTGGAGCAGCAGATGGACAATGCTGCCGCCGAAGTCGGCAGGCAGGGCAAAGGGGCCTCCCACGTGGTGCGCCCCGTCATGGACGAAGCCGTCAAGAACGCCCTCGAAGCCAGAGCCGACTTCCGCGCCGGACGCTCCCAGGCCCAAGGCGTGGGAACAGTAGTGGCGGGCATCGGCTACGCGACCCTGGCCTACGACATCGCCACATCCGACACCCCCGGCCAAACCGCCCTCGCCCAAGGCGCCGGAATGGCCGCCGGCGCAGCAGTCGGCAGCGCAGTAGGATCAACGGTGACAGAAGCAGCGACAAGTACAGCACTCTCAGAAATGGCCGTGGGCGCGGGAGCAGCCGCCGGGGCAGCGACCGGAGCATTGGCTGGAATCGCTGTTGCCGCCGGCGTGGGAGCGCTTTACCAGAAGGCTGTCCCCCTGGAGTGGCGTGAACGCATCGACGCCACCTTCTGGCACCTGCCCTACCACCTCGGCCTCGCCAACTGGTAATGCGCTACAGGAAACGCCCAGTGCGCCTGCCCGAGGCGAAGATCCCCGCCGAGGCGGATCGAAGAACACGCCGCGCGGGTCTAGTTCTCGCCGGGTTCGTCCTCGCCATGGCATTCGGCGTGGCACTGCTGGTCGGCATGCACAGGGTGCTGCACTACGAATACTTGCGCACTGGCTACGTCTTCGTCGCCGCAATGACCATCCCCTTCATCCCCTTAGCGCTCGTTTTCACCTACGTGGCCCACCGCAGGCCCCGAGCGGTGTTCACAACCCAAGTGGAGATCCCCGGAACGAACGCTGCAAGGTTCGTCACGTTCTTCATGGTCTGCGCGTACTACGCAATAGCCGCCGGGACCATGGTCTACGGGTTCATCACCGGCTACCCCGTCCACGCGTTCCTCTGGGCGGCCGGCCCCGCGTCAGCAGGGTATCTTCTGGCCAATGGCCGTCACATGAGCCTGCACACTCTTCTGATGCCCAAACAGTCCTTCACCCTGTCGCCCCACGCGCTGACCATCACCGCCTCGCCCCTGCAGGGCGAGGTCCGCATCCCCTGGACCGACAACGCCCGCGTAGGAACGACGAACCTGGCGGGCACAGAGATACACCCCGATCCTTCAATCCCCAAACTGACCTACACCATCAAGTTCGACTGCCCCGCCACCTCCCTCACCCAACTCGACCGTCTCCTCCACCACTTCAACACCCACCCCCACGACCGCCCACTCCTCGCACAACCCGAAGGAGCACAACTCGTCCAAACACTCCTCGACACCACACCCCAACCATGACAAGGCGCAGCGGCGCGCCGCCGGGTGCGGAACCGGGACGGCGAGCCGCCCAGTAGGAACAACCGGTGCCCAACGGGGACGGCGGATCGCCCACAAGAGCGGTGGGCGCCTCGGAGTCACGGAATCACAGGGCGCCTAGCAGATCCGCCAGCTCCCCGCCTATCGACTCGCCCGCGGGCGCCTCGGCGACGTCCTGGCGGAAGTACCACCAGAACCAGCCGCCCACGTACCGGTCGCCGAAGCGCTGCGCGAGTTGGCCGTTCATGCCGATCCACCGCCTCGCGACCGCGATCTTCTCGTCCCGCGTCGGCTCGGAGACGCTATGCCCACTGTCACTGTCCTCGCCGCGCTGGGCTCCGATCTCGCCGATGCCGAGCCGGGCGTTCGGGAACGCGGCGCCCAGGGCCTCCAACGCGTCCCCGACCTCAGCGGCGCTGGGGCGCTGAACGGGGTCGCAAGCAGTCTCGTAGGCGCTGAGGAACGCGTAGTCGATGGCTCCGGCCAGAAACGCGGGAACCGTGGCGAGGTAGGCGGCCTCGCCCTCCCATTCCTGCTCGTAGCAGTCAGGGCGGCTCCACAGGTTCACGGTGATCGCCGTAGACTCGCCGGCGGCCCTCACCTGCTCCGCCATCGCCAGCACTTTCGCGTTGATCTCCTGGGGTCCAGTGCCCGCCCAAGCGCCGTTGACCTCGTTGCCGACCTCCCACACCTCGACCTGCCCGGCGTAGCGCTCCACGAAGGCACGCGCCCTCCACCGGGCCTCTTCGACTCTGAGACCGGCCAGAGCGGTGGAATCGACCAGTTGCACGACCAGGCGCGCCCGGGAGGACAGCGCGGTGATCGCGTCCCGGTAGTCCTCGGGGCCGCGCTCGGGGTCGGTGACCAAGCGGACCGTGGCAGTGAAGGGGAGCGCGTCGATAGCCCGCTCCGCCGCGCCGAGGTCATCGACGCCGTCGAGGGTGATCCCGCGCATCACATCCCCGGTGGTGTCCCCCTGCCCGGCCGATTGCCCATCGTCCGTCCCCGCAGTGCCCGAGGCGGACGGCGTCCCCGTCGTCGGTGGCGCGGTCGATGGGCCTTCGTGCGGCGAGAGCGGCGCGCACCCGACCAGGAGCAGGGTGGCGAGGACCACGCCCCATTTCCGGCGCGCGCTCACTGGTCCTCCCCCGACCCGTCACCGGACCCGCCCGACTGGGCTGGCTGGCCCGACTGCCCGGACTGGCCAGAGCCGCCCCGAGGCGGTGGGGGCGTGTTCGGCTGCTTCGTGTCCTTGTCGAACGCCGGGTACACCACCATATCGGGGAACGCCTCCTCAACAGTGGGCAGCACATACTCGTTGAGGTCCCCCATCGACCCATCCGACGGCACACACCCAGACTCATAGCGGATGGAGGACCGATCATCCGGGAAATAGTAGACCGACAACTCACCGCCATTGCCAGCATCCCCGCTACGCAGGACGAAAGAGCCGTCCTTCTGCACATCCCCTCTCGTCCCTTTGTACGAGGGCAACACCGACAAGTACTGCGACGCAGCGCCCTCAATGTCCTCATCCGTCAACGATGAAATGTAGAACACTTCAGTCCCGAACGCCCAGCCCTCCTCCTTACCGGGTCCCCTATCAGTGCATGCGTTGAAGTAACGTCGATCATTGACCCCGATCACACCCTCCTTCTCGGCGAGAGCGTGCACGAACCGCCTCATCACAGGCTCCACCGTGCGCAAGTACTCCTCAATCGACTCACGCTGGGCAAACGGCGTCTCCGCCTGCGGCAAACCCAACGCCTCCTGCGGGCTCTGCGACCGAGGAACCAACCCACACCCCGACACCAACAGAACCCCACACACAAGCACACCAGCGGCCCTGGCGAACACACGGCCACTCACTTCGCGCTTCCTCTCACCAGAACACGGCTCGGGCGGAAACACAGCAGCTCGAGCGCTGCGGCGCGGACGGAAGCACAGCGGCCGGAAGTCCGTGCGGCGGCTAGCAACGGCCCTCCGCGCCCTCGTATCCAGCGCGCGCTCACTGGCCCTCCCCCGACCCGTCGCCGGACTGGGCTGGCTGGCCCGACTGCCCGGACTGGCCGGAAGCATTTCGGGGCGGCGGGGGCGTGTTCGGCTGCTTCGTGTCCTTGTCGAACGCCGGGTAGACCACCATATCGGGGAACGCCTCCTCGACCGACGGCAGCACGTACTCGTTGAGGTCCCCCATCGACCCATCCGACGGCACACACCCAGACTCATAGTGCATGGAGGAACGATCATCCGGAAAGTAGTCCACCTGCAATTCACCGCCATTGGCACCATCGTCACTGCGGTACTCCCGCGACCCGTCCTTCTGGGTCTTCCCACGCCCACCCTTGTACGACGGCAACACCGACAAGTACTGCGACGCAGCGTCCTCAATGTCCTCATCCGTCAACGATGAAATGAATAGCCGCTCGGTCCCGAACGCCCAGCCCTCCTCCTTACCAGGACCCAGGTCAGTGCACGCATTGAAGTACCGCCGATCATCGACCCCGATCACCCCGCCGCCTTTCTCCGCCAGCGCGTGCACGAACCGCCTCATCACAGGCTCCACCGTGCGCAGATACTCCTCAATCGGCTCACGCTGGGCAAACGGCGTCTCCGCCTGCGGCAAACCCAACGCCTCCTGCGGGCTCTGCGACCGAGGAACCAACCCACACCCCGACACCAACAGAACCGCACACACAAGCACGCCAGCGGCCCTGGCGAACACACGACCACTCACTTCGCGCCCCCCACGACCCGGCAGACGTCGTTGAACGCCTCATTCTCCTCCCCCGGCTTGGGCGGAGCGAAGTAGGAGGAATGGTTCGCGACAGGCGACGAAGGCTGGGGATCGTACCCCTGTGCCCCCGTGGCGTCCCCCGACAGGTGCTGGATGCCCTCCAACTCCTGGGGATCCCGCCCGAATGTGCCATCGGGGCCCATCCCCTGCACCATGTCGCCCTCGGGCACGGCGGAGACCCACACGTGGGAGGGATCAACCCCCAACGCCCCCACCGAATACGCCCCACTGCCCGGGGAAGCCAGGTAGACGTGGTCGTCCACAACCCCCTCACCCATCTGCCGCATCGCCAGCCCAGCAGTGGTGGACCCGTAGGAGTGGGACACACTGGTCAAATGCAAAGACCCACCCTGCTCATCGCGCCACGAACGCACACCCGTGAGGAACCCCGCCAAACGGTCGGCCCCCGCGTGCGCCTTCTCCGTACTGGCCACATCCAAGTCCCAGGTCTTCGTGACGTCCGTCGGGGCGTCGTAGTTCAACCACGCCACCACAGCGACATCAGACTTTCCTATGCCGACCTTATCCGCTGTGTTGTCGCGCATGCGGTCGGCGACATCCACGTAGTTGTCCAACGAGTCGCGCACATTCGTGCCCATGCCCGGGGTGAAGTTCGCGACGTGCTGGGCGTGGTCCACATCCCCCACAGCCACAGCCGCCTTCACCTGCTCCCCCGACGTGTCCAAGGCGAGCAGAGACACGGGCTCCCCGTCCTTCCCGGCGCCTTTGCGCAATCGCTCGTCGATCTTCTGCAAATCCTTCAGATCCCGCTCGGCGCGGTCCCGCTCCGCCTTGAGGGCCTTGGCCTCGTCACTGTCCTCGCCGTGCGCGCCCACGCAATCATCGTACGCGGCCTGCGCCTGGTCGAACTTGTCCTGCGCCTGCTGCAACAGCCCCGTGCTCCCCAACCGGATGCTGGCGTTCCCGCCCGTGTCATAGCCGTACAAGGCCATCCGGTTCGCCTTGTCCCGCGACGCCATGTCGATCCCGTCCAAGTTGCCGTACTTCAAAGGATCGCGCTCGATGCACGCCTGGCGCTCCTCATCGGTCAGGGCAGCCCACCACGCGCTCACCTCGGATGGGGACCACGACTCGTCCGCGTCGTCGGGCAGGCCCGGGGACGCCGAGTGGCGCCCCTCTTTGGGACCGTTCTGCTCGAACTTGTCCTCGGCCAACTCCTGCAGCTTCCTGCGCAGTTCCTCGTCCACCTTGCGGGCGACCGACAGAGCAGCAGCAATGCACATGCGCAAGTCGGAGTACTTACCCAGCAGAACATCTGCCTTTCCGTATCTCACCGCGTCACTCAAATCGATGTAAGGAATGCTGACGCTGCCGTCGTCGTGTATGGTGCAGCCGATCTCCTCGGAGATCTCCAACGCGCTCCTCACCTTCGCCTCGACGACGCGGACGCCGTCAATGGCCTCCGCGCACGCCAGCATGTACGCGCTGATCGCATTGACCGCATGATCCAGCTCGTCCTGCACACGCGACAGGGCCTGCCGCATAGCATCGATCGCCAATCCCTGTGAAGCAATGCGGCTGTAATAGACCTCCAACTCCCGCACATGCTCCCTGGCCGCCTTCCTAGCAGCAGAAGCGTCGTCCTGGACCGTTTCGATGTGCGCCGCACGCCAAAGCAGGACGTCACTCCACGCGACCATCAGTTCACCCCCGCAGAGTTAGCGACGTTCTGGAACGTCAGAGTATTGGCGTCCTCCGTGGCGGCGAATTGCGCGATGGTCTCACCGACGTGAGACGAATAGTCCCGCAAAGCCTCGACAACACCCTCAACCAGCCCATCAATCGTGTTGCACGCCCCCATCACCACGGAGGCGCTATCACTGCCGACCATTCCGGCGGGCAGGTACCCCGCCGTGTCCCCCACACGCACCTGCGCCAGCCCGTCGGCCACCGCGTCCACTCCGCTGCGCAGCCTCTCCAAGTCGCCGGCTTCCACGTAGATGTCCGCCATGATGCCCTCCCTCTCCGCTATCGGATACTCCTCATGCCAGGTGGCGGCTCACCGCACCACGCGAAGAGCAGGATCCGGCACACTCCAGACCCGCTCCTGCGACGCCGACAGGCACGTGCCCCCAACTTACCCACCGCACTCCGACAACCGAACCACATCCCACATACCGGACGAGTAGGACATCAGCCTCGGGAATGATACCGTCACACGCGCAAGTGCTCCCCAACCCAGGCTCCACTGGGCGATATACGCGCCACCGCCGCCGCCCCCACGAATACGGGCAGTGGCGGTGGCGCGGCAGCCCCTTTCCGGCGGACGCGGAGGCAGGGCCGAGCTCCCTCGACCGCCGCCACGGGATCAGGCCCGGGCCCCCTCGACCGCCGCCTTGAACCAGCCGGTGATGGACGTGGGGTGCGTGATGGCCGTGCCGACGATGACGGCGAAAGCGCCCGCCCCGATGGCCGCCGCGGCGTCCCCGGGCGTGTGGACGCGGCCCTCGCAGATCACGGGCACACCGGGGAACTCCTGGATGATGCTGGCCAGCAGTTCCAAGTCCGGCCCCTCGGTCTTCTCGCGGTCCCCCGTGTAACCCGCCAGCGTCGTCGAAACGATGTCGGAACCCGCCTCGACGGCGCGCCTGGCGTCCCCCAAGGACCCGCAGTCCGCCATGACCAGGGCCCCTTCCCGCTTCAACTCCGCGACGGTCTGGGCGTAGTCGCGCCCGTCGGCGCGGGGGCGGTCGGTGGCGTCGATGGCGACAACATCCGCGCCCGCCATCACGCACGCCCGCGCGTGGCGCAGGCTCGGGGTGATGTAGACGCCGTCGCGCCCCTCCTTCCACAGGCCGATGACGGGCACCTGCACCCTGCCCTTGATGGCCGAGATGTCCGACAGCCCCTGGCAGCGGATCGCGGCGGCACCCCCGATCTCGGCGGCGCGCGCGATCTGCGCCATCGTCTCGGGGTGGCGCATGGGCTCACCGGGGTACGCCTGCACGGAAACGATCAAACGGCCGCGCAGCGAAGCGATCAACGGATGTGTCATGGTCTTCTCTCTTCCACGATTGGCCTTGCGGCCACTATTGCCCACGTGACAACAACTCGAGGGCCGCCCCCAGCAGGGGGGCGTCTCCCCCCAGGGCGCCGGGCAGCAGCGGGACGCCCGCCAAGGGCGTCATCGCCCCCGCCGCGTAACCCAGCCGGAGCGCATCCCACCAGCGCGGACCCGACCTGGTCATCGACCCCGACAGGACGACGGCACCGGGATCCACGCAGTTCGACAACGAGGCGATGGCCTCGCCCAGGGCGTAGCCCGAGCGCTCGAAGCACGTGGCCGCCAAGGCGTTGCCGCCGTCGGCCAACTCCTGCAGGCCCCGCCCGTCGCAGGCCTCCGGGTCGGCGCCGCCGCGCAGGGAGTTGTACCACCGGACGATGCCGGAACCCGAGCAGAACGCCTCGATGTGGCCCGAGCGCCCGCAGGAGCACTCCATATCCGGCGCGAAATGGTGGTGGATGTGCCCGAAGTGGCCCGCGATGTGGTGGGCGCCCTGGAACACTGACCCGTGGTGGACCAGCGCGCCCCCCAGCCCGGTCCCCACCGCGAAGGACAGGACAGTCCCGAAGCCTCGCCCCGCGCCCAGGACCGCCTCCCCCAGGCCGTGGGCGTGCACATCGTTGAGGACGGCCACCGGACGGCCCGTCGCCCCGGCGAGCGCGCCCCCCAGGGGCGTGCCCGCCCAGCCCGGCATCGTGCCCGTGGCCGAGACGATGGCGCCCGAGGCGGGATCGACCACCCCCGCGCTGGCCACGCCGATCCCATCGATGCCCGGGTTGTCCGCGACGAGGCGCTGGGCCAGCTCTGTGACGCGGCGCGCCACCCCGGGGCCCCCTTCCCAGGCCGAGGTGGGGACCGCGCCCCGCTGGGAGGCGCTGAGGCGGCGGGCGCGGACCCGGACCAGGCCCCACGCCACTTTCGTCCCCCCTATGTCGAGGGCGAGCAGCTGGCGCTCTGCGGGCCCCCTCGCCTCGTCCTCCAGTTCCCACGGCCCCCGCGCCGGCGGGGCGCCTCCACTGGCCTCCATCACTGCTTCCTCCTGTGCTCCTGGGGCGAGGGGCGGCACTGCCCCCGCCCCGACTTCGTCAACCGGCCAACAGCCCCGCACCCCGGAGCACTGGGGCGGCCCACTCGCTGTTTCCACCCGCCGTCCAGGGCGGCAACCAGGCGGGGCATCTCATTCGTGTCGAACACGCCCCGGAACTCGCGGGCACGGGTTTCGAGCGGCGTCACTTGGCGCTCACACCGAGCAGCTGCAGGCCGGTGGCGGCGATGGGGCTGAAGTCCGCCACTTTGTTCGGTTTGTAGGCCGTGAGCATCTTGCGGTGGAACAGGGGGTAGATGACGGCCTGCTCCGCCAGGAGGTCCTGGGCCTGGCCCCACTTGGCGAGCGCGGCGGGGTCGTCGGGCTTCAGCTGCACCGTCTCGTCGACGATGGCCTGGAAGGACCTGAAGGCGTCGGGCGCGGTCTTCGCCCAGGAATCGCGCTTCTGGGTCCAAATGTTGTCGCCGTTCCACCAGGACATGATGACGCCGGGGTCCATGCCGAACACGGACGGGTCGCCGGGGGCCATGACGATGTCGTAACTGGGTTCGTCGACGTCGGTCACGCTGCTGTAGAGGTCAGCGAGGGGGTCGACCTTGACGGTCAGGCCGAGGGCCTCCAGGTCCGCCTTCACCTGCGGGACGAGGTTCGCGATCCATGGGTGATCGGTGGTGGTGAGGGTGATCTCGGTTCCCACGGCGCCCACGTCGGCCAGCTGCTTCATGGCCGACTGCGGGTCGTAGCCCAGGTCAGTGGAGGGCTTCTTGTGGGCGGGACTGGACTCGGGCAGGAAGGACGTGGCGACGTCGGCCTGGCCCTCCATCGGGCCATCGACCAGCTTCTGGCGGTCGATGGCCCTGAGGACCGCCTGGCGCACCTCGGGCTTGTCGAAGGGGGCCTTCGTTGTGTTGAACATGAGGAAGGGGTTGTTGTACCCGGGGACCGCTTCGACGGTCCACCCGGCCGCCCTGAGCTGGTGGGCGGCGCTGGCGGGGACGGCCTCGATGATGTCCACCGTGCCGTCAACGGCCGCGGAGAGCCTCGCGGAGTCGTCCTTGAGCACGTGCCAGCGGAGTCTGGCGGCGGTGGCGGGCACGGACCCGTTGTACTGGTCGTTGGGGACAGCGGTGACCTCGGTCGGCGAGACGCTCTCGTACTTGTAGGGGCCCGAGCCAATCGGCTGCTTCTTGAGCGTGTTCGCGTCCATGGAGGAGGGGGCGACGCGCACATTGGCGAAGCGGTCCTTGAGCATTGAGAAGGGGTGCTTCAGCTTGATGGTGACCGTGGCGCTGTCCTTGGCGGTGACGGAGTCGACGAAGGTGAAGAACTGCTTGTAGATGGAGGTGGGATCCACGGCCCTCTCGTAGGAGACGACGACGTCGTTGGCCGTGACTGCGGTCCCGTCGGAGAACTTCGCCCCGTCGCGGAGGGCGACCTCGTACTCGGTGGGGGAGACCTCCACGGGATCGCCCTTGGCCAGGGCCGGCCGGATCGAGTAGTCGACCATGTTGAACGCGTAGAGCCCCTCCAGCACGTGCCAGTTGGTGCCCAGCGCCAGGGCCGATGTGGTGACCGGCCCGTAGTCGTTGGTCGCGTAGGCGACGCCGACGTTGATTTCGCCGGTAGGCCCTCCACCGCTACTCTGAGGCGTGGACGAAGTCTGTCCGCCACCGCAGGCAGTGAGCACCAGCGCCGCCGCTGCCGCGACGGCCGCACCTGATGCGAGGGACTTGCGGATTCGCATTTTCTCTCCTCATCTTCGAGAAAGGTGGATGTGCGGCGTTCCCGCTCCGTTAGGATGATCGTATGTTGTCAGACAAATCAACGCAAGCCATAGAGGCCGCAATCGCGTCGATACGGTTGCAGAACGATAACGCCCCTGCGGCGGACACGCGTTCGACCGCGACGATGGACGCGATCAAGGCCTACATCCTGCAGCACGGCCTGCGCACCGGGGACCGACTGCCCACCGAGGCCTCCCTGTGCGCCGACCTCGGCGTATCGCGCTCCTCCGTGCGCGAGGCCCTGCGCAAACTGGAGGCCCTCGACATCGTCACAGTGCGGCAGGGCTCGGGCTCCTACGTCGGCGCCATGTCCCTGCAGCCCCTGGTCGAGACACTGGTCCTGCGCTCCGCCCTCGACGAGATCAACGGGATCCAGTCCCTGCGCTCGATCATCGACACCCGCCGCGCCCTGGACCTCGGCATCGCGCCCGGGCTCCTGGCCGCCATGAAGGGCAACCGCGACCCCCGGTTGTGGGACCTCGTCGATGCCATGCGCATTAAAGCACAAGCGGGCAGGACCTGCCCGGCCGAGGACATCGCCTTCCACTCCGCTCTGCTCGAGCCCCTGCACAACCCGCTGATGTCGCAGCTCGTCTCGGCGATGTGGCTGATCCACCAGGCGCGCGCCCCGCGACTGGACACGGCCAGCAAGGAGCACCTCCTGGCCAGCGCCGAGGCGCACGCGGCGATCCTGCGCGCCTGCGAGTCGGGGGACGACGACGCCTACAAAGAGGCTATCGACGACCACTACCTCCCGCTCTCCTCTCCCTCACCGACGCCGCCCCCAACGGCCGACGGCCCGGACCCCTCGCCCCAGCGCCGCGGACACAGCCGGAGGACCGACAGGCAGAAGCAGAGGAAATGAGACGCCCCACGATCCTCCGATAAAAGAACCCCGAGGAGAATCACTCCTCGGGGCGGTGCACGACGCGCTCAGCGGGTCTCGCGGTGGCGCGTCGACTTCCTGCAGCGCGGGCAGAACTTCGCCAGCTCGAGCCTGTCGGGCGTGTTGCGGCGGTTCTTCTTCGTGATGTAGTTGCGCTCTTTGCACTCCGAGCACGCCAGAGTGATCTTGGGGCGAACGTCCTGGGACTTGCTTGCCACGGTACTTCCCTCGTTTGCTGTTGGTGTCGCGAGCGACCTGTCGGTTATCGGTAGCGGGGGCGGGGCTCGAACCCGCGACCTCACGATTATGAGTCGTGCGCTCTGACCAGCTGAGCTACCCCGCCGCAGCGGTTGCGGCCTGGGCCGCGACCAGAGCCCCGAAAGGGAATCGAACCCTTGACCTTCTCCTTACCATGGAGACGCTCTGCCTACTGAGCTATCGGGGCAACGCCGGAAACTCTATCCCAAGGCGGACGCTGCGGGCAATCCGATTCCCTGAGAAGGAACTCACACGCGCCTCCCGACGACTGGCCGCCGGGAGAGTGGCAGGTGAGGGATTCGAACCCCCGAAGCACGAAGCGTCTGATTTACAGTCAGATCCATTTGGCCGCTTTGGTAACCTGCCATGCACCGTTTTGCGGTGCCGTGGAAGAATAGCACCAAAGGTCCCCGCAACGCCAATCGGCACGGGGAACGGCAGGATTCCAACGAAAGGCATCATCATGGCAGATTCCTCCTTCGACATCGTCTCCACCCTCGACCGCCAAGAGGTCGACAACGCCGTCAACCAGACCGCCAAGGAGATCGCCAACCGCTACGACTTCCGGGGCGTCGACGCCTCCATCGCCCTGTCCGGGGACTCCATCACCATGACAGCGAACTCGGCCTCCCGGGTCCTGGCGGTCCTCGACGTGCTCCAGAGCAAGCTCATCCGCAGGGGCCTGTCCCTCAAGGTCCTCGACTACGCGGGCCGCGAACCCAAGGCCTCGGGCAAGCTCTTCACGCTCACGTGCCCCCTCAAGGAGGGCATCCCCCAGGACACCGCGAAGAAGATCGCCAAACTCATCCGCGACGAGGCCCCCAAGGGCGTCAAGCCCCAGATCCAGGGCGACGCGCTCCGAGTGTCCTCGAAGTCCCGCGACGACCTGCAGACCGTGATCGCCCTGCTCAAGGGCCCCGAAGGGGAGGCCTTCGACGTCGCCCTCCAGTTCGTCAACTACCGCTGAGCCGACGGGAGTCGACGGCGCTAGTAGCCCGCCATCCGCTCCAGGCGGGCTATGCGCTCCTCCATCGGCGGATGGGTGGAGAACAGGTTCGCGAGCCCCCCGGCCCGGAAGGGGTTCGCGATCATCATCGCCGCGACGTTCTGGTTCGCCGGGGTCGGCGCCATGGGCACGCGGTCCGTCGCCGCCTCCAGCTTGCGCAGCGCCGAGGCGAGGGCCAGCGGATCGTGGGTGAGCTCCGCCCCGTCCTCGTCGGCGTCGTACTCGCGCGTGCGCGACAGCGAGAACTGGATGAGGAAGGCGGCGACGGGGGCCAGGAGCGCGATCGCGATGGCGCCGAGGAAACCGAGGCCCCCCTCCTCGCCGTCCCTGCGCGAGCCGCCGAAGAACATGAAGAACTGGGCGATCGAGGTGACGATCCCCGCCATGGCCGCTGCCACCGACGAGGTCAGGATGTCGCGGTTGTACACGTGCATGAGCTCGTGCCCCAGCACGCCGCGCAGCTCCCGCTCCCCCAGGATCTCCAAGATCCCCTCCGTGCAGCACACCGCGGCGTGCTCTGGATCCCGCCCCGTCGCGAAAGCGTTCGGTGTGCGCGTAGGGGCCACCCAGATCGTCGGCATCGGCTGGTCGGCCCGCTCGGCCAGCTCGCGGACGATGGCGTGGAGGACGGGCTGCTCGGCCTCGTCCACCTGGTAGGCGTCCATCGAACGCAGCGCGACCGACGCCGAGTTCCAGTAGGAGAATCCCGTCTGGACGAGGCCGATGACCGCGAACACGAAGATCCAGAGCCGGTTGCCGGTGCCCGCCACGATAACAGCGCCGACGGCGAGCAACAGGGCCCACATGCCTCCGAGCAACAGGACTGTCTTCAGTCCGTTGTGATAACTCCGGTGGCTCATGCGCGCCAGCCTACGGAGGTTACCTGTAAAGCTCCTGGGAGAACCCGGATACCCGGCTGGAATCTCCGACGCCCGCCGACGCTGGCCCGCAGGGGCGGCGCCGGGCGGCCGCAGCCTGGCACCGCACCCGGTCCGGCCACCGGGCGAGCGGCGCCGCGCAGGCCGCGCCGAGGCGCTCAGTGGCGACGGCCGGGCCCCGTGTAGTCGTCGAAGCGCTCGGGGGCCGTGGGCACGCCCATCTCCCCCATCTGCCCGATGAGGTCCGCCCCCGCGGCATCGACGTCATGGCCCCTCGAGATATCCGTCATGGCGCGCCGGGACACCACCTTGACGCGCTCGCGCAGCCCCCGGCCGCCGGGGAGCTCGCCGTAGGCCGTCCCGAGCGCCTGCTCGTAGGCGTCCAGCAGCTCCCAGCCCTCCCAGGTGGTGTACTCGATGCCGCGCTCCTCCAGCAGCGCGACCATCGCCTCGTGGCCGACGGCCCGCGTGGCGGCGTGCAGGCGCCCCTCGCCCGCGTCCTCCACGAGGTGGGCGATGGTCTGCTGCGCGTCGGACTTCGTGGAGCCGATCAGGCCCACGGGCCCGCGCTTGATCCACCCGGTCGCGTAGACGCCGGGGACCACGGGGGCGGACTGGTCCTTCGTGGTCGCCGAATCGATGACGCGGCCCTCCACGTTCGGCACGACGCCCGCCCGCGTGTCGAAGGGCAGGCCCCGGATCGGCGACGAGTAGTAGCCGACCGCGCGGTACACGGCCTGCACGGGCCACGTCGTGATGACTCCCGTGCCCGACACCGTGCCGTCGCCGTTGAGCTGCGTGCGCTCGGTGCGCAGCGCCTTGACGTGCCCGTCTCCGTCAGCGACGACCTCCACGGGCGACTGGAAGAGGTGGATGTGGATGCGCCGCGACGCCGTGCGCTCATCCGGGTCCGCCATCGCGTAGTTCGTGAGTGCCTTGACCACTTGGCGCTGCTGGTTGGACTCGCGCAGCGCCCGCTGCGAGCCGTCGTCGAAGTCGAAGTCCTCCTCCGAGACGATGACGTCCACGTCGGGGACCTTGCCCAGCTCGCGCAGTTCCAGCGGCGTGAACTTCACCTGGGCGGGACCGCGCCGGCCGAAGATGTGGATATCTGTGACCGGGTTCTCGGCCAGTGCCTCGGCGACGTTGGCGGGGACCTCGGTGCGCAGCATGTCGGGCGCGTGCTTGGCCAGGACGCGGGAGATGTCGAGGGCAACATTGCCCACGCCGATCACGGCGACCTCCTTGGCCTCCAACGGCCAGGTGCGCGGGTAGTCGGGGTTGCCGTCGTACCAGGACACGAAGTCCGCGGCGCCGTATGACTCGGGCAGGTCGATGCCGGGGATCGGCAGGGGCGCGTCCCTGTCGGCGCCCGTGGCGATGATGATCGCGTCGTAGTGGTCGCGCAGATCCTCAATGGTGACGTCGCGGCCGACCTCGACATTGCCCAGCAGGCGGATATCCCCGCGCTGGAGGATCTTGTACAGGGCGACGATGATCTGCTTGATGCGCGGGTGGTCGGGGGCAACCCCGTAACGGACCAGCCCGTAGGGCGCGGGGAGGCGCTCGAACAGGTCGATGCTCACCTCGAGCCCCGACTTCGCCAGGATGTCGGACGCGTAGATTCCAGCGGGGCCGGCGCCGATGACGGCAACATTGAGTGGGGCCACCCCAGTTCCTCCTTCTATGTTCCCAGGGCACAGTGCCCAGGGGCGTCGCGCCCCGATGCGGGCGCGGGGCGGGCGCACCGTTGGGCGCCCCACGCAAGTGTATCCACCGAGGAGAGGGGCTGGCCCATCTGAGACGAGCCCCACTCGCGTTCAGACGAGTCTGTCCACCATCAGGTGCGCGAAAGCGGCCAGTGCCGCCTTCGGCTCGCCCTTGGGCAGCGCCTCGAGGCAGTCGATGGCGTCAGCGGCCCAGGCGCGCGCCAAAGAGCGGGTCTCGTCGAGCACATCGTGGACGCGCAGCATCGACACCACGTCGCCCAGCGTCTCGTCGGACGACAGATCCGAGCCCAGGCCCTCCAGGATGCGCCTGCCCGCGTCGTCGAGGGAGCCCTCCGCCTCGCGCCTGCGCAGCAGCAGCACCGGCAGCGTGTCCACGCCCTCGCGCAGATCCGTTCCCGGGGTCTTGCCCGACTGGCCCCCAGAGGACGCCAGGTCCAGGACGTCGTCGGCGATCTGGAACGCCACTCCCACCCGTTCGCCGAACTCGGCGACCACATCGCCCACGAAAGCCCCCGCGTCCGCCAGCAGCGCCCCGAAGGCGGCCGCCGAGGACACCAGGGACCCCGTCTTGTCGGCGAGGACACGCAGGTAGAACTCCACTGGATCCTCCCCTGGGACCGGGCCGAAGGTCTCGTTCAGCTGCCCCGCGCACAGGCGCTCGAAAGTCACGGCGTGGCGCGTGACCATCTCCGGGCCCAGCGAAGCGACCAGTTTCGACGCCCTCGCGAAAAGCACGTCCCCCGCCAGGATCGCCCTGTTGTTCCCCCACAGCCGCTGGGCGGAGGGGACGCCGCGCCGTGTGGGCGCCGAATCCATGACGTCGTCGTGGTACAGGGACGCCAGATGCGTGAGCTCCACCGCCGTGGCGCCTGTGATGACGCGCTCGCCGAGCGCCAGTTCGGGGCGTCCCAGCTGGGCGCACACCAGGGTGAGCAGCGGGCGCAGCCGCTTGCCCCCCGCCGCCGACAAGTGGGCGGTCAGTTCGTCGACGAGGCCCCGGGACGAGGAGACCGCCCCGGTCAGCTGGCGTTCAACGGCCTCGAGCCCCGGGGAAATGCGGGACTCGAGGCCGGGAACATGAAGATCTGCTGCTGAAACGCTCACGGAAGAAGTATGACGATCTTCGACAGCTGGGACAACACGGGGCCCGGGAATACGCCGAGTGCGATGGTCGCCACAGCGCAGATCGCGACCGCGATCCCCGTCAGTCCCTCACTGCGCACCACCACCGCGTCCCCCTCCGGCTCGGTGAAGAACATGAGGCGCACGAGGCGGAAGTAGTAGAAGGCCGTGATCGCCGAGGCGACCAGGGCCACGACGACCAGCCAGGCGAGGCCCCCGGCGGCGCCGTCGGAGAAGACCACGAACTTGCCGATGAAACCGCCCGTGAGCGGGATGCCCGCGAAGGACAGCAGGAACACGAGCATGGAAGCCGCCACCCACGGGTTCGTCCGCCCCAGGCCCGCCCAGCGCGACAACTGGTTGGCCTCGCCTCCCACCGCACCGTCCTGGTCGCGCGTGCGCACCAGTGTCACGACGCCGAAGGCGCCGACCGTGGCCAGGCCGTAGGACAGCACGTAGAGCAGCACATGGCCGGAACTGCCCTTGACCAGCGAGAACACGCCAATGAGGATGAACCCTGCGTGCGCGATCGACGAGAAGGCGAGCATCCTCTTCACGTCCGACTGGACGAGCCCGACGAAGGTGCCCACCACGATGGTGGCTGCGGCGACGGCCAGGAACACGGGGAGCAGGTCCCACGACAACAGGCCCGCCACCACCTGGTAGAAGCGGAGCAGCGCGCCGAACGCCGCCACCTTCACGGCCGCCGCCATGAACCCGGTGACCGGCGTGGGCGCACCGGTGTACACGTCTGGGGCCCACGCGTGGAAGGGCGCCGCGCCCACCTTGAACAGCAGGCCGGTCATGACGCACAGGACGCCGATGAGGACCAGGCGGTCCATCGCCACGGAGGCGCCGATCGCCTGGGCGAGGGCCGAGATCGTCAGGGAGTTCGACGCGCCGAAGAGCAGGGCCGCGCCCATGAGCATGAACGCCGAGGAGAAGGCGCCCAGGACGAAGTACTTCAGCGCAGCCTCGTGGGACAGCTGCCTGCGTCTGCGGGCGGTGGCCGCGAGCACGTACAGCGGCAGCGACATGACCTCCAGGGCGACGAAGAGCGCCACGAAGTTGTCCGCCGCCGGGAAGACCATCATGCCGCCCAACGAGAACAGGGCCAGGGGGAAGACCTCGGAGCGCTGGTAGCCCTTCGCCTCGGACAGCTCCTCAGCGGCCGAGCCCGGGCGGTCGGAGGGCTGGGCCGCGAAGGACCCGTCCCCCACACGCGTGCGGTCGGCCATGACCAGAATCGACAGGAAACCGATGATCGCCAAGGCGAACTGCGCGCCCACGGTCAGTGGATCCTCGATGTACTCCCCCAACGAGGCGGGGGCCGCCAGCACGGTGGTCCACCGCAGCGCCAGGACGGCCGCCGCGGCGCCGGTGGCGAAGAGGGCGAGGCCGATGACGATGGGCCGACGGGCGCGCACGGGGGCGAAAGCCTCGACCAGCACGCTCAGCACGGCGGTGCCCAGGACGATGAGGATGGGGGCCAGCGCCGCCCACCGGACGTCGGGGGCGGAGAAAGCTGCTTGGGGCAGGGGGATCACTTGGAGCTCCCTTCGGGAGAAGCGGAGGCGGTCGGCGCCGGGGAGCCCAGGGCCGCGTCATTGGCGATGGGGGTGAGCGCCGAGACGAGCGGGGCGCTCCAGATGCCCAGGACCAGCATCGCGGCGACGATGGGGGCCATGACGGCCCTCTCGCGCCCGCCGAGGTCGCTCAGGCCCTCCTTGCCCTTGGCGGGGGCACCCGTGAACACCCGCTGGTAGGGCATGAGCACGTACATGGCGGCGATGACGACGCCGAGGACCGCGAAGACGGCGATCGGAACGTTGACGCGCCACGTCCCCATCAGGACCAGGTACTCGGGCACGAAGCCCGACAGGCCGGGAAGCGCGATGGAGGCCAGGCCGGCCGTCAGCCACAGGCCCGCCAGGACGGGCGCGACGCGCTGCATCCCGGCGTACTCGCGCATGTCCTGTGTGCCGCCCCGGCGCGACAGCCACCCGGACAACCAGAACATCGCGGCAATGGACACCCCGTGGGCGACCATGTAGAACATCGCCCCCACCAGTGCCGTCTCGGAGCCGATGAAGACGCCGAGCACCATGAAACCGAAGTGGGACACCGAGGTGTAGGACACCAGGCGCATAATGTCGTTCTGTCCGTTGGCGGCCAGGCCGCCCCAGATGATGGACACGACGGCCAGGACCGCCATCGCCCACCTGGCGGAGGCCGATGGACCGGGGAGCATCCGCAGGCACAGCACGATCATCCCGTAAGTGCCGATCTTGTCGAGGACGCCGACCAGCAGCACCGACGTGCCGGGGCGGGCCACGGCGGCCGTGTCGGGCAGCCACGTGTGGACGGGCACCATCGGCGCTTTGATGGCGAAGGCCACCATGAAGGTCGCGAAGACGAGGGCCTGTGCCCCCTGGGGCAGGGACTGGGACACTTGGGCGAGCGTGTCGAAACGGAAGAAGGTCTCACGGGAGGCGGGCGCGGGGGCCGTCGCCCACAGGGCGACGACGCCGCCCAGCATGACGAGCCCGCCGAAGAGCGAGTAGAGGAGGAACTTCATGGCGGCCCGGTGGCGCGCGGCCTCCCCGCCCACCCCGTAGCGGCCGATCATGAGGTAGAGGGGCACCAGCATTGCCTCGAAGGCGAAGTAGAAGACCGCGAGATCCCACGCCGTGAAGATCGTGACCATGAAGGACTCGAGCGCGAGGACCAGGGCGGGATAGGCCCCCTGGTCGGCGGGTTCCTCCTCGTCCCACCCGGCGACGAGCACCAGCGGAACCAGCGCGGTGGCGAGCAGCACCATCACGAGGGACAGGGCGCTCACGGACAGGGACCAGCTGATTCCCAGCTGGGGGATCCACTTGAGGGAGTCGGTGACCTGGTACGAGGCGGGGGCCGACCAGTCGAAGCGCGTGGCAGCGACGACGAGCGCGAGGACCAGTTCGGCTGCGGACACGGCGAGGGCGACGGCCCGTCCGGCCGAGCGCCGCAGCGCGGGGACGAGGCCCAGCAGGGCCGCGCCGAGGGCCGGGAGGGCGACCATCGCGGTCAACCAGGGGAACTGTGAGACTTCCATTGCGTTTTCCATTGTTCGTGATCCCCTTCAGAGCCTGAACGCCAGGACGAGCGCCACCGCGGCCACCGCGCCCGCGAGGATGTACGAGGCGTAGGCGCGCACGAAGCCGTTCTGCGTGGCGCCGACGAGCTTCCCGACGCCTTGGCAGACGCGCCCGGCGCCGGTGAGAGCTCCGTCGATGACGGCGGAGTCGCCCACGGTGGCCACGGTGACGAGCCCTTTGGACGGCGCCATGAAGAGCGCCTCGTTGACTCTGTCCTGGTAGAGGTCTCGGCGCGCCGCCTCGGTGAGGGCGTTGCCCGCGGGGACGGATGCGGGGACCTCGGCGGCGCCGTACTTGCGCCAGGCGATCCACGCGCCCACGAGGACGAGGACCAGGGTGGCGCCCTGCAGGACGTACTCGCCCACGACGGGCTCGCCATGCTCGACGGGGCCGATGGCGGGCTCCAGCCACGTGGTGAAGAAGTCGCCGACGGACAGGGCCGCGCCGATCACGACGGCCCCGACGGCAAGGACGACCATCGGAATGGTCATGAGGGGGCTGGACTCGTGGGGGTGCACGGGGCTCCCCTCGGCCTCGGTGGTCCAGCGCGCCTTGCCGTGGAATGTCATGAAGAACAGGCGCGACATGTAGAACGCGGTGACGCCCGCGCCCACCAGGGCGACGGTGCCGAACACCCAGGGCGCCCACGGTGCCTCGGAGCCGCCGAAGGAGTGGATCGAGAACGCGGCCTCGATGATCTTGTCCTTCGACCAGTACCCGGACAGGGGCGGCACCCCCAGGATGGCCAGCCAGCCCATCATGAAGGTGAGCCACGTGACCTTCATGGCGCCGCGCAGGGCGCCGAAGCGGCGCATGTTCACCTGGTCGGCCATGCCGTGCATGACCGAGCCCGCGCCCAGGAACATCAGGGCCTTGAAGAAGCCGTGGGTGAACAGGTGGAAGATGGCGAAGGCCCAGCCGATGGGCCCCAGGCCCGCGCCGAGCATCATGTAGCCGATCTGGCTCATCGTCGAGGCCGCCAGGACCTTCTTCATGTCGTCCTTGGCGGATCCGACGACGGCGCCGAAGAGCAGGGTGATGGCGCCGACGACGACCACTGCCGCGGCGGCCGCCGGGGCGGCCGTGAAGACCGCGCCGGAGCGCACGACCAGGTAGACGCCCGCGGTGACCATGGTGGCCGCGTGGATGAGGGCCGACACGGGGGTCGGGCCGGCCATGGCGTCGCCCAGCCAGGCCTGCAGGGGGAACTGCGCGGACTTGCCGCAGGCGGCGACCAGCAGGAAGAGGCCGATGACGGTGGCCTGGACCTGTCCGGCCCCGCCCACCCCGGCGCTGACCTCGGCGTAGGAGACTGAGGAGAAGTTCGCGACCATGGCCATCATGGCGATGAGCATCCCCATGTCGCCCACGCGGTTCATGATGAAGGCCTTCTTGGCCGCCACGGCGTTGGCGGGGACGTGGTTCCAGAACCCGATGAGCAGGTACGAGGCCAGGCCCACGCCCTCCCAGCCCACGAAGAGGCCGGCGTAGGAGTCGGCGAGGACCAGGACGAGCATCGCCGCGATGAAGAGGTTGAGGTAGGCGAAGAAGCGGCGCCTCGCCTCGTCGTGGGCCATGTAGGCGATGGCGTACACGTGGATGAGGGAGCCCACGAAGGTCACCAGGATGACGAAGGTGAGGGAGAGCGGGTCGACCAGCACTCCGAAGTCCACCGTGAAGTCCCCGGCGGGGATCCAAGTGAACAGCGTCTGGGAGAAGCGCCTCGACGAGGGGTCGGAGCCGAGCATCTGGGCCGCCACGGCGGCGCCCACCCCGAAGGACGCCCACGAGGCCGCGGTGGCCAGCCAGTGCCCCCAGGAGTTGGCGGCGCGGCCCAGGAGCAGCAGCAGGCCCGCGCTTATCAGGGGCACCAGGATCATCAGGGGCGCCAGCGACGCGGCCCCCGTGGCAGCCGCGGGCGCGGCGGCGGTGGGCAGGAGGAACGGTGTCATGGTGTTGCCCTCCTTCAGTGCTTGAGCAGGTTGGCGTCGTCCACGCTGGTCGTGGCGCGCGAACGATAGATGGACACGATGATGGACAGGCCGACGACGACCTCGGCGGCAGCGACGACCATGACGAAGAACGCCATGATCTGCCCGTCGATGTTCGACCCGATGCGGGAGAATGCGACGAGCACCAGGTTCGCGGAGTTGAGCATGAGCTCGACGCCCATGAGGGAGATCACCGCGGAGCGGCGCACGAGGACCACGACGGCGCCAATGGCGAAGAGGACCGCCGCGAGGATGAGGTACCAGGCTAGGCTCACTTTGCTTCCTCCTGGGTGGTTGCCCCGTCGCTGCGGCGGGGCTCGGGCTGGTTGAGTCCGGTGGGGGCGGCGGGTCCTGGCATGCCCCACGATCCGGAACGGCCGACATCTGCAGGGCCGACGACTCCGAAGGGCGATTCGCTCTGGCCGTTGGCGCGCGCCAGGGCTTGGGCGACCTCCCTGTCGACCTCGCCGATGGACCGCTCCAGGCCGCGCACGCGCAGCACGCGGGGGACGGACTCCTCGACGGGGCCCAGTGTCTCGCCGGAGACGGCGGGCACATCGGCCGCGTTGGAGCGGGCGTACACGCCGGGGGCGGGCAGTTGGCCGATGCGGCGGCCGGACTGGGCGAAGGCGCGCATCTTGGAGCGCGCGGCCTGCGCCTGGCCGGCCTTGGGCACGAGGCGGTCCGAATGGGTGAGCACCATGGCGCCCAGGGCTGCGGTGATGAGCAGGCCCCCGGCCAGTTCCATCGACAGCCAGTGGCGTTCGAAGAGCATGACCGCCAGGTCCGTGATGGGGGCGTTCGAGTACGGGTCCACGGGCTCGGCCGTGCGGGCGTCGGCGGTGGAGCGGACCACGGCAGTCGTTACGCACACCGCCAGGCCCAGGCCGCCCAGGACGGCGGCGATGATCCGGCCGCGTCCCTGGAGGGCGTAGTCGTCGGACTCGCCGATGCCGATGAGCATGATGACGAAGAGGAAGAGCATCATGATCGCGCCCGTGTAAACGACGATCTGGGCGACCCCCAGGAAGGGGGCGTTGTTCGCGATGTAGAGGACCGCCAGGCCCAGCATCACCCCGACCATGCACACGGCGGAGTGGGCGGCCTTCTTGAAGAAGAGGACGCCCAGGGCGCAGGCGACCATGAAGACCGCGGCGCACGCGAACAGGACCGCCTCTCCCACCGAGCCCATGGCGGGCCAGCCTTGCAGCAGGTTCATCGTTCGTCCTCTCCCACGAGCGCCCGCGCGCCCGGCAGACTGGGGTCGTCGGGGCGCCGGCTCCCCACCCAGTCGATCTGCTCGGGCACGGGCCCATCGACTTCTCCACGGTAGTAGTCGCCATCGGATTTGCCCGGGACCATCGGGTGGGGCGTCGAGAGCATCCCCTCCGACAGGGGGACCAGCAGGTCGTCCTTGACGTAGATGTCGTCCTCGCGCGTGTACTCGGCCAACTCGAATTCGTTGGTCATCGTCAGCGCCCGCGTCGGGCACGCCTCAATGCACATGCCGCAGAAGATGCAGCGCAAGTAGTTGATCTCGTAGACGCGGCCGTAGCGCTCGCCCGCGGAGTACTGCTGGTCGGGGGTGTTGGAGGCGGCCTCGACGAAGATGGCGTCCGCGGGGCACGCCCACGCGCACAACTCGCAGCCGACGCACTTCTCAAGGCCGTCGGCGTAGCGGTTGAGCTGGTGGCGGCCGTGGAAGCGCGGCATGACGCGCGCTTTCTCGCGCGGGTACTGCTCGGTGACGGTGGGCCGGAAGAACGACGAGATGGTCACGCCGTACCCGGCCATGGGCGCCACGAACCGCCCGATGGGGCCCTTGGGGTCGTGCTCGAAGAGCATCTGCTCGTCGTCGGCGGGCTTCTTCTTACTCATCGGAACCCTCCTCGTGGGGGCTTGCCGGGCTGGTGTCCCCGGCTGCGGCAGCGGCTGCGCGCTCGGCGCGCGGCGAGGCGACGGGGGCCTGCCCCGGCAGCGGCGGGACGGGGAAGCCGTCCGCGAAACCCGTGTACTCCTCGTCGGCGGGGTCGTGGGCGGGCTCCTCACCGGGGTCGGTGACCCAGATGACGACCAGGGCGATCAGGAAGACGACGACGACCGAGCCGTAGAGCACGGGGGCGGACACCGTGACGAACTGGGTGAGGCCGCGCACCAGGGCGACCATGACGAGCCACGCCAGGGCGATGGGCATGAGCCACTTCCACCCCAGAGTCATGAACTGGTCGTAGCGGAAGCGCAGCAGTGTGGCCCGTGTCCAGATCAGCAGGAACATGAAGAACCACATCTTGAGGAAGAACCACACCATGCCCATCCACCCGGAGGCGAGGAACTCCACCTGGGACAGCGGCCAGGGGGCGTGCCAGCCCCCCAGGAACATGGTGGTCGCCACAGCGGACACGTTGAGCATGTTCACGTACTCGGACAGGTAGTACCAGCCGAACTTCATGGACGAGTACTCGGTCATGTGCCCGGCCACCAGCTCGCCCTCGGCCTCGGGCAGGTCGAAGGGAAGGCGGTTGACCTCGCCGGTGGCGGAGACGCAGTAGATGACGAAGGCGGGGAACAGGGTGAACACCCACCAGTACTGGCCCTGCGCGGCCACGATCTGGGAGGTGGACATCGTGCCCGACATGAGGAACACGGAGACCAGGGACAGGCCCATCGCGAGCTCGTAGGAGATCACCTGGGCGCTGGAGCGGACAGCACCGTACAGGGGCAGCGTGGAGCGTGTGGACCAGCCGCCCAGGACGATTCCGTACAGGCCCAGCGACGCGATCGCCAGGATGTACAGGGTGGCGACCGGCATGTCCGCCAGTTGCAGCGGGGACGAGTGGCCGAACAGGCCCACATTCGGGCCCATGGGGATCACGGCGAAGACGCTGAAGGCCGCGAAGGCCGCGATGGCGGGGGCCAGGAAGTAGAGGAACCTCTCGGCCCGCCTGGTCCACATGTCCTCCTTGAACAGGAGTTTGCCCGCGTCGGCGAAGGCCTGGAACAGGCCTAGGGGGCCCGCCACGTTGGGGCCGGGGCGGGTCTGCATGCGCCCCAGGCCGCGCCGCTCCACCCATAGGGCGAGCAGGACGTTGAAGATGAGGAAGACGATGATGAAGACCGCCTTGATGAGGGACAGCCACCAGGTCTCTTCGCTGAAATCCGCTGCGGTGTACTGAGCGGCCGCGGGGGCGAGGGCGCTCATCGGGCAACCTCCTGACTGGCGCTGAGCGTCACAACGGCGCCGGGCGCGCCGAGGGACTCGTGGACGATGGAACCGTTGGAGCACTCGGGCACCCACACGACGTGGTCGGGCAGGTCGTCGGCGACTGCGGGGAGTGTGAGGGAGCCACGGCCGGTGGTGATCGTGAGCGGCTGTCCTTCCGCCGCTCCTACGGCGGCCAGCGTGGCGGCCGAGGCGCGGGCGACGGGGGTGCGCGCCGCTCCGGCCAGCCAGGGCGCGCCGTCCTGGAGGCGGCCCGCGTCCAGCATCGGCTTGTGCGCGGCCAGGAGGGCCTGGCCCTCGCCGATCCCGGGCAGGGGCCGGGTGCCGGCGGGGGCGAACGCCTCGCGCGCGCCCTCCCAGTCCATCAGCGGGTTGGCCTCCGCGTAGAGGTCGGACAGGGCCGTGATCCCCAGGTCGGCGCCGAACTCCTCCGCCAGGCGCACCAGGACGTCGCGGTCGGTGAGGGAGCGCGCGGAGACGGCCTGGCCGAAGGGCCGCAGGCGGCCCTCCCAGTTGATGAAGGTCCCGTTCTTCTCGATAGGCGGGGCCACGGGGAGGACCACGTCGGCCAGGCGCGCCACCTCCGAAGAGCGGACCTCGAGGCTCACCACGAAGGGGGTGGCCGCGATGGCGGCGCGCACGGCGTCCGGGTCGGCGAAGTCGCGCACGTCGACGCCTCCGATGACCAGGGCGCCCAGGTCGCCCCGGGCAGCGGCGGCCAGCATGCCCTCGGCGTCGAGGCCCCGCTCGGAGGGAGCCCCCTCCCAGTCCAGGCCCGTCGCGTCGGCGCCGGCCAGGGGCCTGCCGAAGGGTGCGAGCCCGGGCAGCAAGCCCGCTTCCAGGGCGGCGCGGTCCCCGGCGCGCCTGGGCACCCACGCGAGGCGGGCGCCGCTGCGCTGGGCCAGGGCGCGCACCGCTGTGAGCAGCCCGGGGGTGCGGGCGGCGCGCTCGCCCACCAGGACGACGCCCCCTGCCAGGGCGTCGAAGAGCGCGGCGTTCTGGCCGCCGGGGGCAATGGAATCAACGACAGCGGGCTCAGTGCCGGGCGCGGAGCGCAGGACGGCGGCGGAGAGCTTCTGGGAGCCGGCGGACGTGAACGGGGCGACGGTGGCGACCCGCACCCCGCCGCGGCGCACCCCTTTTCGCAGGCGCAGGAAGAGGGCGCCGCACTCGTCCTCGGGCTCCAGGGCGACGAGGAGGACCTGGCCGGCGCCCTCCAAGTCGGAGTAGGTGACGCCCAGGCCGGAGCCGGCGACCGTGGAGGCCAGGAAAGAGCGCTCCTCCTCGGTGGCCTCGCGCGAGCGGAAGTCGATATTGTCCGACCCCAGGACGGTGCGCGCGAACTTGGACCACGCCCAAGCGTCCTCGAAGGTGAGGCGCCCACCGGGCAGGAACCCGGCGGAGGGGGCCGCCTCCAGTCCCTTGCGCGCGCGGTCGAGGGCGTCCGACCACGAGGTTGGGACCAGTTCCCCGTCCTCGCGCACCAGGGGGGCCCTCAAGCGGTCCTGCCCGTCCCACTCGAAGGCGAAGCGGTCCTTGTCGGTGATCCACTCCTCGTTGACCTCGGGGTCGTTGCCGGCCATGCGGCGCACGACCTCTCCGCGGCGGATGTCCTGGCGGATCGCCGAGCCGGAGGCATCGTGCTCGCTCACCGACGCGGTGGAGACCAGGTCGAAGGGGCGGGCGCGGAAGCGGTAGGACGCCGCGGTCAGGGCGCCCACGGGGCAGATCTGGATGATGTTGCCGGAGAAGTACGAGGCGAAGGCCCGCCCCGACTGGTCGAGGCCGGCGGGACCCAGGTCCCCCTCGTTGAAGGAGCCTGCGATGGCGTCGGTGCCGTAGGGGCTGGAGAGGTCGGGGGCCGAGTTGTCCTTGGCCGCCGGGTCGAAGAACCCGAGGGTGGTGGTGTCGAAGCCGCCGATCTGCTCGCCCATGAAGTAGTGGTCGTCGGTGGGGGCGGTGCCCCCGCCCCGGCCCTGCAGGTCGATGAAGACGTCCCCGGAGATCTCCTTGCCGAAGCGCACGCACCTCTGGCACAGGATGCAGCGCTCCCGGTCGAGCAGGATCTGGCTGGTGAGGCGCAGGGGCTTCTTGAAGGTCCGTTTGGCGTCGGCGAAGCGGGACTTGCCGCGCCCCTCGGTCATGGCCTGGTTCTGCAGGGGGCACTCGCCGCCCTTGTCGCACACGGGGCAGTCCAGCGGGTGGTTGATGAGCAGGAACTCCATGACGCCGCGCTGGGCGGTGTCGGCCACCTCGGAGGTGCGCTGGGTTTTGACGACCATCCCCGGGGTGACGGTCTGCGCGCACGAGGGCTGTGGCTTGGGCATGAAGCGCAGCTCGCCGGTGTTGCGGTCGGGCATGCCGACCTCGACGAGGCACTGGCGGCATGCGGCGACGGGTTCCAGCAACGGGTGGTCGCAGAAACGGGGGATGCGGATACCGGCCTGCTCGGCGGCCCTGATGACCAGGGTCCCCTGGGGCACTGAGACGTGGACGTCGTCGATGATGACGTCGACCATCGTGGGGGCGTCGCTCATCGGGCTCCTCCTCGCGCGTGGGTGGCGGACGCCCCGTAGGGGAAGCGCTCGCGCGCGGGCGTGGTCAGCCCCGCCTCGAACTCCTCGCGGAAGCGTTTGATGCCGGACATGATGGGGGTCGCGGCGGCGTCGCCCAGGGGGCAGAAGCTGCGCCCCGCGATGTTGTGGGCGATCTCGTCG
This sequence comes from Schaalia georgiae DSM 6843, assembly GCF_000429245.1. Classification (GTDB taxonomy): domain Bacteria; phylum Actinomycetota; class Actinomycetes; order Actinomycetales; family Actinomycetaceae; genus Pauljensenia; species Pauljensenia georgiae. The sequence continues at coordinate 67,274 of NZ_AUBM01000010.1, forward strand.
AGCAGGTCGACGTCTCCGGGCAGGCCCTCGCCCCGCTCCAGGCGGAACATGATCTGCTTGATCCAGTAGGTGCCCTCGCGGCACGGCGTGCACTTGCCGCACGACTCGTGCTGGTAGAACTCGCTCCACCTGGCGATGACGCGGACGACGGACACCGTCTCGTCGAAGACCTGCAGCGCGCGGGTGCCCAGCATGGACCCTGCGGCGCCCACGGACTCGTAATCCAACGGGGTGTCCAGCTCGTCCTCGGTGAAGATCGGCGTGGACGAGCCCCCGGGCGTCCAGAACTTCAGGCGGTGGCCCTCGCGGATGCCGCCGGCCATTTCGATGAGCTCGCGCATGGTGATGCCGAAAGGCGCCTCGAACTGGCCGGGGTTGGCCACGTGGCCCGACAGGGAGAAGATGCCGTGGCCCTTGGACTTGTCGGTGCCCATCGACGAGTACCACTGCGGCGAGTTGCGGAAAACGCCCGCCACCTGCGCGATGGTCTCGACGTTGTTGACCACGGTGGGGCGGGCGTACAGGCCCGCAACCGCCGGGAAGGGGGGCTTGAGGCGCGGGTGGCCCCGGCGGCCCTCGAGGGAGTCGAGCAGGGCCGTCTCCTCGCCGCAGATGTACGCGCCTGCGCCCGCGTGGGCGGTGATGCGCAGGCCGCCGAGCACGCCGGCTTCGGTGGCCTCGCGCACCGCCTCAAGCAGGCGGCGGTACACGTGGGCGACTTCGCCGCGCAAGTAGACGAAGGCGTGGTCGCAGCCGATGGCGCGCGAGGTGATCGCGATGCCCTCGATGAGCACGTGCGGGTTGCCCATGATGAGGGGGATGTCCTTGCAGGTGCCGGGCTCGGACTCGTCGGCGTTGACGACGAGGTAGCGGGGCCCGCCGTCGTCGGGCGGCAGGAAGGACCACTTGAGGCCGGTGGGGAAGCCCGCTCCGCCCCGGCCCCGCAGGCCCGAGGCCTTGACGGCGTCGATGATGGCGGCGGGCTCCATCGTGCGGGCCTTCTCCAGCCCCTGGTAGCCGCCGCGCTCGCGGTAGGAGTCGAGGGTCCAGGACCGCTCCTCGCCCCACCCGTGGGTGAGGACCGGGGTGAGCGGTCCGGGCGCGCGGTAGGTCGTCACGCCTGCTCGCCTCCCTCCGCCTGGACGCCGTCGGGAACGGCGACGGGTTCGGTCCACCCGTTCTCGTGGGCGATCCCCACGCCCAGCAGTGTGGCCGGGCCCGCGGAGGGGCCCTCGTCGGCGCGGCCGTCGGGAAAGCCCGCCAGGACCCTCTCGTTCTCCTTGAAGGTGGGTGCTACTGCGGGACCGCGCGTGGGGTGGATGTCGCGCCCGGCCTCGATGTCGTCGATGATCGCCAGCGCGGACTCGGGAGTCTGGTTGTCGAAGAACTCCCAGTTGACCATGACCACGGGGGCGTAGTCGCACGCGGCGTTGCACTCGATGCGCTCCAGGGTGATCCGGCCCGACTCGCTGGTCTCGTCACTGCCGACGCCGACCTTGGCGCAGACCCTCTCCCAGATCTCGTCCCCGCCCATGACCGCGCACAGGGCGTTGGTGCACACGCCCACGAGGTAGTCGCCAGTCGGGTGGCGCTTGTACTGCGTGTAGAAGGTGGCGACGGCGGAGATCTCGGCCCGGGGCAGGTCGAGGATCCGCGAGATCAGATCGATGCCGTCGGCGCTGACGTAGCCGTCGACGGACTGGACGAGGTGGAGCATCGGCAGCAGGGCGCTGCGCGAGTGCCCCTCGGGGTAGCGGGCAATGATCTGCGCGGAGTCCGCCCGCAGCCGGGCCTCAACGTCTGGGGTGTAGCTCATCGGTCAACGCCTCCGAGGACGGGGTCGATTGCGGCCAGGGAGACGACCACGTCGGCCAGCTGGCCGCCCTCGGTCATCATGGCCAGTGATTGCAGGTTCGCGAAGGAGGGGTCGCGGAAGTGCGCGCGGAACGGGCGCGTCCCCCCGTCGGAGACCAGGTGGACTCCGAGGATCCCCTTGGCGTGCTCGACGGTCTGGTAGACCTGCCCGGCGGGCACGTGGAACCCTTCGGTGACCAGCTTGAAGTGGTGGATGAGGGACTCCATCGACTCCCCCATGATCTCGCGGACGTGGTCCGGGGAGTTGCCCTGCCCGTCGGAGGCGACGGCCAGGCGCGCGGGCCAGGCGATCTGCGGGTCGGACACCATGACCGGCGCCCCCTCGCAGGCCTCGAGGCGCTCCAGGGCCTGCCACACGATGCGCATCGACTCGTAGCACTCGTCGAAGCGCACCATCGTGCGGTTGTACGCGTCGGACTGGTCCCGGGTGGGCACGTCGAACTCGTAGTCCTCGTAGCCGCAGTAGGGCTGGGACTTGCGCAGGTCGAGGGGCAGGCCGGCTGCGCGCACCCCCGGGCCCGTGTGGCCCAGGGCCATGAGGGCGCTGAGCGGCATGACGGCCACGTCGCACAGGCGCTTCTTGAAGATGGGGTTCTCCTGGAGGATGTCCTGGAGCTCCCCGATGTCGCGGCGCACGCCCCGCAGGCGCTCGCGGATGTAGCCGGTGGTGCCCTCGCCGATGTCTTGGATGACGCCGCCGGGGCGGATGTACTCGTGGTTCATGCGCAGCCCGGTCACGCGCTCGAAGACCCGGAGGATCTCCTCGCGCCCGCGGAAGGCGATGGTCATGATGGTCGTGGCGCCCATCTCGTTGCCCGTGGAGCCGATGGCGACCAGGTGCGAGGCGATGCGGCACAGCTCCATCATGACGACGCGGATCAGCGAGGCGCGCTCGGGCACGTCGTCGGTGATGCCGAGCAGTTGCTCGACGCCCAGGCAGTAGGCGGCCTCCTGGAAGAACGGCGCCACGTAGTCCATGCGCGTGCAGTAGGCGACGCCCTGGGTCCAGGTGCGGTACTCCATGTTCTTCTCGATGCCGGTGTGCAGGTAGCCGGTATCGACGCGGGTCTCGCGGACCTTCTCGCCGTCGAGCTCCAGGATGAGGCGGAGCACGCCGTGCGTGGAGGGGTGGACGGGCCCCAGGTTGACGACGATGCGCTCGGAGGTGATCTTCTCGATCTCGGCCAGGACCTCGTCCCAGTCCCCGCCCTGGGCGAGGACCTCCGGGATGTCGTCGAGGGGCAGGTCGCTGGCACCGGGCGCTGCGTGGAAGGCGGGTCGGCTCATCAGTTCACGCTCCTACGCGTGTCGGGGGGCGGCGTGGTGGCGCCCTTGAACTCGACGGGGACGCCGCCGAGGGGGTAGTCCTTGCGCTGGGGGTGGCCCACCCAGTCGTCCGGCAGGGCAGTGCGGGTCAGCGAGGGGTGAGAGGTGAAGACGATGCCGATGAGGTCCCAGGTCTCCCTCTCCTGCCAGTCGTTGGCGGGGTAGACGGAGACGATGGAGGGGATGCGGGGATCAGCGTCGGGGCAGACGACCTCGAGGCGGATCATCCGGTTGTGGGTGATCGAGTACAGGGGGTAGATGGCGTGGAGCTCCCGCCCGGTGTCGGCCGGGTAGTGGACGCCGTTGGTGCCCAGGCACATCTCGAAGCGCAGGTCGGGGTCGTCGCGCAGGTGCTCGGCGACGCGCACGATGTGCTCACGGGCGATGAAGACGGTGAGCTGGCCGCGGTCGACGACCACCTTCTCGATGACGTCGGCGACTTCGAGGCCGTCGGCCCCGATGAGCTCCTCGAGGACGTCGACGGCCTGGTCGAACCACCCGCCGTAGGGCCGGGCCGCCTCTCCGGGCAGGAAGGAGTCGGCGACCAGGCCGGCGAAACCGGAGGTGGAGGAGTCGCCTCCCGCGCCGAAGAGGCCCTCTCGGCGGGCGATGGGTTCGGGCAGCGCGAAGCCGCGCGGGGACGGGGCCGCCCCTGCCCGGGCGGGCGCGTCGTCCCCGGGGATCGGCAGGTCGCTCATACGAGGAGTCCCTTCATCTGGTGGGTCGGGGTCGCCTCGAGGGCGGCCTGCTCGGCTTTGCGCGCGATCTCGCGGCGGTGGACGCCCAGCGGCTCCTTGCCGATCTGCTCGCGCAGCACCAGGACCGCGTGGATGAGGGCCTCGGGGCGGGGCGGGCACCCGGGCAGGTAGACATCGACGGGCACGATGTGGTCGCAGCCCTGCACCACGGCGTAGTTGTTGAAGACGCCGCCGGAGGAGGCGCAGGCGCCCATGGAGATCACCCATTTGGGCTCGGGCATGGAGTCGTAGACGCGCCGGATGATGGGGGCCATCTTGTGGCTGACGCGGCCCGACACGATCATCAGGTCCGAGTGGCGCGGCGAGGCGCGGAAGACCTCCAAGCCGAAGCGCGCCATGTCGAAACGGGGCGTGCCCGCGGCCATCATCTCAATGGCGCAGCACGCCAGGCCCATTGTGACGGGCCACTGGCTGTACTTGCGTGCAAGCCCGAGGACTTTCTCGACGCTGGTCAGCGCGATGCCCGCGGGCAGGGATTCTTCAAGACCCATGTTTCTCCTCAGCCCCTCTCCGTCAGTAGTCCAGGCCGCCGCGGCGCCACTCGTAGGCGTAGGGCACAGCCAGGGTCACCAGGAAGCTCATCATGACGACCAGGCCGAAGAGGCCGAGCTGGTTGAAGCTGACCGCCCACGGGTACATGAAGACCACTTCGATGTCGAAGATGATGAAGGTCATGGCGACCAGGTAGTAGCGCACAGGGAAACGGCCCTCGGTGAGGTGGGCGCTGGTGGGCTGGATGCCGCACTCGTAGTTGTCCGCCTTGGTCCTGGACTTCTTCGTGGGGCCCAGGACGGCGGAGGCGACCAGGCCACCGAATGCCAGTACGAGGGCGGCTGCCGACATGATGAGCAGCGGCACGTAGGGATTCGTCATTGTTCCTCCCGGGGTGTGGGCGTGGTACTGGTCGTGGTCATGCCGAGGGCACCAGCTTCGTCAGCGTTGTGATGAGCCGGTCGTCGATATCGCCGCCGTGGCGCTCGTACCCGTCCGAGAGGAGTTTGTGGACGAGTTTCATCAGGCGCGGCATGGGGAGGCCGAGGTTCGTGCACGCCCGCATGATCCGGGGTCTGCCGATGAGGGCGACGAAGGCGCGGCCGAGTTGGTAGTAGCCGCCGTACTCTTCGCGCAGCAGGCGGGGGTACTCGCCCATGGCGCGGTCGAATCCGGCGCGGGTCGTGCGGCGCAGGGCCTGGACGGCGCAGGAGGCGGCGAAGCGCCCGGCGCGCATCGCCGGGGCGATGCCCTCGCCGTTGTAGGGGGAGACCATCCCCCCGGCGTCGCCCACCAGGGCCAGACCCTGGGCGTAGTGGGGGGTGCGGTTGAAGCACATGGGCAGGGCGGCCGAGCGCAGGGGGCCGATCTGGTTGTCGGGGGTGAGTCCCCATTCGGCGGGCAGGTTCGAGGTCCACGCCTCGAAGACCTTCTTGTAGGGCAGGTCGGCGCCGCCCGCTCGGGAGGAGACGGAGCCGAGTCCGACGTTGACGACGCCGTCGCCCATGGGGAAGATCCACCCGTACCCGGGCAGCAGGTCGGAGCGCCCGGGCTCGCCGCTCCACAGCTCCAGGTGGGACTCCATCCACTCCTCGTCGCCCCTGGGGGAGCGGAAGTAGGCGCGCGCGGCGACCCCCATCGGCCGGTCGTCCCGCTTGGCCAGGCCGAGGCCAGTGGACAGGCGCGCCGCGACTCCGCCCGCGTCGACGGTGAGGGGGGCGCTGACCGTGTAGGAGCGGGAGTGGCGGCCCCGACCTGATTTGACAGCGACCCCGGTGACGCGGCCCGAGGCGTCCGTGGTGGCCCCGGTGACGGCAGCGCCCTCCACCAGGCGCGCCCCGGCCCCGACGGCACGGCGGACCAGGGCGTGGTCGAGGTCGGCGCGGGCGCGGGTGAGTCCGTAGCCGGGCAGCGACTTCTGGTCGGGCCACTCCATGCGGATGGTGTGCCCGCCGCCGATGACGGTCAGGCCGCGGTTGCGCGCCCATCCCGTCGTGTCCACGCCCATGGCGGCCAGCTCGTGGACCGCAGCGGGGGTGAGCCCGTCGCCGCAGATCTTGTCGCGCGGGAAGGCGCTCTTGTCGAGCAGGAGGACGTCCGCGCCCGCGGTGGCCAAGTGGTAGGCGGTGGCGGCTCCAGCGGGGCCCGCGCCGACGACGACGACGTCGGCGCCGGTATCGCCCCCGCTATTGGCTGCCACCTTCATCCTCCGTGTCCATGGGTTGCGCGCACGCACGTGCGCGACGGACCGCGCGTTCACGATCCGTTGGCCCACATTAGCCATCGGGGTGACCCGGTGCACCTCGATCGCGTTTCGGCCTCTTTCCGCGGAAAAGCGGGGGCGCTGCCCGCGCGCCGGAGCAGAATTTGTGAAAATCCCGCTTTCCTTAATCGCGGGCGGGCCGGGACATCAGAAGGCGGCGCCCGCCGCCCTCACGACACGGGGTAGCAGTGCTCGGGCCGGTCCAGGCCGGGACCGAAGTCGACCTCCCGCCCGTCGATGCGCCACCTGTTGCGCGAGACCCGCTCCACGGCCTCGGTGCGCGCCAGCCACGCCCTGGCCGTGCCCATCTCCTCCTCGGTGAGCCACGCGACGGGGTCGGAGGAGGACTTGAAGCCTGCGACGGCGGCGACATCGCGGAGCCATTCGATCTGCTGGTCGTTGAGCAGGTTCTTCACGTGGCGGAAGAACACGACATCGGGATCGACGTCGATGAGGGAGCGCAGCCACAGGCGCGCCACGGAGCCCTTGAAGGCGTTGCGGGCCTCGGCGTCCGAGGGGTCCTCGGTGGCGTAGTTCTTCCAGATGGGCGCCACGTCGCAGCTGACGCGGATGCCGTCGAGGACGCCGATGGAGGGGATGACGAGGCCCCCCGAGCCCAGCAGGTACGCCTCGGGCGCCTCCTCCCGGACGACCGCGCAGCCGAGGCGGTACGCCTCGTCCCCCCAGGCGTCCTCGAAGCGCTGGCCGGGGACGGCCGCCGCGTTGATGAAGTCGAGTTTGAGGTAGCCGATGCCCGCGCCGACCAGGGAGCGCACGAGGCCACGCAGGTAGTGCTGCGCGGTGGGGTGCGTCGTGTCGAGCGCGTAGTACGGGCCGCCCCAGTTGTAGCCGGCGACGACGGGGGAGCCGTCGGGGCCGTGGACGAACGCCTCGGGGTGGGCCTCCAACAGGGGCGCCCCCTTGCGGGCGATGAAGGGCGCGACCCACAGCCCGGGCGTCATGCCGTGGTCGCGGATCCGCCGGGCGCACTCGGCGAGGTCGCCGAACTTGGCGTTCGGACGCCAGTCGCCGACCCCTGCCTGCCAACCGTCGTCGATCTGCACGGTCTGGTACCCCAGGCCGGCCAGGGAGTCCAGCTGCTCCTCGATGTCGCGCCACGTGATCTTCTCGTAGTAGGAGTACCACGAGCACCACACCCGGGGGGCGGGGCGGCGCGGCAGGGCGCGGGGGGCCAGCGCCGCGGTGTAGCTGTCGAAGACCCGCTGCTCGTCCCCCCAGGCGACCATCCACAGGGCGTCGCCGCCGGGGTCGAAGCCGACCAGTGTGTCCTCGTCGCAGCGCACGCACGGGTGGGCGCCGTCGAGGGCGCCCACGAGCAGTGCCTCGCCGTCCTCCCCGCGCGCCACGGCCCCCATCCACGATCCGTGGTGGCGGAAGGGGTCGTCGGAGGAGGGATCGTCAGCAGTGGTGCGCCGCTCGGGGTCCGCGATGCGCAGAGGGGGCCCGTCCAGGGCGGACCAGCCGCTGGGCGACCAGGAGTTGTGGCCGCTGCGGTAGTACTGGCCGCCCGCCATCGAGTGCAGGATCGCGACGCGCGATGCTCTGATGAGCACGTGGTCGTCGCTTTCCTTGACGATGCGGGCGCCGGGGGAGGCGAGCAGGGGGGCGCCGTTGGGCAGGGCGTGTGCGGGGCTGGTCATCGCGTGGTCCTTCGTGTGGGGGGGTGGGCGGGGGACGGCGGCCCCATCGAGCGGGGATCGCCTGCGGCAGGGGGGACGAGGCGGGGGCCGCTTCCCACTGCGGCACCGGCCCCCGCCTCGTCGATGGGGTCACTTGAGCAGGTCGTTCGCCTTCTTGTTGGCGGTCTCCAGGGTGGACTTGGGGTCGGCCCCGTCCGCGATCGCCTTGACGGCGTCCTCGATGAGGGTGTTGACCTCGTCGCCGTGGGCGAGGACGGGGACCGGGAAGGTCTCCTTGTTCTCGACCACGCTGGTGAACGCGGAGTTGTCCTGCCCCTGCGCTTCGCGCGCCTTGAGGGAGGCCTCGGTGCCCTTCGTGGCGGCCGGGAAGATGACGCCGGACTCACCGACCTTGACCTGGCACGCCTCGGAGCCCATGTAGGCGACCCACTTGAAGGCCTCGTCGGCGTGGGTAGTGCCCGACCACACGACGTCGTGCAGGCCGTTCATCGCGGAGCGGCGGCCGATGGGGCCCTTGGGCAGCGGCGCGAAGGCGAAGGCGCGCTGCGCGTCCTTGCCCAGGTAGGCGCTGGCGGTGAAGGAGCCCTGGATCGTGGATGCCGCGGTCCCCGCGTTCATCGTGGCCTCGGTGCCCAGTGTGGACTGCTGGTCGTACTTGGGGGCGTAGCCCTTGTCGATGAGGCCGTGGATCCAGGTGACGGTGTCGACCAGGGACGGGTCGGAGTAGTTGAACTTCGTGGGCGCCACGTTGCGGTCGCCGTAGGTGAAGCCGTTGGAGGCGGCCAGGTTTCCCCAGCCGTTCTGGCCGATGGCCCCGTCGGCCCACTCGGGGTAGAAGCCGTAGCGCACGACGTTGTTCTTGTCGAAGTCGGGGTCGAGGCCGTTCTTGCCGTTGGCGTCCACGGTGGTCTTGGCGATGAACTGTTCGAAAGTACCGCCGTCAGTGGGGTTCCACGTCAGCTCCGCCATATCCTCCTTCGAGTATCCGGCCTCGGTGGCCACGGCCGTGTCGTACAGGAGGCCCTCCGTGTCCCAGTCCTTGGGCAGGCCGTAGCGCTTGCCGTCGTACTTGGACAGGTCGGCCAGGCCGGGCTGGTAGATGGAGTCGTCGACGCCCGCCTTCTGGGCCATCTCCGTCAGGTCCATGATCTGGTTGTTGTCGATGAACTGCAGCAGGTGCGCCGAGTGGTTGGTGAAAACGTCGGGGGCGTTGCCCGCGGCCAGCTGCGTGGTGAGCGTCTCCCAGTACTGCCCCCACGCCGTCTGGGTGATCTTCACGGTGATGCCCGGGTTGGCCGCATGGAAGTCGTCGGCGCACTGCTGGTAGAGGGGCGCCTGGCGGTCGTCCCACAGCCAGTAGTTGATGGTGACGCCGTCGGCGCCGGATTGCCCTCCGGTGGTCGAGGCGGTGTTCGCGTTGCAGGCGGCGAGGGACGCGGTCATGAGAGCCGCGAGGCCGACGCTGGCTATGGTGCGGGGTTTCATGGTATTCCTTCGGGTCGGGGCACAGGGCCTATTTGATTCCTGAGAAATTGAGCGATTCGACGAGCTTGCGGCCCATGAGGACCAGCAGGATGAGGACGGGGATGACGGACAGGGTCGAGCCCGCCATGAGCCCAGTCCAGTCCGGGGCGCGGTTGGGGGACTGCTGTTGGAAGATCCCGAGGGCGACGGTGAGCAGCTGGGCGCCGTTCCTCCCCACGAGCAGCGGCCACAGGAAGTCCTTCCACATCCCGATAATAGTGATGAGGGCCATTGTCATGATCGGCCCTGTCGACATGGGGATGGTCACGCGGAAGAAGCGGGCGATGGGCCCCAGGCCGTCGAGCATCGCGGCCTCCTCGATCTCGCGTGGCAGCGAGAGGAAGAACTGGCGCAGGAAGAAGACGGAGAAGGGCGCCATGAACAGGGCCGGCAGCATCATGCCGTGCATCGTGTCCAGCCATCCGAGCTGCTTGACCAGGACGTAGTTGGGCAGCAGGGAGAAGATGCCGGGGACCATGAGCGCGCCGATGACGCACCCGAAGAGGAAGTTCTTGCCGGGGAAGCGCAGCCGGGCGAAGGCGTAGGCGGCGCACGCGGCGAAGAAGGTCTGGGCGATGGCGATGCCCCCGGAGTATATGAGGGAGTTGGTCGTGGCGATCGCGAAGTTGATCGTGGCGCCCGAGCCCCCCGCGGCCTGGGCCTCCTCCACGGAGACCAGGCCGAGGATCCGTTTGAAATTGATGAGGGTGGGGTGGGAGGGCCACAGCCTGGTGGAGTCGGCGATGAGGTCCGCTTGGGGGGTCAGCGCGGTCCTGATCATCCAGTAGAAGGGGAAGACCGTGACGAGGACCGCCAGGGCGATAATGATGTAGGCGGCGACGCGCGACGCCTGTATTCTGCGTAGCACTGGTGCTCCCCTCTCAGGCCAGGTCCGACGTTCCCGCGCGCATGAGGCGCAGCTGGATGGCTGTGAGCACGCCGAGCACGCAGACCAGCAGCATGGCGACGGCGCTGGCGTAACCCATCTTCAAGAACGTGAATTGCTGGTAGATGTAGTAGTAGATGACGCGCACCGCCGGTATCGGGTGCCCGGCGTAGCCGATCTGAACGGTGTCGAATAGCTGGAACGAGCCGATGAGGCCCATGACGAAGACGAGGACCAGGACGGGTCGCAGCAGGGGCAGGGTGATGGAGAAGAACATGCGCGTCTCCCCCGCCCCGTCCAGGGCGGCGCTCTCGTAGAGCTCGCCCGGGATCTGCAGCATCCCGGCGTACAGCAGCAACGCCGTGTAGCCCGTGTACGCCCAGATGTTGATGCCTGCGACGATCGGCATGGCGGCGTGCTCGTTGAAGAAGGTGACGCCCTCGATGCCGATGCCCTTGAGCAGGTGGGTGACGAAGCCGAGGTTCGCGTCGAGCAGCCACCCCCAGATCAGGGCGATGGCGACGTTGGGCACCAGCCAGGGCAGCAGCAGCATGGACCGCACCCACGTCGAGCGGGCGAAGCGCTGCATGAGGGCGGCGAGCAGGAGCCCGAGGAAGGTCTGCCCGATGATGTTGTAGGCCGCGTAGACGACGGTGACGACGAAGGCGTTCCAGACCTCGGCGGATCCCAGGGCGGTGGCGTAGTTGTCGACGCCGACGAAGTTGGGCGGTTTGAGCATGGAGAAATCGGTGAACGAGTACCACATACCCCGCAGGGCCGGATAGACGTAGAATACGAGGAAGCCGGCGAACGAGGGTGCCAAGAGCACGGCGGCCGCGATCCGGTCGTCCCTGCGCTTCCTGGTGCGGGGGGCTGCTCGGCGCTTCCCCGCCACCGTTGGACTCGTCATTGAGAACACCTCCATTGATGTGACACGACTAATGAAACATCTTTGACAAACTTTGTCAAGACCGTTGACAGAATTGCTCCCCACTGCTTGACTTCCTTATATGGGGGACCCTCCTCCACAGTCAACACGGAAGGATTCTCAAGGATGAGGACTGCAAGGAAAACGGTGACCGCAGCAGCGGCCGGGCTCCTCGTGGCCGCCGGGGCATGCCTGCCCGCGGCGCTCGGGACCGGCCCGGCCTCGTCGATCGCATCCACGCCGTCCGGCCAGTGGCAGCCGGTCGCGTCGGCCCCCGCCCCCGTGGCGAACCCACTCAAGGGCTTCATCCCCTTCGCCCCCGATGACGGCTCCGCGCCGCCCTCGGCCTCCGAGGGACTCGGGTACACGATGGAGTGGACCTACATCCCGGTCTCCTCCGTCGTCACCGGCCACCACACCTACGATTTCTCAGCGCTCGAGACGCGCCTGAACCAGATCGGCCAGCGCGGACACCAGACCGTCTTCCGCTTCTACCTGGATTACCCGGGCCGGCCCACGGGCGTGCCCCAGTACCTCATCGACCAGGGGATCGACACGTCCCGCACCTACACCTTCTTCGACAACAAGAACATCTCCTTCTCCCCCGACTACAACGACTCCCGCGTCCAGGACATGATCCTCGACTTCGTGCGCGCCCTCGGGCAGAAGTACGACGGCGACGCCCGCATCGGCTTCATCACAGCGGGGCTCATCGGTTTCTGGGGCGAGAACCACACGTGGCCGATGAACGGCGAAACCAGCGCCGACAACCCCAAGGGCGAGAACTGGATGCCCGCCCAGGACTTCCAGGACCGCCTCGTCGCCGCATGGGACGACGCCTTCAACACGACCGCCGTCCAGTACCGCCTGCCCTCCGCGGCCACGAAGGCGCACGGCATGGGCTACCACGACGACTCCTTCGCCTACTCGACCCTGGACAACGTGGACTGGCACTTCATGTCCCACATGAAGGCCGAGCACGAGGAGGGGGCGTGGCAGCACGCGCCCATCGGCGGCGAGGTCTACCCGCCGCTCCAGCACTGCATCTTCTCCCAGCCCCTCAACTGCCCGGGGGCCGACGCCGAGAGGGCCCAGGGGCGCAACTTCGACATGGACGCCTCCTTGGACGCCACCCACGCCACGTGGCTCATGAACCACAAGGCTTTCTCCGAGGGCTACACCGGCGCCGACCTCGAGCGCGCGAAGACCGCCAACGCCCGCATGGGCTACGTGCTCAGCGCCAAGCAGGCGCGCGCCTCGGTGTCCGAGCCCGCCTCGAACGGGGCCGGGACCCGCATCGTCTCGGTGGAGGCCGAGATCGCCAACAGCGGCCTGGCCCCCTTCTACGCGGACTGGCCCCTGGAGTTCGCCCTTCTCGACCCCTCCGGCACCGTCGTGGGAACCCAGCGGATCCAGGGCGTGCTGCCCACGATCCAGCCCGGCGCCAGCGCCACCGCCCACGCCGACATCACGGTTCCCGCCGACGCGGGCGACCTCGCGGTGACCATGCGGGTCGTCAACCCGCTGCCCGGAGGCGCCCCCGTGGCTTTCGCCAACGAGGGCATGGGCACCCGCCTCGAGGGCGCCCTCACCCTGCCGCTGGCAGTGTCGACGCTCCAGGCGGGCCCCGCGCCCAACCCGAGCGCCTCCCCCGACCCCGCGGAGACGGCCACCGGCGCACCCGCGGATCCGGGCGCCCCCACCGCCAGGCCAACTGCGGGGACCAAGGCCTCGCACCTGGCGAACACCGGCTCGCTGACCGTCCCCCTCATCATCGCGGCCGCCGTGGCCGGGACGGTCGGCACGCTCCTGGTCCGGCGCAAGCGCTGAGGACCGAGCGGGTGCGGCCCGGCCCCGCCGCACCCGCTTGAGCGGGCCGCAACGCGCCCTCACGCGGTAAACTTGTGGTACAAGGGAAGCGGGCACCGCCATGATCCGAGGACGCACCATGCTTGAAGCTTTTGGACCCGACCGCGTCCGTGAGTTGAACTCGCTCACGGTGATCTCGTGCCTGCGCGGCGTGGACTCGGCGACTGTCACCCAGTTATCGCAGGCCACCGGGCTGTCGCGGACCTCCATCTCCTCCACGGTCGCCCACCTGGAGAACCTGGGGTGGATCATCTCATTGCCCCCGGCGAACGGGACCCTGGCCGGGCGCCCCGCCAAGCGCTACCGCTTCGCGTCCACGGCCGGCCTGGTCCTCGGCGTCGACATCGGCGCGAACCGCGTCAGCGCACTGCTCACGGACCTCAACGGCGCGGAGCTCGGCTACGCGGAGGCCCCCGTCTCACCCCGCACCCCCGCCGCGACGCGCGTGGAGCGCACCCACGGGGTCATCGACGAGGCCCTGAACCGCGCCGAGGTGGACCCCGAGCGGGTCTCGGTGATCTCCGCCGGCCTCACCGGCCCCGTCGACCTGGAGGGGAACAGCCCCTTCGGCAACTCCTTGCCCGGCTGGTCCTCGGTCAACATCGTCCAGGACCTCTCCGAGCGCTACGGGCGGAAAGTCCTGGTGGAGAACGACTGCAAACTCGCCCTCACCGCCGAGGCGTGGAGGGGCCAGGCCATCGGGGTCTCCAACGGGGCGTTCATCATGGCCGGAGCCCGCGTCGGCGCGGCCTTCATGATCGACGGCGTCGTCTGCCGGGGCGGGGGCGGGGCCGCGGGAGAGGTCGGCGCCCTCGACATCCTGCGGTGGGCGAAGGCCCCCGCGATCTTCAGCCGCCACCCCGGCCTGCCCAAGGGGCTGCCCCTCATCATGGCCGCCGAGTGGGTGTGCTCGCGGATGCGCGGGGGCGACCGCGAGGCGGCGCGCCTGGTGCACGAGTTCGCCCACGACCTGGCCGTCGGGGCGGCGGCCCTCGTACTCACCGTCGACCCCGACGTGCTCATCCTCGGCGGCGGCATCTCCGCCTCGGCTGACCTGTGGAAGGAGCCCTTCGCCGAGGCCCTGGCCCCCCTCGTGCTGCGAATGCCCGAACTGCGGGTGTCCCGGCTAGGCTCCCGCGGGGTCGTCGACGGCGCCGCATGGCGGGGCGCGCAGTTCCTCGAGGCGCACTCGTACTCCGACTACCTGCTGCCCGCGCAGTCCCTCACCCAGCACGCCTAGGGCGCGTCTCTAAAGGGGGTGGTGTGTGGGCGCCCGGCACCAAGCCACCACCCGCATCCAGCATCGACCACCGGCTCGAACGACTCGCACAACACGCCCTGAGCCTCCGTCTGCACCACTTGGGCATTGCCCGCACCACTTAGGCCCCCGACACGCCGGGAGGACCAGGGCCCACTCGGGCCCAAGTGGCGCACCAGCGCGCTAAGTGGTGCAACCGCGGGCGGATCCCGCAGAGCGGAGCCCTAGGGCGTGTCTTTTTAGTGGGCCGGGTGAGGATTGTGTGGATGAGGAGGCCCGCTGTGTGGACGACGGCGAGTTCGTCCGTGGCGGGTGGGCGGTGCCCTCCATTGCTTGTGGGACGCGAAGGCCCGCTCGACGACGGTGCGCTTGGCGTGGGAGGCGGGGCCGGAGGAGCACTCGCGCCATGGCCGGGCGGCTCAACGAGCCGGTTCCCGCAACTCCGGCGAGCCCCCTGCGTGGCGGGACGTGCTGGTCGCGCGCTGGTGGGCGCGGACGACGCACGAGTCCACGCCCACATCCCAGCCGAGGCCGCCGCGCCCACCGGCCCGGGCCATCAGGGCCCGGTGGACGGCGCCCCGCGCGCCCTCCCACGCCAGGCTCGGCGCCCGTTCCCGCATCCCCTGTCACGGCCCACACCACTCGGGCGGACCACGCCACACCACCCCCGAACTGACGGTGGTCGCCCCCAGAACCTGGCGGCGACCACAACGCAGCCCGCCCACGCCCTCGCCCCAACACTTTTGTCTAGAATGTTGCATAATTCGTCCGCCGCGAGAATAATTGGTGGAGCCCATAGACGGCACTCACCCGACGGAGGAACCATGGTCACCGAGTTGCGCATTGGAATCATCGGCCTCGGAGCCAGAAGCGCCATCGCAGAGAACCTGGCCAAAACGGGCATCGGCGCCCACCTCGTGGGCGGAGCCGACCCCGACCCGCAGATGCGCGCGCGTGCGGCCCGGGCGTTCGGCGAGCACCTGGCCTGGGTGGAGGACACCGACCAGCTCCTCGCCGCCGGAATCGACGCGGCGATCGTCACCAGCCCCGACGACACGCACGAGGCCATCACCTGCGCGCTGCTGGAGGCCGGTGCCGCCGTCTACCTGGAGAAGCCCATCGCCATCACGATCGAGGGCGCCGACCGCGTCCTGGAGACCGCGTACCGGACCGGGACCCCCCTCTACGTCGGGCACAACATGCGCCACATGGCGGTGGTGCGCACGCTCCGCGACGTCATCCGCCAGGGGACGATCGGAGAGGTCAAGGCCATCTGGTGCCGCCACTTCGTGGGCAACGGCGGCGACTACTACTTCAAGGACTGGCACGCCGACCGGTCGCGAACCACCGGCCTGCTGCTGCAGAAGGCGGCCCACGACATCGACGTCATGAACTGGCTTTCCGACTCCGTCCCCGCCCGGGTCGTCGCCATGGGCGACCTCATGGTGTACGGCTCGCTGACCGACAGGGCCCCTCGCCCGGGCCAGCTCATGCAGGACTGGTTCTCCTTCGACAACTGGCCCCCCGAGTCCCTCACCGGCCTCAACCCCACAATCGACGTGGAGGACATGTCGATGCTGCTCATGCGCCAGGCCTCGGGGGTCATGGTCTCCTACGAGCAGTGCCACTTCACGCCCGACTACTGGCGGAACTACACAGTGATCGGCACCCGGGGCCGCGCCGAGAACTTCGGCGACGGCCAGGGCGGCGTCGTGCGCGTGTGGACCCACCGGCGCGGCTACGACGCCAAGGGGGACATCGAGATCCCGATCCGGGGGGACGCCAGGGGCCACGACGACGCGGACATCGCCACAATGGCCGAGTTCCTGCGCTTCGTCCTCAACGGGGAGCCCACCGACACCACACCCCTGGGGGCCCGGGAGGCCGTCGCCGCAGGGGTCCTGGCGACCCGTTCGCTGCGCAACCACAACACCCCCTACGACGTGCCCCGCGTCCGCCCGGAACTGGCGGCGTACTTCGAGGACAACCAGCGCCGCGCTGCCCGGCTGCGGGGCGCCTAGTCGGGCCGCAACCCCCTCCGCGGGGCGCCCAGTCGGGCCGCCGTCGCTTGGCACGGCCGTTCCCATTCCCCCACGGCCCGCGCACCGGTAGTATAAGAACACTCGTTACAAATGAGTGTTGCATATTTACGAGAAGCGTGAGGAGACACGGATGTCCCAAACCCTTGAAGAGATCGCCAGCCAACCGCGGCTGTGGAGGCGCGCGCTGGAAGTCGACGCCTCCCCGCTCCCCCGCGACGGCGAATCCCTCGCAGTCGTCGGATGCGGCACCTCGTGGTTCGTCGCCCAGGCGTACACCACCGCACGCGAGCGCAAGGGCAAGGGGCCGGGCGACGCGTTCACGGCAACGGAGTTCCCCTGGGACCGCCACTACGACCGCGTCATCTGCCTGTCCCGCTCGGGAACCACCACGGAGGTCGTCGACGTCCTGCGCCGCCTGTCCGAGCGCGGCACCCCGGGCCTGCTGGTCACCGCGGTCGGCGGCGGCCCCGCCTCCTCCTTCGCCTCCACCGAGGTCGTCCTCGGCTTCGCCGACGAGGAGTCCGTGGTCCAGACCCGCTTCGCCACCACCGCCCTGGCCTACTTCCGCGCCTCGCTCGGCCACGACATCGCCGCGGCCGCCGCCGACGCCGAGCTCGCGTTGGACGCCGAGCTCCCCCAGCGCTGGGTCGACGCGGACCAGATCGCTTTCCTGGGCACCGGCTGGACCATCGGGCTGGCCAACGAGGCGGGCCTGAAGCTCCGCGAGGCCTCCCAGTCGTGGACCGAGGCGTACCCGGCGATGGAGTACCGCCACGGCCCCATCTCCATCGCCCAGCCGGGGCGCCTCACCTGGGTGTTCGGCCCGGTCCCCGAGGGCCTCGGCGAGCAGGTGGCCGCGACCGGCGCGGAACTGGTGGCCTCGCAATGGGATCCCATGGCCCACCTGGTCCTCGCCCAGCGCCTCGCCGTCGCGCGCGCCGCGGCCCGGGGCCTGGACCCCGATGCTCCGCGCAACCTCACGCGCTCGGTGATCCTGCCGTGAGCACCGACGACCGGGGCGGCGGGGCGGGGAACGCCCCTCTCCGCCCCGCCGCCCCGGTCCCCGCAGCCGTCGGGATCGACATCGGCGGCACCACCGTCAAGAGCGTGCTGGTCGGGCAGGACGGCTCCATCCTCACCGCGGCAGGCCCCTGCGCGACCCCCGTCGGCGACGTCCCCGCCCTCGTCGGCACCGTCGTCGGCCTCGTGCGCGACCTGGACGCCGGACGGGGACTGCCCGTGGGCGTGTGCGTTCCCGGGATCGTCGACGAGGCCCATGGCGTCGGCGTCCTGTCGGCGAACCTCGGGTGGCGCGGCGCCCCCCTGCGCAGGCTCCTGTCCGACGCCCTCGGCTCCCCCATCGCCCTCGGCCACGACGTGCGCTGCGGCGCCCTGGCCGAGTCGCTGTGGGGGGTGGGCGAGGCCGACATGCTCTACGTCGCCATCGGCACGGGGATAGCCTCGGCGCTCATCATCGGCTCGCGCCTCTGCCCCGCACCGGCGTGGGCGGGCGAGATCGGCCAGATCGTGGTCGAAGACCCCGACAGTCCCGGCCGGCGGACCCCCCTCGAGCAGATCGCCTCCGCCTCGGCCATCGCGCGGCGCGCCGCCGAAGCCGGAATGATCGGCCCCGGGGCGGGGGCCCGCGAGGCCGAGGAGCGCGCGCAGGAGCCCGATGGCGGGCCCGCCGCAATGGTCTTCGCCTCCGCGATGAGCCTGCTCGGCGCCCAATTGGGGATCGTCCGCCACCAGGTGGGCGACGTGCCCCTGGTCATCGGCGGCGGCCTGTCGAAGGGCGGACCGCTCGTCTACGACAACCTCGCCCGGGGCGCGGCCTCCGTCACCGGGCGCATGCCCCTTCCCCGCATAGTCCCCGCGGCGCTGGGCCCGGCGTCGCAGGCGCTCGGCGCCGCCACCCTGGCGCTTCGGGGCGCCCACGGGCCCTCCGCACCAACCCTCCACTAGAAAGGCAGCCATGTTCGCCGATACCGCAGCACTCGCCCGCGAGTGCGCTCAACAGGGCCGCGGCCTCGCGGCCTTCAACGTGGTCCTCCTCGACCACGCCGAAGCCTTCATCGACGCCGCGGAGCGCTGCGGCCTGCCTCTGGTCCTCCAGCTCTCCCAGAACGCCGTGAAGTACCACGGCGGACGTCTGGCGCCCTTGGGGAAGGCGCTCCTCGAACTGGCCCGTGCCTCGTCGGCGCGCGTCGCGGTCCACCTGGACCACGCCGAGGACCCCGACCTGTGCCGCGCGGCCATCGACCTCGGCTTCACCTCGATCATGTACGACGGGTCGAGACTGCCCGACGCCGACAACCGCACCTCCACGATGCGGATCGCCGAGGCCGCCCACGCCGCCGGAGTCAGCGTCGAGGCCGAACTCGGCGAGGTCGGCGGCAAGAACGGGGTCCACGACCCCTCGGCGCGCACCGACCCCGACGAGGCGGCGGCGTTCGTCGCGGATACCGGGGTGGATATGCTGGCCGTCGCCGTCGGCTCCTCGCACGCGATGGCCACCCGCGACGCGGTGCTGGACGACGCCCGTATCGCCGCCATCCACCGCGCCGTCGCCGTGCCTCTGGTGCTCCACGGCTCGTCGGGCGTGCCCGACGACGGGATGCGCTCCGCGATCCGCGCCGGGATGACGAAGATCAACGTGTCCACGCACCTCAACGTCGTGTTCACATCCGCTGTCCGCCGACTGCTCGGCGAGGATCCGCGCATCGTCGATCCCCGCAAGTACATGGGCCCCGCCAACCACGCGGTCAGCGCCGAGGCCGAGCGCCTCATGCGCCTGTACACCACCGCGCATGACTAGCCAGCGGCCCCGATGGCGGTGCGGCGCGGACGCCGACGCGCGTTGTCGACACCGACGCGCGTTATAACCCCCTCGCGATGTCGACAACCCCCTCGCGGTGCCGATAACACGCGTTCGCACCCGGGGAATGCCTGTGCCCGCGCCAGGGCCGACCTGTACCCACGCCCCTTTAGAGGCACGCCCTCGGGGTGCGGCCCGCGCCTAGGCCAGAGCCGGTCCCCGGACCGGCTCCCCCGGAAGCACACACTTGGGGTGCGGCCCGCACTGCGCCGCCCTACGGCAGTGGCTTCACCGCGCGGTGCAGGGCGACGACACCGCCCGTGAGGTTGCGGTACTCGACCTCCGACCAGCCGTTGCGGGCGATCATCGCGCCCAGGGCGCGCTGGTCGGGCCACTGGCGGATCGACTCGACCAAGTAGTCATAGGCCTGGGCGTTGCTGGACGCCAGGCGCGCCAGCAACGGCATCACCGTCCGCTGGTAGGCGCCGTACACGGCACCGAAGGCGCGCGAGGGCGGCGTTGAGAACTCGCAGACCACCAAGCGGCCCCGGGGGCGCACAACGCGCGCCATCTCGCGCAGGGCCCCCTCGGGGTCGGGCACGTTGCGCAGCCCGTAGGAGATCGTCACCGCGTCGAAGGACGCCTCCTCGAAGTCGAGATCCATGGCGTCGCCCTGCACGAACTCGATGTCCGGGTGGCGCTGGCGGCCCACCTCGATCATGCCCTCGGACAGGTCGCAAGCCACCACCTCGGCCCCGCCCTTCGCCAGAGCAGCCGAAGAGACACCGGTCCCCGCGGCCAGGTCGAGGATCCGCTCGCCGGGGTGCGGGGCCACCGCCTTGCAGAACGCGGCTATCCACACGTGGTTCATGCCCCCGGTCAAGAGGGCGTCCATCATGTCGTAGCGCTCGGCGACGTGGTCGAACATTGACGCGACGTCCGCCTGGGTCTTGTTTAGGTCTGCGCGCAGGACTTCACTCATACTTCAATCCTCCCACGTCCGGGGGCCGGGTGTCGCGTCGCCCGCTACGATGGGGGCGTGCTGTCAACCGCCCCCCTTTCGGCCCTGCGATTCCACGTGCGCCAGGTGCCCCGGTCGTCTCCGTTGGCGCGTGCCGGACTCCTCGATTTCCTGCCCAAGGCGCGGGGCGGGTGCGCGTGGATGGGGCAGCGGCGCTCGATCGTAGGAGTCGGCACCGCTTGGAGGTTCGCGCACCGCGGCCCCGGGGCCATCGCCGGATTCCGCGAACAGTGGGCGGCGGTGGCCGGCACTCCCCACTCCCCCGGCCCCCGGCCGGTCGCCTTCGCGTCCTTCGCCTTCTCCTCCGGGGTTTCCGTCGCGGTTGTTCCCGCCGTGGCCGTCATCGACTGCCAGGGCGAGCGCTTCGTCGTCCGCGCGGCCGCCTACGATGCCGGAACGGAACACGCCGCCGACACGGCCCCCGCCTCGGGCACCGGCGCACCCCCCGCGCCCTCGGCTGTGGATCCGGCGGACCTGCCCGCCGATCCGCTCGGAGCCGCCGCCGCGCTCCTGGAGGGCCGCTCCCCCGTCTCCGTGGCGCGCCTGGTCGGTTCCGAACAGGGTTCGATGACCCGGGGCCAGTGGCGCGGACAGGTCACCCGGATGGCGGCGCTGCTGCGCGGGGGCCGCGCCCAGAAGGCCGTCCTGGCACGGGACATGATCGCGCGCGTTCGCGACTTCGACGAGCGCTGCCTGCTGGAGCGCCTCGGCGCGCTCTATCCGTCGACGTGGGTCTTCGGCGTCGAGGGCCTCATCGGGGCGACCCCCGAGATGCTCGCCTCCGCGCGATCCGGGCGCGTCTTCTCGCGCGTCCTGGCGGGGACGTGCGCACCCGGCGGGGGCCCGGCGCTACTGGAGTCCGACAAGGACCTGCGCGAGCACACGCTCGCCGTCGAGTCCGTGGCCTCCGCCCTGCACCCCCTGTGCTCCGACCTGCGCGTCCCCCGCGAGCCCTTCCTGTTGGAACTGCCCAACGTCACCCACCTCGCCACTGACGTGTCGGGCGTCCTGGACGCGTCGCTGTTGGACGCGGTCGCCGCCCTGCACCCCACGGCTGCGGTCTGCGGGACACCGCGCCGCGACTCCATGGAGCTCATAGAGCGCTACGAGGACACGGACCGGGGCCGCTATGCGGGTCCCGTCGGCTGGATCGACACCGCGGGCGAGGGCGAGTTCGCCCTCGCCCTGCGCTGCGGCCAGGTCGAGGGCGCTGGGTCGGGGGCGGAGGAGGACTCCCGGATCAGGCTCTTCGCGGGCGCCGGGATCATGCCCGACTCCGACCCGGAGGCCGAGTTGGCAGAGACGGAGGCGAAGATGCGGGCCCTCCTGGACGCCCTCGGCGCGCACTGAGACACCGCACGGCGGCGTGCGGCGGCGAGGCGGAAAAGGGCTCCGCACCGATGACGCCCGGGCGTCATCGGTGCGGAGCCACTGGCCGGGACCGCCTTGTGCGGCTGCCCTCACTTGGCCTGGAGCACCACCTGGACCTCGTGTGAGGCGCCGTCCCTCACATAGGTGAGTTTCACGGTGTCCCCACCCTTGTAGCGGCGGATGTAACCGGTGAGCTGCTTGGCGGAGGAGACCTCCTGGCCCTCCACTTGGGTGATGACATCGCCCTTGCGCAGGCCTGCCTTGTCGGCCGCCCCGCCCGAGGTCACATCCGCGATCTCGGCCCCCGCGTAGGTGTCGCCGCCGACACTGACGGTCGCGGTCGCGATATTGACACCGAGCACCGCGTGGCTGACAGTGCCGTTGGCGATCAACTGGTCGGCGACGGAGGTCACCAGGTCCGAGGGGATGGCGAAACCGAGGCCGATCGATCCGGCCTGCCCGTCCGAACTGGTGACCGACTTGATGGACGAGTTGATGCCCACGACGGCGCCGGTCTGATCGAAGAGGGGACCACCGGAGTTACCGGGGTTCAGCGAGGCGTCGACCTGGATGGCGTTCGTGATCACCGTGTCCGAGGAGCTCTGGTTGCGCTTCTGCTGGCCGAAGGGATCACTGGAGTCCCCCTGCCCGTTGTTGTTGGAGGAGTCGTCGTCCACGGCCACCTCGACGGGCCGGTTGAGCGCGGAGACGATCCCCGTCGTCACGGTCTTGGACAGGCCCAGGGGCGCGCCGATCGCCATGACCGGCGATCCTACGGTGAGCTGCGAGGACGAGCCGAATCGCGCGACCGTCAGATCCGAGGGGGGGTTGACCAGCCGGATGACGGCGAGGTCGGTCGTGCGGTCGTGGCCGACGACCTCAGCGTCGTAGATGCGCCCGTCAGCAAGCGTCACCTGGATCTTCCCGCCGGATTGCACGGCGGCGGAGATGACGTGGTAGTTGGTGACGATGTCGCCCTTGGCGTCGTAGACGACGCCGGATCCCATGCCCGTGGACGAGGAGCTCTGCACCTGGATCGTCACCACTGCGGGGGACACGGCGGAGGCGACCGCCTGCCAGTCGGGGGCGGAGCCCGTGGACGCCACGGACGCAACCGTCCCGCCGTTGGCCGGGGGGGCCGACGTGTTCTGGGTGGAGTCGGGGCGGAGCACGAACCACAGGCCACCCGCAGTGACCAGTGCCGTGACGAGCATCGAGGCGACGAGGGCGAACCATCCCGGCCCCTTCTTCGCGGCGGCTTTCCCGGTCACGGGCGCGAGCTCAGGCGCGCCCTGCTGCAAGGGCATTTGGCCGACTGGCGGGGGGAAGTCGTGGGAGCCGTCGCCGCCCGGAGCCGCCTGCCCGTAGGCGGGGGACGCCTCAGCGGGGGGCTGCCCGTAGGCGGGCCCGGCCTCGAGCCCCGCCTGCCCGTAGGCAGGGGACGCCTCGGACTGGAACTGCCCGGCGGCCGCGCTGGGCAGCTGCGCGGTCTCCTGCACGCGCGGCAACTGCATGGTCTCGCCGACCCTTGGCAGTCGAGTGGTCTCCTGGGCGTTCAACGGTGCCGCGGCGCCGTCGGTCCTGGGCAGCCGCGCGGTCTCCTCAGCGCCCCGCGACCACGTTCCCCCCCGCATGCGCGGGAATTGTTCCGTCTCGGCGGCACCGGGAGCAGCGGACGGCGCCTGTGGCACAGCACCAGCGGCGGGCGCCTGCCCGGTGCCTGACGCGTATGGGGTCTGCTGGACCTGGTCGGTCCACGCCTCGGGCCGGGTCCCCGGATCGCGGGGCACCCACTGGGAGTTCTCGTCGCTCATAGATCCTTCTCGTTACTGGCTCGTTACGGGGTTGTGCGTTGAGTCAAGTATGCACGCCCTTCATTCCCAACCACTGGGGGTTCACTGAAAGTTGTCTGAATCCTCATATCCGCCCGGGAGCCGCCAATCCGAGTGCCGCGGCGCTGCCCGCCGTGGCGTAGAGTCCGGCGGCGCGGCTGATCGGCACGTGGAGGACGCGCACTCCCCCGCCGTCCGCGCCCGTCCGCAGCGCCCCGCGCAGTCCGTCGGCGTCCAGCCGCTGGTAGCGGGCGCCGTAGGCGGCGGCGAGTGCCGCGATATCGGTGCTCTGCCCCGCCCCGAACCACCGGTCGTACAAGTCGGCGTGCTCGCGCCGCCCGTGCTCCAGGGTGGCGAAAATCCCCCCGCCGTGGTCGTCGGCGACGACGATGTCCAGGGGCGCGCCCTCCGCGGCGGCGAGCGCCAGCGACGAGGCGTCGTGGAAGAAGGCGAGATCGCCCAGCAGGACGACGATCCTGGGAGCGACCGCCCCACTCGCCCCCAGCCCCCGGGCGATGCCCGCAGCCGTCGCGATGGTCCCGTCGATGCCGGCCAGGCCCCGGTTCGAGTGGATGCGGCGCCCCGCCAATTCCGCGCACACGAGGTCGACGGCGCGCACCGGGTTGGAGGCGCCGAGCACGAGCGGGCCGTCGGAGGCCTCCTCGACCGCACGCGCGACCTCGAACATGGTGGGCGGGGCCTCCTGGGCCACGCATCGGACGACGAGGGCGTTGATGGCGGCGCGCGCCGCGCGGTCCTGCTGCTCCCACTGGCGCAGCCAGCCCGGTGGCGCCCAAACGCCCCCGGCCCCTCCGGTATTCTCCCGCTGCTCCGCGCCGTCCCCCACTGTGGGCGGGGCCAGGGCGGCCACGACGGCGTCGGCGTTCGCGGCGGGATCGCTCCACTGCGGGTGGGGGTCGACGACGACCAGGCGCACGTCGGGGCGCGCCAGCAGCGCGTTGACCGCGCGCGAAAGGGTGGGCCTGCCCGTGAGGACGACCGTCTCGATCCGCTCGGCCAGCTCCGAGGTGAGCGCCGCCTGCTGGTGGGCGAGGACGCCGCCGGGGCGCGAAGCGGCGTGGACACCGCTGGACGGCTCGGCGAAGAGGGGCATCCCCGCGCGCCGCGCCCATTCGACGGCGCCCGGGTCGGCGCCGTCCCCTGCGACGACGACGCCCCTTGTGGGCGCGGGGACGGCCTCCTCCCATGGGGTGGCCCTGGGGGCGGAAGCGGCGACCAGGGGCGCCCTCCCCGCGGGCACCGGGGCCTCGACGCGGTGCCCGCCCGTCCCGGCGGGGACCAGCGGGTCCCTCAGTCCGACGTTGACGTGGACGGGGCCGGGCGCGCCCGTGGGGGCGCCCCGGGCGGCTGCGGCGGCGCGTGCGACGAGGCCCGCGAGGCGCCCGGCGTCCTCCGCCCCCGCTGGGATGTCCCATGTGCCGCGCACATGGGAGGCGAACAGGCCGACCTGGTCGGTGGTCTGCGAGGCCCCCACCCCCCGCAGTTCGAAGGGCCGGTCGGCGCTGACCACGACGAGGGGCAGGCGGGCGTGGCTGGCCTCGGCGACTGCGGGGTGCAGCTCGGTGACGGCGGTGCCACTGGTGGTGATGACGGCCGCCAGGACGCCCGCGCGGGCAAGGCCGACGCAGTAGAATCCTGCGCTGCGCTCGTCGATGGCCACGGTCGTCCCGACAAGTCCTCCGAGGTCCGCGAGCGCATATGCGAAGGGCGCGTCCCTGGACCCGGGGCAGTAGACGACGTGCCCGACTCCAGCCCCTATGAGGGAGCCGACGATAGTGCGGGCAGCCAGGATCGACGGGTTCTCAGTCATGGGCCCACTCTAGCGGCACGCGCGGCACGCCCCGGGCGGGGCCGGACCTTGCGCAGGAACCGGGCCACCCCGGCAGGACCAACACACCGGGACGGAACGGTGCGCCCAGTCGGACCGGTGCGCGCGGAGCACTGCGCTGGACCCGTGTGCCGGGAGACCAGCGCCCCCGGTCGAACAGCACACGGCACCCCGCCGTGGCGCGGCCTCACCTGTCGAGGATGTGCGGCGCGCAAGCCATGAGCCGCGCCAACCACTTCGACAGCAGGTCGCCGTCGACGGGGCTGTGGTCGATGAGCTCGGGGTCCGGGCTGCGGGTGGCGACGTGGATGCGCCCGCCGGACACCTCCAATGGCGCGGTGATATCGGCGGCCAGCAGGCTCGCCGTGGCCAGTCCGCACGCCAGGGCCTTGCCGGGCAGGGCGGCGGCTGTGCGCACGCCGGCGGCGAGGCCGACGGAGGTCTCCAGCGCGGAGGAGACGACGACCCTGAGCCCAGTGTCGCGGGCGATGCGAAGGGCCCGTTCTGGGCCGCCGAGCGGTGCGATCTTGATGACGGCGACCTGGGCCCCGCTCATCCGGGCGGCGGCGACGGGGTTGGGCGCCCGCCTGATGGACTCGTCGGCAGCAATGGGCACGTCGATGAGGCGGTGCAGCTCGTAGAGCTCGTCGGCGGTGGCGCAGGGCTGTTCCACGTACTCGATGGGCACGTCCCCGGCGGCGCGCTCGAGCTCGTGGATAGCGGTGACCGCCTGGTCCACGTCCCACGCGCCGTTGGCGTCGAGGCGGATCCAGCGTTCGCGTTTGACGGTGCGGGTGAGGGCATCGGCGACCGCCTCGACGCGCGCGCAGTCCTCCTTGAGGGTGGATCCGGGGTCGGCGACTTTGACTTTCGCGGTGGCGCAGCCGTGGGATTCCTCGACCCGGGCGGCGGCGGCCTCGGGGCCGAGCACGGGAACGATGACATTGACGGGGACGCTCTTGCGGCGGGTGAAGGGGATGGGCACGGTCGCCTCGTTGATGGCCGCGTCGATCCACCGCGCCGACTCCTCGGGACCGTAGTCCCAGAAGGGAGCGGCCTCGCCCCACCCGGCTTTGCCGTGCAGCAGGATCCCGTCGCGGCTGGTGACCCTCCTGAACCGGGTCCGCATGGGCACCGAGTAGACCAGGAGGTCCTTGACGGCTTTGAATTTCTTGCGCAGCAGCGGGGGAAGCGTTCTCATGGGGATGCGGGTGAGCGTCGCCGTGGCGCGGGTCTTCGTCACTGGCCCTTCGTCGGGCGTCAGGCGGGTGGTCATGGGCTTCCCCTGGGTGGTGAGCGCGGCGGGATCCGTACAGCAATGTCATTATCCCGCTTTTCTGTCGGTCGGGAAAGCGGTTGTCTCAGAGAGGGTACGCTGGTTGCATGAGCGCCCTCCCTTATGTTTCAGACACTTTTGACCGGGCACGGTGGCGTCCGGTCGAGGATTTCTCCTTCACGGACATCACCTACCACCGCGGGATCTCGCGGGGTGTGGAGTTGGACGGGCGCGAGGCGGGCGCCGACATGCCCGTCGTGCGGGTGGCCTTCGACCGGCCGCAGATCCGCAACGCGTTCCGGCCGCTGACGGTCGATGAGCTGTACACGGCGCTCGACCACGCACGGCGCACCCCGGACGTGGCCGCCGTGATCCTCACGGGCAACGGCCCCTCCCCCAAGGACGGCGGGTACTCCTTCTGCTCGGGCGGGGACCAGAGGATCCGGGGGCGCGATGGCTATTGCTACGAGGTGGAGGGGGCCGACGCCTCGGCGGACACGGGGCGCAGGCGCGAGCAGGTGGATCCCGCCAGGGCGGGCCGGCTCCACATCCTGGAGGTGCAGCGCCTCATCCGCTCGATGCCGAAGGCCGTCATCGCGGCGGTCCCCGGGTGGGCGGCGGGCGGGGGGCACTCGCTCAACGTCGTCGCGGACCTGTCGGTGGCGTCGGTGGAGCACGCGGCCTTCATGCAAACGGACGCGAACGTGGGCTCCTTCGACGCGGGCTACGGCTCGGCCCTGCTGTCGAGGCAGGCCGGGGACAAGCGGGCGCGCGAGATCTTCTTCCTGGCTGAGCGCTACGACGCCAGGACGGCCGAGCGGTGGGGCGTGGTGAACCGCGCCGTCCCCCACGCCCAGTTGGAGGAGACGGCCCTGCAGTGGGCGCGCACTATCGCCTCGAAGTCGCCGCAGGCCATCCGTATGCTGAAGTACGCGTTCAACCTGGCTGACGACGGCCTGGCCGGCCAACAGCTGTTCGCGGGCGAAGCGACGCGCATGGCGTACATGACGCCCGAGGCCCAGGAGGGCCGCGACGCCTTCCTGGAGCGCCGGGCCCCCGACTGGTCGCCGTACCCGTACTACTACTGAGCGGCCACTGGGCGAGGTGGCCGACGGGAGTGTCGCCGGGCGGGGCGCCACACACTACCCGACGCTCCCCCGGGCCAGTGGCACCCCCAGCGGGGCGCCACACACTACCCGACGCTCCCCCGGGCCAGTGGCACTGACGGAGCGCACTGCCTCCCGCTTTCTTCGCACAGAACGCAGGGAACGGGCGACCGCCCAACCAGTTACCGCTCACAGGCGATACCGTCCTTGTCCCGGTCGAGACCCGGACGATAACCGGGGTCGCCCTGGTAGAGGGGAGCCGCCCCGGCGGCCCGGGCCTCGGAGCAGTTCGCGTAGTACACAGACGCGGGCGCCTGGGCGGGTGCTGGCTCCTGCGCCGTCGGCTCCGGCTCGGGAGTCGTCGCCCTGGGCGTCGGCGACGGTTCGGGAGTGGACGTCGCGCGCTTCGGACTGGGAGTCGGCGACGAGGCGGGGGCGCGCGTTGTCCGGGTCGGGGAGGGCGACGGCGCGGGAACGGGAACCGTGCGGGTGACGGTCATCTTGACGACCGTCGAAGTGCTGGCCTTGGCACCGCTGGGATCCTGGGCGGTGACGGTGTAACCGTCACCGTAATGGGGCTCCGTGATGGCAGCGCCCTGGTCATCGCTGACCGCGACTTCTGCGAACCCCGAACCCTTCAAGGTCTGAACGGCCTGGGGGAGCTCGGCGCCCACCACAGTGGGCACATCCCGCCCACCACATGATCCCATCGCGCCCATCACCGCGAGAACACCGACCGCACTCGCTAGCCAACGCTTCCATTTCCTCGAATCGGACGCCATGACCCCTCCTTCGGGAACATAGACCAAACAGGGAACGATCATCCGAACCCTTGTTCAGTATCCTAGGGTAATGGGGCGCACGGCCGCACAGATTCCGAAGGAATGCCCCAGGGCGATACGGCACGCCGCAATTCGACCTGCCCGGGGCAATCCCTGAATACGACGGCAGGAGGGGATCCAAGACCGGTCGGGCTCTTTGGCGGAGCCCCGTATAGCAAAGCACGCCGACCGGGAAGGCGCGCGGGCCGTTCTATAACTGGAGCCACATTCTCAGAGGAGCCCCGTACCCAGAAGGTGTGCACCTGGTCCGTTTTGCAAGTGATGTCGCGTTTTCATAGGGAAGTCTCGCCCCCCGGTCGGGCGCTCGGACTGTTTCGCAAGTGAAGCTGAGACTTCAAAGGGATGCCGCGCTTTGCAAGTGTTATAACACTTGCAAAGCGCGGTATCCCCGTGAAAGCGGAGGCATCGCTGTGAAAGTGGGGCCCACCGTGTCGGTACCGCTGCAAGAACAGCCCACAGCGCGCAACACCCGGACTCAAACACTCGCCGACAAGGTGTTCCCACTGCGGAACACCGATCCTGACGGACAAGCACTGCGCCCTCCGGCGCCCGAGGCGCAGACCAGCGCCGCCTCAGTCCCCTCCCTGGGAGCACCGGGCAGGGCAGAGAGCTGACCGAATCCACCAACAGCATGCCCACAGCCACCACAAGCGGCCCCATTCCCAGCGACCAAGCCAAAACCATACCCAAATTAGCGAGCCGACCAGCCGCCACCCCCACCACGGAACCCTCCCGAACCCAACGAACAGCATCGGGGCACGAAACCACCTACTGGGGCAGGACAACCCCCACTGGGGCAGGTTAATAACCTGCCCCAATACACCGTAACCTACCCCAATGCGGAGCCCCGCCCGCTGCACATTCGACGCCCCGACTCCTGCGGGCTCCACTGCGAATCCGGGTGGCGGCGGGCGGGAGTGGTCCAAAAAGCGTCTGAGTTTCGGGCGGGAACGGGGGCTTGGCGGGCATGTGGTCCAAAAAGCGTCTGAGTCCCACCGAATCCACCCGAATCCGGCCAAAACCACCAAACCCAGACGCATTTCGGACCACCCACGCGCGGAACCCGCCGAACACAGCGAAACCCAGACGCATTTTGGACCACCAGACCACCAGACCACCAGACCACTGGACCACGAGCAGCGCACCACCACCGCACACGGAAGCCAACCTTACCGAGCAGGTGACGGGAGCGGTGGATATGACCATCACGCGCAACACCCGTATCCTCCCTTCCCCCGGACTCAGCGGGAGCAGTGTACCGGCCAGACCACAGGCCCGCCCCAATACACTCCAACCCGCCCTATCAATGACCCGGAACACCCCCAGGCCCACCAGGTTCTGCGACAAGATGTGCCTCGAAGCGCTCCACGCAGCGCTCCAGCTCCGGACTCGACAGCCACCCCCTCGTCCCGAAAAAGTCACGGAAACACGCGACCACGAGCATGCCTCCGGGTCGTCCCGCCGCACGCCCCCGTGGAACACGGCCCATCCCCACGGGGCCACGCCATGGGCATAGGAGAACCAGGACCCCTATCGCGCAGCCCGGGCCGGTGGGACGGGATACGCGACCACGGGCATAAGAGGACCGGGCCCCGATGGGACCCCGGCCTCGTGTGCTACCGGCGCGCCGCGCGCCCGGAGCGGTCAGTAGTGGACGACGACGGTCGAACCCATGTCCGCCCAGTCGTAGATGAACTTCGCGGCGTCCACGGGCATGTTCACGCAGCCGTGCGAGCCGCCGTAGCCGCTCCACCCGAAGGAGGACCGCCAGGGCGCCCCGTGCATCGCGTAGGAGCCCGTGAAGTAGGTGACCCACGGGACGCCCTCTGTCTCGTACTTCGAGCCGTCGGCGTTCTCGCCGCGCATCGTCTGGGTCTCGTATTTGAGGTAGACGTGGAAGGTCCCCGTGACCGTGGGGGTGCCGGGGGCGCCGGGCACCATGTAGAAGGGCCCGCCCGCGACCTTGCCGCCCTCATAGGCGGTAACCGTGTTCGCGCTCAGGTCGATATCGACCCACTTCTCGCCCTCGGCCGCCTTGTAGACCAGGTTCTCCGTGCCCTCCGCGACCTGCTTCGTGTCCCACGAGGGGGCGACGTCGTCGTAGTGGAAAGTGCCCGAGTAATCCTTGCCGTCGGAGAGCGAGGCCATCAGGTCCTTGATGATCTGCTCGGTGTTGTTGGTCTTAAGGCCGGACTTGCCCTCGCGGGCGACTGTGAGGACCTTGCCCTCCGAATCCACGTTGTTGACGCCGTTGACAGGCGCCACGTCGGATTCCTGGGCGGTCTTGTTCACCCAGTCGGCCACCTTCACCTTGTCCAGGGAGGGGGCCTCCAGGGATCCATCGCTCTTCGTGAGGAACTCGACCCACTTGACCTTGTCCTCCTGGGTCGCCCGGTAGGTGTCGATCCCGTCGTCGATGGCCACGTCCTGCGCGATCAGGGCGCTCGCCTCGTCGGCGGCGCGCTGGGCGTCGGCGGTCGTGACCACCGGGTCCATCTGCTTGGACGACACGTCAGTGCTGTTCGACGACAGCGAGGCAGCGGCGGACAGGACAGCGGCCCTCACCTCGTCCGTGTCCACGCCGTTGCCCTTCTGGTCCGGGACGACCGTGAAGCCCGTGCCGTCCGAGGAGGCGCCCACCTGGGCGTTCTTCATCTCCGTCGTGAGCGTGGAGTTGACCTTCGCGGTCAGCTCGGCCACCGAGTCGTCGCTGGTCGTGGTGACGGGGGCGATGTCGGTGGAGGCGAAAAGGGCTCTGAGCTTCGTCATGAAGGACGTGGAGTCGGGGACGGCCGCCTTGGCGGTCGCCTCGGCGTCGACGCTCACGCCCGCGTCGGTGAGCGGGGCCGTGGTCGCCTGCCCCTCGACAGTGATGGTCACCATCGCGGCGTCGGCGCGCGATCGCACGAGGTCGGCCACCTCCGCCCGGGTCATGCCGGCGACGGAGGTCCCCGCCACCGACGTGTGGGGCAGCGCGCGGGAGGAGTAGTTGGCCGCGTAGACGACGCACGCGGCAGCAGCAACGAGGACGACGGCCACGAGGGATCCGATCGCCCACTTGTTCCGAGCAGACAGTTTTCCAAGCATCACGGGCAATACTAGCGCCCCAGCCCTGCGCCCGGGTAGTGGATGTAGAAATTTCAATTGCGGTTCCGCGCACACCGGGCGCCCGCCTGGGCCCACAGGGGGCCGCTCCCCCAGGCCGGAGGGCATTGGAGGGCGCCACTGACCCCGGTGCGGCACCGGCGACCACCGTTTGCAAGGTTCGCCACACGCACGTGACCAGGGACGCCCGCCCTTGGGCAGCGGAGGGGCGTTTGCGCAGCTTATGATTGATTCGGGCCCACCAGTCAGCTCTCGTTCGGGAGGTTCACAATGGCAACGCCACGAGTGCTCGTCGTGCCCGGCGGCACCGGCGCCGGAGCCGCCGCCCTGGCGAACGCGTCCCTGCACAAACTGATCGAACTCCACGAGGCGCGCCAAGCGGACCCGTCCCATCCGGCCCCCCGCACCATCGTCGTCCTGCGCGATCCCGACCAAGTCCCGCCCTCTACCCTGCGCGGCACCGCATTGCAGCCGTCCGAGGCGTTCCCCGCCGACGAGTACCCCGATGTCGCCGCGCACGTGGACGACCCCGGGTTCTTCGACGGCATCGACCTGGTAATCCCCACCTCGGGCTCCAGCGCCGGAAACCCCCGCTTGGTCGGCATCTCCACCGACGCCCTGGTCGCCTCCGCCAAGGCCACCGAGGCCGCGCTGTCCGGCCCCGGCAGGTGGATCCTGGCACTGCCCACCCACCACATAGCGGGCGCGATGGTGCTGGTGCGCGCGGCGGTCGCGGGCACCGACCCCCAGATCGTCGACTGCACCAACGGCTTCGACCCCCGCGACCTGCTGCCCGCTGTCGAAGGCGCCACCCGGGACGGGGCCCCCGGCTACCTGTCGGTCGTGCCCACTCAGCTCTCCGCGTGCCTGGACGCCGGGGACGAGGTCGTCTCCGCCCTGAGGGGGCTATCCGCGATCCTCGTCGGCGGCGCCGCCACGAACCACCTGCTGCTCGAACGCGCCAAGGGCATGGGCCTGCCCGTCGTCACCAGCTACGGCATGACCGAGACCTGCGGCGGCTGCGTCTACGACGGCGTCCCCCTGCCGGGCACGACCGTGCGCGCCATCGACCAGGGCATCCACATGCGCCTCGCCATCGCAGGCGACACCCTGATGACGCGCTACCTCACCGGCGACCAGCCCTTCTTCGAGGAGTGCGGCCACCGCTGGCTCATCACCGCCGACATCGGGATCATCCTCGCCTCCGGACTGGTCGAGGTGCGCGGACGGGCAGACGACGTCATCGTCTCCGGCGGCCTCTCCATCGCGCCCGCGCCCATCCGCAGGTGCATCAGGCAGCTCGACGAGGCGTCCGACGCGTGGATCATGCCCACCGACGACACCAAGTGGGGGCAGGTCGTCACCGCGCTCATCGTGCCGCGCGAGGCCCCCATCGACGCCACCGCGATGGCGAGCCTGGGACAGCGCATCCGCGACCACGTCGCCTCCACCCTCGGGCGCATGCAGGCCCCGCGCCGCGTCGTCGCCGTCGATTCCCTGCCCTACCTGGGCTTCGACAAGGTGGACCGGGCCGCCGCCGCCTCCCTCGCCTCGTCGCTGGCGGGCACCGACCGCGACTGGCGCAGGTAACGGGGGCGGCCACCGCCGCGCTGCCGGGGCGGGCGTAACCATCGCCTTCAGGCGCAGGTAACGGGGGGGACGGGCACCGCCGCGCCCCTCCACTACACTGGCGCGCATGGCAACCGTTCACGATTGGGTCGAAGGCGCGCGCGTGCGCACACTGCCCGCAGCAGCGGCACCCGTCATCGTGGGGACAGCGGCAGCATGGCACCTGGGCGCCCGTGAGCCCCTGCGGGCCCTCCTGGCGCTCGTCGTGGCCCTGGCGCTGCAAGTGGGCGTCAACTACGCCAACGACTACTCCGACGGCATCCGGGGCACCGACGACGACCGCCAGGGTCCCGCGCGCCTGACCGGAGGGGGCCTGGCCCGGCCCCGGACCGTGCTCATGGCCGCGCTGGGGTGCTTCGCGGTCGCGGGCGCCGCCGGAGTGGCCCTGGTGACGCTCTCCGGCACGTGGCCCCTACTGGGGGTCGGCTGCGCCGCCGTCGCGGCCGCGTGGTTCTACACGGGGGGCCCGCGCCCCTACGCGTACATGGGGATCGGACTGTCGGAGTCGATGGTCTTCGTCTTCTTCGGGCTGACCGCCTGCGTGGGCACCGCCTGGACGCAGGCGGCCAGCGCACCCTGGTGGCTGTGGACGAGCGCCAGCGCCCTCGGTTTGCTCTCCATCGCGCTCCTGATGGCCAACAACATCCGGGACATCCCCACCGACCGCGCCAGCGGCAAGCGCACCCTCGCCGTCCGCCTGGGCGACCCGGCATCGCGCTGGGTCTACGCGGTGTGCGCCATGGCCCCCGTCCCGGCGATGGGCGCCCTGTCCGCCGGGCTGGGACTGGCGTGGTACTCGACCGCCGCCCTCGTCGCCGCCTGCTGCGCCTGGTCCTTCCTGGTGGTCGTCCCCGTCGCCGCCGGAGCGGCGGGCCGGGCTCTCATACCGGTCCTGCGAAATACCGGCCTCTACACGCTGAGTTGGGCCCTGTTGGCCGCGATCGCCCTGCTGGGCGCGCGCTGATCCGTCCGCCCCCGGGTCAGCGCGCCCCTTCCAGGCGGGCCTCGCCCGCCTCGTGCCACCAATCGATCCCCACGACGAGGGCAGCGATGACCGCGTACGCAAGTAGGACCCCGGCCACGCTCCCACTGGCGATCCAGGGCGTGGCTATGCCGATCCCCACTGCGGACGTCCCCTGCATCGCCAAGTCGTTCATCGCCACGCCGCGCCCCGTCTGCCCGGGCGCCACCGTGGCCAGAACAGTGCTGTACACGGGGCTGAACAGCATGCCGTACCCGGCGTAGACCATCGTCATCGACACGATGAGCACCCACGTCCCCGCGTCCATGCGGACGGCCATGAGCACCGCGCCCGCGCCGATCACAGCGACGCTCAGCCGAACGGCCGCCCCCCGGCCAATGCGGTTCACCACGGCCGCGGAGGCCACTGCGGAGGCCAGGGCGACCAGGTAGGCGGGCATCAGCATCAAGGAGACGTCGGAGGCGTCCATGCCGTAGTAGTCCTGGCCGATCCTGGCCGCGATGGGGGCGATCGCGAATGTCAGGGTGTAGGGCAGCAGGATCAGGCTGATCGCGCGCAGCCACCGCGTGTTGGTGAAGAACGACCTGGTGATGAAGGGCTCGCGCGCCCGGCCGATGTACGCCCAGAAGACCGCGATGAGGGCGACCAGCACCACCAGGAGCAGCCACGACCGGTTCGACGCCGCGACGGTCAGCGTCAGGGCGCAGCAGCTGAACACCGCGAGTCCGAAGACGTCGATGCGGCCCGAGCACGACCGGGCGGGTACGCGCCGGCCCATGACCGGAACGCACGCGAGGCCGATCAGGGGGACGGGCAGGAGGAGGACCCAGTTCACCCGGGCCAGCCACCCGCCGACGACCAGTCCGATAGCGGTGGCCCCCTGGAAGGCCGCGGCCATAAGGCCCACGTAGAGGGCGCGGCGGCGCGGATCCGTGATGGACGTCGCCAGGATCATGTACACAGAGGCGGCCGCCTGGCACCCCAGGATCTGCAGGGCTCGCGCCACGATCACCCCCCACAGCGACGACGAGGCCACCAGGCCCAGCAGTGATCCCGCTGCGATGAGGACCGCCCCGGCGTCGACGATGCGCCGGAGCGGGATGAAGTCGCCCAAGGAGCCGTAGAGGAAGCAGGCGACCCCCAGGACGATCCCGGGGACTGCGGTGATCAGGGCCACCGAGTCGCCCGCGCCGATGGCGTCGCCGACCTGCAGGTAGACCAGGTTGAAGCCCTGGAGCGTGATCGTGCCCGCGATGTAGATGCCCAGCAGCGGCAGCAGGACGCGGGCGGGACCGGTGGCGTAAACGCCGTCGTCGGAAGTGGGATTGCGCATCAGCAATGATAAACACAGTCCGCTCCGGCGCTGCCACAGCCGGTCGCCGATCCGCGGGTGGGACCGGACACAGGGTCCGGGGCGGATCAAGGGGGTTCTGGCGGGGCCGGCACTCGCCTACCGGGCCCCGAGGACTCGCTCCATCCTGTCCATGAACCCCGCGAGGAAGCGCTCCGCGTCGACCCGGACGGCGGCCCTCGTGCGTTTGTCGGCCTCCGCCAGGCCCTCGGGGGAGCCGATGGTCCGCCCCCTGGTCGGCCCGGCGAGGTCGACCCGCAGGTTGATGGGGAGGACCCCCACCAGCGACTCGTCCGCCGCGACCGCCACTGCGAGGGGGTCGTGCAGCCCGCAGCCCGCGATCCCGATCTCACTGGCCTCGAAATCGATGTAGTGGTCGGTCATGTCGGCGAACGCCGTGCCCGCTGCGGTGCCCAGCTGCCTCCACCGCGCGGTCGCCGCTTTGGTGAGCAGGGTCTGGTGCGTGACGTCCAGGCCCACCATGGTCACGCGCCCGCGCCGCAGCAGCGCGTCGGAGGCCTCCGGGTCCTGGCTGATATTCGCTTCAGACCATGGTGTCGTGTTGCCCCGGGTGGTCAGGGCGCCGCCCATCATCACAACGCGAAGCCGGTCCGCCAGCGAGGGATCGGCCTCGAAGGCCGCAGCGATGTTCGTCGACGATCCCGTGGGCACGTACACGAGGTCCGCGCCGTGGCGCCGCGCAGACTCGACGATGAAGTCCACGGCCCCGCCCTCCTCCGCCGGGCGCGGCGAATCGGGGAGCCGCACCCCGCCGAGGCCGTTGTCGCCGTGGATGCGCCGCACCAGGGGGGACGGCTCGAAGGAGTCGGCGCACGAGGCGTGGGCGGACCCGGCGAACACGGGGATGTCAGTGCGGCCCAGCAGCGCCAGGACCGCCAGCGAGTTGCGCACAGCCAGCTCGGTCGTGACGTTGCCGTAGGTGCAGGTGATGCCGATGAGCTCGAGCTCGGGGCTCCCCAGCGCGTAGGCGATGGCCAGGGCGTCGTCGATGCCCGTGTCCAAGTCGAGGATGAGTTTCGCTGTCACGGCGTTTCCTTCCCGTCGGGGCTCCTAGGCGTCCACCATAGCCGGGGACTCGGGGCCGCCGGACCCCCACGCACCACGCGCGGGGACTCGAACGCGCCTTGCACCGTCCAACCCCCACACCATCGCCCCGCGCACCACGCGCGGGGACTCGAACGCGCCTTGCGCCGTCCACCCCCCACACCATCGCCCCGCGCACCACGCGCGGGGACTCG
This sequence comes from Schaalia georgiae DSM 6843, assembly GCF_000429245.1. Classification (GTDB taxonomy): domain Bacteria; phylum Actinomycetota; class Actinomycetes; order Actinomycetales; family Actinomycetaceae; genus Pauljensenia; species Pauljensenia georgiae. The sequence continues at coordinate 104,096 of NZ_AUBM01000010.1, forward strand.
GGCAGCGGCAGTGCCCGCGCGGGCCCCGCCGACGGCGCAGAGGCGGCGACGGCTCGCGGGGGCACACGCCCCGCCGCCCGCGCGTGCGACAATTGGGCCACCCGATCACCCCAACGAAGGGAGCACCATGGGACGCGTCATCGTCGTCGGATCCATCAACCAGGACATCACCGTCACCGTCGAACGGTTCGCGGAACCCGGGGAGACCCTGTCCGGCTCCGGCGTCGCCTACACCCTGGGCGGCAAAGGCGCCAACCAGGCGGCGGCCGCCGCCCACGGCGGCGCCCGCACCCTGTTCATCGGGCGCGTCGGCGCGGATCCGGCGGGCCGGGGGCTCCGCGACGAGCTCGCGAGCCACGGAGTCGACACCACCTGGCTCCTGGAGGACCCGACGCCGTCGGGGACCGCGCTCATCACCGTTGAGGCGCCCACCGGCCAGAACACGATCATCCTCGACGCCGGGGCCAACGGGCGGGTCGGCGCCGAGCAGGCGCGCGAGGCGGTCGATTTGGAGCGCACCGACGTGGTCGTCCTCCAAGGCGAGATCCCCCCTGCGACGAACGCCGCCCTGATCCCCTGGGCGCACCGGGGCGGAGCCCGCGTCGTCCTCAACCTCGCGCCCGTGTACGCCATCGACCCGGACGTGCTGGCCTCCGTCGACGTGCTCGTCGTCAACGAGAGCGAGGCCGGGCTGGTCCTGGGGCGCCCCGCGCCCGCCTCACCCGCAGAGGCGGTGCGCGCCGCCGAGGACCTCAGGGCCCTGGGGATCCCCGAGGTCCTCGTCACCCTCGGGGGCGCCGGCGCGGCCTACGCCTCGCGCACCGGATCCGCCCACCTCGACGCCGTGGGCGACGGCCCTGTGGTCGACACGACTGGGGCCGGGGACGCCACCGTCGGCTGCCTGGCGGCGGCACTGGCGGCGGGGCACTCCTTCGAGGACTCGGTCGGCTGGGGGATGCGAGCGGGCGGGGCCGCCGTCCGGGCGAAAGGGGCCGCGCCCTCCTACGCGGGCATTGAGCCCATCGCCTAGGCGCAGGAGGGTTCGCCGGTGTTTGCGGGGGCGGGGGCACGGAGCCGCCGTTCTCGCCACCGGATCCGTCCCTTTCCCGTGTCGCACACAAGGGAGGGAATTAGGCAACACTGCACCGCACGCAAGGGCCTGATTCCGCCCTTGTGTGCGGTGCGTGTTTCTTAAATCGGGGTCCTTGTGTGCGTAACCCGGTGGGGAGCGCGCCCGGGCCGCCGTGGTGCGGAGGCGGGGCCCGGGACGCCGGATTCTTGAGCGCCCGTTCGGCCCCGGGCGCTCCGATCCCGTTACAGACCCGCGCGGCGCCGGGTGCCCGGGCCCCGTAGACTTCAACCATGCCCAGAGTCCTCCTCGTCGTCGCCTGGATCGCGGTCACCATCTACGCGGTCGCCGACTGGTCGCGCGCGCCCGAAGACGAAATGCCGGGCCGCATCCCCAAGCCGATGTGGCTCGTCATCATCGTTTTCACCACGATGCTGTTCGCCGTCGGAGCGATCGTGTGGCTGGTGCTGCGGTGGGTGAACCGCGCCGAGGCCCGGGGGCACCGGCCGCCGCCCGGACCCAAGGGCCCCGTCGCCCCCGACGACGACCCCGAGTTCCTCTTCCGCCTCGAGCGCGACATCCAGCGCAAGCGCCGTCAGGAGCAGCAGCGCCGCAACGAGGAGGAGGGGCCGGCCGAGCCCGGCGACTGATCGCGCTCCCGGTAGCGCGGCGCCGGAGCGGCGGGCAAGGAGCACCCCGACGGCCCCACTGCGGCGCGATGCCGGGCGCCGGAGCGGTGGGCAAGGAGTACCCTGACGGCCCCAGAGCCGGCCGGGAGCGGGAAGCGGAACGGATTGCAGGGCCGCCCCCACCGGGAGGGCCGGCCCTGCGATCACCGCCGGTAGCTGAGGTCCTTCGCCTCCGCCACGAGGTCCGCAGCGGGCTCCTCGTAGCACACGCCCACCAGCGTCGCCCCCGAGAACACGAACGAGGTCAGCGACGCGAGCGCGAAATTACGCGACTTGGGCGGGTGGGCGAGCGTCTTGCCGCGCACGAACCGGGTCAGCGTCTCAATGGGGTTCTGGTGCGAGACGACCAGCGCCTCGTGCCCGCGCGCCGAGCGCAGGGCGGCGGACAGGGCCGCGCTCATGCGGGACGCGATATCGGCGTAGGGCTCCCCCCACGACGGGCGCAACGGGTTCACGAAGTACTTGAAGTACGCGGGGCGCGCCAGGACGGCCGGATTCGACCCCAGCGGAAGGCCCTCGAACACGTTCGCGGACTCGATGAGCCGCGGATCCGATTCGACCGGAAGGCCGTAGGCGGCCGCGGTTGGAGCCGCAGTCATCTGGGCCCGCAGCAGAGGGGAGGCGACGACGTGGGTGATATCCGCCCCGCGCCCGACCAGGGTCCGCGCGACGCGCTCCGCCATCGCCTGCCCGCAGCCGGTCAGCCCGAATCCGGGCAGGCGGCCGTACAGGACCCCGTGGGGGTTGTCCACCTCTCCGTGGCGCATGACGTGAACGATAGTCGTATCCATGCCGATAAGTGTGCCATACCACGCACTCGCGCCGCGAAGGCGCTGGGGAGTCGAAAGGGGCCCGGCATTCGCCGGACCCCTGAGCGCTCACTTCTTGTTGCGGCGCTGGTGACGCGTCTTGCGCAGCAGCTTGCGGTGCTTCTTCTTCGCCATGCGCTTGCGGCGCTTCTTGATGACGGAGCCCATGGGGTTCCTCCCTCGCTGATCGGTGCGCGGCAGAGGTACTACCGCTGTGGAAGTCTGGTGCCCGGTGGGCACGCCGGTCTAATACTAGCCGCCTAACCGCCGATCGCGCGGTTCTGCTCGTCACCACGATCCGTCAGCCCCGAATGGATCATCTGCGAAACGGCGGCCTCCGGCACGCGGAAGCTCTTCCCGACACGGATCGCGGGCATCTCGCCACTGTGGATCAGGCGGTACACAGTCATCTTCGAAACGCGCATGATATCCGCCACTTCGGTGACAGTCATGAAACGCGGCGCGGAAGGCTGAACCATCGACGACTCCCAGTGTCCATGAGGCGCCCAGAACCCAGTGTTCGTAGCTTGCGTGGCCTCCCGAATATACTACTGCCTAACCGCATGGAAACCGCAAGTCCTTTCACACAATCACCTTCAGCACCACTATCACCGGAGGAGGAACAGTGCCCCCGCGCCCGCGCGCATCGTCGTCCACGGATCCTCTGCATCCCTCCGCACGCCCCCACTTATTCCTGAAGCCACGCCGAAAACCAGTGCTCCCGAATCCCGACGAGATCGCCACCCCGCCCTCCCCCGTCGTCAAACCCGCGCCCGGATCGTCCCACACGCCACATCCACAGGTCCCCACGACGCCGTGGACGCGGGTGCGGGTGTGGCTGTCGCGCCAGGCGCGCTACGCGCCCTCGCGCCTGGCACTGGGGACCTTCGCCTCGATCATCGCGATCACCACGGCCCTGCTCTCCCTTCCATTCGCCTCGGCCTCCGATAAGGAGGCCCCCTTCGTGGACACCCTCTTCACCGCGGTGTCCGCCGTCTGCGTCACCGGGCTGACGACCGTTGACACAGCTACCTATTGGTCAGGCTTCGGCCAGGCCGTGATCGCCCTCGGCATCGTGGTGGGCGGCCTGGGCGTGATGACCCTCGCCTCGATCCTGGGGTTCGCGGTGTCCCGCCATCTCGGCCTCACCCAGCGGATGCTGGCCACACAGGAGACGAAGACCGAATCGATGGGGCAGATCTCCACCCTCCTCAAAGCTGTGATTTTCACCTCACTCACGATGGAGCTGCTGCTCGCCGCGGTGTTCTTCCCCCGTTTCCTCGCTATGGGCGCGGAGCCGGGGACGGCGATATGGCAGGCGGTGTTCATGGCGATCTCCGTGTTCAACAACGCTGGTTTCATCATCCTGCCCAACGGCCTGGCCCCGCACGTCTCGGACTGGTGGATGCTCGTCCCGATCATCCTGGGGACCTTCGTCGGGGCACTCGGCTTCCCCGTGATCATGGACATCGCGAAGCGGTGGCGCACCCCCCGCAAGTGGACGCTGCACACGAAGCTCACGCTCTCGACCTACCTGATCCTCGCGTTCGCGGGAACCCTGTTCATGGCGCTCATCGAGTGGCACAACCCCGCGACCCTGGGTGGCATCGACTCCTCGTCGAAGATCCTCAACTCGCTCCTGGCGGGCTTCAACGCCCGTTCGTCGGGGCTGAGCGCCATAGACGCGGGCTCCCTGCACCCGCAGTCCCACTTCGTCCAGGACATCCTCATGATGATCGGCGGGGGCTCCGCCTCGACCGCGGGCGGCGTGAAAGTGACGACCTTCGCGATCCTGGTGCTGGCGGTCGTCGCTGAGGCCAGGGGCGACCGGGACATCGAGACCTACGGCAGGCGCGTCCCCGCATCCGCTGTCCGCCTGGCGGTCGCCGTCTCCCTGATGGGCCTGGCGATGGTCGCGGCGTCCGTGGTGCTCCTGCTCTCCCTCACCCCCTACTCGCTGGACACGATCCTCTTCGAGACGGTGTCCGCTTTCGCGACGGTGGGGCTGTCCACTGGCGTCACCCCCGACCTGCCGACCACCGCGAAATACGTGCTCATCGTACTGATGTTCGCCGGCCGCACCGGGTCGATGACCGTGGCCGCCGCCCTGGCGCTGCGGGAGAGATCCCGGGTGATACGCATGCCCAAGGAACAGCCCATCATCGGGTAGCCCCTCGTGGCGGCGGCCCCCGTGGGAAGGCGGGAAGTGCGACAATACCCCCATGGCTAGTGAAGAACGCGACGCGAACAACCTGGCGTCCGGAACCCTCGTCATCGGATTGGGGCGCTTCGGGGCGGCGGTCGCCGTCACCCAGGACAAGCTGGGCTACGAGATCCTGGCGGTGGAGAAGAACCCTTCGAGGGTCCAGGCGTTCGCCGGGCGCTTCCCCCTGGTCGAGGCGGACGCGACATCGAAGGAGGCCCTGGAGCAGCTGGGCGCCCGGGAGTTCCGCAGCGCCGTCGTGGGAGTCGGCTCCTCGTTGGAGGCCGCCGTGCTCATCACCGCGAACCTGGTGGACCTGGGCATCTCCTCGATCTGGGTGAAGGCCACCTCCTCCCAGCACGGGCGGATCCTGCGCAGGGTGGGCGCGCACCACGTCGTCTACCCGGACCTGGACGCGGGCAAGCGCACCGCCCACCTGGTGGGCGGGCGCATGGTCGACTACATCGAGTTGGAGACCGACGGATTCGCCATCATGAAGCTCCGGCCGCCCAAGGAGATCCACGGCTTCACCCTGGAGGAGCTGGATCTGCGGGGCCGCTACGGCGTGAACGTGCTCGCAGTGCGCCGCCCCAAGCACCGCTTCGAGTACGCCGATTCCCTGACCCGCGTCAACCCCGAGGACGAGATCATCGTGTCGGGGGACGCGCACCTGCTCGAGTACTTCGCGAACCGCCCCTGAGCGGTCCCCGGACAGCGCGGACCCGCGGGCGGAGCGGGGCGGCAGATGCGCACGGGGGCGTTTACGGTTGTGGCATGCCGAAAGACAGGGTTTCCTACAGATGCTCGGAGTGCGGGTGGTCCTCCCCGAAGTGGGTGGGGCAGTGCCGCGAGTGCCTCGCCTGGGGCACGGTCGAGGAGGCGGGGGCGGCGTCCCCCATGGCCCGCGCGGTCGCCCCGCGCAGGCGCGCCGTGCCCATCGGCGAGGTGGACGGGGAGCGCGCCTCGAAGCGGCCCACCGGGGTGGGCGAGTTGGACCGCGTGCTGGGCGGAGGGATCGTCCCCGGCGCGGTGATCCTGCTCGCCGGGGAGCCCGGGGTCGGCAAATCGACGCTGCTGCTCGACATCGCCGCGAAAGCCGCCCGCAGCCTGGAGGGTGGCGGGGGCGTCCTCTACGCGACCGGCGAGGAGTCCGCCTCGCAGGTGAAGGGCCGCGCCGAAAGGATCGGGGCGATCGACCAGCGCCTGCTCATCGCCGACGAATCGGACCTGGGGGCACTGCTCGGGCACATCGAGGCGGTGGACCCCGCCCTGCTGGTCGTGGACTCCATCCAGACCGTCTCCAGCTCCCAGGTGGAGGGCGGCGCGGGCGGCGTCGCGCAGGTGCGGGCAGTCGCCGCGTCGTTGATCCGCGTCGCGAAGGACCGCAACCTGCCGGTCCTGCTGGTCGGGCACGTGACCAAGGACGGGGGCATCGCGGGGCCCAGGGTCCTCGAGCACCTGGTCGACGTCGTCTGCCAGTTCGAGGGGGACAGGCACTCGCGGCTGCGGCTGCTGCGCGCCGTGAAGAACCGCTACGGCCCGACGGACGAGGTCGGGTGCTTCGAGCTCACGGATTCTGGGGTGCGGGGGCTGGCCGACCCATCGGGCCTGTTCCTGTCGCGCACGGGCATGGACGTGCCCGGCACGTGCGCGACGGTGTCCCTGGAGGGGCGGCGCCCGATGCCCACGGAGGTCCAGGCCCTCGTGGCCCCCACCGGGGCCGGCTCCCCCAGGCGCACGACCTCGGGCGTGGACCACGCGCGCGTCGCCATGCTGCTGGCGGTCCTGCAGGCGCGCCTGGGGGCGGACTGCTCGGGGGCCGACGTGTACGTGTCGACGGTGGGAGGAGCCAGGACCACGGAGCCCGCCATCGATTTGGCGATGGCCGTGGCGATCGTGTCCAGCCTCAAGGGGGTGCCCCCGCGCTCCCAGATGGTGGCGGTGGGCGAGATCAGCCTCACCGGCGAGGTGAGGGCGTGCACCGGGCTGCCCAGGCGCCTGCAGGAGGCCGCGCGACTGGGGTTCGCCTCCGCCCTGGTGCCCGCGCAGGGCGCCGAGGAGCTCCACGCCCCTTCCGGGATAACGGTTTACACGATTTCCGACCTGGCGGCGGCGATCCGCGTGGCTTTCGAGCCGACTCGGCAATAATGGGGGGATCAACCACCTTTGGGAAGGGCTGGCCACAATGACCTCAGACGCCGCGATCCTGCGCGAGGCGCTCCACGCGGTCGCGCCCGGGACGCCATTGCGCGAAGGGCTGGAGCGCATCCAGCGCTCGCACACGGGGGCGCTCATCGTGCTCGGCTACACGCCGGAGGTCGAGGCGCTGTGCTCGGGCGGCTTCGACCTGGACGTGCCGTTCACGGCCTCGCGCCTGCGTGAACTGTCCAAGATGGACGGCGCCGTCGTCATCGACACGACGAACTGGAGCATACGCAAGGCGAACGTGCAGTTGATGCCCGACCCCTCGATCCCCACCGACGAGTCCGGCATGCGCCACCGCACCGCCCAGCGCATGGCCCGCCAGATCCACTTGCCCGTCCTGTCGCTGTCGGCTTCCATGCGGATCATCTCCATCTACGTGGGCAGCGAGCACCGCCTCGTCGAGGAGCCCGAGGCCCTGCTGTCGAGGGCGAACCTGGCGGTCGACACACTGGACCGCTACAGCCAGCGCCTCGACGAGGTGCTCCAGACCCTGACGATCCTGGAGATGCGCGACGCGGCGACGGTCCGCGATGTCGCGACTGTGATGCAGCGGATGGAGATGATCCGCCGCATCACCTCGGAGATCAACCAGTACCTGGAGGAACTGGGCTCGGACGGGCGCCTGCTTGCCCTGCAGGTGGAGGACCTGGTTCGCGGCTCAGCCTCCGAGCGCGCCCTTGTGATGCGCGATTACGCGCACGACCAGGGCGATGTGGCCCGGGTCGAGGCGGAGCTGACCACACTGGGCTCCGACCGCATCGTCGACCTGTCCGCCATCGCCAATGTGCTGGGCCTGGGGGTCTTCGAGATCGCGGACCTCGACCGGGAAGTGCAGCCCCGCGGCATCCGCGCGCTGTCCCTGGTGCCCCACTTGTCGTGGAACATCATCAAGGAGGTCTCCTCACGGTGGAGCACCCTCTCGCAGCTGCGCTCCGCATCCGTGGAGGAACTGCAGAAGGTCGAGGGGGTCGGCCCGTACAGGGCGAAGATCATCCACGAGAACCTGCTGCACCAGTCCCACATGGCCCGAGCGGGGCTGGTCGGCTGGTAGGGCGCCGCGCAGCCGGACCCTGCGCTGAGCGGACTGCGACCGCCGCGAGCCCCGCAGACGGCACGGCTCAGGGGACCGCTCCCCCGCTATCCCGATTGGACCCCCGACTGCGACTGGGGAGCGGGAGAGGGCTTGGGCGGGAGCGCCGCGCCCACATCGAAGACCACGTGGTTCCCCGTGTCCTTCCCATCCAGGAACACGCGCAGCTGGTAGGTGCCCGGATCGGCGGCGCGCTCGCCCCCCGGGGGCGCCGCGCACCCGTTCACGTGGACGAGGCCGTCCCAGCCCAGTGTCCCGCTCCACGTGCGGTCGGGGCTCAGCAGCAGCACCTGCTCCGACTCAGCCCCCTGCTCGCACGCCGCGGAGTCGTACACCGTAAGGTCGCCAGTGGTGATCCTCACAGCCAATGAGGAAAGACCCACGCGGCACGCCACGCCCCCGCGGTTGCGCAGGGACACCCCGATGGGCACCGCTTGGCCGGATGTGGCGTCGGAGGCTGTGGCGCGCACCTCGAGGTTGGCCTCCAGGCACACGGGGACATCGACGGTGGCGTTCCCGGTGACGATCCCGTCGGCCGTCGCCCGCTGGTCGGCGCCCAGCGGGTACCCCGAGGCGTCGGCGCCCGACTGCGAGGCCGATTGTGGCTGGGGATCGGGCGGGGAACCGGCCAGCAGGGCCTTCACGACGGAGACCGCGCTCCACACGAGCAGTGCGGCGACGACGAGCAGACCCGTCCCTGTGATGATGCGTCGGGGCCACAGGTTGACGCTGCGGGTGCTCCCGCCCGCCCTCCTGGCCCCCTGTGACGGCGTTCGCCGTCTGGGGCCGTTCTGTCTACCTGGCACGTTCCGACGCTACACGCTGGAAGGCGCTGGGGGAAACGGGCGCGCCAGCGCCCCGGCGAGTGCGGTCCCGCCTACGCGGGGCGCCGCGAGTCAGTTGGCGCCGTCCTCTGCGAAGCCCAAGCGCGGCTGCGCCTACGCGGGGCACCGCCCGTCGCCCGCAGCGTCCTCGTCATCGGGTTTGATGACGCACCATCGCTCCACGACGACGGCGCTCACGGTCCACACCAGGCCCGCCAGTGCGCTGAGCCCCGCGGCGATGGCGTTCTGCGCCATGACGGCCGCCTCGGCGTGAGCGAGGCTGGAGCCCGTCAGGCCCACCAGGATCCCCGTGAGCCCGGCGCCGACCATCGACGAGGCGCGAGCAGCGACGGCGACGCGCAGCACCCCCAGCGCCCCGATCCACGTGTCCTTGTTGGCGCGGTAGCGCCTGACGTGCACGCCCGCCCACAGCAGGAACACGGTGATCACGAGGAAGAGCACCGCGGGCGCGGGTGTGATGAGGAGGGGGGTGGCGCCCACCCTCGTGCCCATTTCGGTTGCGGCGAAGGCCAAGCCCCCGCAGATCGCGCCGGTAGCTGCAACGAGCAGCACCGACACGGGTTTCACGGACGCCTGCCCGGTTTGACGATGGGGATGGCCCCCGTCATCGTCGGGCGCACGACGACGCGCCTGAGGATGCCCGTATGGGTGGCCTCATCGGCCGGGATGGGCCCGATGGGCGTGCCCTTGGGCAGATTGGGCTCCAGGATCGCGCGGCGCTGGTCGGCCTCGCCCGCCAGCTGTCCGCGCTCGGGATCCGATCCCTGGGAACGGTCGTCGACCACGCGCACCTGCTCCGAACCGGCCAGCGGGAACTGCCAGTCGGGCAGGGACATGCCCGACTCGCGCCCGGCCTCACGGGGCACGGGGGCCAGCTGGGTTGAGGTCTCGTGGCCCGGGTGGTTCTCCTCTGCGCCGACATCGCCGAAGAGCGAGCTCCATGACGGCTTGCCCTGCTGCGCCACAGCGGCGGCCTGGGCCTTGGGCGGACGCGCCTTCGTGCGCACCGGCGCGCGCCCGGAGGGGCTGTTCGCGGGAACGGAGGATATGGGGTGCCAGGCGGGGCGGGCCGGAGCTCCCTTCCCCCCGTCGGGCCGAGTGATGGGCGTGCCCGTGAAACCGCGCTGCGGCTTGCTGCGGCGCGGCTTCGCTCCGCCTTTCCGGGGATTCTGCTGCCCGCCCTGCCCCTGCTGGGGGGGTTGCCCCTGCTGGGGGCGGTGGCCGCTTCCCCCGGAGGCGGCTTCCGCCTCGGGGGCCGGGGGCTGCCCGACGCCCTTGGCGGCCAGGGTCGGACGCGTGATGGAGCCGGGGAGCCTGGGCGGGATGGACGGCGGGGCCGGCGGCTCGGCCGGCACTCCGTCCTCGGGCGCGGGGGGCTCGGACACAACCGGGACAGGGGCGGAGCCGGGCGCGGAAGCCCCCGCCCTCGTGGCGGAGCCGGACGCAGCCGCGGCGGACGATGGCTGGGCCGACGCCGGGCGTTCGATGCCCATCGCCTCGGCGATGTCCTCGCCGACCTCGGTGCTGGCCCACCGCGCCCACAGGCTGTTCCACACGGCTTGGTCGCCGCCCTCGCCGACTGGCGGGGCAGGCATCGGACGGATGGTGGCGGGCTTGGGGGAGCGGACCGGTCCCCGGTCGGGGGAGGACCCGTCGGCCTGCGGGGCCCCGGCAGCTTGCGCCTGTGCGGGCAGGGGGACCTGGAGCGGACGGACCACGGTCTCGTCGAGGGACTCCCCGGCCTTGGGGGCGCCGGAACGGGCGCCCGGCTCCTGCTGCTCACCCTCCGGCCCGCCCGGGCCGTCCGTCTTATCCCGCGCGGACGCGGCGAGCACTTCGTCCGATTCCTCGATAATGCCCTCGGGGTCCTCCAGCCAGTCGTCGATGGCGTCGAGGATGCCTTCGCGGTCGTCGCACGCCTCCAGCAGCTCGGCGACGGCGCCCACGCCCTCGAGGACGGCCGAGGGGTCGGCCAGCACCCACGGCGCCAGCACGAAGGCGCGCTCGTGGGCACGAGGATGGGGCAGCATGAGGGCGGGGTCGGAGCTGGTGGTGCCCGCGACCTGGACGATGTCGATGTCGATGGTGCGCGCGCCCCAGTGCTCAGTGCGCTCGCGCCCGAACTCGCGCTCGATCCGCTCGGTCTGCTCCAGCAGTGAGGACACGTCCCCCTCGAAAGTGCCCAGCACCACCGCATTCCAGTAGTCGGGCTGTTCCTGCTGTCCCTTGCCGAGGACGGGACGGGTGCGCAGCAGGGGCGAGACGTCGGTGACGGAGAAGCCCTCGACGTAGTCGAGCGCCTCCACGGCCGACGCGAGGGTGACGGGCACGTTGCCCAGGTTCCCGCCGATGGCGATGACGACGCTGCGGGGGCCCACGACCACGGGGCTGGGCAGGGCGGCACGGCGCCCGTCCTCCTGGCCGTGCTTGCCCCCCTCCGGCGCGCCGCCAGTGCGGGTGGAGCCCGTCAAGACGGAGCCCGCTCCCGCGTCGTAGATATCGGCGCGGGTGAGGGCCAGGGGCGCGAGGTCCACTGCGCCCAGGCGCACCGTGACGGACACGTCGTCGAAGGTGTGGGGCATGGGCGCGTCGGGTTTGTGGACGGTCGCCTCCACGCCCTCGACGCCTTCGTGGGACATCGCGGCGCGGGCGATGCGGTCCGCGAGCGTTTCCAGCAGCGAGGCGCTCTGGCCCTGGAGGATGGAGACCACCTCGTCGGCGATCTCCGCGTAGGAGACGGTGCCGGCGATGTCGTCGTCGGCGAGCGCCCCGTCGGCCTGGACCCACAGGGTCACATCCGCGACGAAGCGCTGGGGCTCTTGGCGCTCGAAGTCGAATACGCCGTGTACGGCGTCCACTTCGAGCCCGCGCAGGGCGATGACGACGGTCTGGCGTGTCACAGGCATTCACCTCCGTATGCGGGGCCCGTGAGGGCGGAACGGACGGCCCGGGCGTTTCGGGCGACGTCGTGGACCCGCACGGCCCAGACGCCCTGCCGGGCGCAGGCCGAGCTGATCCGTGCGGTCTGCTCGTCGGCGTCCCCGCCCATCGCCTTGATGAAGCGCTTGCGGGAAGCACCTATGAGAACAGGGTAGCCGAGGGCGGTCAGACGTGGGAGGGATTCCACTATCAGCACACATTGCTCATTCGTCACAGAGAACCCCAATCCGGGGTCGATAATGAGGGATTCCGGCGCGATTCCGGCCCCGATCGCAGCATCGGCCTGACGGCCCAAACGCTCCAGGACGGCGCCCACGACATCCTGACCATAATCAAAGGATTCGCCCGGCATTCCGGGCAGGGCGCGGTAGTGCTGGACCACGAAACGGCACCCCGTGGACGCCACCGAGACATTCATCTCAGGGTCCCACATACCCCCCGAAACGTCGTTGATGATCGCGGCCCCCTCGCGCGCGGCGCGGCGGGCTGTGACCGCATGAAGTGTGTCCACTGACACAACAATGCCCCCGGCTGCGAGCTCGCGAACGACATCGCCGATCCGCGCCCACTCCTCGTCCGGCCCGATGCGCGTCGAACCGGGCCGAGTGGACTCGCCGCCCACATCGACGATGTCCGCCCCCTGGTCCACCATCTCGTAGGCGTGGGCGAGCGCGTCGTCCACATGCGCGTAACGCCCGCCGTCGGAGAACGAATCGGGCGTCACATTGAGGATCCCCATCACCAGCGTGCGCTCCGCCATGTCACCGCTTCCCGCCGAGGACGAGCGCCATCATCTCGGCGCGCGTCGTCCCGTCGTTCATAATTCCGCGCAGGGCGCTCGTCACAGTCGACGAGCCCGGCTTGCGCACCCCCCGCATCGACATGCACATGTGCTCGGCCTCTATGACGACGATGACCCCCTGGGGGCGGAGCACCTCGTTGAGCGCGTCGGCGATCTGCGCGGTGAGGCGCTCCTGCACCTGGGGGCGCCGCGCGTAGCCCTCGACGAGGCGGGCCAGCTTGCTCAGCCCAGTCACAACGCCCCCGCGCGGGATGTACCCCACGTGGGCGCGGCCGTAGAACGGCAGCAGATGGTGCTCGCACACCGAGTGGAAGACGATGTCTCGCACCAGGACCAACTCGTCCGTGCCCGCGTGGAACTGGGTGCGCAGGCAGTCCCGTGGATCGAGGTCGACTCCCGCCAGCAGCTCCCGCCACGCCCTCGCCATGCGGCCCGGTGTGCCGACCAGCCCTTCGCGGCCCGGGTCCTCGCCCACGGCGACCAGCAGGTCCCGGCAGGCTCGCTCGACCGCGTCCGCGTCGAAGGTCACCTCGTCCGCCCCTCGTCCCGCGGATCAGGACCAGCGGGGGCGCCGTCCCCAGTCGGCCCGTCCGCCGCCCCGGCGGCCGCCTGCGCCTCCCCCCGGTCGGCCGCCCCCTCGCCGGATCCGGTCGGCGAGTCGGGCACGCCCTTCGGCATCCCCATGACCGCGCCCTCGACAGCGGCGTCCGACTGGTAGTTCCACACGGGGCGCTCGGGCTGCTTGCGCACGTCCTTGAACAACTCCGCCAACTGCGACTCGTCCAGCGTCTCCTCCTCCAGCAGGCGCAGCGCCAGGCGGTCCAGGACATCGCGGTTGCGGGTGAGGATCTCCCACGCCTCGCGCATGGCGTCGTCCAGGAGGCGGCGGACCTCGGCGTCGATGACCGAGGCCATCTCGTCGGAGACGACCGCGCCCTCCTTGGGGCCGCCGCGGTGGCCGAAGGCCTCCACGTCCTCGTCCCCGAGCTTGACCATGCCGATGCGGTCGCTCATGCCGTAGTCCGTGACCATCGCGCGCGCCGTCTTCGTCGCCTGGGCAATGTCGTTGGCCGGGCCGGTCGACGGGTCGCGGAAGACGAGCTCCTCGGCGACGCGCCCGCCCATCGAGTAGACGAGGTCGTCGAGCAACTGGTTGCGCGTCTTGTTGAAGCGGTCCTCGGTGGGCATGACCATCGTGTAGCCCAGGGCCCGCCCGCGCGGCAGGATCGTCACCTTCGTGACCGGGTCGGTGTAGCGCAGGGCCGCCGCCGCCAGGGCGTGCCCGCCCTCGTGGTAGGCGGTGACCGCCTTGTCGTGGTCGTTCATCACGCGCGTGCGCTTCTGCGGGCCGGCGATCACGCGGTCGATGGCCTCGTCGATGGCGCGGTTGTCGATGAGATCCGCGTTCGAGCGGGCCGTGAGCAGCGCCGCCTCGTTGAGCACGTTCGCCAGGTCGGCCCCCGTGAAGCCCGGGGTGCGCTTGGCGATCTGGCGCAGATCCACGTCGTCGGTCATGGGCTTGCCCGCGGCGTGCACCTTGAGGATCGCCTCGCGGCCCCTGAGGTCGGGGGCCTCGACTGCGATCTGCCGGTCGAAGCGGCCCGGGCGCAGCAGGGCCGGATCCAGGATGTCCGGGCGGTTCGTGGCGGCGATGAGGATGATATTGGCGCGCTCGTCGAAACCGTCCATCTCCACGAGCATCTGGTTGAGGGTCTGCTCGCGCTCGTCGTTGCCGCCGCCGATGCCGGATCCCCGGTGGCGGCCCACCGCGTCGATCTCGTCGATGAAGATGATCGCGGGGGCGTTCTTCTTCGCGCGGTCGAACAGGTCGCGCACGCGCGAGGCCCCGACCCCCACGTACAGCTCCATGAACTCGGAGCCGGAGATCGAGAAGAACGGGGCGTGCGCCTCGCCGGCCACCGCCTTGGCCAGCAGGGTCTTGCCCGTGCCGGGGGGTCCGTAGAGCAGGACGCCGCGCGGGATCCGCGCCCCCACCCTGTGGAACTTGTCCGGCGAGGACAAGAACTCGCGGATCTCCTCCAGCTCCTCGACGGCCTCGTCCTCGCCGGCCACGTCGGCGAAGGTCACGTCGGGGCGCTCCTGGTTGAACTCCTTGACACGGGACTGCGTGAAGCCGCCCATCATCCGCGAACCGGACAAGCGGTTCATCAGGAAGTAGAAGGCGACCAGCAGGATCAGCAGGGGGACGACGAGCTGCGCCAACGCGCCCAGCGCCGACCCCTGGGGGCGCACAGCGTTCCACCCCTTCGCCGGGACGGCGGCCTGCACGGCGTCGAGGATGTCCTTCGTCTGGGTGTAGGAGTACGAGAAGTACACGCTGCGGCCCAGGTTCGCCGTGGGATCCTCAACGCCCGTCCCCTGGTGCGTGTAGTCCTCCGTGAGGCCGAGGTTGACCTGCTGGATGCCCTCGTTGAGGACGACCCGCTCCACAGTGGAACCGCTGATCAGCGCCAGGCCCTCGGAGGTATCGACCCCGCGGGGCTGGAACGCCTGCCACACGAACCACCCCCCCAGCAGGAGGGCGACGAGCGGGACGATTGCCCACGCCAGGTTCACGCGGGGGTACTTGTTGGAGGTCTCGTTCACAACCGTCTTTCAGTTAGCGGTGGTCATTTCTGGTAGACGTGGGGCGACAGCGTGCCCACGAAGGGCAGGTTCCGGTACTTCTCGGCATAGTCCAGGCCGTAGCCGACGACGAACTCGTCGGGGATCTCGAAACCGACGTACTTGACGGGGACAGCGACCTTGGCGGCCTTGGGCTTGCGCAGCGTCGTGGCGATCTCCACCGAGGCCGCGCCCCTGCCCACCAGGTTCGACCGCAGCCACGACAGGGTCAGGCCCGAGTCAATGATGTCCTCGACGATCAGGACGTGGCGCCCGGTCACGTCCTGGTCGAGGTCCTTGAGGATCCTCACGACGCCCGAGGTCTTCGTGCCGGACCCGTAGGAGGACACCGCCATCCAGTCCATCTGCAGGGGCGTGCGGAGCTTCCTCGACAGGTCGGCCATCACCATGACCGCCCCCCGCAGGACGCCGACCAGCAGGACCTCCTTGCCCGCGTAGTCCTCGTCGATCTGCCTGGCGAGCTCGCCCAGACGCCGGTCGAGGTCCTCCGCGGTGACCAGAACGTCTTTGAGGTCGTCTCCCATATCAGCGGCGTCCACTCGTTCCTCTTCTCTGCTGGCGTGCCATTGGGGCGTTAACGCGTCTAGCGTCTCATAGTTCGTGGCACCAGTGCGCACGCTACGGCGTTTTCTCACTGTGAGCGAAGCGGCCCCGCCTCGATCACCGCCCGCTCCCCCGCGCCGGAGCGCGCAACCACGACGCGCGGGAGGTTGAGCGGCCCCTGGCCCCTCCACGCGGTGACGAGCGCGTCCACCGCTTCGACGTGCCCGGCCGCCAGGGAGCCCCCGGGGACACCGGCGTCGCGCAGGAAGGACGCCAGGACGCGCCCGCGCACCGCCCTGGGAAGACCCTCGAGCGCCTTCACGCGGATCGACCGCGCGCCCCCCTCGCCCCGGACCTCTGACGCGCGCACCCGCTGCGCCCACGAGGCCAGCGCGTCGTCGTCATCGGCCGCCGCCGCCGCGCTCCTGGCCAGCCCGGGAACCGGATCGGCGCCCAGGGCCCGGGCGAGTGCGGGCAGCGCCCGGTGCCGCACCGCCGCCCGGCGCAGGGCGCTTCCGTCGGCGGCGCGCCACGGCCCGTCGGGGTCGTTGGTCGGATCGGAGCGGGGGACCAAACCCATCTGCGCGCACGCCCCGGCGGTGTCGGCGCGCCGGACCCCCAGCAGGGGCCGCAGCCACACGGTGCCGTCGGCGTCGGCGCGCCGCGGCGACATGGCCCGCAGGCTGCCCGCCCCCGAGCCCCGCGCCAGGCGCAGTAGGACCGTCTCGGCCTGGTCGTCCATCGTATGCCCCAGCAGGACGGGCGAACCCGAGGCCTCGCGCCGCAGGGCCTCCATCCTGGCGGCGCGCGCATTGCCCTCCGGCCCGGCCGCCCCAGCGGCCGCGTCCACGGCCACGACCTGGGGGACTGCCCCGAGAGAGCGCGCCAGCTCCGCGACGGCGTGGGCCTCGTGCCCCGAATCCGGGCGGAGGCCGTGGTCGACGGTGACGGTGCGGACATCGATGCCCATACGCGTTCCCGAGTCGATGGCGGCGGCGGCGAGGGCGAGGGAGTCCGCTCCCCCCGACAGCGCGACGACGATGCGGTCGGGGGGGGAAGCGCCCAGGCTGCGCAAGCACCCGCCCACGGCCAGGGACACGCGCGCCAGCGGGCCCCGCGGGTTCGCGCCGACCAGTCGGCTCGCGCGCCTCAGCTCAGCGCACACGGGCCAGCCACAGGCGCGGATCCTCGTACTCGGCGGCGGTGGGCAGCGCGTCCAACGAGGACAGCAGGACCTCGAGCGCCCCCTCGTGCACGACCGCGCGGGCGAAGCCCTCGGTCTGGGCGTGGATCTGCGCGACCCCCGTCAATGGGACGCCCGCGCCCTGGCAGGCGTGCACCAGCGCGACGCCGCCAATATTGGCGCGGCGCTCACGCAACCACTGGACGGAGGGCAGGTCCCGGGGCGTCAGGGCGTCCATCTGCGCCGTCGGCAGCGCGTCGAGCAGCAGGACCACGCGCACGAGGTCGTCGGAGCGCGCCGGCAGGTGGTGCATGAGGTCGGCGATGTAGGGGATCAGGAAGGGCGCGTGGGTGAGGTGCACCCCGCGCAGGCCCGTGGTCAGGGACACCCACTTGCACCAGTCGGACTGGTCCAGGGCGTAGCGGCGCGCGTCCGACAGCACGTTCGGGGCGACCAGGACCCTGCCCGGGTCAGCGACGTTCCAGATGCCGGTCGCGGTCCTCATGAGGGAACGCAGGATCACGGCCTGGGAGGCGAGCACCAGGGGGGAGCGCTTGCCCGTGGTGTGCTCCATTATGGTGCCGACCACGCGGGTCAGGCCCCTGCGGTCCACGACCAGGGTCGGGGAGTCGGCCACGGCGGCGCTCGCCTCCACCAGCCCCGTCAAGGCGAGGAGGCGGCGGTTCGACCAGGCGACGGACTTGCGCAGGCGGGCGACCACCGCCGCGGCGCCCATCGGGGAGGCCGGGGGGCCGGCGTGGGACACGGCGGCGAGGGCGTTGGCGACGGCTTTCGGACCGAATGGCATCTCCATGGGTCCTAGTTTAGCGAGACGAGTCCCTCCTCGAAGGAGTCCAGGAGTCCGCGCGCCGAAACGGCCCGCTCGGCGGGATCCTGGACGCCGACCGCGACAACGAGCGTGCGCCCGCCCTGGGTGGTGAGGACGCCGGACAGCGACGCGACCGCGGCCAGCGACCCCGTCTTCGCCTGCACGTTGCCCACTGCGGGGGGATCGGTGAAGCGCGTGGTGAGCGTCCCCTGCAGGCCCGCCCAGGGCAGGGACTCGATGAGGTCGCGCGCGCCCGCATTGGACGAGGACATCGCCGCGCGGAGCACCCCCACCAGGGTCCGGGCGGTGAGGCGGTCGTTGGACGACAGCCCCGAGCAGTCTTCGAGGTTGAGCCCGTCGGTGGGCACGCCCGCACTGGTCAACGTCGACACGAGGTTGCCGACTGAGCCCGCGAAAGTCGTCGGGGCGCTCGCGGCCGCGGCGGCCAGGTGGCAGTACTGGTCGGCCACAGTATTGTCCGAGTGGTGGAGCATCCAGCGGATCTGCTGGCCCATGGTGGCCGATTCCACCGAGGCCAGAGAAGCCGCTCCCTGCGGGGCCGCGGCCGCCGAACCGAGGTCGGTGGCCACGCCGTTGGACTCGAGCGCCGCAGCGAAGACCTCGGCTGCCCGTAGAGCGGGATCCTGGTGGAAGGAGTTGGCCTGCGGCTCGGTGCGACCCGCGTCAATGGCGATAGCACCGACAGCGCCCGCGTAGTTCCCCACCTCCTGCGCGTCCCACGCGCCCAGGTGGGCCTCGCCCTCGAAGAGGGAGCCGCGCCAATCGACGCGGGCCGAGGAGACCCCCTGGCCCTTGAGCGCCTCGGCGGCGCGCGCGGCCAGGGTCGCCAGGCCCGCGCGCCCGTTGATGGCGCTGGCGTCGGACTCGCCCTCGCCCAGCAGCAGGTCCCCCTCCCCGTCCAGGTAAACCGTGCCGCCGCTGTACAGGGCGGTCGTCGTCAGGGTGGCGGAGGGGTCGAGGTGGGTGAGGGCGGTGAACGCGGTGAGCGTCTTGGTCACCGAGGCGGGCGTGTGCGCAGTGCCCGCGGCCGCGTCGAGGAGTTCCTCCCCCGTCGCCCCGTCGACGACCAGGCCCCACGCCGTGAAGCCACCCGCGGCGGCCGACTGCTGGACCTCCTCCCACAACCCCGCGACATCCGCGGCGGACACCGGGTTCCCCTGCCCCCCGGCCGCCGCCTGCGCCGCCTGGGCGGGCCTGGCGCTCATGGTGGGGGGCGGCGCCGCCTCCGGCGCCTGCGGATCGCACGCGGCGAGGCAGCCAACCGTCATCACCGCGAGCGCCGATGCGCATACAATTGCAGTGTTAGACCGTCGTCGCATGGAAGTCCCTTCGTGTCGTGCCTAGGTGCCACACTAGCGGGCGATGCCGACGATCCCAACCCGTTCGCGCGCGGCGCGCGGCACAATCGAGACGGAGGACACAATGGAGTTCGATGTGACGATCGAGATCCCCAAGGGGAACAGGAACAAGTACGAGATCGACCACGACACCGGACGCATCCGCCTGGACCGCATGCTCTTCACGTCCACGCGCTACCCCGACGACTACGGCTTCATCGACGGAACCCTCGGCGAGGACGGCGATCCCCTGGACGCCCTGGTCCTGTTGGAGGAGCCGACCTTCCCCGGCTGCGTCATCCGCTGCCGCGCGCTGGGCATGTTCCGCATGCGCGACGAGAAGGGCGGCGACGACAAGGTCCTGTGCGTGCCCAGTGCCGACCAGCGCGCCTCCTGGCGCACCGACATCGAGGACGTCTCGGAGTTCCACCGCCTGGAGATCCAGCACTTCTTCGAGGTCTACAAGGACCTCGAGCCCGGAAAGAGCGTCGAGGGCGCCCACTGGGTCGGCCGCGAGGAGGCCGAGGAGGAGATCCGCCGTTCCTACGAGCGCCTGAAGGAGCACGAGGCCGGGCACTAGGGCGCGAGGCCCGTCGCGCGCGTTGGCGCGTGGCGACCCATTCATGACCAGGTTCCGCGGCAGCGCCGCCGCGGAGGGGAAACGGCGTCGGGGCGGCGCGCGCTTCCCCCGCGCCAACCGCGATCGGGCACCGGCCTAGGGTAGGCCCTGCGGTGCGCGCACGAGCACCGGCCCTCCCCGCGGAAGGAGTTCGCATGGAAACACTTCATGAGTTCGACGAGCGCATCGGATCGTTCCAGACCGACTCGGTCCCCTACGAGCCGGTGTTCGCACTGCCCCCGTCACTGGAGGAGAAGGTGGCTCCGCGCTCTGGTTCGCTGCTGCCTTTCCACGGGGACACGGTCGCTTACTTCCTCGACGACCGGGTCCGGGATCTCGTCGGATCGATCGCGAGCAGCCTCCATGCTCGTTTCGGCGAGTCGCTGTCGCTGCCGCTGCCAGTGGAAATGGCGCACGTGACGCTCCACGACCTCCACGCCTCCCCGGACCGGGCCCAGGTCCGGCCTCTGGTGGAGGCCAGCTCGGCGCGCGCGACTGGGCTCGTCGCACGTGCGCGCCGGATCGGTCCCATCCGCACGATGTGCACCACGGTGTTCAACATGATGAACACGAGCGTTGTCATCGGGGTCAGGGCCGTGGACGAGGAGGAGCACCGCAAGCTGTTGACCGCCCGGGGCTTGTTCGACGAGGTCGTCCCCTCTGGGCCGTTCACGCCCCACATCACCTTGGCCTACTACCGGCCGGCGATGCCCGTGCCGCTGCCCCCGGAGGAGTTCCGTGACGCGCTCGCGCAGCTGACCGGAAGAACCACGGGCGTTCCCGTCGTGCTCGCGCCCGAACGCCTGCATGCCCTGCGGTTCGACTCCATGGGCAACTACTGGGCGGTTCAGCACTGAGCCCGGCTCCGGGACGCGAGAACGCAGTCCGGGGCGGTGCGCGCTTCCCCCGCGTCCACCGCCCCGGACTGCGACCACTGGCACCGCCGCCAACCGCGACCGGGAACCGGTCTAGGGTAGGCCCCGCGGACAGATGGCCCCGTCCGCGGGCTCCGGCCTCACAGCCTCACGGCGTAGGGCATGATCGACCCCCAGCTGTAGACGCCGGTGATCCGCACGGGGACGCCGAAGGTGGGCGCCTCGATCATCTGGCCGCCGCCGAGGTACATGGCCACGTGGTATATGCCGGACTGGGCGCCGTTGGACGACCAGAAGATGAGGTCCCCGGGCTCCATGGAGTTGATGGACACGTGGGTGCCGTAGCCGTACTGGGCGCGGGACAGGTGCGGCAGACTGACCCCCGCCCGGGCCCACGCGAGCATAGTGAGTCCGGAGCAGTCGACGCCGCCGTAGGACTCGCCGCCCCATACGTAGGGCACGCCCAGGTAGCTCTTCGCGGCGGCGATCGCCGTGGCGGCCCCGCCCGACCCCCACGAGGAACCGCCGCCATCGTCGTCGGAGGAGTCCTCGATCTCGGGGGTGCGGCTCGGGGGCGTGTAGCCCGAGTCCGAGTCGTCGTCATCGCCCCCACCGACCGACGGGGCGGGCGCAGCCTGGGCCGCAGCGGCCTGCCTCGCGGCCTCCTCGGCCGCTGCCTGGGCGGCGGCCTCCGCAGCGGCCCTTGCGGCAGCCTCGGCCGCCGCCTGGCGCTCGGCCTCGAGGGCGGCCTCGCGCTGCTGGATGAGGTCGACGGTGGTGTTCTGCTTCTTGGCGAGCTCCTCGACGTAGGCGCTGCGCTGCGCCTCGACGGTGCGCTGCTGCGCCTGGGCGCTGGAGGCGGCCGCATTGGCGGCGTCCGTGCGGGCCTGGACCTCGTCGGTGGCGCTCTGCTGGGCGGTCAGGGCCTGCTCGGCGGCCCCCCGCATGACGTTGGCGACCTGCTCCAGGGCGGCGACGTTCTGCATCTTCGTCTCCGCGGAATTGGAGAAGGAGTCGATGGAGCTCTTCTTCGTCTCAACCGTGCGAAGCCCGTCGGAGTCGAGGTAGGGGGCCAGGGCGTCCAGGGAGGCGTTGCCGTCGCGGTAGGCGGTCTGGGCGATGGAGGCGATCTGCTTCTTGCCCTCCTCGAAGTCCGCCTGCGCCTGGGCGGCGTCGGCCTGCGCCTGGGCGGACGTCGCCTTGGCCTGGTCGAGGGCGATGTTCGCGGCGTTCAGGTCCTCGCCGGCCACCTGGGCGGCCTGCGTGGCGCTTTGCGCCTGGGCGCTGACCTGCGCGAGGCGGACCTCAATCTCGGCTACCGAGAGCTTGGCGGCCTCCTCGGCCGCCTGCGCCTTGGCGATGTCGTCTTCGGAGGGGGCCGCCTGGGCCATCTGGGGGACCGTGAGCGCCGCTACGGCCGCCAGTGCCGCGAGTCCGAGGCGGATCCGGCCTCGGAGTTGGGGAAGTGCCTTCACTGAGCTACCTGTTCTTCGTGCGGATACGGGTGCGCCCGGGGGCGCTTCTAGAGCAAGAGCGTAACCACTGCAGCCACACTTGGCAACAAGAACCACTAACTCACCGCTCACATCAATCGCAACATTAGTAACACCAGCCCCATCGGGCACCGCCCTGCTGTCACACGAGTCCGCACTCTGATACGCCCCGGCGCGCCCCTGCGACTGCGCTAGCCTGGCCCCATGACTCGTCGAATGCCCTGCTGACCCGCGTCAGCGACAGCCGCTGGCGCGCGGTCCCCGCTCATAGGGGGGGCAGTCGACCGACCCGGGCCGACCTCCCCGTACCCACCGACACGAGGAGACGGCGCCATGGCCCGACACCCCTTTCCCCCCGCCCCCGCCTCGGGCGGTTGGCACGACGGCGACCCCGCCGCCTTCCGGTCCTTCGCCGACATCGGCCCCCTGCGCCTGGAGAACGGCGACGCCCTGCCGTCAGTGCGCATCGCCTACGAGACATGGGGCCGACTCGACGAAGCGAAGTCCAACGCGGTCCTGGTCCTGCACGCGCTCACCGGCGACGCCCACGTCCTGGGCCCCACCGCACCGGGCCAGGACACCCCGGGCTGGTGGGAAGCCATCGTCGGCCCCGGCAGGGCGATCGACACCGACCGCTACTTCGTGGTCGCCGCGAACGCCCTGGGCGGCTGCCAAGGATCCACGGGCCCGTCCTCGCCGTCCCCGGACGGGGCGCCCTGGGGTTCCCGCTTCCCCATCGTCTCCACCCGCGACCAGGTGACAGCCGAGGCCCGGCTGGCCGACCTGCTCGGAGTGGGCGCCTGGTCCCTCATCATCGGCGCTTCTCTGGGCGGGCACCGCGCCATCGAGTGGGCGGTGTCCCACCCCGACCGCGTCGAGCGCCTCGTTGTCATCGCCTCGGGCGCGCAGACCACCGCGGAACAGGCCGCCTGGGCCCACACGCAGATCCGCGCCATCGAGCTCGACCCGAACTGGCGCGGGGGCGACTACCACGCGCTCCCCGCCGGCCCCACCGGGGGCCTCGCCCTGGCCCGCCAGATCGCCCACACCACCTACCGCTCCCCCACCGAGCTGGACGAGCGCTTCGGCCGCATCCCCCAGAACGACGAGGACCCCCTGCGGGGCGGCAGGCTGGCCGTCGAATCGTATCTGGACCACCACGGCGAGAAACTGGCGCGCCGCTTCGACGCGGGCTCCTACGTGGCGCTGTGCCGCACGATGCTCTCCCACGACATCGGGCGCGACCGCGGCGGCCAGCGCGAGGCCCTGGGCCGCGTGCGGGCGCGGGCCCTGGTGGTCGCCGTTGATTCGGACAGGCTCTTCCACCCCGACCAGGCGTGGCGGATGGCCGAGGGCATCGACGGCGCCCTGTTCCGCGAGATCCACTCCGCGCACGGCCACGACGGCTTCCTCATCGAGTGCGACCAGCTCACCGCCCTCCTCGGCGAGTTCCTCAACGAGCGGGCCCCGTCGCGCCGCCCAGCCCTCGCCCAGGCGTAGGGACAGGGCCGGGGAGGACACGGGCCACCGCGACCGGCAGCGCGCGCCGGCCCCAGTACTCGGGGCCTCCCGCCCCCAACCGGGCGCCGTTGCCCCCGGCCCCGGCGCACCGCGGGCCGAACCGGCTCCGACGCCCTACTCTTGGCCTATGAGCGAGTACGACGTTCTGGCGCCGTGGGGCGCCGATGGCCCCGCGCCCGTCGGGCGGTGGCGCCAGGACCTGCTGGGCCCGGCCTACCAGTCCCGCACGATCGAGCTGCTCCCCGACGAGGAGGGCGACAACGTCGCCACCCTGGTGCGCTACCGGCCCCGCAAGGACCCCGGGGCACTGCCCGGATCCCTCGGCTTCCCCCGCTTCGTCGCGCTGTACGTCCACGGCCGCAACGACTACTTCTTCCAGACGGAGCTCGCCCAGAACATGGCCGCGTCGGGGGCGGCGTTCTACGCGCTCGACCTGCGCAAGTACGGGAGGTCCCTGCGCCCCTGGCAGTCCATCGGCTTCACGGACGACCTGACCACCTACGACGAGGAGATCGGCGAGGCCCTCGACATCATCCGCGAGGACCACGGCTCAGCGCCACTGGTCCTGGTGGGCCATTCAACGGGCGGCCTCATCACCACCCTGTGGGCGCACCGCCACCCGGGCGCGGTCCACGCCCTGGTCCTGAACTCCGCGTGGCTGGAGATGCAGTCGCTGGCGTCGCTGCGCTCGGCGATGCAGCCCTTCATCGGGCAGATCGCCCAGCGCTCGCCCATGTGGGAGATCCCCACAGGGGGCTCCGACTTCTACGGCCGCTCCCTCGTGGGAGGGTGGGCCGCCTCCGGATTCGAACTCCCCGAGGAGCTGCGCGGGCGGCACGGCGGCAGGGAGGACGACCAGGGCGCCGGCTCCGCCCCCGCCTCGTCGGATCCCGCGGTCAGCGGATGGGACTACGCCCGCGAATGGAAACGGCCCGAGTCCTACCCGGTCCCGGCCGCGTGGCTGGACGCCATCATGGCCGGCCACGACACGGTCGAGAAGAAGGTGCGTCTGGAGTGCCCCGTGCTGTCGATGATGTCGACGTCGTCCTACACGGGCGAGGCGTGGTCCCCCCAGGTGTTCTCCTCCGACGTCGTCCTCGACGCCGACGTGATCGCGCTGCGCTCGATGTCACTGTCGGACCTGGTCACGATCGCGCGACTGCCGGGCAAGCACGATGTCTTCCTCTCCGACCCGTCAGTGCGTGCCCGCGCCTACTCGATCATGAGGGGCTGGCTGGAGGCCTTCGCCTGATACGCGGCCCCCTCCCGCGCCACGACGCCACTGCCCTCCTCGCAGAGCCGACCGGCGCGCTGCCGCGGAGCTTCAGTGGCGAGCCGGACCCCGATGGACCGGGGCATCCGCGTACTCGCGCATGATCTCCCGGTTGATCTCCGCCAGGGACTCGGCCAGGGTCGGGCCCAGGCGGTCGCCCAGGTAGAGCTCATTCCACCCGTCGTAGTCGGCGATGCCCCGCGCACTGAAGAGGATCTCGATGCTGGGGTAGGTGAGCCCGTCGCAGCGGATCGCCCCCGAACCCGTCAACGCCAAATCGGAGGGCATGCGCAGGTCGGTGCGGGCGACCAGGGGGACGTCCTCCCCCAGGATCTGCCCGAGCGCCCGCAGCCCGTCCTCGTCGCGGTCCAGGACGGGCAGGCCCGCCTCGCGCGCAGCCACCACTTCAGGGGAGTCGGCCTCCACATCGACCGACGAGGCCACGGCGGCGTCCATCGCGCCCCCGTCGGTGAGGGACCCCTCCTCGCCGCCCTGGGGGGCGAAGGGGGCCGGGGGCTCCTCGTCGGTGGAGTAGGCGACCGCGCCGTGGGCCCTGAGCCGGGGCGTGGGCTTGGTCCTGGGCCCGCTGAAAGCGGCGGGATCGGGCTCCCTATCGTCGTAGTCGCTCCCGTCGGGGTAGGCGCCTTCGTCCACGCCTTCATCGGCGTACTCGCCGTAGTCGTAGTCGTCCCCGTCGGGGTAGGCGCCTTCCTCCGCCCTGTCATCGGCATACTCGTCGTAGTCCGTATCCCCGGCCGCGTCCGAGCCGTAGGCGGAACCCACCCCGTCGCCGTACTCCGCCCCCTGGCCGGCCCCGCCGTGTAGCGCGCCCGCGGGAACGGCGGAGGGCGGTGCCGCCTCAATGCCGAAGTAGGGCGACTCCCCGAGGACCGCGATCGCCGGGTCCACGCCCTGGTCACCGATCTGCGGGATCTGGTCCCGGCCACCGCCGACCAGGTGCGGGGAGTGCATGCCGTAGAGCCTGGGGCCGACGGCGTCGACGTCCAGGAAGAGGCGCCCGTTGCTCATCTGGCGCAGGCTCATGGCGTGGACCTCCACGCCCGAGCTGGCCAGGACGTCCAGGGCGGGGCGCACCGACGGCTCGATGGCCGCCGCTACCATGATGAGGCGGGGGCCGGGTCCTGCGGCCGTGGGCATGGACTCGCGGAACTTGTTCCAGCCGACACGGAAGCCCTCGGGGCCGCTGGGGTACTCATTGGCCAGGTCCACCCACGACAGCGCCGCGATCTCGGCGAGGCGCGACAACGAGGCGATGAGCGTCTTCGAGTCCAGCGTCTGCAAGATCTCGACGGAGACCACCTGCCCCGTGACGTCGAGGGCCGTCAAGCGCGGGGGCGCGTCCTCGCCGTCACTGGTGACATCGCGCCAGGTGACTGGGAACAGGGGCCGCGAAACGATCTGGAGCACCTGCTGGCAGACCGCATCGACCAGCTCGGGGCCAAGTTCGGAGGCGACCGGGTATCCGAACTGTGCGGGGACGAGGTGCCCATCCTCGAACTCGAACAGAGCCATCAGCTACTCCCCTCGGACAAGTGTGCTCGCTTTCATTGTTTCACAGCGTTCTCAAATTTCGCGGGCGACACAAGCATATGCGATACATACCACGTAAGCATACCCACGGCCTTCTCGGCACGTCCGCACAACTCCGGTCCGGGTCCACCCTTCCACCTGGTTAGAATACGCGAAGGGCTATACTGGGGCACCTCAAGAACAGGATGGAGCACATGGATCACGCCGAGCCAACGCAACCGCCAGTGGGGAAAACCGCCCCGATGACCCCTCCCCCGGCGCACCCCAAGGATTCCGGCGGCGCCCGGTTCCCCCACTCGACGAGCACCCCCACCGGCCCCATCCCCGTCGTCCGCCGCCGCGCCACCGGGACGAGCCTGAGCGACCACGTGCTCGCCAGCGGCGCTGAGCCCCCCACCTACCCCGACACCACGCCCCCCGACCGCGAGCCCGCCTTCCCAGACGCCCCGCCCCCTCCCCGAGAGCCCTCCGCGGTCACCAACGCCTTCCCCACCCCCAGGCGGCACTCCCCGAGGCACTGAGGCACCCGGGGGTCCGCCGCCCCCGAACTCGGTCCCCTCAGCGCGAGCGTGGACGCGCGTTGTCGACACCGTGAGGGGGTCGTCGACACGGACGCGCGTTGTCGACACCGTGAGGGGGTTATAACGCGCGCTGGTGTCGATAACGCGCGTCGGCGTCCGCGCCGGGGCGTACCGCCCGACAAGGAGGCCGGCCCGGACGGCCCACCGCCCGGGGAACCACCACGCCACCAGGACCGATCCACTGCCCACCCGGTGCGCTCAACAGACGCGCCCCGGTCCCGCGTCGTCCCGCAGTGCCACAATGGCACCATGAACGGGTCGAAAGCGCTGGCCGCGCTCACCGCAGCGGGAATCGAGGCCGACGCCTCCACGGGCGCGCGCGCCCGTTACTCGACGGACGCCGGGCTCTACCGGATACCGCCCGAGGTCGTCGTCTTCCCCCGCGACACAGACCAGGTGCTGCGCGCCCTGGAGATCGCGCGCGGCTTCGGCATCCCCATCACCACGCGGGGCGGGGGCACCTCGTGCGCGGGAAACTCCATCGGCCCCGGCGCCGTCATCGACTTCTCCCGCCACATGAACCGCGTGCTGAGCATCGACCCCCGCGCGCAGACGGCCACCGTCGAGCCCGGCTGCATCGGCTCCACCCTGCAGGAGGCCGCCCGCGCCCACGGGCTGCGCTTCGGCCCCGACCCCTCCAGCCAGAACCGCGCCTCCATCGGCGGCATGGTCGGCAACAACGCCTGCGGCCCCCACGCCACCGCCTGGGGCCGCACCAGCGACAACATCGTGTCAATGGAGTGCGTGGACGGGCGGGGGCGCCGCTTCACCGCCTCGTCCCGCCACGGATCCGCGATCCCCGAGGTCCCGGGGCTGGCAGCACTCATCGGCGCCAACCTGGCTCCCATCCGCCGCGAACTGGGGTCCTTCGGGCGCCAGGTGTCCGGCTACTCCCTGGAGCACCTCACGCCCGAGGGGGGCCGCAACCTCGCAGCGATGCTCACGGGCTCCGAGGGGACGCTGGTCACGCTGCTGTCCGTGACGGTCCGCCTGGTCCCCCTGCCCACCGCGCCCGTCCTCGTGGCCCTGGGGTACCCCGGAATGATCGAGGCGGCCGACGACGTGCCCACCATCCTCGAGCACTCGCCCCTGGCGGTCGAGGGCATGGACAGGCGCCTCGTGGACGCCGTGCGCCGCCACAAGGGCCCCGGCGCGGTCCCCGCGCTGCCCGACGGCGACGGGTGGCTGCTGTGCGAGGTGGGCGGAGCCGACGAAACCGCCGAGGACTCCCTGGCCCACGCACGCGCGCTCGCCGGGGCCGCCCACACCGACGCGGTCGTCGTCTACCCGCCCGGCGACGAGGCGGCCGCCCTGTGGCGCATCCGAGCGGACGGCGCGGGACTGGGCGGGCGCACCCCGCTGGACCCCGCCACCGGGGAGGGCGACGAGCAGGCGTGGCCGGGGTTCGAGGACGCGGCCGTTCCCCCCGCGCGCCTGGGCGCCTACTTGCGCGACTTCACGGCCCTCATGCGGGAGTTCTCCATCGATGGCCTGCTCTACGG
Source organism: Schaalia georgiae DSM 6843 (assembly GCF_000429245.1). Taxonomy (GTDB): domain Bacteria; phylum Actinomycetota; class Actinomycetes; order Actinomycetales; family Actinomycetaceae; genus Pauljensenia; species Pauljensenia georgiae. The sequence goes on from NZ_AUBM01000010.1 coordinate 132,722, forward strand.
CCACTTCGGGGACGGGTGCGTCCACGTGCGCCTGGGCCTTCCCCTGGACGACGAGGCGGGCGTCGCGCACTCGAGGCGCTTCCTGGAGCGGGCGGCGCGGGCGTGCGCGCGCCACGGGGGCTCCGTGTCGGGCGAGCACGGGGACGGGCGCGCCCGATCCGAGCTGCTGCGCTACATGTACTCGCCCGACATGCTCGATCTCTTCGCCCAGGTCAAAGCCCTCTTCGACCCCGACAACCTGCTCAACCCCGGAGTGCTGACGGCGCCGATGACGCCGGGCCGCGCCCGCGAGCGCCTGGCCGAACGCGCGGCCGCGGCCTTGGCCCCCGCCCCGTCGGCCCCCGCGGACGGGCAGGACCCGCAGCCGGGCGTTGACCCGTTGGACGCGTTCCTGCGCCGCCCCCGGGCCCGCCCGATCCCCGCCGACGGGGGCTTCGCCTTCCGCGGGGACCACGGGGACCTCACGGCGGCGGTCCACCGCTGCACAGGGGTCGGCAAGTGCCGCGCCGGAGCCCCCGGGGCCTTCATGTGCCCCAGCTACAAGGCCACGGGCGACGAGAAGGACGTGACGCGCGGCCGGGCGCGGATCCTGCAGGACGCGGCGAACGGGGAGCTGGTGGCTTCCATCGACTCCCCCGAGGTGCTCGACGCGCTGGACCTGTGTCTGGCGTGCAAGGCGTGCTCAGCGGACTGCCCGGCGGGCGTGGACATGGCGAAGTACCGCTCGGAGGCGCTCTTCCGGCGCTACAGGGGACGGGCGCGCCCCCTGTCGCACTACACGCTCGGGTGGCTGCCCCGTTGGACGCGCCTGACGGCCCGTGTGCCCTTGCTGGCCCACGCGGGCAATGCTGCCCTGTCAGTGGGGTGGCTGCGCCGCCTCGTGTTCCGCGCCATCGGCCTGGACACGAGGCGGGGGATGCCCGCGCTGCAGGCTGGAACTTTCTCCGCGTGGGCGCGGCGCCGCGGGCTTGGCACCGGGGTCCCCACGGAGGCGGGTGCCGCGGCCCCGGGGAGCGGGAGCGCGGGCTCTGCGGCCCCGGGGAACGAGGTGCCCCCCGCCTCGCCGCGCGACCCCGATGGGCGCCGCTACGTCGTCGTGTGGGCGGATTCCTTCAGTCAGACGCTCGACGACCGGGGTGCGCGCTCAATGGTGGAGGTCCTGGAGCGCAACGGGTTCGCGCCGATCGTCGCGCCCGACGTGTGCTGCGGCCTCACGTGGATCACCACCGGGCAGCTGGGCGGAGCGAAGAAACGGCTCGAGAAACTGCTCGGGGCGCTGGCGCCCTTCGCGGCGAACGGCATCCCCATCGTGGGCGTCGAGCCCTCGTGCACGGCGGTTCTGCGCGACGACCTGCTCGACCTGCTGCCCGACGACCCGCGCTCCGCTCTGGTCCGCCACGGGACGCTGACGCTGGCGGAGCTGCTGTCCACCGTGCCACCCGCAGAACTGGACCTGCCGTCGCTGGAGGGCGTCACCGTGGTCGCGCAACCGCACTGCCACCACTACTCCGTCATGGGGTGGGGGGCCGACCAAGCCCTGCTGGAGCGGCTGGGCGCGCGCGTGCGGCGCATCGACGGCTGTTGCGGCCTGGCCGGGAACTTCGGCATGGAGGCAGGCCATTACGACGTGTCCGTGGAGGTCGCGGGACTGTCGCTGCTGCCCGCCCTGGACGACGAGCCCGGCGCCGTGTACCTGGCGGACGGCTTCTCGTGCCGCACGCAGGCCGAGCAGCTGGCCGGCAGGGGCGGAGTCCACTTGGCGACACTGCTCGCCTCGGGGGCGCCTTGATCCAAACCGGCCGTCCCCCCAATGCCACGCGGGACTGCCTGGAAACCCTCTGCCCCGCATTGGGGCAGGTTAGCCCGCATTGGGGCAGGTTATTAACCTGCCCCAATGCACTGTTTCCTGCCCCAATGCCCCAGAACCTGCCCCAATGCCACGCGGAGCCAATGACGTGTCTCAGGTACCCCGGCACAGCGCGTGCTCTGGGGCTGGGAAACTCGAGCACGGATCAGCCCCCAAATCCGTCCCACCGCTCGCCCGGCTCAACCGCTCGGACGCAACCGAATCCATCCCGCGCCGGTACTTCCAACTATCCACAGACCCGCATCGTACGCAGCGTTATCCACAGGACGACTCTCAGTCGTGGACACCACAATACGAGGATGGACATCCTTATGGAATGGAAAGCAACGATATTGATGTGTACCGCACCAATACTACCAATACACGACCGGGAACCACGGACTCATGCGCCGTGCGGATCAAGCGGGGTTTCCGGGCCTCGTTCCCCTGCATCCGGCCGAATCCGCCTCGATGGGAAGTTTGGGAGGCAATCGCCCTCGCGCGCATCGCAGCAGTCAAAGACTCTCTTGAACCGACACCCGTCTTCGTGGGTTCCAGCGCCCTCCTCCTCCACGGGATCACAGGATGGGTCAAGAACCCCGATGTCGTCATTCACACCGATACCAAGCGGCGGACCACAGGGCTGCCCGCAGTGGTGCTGCGAGGAGTACGGACCCCTCCCTCACGCGTCTCGTGCCGCCGTACTCCTCCATTGATTGAAGACCCGCACCCCAATCGCGACGGTTTCCTGGTCGAGTCGCCCGAGGACGCCCTGCTCCGCGTCGTCATGAGTGACGAGCAGTTGCCCGCCTTCGTGCTCGCCTGTATGGCATTGCACGCCTGGACGCGGTTCAGCGCCTCCGACCAGGAGAGCGCCCGGAAACGAGAAGTTCGAATCAAAGCGCGCCTCGTGGGGTTTCTGGAGGCTCTCGCATCCAAGCGCGGTACCCGTCGGGGCTCATGCATCCTCCGCGCGGCCGACGCCGGCTGTGAGAACCCCGCAGAAGCCGCTCTCCTTTGGGTGGTACTCACCGTCAGCCCCTTCCCCGTCACCACCCAGCATGAGATCCATGTCGGGGGACGCACCTACTTCGCGGATATCGCCATTGTCGATTTGAAGATCATTTTCGAGTTCGATGGCTTGGCCAAGCTCGGCTCCTCGCGAGCTGAGGTGGAAGCACAAAAACGACGGTGGGTGCTCCGGGACGAGGCACTGCGCGACGACGGGTGGAATGTCATCCGGGTGTGCTGGGCGGATTTCGAGGACTTCAGCGCCCTTCGCCGCAGGATACGCAGGGCGTTCTCCGTGAGCCAACCACTGGTGCCTCCCCCGTACGCGCAACTCTGGGCGCTCCCGTCAGAAGACTGCGATGGGCCTGACCGACGCATCCATTCGTCGTCACCCGTCTTCATGGGCACGCGCAGCGCGCTCCCGCGGAGTCTTGAGGGGAACGGCCCTCAGTCCTCGTCCACAGAGTCGGCGGGAATCAGCCCCCATGCGAACACACAGAAAGCCCAGCCAACTGATTGCATTCGCCGGGAACGCATTCCGCTGGTGGATCCAGAGCCGCCGGATTGGGTGAGTTCGTGGCACGTGGGTGGGAATCCGGAAACAGTCCGTCATTGAGTCGGATGCCCGCGCATCAGCTCACCCCGTAGACGTGTCGGCGACATCGCCCTGCTCGGCACAGTGAGGCGGATGCCCGCGCAAGCTGCCCCGCCGGTATGGGGGCGGTAGGCGACAAGGCAACGTTAACGCGCACTGGGGCAGGTTAGCCCGCATTGGGGCAGGTTAATAACCTGCCCCAATGCATCGTTTCCTGCCCCAATGCCCCAGAACCTGCCCCAATGCATCGCGGAGCCGATGATGCGCGCCCGCGACCCCACCGTGCAGTGCCCCGACCACCAGCAGACACCACCATTCGCGCACAGTGCCCCGACCACCGGCGGACACCATTGTTGGCCTGCGCGTGATGCGGCGCGCCTTGATCGGACAGCGACTGCACGGCTACGGGCACTCCGTTCGCCTCAACTCCATCACATGATCCGCCACGCGCCCTCAATACCGCGCCCGTGCGCCCAAGCCGCCACTGCGGCCTCGTCGATGCAATCGTCGGGAGCGACCATGAGGGCCGTGGACAGCGCCTCTGCCAGCACTCCACTGGCCGCGACGACGCTGACCTGCCTGCGCACGAGAGCCCCAGGCCGGCCGTTACGCGGGTCGATGATGTGGTTGCGGATCAGTGGGTGCGCTTGAGATCCATCCCGAACCCACTCCGTTTCACGGGTTGTTTCACGAAGAATCCCCGCTATGACGGGCAAAGCCCCCAGGTTGTCCCCAGATGTCGATAAGGATCCCAGGAGGGGGCCGGTCCCAGCGCCCGGGACGCCCCCGCCGCGCACACCACCAGCGCACGAGGCGCGCCCACCGGACCAGTCGTCCTCCGCGGCACTGAGCGCATCCGCGTCCCCCTGCCCGGCTGAGGCGCCGGGCGCGACTGGGACGCCCTCCCCAGCCGCGGCCGGGCACGGCAAAGGGAATGAGCGCGTCCACTGGGCGGCTGGACCGCCGGGGTCGCGCACGCCGATCCTCCAGGGGGTCGAATCGGGGCGGGACCCGGCGGCGGACACGGAAGAGGTGCCCACGCTCACCAGCACGCCCTTGGCGCCCATCGACACCGCTAGGTCGCGCGCCTCGTCGGCGGTCCTGCCCTTCGCGATCGCCCCCAGGTCCACACTGGGCGCGAGGCCCCCAGCGTCCGCCTCGTCGGCGACGAGGGCCCACGCGGGGGCGTCGGGGCTCCTGCGCAGCACTGAGGAGCGCACGAGCGCCAGAGCCGCGGCGATGCGCTGCCCGGAGGGGGCCGGGGGAGGCTCCCGCCCCGACGCGACCGCCCGTTCGAAGCCCTTGACGTCCCACAGAGCCACCAGGGGGCCCACTAGCGGGTTGAACGCACCGCCCGTGGCGCGCGACAGGGCGACGGCGTCGGCGAGCAGCCGGTCGGTGGCCGCGCTGACCTTCACGTAGGGGGCGCTGGTGCGGGCGGCCGCGTTGAGGCGGGAGACCTCAGAGGCGGGCCGGAACGCGCTCCACAGGTCCTCGTGCCTGGCGACGAGGCCGACGAGGGCGTTGACGATCCCCATGCCGTCCCCGCCCCAACCGATCAGGTCGACGCGGGTCCCCATCGCGGGGAAGGATGAGCGCCACAGGCGCGCCCCCAGCCCGGGCGCGCTCAGCCGTTCCCCCCACCGAGGTCCTTGTCCAGGTCACCGCCGTCCTTCGTGGACTCGCCCAGACCGGGGATGTCCACTCCGTCAGCGGCCCCGGAGCCGTCCACGCCCTGCGCCTGGGCGATCGCGCGGATCGCCGCCTGCACGAACTGCTGGTGGGCAACGGTGGCGCCGGAGATGACGTCGACCTTTGCGGGGTCCCCGGTCTCGGTGAGTTTCGCCGAGTACTCCTCGAAGGAGGCGACAGCGGCCTGCGCCTTGTCGTAGTAGTCCTGGTTGAAGACCCGCCCGGACGAGTCCTTCCCGTAGTCGCCGCCTTTGTCGGAGCCGTCGGACATGGCCGTCGTGTACGAGGTCGAGACGATGGATCCGCCCTCGACGGTGATGGTGATCGTGCCGATCGACCCCTGGTCGTCCGCGTTCGACTGGGCGGACCACGTTCCGTCCTGCAGGGGCTTGGACATGTCGAGGCCGGTGGAGGGCTGGCAGGCGGCCAGGACCACGGCCCCCAGGGCCCCGAGCGGGCCGAAGGCGGCCCGGGCGCGGCGCGGCGTGTTGTGCGCTGTCATCGGACCTTGTCCTTCCCGCTGCGCGCCGGCCCCTGGCCGGCGCCGCCGTCGGCCGACGAGGCGGGGACCGCCAGGCCGGAATCCCGGGACGCGAAGTCGTGGTCGTGCCATGTCTCCTTCACGACCCTGCCGTGATCGAGGCGGATCTCGCGCTGTCCCTGTTCAGCGACCAGTGCGTCGTGGGTGACGACCATGAGGGTGGTGCCGTCCTTGTGGAGCTGTACGAAGAGGTCGAGGACGATCTCCTCGTTGGTCTCGTCGAGGTTGCCGGTGGGCTCGTCGGCGAGGACGAGTTTGGGGTAGTTGATGAGGGCGCGGGCCACGCACACGCGCTGCTGCTCGCCGCCGGAGAGCTGGCGCGGCAGGTGCGTGGCGCGGTCGGCCAGGCCGACGCGGTCCAGTGCCTCCATGGCCTCCTTCTCGTCGGGCATCGAGTGGTAGTACTGGGCGACCATGACGTTCTCGAGGGCGGTGAGGTGCCCGATGAGGTGGAACTGCTGGAAGACGAGGCCGATCGTGCGGCACCGGATCTCGGTGAGCTCGTCGCCGGTCAGGTCGGAGATGTCGTGCCCGTCCAGGGCGACGGTCCCCTTCGTGGCGGTGTCCATGGCGCCGACGATGTTCATCAAAGTGGTTTTGCCCGAGCCCGACGGCCCGACGATGGACACCCACTGGCCGCGTGGGATCTCGAGCGACACGTTGTCCAGGGCGTGCAGGTCGCCGTAGATCTTGGAGACGCCGGACAGGCGGAGCAGGGGCTCACCGGCGGGCCCTCCTCCCGCACGGCCCCCTGCGGGGCCGTCCTGCGCCGTTCCTGCGGAGTCCGGCGGCGTGCTCGGGTCCGGGGCATGTGGAGTGGTGGGTGTGCTCATTGCGTACCTCATTCTCCGCGCAGGACCAGCGCGGGATCGATTGCCAGGGCGCGGCGCACGGGCGGCAGGCACGCCACTACGGCGACCGCGACGGAGGAAACGACTGTGGCGATCAGGACCAGGGGGTGGACGGCGACGGCGCGGTGGAACACGTTCCAACTGATCGCGGCGGCCAGCGCGTACCCGGCGGCAGCGCCGACGAGGCCCCCGATGGCGCCCAGGGCCACGCCCTCGCCCATGAACTCGCCCATGATCGACCGCGACGTGGCACCAAGGGCCTTGCGCAAGCCGATCTCGTTGCGCCGCTCGGTGACCACGGCGATCATCGTGGTGGACACCCCGATGGTGGTGAGTGCCAGGACGATCACGGTGATGAGGCCCAGCAGGGAGCGCAGCATGTCGATGACGCCGGAGTCGGACTGGACGAGGCGCTTGACGGTCTGGGCGCGAACGGAGGGCACCGAGGCGTTGATCGAGTCCACCAGCTCCGTCAGCTGGTCGCCTTCGAGGGCGACGGAGTACTGGGCGATGGAGGGCTCCCAGGCGCCCGTCAGCTCCGCCATGTCGTCGGCGGACATGTAGATGTAGCCGTCCTCGTTGCCGCCGGTCTTGAGGATGCCGGACACGGTGACGGTGATGGAGCGCGCCTGCCCGTCGGCGCCCGACTGTGCGCCCTGGGCGCCCTGCGAGGCCTGGGCGGTCTGCGCGGAGAGCGGGGTGGAGGCCGATTGCGCTCCGGCCTGGGAGCCGGGGCCGGAGGCGGCCGGTTGGGCGGCCGGCGTCGCCCCGCTGCTGTTCGCCTTCCCACTGCCGCTGGTCGCGCTGCCGCTGGCCGCCGCGGCGTTCGACGAGGCCGTCCCGTCGAGCTGGTTGATCGTGATCCGGTCGCCGGTCTTGGCGTCGATGGTGGTGGCGATCTCCTCGCCGAGCAGCACCTGCGCCCCGCCCGAGGGCCATTCGCCGTCGACGAACCAGAAGGGGCTCATCTGGCGCACGGCCTCCAGGTCCGTTCCGCCCGCGACGTAGGGCTGGTCGTTGACTGTGACCGTCTCGTAGTCGAAGGACGCCGATCCCACGAGTTGGGCGGCGGGCAGGGCCCGGTCCACCGCGGCCAGGGCCTCGTCGTCCATCGCCTGGCCGTCGGCCCCGGTCACCACCATGTTCGCCCCGTAGGAGCGGATCTCGCGGGCCATCTGCGCGGGCACGTCGATGGCGATGGTCGCCAGGCCCGACAGGGTCGTGGCGCCGATTGCGACCGCCAGGACGGCGATCAGCACACGGGAGCGGCGGCGCAGGACGGACGAGGCGACCATCCGCCAGAACATCGCGCGTTTGGACACCGCGCTCACCTCCCGTGCAGTACTTCGGCGGCGTTGAGCCGCAGCAGGTAGCGGATCGCGGGGATCGACGCGCCCAGGACCACTAGGACCACCAGGACCGCAACCAGGGCGACGACGACGGGCGCGAAGGCGATCGCGGACCCGAAGACGGTGTATCCGATGATCTGCGCCAGTGCGAGCCCCGCTCCGTAGCCGAGGACGCCGCCCGCCAGGCCGACGACGATGGTCTCCGTGAGGAAGAGCCCGATGATCGACTTGTCCTTCGCGCCGACGGCCTTCATGAGCCCGATCTCGCTGGAGCGCTCCATGACGCCCGCGGTCACCAGGTTCGCGATCGCCAGCGCCGAGGCCACGAGGGCGAGGGCGGTCACCAGCACCATGAGGAGCTGGGTCTTCTCCAGGATCGTGCCCTCGGATTGGGCGACCTGGCGGACCGGGCGCGCCACGGAGTCGGTCATGACCTCCTCGATCTGGTAGGCGATGGAGGACACGTAGGCGGTGCAGTACCAGGTCTCCTTCTCGGACACGGACAACGACTTGGGGTTCTTCGCGGCCTTGCGCGCCAGGTCGTTGTCGGGGGTGGTCAGGGCGGACACCTCGACGCTGCCCACCGCCCCCTCGCGCCCCAGGAGCTCTTGGACGAGGCCCAGCTGGGCGTAGACGGCGTGGTCGGAGTCGTCTCCGGCGGTGAACACGCCCCGCACGACGACATCGCGGGCCCCGGAGGCGCCGGTCAGCGAGATCGTGTCGCCGACGTGGACGCCGTGGGCCGAGGCGTAGGCCGATCCGACCACCGCGCCCGCCTCGTCGGAGTCGTCGGGCCACGAGCCCTCGATGCTCCACCAGCCCCTCAGTTTGTCGAGCCCGGTCTGCACGCTCTCCTCGGTGGGCAGGTCGAGGCGGTGGGAGAACCAGGTCCCCGTGACGGTGACGGCGCCCCCGTCGGCGCCTGTGGCGGTGACGGGCAGCAGCGGGGCGAAGTCCAAGATGTTGTAGGTCCAGAAGATCGTCTTGATCCTCACCAGTTCGTCCTCGCGCAGGTACGCCTGCTGCTGCGCGGGGCCCTGCGTGGAGTAGAGGTCCTGGAGGACTGCGGCGCCCTGGGGGCGCACGATGATGTTCGCGCCGTAGCTCTTGAGCTCCTGGTTGACTTTGTCGCCCACGTTGAACATGACTGAGAGCATGGAGGTGGCCACGCAGGCGCCCAGGGCCACCGTCAGGGCGATCATCGCGTGCCGGTTGCCGCGCCTGGTGAGCGCGCCCTTGAGCATTCGGAAGAACATGGGCCCTACTTCGCGAAGACCGGCGCCGCCGCCTCGAGGGCGGACACGGGGACGGTGAGAGTGCCGTTGCCCACCTCGTACTCGATGGGGATCGGGTTGCACCCGCCCTTGAAGCCGATGGTCGCGATGTTCATCGCCACCTCGCACAGCTTGCAGATGACTTTCCCGTCCTTCTCGTAGTAGCCGGTGGGGCCGCAGATCTCGCACGCGTCCAGGCCGACGCCGAAGGACGAGCCGGACTTCTGGATGACGATGAAGCGGACTTTCACGCCTGTGGAAGTCGTGTACTCGTAGCGGTGCAGGTGCCCGTCGGAGACCGTGCTCAATTCGATGGTGGCCTGGTCGTCGACGACGGAGTAGGACTCGGGCGCGGAGAGCTCGACCTCCTGGGAGCCGATGGCGACGCCGACGGTGATGAGCAGCGCCCCGCACAGGTAGCCGATCGCGGCGCTGCCGGCCATCGTCTTGTACAGGCGGGCGCGGGCGCGCCCCAGGCGCCCCTCGGCCGGGTTCGCGCCCTCGCGGGGGATGGAGCGCGAGGCCCACCACGTGATGACCGTGACCGCGCCGAGGGCGGCGGCGGCGGCGAGGGTGAAGACGGCCTCGTGGTTGATGAGCCAGGAGACCACTGAGAACACGTTGGCGGGCATGGAGATGAGCCGCTTCGCCTTGAGGATGCGCACGATCATGAGGATGTGCGTGAGCCCCAGCGACGTGATGACCAGGACGGCCGGCCACAGGCGGGGGGACAGGGAGCACAGGCGGTGGGACAGCCATCCGAGGGCAGCGCACAGCACCCACGCGAGCGCGTAGCCGGTGATCGCCATGACCGCGGTCGTCGAGTAGAGCTCCACCCCGCCCGACAGCATCATGACCCCCTGGGTCATGGCGGTGGGGAGGGCCCTGAAGAGCGCGAACGCGATGTAGAGGGCCGCCACTGCCCTCAGCGCGCCGTCCCCGGGCAGCGGGTCGGCGGGGTCCGCGCCGCTCGCGCGCGCGAGGCGCGCCCTGCGCAGGAGCAGGGCGACGAGTGCGGCGGCTGCGATGATGGCCACGGGGAGCGTGACGAGGCCGACGCTCTGGCGGTTGAGGGATTTGGGTGCGATGGTGGCGACGACGGTGAGGGCCAGTGAGGCGGCGGCGCCGGCCCCGATGCCGCCCCAGACCGCCAGGGCGCGGGCGCGCCGTCCGCTGCGGCCGCGCCCTGGCGCGGGGACGAAGCGGATCGAGGCCCCGACGGCGAGCATTGTGAGCAGGAGGCTCAGAGTCGCCTCACTGAGCTGCTGAAGCATCAACGGTCCTTTCCTGGCTGAGGGGGGCCTGCGCCCCCCTCGTGCAGTCTAGTGCCCCATGCGGGCGCGGGCCGGGGATGGTCTCCCCGGCCCGCTTCGTCCTCACCAGTCGACGGAGGTGGGATCCCACTGCCAGTCCTTGAACTCGGCCTTGAGGGGCTCTTTCCAGAAGCGGCCCTTCACGCCGGTCTTCTCGTCGGTGTGGAGCAGCCAACCGTTCTTCTCCGGGGACGTGATCATGAAGGTCACGTCGTAGGTGCCGGCTTCGAGCTTGGGCAGGTTGATGCCGTAGTGGGGGCCGTCCGAGGCGTTCATGGGCATGAAGGTGCCCTCCTGGACGACTGTTCCGGACTTGTCCGCGATCTGGTAATCGACGGTGAGGGCGGGGATGAAGTCGCCCGCGCCGTAACCGAGGTCGTTGTCGGCGACGGCCGAGATGTCGGCCTCCATGTGCATCGAGGAGTCCTTCGCCGGGGTGCTCATGGCGGGCTCCATGTCGACGGGCTGGAAGTAGACGCCGCCCACTTTGAGGGGGCCGACGAACACGTCGTCGCCCAGGGGCAGTTCCTCGAAGCCTGCGTCCTCGCCCGGCTTGGCGCCGTCGTCGGCGGACTGGGAGGCGGGGGGGGTCGCGTTGTTGTTCGAGTTGTTGGAGTTGGAGGAGCAGGCGGCGAGCGTGCCCGCCAGGGCGATCGCGGCGGCCGCGGCCCCGATTCGGGCGAGGGAGCGCTTCATGGGAGGGTTCTCCTGATCGGTGTCGTGGGTGTCAGTCGGCCTTCGCGTCCGGGGCGCTTTCCGCCTCGCCGCTGGCGCGGGCGAGGGAGCGCTTCCCGAAGACGTACAGGCCGACGATAATGATGAGAACCAGCGCCTGGGCGACCAGGTTCTCCACTCGGGGGTAGATCCCCAAGAGGTCTACGGTCGGGAAGCCGTTGACGTAGGTCAGGGAGAGCACGTCGGCTTCCTGGAGCTCCTTGATGCCCGACCCCGTGAAGGTGAAGGCCATGAGGGCGAGCAGCAGGGAGGTGATGGTGAAGAAGGGGCGCAGGGGGATGCGCAGGGCGGCGAACTGGATGAGCAGGTAGACGACGACCAGGATCACGAGGCCGACTACGAGGCCCGCCCACACGTAGCCCGTGCGGTCGCCCGCGCTGGAGACGATGGGCACGTAGAAGAGGATCGTCTCGGCGCCCTCGCGCAGGACGGCCAGGAAGGAGATGAAGGCGAGGCCCAGCAGCGATCCTTTGGTGAGCGAGGCGTCGGTCTGGTCGCGGATGTACTTCTCCCACGCCTTGTCGGAGGACTTGTGGATCATCCAGTTCGACACCCAGATCAGCATCGCGACGGCGAAGAGCGCGGCGACCCCCTCCAGGAGCTCCTGGTTGGCCCCCGCCAGGGAGGTGAAGTAGTTGAAGAGGAAGGCGAGCAGGGCGGAGAGCCCGAGGGCAATGGCGACCCCGGACCACACGACCCGCGCCTTGTCCTTGTGCCCGGACTTGCCGAGGTACGCCAGGACCGCGGCGACGACCAGGATGGCCTCCATGCCCTCACGGAGGATGACGAGCAGGGCGGGCACGAAGGCACTGAGCCAAGGCGTGGTCTGCGAGGCGGCGGAGGCGGCCTGCCCGGTGTACCCGTCCAGGGTGTTGGCGTCCTCGCGGATCGCATTGGTGAGGGTGGCGGCATGGGAGTCGACGCCGGCGCCGTCGCCCTCGTCCATTGCTTTCTTGAGCAGGGAGAACTCCATTTCGACGGCACTGACCCGGGAGCCGGAGATGCGGGCCATGACCTGCTTCTCCATGCCCGTCGTCTCGTAGTTCTTGTAGTAGGCGTTGTTGACTCCCGCCTTGCCCTTGGCGGGGTCACCGGCCTTGTAGTCGGCCACCGCCTGGTCGATGATCCCGTTGATCTGCTTGGCGGTCTGCCCCCAGGCGCCGGGGCTGTAGTCGGCGGAGCCCGACGACCCCGAGGCCGGGGCGGCTCCGTCGAGTTTCGCGGCGTCCTCGGCGATGTACTGCTTGAGGGTGGCGGCGTGGGAGTCGACGCCCGCGCTGTCGCCGGCGCCCATGGCCTGCTTGAGTAGGGAGAACTCCATTTCGACGGCACTGACCCGGGAGCCGGAGATGCGGGCCATGACCTGCTTCTCCATGCCCGTCGTCTCGTAGTTCTTGTAGTAGGCGTTGTTGACGCCCTCCTTGCCCTTGGCGGCGTCACCGGCCTTGTAGTCGGCCACCGCCTGGTCGATGAGGGAGGCGATGGTGGTGGAGACCTCCTGCCACGTCTGAGGGTTGGCAGCGCGTGCGGGGGCGACCCAGAGCACTGCGGCGAGCGCGGCCATCACGATGACGACGAGCCCTTTCGCACTTTGCCGCATCGTGGCCTTGGTGGTCGTGGTGACGAGGGCGCCCACGGTCTTGCCTCCTGGTCGGCGGGCCTGTCGGCCCTGTTGGGATTTCCGCGTCCCAGCGTAGCCACCTTGCCATGAGGGCGTAAATATTAAAGTAAGCACACCCTGAATTGTGACCAACGCCGGGGGGCGCATAGCGCCAGCCCCGCACCCGCGTAACGGACCTTGGTCCCACAGTTGTGGACGAGTCCCGCGATCGCCCGTCCGACCGGCACCGAAGCCGTAACAGGGCCACACGCAATCCCGCAGCGAACGGGGCCGTGGCCGGTCGTACCGGCCACGGCCCCGCCGCGTCACCTCACACGGGCGCCGGGCTCACTCCTCAACGCGATCCGCGACCGCCGCGCGCCCCGCCTCCAGGCGGGCCACCGGGACGCGGAACGGCGAGCAGGACACGTAGTCCAGTCCCACCTGGTGGAAGAAGTGGATCGACAGGGGGTCGCCGCCGTGCTCGCCGCACACGCCGAGCTTGATGCCGGGCTTGGTGGATCGGGCGCGGCGCACGCCCTCGGCCACCAGGGTGCCCACGCCGTGGACATCGATGGACTCGAAGGGGGAGACCCCGAAGATCCCCGTCTCGATGTAGCGCGGGAAGAACACACTCTCCACGTCGTCGCGCGAGAAGCCCCAGACGGTTTGCGTGAGGTCGTTGGTGCCGAAGGAGAAGAAGTCGGCCTCCTCGGCCAGGTCCTCCGCCGTCATGGCGGCGCGCGGCAGCTCGATCATGGCGCCGATGGTGATGCCGGACAGGTCGGCGCCGTGCTGGGCGGCGACCTGGGCGATGATCGCCTCGCCCTCCTCGCGCACCAGCTGGAGCTCGCGCACGGAGCCGACCAGCGGCACCATGATCTCCGGCTCGGGGCGCAGGCCGCGTGCGACCAGTTCGGCCGCGGCCTCGCACAGGGCCCGCATCTGCAGGGCGAACAGGCCCGGCAGGTAGATGCCCAGGCGGACGCCGCGCAGGCCCAGCATGGGGTTCTGCTCGTGCATGCGGCGCACCTCCGCCAGCATCGCCTCGTCGGCGGGATCCAGGTTCCCGGTGGCCCTGCCGACCGCGACCTTGGTCTCCAGGTCGACCAGCGCGGGCATGAACTCGTGCAGCGGCGGGTCGATGAGGCGCACGGTCATGGCCTTGCCGTCCATGACCTCCAGCATCTCCAGGAAGTCCTGCTTCTGGAGCTTCTCCAGCTCGTCGAAGGCTGCCTGGCGCTCGGCGGAACCGGGGGCGGAGAGGATGGCGCGCTCGACCAGGGGGCGGCGCTCGCCCAGGAACATGTGCTCGGTGCGGCACAGGCCGATGCCCTCGGCGCCGAACTCGATGGCGCGCTTGGAGTCGAGGGGGGTGTCGGCGTTGGCGCGCACGCGCAGTCGGCGGACCTCGTCGGCGTGGGAGAGGATGAAGTCCACCGCCCCGACGAGCTCGCGGGTGCCCTCGTCGTCCCCGGCGGCTGCCAGCCCCGCCTCGAGGCCGCGGGCGAGGTAGGTGGTGACGGGCGAGTCGGTGACGGGCACCTCGCCGCAGAAGATCTCGCCGGTCTGCCCATCGATGGCGATGACGTCCTCGCCCGTCAGGACGAGGCCGCCGATCGTGACAGTGCCGCGCTCGGCGTCGATCTCGAGGGCCTCGGCGCCACACACGCAGGTCTTGCCCATGCCCCTGGCCACGACGGCGGCGTGCGAGGTCTTGCCACCGCGCGCGGTGAGCACGCCCTCGGCGGCGACCATGCCGGGCAGGTCGTCGGGGTTGGTCTCGCGGCGCACGAGGACGCACTTGACACCCGCTTCGGCGGCGGCCTCGGCCTGCGCGTTGTCGAAGACGATACGGCCGACTGCGGCGCCCGGCGATGCGGCCATGCCGGTGGCGACCAGTTCCTTGTCGGCCTTGGTGTCGAACTGCGGGAACATCAGCTGGGTGAGCTGGTCGCCGGTGACGCGGCCAAGGGCCTCGTCCCGGGTGATGAGCTTCTCCTCGCGCAGCTGCACGGCGATGCGGAAGGCGGCCGCCGCCGTGCGCTTGCCGACGCGGGTCTGCAGCATCCACAGTTTGCCGCGCTCAACGGTGAACTCGATGTCGCACATGTCGCGGTAGTGGGTCTCGAGCTTGCGCATGATGGAGCGCAGCTCGTCGTACACGGGCTTGTTGATGCGCTCCAGGTCGGCCAGGGCGAGCGTGTTGCGGATCCCGGCGACGACGTCCTCGCCCTGCGCGTTCTCCAGGTAGTCGCCGTAGACGCCCGAGTGGCCCGAGGAGGGGTCGCGGGTGAAGCACACGCCCGTGCCGGAGTTCTCGCCCATGTTGCCGAACACCATCGTGCAGATGTTGACGGCGGTGCCCAAGTCGTGGGGGATGCGCTCGCGCCGGCGGTAGATGCGGGCGCGCTCGGTGTTCCAGGAGCGGAACACGGCCTCGATGGCCATGTCCATCTGGGTGCGCGGGTCCTGGGGGAAGTCCTGGCCGGTCTGGTCGCGGACGATCCCCTTGAAAGTGTCGACGAGGCCGCGCAGGTCGTCGGCGGTGAGCTCGGTGTCGCCCGTGACGCCGCGCTCGGCCTTGAGGGAGTCGAGAGCGTCGGAGAAGAGGTCGCCGTCGATGTCGAGCACCGTCTTGCCGAACATCTGGATGAGGCGGCGGTAGGAGTCCCACGCGAAGCGCTCGTTGCCCGATACCTTGGCCAGGCCGACCACGGACTGGTCGTTGAGGCCGATGTTGAGGACGGTCTCCATCATGCCCGGCATGGAGAACTTCGCGCCGGAGCGCACGGAGACCAGCAGGGGGTTGTAGGGGTCGCCGAGGTGGCGCTCCATCTGGTCCTCCACGCCGCGCAGGGCGGTGGTGACCTCGGTGGACAAGGACTCGGGGACGACGGATCCCTGCAGGTAGGCGCGGCACGCCTCCGTGGTGATGGTGAACCCGGGGGGAACCGGCAAGCCGAGCTTCGTCATCTCGGCGAGGTTCGCGCCCTTCCCCCCGAGCAGGTCCTTCATGGACTTGTCACCCTCGGAGAAGTCGTACACGTACTTGACCATCGTGGTCCTCAACTTCCGTTCGTCATTGACCGGCCCAGCACTGGGCCGCTGCCGCCGATAAGTGTACATGGGATTAGGGACCAAGGTCACTTCCGGCGCGGTGTTGCGGCGTTGGACGGCGCGGGGGCGGGCCCCGATGGACCCGCCCCCGCGCTCGAGGGGTTCAGCGGACTCTGAACTCGATGGTGGTGCCCTCGCCGACATCCACCAGATCGCCGTCGTTCAGGGCGATGGTGACCATCGGCGTGACGTCCTGGAAGCTCCCGTCGGCGTGGCGCAGGATCGTGCCGTTCGCCGATCCCAGGTCCATGAGGGACCACGCGCCCGGGGCCGTCATCATAACGGCGCAGTGGGAGCGGGAGATCTCCGTCGCGGGGCTGGGGACGCGCAGGACGGTCGCCATGGGGCGCCCGGTGAGGGCGCGCGCGTCGGGGTCCCTGCCGATGATGACATCGCGGCTGACCTCCACGGGCACGGTGCCGCCGTGGATGAGGAAGGCGACGGGGGCGGAGGGGCCGACGTTGTGGGGGGCCCGGCGCGCCTGGGTGGCCTCCGCGTTCATCCCCGCCAGCACGTCGGGGGCGATCTCCTCGTAGGAGTCCTCCGAGGGCGGGGGCACCGTGGTGACGGGGGGCCGCGCTACTGGAGGCTGGGCCGCCTGGGGCCGCGCCACCGGAGGCTGGGCCGCCTGGGGCCGGGCGACGGGCGGCTGATCGACAAGGGTCTGGGCCATGGAGTCCTCCTCGTCCGCCCCGGTGGCGGCGGGCACCTGGGGGGCCCCAACCGCCCGGGAAGGGGGAGTCGGATCCGGCGCCCTGCTCGGATCCGGCGCCCTGTTCGGACCCGGTGGCCTGCTCGGCTGCTGCCTCCTGCCCCTCCTTCGGGGCGCCGCCGTCCTCGACGGGGTCGGCGGCGTGCCTGGGGCGCTCCCTGGGGGCCCTGGCCGCCGAGGAGTCGTCGGAGGGCATGGTCGCGACGACCGGCTCGGCGACGACCGCCAGTGATTCGGCGGCGGGCGCGGAGGAGCGCTCGTCCTTCTTGAGGGTCGCGAGGAACTTCGCCTCGGCCGCGGCGATATCGTATGCCTCGGTATCCCTGGGCGACTCGGGGACCGCGGCGACTGGGCGCTGGGTGGGAGTCTCCGTGGAGTGGATGAGGAAGCCCATGGTGTCGACGGGCAACGAGGCGAGGGCCTCCAACTCGTCCAGGGACCGTCCGATGCGGATCTCTCCCGCTTCGACGCGGTCGGCGGCCGGAACCATCCAGGTGACCTCGTCGCCGTCGACGATGGTCGCCTCGAAGGTCTGCCACTCGCCGGGGTTGAAGGGCCAGGCCCAGATGGGGTCGGTCCACACCTGCTCGGCGATCTGCCCGGCGCTGCGCATGCGCAGTTGAATGGCGCCGAGGACCGTGAGGTAGGGCTGCTCGCCGGCGCAGTCGAGCAGCAGCGCGCTGTCGCCGTCGGCCTGGACCTGGGCGAGCCACGTCTGCGTGTCCGCGCGGCCCCAGACGACGTCTGCGGCGCCATCGGCCAAAGACAGCGGCACGAGGGCCGCGCCGAGCGGCCCCATCACGAGTATCGCGCCCTGGCCTCGGCACAAGAAGCGACCAATCTGAAGCATCAGTTACTGCCTTTTCTCAGTGGAGCCCGCCGCGCCGTGTGGGGCGACGCGGGGCGGACTGGTTGGATGACTCGGGTCATTGCGTGCGGATCCGATATTAGTCGGGACGCACTTGCTGCGTAAACTACCACGGCGGTCGCGTTATCACGAGTCCCAGCGGACAGTGCGGCGCTCACGAGGTGGTCCGCGATGCCCTGGGGCCCGCGCCCCGCGGTCACGATCGAGCACATCTGCGCGTCCGTGAGCGCTCCGTGGATACCATCAGAGCATACGACGGCGTAGTCGCCTTCGCACAGGGGCATGAGGGTGTAGTCGGCGCTGACGGAACCGGTGAGCCCACCGCCCAGGGCCTTGGTGACGACGTTGGACGGCGGGATGATCTGGGGGGTCCCCAGCTCCTCAGCCATGTCCCGTGCCTCCTGGACGGCCGAGTGGTCGTGGGTGATCGGACTGATCCGCCCGTTGCCGACCACGTAGACGCGGGAGTCCCCGATATTGAGGGAGAGCCAGTAGGGGCCTTCATCCGTGTCGAGGGCGAGGACGCCGGTGAGCGTGGTGCCCGGGGCGTTCTGCGCGCCAGCGGCCCCGGCGAGGGCGCTGACCCGGTCCCCCGCTTCCTCGACGGCCTCGGACAGGTCCACAAGGTCCGCCGCACGTGCCCCGAGGCGCTCCTCGCCGAGGTACTCGCGCAAGGTTTCCACGGCGGTCCTCGAGGCGCGGGCCCCTCCGAGGTGGCCGCCCATGCCGTCGGCCACCGCGAAGAAGGGGGGAGCGGCGAGCCACGAGTCCTCGTTCTCGCTGCGCACCGGGCCGATATCGGTGGCCGCCCCCCATTTCAGGGTTAATTCGCGGTTGTACTCCCCCACCGTCATAACGGACTTCTTTCTCTCGCACTGCTCATGGCACGTCGACGCACGCGTGTTTGGGATCGGACGCGCGCCTGGTGACGACTGCTACGGTAGCGATATCCACGCAGTTCCTGCCACTCGCAGCGGGAAGGGTTACGGTCGTGTCCGCCGTGGTGCCGTTCTTGTCACCGCCCGGCCCCGTGGCCGAGTAGGAGTACTCGACGGTCGCCGACGAGGTGTTCTCCGGCGCGCTCCACGTCCATGTGATCGTCCCGTCGGCGTACTCGCCGACCAGGTCGGAGACGACCGGGGGCGGCTGGCCGACGGGGTCGGCGGTCTCACTGCCGGTGCTGGGCGTCTCGGTGCCGGGGATGCGGTTGACGCTCCCCTGCTGGGTGAGGATCGCGGTGATCAGGCCCGCGGTCACCAGCGCGCCGACCAGGAAGAGGATGAGGATGGTCGCGAAGGGCGTGCGCTTGGAGCGCTCTGGCGCCTCCTGCTTCTTGGCCGACTCGGGGGCGGCCTCGGCCCCGCCGGTGTGCTCGACCTCCCAGGAGTCGGCGACGGGGGCGGCAGGGACCTGGTCGCCGAAGTCGTACTTCAGCGCCCGTATCCGGGTGCCCTCGGGGTCGATGCGCACCGCGCCGCGCAGGCGGGTCTTCGCGTCGATGGCGTCGCTGGTCAGGCCGAAGACCGCGTTCGTCTTCGACTCCTTGACCTCCATCTTGGTCACGGGCAGGCCCATGGCCCTCTGCACGCTCTGGAGGCCCTTGCCGAACGCTTGGGCGGAGGGCGTGCGCTTGTCCGGGTCCGTGTTCAGCGCTGCGCGCAGGACGTCCTCGAGCTCCGGCGGCGCGTCCGCCCGGCCGAGGGAGCGGATGCGCCCGCGCTGGACGCGCATGGCGATGCTGGCGGCGGAGTTGTCGCCGATGGGGTCCTCGAAGGGGCTGCGCCCTGTGACAAGGGTCCATGTGGTGGAGGCCAGCGCCCACACGTCCTGCTGGGGGGTGGCGGGGTTGGAGGCGTCCTGCTGCTCGGGGGGCGCCCACAGGACGGAGAACCCGTCGAACGCGCCCGCTTCCAGCTCCCCTTTGGGGGAGGCGACGCCGAAGTCGGCCAGGACGGGCTGGCCGTAGGCGTCGAGCATGATGTTGGAGGGCTTGATGTCGCGGTGGACGTAGCCCTGGCGGTGGAAGACCTCGACGCCGCCGCAGATCTGGATCATGAAGTCGAGGGCGCGGTCCAGCGCCATGGGCTTGGCGCGCACCTGGGACAGGACGTCGGCGACGGGGCAGTACTCCATGACCAGGTAGGCCCGCCCATCCGATGTGGTGCCGACCCCGTGCAACTCGACGACGGCGGGGTGCCCCGCCAGCAGGGTCATCGCATCGGCCTCGCGGTGGAGTTCCTCGGTCCCCCGCGCGTCGCCCAGGGCGCGCACGATCTTGATGGCGACATCGCGCGAGGGCAGCGCCTGGTGGTACAGGTAGACATCGGCGAAGCCGCCCATGCCCAGGGGGCGCACGAAGCGGAACCCGGGGATGGCGGGGCCCGGCACTGCCATGCCCGCGGTGCTCATCCCCGTTCCTTCCTGCGCCGACGGGCCTCGGCGGCGTTGCGGCGCACCGAGCGCAGTGAGAGGGCGCGGCGCGCGCGCTGGATCGGGCCCACCGTGCGGCGCACTTGGGCGCGCAGGGAGGCGAAGTCCTTCCAGGCGGCGTTGACGTGCTCGCGGGTCGCGCCATTGTGCGCGAAGTTCGCGATGTCCGCGCGGCGGGCGATGGCGACGGCGGTGGGCACTTCCTGCTCGAAGGGCGTCCACCCGGCGATGACGGCCGCGTTGGGGCCGGAGGGGGCGTCCACCAGGTCGAAGGCGTTGGGCTCGACGATGTCCTGGTCGCCCGACCACTGCCGTGACAGCGACCATGCCGCTTCCTGGCGCGTCTGTCCGGCCTCGACCCAGATCCCGGCGTCGGCAGCCAGGTCCACGACCTCGTCCCAGGATCCCAGCAGGGCGGCGGCTGGCTCTGCCCGCCTGCGCCTGCGCCTGCGCAGGGCCTTGTACACGATCACGCCGATCACGGGGCCGACGAGCAGCAGGAACAGGCCTGTGCCGCCCAGGATGAGGCCCCACGGCAGCGAAGCGCCGTCGGGTTTGTTGGCGTCGGCGTTCTGGTCGCGGACGTTGGGGGGCAGCTCGACGGGGGGCTTGGGGGGGTCGGGCGGCTGGAGCACTTGCGGGCGCGGGACCGTCTTGGGCTTGGGGACCTGGGTCTGCGGGGTCCTGTCGCGGGGGGGCGTCGGGTCGAAGACCCCCCACATGCCGTCCTTGAACTCGACCTCCACCCACACGTGCAGGTCGGCTCCGAGCAGTTTCACTGCGCCGCCCCGGTTATGGCCGTCCTCCCCCTCGGCCGGGTAGGCGCCCATGACGACGCGGGCGTTGATGCCCTTGGAGTGGAGCATGAGGGCCATGAGCGCCGCGTACTGCTCGTCGTCCCCGATGAGTTCGGGGGCTTTGAGCATGCGCTCGAGGCGGTCGGTGCGCACACCCGGCCTGGATTGGACGCTGTTCTCCTGGAGGTAGAAGCCGGTGTCGGAGAGGTAGTGCTCGATGGCGCGCGCGGTCGCCAGGGGGCCGTCCGCGTTCTCGGTGGCCTTGGCGGTCAGGGCTTCGAGCCCCTGGGGGAGGTTCTTATCCGAGTTGGTGAAGGACGCGGCAGGCAGGTTCTCCAGCTCGCCGTCCGTCGCGGCGTCGACGAAGGACGTTTCGACGGTGTAGGCCATCTGCGGCGAGGGGCTGGTGGTGAGCGCCGTGTTCGCCCATTGGTCGAAGTGGAGGCCCTCGCGGCGCGCGTCTGCGGCATCGCCGGTGAAGACGATGTTCTCGGGCCGTCCGAGGACGGGGACCCACGGGCCGCGGAGCTTGTCGGTGGTGACGCTGATGGACGCGGAGGCGGTTCCCAGCCTCCCGGGGATGGCGGTGCCGACGGGGATGTAGCCCTCTGAGGCGGACTCGCCGGCGACGGACATGCCGAAAGTGGTCCCGTCGTAGACGTCCATCGCCGCGATCCGCACGCGCTGCCCGTCGGGCAGGTCGGAGACGGTGATGAGGGCGTCGTCCTTGAGGTCGGTGGAGTAGTGGCGGAAGGCGGACAGCGGCGACGGGTACGTGCGCACGTCGAGGGGCGGGTCGACCAGGTCGCGCCCGACGACGCGCCCGGGCAGGGGCGACAGCGCGATCGTGACCGGAACGGCGACGGCGATGCCCGCGGCGACTATGGTGAGCGCTCCAGCGACGCGGCGCCCCGCGTAGACGGTGGAGCGCATCCGCCCGCCCGCTCCCCTTGCCGCGGGCGCGGGGGCCGAGTCGGCGCGGCCCGCCAGGACGTCCTGTCCGAGGCGGAGGCGCTGGCGCTGGGCGGCCCACGCCCACCAGCCCACGAGGACCGCCCACCACGCGGCGACCGCCCATGCGGGCTGTTCCTGACCGCTGGGACCGAAGAAAATGGCGACGAGGCCCATGATCCCCATGGGCATGGTCCCAGCGACCGGTCGTCCGAGGCGGATGGTGATGAGGGAGGAGAGGGTGCCCGCGAGCAGTCCTGTGATCCACGGCACCACAGCGGGACCGGAGTAGGTGGAGATCGGGGGCGTCAGGGTGAGCAGGTCCTTCCAGCTGCGCCACACGCCCAGGACCAGGACTTGGAGGGTCTGTCCGGTGGGCACGAACCCGTTGGCCAGCGTCTGGGGCAGCGCGGCGTAGCCGCCCAGCAGCAGGTAGACCGCCGCCACTGCGGCGAGCGTGCTGAGCAGGTCCCAGCGCCACCGGCTGGCGGCTGTTCCGATCGCCAGGCCCGCGGCCGCCCCCGCGCCCGCGGCGAGGAGTCCCTGGCCATTGCCGAAGACGGGCTCGAAGGCCAGGGTCGGGCCGGCGGCCAGCACCGCAAGGACGAGGACCGACCACCCCGGCAGGGAGGGACTGGGCCGCCGCAGTCTCTCGGTGAAGCTGCGCAGGCGCGCGCGCGTGGTCCTGGCGTTGCCGTAGCGCCCCGAGGGCACCGCGCTGGCCGCCCAGGCGACGTTCTCGCCGGGGACGGGGGGCGGGGGGACGTCCTCGTCGGCGACAACGCGGTGCATGCGTTTCCGCGTGTTCTCGATGGATTCGCTCACGTCAAGCCTCCGGCGATGATCAGCCTGGGCAGGTCCTTGAGAGTGGGGCAGTCGAGCAGGATGCCGCCGCCCACGGCGCTCCTGCCCCGGGCGGCGGAGGGGTCGATCCGGACGATCGAGGCGGGGACGTCCACAGGCGTCAGGCGGGACAGGCGCGCGGCCTGTTCGTCAGTGGTGGAGGCGGGCACGACGACGGTGACCGCGGAGGCGCCGGGGCGGTCGTCGATGACTTCGCGCACGCGGCGCAGGAAGTCCCCCCTGGGCGCGGTTCCCAGCTCGGCGAGGGCGTCGAGCATCCGCATGGCCGAGGTGGTGGGGACCCACTCGGAGGCGGTCGCCAGGGACACCGTCCGGGATTCGCGCAGGTTGGCCAGCCCCAGGGACGCGACAGCGGAGACCGCTGTCTCGAAGGGGTCCTGCTCCCAGGAGCCCTCCGTGTTGTCGAGGATGACGAGGTGGTGGGAACGGTGGGTCTCCTCGTACTGGCGGACGATGAGTTTGCCCAGGCGCGCGCTGGACGCCCAGTGGACGGAGCGCTGGTCGTCGCCGGGCTCGTAGTCCCGCAGCGCGTGGAAGGACACGTCGGAACTGGACAGTTTCGCGGTGACGACCCCTTCGATATCGACTTGGAAGCCGGTGGCGTCGAAGGGGACGCGCACGGTCCGGGGGTGGACGTGCAGAACGACCGGCTCCCCCCATTCCCGGACGCGGCGGACGAGGCCGAGGGGGTCGGTGCGCACGGAGCGCGCGGGGCCCACCTCGATGACGCCCCGCCGTTTGGAGCCGACCAGGAAGATGTCTTCCCATTTGCCCCGGGCGCGCAGCGGGGGGACCACGAACTCCCCCAGGCCGGTGCCGATGGGGAGTTCGATGATGCCGGTGCGCGCGGAGCGGGCGCTTCCGTTGATGACGGTGAGCTGGCCGACGGTGCTCTGACCGGCGACGATGTGCTTGTTGGTGATGTCGATGGCGACGATGTGCGGGGGGCGCCACGCTACGCGCACTGCGGCGATGACGATGACGATCAGGCTGGCAGCTGTGATGGTGGCCGCCTCGGACCACTGGAGGGTGAGGCCGACCACGACGGACAGGGCGACCAGGGTGAGCAGCGCCCAGCCGGTGGGCGTCACGATGGACAGCCCCCGGCCGAGTGCGCGGACGACTCCCCTCACCGGCTCTCAGCTCCCGAGCGCGGGCGCGGAGACGCCGGTGAGCGCGCGCGTGATGATCCCCTGGGCGGTCGCCCCGGAGAACGCGGCGTCGGGGTCGACGACGATGCGGTGGCCCCAGACGGGCACAGCGAGGGCCTTGATATCGTCGGGCAGCACGAAGGTGCGCCCTTGGGCGGCGGCCCATACGCGAGCGCAGCGGACCATGCCGATGGCGCCGCGGGTGGACACGCCCAGCAGCGCCGACTCGTCCTCGCGGGTGGCCTCGGCCAGCGCCGCGACGTAGTCGAGGACGGCGGTGTCGGCGAAGTTGCCTGCGACGACGCGCGACCAGTGGTCGATGTCCTTGCCGCCCACGACGGGGCGCAGCAATCGGGAGCGGTCGGGGGCGGCGGAACCTGCCAGGACTTCGACCATCGCGGTGCGGGAGGGGTACCCGACGGAGGCCTTCATGAGGAAGCGGTCGAGCTGGGCCTCGGGCAGCGGGTAGGTGCCGGCCTGTTCCACGGGGTTCTGGGTGGCGATCACCATGAAGGGCGTGGGAGCGGGGCGGGAGACGCCGTCAACGGTGACCTGGCCCTCTTCCATGACCTCCAGGAGGGCGGACTGGGTTTTCGGCGAGGCGCGGTTGATCTCGTCCGCGAGGACGATGGAAGCGAAGATGGGGCCGGCCCGGAAGACCCACCGGCCGTTCGATTGGTCGTAGATGTTGACGCCAGTGATGTCGGAGGGCAGCAGATCGGGGGTGAACTGGATGCGGGAGTGGGAGCCGTCGATGACGGCGGACAGCGCCCTGGCCAGGGCGGTCTTCCCGGTTCCGGGCGCGTCCTCGAGCAGCAGGTGCCCGCCCGAGAACAGGGAGGTGAGCGCCAGGCGCACGACCTGCTGCTTGTCCAGGACGGCGCTGGAGATGGCGTCGACGAGGCTTTTGAAGACCTGTGCGAATTCACCCGCCTGTTCGGTCGAGAGCGTCATTCATATCCTTCCTCGAGGAATAATTACCAACAAAGTATAGGTGCTGTGGAGCCCTCAGTCATCCTCCACCCAGCAACTGGTCACATGCCGGTCCATGCCCGCGAAAGCGCCCGCTGAGGTCGCCGAAGTGGGCAGGCCCGTCACCGTCCAGTTCCCCTTGGCGTCGAGCCGCACCTTGCGGCGCTTGTGCTTGAGGTCCTGGTAGGTGTACACGTAGCACGTGAGCGTCGCGTTCTGGGAGAACTGGTTCGCCCTGGTCGCGGAGATCCTGAACGTCCCGCACTCCGTGCCCCAGCAGTCCGCCCGTCCTTCCCAGGTCTCGTCGATGTACTGGGGGTCCTCCTCAGTCCACACTTCCTCCTCGACGGTGCGCTCCGCACCCGAGGAGTTCGTCAGCGTGACGACGACTGTGTACTTGTTCAGCGGGGCGAGGCCGGAGAAGACGGCCGAGGTGGGGGGCGGCGAGCCGTACTGGGGCGCAGCGCCCCCCTCCTTGATCGAAGCGTGCGCCTTGACGATGTCGGCGCCTCCGGGGATGTTCCACGACGCTTTGATGCTCGTCCCATCGGCCTCGACCTCGACCT
Source organism: Schaalia georgiae DSM 6843 (assembly GCF_000429245.1). Taxonomy (GTDB): domain Bacteria; phylum Actinomycetota; class Actinomycetes; order Actinomycetales; family Actinomycetaceae; genus Pauljensenia; species Pauljensenia georgiae. The sequence continues at coordinate 157,960 of NZ_AUBM01000010.1, forward strand.
TGAACTTCGGCACCTTGTCGGCCTTGGGAGTCCCTGTGGCCGTTGTGGCGGGAGAGACGACCTTGGTCGCGTCGATTGCGGTGGCGGTCTGGCAGAAGAACAGGGTGACCGGCGCGTTGGAGGCGCCCACCGCAATGACATCCCGGTCCGCCACCTCGTCGCCGTACGCGCACGCGGCTTCGGAACGCCCGTAGCGCAGGGTGAGCTGCCTCTCCTCATACCCGTTGCCGGGGACCTTGGCCAGGCCCACGACTTGCAGTTCACCGGCGTTGCCGGTGGGCTTGAGGACGGGCGTCGTCGGGGGCAGCGGGTTCTTGACCAGGGTGGACACGCTGATCGACGCCGCACTCGAGTACCCGTCCGCATTGACCACGGTGACCGTGATGGTGGCAGAGCTGCCAGAGGGCACCGACACCTCCTTCTGCGTCGCCCCGGCGCTGACCGGGTACAACTGGGAATCGACGGACACTGTGCCCTTCGCCCAACCGGAGGAGTGGTGGGCTCCCAACTTCCAGGTCACGTTGAAGCGGGTTGCGCCGTTGCCGGCTGCCCCTACCACCATCGCTTTCAGGTCATGGGGCGCGTCTGGGGGACCGGAGGGGGTGGCCGTCCCAGTGGTCGGCGTGGAGCGCCTGCCGTCCCTGTCGATCGCGATGACTGAGACCGTGTAGGACACACCAGCGGTCAGTCCGCTCTTGGTGTAGGAGAGCTGGGAGGCGGGGACCACCTGCGTGCCGCCGTTGGGGCCCGTCAAGGTCACCTCGTAGTTCGCGATGCCGCTGCCCTGCCGTTCGGGGGCCTGCCACCTCGCGGTGAGGCTCCCGCTGCGCGCGTCCAGCTGGAGGCCTGTCACGCTGGACAGATCGGACCCGAAGTTGAGCGGCTTCGACGGGGCCGAAGGATCCGAGTCGCCCTTGTTGGTCCTCACGACGACCGTGAAGGAGTGGATCCCCGGATCGAGCGGGGAGACGAGGCAGGGCATTTCCGGCCCGCAGTCGTAGACCGTCCTCGTGTTCACGTCGGTCGCCCGGTAGCCCAGGACGACGGCCCCGTACAAGTTGCCGTTCGTGATGTAGAGGCCGGCGGCCCCGACCCCCTGGGCGCCGCCCCGGTTCTCCGCACGGACACTGACGGGCGGAGAGGGCTTGGACCGGTTGACCTTGACGGTAATGGTGTTCGCGACCGTGCGGCTGGCGTCCCCGGGCGAGTCCGTGATGCTGTACTGGTAGGTGAACTCGGCCTGGTCCGGATCGGGCGTGATGGTGACGGAAGTCCCGCTCCATGTCACGGAGGCCCTGCTCCCAGCGGCGATTCCGGGACCGGGGTTGACCACCTGGACGGGGCCGATGGCGCCGATGACGTTCGCGGACGCCACGTCCACGGTGACCGACTCGCCGGCCTCAACAGTGCGGGTGATGGCACTGACCTGCATCTTCGGCTTCGTCGTGGAGACGACCTCGACGGGGACGGACGCTTGGACGGGGCCGGAGCCGTCATCGACGCTCACCACGATCGAGCCCGCCGAACCGGTTGCCGTCCCCGCGGGGGCGGACACCGTCAGCACGGTCCCGGAAACGGAGGCGGAGACGCTGTCCGGCTTCGAGACAAGGGCGTATGTGAAGTCCCGGGGGTTGGCGCCGTCGGGGTCGGTGACCGCGAGCGCCAGGTTCTGCGTGACGGGTTCCTCCCCCGCACCGACCCGGACTGGCGTGGGCGTCAGCGTGGGCTGCTGGTTCGACGAGGGGCGGACGATGAAGGTCAGGGACAGCCTCGAACTCAGCGCCCCCGAGTCGCCGGAGGGCCCGTCGGAGACGTCGAGGGAGACCGTGGCGCTGCCCGAGAAGCCCTCGCGCGCATGGACGTCCACCGAGCCCTCCCCGTTGGCCGCAGCCTGGTCGATGCCGTTGGAGGAGGCGATGGCCCCGCCCTCCAACAGGCGAGCCGAGCGCCCGGGGCGCACAGTGGTGTAGTCCGCCAGGGCCAGGGTCCGGCTCTCGCCCGCCTTGATCTCGATGGGCATGCTGTCGGATCTGACCGTCGGCGGCGTGGAGTCCAGTCCGGGGACCGAGACGACCGCGGAGTTGGACAGGGAGTCGGAGTCCGTCACCGTGTAGACGACCAGTCGCCTGCTCGCCTGCGGGGTGATGAGCAGATCCTGGCCCTCGACGACGACGCCCGGGTCGGAGGTGGTGACCACCAGATCGGACACGCTGCCGTCGGGGTCCTCATCGTTCTCAGTGACCCGCACGCGCGCGGCCGAGCCGTCGGAGGGCAATTTGTCGAAGGAGAGGGCGTCGTCGCGGGCGATGGGCGCTTTCAGGGGCGCGTTCGCGGAGACGTAGGCGGTCAGCTGCCCGCGGGAGCTGCCGCCGCGCCCGTCGGAAACAACGTAGGACACCAGGTAGGTGCCCTCGGCCTCGGGCGTCGTGATCGTCACGAAGTCGCCGGAGGCGGTGGGCGCCAGCCTGGGGTCGGACGCCGTCAGGCCGTCCGCGTCCAGGCTGAGGGGGTCCCCGTCGGGATCCACGTCGTTGGCCAGGACGTTGACGGACACCTGGCGGCCGGGGCGCACCAGGACGGTGTCGGGCACGGCAGCGGGGTTCTGGTTGAGGGAGGCGGGGGGCGCGATGCCGACGCGGACCCGCGCGGTGCCGCGCGCGCCCCGGCGGTCCTCGACCACGTAGGTGAAGACGTCGGTGCCCGAGGTGCCCTGGGCGGGCGTGTACTCCAACCAGGAGTCGTGCACCACCGCCGTGCCCTTGGTGGGCTGCTGATCGGTGCCGACCAGCCACACGGAGTCGCCGTCGGGGTCGACCCCGGCCAACGGCACGGGGATGCGCGTCGTCTGGTTGCTGGCCGCCCACGCCGTGAGGGCCTTGGGCCTGGGCGGGTTGTTGGCCTCGGAGTCGGGGACCACTTCGAAGGTGACCGTCGAGGCGGCGGTGTTCCCGGAGGAGTCGATGACCGAGTAGACGACGGACAGCGTGCCCGGGGTGTTGCCCGCCTCGATGCGGACCTCGTTCCCGGTGACGAAGGGGGTGCCGACCGAGGGGTTCGCCTCGTAGTTCAGGGTGGGCTCCACGGAGAGGCTGAGCCCCCCGGGCGAGCGGTCGTTGTCGAGGACTGAGGCGGTGCCGACGTCGCCGACGCGCACCTTGACGTTGTCAGGCTGTAGGACGGGCGGCAGGGAGGAGTTCGTCTCGGAGCCGGGGATGACGAGCACCCGGGCCGTGGCCGAACCGTAGCCGTTGGAGACCGTGTAGGTGAAGGACACGGACTCGTCGATCCCCGCCGGCGCGCTGACGCGCAGCAGGTGGCGGTCCAGCAGAGCCACTTCGAGCCCGGAGTTGACAGGGACATCGACGGACTGGACCACTAGGACGCCGCCGGAGGGGTCGGTGTCGTTGCCCAGTGGCGCCACCAGCACCGATCCGCCCGCGGGCAGGACCGCCAGGTCGTCCTCGGCGATGGGGCCGGAGGACTCGTCCGCGGGGATGACGTCGACGCGGATGATGCCGATCTTCTGATCGACGCCGTCGGTGACCGTGTAGCTGAACTGGTAGGTTCCGTGGGCGGTCGCCGTGAAGTCGATGGTCCCGACCTCCAGGTCGGGCAGGGCGGTGACCGAGGAGGGGGCAGAGATCCCGGCGAGCCGCAGGGGGTCGCCGTTGGGGTCCGTGTCGTTGGCCAGCGGGTCCAGGGTGAGGGTCTCGCCCTCGCGCGCCACGTAGAAGTCGGCGTTGGCCGACGGGGGCTGGTTGCCGGGCTCCTGCACGTCGACCTTGAGTGTCCCCGTGGCCTGGGCGCGCCCGTCGGAGACGGTGAGGCCCACGGTCTTCTGGCCCGCCCCCGCGCCGAGTTCGCGGATCTGCAGGGTCCCGTCCTCAGCGAATTGGACGGAGAGGCCCTCGGGGGCCTGGGCGTCCTGGAGGAAGAACTGGTCGCCGTCGGGGTCGCGCCAGTCGCCCAGGACGTTGTACTGGATCTGCGCGCCCTGCCCGATCTTGACAGTGGGGACGACTCTCTGCGTGGGCGCGGCGTTCTCGCTCCACGGGTGGACGGAGACGCGGACGGTGGCGGAGTCGGTGTCCTGCCCGTCGGACGCCTCGTAGGTGAAACTGGTCGACCCCGTCTGCGAGTCGGCGACGTCGGTGATCTGGAGGGCGCGCCCTCCCCGCGAGGAGACGACCGTCCCGAAGCCGGGGGTCGAGGTCGCGCGCGCGGTGAGCACGTCGCCGTCCGAGTCGGAGTCGTTGTCCAGGACGGTCAGCAGGGTGGAGCGCCCGGGACGGACGCCGAACTCGTCGTCCTCGGCGTCGGGCGGGGTGTTCTGCTCCTTGCGCTCGGGGTCGGCGACTTCGTCGATGAGGTCGGTGGTCTCCTCCTCCTCCTCGGACTCGGCGAGCTGCTGCTCCACTTCGTCCCAGTTGTCGACGATGACCATGTTCTCGTCGGGCAGCCACACGGATCCGAGGGCCACGTCGTTGAGGACGATGGCGGAGCGGTTGGTGCGGAAGACGACTTCGCGCGCGGATTTGAGGGTGTCGACGACGTCGTTGGTGTCCTTGCTGGGATCGGCGCACGAGCGCAGGTAGGCGCCGCTGCCGGACCAGGCGCCGTAGGCGCAGCCCATGTGCCACACGGGAGCGGCGGGGCTCCCGCTGGCGCCCGTGTCGATGACGGAGGGCTCCCCGCCTTTGAGGGGCACTCCGACGAGGCCCGTGGGAGTGGCCAGGTAGACGGAGTCCGCATCGGCGCCGGGCTGTTGGAGCACAGCGCCGGGCGCTATGCCGTAGTCGGTGAGCCTGTACGCCTGACCATTCGGCAAGTACAGAATATTGCCCGTGGTATCGAATGCGACTGGACGATTGCCGACTGCTGTCATCGCCAGCGTCGCTGCGGGGTCGATCCCCTTGATCCGGGACTTACTAACCGACTGGACGGTTCCTTTTGGTGCGACAGTGACCAGAGTGCCGTCCGAGGCACTGAGGGAGAACGCGGTGCCATCGACGGCGACCGTCGAGGCGCCAGCGCCCTCGCCACTATCGAGCGCGGCCCCGTCCCCCAGGTCCGCAGCGGTCGGGCCCTTCGCACTGGTCACCCAGAACGTCCCCTCGGCGGGATTGTAGACACCGAGGGTGTCCCCGCCCTGCGTGGCGACCGCCCCCGAGGGGAGCGGGGTCGCGGAGCCGAGCGCCACGGCGGTGACGTTGATCGGGGCGATCGTCGAGGTCGCCTGGTCCGTCATGGTGACCGTCTCACCGGCCTGCCCGATGTCGAAGTTCGCGGAGTCCGTCCGCAGGGCGCCGTCGAGGATGCGCGCGTCGTAGTTGAGATGGCCGACCATCTGTTTGGATTTGTCGATGACCCAGATGCCGCCGTCGTCCACGTCGACGTGGGTCACCTCCATGCCCTTATACAAAAGGCCAAGAACTGATACAAACAGCACCATAGTGATGACAAACAGCGCAGGCATCCGGCGCTTTATGCCTCTCACAGCGCATCCCCACCTTTCATCACGTGCCGCTGGTCGGATTTCAGGCCCGTCTCCCTAGTGTCGCACGAGTCGTTACTCCATAGAGAGTTGCCAGGTAAGCGTTCCGGGCCGGGGTACACACTAATTAACACAGGGTCCCGCTGCCATTCGACGAATCCGACCACTGCCCATCATGCCGGAGCGAGCGCGCCCCCGAGACGGACTTTCGCCCCGACCACCAGCCACAACGGGAGTGAAAGCAATCATATAATGAATTGTCTCACCATGCGGGATCCCGGGGCGCAGCGCGCGGGGCCCGGACCCCTTGGGCACGCGGAACGAGGAAGAGGCAGGAGGAGGAATGAAGAGGATCGGGAGCCGGGCCCGGGCGCAGGGGCGGCGGCGCGAGCCGCCCCGCCGCCCGCACGTCCCTCACTTGCCCAGGGTGAACTCCCGGGTCACGTTCTTCACGTTGGCGGCCTCCGCCTCGTTCTCGATGAGCAGCGTCAGCGTGTAGCCGCTGAGGGAGCCGCCCCCGGACCCCGTCTTCGGGGCGACCGTCCACGAGGAGTAGTACTCGCAGCTGGCGTCGGTACACAGGTCGATGGAGCGGTCCCCGACCCGCCAGTTCGTGGCGTTGGACATCAGGGGGGCGATGCTCTGGTCCATGACGACCGTCTTATCGTCCTTGAGCTGGAACTTCGCGCCTTTCGCCGAGGGGTCGTCGAGGACCAGTTCGGCGCCGACCACGGCATTGACCTGGTTCGCCTCGGTGAGGATCTTCTGCTTGTCCGCCTCCGACGCCTGGTCCATGCGGCTCTGGTAGTCCGCCTTCGTCCCGGCGCCGAGGTTCTCGAGCTGGTCGAGGGGCTTGCCGGAGGAGACGCCCCCGCCGAGCTGCGCGCACGCCGCCAGGGCGCAGGCCGCCGCGACGGCCGCGAGCGCGCCCCCCATCCGCTTCACGTGAGTCCCCATCTTGCCACCCTTTCGTTGATCGGTTCCACTGAGGATTCTACAGACTCCGCATCCTTTCCGGTATTACTCCGACTGCGGCTGCCATGCTATCTGCGCTCGGAAGAGGCCGGAGTTGCGCGCGACGACCTGCGCGCGCCCCGGCCGCGACTGCACGGCCTTCACGCGCCCGATGACCGCCCCGTCGTCGGGGCTGCCCGACAGGATCAGCCCTGTCCCGCCCAGCTCGCGGAGCTTGGTGACGAACCTGTCGCTCATGATGCCACTGCCCGTGCGGCGGGCCAGCACCATGTGCAGGCCGACGTCCCTGGCCTGGGCGAGCAGCGGGTCGAGGGGCTGCAGCATATTGCTCATGCCGCTGGACAGCATCTCCGCGTCGTCGACGAGCACCCAGACCTCGGGGCCGGACCACCACGAGCGCTCGCGCAGCTGGGCGACGGTCACGTCCTTGCCCGGGGCGCGCTTCTTCGTGATCGCGCCCGCGATCGCGCGGAGCTCCCCCTCGATGTCGTCGTTGAGGGACAGGTACGCCAGCAGGAACTCCTCGGGGATCTCGCCCAGCAGGGAGCGCCGGGGGTCGACGATCACCAGTTTCGCCGTTTCGGGCGTGTTGGTCCGCATGATCTCGTGCGCCATCAGGCGGATGAACGCGCTCCGCCCCGATTCGCCGTCGCCGACGGCGAAGATGTGCTGGTCCTTGAGGGGGTCGAAGACCAGCGGGCCGAGGCGCCGCTCCTCGACGCCCAGCACCAGGCACTTGTCGTGCAGCGGGACCGCGGGCTTCTCCAGGGGCGCCTCCTCGACGACCTCCCCTTCGGGGGCCGCCGCCCGCGCGGCTGCCGCCTCCTCGGCGAGGACGCGGGCGTACTCGGCCTCCAGCTCGGCCATCGGGCGGCTGAGCTCGGGGATGGCCGCCAGCAGTTCGCGCACCCCGACCCTCTCGGGCAGCAGCCGCAGCCGGGGGGCGTGCATGCCCCTCGCGGCCGCTTTGATCGTGGTGATCGACTTGCGAACGCCCTCGCTGAGGGTGCCGGGGTCGCGCTCCCCGTCGATGCGCGGCAGGGTCAGCAGCATCTGATGGGCGTCCATGTCCAGGCCGCGGCCGGGGCGGTCGACGGGCACGTTCTTCTTGGCCTGGCGGTCGATGATCGAGGCGGACTCGTCGTCGACGCGCAATTCGATCTTCGTCCCGAACAGGGGCTGGATGTCCATGCGCAGGTCCAGCCAGCGGCCGGCGGCGACGACCAGGTGGACACCGAAGTTCAGCGCGCGCTCCATCATGCGGCCCACGCGCCTGTCCTCGCCGTCGTACTCCTCCTTGAAGGTGGCCCACCCGTCCAGGATGAGGAACACGTCGCCGTAGCCGTCGTCCGCCTCGCCGGCGGCGCGCATGCGGCGGTAGTCGCTCATCGTGTCGATGCCGTTCTTGCGGAAGTACGCCTCGCGGTCGGCCAGGATCGCTTCGATCTCGGCCAGCATTCGGGTGGCGCGCTCGTTGTCACCGCGCGCCGCGATGCCCGCGATGTGCGGCAGGTTGCGCATGGAGGAGAAGGTGCCGCCGAAGTCGAGGACGTAGAACTGCACCTCCAGCGGGGAGGCGGTGAGGGCCAGGGACATGACGAGGCTCCGCAGCGCCGTGGACTTGCCGGTCATGGGGCTGCCGACCACGATGCCGTGGCCCTTGGCGCCGGAGAAGTCGTACTCGAGCGGCTCCTGCTTCTGCTGCCGCGGCAAGTCGACGGTGCCCATCGGGATGCGCAGCGGGCCCTTGCCCCGCCACGAGGGGGAGATGAGTCCGAGGCGGGGGTCCTCGGCGAGGTCCCCGAAGAGCATGTCCAAGGTGGGGGGCGTGTCCAGGGGCTCCAGCCAGATCTTGTGCGCCGCCAGCCCGTGCCCCTCCATGCGCTCGACGGCGATGTCGAGCTGGCTCATATCGGCGTACTGGGAGAAGTCGGGCGCGGCCTCCTCGGCCTGCGGGACGGGCGCGGCGCCGGGCGCCGGTGCCGTGCCCGGCGCGGGCGAGGCCATCTGCCCGCCTTGGCTGGCCTGCTGGGCGTGGTGGGGGGCGGGCAGGGCGACCCTCTCGATGACGACCGCGTCGTCGGTGTCGACCCGGTCGACGGAGAAGGGGAGGATGTGGCGCTCCTGCTCGTCCTCGGGCGCCTCGGCGTCCACGGCCTTCACGGCGTCGCGCGGGGGCGCGGCCACGTACGAGGCGCGGAAGCGGACCATCTCCTCGCCGCCCGCCAGCAGGTACCCGGAACCGGGCAGCGGCGGCAGTTTGAAGGCGGCGTCGGAGCCGATGATGGAACGGGACTCGGCCGCGGAGAAGGTCTTCAGGCCGATCCGGTACGAGATGTGCGACATGAGGTCGCCGGCCTTCGTGTCGATGCGCTGCGAGGCGAAGAGCAGGTGGACGGACAGCGAACGGCCCAGGCGGCCGATGGCCTCGAAGACCTTGATGAAGTCCGCGTGGGCGACCAGCAGCTCTGAGAACTCGTCGATGATGACGAAGAGGGCGGGCAGGGGCGGGCCGTCGTGCTTGCCGGCGCGGCGGGCGTTCTCGTACTCCTCGACCTTGGCGAAGTTGCCGGCGGCGCGCAGCAGCTCCTGGCGCCTGCTCATCTCGCCCTGGAGGGCCTCCTCCATGCGGGCGACCAGGAAGGACTCCTCCTCCAGGTTGGAGATCATGGCGGAGACGTGGGGCAGGGTGTCCATGCCCGCGAAGGTCGCGCCGCCCTTGAAGTCGACGAGGACGAAGTTGAGCTGGATGGGGTCGTGGGTGAGGGCCATGGCCAGGACCATGGTGCGCAGCACCTCCGATTTGCCCGAGCCGGTGGCGCCGATGAGCATCCCGTGGGGGCCCATGCCGTTCTTCGCGGACTCCTTGATGTCGATGATGATGGGGTTCCCGGACTCGGTGAGGCCGAAGGGGACGCGCAGGTACTCGCGGCCCTTGCGGTGGCGCCAGCGCTTGTCGGGGTCGAAGAGGCGCACGTCCCCCAGGCCCAGCAGGTCCATGAGGTCCGAGGACGCCTTCTTCTCCGACTTGTTCGTGATCGCCTGGGCCATCCCCTCGGTGAAACGGGTGAGGCGGCGGGCGACAGCGGTCGCCTCGGCGATGCCCATCTGGTCCGGGCGGTACATGACGGGGGTGACGTCCTGCTGCACCACCTGCCCCAGCGGCATCACCTCGGCGGTGCGCTTGCCGTCGACGACCTTGTCGCCCTTGCCCCGGCGCAGGATGAGCCGCAGGGTGGACGGATCCTCCAGGTCCTCCCACGTCGTCCTGATGACGACCCGGGTGAGGCTCTCCATCCCCTTCTCGGACATGGGGATCCAGTTCGACGGGTACTCGGCGCCGTCGACGACCAGCAGGATGTGGGGGCGCGGCCCGTGGCCGGCGCTCTCCTGGCGGAACTCGCCGCGGGTCTCGACGCCGGGGCCCATGAGCTCGTCGAGCTCCTCAGCGCTGGTGGAGACCATCCGGGCCGGGCCGACGGCGTCCTCGACGTCCTCCGAACGGCAGTGGGGCAACCACTTCACCCAGTCCCACATGCCGATGGTCTCCTCGCCCGCTAGGACCGCGATACGCAGGTCCGCGGGGGGGACCATGACGGCCAGGTGGGCGATCATGGCGCGCAGTTGAGCCTCGGTGAGGGCGCGGGGGCCGCACAGCTCGACGGTGAGGAACTGGTCGAGGTAGGTCGCGAAGGGCGCCAGCCCCAGGTTGGACTGGACGTCGACGAAACGCGCGACGGCGGACTGGCAGACGACGTCCGGGTTCGCCAGGACGCCGAGCTCGGGGGCCTTGAGGGTCTTCGAGAGCTTCTGCTGGGCCAGCCCGAGGCGGACGTTGAGCAGCCCGACGTTCTTGGTGCGCCGCTCCCACACGCGGGCGCCCGACTCGGCCAGCAGGACCAGGGAGTCGGGCTCGGGCAGGGTGTACTGCAGGTACTGGTAGTGCTGCTTGGCCAGGTCGCGCACGAGGCGGCGCGTGTCTGCCAGGTAGGCCAGGTACTCGCCGCGCATGTCGGCGACCTTGGTGCGGTAGGCGCTCACCTGGCGGTACATCTGCGTGCCGACCATGGCGACCATGGCGAAGACCATCGCCCCCGCCATGAAGAGCATCCGGGGGTTGTTCGACTGGGAGAGGGCCATGAAGGCCATCATGCCGACGGATCCGAGCATGGGGACGACGGAGGTGAGCAGGTTGGAGGCGTTGGGCGGCTCCTCCCGGTCGGGAGGGGGCTCGAGGGCGAGCTCGCCCTGCGGCCGTGTGGGGATGTTCTCCTCCACCGGCTCGGGCTCTTTCTTCTTCCTCGCCAGTCTGGCCATGTCTCCTCCGAATGCCCTTTTTTACCGGTTGATTATACCCGCCCGAGCCGTGGGGCCCCTGCGGCCCCAGTGGGAGGACTGGGGCACGGGCCGCACTGGCACACGCCGCCGCACACGTGAAAGAATACACGCAGCGGCGAATCCTAACCGTATGTCATGAAGGACAGGAGAAGAGGAGACGTGTCAGATCTGCTGGTTCCCTTCACGCTCCGCCTGCCGGACGCCTCCTTGCGCGATTGCGCGGCCGCCCAGGGGACCCCGTTGTCCGAGGCGCTCCACTCGGTGGGCGTGGATCCGGCGTGGGTCCACCTGTGCCGGGTCTCCGGCTCGGAGGTGAAGCCCACGGACCGCGTGGGCTTCGAGGTGGCGGCGGGCGACGTCATCATGTTCGTCGCGGATCCCTCCGCGATGCTCTCCCACGGGGGCTGGCCCTTCCGCGACCCCCGGGCCTCCTCCGAGGAGGAGGCGGAGCGCTCCGCCCGCGCGCGCGCGGTGTCCGCGGGGACCCTGGTGGGTTCCGCACTGGCGGTGGTGCTCGTCGAGGTCTTCGTCCTGGCGAGCCCCTTCGTGTGGGGGTGGCAGCCCGATGTCTTCTCCCGTTTGGGCGTGGGGGCGCTGAGCGTTTTCTACTCCCTGGCCCTGGGGTACATCGCCCCGACGTGGGCCAGGACGGAGTCCGTGGCGGTGGCCAGCCTGGTGTTCGCCCTGGCGTGCCTGCAGATCGTTCCGGCGGACAACCCGGTGGGCTCCGCCGTCGCCCCCATAATCGTGACGTGGGGCGGTTTGCTGTACTGCCTGACCTACGGAGTGCGGCGCGTGGAGGGTGTGGACGACGCCGTCTCGGTCCCCCGGGCCGCGTGGGCGGTGGCCACCGCGTGCTCCACCCTCATGATCCTGGGGAACTCCCTGGTGGCCCGTCCGGCGTTCCTGGCGGTCGCCGTGGGGGCCGTGCTCGTGTGGCTCTCTCCCCAGTTGACGGTGCGGGCCGGGTCCTTCGTCCTCATCGACATCCGCGAGGTGATGACCGTCGCGCTGCCGGGGCGCCAGCAGGAGCCGCCGAAGCCGAAGGCCATGAACGTGCGCGCCTCGCAGGACGCGTACACGTCGGCGCGGGTGCGCTCCCACGTGGTCGTCGCCCTGGCGTGCGTGCTGTGCGTGCTGGGCGGCCTGGGGTCGGGGGCGTACCTGGGAACGCAGGAATGGCACGGGCGCGCCGCCCTGGCGACTGTGGTGGGCGGCGCCCTGACCCTGGCCCTCGCGGCGCGCGGGCAGCGCGGTGCCACCCGGACGCTCCTGACCGTCGCCTCGGCCGCCTTGGTCTCGGCCGTCGCGGCCTCAGCAGGTGTGGCGGCGGGCATCCCCGGGGGTTCGGCGGTCCTGCTGTCCTGCTCGGCGTTCCTGCTGGTGGCGCTCTTCCCCGTGCGCGACGGGCGCGCTAAGAAGCCGGCGCCCTCGCCCCTGGCAGGGCGGATGCTCGATATCGTCCAAGCGTTCACCATGATTGTGGTGCTGCCGGCGTCGGTGTACGCGTCGGGGCTCTTCGACGCGATCCGCCAGGCGGTCTGAGGCCCCCGCCGCGTCCCTTCTTAGAGCACGCGGTGTCGCCCGCGCGAGCAGATGCCGGGAAACCGCGTGCGCGCGTCGCCGACGTGGGGACGGAGGGCGGCGGGATTCCCGGGCCCTCTAGCGCGGTTTGTAGGCCACGATCCCCGTGTCGTCTTTGAGCAGCACGAGTCCGGGGGCGCTCAGGAGCGGCCAGTCGAGGTGGTCGTCGCTGATGGAGCCCATGTAGGCGCCGCTGGTGAGGTCGACGAAGACGGCGTTCCCTATCACTAGGACTTTCCCGCTGTCGCTGATGGCGAGCTGCTTCTGGAGCACGCCCCCCGAGTCGCCGAGCGTGAATGCCCTCTGATTGTTGTCCCTGGTGAGGTCGAGGTCTGTCGTGGTGCCGCCGGGGGCCTGGTACACGATATTCCCGCAGTCGGTGGGTGTGAGGGTGCCCCGGGTCGCGCTGATGTCGCCGTCGCGGTAGAAAGCGGTGGCTTGGGCGAGCGTGGGGGTGCGCGCCCACACGGGTGTGGTGGCGTTGGAGCACTCGCTCTTGCCCCGAGTGGACAGCGGCCAGTAGGTGGCGGCGAAGGTTCCCGCGGACTCGCCGTCCGCCGTGAACGCGGTGATCGCGGCGTCGCCCTGGCAGGCGATCAGCCAGCCGTCCGATGCGGCGGCGTGCCAGCAGGAGTCCCCGGACCCGTAGGTGGCGCTCTTGGTCTCGCCAGTCGCGGTGTTGACGAAGGCACTGCGCCCGGCCCCCGCGTCGAGCCGGATCCACGTGTGCCCGCCGGCTTGGGCGGTCCCGCGCAGCGTGTAGGAGGACAGTCCTGTGGAGGCGGTCCACAGCTGGGTCCCGTCCGCGGTGTGCGCGGAGCACTCCCCTGTTCCGGGATCGCAGGCGACCAGCACCAAGTCGGGTGTGACGACCAGGTCGTTGCCTTTGGTGCGGCTGCTCTTCTCGGACCGGAGCCAGCTGATGGACGCTATGTCCCCCGTGTCGCCGTTGATGGCGTACTCGTCGATGAAGAGGGTGTTGCCGACCCACACGCCCTTCTCCTCGGCGCCCAAGTCCGGTTTGTCGTTGTCCTGCACGGTGTGGGACCACAGTTGTCGGGGCTGGTCGCCGCTGATGTCCCACCCTTTGAGGGTGCTCTGCCACGTGTTCGCGCTCTGGCTGGTGATGACGAGGGCGCCGTTCGTGGCGTATGCGACGCGGTAGTTGAAACTGCCGCTGCTCCACGCGGGTTCCTCGATGGTCCACGCACTGCCGATTCCGTTGATCCAGTCGTCGGATGGGGTGATGGCGTCGCCGGGCGCGCGGATGTCCCCTTGGATCTCCCAGGGGACGCGGTCGGTCTTCTGGATGTCGGACGCCTGGAGCGCGGGGTCGTTCTGGCGCTGCTGATTCGACGAGTGGGCCGACCAGAAGAGCAGGCATGCGACGACCAGGAATGGGAGGGCGACGACGATTCCAATGATCATGGGCCACTTCCTGCGTCTGTTCCTGGGCGTCAGGGGCGTGGAGTACATGCCCATGCCCGCATGCGCGGGGGCGGTGCTGGGTGCTCCGCGCCACGCCCCTTGCGCACCCGGCTCTTCCTGGGGCCAGGACCCGCCTGTGGTGGGCTGCCCGCCGGATTGCCACTGCCCGTTGGACGGGTCGGACGGATTCGATGGCGTGGTCATGCTCTCACTTCCTCACTGCCGATGTTCCTGTGGTCCCGAGTGCCCCGCGCTGCTACTGGTCCTTCTTCTTGTGGTAGCGGGGCGAGGTGCCAAGGGCGGAGCGGTCCGGGTGGGCGAGCGCCACCTGCGCGTCTGTGCCCCGGTACACGTAGGAGGAGTCGCTGTCGAAGACCGACTGGGTGCCCAGCACCCCATCGCGGTAGTCCGCCACAGTCTGAGCACTGGGCTCAGTACCCGGGAACTTGTCGAGGAGGGGGTTCTCATCGGGGAACTGAGTCGGATCCGTCTTGTCCAAACCATTCGGACTGATCAAGGGCTGGCCCGTGGACCCCTTCGTCGCCGTCTTCACCAACGACTGCACCACCTGGTTCCCACTCGCCCCGGGCCACCGCTGCATCGTAACCGCCACAAAACCCGCAACAATAGGAGTCGCATACGAAGTTCCCCAAGCATTCACGAGTTTCCCCGTTGGAAACAGATGCATCACGGTCTTGTCACCAGGGGCGAGCACGGCAAGCCCTTTCCCGTAATTGGAGAAAGACTGCATGTTCCCATTCGAATCCGACGCACCCACACCCACAGTACCATTCACAGAAGCCAACGAATCAGGAGGATCCTGAGCCCCATCATTCCCAGTACCAACCACAACAACCACACCACGCGCAACAGCAGCAGCAATCGCCGTACGTTCCTCGTCAGTGGTCTTCCCCCCGCCCAGTGAAACCGACACCACGCGCACACCGTCGGCAACCGCCGCGTTGACCGCATCCTTAAGGCCAATGCCCTTGCAGTCGGCATTCTCATCTGTTGAGCTCTCAGTGGGGATAGCGTAGTTAATAATCTCGGCTCCGCGCGCCACACCGTAACCCCGCGCGGCCAAGATCGACACCACCGCAGTCGTGTGCGAACGCCCCTCATCCGACTGAGTGAAAGAGCACATCTGCTTCACGGTGACGTTGGCGCCCTGCAACTCAGGCACACTCGTGTCAGCTGGCCCCTCGATCACGCCGATCTTAATGCCCTTGCCCGTGAAGCCAGCCGCCACCTCGTTCTCAATTCCCAGGGGACCCACATACTCCTGTGTCGTGATCTCATCAACCGCACGAGCACCAGGCGCACCCCCCACGCACAAACCCACAACCACGCCCAACGCCACCACAACGCGGGCAAGGCCCGCGCCGACGCACACAACGCCGACGCGGGCCCTACTCTGATGAGCCATTCTCACAGCCCCCATTCGTCCAGGTCGACTTCGAAGACGACGCCGTCGTCCTCAGAGCCCGGGCCGTGGGCGGGGTCCCACACGGGTCCCGTGTCCTCGGGCTGATCGGAGAACAAACCCGAGAAAACACGGCGCTTCTTCTTATCATCACCAGCCCCACCGGCACCCGCACCGGCACCGCCCATGCCCATCATGCCACCAGTACCACCGCCAGCGCCCTTCAGGCCAGCGGCGCCCTTCAAACCAGCGGCACCGGCGCCCTTGAGACCGCCAGCGCCCGACCCGGCCGCGCCCGGGGCGCCGCCCGCCAAGAGGCTCTTCGCGCTCACACCGCCAGCGCCCCCCAGGCCCTTGAGGGCACTGGCCGCACCGGCACCGCCAAGGGCCCCCAGGGTGCCTGCGGACGCCGCCTTGGACACGTCCGCCACGCTGGAGGGGATCTTGTAGGAGGGGTCCCACCGGGGGTCGGAGTAGTTCGTCGCCGACGGCGGGGTGTACCCATCGACGAGCCCGTTGGGGGTCACCGTCTGGTTCATCGGGCGGTCCGTCAAGCCCACGCCGTTGAGGTCATTGACATTGGCGGTGGGGGGCGGGTCCTGGGGGCCGCCGGGCTTCTGGAAGCCCTCCGACATCCAGTCCTTGCCCTTCGCGGCGTAGGGGTCGACGTCGGAAGTGCCGTAATTCCCCCCCGCGCCCCCGAGGCCCCCGGTGTCCCCACCGCCGAGGCCGGCGCTGGGGTTGGAGCCGCCTACGCCGCCGACTTTATTCGGGTCGCCGATCCCGGGCATTGTGGTACTGGGATTGGGCGGCGTGCCATCGTCATGGCCACCGCCAACTTCCCCCCTCTTTTTTCTGGGGTCCGTGGCGGTGTTCATGCCCTCGGCGCCCTTGGTGAGCTGGGCGTTCATATCGTCGAGGACCTTCTTGCAGTACTCATCGCGCTGCTTGTCGCGCTCCTTGCCCAACCAACCCCAGAAGGTGTCCGCAGCCATCTTCGTGAGATAGCCGCCGATGGGAACAGTGACGGTCGACGCGACATCCATCGTCTTCTTGAGTATTTTCTCAGCAGGAGAATAAAGCTCCGGCGACACATTCGTATTGAACAGGTCGCGCGCTTGGCGCATCACCGCCCGCGCCTGGCCCACAGTCTGATAACCCGAAGTCAACTGCTGCTCAGTGGTCCTCAGATCCTTGCGGAACTTCTGTGCCCACTCCGTGATCGCCGCGCGCACCTCCTGGGACTGGAACCCGTTGTTCTGCTCGTACTGCGTCACCAGATCACGGCACTTCCGGATCTTCTCGACAACGGTGTTATACCCCTGCTCATCAGCAGAATCGTTGTAATCCAAATCCGCGACCGCCTGCAAACGCTGGAACGGCGTCGCATCCGAGGGGGGCGAAGCCGGGGTCTGCTTATCGAAGGGGCTCGGATCCCCCGCCTTGCACTGGTACTGGTCGTCACTCATGTTTACTCCTATTCCCTGCTCACCATATGGTTAGAACGACATGTGGAGCTCAAAAGCCACCTCAATCCGCGCCCATACCACTGCCATCAAAACCCGACCCGCCACTGGAGCTCCCGCCCCCCTGGAGACCGGATCCGGCTGCTGCGGACGCCGCTGCGGCGCCGGCCGCCGCCGCCACCGTGGTGCCCCCCGCGCTCGCCACACCAGTCTCAGACCTGGCGGCCTTGCGGAAGCTCTCGGCGATCTCCTCGTCGTTCTGCTCGTAGTTGGCCACCTGGTGCTGCGAGTTGCTCAGCATCTCACGCAGCTGGGTGATACGGGTATCCAGGTTCGTCGCCGTCGCCTGCAACACGTCCTTGTACTTGCTGCTGATCGCTGCGGGGCCCTGCTCGTACCCCCACTTGCGCACGGTCTGCTCACGGGAGATCGTGTCGACGCCGTCGCTCTGCGCGCCCTCCAGCTCGCCCACGCCGCCCTCGGTCTGGCTCCGGGCGCCATTCTCCTGATCCGTGTCGATTCCGCCAGTGCCCGGTGATCCTCCAGCCATCGGCCCGCTCCTTTCAAATCGGTAGAATTTAAAACTCAGTATAGCGTCAAAGTCGGCCAGTTCCCGTTGTAGAAGACCGTCTTACCACCGTTCAAGGAGGCCTTGTCCAGCCCTTCCTGCGCCTTTCTCAGCTGTGGGTGCAGCTTCAAGAACCACGCGCTCACGGCGGCGACCGCTGCGGCGAGAGCCGCCTTGAGGACCGCGACCACCGCCGCCCACACCGCGGGCGCGGCGGGGGTGGCGGGGGGGATCAGCGACGCGGCAGCGGCAGCGACGCCCGCGATGAAGGTACCGGCGGCGACCGCCATCGCCCCCGCGAATACCATGCAGCCGTCGTAGGCGTCGTGCAACGCCGTGGCCAACGTCTGGTAGGCGTTCGAGAGCTCCTCGCACGCCTGCCCCTGCAGGTCCGTGTGCTCCGTGTACGCCTTCGCGCCATCGCCCTCCCAGAAACGCTCCTTGCGGCCCTCGAGCTGGCTCAGGAAGCCCTGCGAGACACCGGCGACCGGGACGGCGACGCGCTGGGTGAGGTCGTTGCCCGTGTCGTCCAGCTTCTGGGCGGACTTCAGATCCTGGATGATGAAGTCGACCAGGTCGTGGAGGTACTTGACGACCTGCTCAACCCCTTTCAAAACCGTTTTCACGATCTCGATAAGCGCCTGGAGCCCGGGCAAGGGCAGTTTCTGGATCAGGCCGAGCGCCTTGTTCGCGGTCTCGACGAAATTGTGGACGGTCTCGTTCGCCGAGTTGTTCCACTCCTCGAACTTCGCGATCATATCCGCAATTGACATTGCCCCCTCCTAGAAGACTTCCGCGTCGGTCGCGTCGTAGTCGTTCGCCGACTTGGTCAACGACGTCCCAACGGCGGCGAACGCCTGGGACCCCTGTGTCCGCAGTTGCGCGAAACGGTCCAGCATCTCGTTCGCGCGCTTGACGAACTCGCCCGCCTGCGGGATCCATTTGAAGTCCGTGAGCGGATCGCAGGTGGAGTCCTTGGTGAAATCGGAGCTCGCCTGCTCCCACTTCTCCGCGTCGCGCCGCAGTGCGTCGGTGTCGACCTTGAATCCGTCACCACTGTGCTTTGGCATCATATTCCTTTCGTAAGTTCAGTCCACATCGCGGGACAAGGCGCCCAGGAGTTGCTCGGTGATCGCCTCGCCGCGCTGCGCGAAGGACTCCTGGTCCGAACCCTCCCCGTCCTGGCCGACCAGGGCGTCGAAGATCCGCGACCGCAGCAGCGGGTAGGGCGTGGCCACCGCCCAGGCCGGATCCACCCCCACCGAGGTGACGATCCCGGCGGTGCGCTCGCACCAGACCTCCTCGCCCGCGTGGTCCTCGTCGGAGGCGGTGCCCTCGTTCATGGCGGCGAAGGCCCTCGCCTTCGCCAAGGCGTCGTCCACGAAGGAGAACGCCTCCGCCAGGGAGTCGTCGAGCGGCACCATCTGCCCGGCGGCGCGCTCGAGGATCTCGTCGGCGTCCTGGCGGGTCTGCTCCACGACCGGCGAGGTGAGCGAGTTGAACTCGTGCTCTTCCTGCTCCTCCTGCCAGTCCTCGTAGTTCTCCTCGAGGAAGGTGCCGGAGGCCGACATCAACTCGGTGTTGGCGTCGCCGATGAGCGCGGTGATCGACGCCCCGAGGTCCTCGGGGTTGATATTGTCCCGCCAGTCGCTCTCGATGTGGAAGTCCTCGATCGTCCCGTCGTTGAGCATCGTGAGCTCAAGCGACTGGGTGGAGTCCTCCACCGTGACGCTGTCGGGCGCCTGCGCCCGGGCCTCGGCCATGAGGTCCGTGAGCGCGCTGATCTTGTCGAAGGCCTCCATGAGACCGTCGAGGTCGGGAATCTGCGATAATGACATGCTGTTCGCCTAGGGGGGAAGTGTGGGGTAACGAGCGTGGGTGCGGGACGATTCTCACCGTCCCGCACCCACGCCTCGATCGTCCGCCCGCTGCCGGGCGGCGATCAAACGCCCGCGCCCAGTGGCCCGCCGCACCCGCATAGAGTGCGGAGCGGACTACCGGAGCGGTCGAGCGGATGCGCCACAGGAGGCGTCACATCCAGCTCTGCGCCACGTGCTGCTCCATGGACTGGTACTTCTGGACAGCCGAATCGACGCCGTTGCCGACCTCACCGAGGATCCGCTGCAGCTCGGCCATGCCCTCGGTCCACTTCCGCTTCGCCTCGAGGTACGCGGCCTGGGCTTCGCCCTCCCACGTCACCTTCTGCAGCTCGACGTCCATGTCACTGAGGATCTGCTCGATGTCATGGGAACCGGTCTTGATATCGGCACCCGCCTGTCCGAGGTGCGCGAATTGTACCTTGACGCCATCACTCATGATTCATGCTCCTATCTTGTGTCGAAATCTCACAGGCCGGCGGCGTACTTGCCCATGTCGGCGGCCAGGTCCTCTTCCTGCTGCGAGTAGGAGCGCGAAGCCCCGCCCAGTTTCTCGACGAACTCGCTCAGCGCGCTCGTGGTCTTGTCCGCGTTCTCGCGCCACTGAGCCATGAGCTGCGTGAAGCGGGCAGCCGCGGGGCCCTGCCAGATGGCGCTGACGTTGGACAGGTCGCCCTCGAGCCTCTTCAGACGGCTCTGGAGGGAGTTCTGCGACTCGGAGATGGTGTTGGCCGCCTGCTGAAGGGCGCCCTCACCTACTTGCATCCCTGAGTTTTCAGCCATGAGGTTCCTCTTTCCTCTTGCGATTCGGTCAGTTTTCCTCGGTAACCGTGCGATGCACCGGCGCTCCGATGGGTTTAATATAAGCACATGTCCGGCTCCACGTATAGACCTTGGGAATAATTCCTACTATTTTACCATTCGGTACGCGAACGACAGTCCCCCGCGGATCCAAGGGACGACAGGAGGAAACCACAATATGGCCCCCACCAACCAAGGCCCACTATTGATCCCAATCACAGTCGCCTACGGGCGGCGCGCGACCGACGTCACCGTCCCATCGCAGATGATCCTCGCAGAACTGGCACCCACCCTCGCCCAGGCCCTCGGAGACGCCTCCCCCAGCCTCGAACGCCCCATATCGATCCTATCCGGCTCCCGCGAGCTCTCCTACTCCCACACCCTCGCATCCCAGAAAGTGGGCCCCGGCGCCACCCTCACCCTCACGCAGGTCCAGGACCCCGCCCCGCCCCGCGTCTACGACGACCCCGTCGAGGCCATCGGCGACCAAGTCGAGAAGAACGTCCCCGCGTGGACCAGCACCTCCTCCACCACCCTGGCCACGGGAGTGTCCACGACCCTGCTGGTCCTCACCGCCTACCTGGTCGCCACATCCGGCCAGAACCTGCTCAGCGCCATCATCGCGGGCTTCGCCGCCGTCATCGCCACCGGAGTCGCGGCCCTGGTCGCGCGGACCAGCCCCACCGGCGGCCTCGCACTGGCGCACACCGCCCCCCTGCTCGGCGGCGCCGCCGCCGTCTCCTTCGCCGACGCGACCACACCCGGAGGCGCCTGGATCGCCGGCGGAATCGTCATCGCCATCTCCTCCATCGCGACATTCGTCCTGCCCGGAGCGCTGCGCGTCAGCGCCATCGCCCCAGCCACCGTCGGCACCGCGCTCACACTCATCGGATTCTGCGTCCTCGCCTTCCCCTCGGTGCCCAGCGGCCCCGCAGCGCTCATCACCCTCATCCTCGCGGTCATCCTGCTCCTAGCGCCCGCACTGGTCGTCGCCCGCCCCCAAACCCTCGATGTCGCCTCCACCGGCGCCATGCAGGGCGGCGGACTGCGCGCGGCCACAGTGGCCCCCAGATTCCGCGCCGCCCGCGTCGCCGTGCTCAGCGTCGCCTCCGGCGCCGCAGCCGCCCTCCCCCTCACCTGCGCGCTCACGATGTTCGGATCGACACTCCAATCCCCGCCCGAAGCGGGCAACGCCGCGCACCAAGCCCACCAACTCCAAGCGGACCCGTGGGGGATCGCCCTGGTCGCCACGATCGGCCTGGTCCTCACACTCACCGCCAGGACCCAGCGCTCACGCGCCGAAGTCCTCATCCACACGATCACAGGAACCGCGCTCATCGCCTTCGCGTGCTTCGCCGCCGCGTCCACCCACCCCGCAGCCGTCCCCATCGCCGCGGCCGCCGGGCTCATCGCCAGCTTCCTACTGCTCGCGTTCGCAGTCGTCGCGCCCGGCACCCGCCCGGCCCTCTCCCGCGTAGCCGGCGCCCTCCAACTCATCGGCCTCGTCGGCGCCTTCCCCCTCGTCATCATGTGCTGGGAGCTGTTCTGAACCATGGCATCCAACAAAGACCTCCTCAACGCCCAGCGCTACCAGAGGCGGCGCCTCACCACCGTGTTCTCCATGGGCCTACCCGGAGGGCAGGAGACCGAGCCCACCTCGATGACCGGCCCCATCGCCGTCGGAACGATCCTGGCGATCATCATGGTCGTCGTCGCCGCCCTACTGGGCAAATTCGCGCCCGCACTGCCCGACAACTGGGAGAACGGGATGCTCATCACAGTCAAGGACTCCGGTGAGCGCTACTTCACCTCCAAAGGCACCCTGCTGCCCCTCGGCAATATCACGACCGCGCGCCTGGCCAGCACCCCCGGCGAAATGACCACCTCCTCCGTCTCCGCCAGCGCGCTCGCCGAGATCCCCAGGGGCACGCCCATCGGCATCATCGGCGCCCCCGACGACGTCCCCACCTCCGAGCGCCTCCGCTCCGACCAGTGGACCGCCTGCGCCATCGGCACCGTGACGCGCACCTGGGTCGCCGGCGCCCCCCAGTCCCTCGTCGAGAACGGGACCGCCCTGGTGCGATCCGAGGGAACCGCCTACCTGGTCGCCGGCAACGCCAAGTACCGCATCGAGGACTCCGCCCTGTCCGGCGTCCTCATCGCCCTGGGGCTCGAGTCCTACAGCGTCGTCGAAGTGGACCCGTCCTGGATCGCCGTCTTCGCCGACGGCACCCCCATGGGGCCGCTCACCATCGACCGGGCCGGAACCCCCGTCACAGGGCTGCCCGCCTCCGTGTCGTCACCAGTCATCGGCTCCGTGCTGGCCGCCCAGGGCGACGCCCGCAAGTACATCGTCACCGCCGCCAGCACCATCGCCCCCCTCACCGAGGTGACCGCCGCCCTCTACTCCCTCGGTTCGCCCGCACTGGCCCAGCCCACCACCGTCCCCGTCGCCGAACTGGCCACCCTCACCATCGACACCAAAGGCGTGGGCCCCACCGACTGGCCCGCCACCATCAGCCCCCCCACCCCCGCCAACGCCCCCTGCGCGACCCTGGACCTGACGGGTACCACCCCCACCGCGAGGCTCAGCACCGTGCCGCTAACCGCCCTCGCCCCCGCCGACGACGCCCCGTCCAACAGTGGGACCGCGCCGTCCTCCGAGCCCTCCGCGGGCGACCTCGGCGTCGGCACCTCCGACGTGACATCCGGATCCACGGGGACCAACCCCGCCGCCAACGGCCCCAAAGTCATGGTCGCCGGAGGCTCGGGCGCCCTCGTCCGATTCACCGACGGCGGCGCTCTGGGGGCCACCGTCTTCGTCTCCGATGTCGGAGCCGCCCACCCCCTGGGCGAGAACGCCGACGACACCATCGCCCGCCTCGGGTGGACCGCCAACGACATCGTCACGATCCCCGTCGCCTGGCAGCGCCTCATCCCAGGAGGCGCGACCCTGTCCAACGCTCAAGTCTGGGCGGGGGTCCCCACCTCCTCGAGCACACCCAACGGCCCCGTCACCGGAACCACCGGGATGGCCGTCCAACCCGCCACGCAGCCCAATGCCGAGGGCGAGGCGTGCAGCGCCGACAAACCCCAGCTGATCCCCGCGCAGACCAGCATCATCAACCAACTCGGCCTGCGCAACGCCTGGAAGACCTCCGAGGGGGGCGGCGTCACTGTCGCCGTCATCGACTCCGGCGTCCAATCGTCCAACGCGCACTTCAGCGGCGGTGCGCTACTGGCCGGAATGGACCTCACCGGGGAAGCGGACGGGCGCGTGGACACCTACGGACACGGAACCATCGTCGCGGGGCTCATCGGAGCCCGTACCATCAAAGGCTCCGGACTCACCGGAGTCGCCCCCGCGGCCAAGATCCTGCCCATCCGCGTCTACCGCGACACCGAGAAAGAAACCCAGGACGCGGGGAACGGCCCCCGCATCGACCGCATGGCGCAAGGCATCACCGCGGCCTACAAAGCCGGTGCCCGCATTATCGTCGTCGCCCAGTCCACCCCGAACGACACGCCCCAGTTGCAGTCCGCCGTCATCGACGCCACCAAAGCGGGCTCCCTGGTAGTCGCCTCAGCGGGCACCAACACCGCCGAGGAGATCGACAAACCCCGCTACCCCGCCGCCTACCCGCAGGTCCTCTCCGTCGGAGCCATCAACCCCGACGGCACGCACTCCGACACCAACGCCCAGGGCGACACCATCGACATCACCGCACCCGGCTCCAACGTCCACTCCGCGTTCAAGGGCGGCGGCGACTGCATCTTCTCAGCGGACACCCCCGCCACCTCGTACTCGGCGGCCTACGTCGGGGGCATCGCCGCCCTCGTCGCCTCCGCCCACCCCAAAGAAACCCCCGCAGAATGGAAGTACCGCCTCACCGCCACGGCCCTGCGCCCCAACCCCGGAGAGCACTCCAAACTGGACGGATGGGGGATCGTCGCCCCCAGCGCGGCACTCGCCCTGGACCTGAACACGATGATCCCCGGCCCCCCGCGCCCGGACGGCAAAACCTCCGCCCCCCTGACCATCGCCGCCGCCTCCCCACCGGATTTCTCCGTCAACTACGGGCCCCACATCCAACGCGTCACACTGGTCGTCACAGCGGGAGGGACCGCCGCGGCCATGATCCTCACCGTCATCCGCTGGCTGCGCCAACCGCGGCCCCGCGCCGCAGCGACGGCGCGACGCAAAGGCGGCGGCACCGGAGCGGTCGGCCGTTAACAGGCAGGCCGGGCACCCGTGATTTCGCTGCAGCGGACGGCCCCCCTCCCCCAGTCACGCACACAAGGACCCTGATTTACGAAACACCCTCCGCACACAACGGCTTGATTCTGCCGTTGTGTGCGGAGCCCTGTTGCCTAATTCCGGCCCTTGTGTGCGGCATAAAGGGAGAAGCGGCGCCCCGCACAGGTTGTTCCTGCGCGGGGCGCTCTCCTCGGAACCTCGTCGGTACCCGTCAGCGCCCGGGTGGGCGCGCAGTGCGAGACGTGGGTTCGGAACCGCGCCACAACGCCGCACCGGCCCGCACTAGAGCGGGCGCGCCCGGGCCATAGCAGCCCATCAACGGCCGTTGAAGGTGAACTTCCGTTCCTTGCCCTCGCCCTCGACACCGACCGTGACGACCTGGCCGGGCTGGATCTCCCCGAACAGGATCCGCTCCGACAACGAGTCCTCGATCTCGCGCTGGATCGCGCGGCGCAGCGGACGCGCGCCCAGCACCGGGTCGAAGCCCAGATCCGCCAGGAACTCGCGCGCCCCGTCGGACAGCTGCAAGTGCATGTCCTGGGCCTCCATCCGCTTCGCCAGCTTCGCGATCATCAGATCCACGATCTGCTTGATCTCGTCCTTCTGCAGCGGCGGGAACACGACCGTGTCGTCCACGCGGTTGAGGAACTCCGGGCGGAAGTGCTGCTTGAGCTCCTCCGACACCTTCGACTTCATCCGCGCGTAGTCGTGCGTCTGGTGCTCCGAGGACTGGAAGCCCGTGAGCACGCCCTTGTTGATGTCGCGCGTGCCCAAGTTGGTCGTCATGATGATGACCGTGTTCTTGAAGTCCACCTTGCGGCCCTGCGAGTCCGTCAGGCGGCCCTCCTCCAGGATCTGCAGCAGAGAGTTGAAAATGTCCGGATGGGCCTTCTCCACCTCGTCGAAGAGCACCACCGAGAACGGCTTGCGGCGGACCTTCTCCGTCAGCTGCCCGCCCTCGTCGTAACCGACGTAGCCGGGGGGCGCGCCGAAAAGGCGCGACGCCGTGTGCTTCTCGGAGAACTCCGACATATCGAGCTGGATCAACGCGTCCTCGTCCCCGAACAGGAACTCCGCGAGCGCCTTCGCCAACTCGGTCTTGCCCACGCCCGTGGGCCCCGCGAAGATGAACGAGCCGCCAGGACGGTTCGGATCCTTCAAACCGCTGCGCGTGCGGCGGATCGACTGCGACAGCGCCTTGACGGCCTCGTCCTGGCCGATCACGCGCTTGTGCAGCTCGTCCTCCATGCGCAGCAGCTTCGAGGTCTCCGTCTGTGTGAGGCGCACGACGGGAATGCCCGTCGACATGGCCAGCACCTCGGCGATCTCGCGGTCTGTCACCTCGGCGATCTCATCGGACTCCCCGCCCTTCCAAGCGGCCTCCTTCGCCTTGCGCTCCTCCCCGAGCTTCGACTCCTGGTCGCGCAGGGCAGCCGCCTTCTCGAAGTCCTGGTCGTCGATGGCCGACTCCTTGTTGCGGCGCAGCTCGCTGATCTTCTCGTCCAGCTCCCGCAGCTCCGGGGGCGCGGTCATCCGGCGGATGCGCAAACGGGCGCCCGCCTCGTCGACCAAGTCGATCGCCTTGTCCGGCAGGAACCGGTCCGAGACGTAACGGTCGGCCAGCTCCGCTGCGGACTTGATCGCCTCGTCGGTGATGATCACACGGTGGTGGGCCTCGTAACGGTCGCGCAGGCCCTTGAGGATCTCGATCGTGTCCTCCACGGAGGGCTCATCGACCTTCACCGGCTGGAAACGGCGCTCCAGCGCCGCGTCCTTCTCGATGTA
The DNA here is from genome assembly GCF_000429245.1 of Schaalia georgiae DSM 6843. Taxonomy (GTDB): domain Bacteria; phylum Actinomycetota; class Actinomycetes; order Actinomycetales; family Actinomycetaceae; genus Pauljensenia; species Pauljensenia georgiae. The sequence continues at coordinate 183,957 of NZ_AUBM01000010.1, forward strand.
CTTGCGGTACTCGTCGTTCGTGGTGGCGCCAATGGTCTGCAGCTCGCCGCGCGCCAGCATCGGCTTGAGCATCTGCGCGGCGTCGATCGACCCCTCAGCCGCCCCCGCGCCCACCAGCGTGTGGATCTCGTCGATGAACAAGATGATGTCCCCGCGCGTGCGGATCTCCTTGAGGACCTTCTTCAAACGCTCCTCGAAATCGCCGCGGTAGCGCGACCCCGCCACCAACGACCCCATGTCGAGGCTGTAGATCTGGCGGTCCTTGATGGTCTCGGGCACGTCGCCGTGCACGATCGCCTGCGCCAGGCCCTCGACCACGGCTGTCTTGCCAACGCCCGGCTCGCCGATCAGCACAGGGTTGTTCTTCGTGCGGCGCGACAGGACCTGCATCACGCGCTCCATCTCAGTGCGCCGCCCGATCACGGGATCCAGCTTGTTCTCGCGCGCCGCCTGAGTGAGGTTGCGCCCGAACTGCTCCAGGATCGCCGAGTTCGACCGCTCGGGGCCACCGCTGCCGCCAACGCCCGCGCCCACCGACTCGCGTCCCTCGTCGTCGCCTCGCTGGTAGCCGCTCAGCATCTGAATGACCGTCTGGCGCACCTGCGCCAGATCCGCGCCCTGCTTGGTGAGCACCTGGGCGGCCACACCCTCGCCCTCCTTGAGGAGGCCCAGCAGCAGGTGCTCCGTGCCGATGTAGTTGTGCCCCAGTTGCAGGGCCTCGCGCAGGCTCAGCTCGAAGACTCGCTTGGCGCGGGGGGTGAAGGGGATATGGCCCTCGACGGGCTTCTCGCCCTCACCGATGATCTCGATGACGCTCTTGCGAACGGCGTCGCCCTTGATGCCCATGGTCTCCAGGGCCTTCGCGGCCACGCCCTCGCCCTCCGTGATGAGGCCGAGCAGCAGGTGCTCCGTTCCGATGTAGTTGTGCTTGAGTCCACGGGCCTCGTCCTGAGCCAGAACGACGACACGGCGAGCGCGGTCGGTGAACCGTTCGAACATATCTCTCCTCACAATGCGGGCATCACCGGAACGCGCCAGCGGCGCGCCGATACGGCATCCCAATTGACTGGTACCCAGCCTACGGCGGGCACGAGCCCCACGCGCGTGAGTTCGCCGAGGGCGCAGGGGCCGCGTAATGCGAAGCCCTCCGATCAGCCAGCATTTACCGGCGGGCGCCGGGCAGGAACCCGTTCAGCCGACCGCGGGGGGCCGGACAGCACAATCGGCGCACTGCCCACCCGGGACCCCAGCCCGCCGCTAGCGGAGCCAACCGGACGGCACAACCGCCGGGTCACGGCGACGGCCGACGGCCGCTAGCGGAGCCAACCGGACGGCACAACCTCCGGGCACGCCCCGCGCATTGGGGTAGGCAGACGCTGAGATCAGTCAACCCATCGCTGCGGCCGGGCGCGCCCCGCGCATCGGGGTAGGCAACTGCCTGCCCGCCTCAGCTCCTGCCGGGGTGGTGGCGGGTGCGGCCCGGATAGGAGCCCGCTCTGCCTCTGGCGGGGCCGGTCAGCCGGTGTAGTCGGCGGGGCTGCCCGCGCATCGGGGCACGTTACGGCGCATTGGGGTAGGCAACGGGTCATTGGGGTAGGTTATTAACCTGCCCCAATGTGGGCTAACCTGCCCCAATGCATATTCTCCTACCCCAGTACGCGTTCTCCCACCCAAATGCGGTTCACTGGGCTCCGGACCACGCTGCAGCCGTAGCCTCGAGCCACGGAGTGCGCCCGAGCCCCCGCGCAGCGGCTCCGTTTTCACAGCGATACCGACACGATGGGTCCCGTTTTCACAGCGCTACCTCCGCTTTCACAGCGCTACCACGCTTTGCAAGCGTTATAACACTTGCAAAGTGACGGTATCCCTTTGAAAACTCAACTTCGCTTGCAAAACAGCTCAACCGCCACCCCAGCCGCCCCACTTTCCAATACAAAACTCCACCCGGAGGGCACGACCGGCCAGGCGCAACACCAACCGGCCCGCTTCCCGATGCATAACTCCACCAGAAGGACTCAACCACACCTCCATACCACCGCACCACACACGGAGCCCGGCCAGGCACAGCCCCAATAACAACCAACAACCCTCAAGACGCATGGTCCACAAAACCAGACCATGCCAACACCATCGCATCCCCGCTGCCGCGCCAGCCGCCACAGAGCATCCCCCGAGGAAACCCAGGACGGTCCAGCGCACACAAGGGTCCTGATTCACGGAACATTCTGCGCACACAACGGCGTAATTCCGACGCCCAGTGCGACGCCATGTTTCCTAATTCCGTCCCTTGTGTGCAGCACCGGACAGAGAGCAGACGCCGAGAAGGGAGGGGGATCGAACCCGCCGGGAGTACGGTGAACCGCGCCCGCTGCGGGACACCGCGCCCTCACGCCTCGACGAGCACCGTGAAAGGGCCGTCGTTGACCAACGACACCTCCATCATCGCGCCGAAGCGCCCCGTCTCCACGTGCAGCCCGCGTCCGCGCAGGTCGGCGACCACGGCCTCCACTAACGGCTCGGCCTCCGGGCCCGGGGCCGCGTGCGCCCACGAGGGGCGCCGCCCCTTGCGGGTGTCCCCGTACAGGGTGAACTGCGAGACCACCAGGACGGGCGCGCCCATGTCCTGCGCCGACGCCTCGCCGTCCAGGATGCGCAGCTCGGCGATCTTGCGGGCCACCACGGCCGCCTGCTGGGGCCCGTCGCCGCGCGCGACCCCCACCAGCGCCACCAGCCCCGGACCGTCGATGGTTCCCACCACTTCCGAGCCCACCGAGACCGAGGCGCGCGTGACGCGCTGGATGACGGCGCGCATCAGCGGGTTCCCTCCGCCGCGCCCGCCAGCGGCACACCGTCGCCGCGGGCGCCAGTGAGCCCGGTCGCGGCGCGCACAGGAAGGGGAGGCGCCCACAGGACGCGCATCAGCGGGACCCCAGTGCCGAGCCCATGCCCCGCAGGGCGCCCGAGCCCCCGTCGGAGCGGCGGATCTGGCGCCCGCCCAGTTCCGCGCCTGGCCTCGACGCGGGAGAGGCCGTGCATTTGCCGTCCACGGGGACGATGGGCTCCTGAGCGGCGGCCACGCCGCCGATGTCGAAGACTTGCTCGGGGCCCACCGTGCGGGCCAGCAGCGCCAAGGCGACCGGCCCCTCGTCGGCGTGCCGCGCGACCGATGTGACGACCCCGACCGTGCGTCCCCCCACCTCGATCCGCGTTCCGGGCTCGGGCAGTTCCGAGCGCGAGCCGTCCAGCTGCAAGTAGGCCAGGCGCCTGGGGGGCCTGCCCAGGTTGACGACCCGGGCGATAGTCTCCTGCCCCCGGTAGCAGCCCTTGTCCGTGTGCACCGCCGTGCGGAGCCAATCGACCTCCGGGGGGATCGAGCGCGCGTCCGTGTCGATGCCCAATCGCGGCCGCCACGCGGCGACCCTCATGGCCTCCCAGGCCAGCGTCCCCGCCATGCGGTGTCCGTCGGCGGCCAGCCACGCCTCCTCGAAAGCAGCAGCCACCGCGCGTGGAACAACGTGGAACATCATCGGAGTTCGGGAGCCGGGGTGGCGGGCCCCCTGGTAGTAGGCCGCTCCTCCGGGCGCGACGCCGGGCCACGGGTCCTCCCACGTCCACTCGACGCCGGGCAGGGCGCCCACCGCGGCCGCGTCGTTCCCGCCGGCGCGCACCGAGGCGTAGACCGCGAGGTCGTCGCGCACCAGGACCCGGACCCGCAGCGCGAAGCGCATGGAGTCCAAGAACCCGGCCAGCGCGCCAGCGTCGGACCCCTCGGCGATCAAGTGGGTGGTCGTGCCGTCGTCGCTCGCGCCAGCCCAGTGCTCGATGCGGCCCTCGGGGGACAGGACCAGCAGTTCGCGCGAGTCCCCCGGGCCCATGCCGGTGACGACCTGCGTGCTCAACGAGGTGAGCCACGTCTGTCGGTCCTCCCCGGACACGTCCACGACCACCAGGTCCGGGCGGGCCACGAGGGCGCGCCCGCCCTCCAGGGCCCACTGCTCGCCCGAAGGGTCCCCGTAGTGCTGGGGCGCGGCGCCGGAAGCGCCGTCCGCCGGGTCCGGTGCGCCCCCGCCCCGGTGCGCGGGCGGCAGTGGGGCGGCGCGCGGGTCAGTCCGCGAGGCCATCGGAGCCCTCCTCCCCGCGCGCGGCGGACCCCTCCGGGGAGTCCGCCCCGTCCGCTGCGGCCGCCTGCTCGGCGCGCATCAGGCGGCCCGAGAACTCGACCACCGCCTCGTCGGCGCCCTCGAGTGTCCGCTCCTGGGTCCACATGAGCTCGCCCGCGACCAGTCCGAACATGCGCCCGTAGTGGACGACCCGCTCGGAGCCCTCCACGCGGGCGATGGCCTCCGACACCATTCGCACGCGCGGCCCCATGCTCATCCCGTCCCATGCGCTGGCGTGGCCGCCCGTGGTGGCGCCCGAAGCCGTGAACGCGCGTGGGTTGTGCTGGCCAGGAGGGGGCAGGGGGGCGTCGGAGGGGGCGACCGACACGTACAGGGTCTCCTCCACCAGCAGCGGGCCCCGCGCGATAACGGACAGGCCCGAGGCGGCGTCCCACGTGGGATCCACGTCCCCGTCGGCCGTCCCCTCGTACACCCGTGTCACCAGGCGCATCTGGTCGCCCACCACGTCGCCGCGCACTTCCTCCACCACTGGCGCGTCGCCGCCGTCGGCCGCGCGCGTTCCCCACCCCCGCCACGTTCCGAGCATCCATGCAACGGGGGCGACCAGGGGCGGCAGATCCGCAGGAATTACCATCATGCCCCCAAGCCTAGGCGTTGCGGGGCCGAGCCGCCCGCGGCGAGCCCTGTGCCCCCGGGGCGAGGGGAACGGAACCCGGAGGCCAACAAGGGCGGGCCGCACCCAACCGGCACCCCCGGGCGAGGGGAAGGGAACCGACGAGCCCCTGGTCCTCGACCTCGTCCGAGGTGCCCCCCGGGGCGGGCGGAACGGGACCGGCAACGGGGGCGGGGCCCTGCGCACTGTCCACCAGTCGCCGGGAGCGGGCGCCGCACCGTCCCCCGCAGCACCGCTCAGACGCCGCTGATGCGCACCATCGCGTAGACGGGGAGGACGGCGATCAAGAACTTCGCAGCTCCCCGGGCCACCACGGCGATAAGGGCCTGGTCGCGGGTGCGCGTCCCCAGTAGCCCATCGACGACGACAATGGCGCCCCCCACACCGATCCCCGTCACGCCACCGAAGACCAGGAAGGCGTCGAACTCGTTGTAGCGCTCGGCCAGGGTGGGGAACACCGCGGGCAGCAGACCAGCGGTGCGCCCGAGGTACCACGCGCCCCAGGCTGCGACCAGGCCCGCCACGAGGCCCAGGACGACCGTCACGCACGCCTGGACCCTCTTCGAACGGCCCACCTGGTTGCCCCACACGACGACGAGTGCGGCGAAGGCCACCACCGGCACGGTCACCGACCACCGTTCCCGTACTGTCAGCGACACCCACATGGAGCCTCCCATGATGAAGAGCAGAAGCGTCACAGTGTTCGCGACCGCCCCCGACGCGGACCCCGACCAGTCGCCGGGCGACACCGACCGGTCCCTGGGCGCGGGCGCGGTCAGCACCGTGGCGGCCACCGCCACGGCCAACGCGATCCCCATCAGGGCCACCGCGATATCGAGGTTCTGCCAGTACGCGACCGCCGAGGGGATCGTCGACCCGGCCACTGCCACAACGATCTGCACCACGGGCGATGTGTCCACGCGGGAGAGCCTGGGCCAGCCCGCCACCAGGAGGACGCAGGCGGCGGCGGTCACAGGTCCGATGGTCCACCGCGACATCGGCAGCGTCCACACGACCAGCGCCGCCAGGGCGAGGCCGCTGACCACGTAGGCGCTGACCCGCGTCGGAACGGGGACATCCATGATGGAGTCGCTCTGGCGCTCGCGGGATGTGCGGGCACGCGACCGGGTGGGAGGGGATTGGGGCGTCTGAGGGCTCACCCCGACATGGTGGCACACGCGGGGGCCGATCGCCGCATCGGGGCGCCCGCGCACGAGACACACGCAACGCGCTCCTCGGATGCGTTCCCCGGTGCGCGCGCGTAAGCTGTGATGCGCACCGGTCCGGTATGCCCCGGGCTCCAAACTACGCCGCCACGAGCGGCCTTCGCGCCGACAGGCGCATTCGGGCCGGTGCCTTTTCCATACCCGCGCCGGGGCAGGCGGGGGCCCGTCAGCCCATCCGGCGGGGGCCCGTCAGCCCAGCAGCGGGTAGCGCACGATCGTCGCCTCGCGGCCCGGCCCCACGCCGATGGACTGGATGCGGCAGCGCGACAGCTCCTCCAGACGCTTGACGTAGTCCTGGGCGGCCCGCGGCAGCTCCTCGAATGAGCGGCAGCCGGAGACGTCCTCGCTCCATCCGGGCAGCTCCTCGTAGACCGGGACCGCGCGCGCGAAGGACGCCTGGTCGAGGGGCATCCCCTCAGTGCGCACGCCGTCGATCTCGTAGGCGACGCACACGGGAACCGTGTCGTATCCGCAGAGCACGTCCAGTTTCGTCAGGCAGATGTCAGTCAGGCCGTTGATGCGCGTGGAGTAGCGCATGATGACGGCGTCGAACCAGCCCGTGCGGCGGGGCCTGCCCGTCGTCGCCCCGAACTCGCCGCCCCTGGCGCGCAGGTCCTCGCCCGCCTCGTTGTCCAGCTCCGTGGGGAAGGGGCCCTCGCCGACGCGCGTCGTGTACGCTTTGGCGACGCCGACGACCCGGTCGATTCGCGTCGGACCGACCCCTGTGCCCGTCAGGGCGCCGCCCGCAGTCGGGTTCGACGAGGTGACATAGGGGTAGGTGCCGTGGTCGATGTCGAGCATGGTGGCCTGGCCGCCCTCGAAGAGGACGGTGTCGCCGCGGTCGAGCGCGTCGTTGACCACCAGGGAGGAGTCGCACACCATCGGCTTGACGCGCTCCGCGAAGGACAGGAGATGGTCGGAGACCTCTGCGGGGTCGAGGACGGGAAGGTCCACGGCCTTGAAAACAGTGTTCTTGGGGGCCAGGGCCGCCTCCACTTCGGCGCGCAGCTCCTGCGGGTGGAAGAGGTCCTGGACGCGCAGGCCGATGCGGTTCATCTTGTCGGCGTAGGTGGGGCCGATCCCGCGCCCGGTGGTGCCGATGAGGCTATTGCCGCGCGCCCTCTCGTTGGCCTGGTCCATGAGACGGTTGTAAGGGGGGATGATGTGGGCGTTCGCGGACAGCAGCAGGCGCGAGCAGTCGACGCCCCTCGCTTCCATCTCCTCGACCTCGTCGAAGAGGACGTCGAGGTCGACGACGACCCCCGAGGCGATGACGGGGGTAACCCCTTGGGAGAGGATGCCCGCGGGCAGCAGGTGCAGGGTGTACTTCTGGCCGTCCACGACGACGGTGTGGCCGGCGTTGTTGCCGCCGTTGAACTTGACGACGTAGTCAGTGCGCTGACCGATCTGGTCGGTCGCCTTGCCTTTGCCCTCGTCACCCCACTGGGCGCCGAGCACGATCACAGCGGGCATAGGTTCTCCAAATGTGGTCGAGTGCGCTGGGCGGAGGCCCCAGCACCCCCGAGTCTAGCAGTGGGCCCCGATACGGGTGCTGGCGCCCGTTGACCGGGTACTTCCGGCCGGGCGGAGCGGCCACAGGGCAGATGGGGCAGCGGGGCACGACCAAAACGAGGCGGTCGGAAAAGCGTCCCGAGCCAGGAGCACGGATCGATCGGAGATGCGAGGAACCGGGGTGGAAGGAGTCCGCCGAGCCGGGCCGTCAACGTTGGGAGAGCAGGGCGCCCTCCGGCAGGACACAACTTCGACAGCGAACAATCCGACCGGTATTTTAACTTTGACCGCTTTACAAAAATACCTCGTAGTCCTAGACTTGGGTCACCATCTCCGACCCTAGGATGCGCCATGGACCTTTCCGTAAAGTACGACACCCTTCAACTGGCCCAGCAGTTACTCGAACGCCAGGCCACCACCCACCTGACCAACATCCAGTCATTCATGGACGAATGGTGCCACATAGATGGCACCCAAGGAGGCGCTGCCGCAACAAGAGTGGGCGCGGCACAACCAATCAGCGACGTGGCGGCCAGAACAGCTGCGAAGGAAGCCGCCAAAAAAACAGGGAAAGAAGTCGTCAAAGCAGGGCAGTCGGTCTTCCAAAAAGGCGTATCAGCCGCCAAGAAGGGGTTTTCTGCCGTCAATAAGGCGTACACTGCTGCCAAGCCGGGAATGGCCATGGCCAAAGGGATGCTTTTCATGCTTTTCATCCCCGCCAACGAAGGCCTTGTTGCCATCGGCGAGAAGGCCATGGGTCTGCTGATCGTCTGCCACCAGGGCGCCGCCGACAAACTCGGCGACACCGTTGACGCCTACGCCACGGTGGACAAAGTGGTGTACGAGGCAATCACAGCGCTCCTCCAGACCATCGGCATTTCCACTTCCCCCTTCGAGGATCCACGCGATAACCCTGCCCAACTGGGTGAAGCGCGAACGAAGGCCGGCTCCCACTACGGTGGCGGACAACCCCGAGTGGATCAGCAGTGGAAGGAGCACCAGCAGGAAAAGAGCGAACGCCTCAGCAGCCTTGAGGACCGCGCTGCCCAGCGGGCCTCGGACGCCGCCTCCTCGGACCGCTCCATCGCCGAATCCCAGGACGCCAGCTCCTACCTGGTCCCCCCCGAGGCCCCGACCAGCGAACTGGAGAACCTGCGCTGGTCAGCGGGCGTCGTCGCCGGCAGTGTCGATTGGGTGATTGAGAAGGTCACGGGCGTCTCTTTGCTTAATGACATCGTTTTCAAATACTTCAACGGTGACTGGAGGCTCGTCAACATGGCAGGCAGCGCCTGGTCCGAAATCGGCGACGCGCTGGTAGCGGTTGGGCAGAACGACTCGGAGGTGCTCCCCGCGCTTTCAGAGTGGACTGGGCTAGGTTCCGAAATTGCGAACCGGTTCATTACCGCCTTGGCCAAGGTGACAACAGCACTACGCAAGGCCGCTGGCCTCATGTCCACTCTTCTTAAGGCGTTCGCGTCGTTTTTGAAACAGTCAGCCAAGGAACTTGGAGAAGCGATCGCGGAGATCGTGAATACCGCCCTTCAGCTTCTCGCGGAAAGCGCCATACCAGTCGCGGGGTGGGTCGCCGCGGCCGCTACTGCCGTACTGAAGATCAACAAGATCATCAAGTATATTCAGATGATCTACGGCATTATCAATTTCATTGTTGACTTCATCCAAAATCTCGCGAACAAGAAAGCCCAGATGGCCGAGGTTCAGATGACCATGTCGAATCTGGCCGAGGCCGCGTCCCGGAGAGCGGCGGCGACAGCATGACAACCGAAGAATATGGAGTGGGCGCCGATCCCTCATTGGATGATATCTACGCGCTCATTGACTCACTGCAAGAGATGACCGACTCGCTCCACCAGGAATTCGAGGACGACTCTGAGGAAGAGACCGATTGGCGCGAGGAGTGGGCGGACTCGGCGCGCCACGGCGACTACGGGGACGATTGGAAGATCGTCCAGCGCAGGATCGACAGGGAGGAGACCACTCTAGACGCGGTCCTCTTGGGCGAGGACCAATCCCCCGAGGCCCGGCGCATCAGAGAGACGAGCAAGGAGAACCTGTCCTCGCTTGAGGAAAGCTTAGACGACGAGGACAAGGACCAGCTCGATTCTCTTCGCGACGAGCTTTCAGAAGCTGCTCAAAGCCTCCAGGAGCGCATTGAGAACTTAACCCAACAATTGAAAGGACTATGATGGAAGCCGATCTCATGGTGAAGTCCCAGGGTTTTCAGGAGATTATAGATTCCCTCAGCTCTGGATTGACCGACATCAAAAAGGAATTCGACGAAGTTCAGCACTCCCACTCCTCCCTGGGGGCCTCATGGAAAGGCGAAGCGTCTGATGCTGCGCTCACCAGTCTCACTGGACTAGAGGACGAAGGGACTTCGCACACCGATCTTCTACAGAAGGCCATCAAAGCCCTCCAGGACGCGCTTGATAGTTACAACAAGGCCGAGGAGACCGTCAAAGAACTGTGGGCCCTCTGACCCGCGCATCGTCTCCCGCACTCGCGGTCTGACTGCACAACCGTCTTCAGGGGCGGGCGCTGCGTTGCGCCCGCCCTGAAGCCGATTGCTACACTTCCACTGAAGAGCCCCGCCGCCGCCCGCACCGCGCGCCAGCAGGGCGCCATCCACCAGGGGCGACTACTGATGGAGTGCATTCATGGCGAAAGGACTGCCCGTCACCCACTGCACCTACTGCTGGTACACGCTCTCCTGTCCGCCGGAGGAGGCGCTGGGGCGCGGGATCGACTACTGGCGGTCCCAGGGGTGCCGCACAACGAAGCGCGATGTCAACGCCCGCCTGCTCCCCCTCGGGTGGACTGGAGTGGAGATGCGGGGCGGCTCCAGGGTCGGAGGGTTCTTCGGGGCGACAGGAGAAGGGTGCATGGAGGTCTTCCCGCCCGCCGGGCTGCCGTTCCTAATGGTGGCCCGCCTGCTGAGAACCGCGTACATGATCAACATCGCCGCCTCCCCCTCCTCCTCGCAGCCCGGCGCCACCGACCTGGTCTTCTTCCGCACGGGCCCTGACCGCATGCGCGATAGCGCCCTGTACGGGGCGGAAGAATTCGTCAAGGCGCGCATGCAGCTCTTCCGGGACCGCGTCGTATCCTCCGGGTTCCTGGTGAGCGGGCCCTGGCTCACCACCGAGCAGTCCCTGCCGGACTCGCACCCGTTGGCGCCCGCGAACTGGTAGAGGAAGGACTAGCCCCCAGCGCGCACGGACGCCACTTCGTAGAGGGCGATCCCCGTGGCGACCGCCGCGTTGAGCGACTCCACAGCACTGGAGATGGGGATGGACACGATCTGATCGCAGGTCTGGCGCACCAAGCGCGACAGGCCCGTGCCCTCAGCCCCCGCGACCAGGACCAGGGGCCCGTCCGCCAAGGGCAGGCCGCGCAGCGGGGCGTCCCCTCCCCCGTCGAGTCCGACGACGAAGAAACCCGCCCGCTTGCAATCCTCCAGGGCACGCACCAAGTTGGTCGCGCGCGCCACGGGCACGCGGGCGGCCGCGCCCGCCGACACCTTCCACGCGGCAGTGGTCACGCCCGCGCTGCGGCGCTCGGGGATGATGACGCCGTCGCCGCCGAAAGCACCGGCGGAGCGCAGCACGGCGCCCAGGTTGTGGGGGTCGGTGACCTGGTCGAGGGCCACGAGCAGCGGATGGCCCGCCTGCTGGACGGAGCCTGCGATGAGGTCGTCCACGGGCGTGTACTCGTAGCCGCGGACCTCGATCGCGACCCCCTGGTGGGAGGCGCCGTCGGTGGCGACGTCCAGGTCCCGCCTGGTCACCTCGAAGACCGGTGCGCCCAGCGACGAGGCGAGGCGGATGACTTCCTCGACGCGGTCGTCCTTGACGTTGTCGAGCACGAAGACCCGCTCGATGGGCACGCCCGCGCGGGCCGCCTCGGCCACCGGGTTGCGCCCCGCGATGAGCTCGTGGCCCGCGGGGACCTTGATCGAGCTCTTCGCACGGGCGCGGGCGATCGCGGCCTCCTGCGCCTGGCGGGCCTCGCGCCGCACTTTGCGCTTGTGGGCGGGGTGGTACGGGCGGTCCTCGGCCTTGGGGGTGGGGCCCTTGCCCTCCAGGCGGCGCCGAGAATGCCCGCCGGTGCCGACCTGCGCGCCCTTCTTGGTGCCCTTCTTGCGGATGGCGCCGGGGCGCCCGCTGTCTCCGGCCATGGTGATCCCTCTTCCCAGTCGCGATGACGAACTGGGACCAGCCTACCGTCAGGGGCCCAGCGCGTCGGCGCAGCCCGGGCGGGGCGCGTCACTGGGGACGGGCGTCGTCATCGCGTCCCGTAGGGCAGCCCACCCGGGACCTGGCCGACCCGAATCCGTACACTAGTCGTGGCACCACCGGAGCACTGGAAGAAACAGGAGGACGGCATGGGGTTCTTACGCGCAGAGTTCGGCTGCACGCGGTACTACGAGTACCAGGTGGGCGTCGGGCCCGAAGAGGCCGTGCGCCGGGCTGTCGCGTTCTGGCGCGCCCTGGATTGCGAGGTCGCGGACTACAACATGGACAGCCGCCTCAGGGAACTCGGATACACCGGCACTGAAGTGTCAGGGGGCGGCGGATCCAAAACGGCGGTCAAGAACGACCTCCTCGACCTCCTCCCTTTCGGAATCGTGCTCCTGTTCTCCCGCAAAATGCGGCTTTCCAACCCCGCCCCCTTCCAGGTCGGCATCGCCGCCCCACTGGATGGCCCGTACGCGAATAAGACCGCGCTCGTCTGCTTCCACGCCACTTGGGTCTTCAACGACAGAGCGTTTGTCACTCCGAAGGAGTACACCGAGAACCAGATGATCGCACTCGGGGGGGAACTGGCGCGCCAAGGCGTCCTGCTGGAGAAACCCCGCCGTTTCACTCAGAGGACCCTGCCCAGGGACAACCCCCTCCGCGTGTTCCAGTGGAACAGGATCCGCCGCGCCGCAATCGACGGGAGCTAGGGTCCGCTCGGGCATGCGCCGACCCGCGCCGCACGAGGCCGGGGCGCCCCACCGGGCCGTGCGCCATCGGCGCCCACCGGCCGCACGATCCGCGCATCCCGAGCCCGTACAATAGCCACAAGCACCACTGGGGCAATGAGGAAACGGAGGCCGGAATGGGGTACTTCCGCGCGATGTTCGGCCCGCGCTCGTACTACGTGTACCGGATCGGTGTCGGCCCCGAGGAGGCCGTGCGGCGGGCAGTCGCCTTCTGGCGCGGCAAAGGGTGCAAGGTCGAGGAAAACGATATAGACCGTCGGCTCCGGGAAGCCGGCTACACCGGCACCGAGATGTCGGGGGGCAGCGAAGCAGGATTCCTCAAAGACCTGCTCCTGCTCGTTTCGGTGGTCGGATGGGCGCTCCTGTTCATCCCCGCGACCCGGCGAGCCGTCCCCCGTCCTTTCACGATCGGGATCGCGGCTTCGCTGGAAGGCTCGGAGGCGAATGGGACCACGCTCTTCTGCTTCGACGCCAACGAGGACAACAGCGACAGCCTGTTCAGCCCCCGGGAGTACACGGAGCACCAGATGATCAAACTCGGCCGGAAACTGGCGCGCCAAGGGATCCTACGGGAGGCGCCCCGCCGCCTCACCAGGCGCGACCTGTCCAAAGGCCACCCCCTCCGGGACTACGACATCTTCAAGTTGCTGCGGCGATGAGCCGCGTGGATTCCCTTGGCGGTGCGGGGTGGTCGAAGGATGCCGGGTCCCTGAGCCCGAGGGCGCGCGCCGTTCGCAATGGCGCTGACCGCCAGCCCGCGCCGGCGTCAACCCAGGTAGACGCGCGCCTCCCACGGGCCCAGGGACTCGCAGGGCGCCTTCGCCTCGTCGGCGTTCCCCAGCAGTTGGACCATGCCCCCGCCATCGTCCAGGACGGGCCGCACCGAGTCGCTGGACAGGTTGACGACGACGAGCAGCCGCTCCTCCCCCAGCGCCCTGCGGTAGGCGAACACGCGGGGGTCCGCGGCGTCGAGGCGCTCGAAGGAGCCGAGCGCCACGACCCGCAGGCGGTGGCGGATCGCGATCAGCGCCCGGTAGTAGGAGTGGACGGAACCAGGATCGCCCACCTGCGCGGCCGCGTTGATCTCCCGGTAGTTGGGGGTGACGCCGATCCACGGGGTACCCGAGGTGAATCCCGCGTTCTCGCTGCCCTCCCACTGCACCGGAGTGCGCGCGTTGTCCCGCCCCATCGCCCGCAGCCCCGCCAGGACGGCGCCCGGGTCCTCCCCGCCCGCAGTGGCCTCGTCGTAGTAGCGAAGCGCCTCCACGTCGCGCAAGTCCCCCACGGACTCGAAGACCCCGTTCGTCATCCCCAGCTCCTCGCCCTGGTAGATGAAAGGGGTGCCCCGCAGCAGGTGCAGAGCGGTCGCCAGGGCGGTCGCCGAGGCGTACCAGCGCTCCTCGTCGCCGAAACGCGAGACCGCGCGCGGCTGGTCGTGGTTGTCCAGGTACAGGGAGTTCCACCCGTCGTCGGCCAGCGCCTCCTGCCAGGCGCTCAGGCAATCGGCCAGCTCGCCGGGCCGCAGGGGGCGCGGCCGGAACTTCCCCGCCTCCAGCCCCAGGTCCACGTGGTCGAATTGGAACACCATGTCCAACTCCCGGCGCCCGGCCCCCGAATACAGGCGCGCCTTGTCGATGCGCACCCCTGGGGCCTCCCCCACCGTGAGCGGCACGTCCGCACCCGTGTCCGCTCCGCCTCGCCCGTCGAAGACCTCCCGGCGCATCTCGGCGAGGAACTCGTGCAGGCGGGGCCCCTCGCTGACCAGGGGGAAGCCCTCTCCCCACGCCCGCCCGGGCAGCTCCTCGCCGTCGGGCAGGCCGGGGGTCTTGGAGATCAGATTGATCACGTCCATGCGGAAGCCGTCGACGCCCCGGTCCAGCCACCAGTTCATCATCGCGTAAACCGCCGCCCGCACCTGGGGGTTCTCCCAATTGAGGTCGGGCTGTTTGCGGTGGAAGAGGTGCAGGTAGTACTCACCGGTCGCCTCGTCCAGGGTCCACGCGGACCCAGAGAAGAACGACCCCCAGTTGTTCGGCTCCGCACCGCGCTCGCCGGGAGCGCGCCCGGGCCTGGGGGGCCGCCAGTAGTACCAATCCCGCTTCGGGTCGTCCTTCGAGGACCGCGAGGCGGCGAACCACGGGTGCTCGTCCGAGGAGTGGTTCACCACCAGGTCCATCACGAGTTTCATGCCCCGCGCGTGCGCATCAGCCAATAACGCGTCGAAATCCTCCATCGTCCCGAACAAAGGATCGATACCGCGGTAGTCGGAGATGTCGTAGCCGTTGTCCGCCTGCGGACTGCGGTAGACGGGCGACAGCCACAGGACGTCGACCCCCAGCCCCTCCAGGTAGTCGAGGCGGCTGCGCACGCCCCGCAGGTCGCCGACCCCGTCGCCGTCGGAGTCCTGGAAGGAACGCGGGTAGATCTGGTAGACGACTGCGCCCTTCCACCAGTCGTCGTGGCCCAGGCCAGCTTCGCGGGAGGAGATGAGCTCTTCGGAGAACAACACGGGACACCTGCCAAGTCGGGGATTCGGGTGGGGGGTCGCCCTCAGGACAGCGACCAGGTTGCGCCGTCGCGCCCGTCCGCCACCAAGACCCCGGCCCCGGCCAGGCGGTCGCGCAGGGCGTCCGCGCGGGACCAGTCCTTGGCGGCGCGCGCCTCGGCCCGTTCGGCGATGAGGGAGCGCACCAGGGCGTCCAGCGCCGCGCGCGCGCCCGCCCCGGCGCCGCCGCCAATGCCCGCCTGGCCGCGCCACTGCGGCGAGGCCGGGTCCAGTCCCAGCACGTCCAGCATGGAGCGCACGAGCACCTGCTCGCGGCGGGCTGCCCCAGTGTCCCCGGAGTCGAGGGCGACGTTGCCGGCCTTGAGGTGCTCGTGTGCGACCGCGAGCGCCCCTGCGACGTTGAGGTCGTCGTCCATCGCCTCGCGGAACGCCCCGGGGAGCCCGTCGGCGGGGATCGCGATCTCCTCGGGCCCCGCCTCGCCGACCGCTTCGACGGCGCGCGACACGAAACCGCTGAACCTCGTCCACGCGGAGGCGGCGTTGTCCAGGGTCTCGGGCCCCCATTCGATCGCGGAGCGGTGGTGGACGGTGGACAGCGCCCACCGCACGGCCACAGCGGGGTGGTCGCGCGTGAGGGCCTTGAGGGAGAGGACGTTGCCCAGGGACTTCGACATCTTCTCGCCCTTGGTGGTGACCCACGCGTTGTGCACCCACATGCGCGCGAAGGCCCATCCGGCGCCGTGGGACTGCGCCTGCTCGTTCTCGTGGTGCGGGAAACGCAGGTCGATGCCCCCGCCGTGGATGTCGAACTCGTCGCCCAGGTAGCGCCTGGACATGGCGGAGCACTCCAGGTGCCATCCGGGCCTCCCCCTCCCCCACGGCGAGTCCCACGAGGCCGTGGCCGGCTCGCCGGGCTTGGCGGCCTTCCACAGGGCGAAGTCGCGGGGGTCGCGCTTGCCCGCCTCGACGGCGGCGTCGATCTGCGCCTCGTCCTCCGTGGTGCGCATGTCCGCGAGGCGCTGGCGGGTGAGGGACCCGTAGTCGGGCTGGGAGTGGACGTCGAAGTAGACGTTGCCCGCGCCGTCGTCGTAGGCGTGGCCGCGCTCGACGAGGCGGCGCACCAGGTCGATCTGGTCGGGGATGTGGCCGGTGGCGCGGGGCTCGTAGGTGGGGGCCTGCACTCCGAGGGCGTCGTAGGCGCTCGTGAACTCGCGTTCGTAGCGGTAGGCCCACGCCCACCAGTCCCAGCCGGCCTCGGCGGACTTGGCGAGGATCTTGTCGTCGATGTCAGTGACGTTGCGGACGTAGGTCACCTGGTACCCGCTGCGGCGCAGCCAGCGGATGAGGGTGTCGAAGGAGACGGCGGCGCGCAGGTGGCCGACGTGGGGGGATCCCTGGACGGTGGCGCCGCACAGGTAGATGCCCACCTTCCCCGGGACGACGGGCTCCAGGGGACGGACGCTGGCGGTCTTCGAGTCGTACAGGCGCATGGCAGTATCCTACCCGCGCCCCCGGGCCGCCCACGCGGGGGCCCTGCCGCTGGGACTCGGTAATGGGGCTGAGGGGCAGGAGCGTGCGGGCCCGCGCGGGGGCGGGGAGGCCGCCCGGTAGGAGGGTCAGCGCCCGCCCACGCGCTGGGCGATCAGCTCTTTGAGGGCGTCAACGGAGTTCGCCATGGGCACCACCCGCTGCCCGCCCGCCTCGATCCCGGCGAAACGCCCGGGGACGGGGGGCAGGTGACCGGTGGCCTCCATGATGGTGTCGGCGAACTTGACGGGCAGCGCGGTCTCCATGACGACGACCGTGCCCGACAGTTCGCCCCGCGAGGCGAGTCCACGCGCCGCGTGGACGCCGTCAGCGGTGTGCGGGTCGATGAGGTACCCGGATTCGGCCTCGGTGCGCGCGATCTCGGCGAGGCGGTCCGCGTGGGTGGAGGAGGCGGAGACGAAACCGTAGGTTTCGCGCATCGCCTGGAACTCCGGCGCGCCCGACAGGTCGAAATGCCCGTTGCGGGCAAGGGCGGTTCCGAAGAGCTCGGCTGTGCGCGCGCCGTCGCGGCCCAGCAGGTCGTGGACGAAGCGCTCGAAGTTCGACGCCTTGGAGATGTCCATCGACGGCGAGGAGGTGGCCAGGGTCTGGTCGCTGGAGCGGGGCCGGTAGACGCCGGTGCGGAAGAACTCGTCGAGGACGTCGTTCTCGTTGGTGGCGACCACCAGGGCATCCAGGGGCACGCCCATCCGCCGCGCGATGTGGGCCGCGCACACGTTGCCGAAGTTCCCGGTGGGGACGACCACGCTCACGCGCTCGGGAGCCACGGTCCCTGGGCGGGCGGAGGGGGAGCCCTCGCCGGGGCCCTCCGTGGCGCGCAGCCAGGTCGCGACGTAGTAGACCACCTGGGCGAGCAGGCGCGCCCAGTTGATCGAGTTGACGGCGCCCAAGTGCCAGCGGGCCTTGAAGGCGGCGTCCATGTTCACCGCCTTGACCAGGTCCTGGCAGTCGTCGAAGACGCCGTCCACAGCGACGTTGACGATGTTGTCGTCCAGCAGGGAGAACATCTGCGCCCTTTGGAAGGCGGTCATCCGCCCGGCGGGGGTGAGCATGACGACGCTGAGGCCGTCCCTGCCCCGCAGCGCGTACTCGGCCGAGGAACCGGTGTCGCCCGAGGTGGCGCCCACGATGGTGAGCCATTGGCCGCGGCGGCGGAGCTCGTACTCGAAGAGCTCGCCGAGCAGCCGCATCGCCATGTCCTTGAAGGCCGCGGTGGGCCCCAGGGACAGGTGCGCGAGGCGCAGGTCGAATCCGGCGCCCTCCAGCGCGGTGACGGGGACGATGGCGGGATCGGAGAAAGCGGGGGCGCTGTAGGCGCGCGAGGCGATGGCCGCGATGTCCTCCTCCGGGATGTCGTCGATGTACAGCGCGAGGATCCGGGCGGCCAGGGCGGCGTAACCCTGCTGGTCGAGGACCAGCCGCAGCTCCTCGAGGTCGTCGGCGCTCAGGCGCGGGTAGTGCCCGGGCACGTAGAGCCCCCCGTCGGGGGCGAGCCCCTCGAGGAGGATGTCACTGAAAGGACGTGGGGATCCAGTCGTCCGGCGTGTGGAGGTGTAGCGCACGCGTTGATCCTATCGGGCGGGGGGCGCCCCGGCCATGTGGGCCCGGCCCCCAGCGGGCATACTGTATGGCATGGCTTCATCCGACGACCAGTGGTCCCCTTATGCCGGTAGCGTCCCCACGGATCCCGCGGATCCCGAAGACGGGGGCGACGCGAGGTTCCCCTACGGCCCCGGCCAGGATCTGGCGGCGCCCCCGTTCGGGCCCCAGCCCGGGTACGCCGCCCGCGCCGAACCCGGAAGAAAGAGGACGGGACAGGCCTCGCCGAACGGCCGGCGATCGGCTGGGACGGCGCAGTCGGGCGCCAGGGCGCGCTCGGCCGGGATCCGGGCCCGACTGCGCAGAGTCAAGGCAAAAGCGGTCGCGGCGGTGACCGTTGCCCTCGTCCTCGTCGTCTTGTACGTGCTCGGCCGCTCCGCCCCCACTGCGACGCCGCCCCGCGAGCAGGGGTACACGGGCTGGGCGCAGGACTCCGGGCACCCCGCGGCCGCGTGGGCGCGGGGCGTGGACGTCGCGTGGCGCATCGACGCCCCCGGCGAGGGGAACACGCGCCCCCGCGGGCGCGTCCTGCGGCATGGGAGCACCGTGATCGCTGTGGACTCGGGGGAGGACCTGGCCGCCCGGGTCACCGCGATCGACGCCTCGGGGGCACAGCCCGTGACCCTGTGGACCACGAACCCGAGCGACACGGATCTGATGAGCGACGCCTCCCCCTTGGTCGTGGGCGACGAACTCGTCATGCCGGGCGCCGTCATCGACCTGACGACCGGGAGCGCGTCCGAGGCGCCCTGGGGCAGGGACGATCCCCTCGCCTACGCCAGCGGCGTCCTGGTGACGTGCACGGGGAAAGAGACCTGCTCGGGGTGGACGCGCACCGGAGCCGTCTGGGAGCGCCAGTGGCGGGTGATCACGGAGCAGCCCGACTACCGCTCGCTGCTGTGGGACAGGAACGTCCTGCGGGCGGGCCCCGAGGACGACACGTGGCTTCTCATTTCCAACGACCCCCAGGGGGAGGCGTCCATCCTGCGCGCCACCACCGGGGAGGTCCGCACTATCTCGCCGGCGCCCGCCAAGGGCGCGTACGCCGTGCGCACCGCCTACGGGGCCTCCGACGGGTGGGTCCTGGTGGACGTCAACGCCAAAGAGGCCGTCGCGTTCTCAGCCGACGGGGAACGGGGCGGGACTTTCCCCGTCACCGAGCCCGTGGGCTCCGGCTCCACGACCAGGACGATCCCCGCTGGGGACGGGCGCCCCACGGTCGACGAGGTCAAGCGCTTCCTCACAACCGGCAGGGCCCCGTGGTCCGACGGGACGGTGTGGATGGACGGGAAGGACTGCACGACCGTGAACTTCGCGCCCTCAGAGGACCGCAAGCCCGTTGCGGCCACTGTCCCGAAGGAGGCCACGCTGGCCAACGGCTCCTCAGGGGCGTGCGCCCTGGCCTTCTCGCACGCGGTCGCCGGAGAAGGCGACTCCGTGCTCTTCGTCCAGCAGGGAGTGGACTCGGACAGGAGGAAGGCGCTGATCGACATGTCCGGAGGGGGCGTCGTCGAGTCGAAGGAGCTTTCGGGCATGGCGACGCCGACGTGGGTGTACGACGACCTCATCGTCGGGATCGACGCCACGGGCATTGTGGCCCTCACCCCGAAGGACGCGTGAGCGCGGGCTGGCGCGCTCCCCGTGCGGAGGGGGCCGGGAGGAACAGGCGGCGCCCGGTGAGCAGTTCCAGGGTGCGCCCCCGGGCGGAGGGAACCGGGAGCCGGCGGGCGGGCGCCGGGCACCTGGACGCCGAAGGGCCGAAGCACCAGGGCCTGGGACCCGCAGATATTGAATACTTGAAAAGCGTTCCGCTTCCACAACAACCTTGACATACTTACGGGTATGGATCCCCTCGACGACGAACCCACCCCTGCCGACGACGCCCCGGAGACACCCCCGGGCGGCGCCCAGCAGGACGGCTGCCCGCGCACCGACGAAGAACCGCTGAGCGCCATCCGCCAGCGCCACCAGCGCGCCCGCAGGAGACGCGCCCTCGCGATCAGCGGCGCGCTGGTCGTGGCGCTCGTCGTCGGCGTCCTCGTCCACTCCCGCTCGGGCGCCAATCCCCCCACCGGAGTCCAGGAATCGGGGTACGAGAACACCGAGTCCGT
>NZ_AUBM01000011.1 GCF_000429245.1 Schaalia georgiae DSM 6843
CACAAAAACAGGGAGGGCAGGGGCCAACACCGGGGGAAGGGATGCCGCAACCACTATACGAACCACGACCAACCCACCCCCCAACCCCCCCGAACCCGACAAGGGAGGGGGGCAGCGGCCCACAACAACAGGGGCGCAGCAACAGGGGAGGAGGGCGGGGGTCAGAATTAGAGACTTGTGGTGGTCACAGCACCGGGGAAACGCCCAGCAACATTCCGAACCTGGAAGCTAAGCCCGGCCGCGCCAATGGTACTGCACCCCAGGGGGTGTGGGAGAGTAGGAAACCGCCACAACACACCACAGTGGGGGGCCCGCACACCGTGCGAGCCCCCCACAAACACACCCGTACGCGAGGGGTGTACACCCCACAACACGCACACACAAACGAGGAACAACACACACGACCGAGACATTCGTCCGCCGTTCCCCAGTTCAATGTGTGGGATGCTTGTTCCTATGGCAGAAGCAGAACCAACCAAACCCCACCGCTCGTCGCCGGAGACGGCGGGCGACATCCTCAACCAGCGGATCGCCGCGCACGACAGGCTCGCCTCCCAATCCCAGATCGTCCTCCGACTAGGGCAGATGCTCCTCTCCTTCGGCGCCAGCGCGTACAGGGTGAAGAAGTCGATGGCAGATCTGGCCCGCGCAGTCGGTATCTCCGACCACAGGGCCCAGGTCACCTACACCGAGATCATCGCGACGGCCTACGCCAATGGCACCTTCCGCACTGAGTTGGCCGAGCAGCGGCTCATGGGGGTGAACGCCGACAAGATCGACAGGCTCAACAACTATGTGGCGTCCTTGCAGGGCAGGTCCGTGCGCGTCGAGGACGTATCCGACGAGCTCGACGCTGTCGCGCGTATCCCCGCGCTGTACGACTGGTTCAGTAACGCGCTCGCCTCGGGCCTGGCGTGCGCGGCCTTCGCCTTCCTCAACGGTGGGGGATGGGTGGAATGCTCCGCAGTCGCAGTCGCCTCGTTCTTCGGTCAAGCGCTGAGGCGCCAGATGCTGCACCGCCATATGAACCACTTCGGCGTGTGGATGGCGTGCGGCGCACTGGCGGCCCTCATCTACATCCTTCTCGTCGCCCCCGCCCAGCAGTTCCTCGGCGTCGAGGCCACCCACCAGGCGGGCTTTGTTTCCGCGCTGCTCTTCCTGGTCCCCGGATTCCCCCTGGTCACGGGCCTTATCGACCTGGTGCGCCAGGACTTCCAAGGGGGCATAGGCAGGCTCGTCTACGTCTCCATGCTGGTGGCGAGCGCTGGCGTGGCCGTGTGGTCCGTCTCGGCGGTCTTCGGTTGGTCGGTGGCCCCGCAGTACACGATCGAACTGGTTCCGTGGCTGCACTTCCTCCTGCGCTTCCTCACGAGCTTCGTCGCCGCCTATGGTTTCGCGATCCTGTTCAACTCCCCCCACCGCGTGTGCTTCGCAGCTGCGCTCATCGGCGCCCTCATCAACACAGGGCGGATCGCACTGGTGCTGCTGGCGGGCGTGCCCGTGCCGGCGGCCGTGGGACTCGCGGCCCTGGCAGCGGGCCTGCTGGCGGTTGCTGTGGCCAAACGGACGCGCTTCTCCCGGGTGACGCTCTCGGTGCCCGCCGTCGTCATCATGATCCCCGGGGTCCCCCTTTACAGGGCACTCACCAACCTCAACAACCAGCAGATCGATGAGGCGCTCAGCGCCTTGTTCACGGTGCTCTTCACCATTGTCGCCATCGGCATGGGCCTGGCGCTGTCGCGTATGCTCACCGATAAGAACTGGCTCATGGAGCGCCAGGAAATGGTTCCCAACCTTTGGGACTACGAAGAGGAAGAAGACGCATGAGATTCACCGTCGAGATGTCCGCCAAGCCACTCGGGTTCTTGTGCTCGTATGACACTACCGCCCAGGAGATCACTGCTGTGGGGCGCAATATCGTCATCACCGTTGCGGCCATAACCCTGAGCCAGATCGCTGTCGCCCTGGTTCTGCGGCGCGTTCGGGCGCGCGGGTCCCGCTGCGGGTGCGAGTCTGCCGAGGAGCGCTCTGGCAACAGCGGCGAGGGATGCGGGCACTGACCGCAGTCGTTGCGAGCCCGCGGCGCCCGGCGCGCCCGTGGGCATGCGGCAACACCCACTCCGGTTTGCGCGCGCCCGTGGGGCCGTATGAGCAGGACGACGGATATTAGGAGCGGGGCCGGTCTGGGGGGACCGGCCCCGCTCTGTGAGTGGAGAGGGGTGGTGTCGGAGGTTTCTCCACTCACCGCAGGACTCGCGGAGTCGGGTGTGCTCTCCGCGTGTCAGAGTCTCAAACGCCTCCGAGGATCTGAGCTACGACTATCTTACCAACCATCGCCACCGGATACACAAGAGCGTAACCGAGCGCGACGCGCGGGTCCGCGTTGGTCCTGCCGTTGGCGAAGGCGAGTACGGCGGGCTGTGTCTGGGCGCCGCCGAGCAAGCCCGCCAGCCTGGTTCCGCCCATGCGGAATACCCACCGCATCACCACGTAGAGGCCGACCGCCATGATGGAGGTCATCATCACGCCCAGCACGAAGATCCGGATCCACGCGCCGGACGTGAACGCCTCGAGGATCTGCCCCCCGGCGGTGGCACCGGCTTGTGCGAGGAAGATCAATAGGCCGAGCTCGGAAAGCACTTGGCAGGTCGTGAAGGGCAGTGCGGTGGCGATGGGGCCGATGCGCCCGATGCGCCCGAAGATCAATCCGACGATCAACGTCCCGGCAGCGGAGCCGATGGAGAAGTAATCGCCGCTGGGGGTCAGGATCGGCAACTCGCCGATGGCGATGCCCAGCGCCATGCCCAGACCGAAAGCGATCGGGTTGAGGTCCGTCAGGCCCCGGCTGGAATCGCCGAAGAACTTCGTGATGTCATTCATGCGCGAGGTAGGGGCGACGACGCGCACGCGGTCGCCTTGCTGCAGGACCAGTCCGGGCTCGGCGACCATATCGACGTCGCCGCGGCGCACCCGGGAGATCGTCGCGGAGAACTCCTTCGCCAGCCCCAGGGAGGCGACGGTCCGCCCGGCGATCCGGGGGTTGGAGATGGTCATGCGCCGGAAGTCCAAGTAGGAGCGGTCCTGCATGAGGGAGTGGGACGAGGCATGCCCGAGTTCGACCGCGGCGCGCGCCACGAGCTCGCGGGGCCCCACGACTGTCACGAGGTCGCCCGGGTCCAGGGTGTCGGACATGGAGGGGCGCGTGATCGGGCCGGTCTCCCCGCGGCGCAGGCGGGAGAAGGTGATCTTCTCGCCGAGCCTCTCGTAGATGTCGCCCACGAAGGGGTGGTCCTCGCGCTCGACGCGGATCGTGCGGTTCGACAGGGGGGAGGGGGCGTCCTTGTCGTTCTTCCCGTACGACAGGGCCGCCATGGAGGCGGCGAGCATCCCTATGACGCCGAAAAGGTAGGCGATGGAGTAGCCGACGGTCGCCATGGGCGCGTTGCCCGACGCGTCGCCCGCGGCCGCCAGGGCCGGGGTGTTGGTGAGCGCCCCCGCGAAGGTGCCCGCGATGAGGGGGACCTCCATGCCCAGGGCCTTGCCGACGTACAGGCCGCCGATCGCGGCGACCGCGTACAGCGCCACCATCGTGAGGATTGGTCCGATCGCGGTTTTGAGGTTGTGGAAGAAAGAAGCGCCCGAGTTGATCCCGATGGCGAAGGTGAACAGGGTCAGGCCGAGGGTGCCCAGCTGGGGCGTCACGCGAAGCTCGATCCCGTAGGACTGGGCCCACGCGGCGATGACGATGGCGAAGAAGAGCACGGCTGCGGCCCCCAGGCCGATCCCCCTGATCTTGACGTGCCCGAAGGCCATGCCGATCCCCACTAGGAGGAACAGGAAGAGCACGGGCTGTTTCGCCAGTATCTCGAATACGGTTTCCAAGGTAGAGAACTCCATCGTTGTCGAGGTTCGAAGACGCGGATCACTCGCTGTTGCGGACCCTACATATGCTAGCCGGGGGCCCGGCGCGGCGCTGGGCCTTTCGTCGAAGTGCGTCGGCGGCCGACAAGCGCCCGGGGTCCGTAGTATGAGACGGACGGGGAGGCGGTGGGCGCGGGGGCATACCGTTGGGGCGTGCTCAACATTGACGCGATCGAACTGTTCGCCCTGGTCCTTGTACCCGGGCGTGCGATTCCTGCCGCGTGACACATGGATGGATCGCACGCCTCGTCCCCCTCGCGCAAGCGCCGGGGATTTTTTCATAGGAACGATCAGATCAGCGACATGAGAGGACCAGCGGTGACGACCACTGCACAACCGATCCCGATGACTGGCGCCGAAGCCATCGTTGCAAGCCTTGAAGCCCTCGGCGTCACCGATGTCTTCGGAATGCCGGGCGGCGCGATCCTGCCGACCTACGACCCGCTCATGGGCTCGGCGCTCAACCACATCCTCGTCCGCCACGAACAAGGGGCGGGGCACGCCGCCGAGGGCTACGCCCTGGCGACCGGCCGGGTCGGGTGCGCCCTGGTGACATCCGGCCCCGGGGCGACGAACACCCTCACCGCCCTGGCGGACGCGCACATGGACTCCGTGCCCATCGTCGTGATCTCCGGCCAGGTCGGAGCCTCCCTGATCGGGACGGACGCCTTCCAGGAGGCGGACGTGGTCGGCGCGTCGATGCCGGTCACCAAGCACTCCTTCCTGGTGACCGACGCCTCGCAGATCCCCGCACGCATCGCCGAGGCCTTCCACCTGGCCGCCACGGGGCGCCCCGGCCCCGTCCTGGTGGACATCGCGAAGAGCGCCCAGGTGGCCCAGATGGAGTTCTCATGGCCCCCGGCCCTGGACCTGCCCGGGTACCGGGTCGCCGGAAAACCGAATATGAAGCAGGTGCGCGCCGCCGCCCGTGCCATCTGCGACGCGCAGGCCCCCGTCCTCTACGTCGGCGGAGGCGCCGTCCGCTCCGGCTCCAGCGCGGCCCTGGCGCGCCTCGTCGAGGCGTCCGGCGCCCCCGTGGTCACGACTCTCACCGCGCGCGGCGCCTTCCCCGACTCCGACCCCCACAACCTCGGGATGCCCGGCATGCACGGAACCGTCGCAGCCGTCGGCGCCCTGCAGCGCGCGGACCTCATCGTCGCGCTCGGCACGCGCTTCGACGACAGGGTGACGGGCAAGCTCGACGCCTTCGCGCCCCGGGCCCGCGTGGTCCACATCGACATCGACGCCGCCGAGATCTCGAAGAACCGCCACGCCGACATCCCCATCGTCGCCGATCTCGCCCAAGCGCTGCCGGTGCTCGCCGACGAGGTGTCGCGCGCCTCGTCGGAGGGGAAGTCGGATATCACCGGCTGGTGGCGCTACATCGACCGGCTCCGCAAGCGCTACCCGATCGGGTGGAGCGAGCCCGAGGACGGGCGCATCGCCCCCCAGCACGTGCTCACACGGCTGTCGGCCCTGGTCGGCCCAGAGGCGGTCTACGTCACCGGGGTGGGCCAGCACCAGATGTGGGCCGCGCAGTTCATCGCCTACGAGCGCCCCCGCTCCTTCCTGTCCTCCTCCGGCGCGGGCACCATGGGCTACTGCGTGCCCGCCGCGATGGGTGCCCAGGTGGGGGTCCCCGACAGGGCCGTGTGGGCGATCGACGGCGACGGCTCCTTCCAGATGACCAACCAGGAGCTGGCCACCTGCTCGATCAACAACATCCCGATCAAAGTCGCCCTCATCAACAACGGCGTCCTGGGCATGGTGCGGCAGTGGCAGTCCCTGTTCTACGGGAAGCGCTATTCCAACACGACGCTCAACCCCGCCGACGGCGACCAGATCCCCAACTTCGAGATGCTCGCCACCGCCTACGGAATGGCGGCGCGCACCGTGCGCAGTGCCGACGAGGTCGATGAGGCCATCGAGTGGGCGATGGGCATCAACGACCGTCCCGTCCTCATCGACTTCCGCGTGTCCCCGGACGCGATGGTGTGGCCGATGGTGGCCGCCGGGGTGTCCAACGACGAGATCCGCTACGCCAAGGGCATGGCCCCGAACTGGGAGGTCGAAGACTGATGGCCAACAGGCACACCCTCGCCGTGCTGGTGGAGAACAAGCCCGGCGTCCTCACCCGCGTCGCCGCGCTCTTCGCCCGCCGCGCGTTCAACATCAAATCACTGGCCGTGGGGGAGACGGAGCACCCCGAGATCTCCCGCATGACGATCATCGTGGACGCCGACGAGGCGCCCCTGGAGCAGGTCGTCAAGCAGCTCAACAAGCTGGTCAACGTCCTCAAAGTCGTCGAGATGGAGCCCGAGGAGAGCGTCGAGAGGCGCCTGCTGCTCATGAAAGTGGCCGCGGGCGCCGCCACGCGCACGGGCGTGCTGCAGATCGTGGAGCTCTTCCGCGCCCACGTGGTCGACGTCCAGCACGACTCGGTGGTCATCGAGTCAGTCGGGTCGCTGTCGAAACTTGAAGCGCTGCTGGCGGCACTGGAGCCCTTCGGCGTTTCTGAACTCGTCCAGTCGGGCGCCGTGGCGATCGGCCGCGGGTCGCGTTCGATCACGGATCAACTGAAGGAGAAATAACAATGGCAGAAGTCATCTACGACGACGGAGCGGACCTGGGCCTCATCGCGTCGAAGAAGGTCGCCGTCATCGGATACGGATCGCAGGGCCATGCCCACGCGCTCAACCTCAAGGACTCCGGCGTTGACGTCATCGTCGGTCTGCGCCCCGGCTCGTCGTCGTGGGAGAAGGCCGAGGCCGCGGGCCTGGAAGTGGCCGACATCCCCGAGGCGACCGCCGCCGCCGACGTGGTCATGATCCTCACCCCCGACCAGGTGCAGCGCTTCGTGTACGCCGAGCAGATCGCCCCCAACCTCAAGGAGGGCGCTGCGCTGTTCTTCTCCCACGGCTTCAACATCCGCTACGGGTACATCGATCCGGGCAAGGGGCACGACGTGTGCATGGTGGCCCCCAAGGGCCCGGGCCACACCGTGCGCCGCCAGTACCTGGACGGCCGCGGCGTCCCCGCCATCGTCGCCGTCGAGCAGGACGCCTCCGGCGAGGCGTGGGCGCTGGCGCTGTCCTACGCCAAGGGCATCGGCGCGACCCGCGCTGGCGTCATCAAGACGACCTTCACCGAGGAGACCGAGACGGACCTCTTCGGCGAGCAGGCGGTCCTGTGCGGCGGCGTCTCCCACCTCATCCAGTACGGCTTCGAAACGTTGGTCGAGGCCGGCTACCAGCCCGAGATCGCCTACTTCGAGGTCTGCCACGAGATGAAACTCATCGTTGACCTCATCAACGAGGGCGGCATCACCAAGCAGCGCTGGTCGTGCTCCGACACGGCCGAGTACGGCGACTACGTCTCCGGCCCCCGCGTCATCGGCCCCGACGTGAAAGAGGCCATGAAGGGCGTCCTGGCCGATATCCAGGACGGCACTTTCGCGAAGCGCTTCATCGCCGACCAGGACAACGGCGGCCTCGAGTTCAAGGCGCTGCGCGCCGAGGAGGAGTCCCACCCGATCGAGAGGACCGGCCGCGAGCTGCGCGCCAAGTTCGGCTGGTCGCAGGTGGACGCCGACTACACCGAGGGCTCCGCGGCCCGCTGAGGCGTCTTTGCCCGAGCGCACCAGCCCCCGCCTCGTCCTATGCGGCGACGAGGCGGGGGCTGGCTTCGAGAGGCGGAAGGTGTTCCCGTGCGATGGGGCAGCAGGGCGCGCTGGCTCTGGGCGCCGCAACGCATTCGTGCCAGGAGCATAGGCGCGCGTGGCGGGCAGCAGGGCGCCTCCTCCGCCCGCGTGCGGAGTGCTCCCCTTCGAGGACGGATCGTGCGACACTTGGGGGATGGGAGACACCAGAGTGGGTGAGGGGCCGCCAGCGCCGGCGCGCCGCCTGAAAATCCTCTTCGTCATCAACAACCTCTACACGTCGGGCAATGGGCTCTCCGCCTCGGCAAGGCGCACGATCGCCGCGCTGCGCGGCGCCGGGCACGATGTGCGTGTGCTCAGCTCCGGGAGCGCCGACGAGTGCCGGAAGGCGGGTTTCCCCGCCCCCGACTACCCGCTCCCGGCGGCCCGCGTGCCCCTGGTCCACGGGATCATCCGCTCCCAGGGGTACGCCTTCGCCAGGGCAGAGCGCGAGGCGGTCCGCGCGGGCGTCCGGTGGGCGGACGTCGTGCACTTGGAGGAGCCCTTCGAATTGCAGGCCCGGGCCGCGGCCGCCGCACGGGCCGCCGGGACCCCCTGCCTGGGGACCTACCACATCCACCCCGAGAACCTCACGGCGACTATCGGGCTCGCCGGCTTGCGCCCCCTCAACGAGGCGGTCCTGGCCTCGTGGGTCCGACGCGTCTACCGCCACTGCGCCGTCGTGCAGTGCCCGTCGGAGAACGTCCGGGAGCGCCTCGCCCCGCTCCACATGGGCGCCCGCCTGGTCACCATATCGAATGGCGTTCCGGCGCCCGCCCCTGCCGTGTCCGCGGCGCGGACGGCAGCGGACGCGGATACGGGCGCTCCGCCCACTGGCGCGGGCGCCGCGGAGCCCGCGGAAGGAGCCCCTCCCGTCGGCATGGCCCCTCCTGCGGACGGGACCGCGCGCCCGGGCGCTGGCGGAAACCGCTACCGGGTGCTCGTCGTGGGAAGGCTCTCACGCGAGAAGGACCAGGGCACCGTCCTGCGGGCGATGCGGCACAGCGCCAACGCCCACCGCATCGACCTGGTCTTCGCGGGACGCGGGCCCATGGGCGCGCGCCTACGGCGGGACGCAGCGCGCCTCGTGAGGAACGGGGTGCTCACCCGGTCCCCGGAGTTCGCCTTCTTCGACGCCGATGGTTTGACGGCCCAGGCCCGTGCGGCGGACCTCTACGTCCACTCCGCCACTATCGAGGTCGAGGGCCTGTCGTGCCTGGAGGTCCTGCGCCACGGGGTCGTCCCGGTGATCGCCCGCTCGCCGCACTCGGCGACGGCGCAATTCGCCAGGGATCCCCATAGCCTCTACCGGGCCGGGGACGCGCGCGGGCTCGCCCGCGCCATCGACTACTGGCTGGACGACGACGCCCGCCGCCGGGCCAGCGCCTCCCGGTACAGGGGCATCGGCGCCCAGTACGACATCCGCCGTTGCGTGGGGGCTCTCATCGACGAGTACGCCGCCATCGCCTAGGGCGGCTCTCCGAAAGGCGCGGGCGTCGGCGGTCCCCGGGCACGAGTGCGGGCGCACGGCTTCCCAATGCGCGGACGCCATCCGCCCGCAGCCGGGCGGGGACGGGAAGATAACACCATGACAACGCTGAACATCGCAGTGATCCCCGGCGACGGCATCGGCCAGGAAGTCGTGCCCGAGGCGCTCAAGGCGCTCACACGGGCGCTGGAGGGGACGGGCGTGGACATCACCACCACCCACTTCGACCTGGGGGCCAGGCGCTGGCACCGCACCGGGGAGACGCTCACGCAGGCCGACCTCGCCCAGATCAAGGCCCACGACGCCATCCTGCTCGGGGCGGTCGGGGACCCCTCCGTTCCCTCCGGGGTCCTGGAGCGGGGCCTGCTGCTCGGGCTCCGCTTCGCGTTGGACCACTACGTCAACCTGCGCCCCTCGAAGTACTACGCCGGGGTCCCCACGCCCCTGGCGGACCCCGGCGATATCGACTTCGTCGTCGTGAGGGAGGGCACCGAGGGCCTCTACGCGGGTAACGGAGGGGCGCTCCGCGTCGGAACGCCCCACGAGATCGCCACGGAGGTCTCGGTCAACACCGCCCACGGGGTTGAAAGAGTGGTCCGCTACGCCTTCGCCCTGGCCCGGAAGCGCCGCAAGCGCCTCACCCTGGTCCACAAGCACAATGTCCTGGTCAACGCAGGCCACCTGTGGCGGCGCATCGTGGAGTCCGTCGGCCGCGAGTACCCCGACGTGGAAACCGGCTACTGCCACATCGACGCCGCGACGATCCACATGGTGACCGACCCCGGGCGCTTCGACGTCATCGTCACCGACAACCTCTTCGGGGACATCCTCACGGACGAGGCGGGCGCCGTCACTGGCGGCATCGGCCTGTCCGCCTCGGGCAACCTCAACCCCAGCGGCGAGTTCCCGTCGATGTTCGAGCCCGTCCATGGCTCCGCGCCCGATATCGCCGGTCAGGGGAAAGCGGACCCGACGGCGGCCATCGCCTCGGTGGCGCTCATGCTGGATTTCCTGGGGCACGGCGAGCCTGCCCGGCGCGTCGAGGCGGCGATCACCCACGACATGGCGGCGCGGGCCGGGGCGAGGCGCGCGGGGGAGCCGCTGGCGCGCACAACGGCGCAGATCGGCGACGCGATCACCGCCCTCATCTGAGGGGACTGCCGACGCCGCACAGCCAAGTGCAGCGGATCCCGGGGCATCGTCGGGGCGTCCTTGTGCCCGCGCAGACGGTGGGGAACTGGGCGGACTTGGGTGAGGCGCCCGAAGGGGGTCCTGTGCCCGCGTGGACGGCGGCGCAGAACCGGGCGCCCCCAACTGCGGGGGCGGGGCCCGGCACCGTCGCAGCTCCGCCCGCCGGGCGCTGTCACTGGACCCCGATGACCGCCCCGAAAGCGGCCACCGACCCCCAGCGGGCGATGTCGGTGAGCGCCGTGTTGACCCCCACGGCCCGCACGGAGGCTGAGTCGGAGGCCAGCAGGGACACGTCTGCGGCCACTAGGTCCACCGCCAGGTCGGCGGGCGAGGACGAGGGCAGGGAGCAGCGCACCGTCCGCGCGTCGGCGACGCCGGCCGATAGTGCCTGGTCGGTCCGCACCATCAGCTCCTCGGCGCGCTCGTCGGCATCGGCCAGCGGCTCGCCCGAGACGCGGTTGCGCGGCAGCGTCTGGGCGACGCAGTCCCACGACGCGACTGCGGCGGACAGCACTGGTGACGCGGCCATGCCCTGGTCCGCCCGGCCGAACGGCAGGGCGGGCAGTGGGGAGGTGTGGAAGTCCTGTACCCCCCACGTCTGCACCCCCGCCTCGCTGAGGCCGTTGAGCCGCTGGTTGGCCGAATCCGCCCGTGCGGCCCCGGTGGTCACCGAGATCCCGTAGGCGGAGGCCAGGGACTGGGCGCTGCGGTAGCGCCCCAGGGCGACTGCCGCCAGGGTGCGCGCGTCGTCGCCCGACTCCGTGGTCGTCGGATCCGCGGCGGCCGCCAGGTCGCGCTCGGCGGTGGCCGCCAACCACGCCACGAAGCCCTCGACGTCCACTGGGGCGTCGGAGACGGACGCGGGCTCCTCGGCGCCCTCGGGGGGCTGCCCTCCCCACGGATCCCACAGCCCGCCCAGCGCCGCGAGCCTGGTGGCCGACTCGTCGGCCAACGAGCCCAGTGCCTGCTGGCAGGAGGTGCACGTCACGGCGACCGTGGACAGAGCCCGGGCGCGCAGCTCCGCCGCCGCCTCGGTGCGGGCCGACAAATCCCGGACCTGGGCGAACCCGGACAGCTGCGGCAGGGACGAGGAGGAGCATCCGGACACGACGGCGGCCACGACGGCGCACGCCGCGCCCGCTCGGGCGAGCGCTCCGCGCCTCGGTGCTGGGACGGGCGTGGAGCGGGTGGCTTCGGAAATCAAAACAGGCACGGTGGAATCATCCCACACCCCGGGTAGGATATAGACCCAAGTCGGCGCGCCGGTCTCGGCGCGTCCCACACAGTGGAAAGCGGGGAGCAATGGCACATCCAGCACGAGACGCGCGACTCGAGGAACTCCTGGGACCGGTCGTCGCGAGCGAGGACCTGGAACTCGACGCGGTCGTGCGCACCCACTCCGGGGGCACCCCCTTGGTGCGGGTCACGGTCGACACTCCGCTGGTCGAGGGCGCCGGGGAGCAGGCGAGAGTGGACTCGGACACCCTCGCCGTGGTCTCGCGCGCAGTGTCGGCCGCCCTCGACCGGGCGGACCCCATCGACGGCGAGTACCTGTTGGAGGTGTCCACCCCCGGTGCTGAGCGCGAGCTCACCGAGCCCCGCCACTGGAAACGCCAGGTAGGCCTGCCCGTGCGGGTCAAGCTCCGTGACGGCGGACACGTGAGTGGCCGTGTCCGCGGTGCGGACGACGTGTCGGCCACACTGGAAACCGAAGGGGGAACGACTACCATCGAGTACGCAAACATGAAGAAGGCGCGGGCCCGCGTCGAACTCGGTTCAAAGGATTGAGGCGGACATGGAAATCGACATGACGGCACTGCGCATGGTGGAGACCGAGAAGGGCGTTTCCCTGGACACCCTGGTCGATGCCATCGAGGAGGCCCTGCTCAAGGCCTACCACAACATCCCCGGCGCTATCAGCGAGGCCCGCATCGAGATCGACAAGAAGACCGGGCGCGTCACGGTCATGGCCGTCGACGAGGACGAGGACGGCAACCCCATCGGGGAGTTCGACGACACGCCGAAGAACTTCGGGCGCATCGCCCAGGCCACCGCCCGATCGGTCATCATGGCCAGGCTCCGCGACGCCGACGACCAGCGCGTCTTCGGCGACTTCGCCGGCCGGGAGGGGCAGATCATCACCGGCACCGTCCAGCAGAGCAGGGACGGCCATCTCACGCGGGTGCAGATCAGCGACGACTTCGAGGCCGTCCTGCCCGACTCGGAGAAGGTCCCGGGCGAGACCTACCGCCACGGCGACCGCATCCGTGCCTACGTGGTCGGCGTCGAGCGGACCGAGCGCGGCCCCCGCGTTACCCTCTCGCGCACGCACCCCGGCCTGGTCGAGAGCCTCTTCGAGCGCGAGGTCCCCGAGATCCAGCAGGGGCTGGTGAGGATCAGGGCGATCGCCCGCGAGGCGGGGCACCGCACGAAGATCGCCGTGGCGGCCACCCGCGAGGGCATCAACGCCAAGGGCGCGTGCATCGGCCCCGTGGGCGCCCGCGTCCGCGCGGTGATGACCGAGCTCGGTGGTGAGAAGATCGACATCGTCGACTACTCGGAGGACCCCGCGCGCTTCGTTGCCAATGCCCTCTCGCCCGCGCGCGTGACCCGTGTCGTCGTCCACTCCGTCGACAACCGGACCGCGACGGCGATCGTCCCTGATTTCCAGCTCTCCCTCGCCATCGGCAAGGAGGGCCAGAACGCCCGCCTGGCCGCCAGGCTCACCAACTTCCACATCGACATCCACTCGGACACGGAAACGGGGGACGAGGCGACCGCTTCGCGCGTGTCGACACCGGATTCCGTGACCAGTCGCTCATAGGAGTTGGTCAGGGGCCGCACCGCGCGTGGATTAAACTAGGGAACCGTGTCGCAACCATCCGCACCGGGGAGCGCCGCCGCTGGCGGCCCCATCCGGACGTGCATCGGCTGCGGCGAGCGCGGCGCGCGAGCGGACCTCGTCCGCGTAGTCGTGCCCCCAGGAGGCCCCGCGACAGTGGACCTCCGACGCGATCAGCCCGGCAGGGGCGCGTGGATCCACCCCGATCCCGCGTGCGTCCAGGCGGCCCGCAGGCGCCGGGCGTTGGAGCGCGCGATGCGCGCGCGGACCGACACCGGC
Source organism: Schaalia georgiae DSM 6843 (assembly GCF_000429245.1). GTDB lineage: Bacteria > Actinomycetota > Actinomycetes > Actinomycetales > Actinomycetaceae > Pauljensenia > Pauljensenia georgiae. The sequence continues at coordinate 13,420 of NZ_AUBM01000011.1, forward strand.
TCCTCAGTGTGGGTGCAATTGGAGGCGATCGCGAGTCAAGCGGCAAACGCCGACGATCGAGAAACGGAAGCGGGTTGGAAGCTGATGGGCACCCGATGAGTACCCAGCGATGAGCTGCCAGCAAGACGAATAACGCGCCTCCTGCCCGGAGGCGCTTCCGGACAGGAGAAATGTGGCAAAGTTGCGTGTCCACGAGCTCGCCAAGGAGCTCGGAATCACGAGCAAGGAATTGATGGGGCACCTGAAGGAAGCGGGTGAGTTCGTCAAGTCCTCCTCGTCGTCCCTGGAACCGCCCGTGGTGCGGTCCATGCGCGAGAAGTTCGCAGCCGCGAAGCCGAAGGCCGACGCGAAGCCCGCACCGAAGAAGCCCGCCGCCCCCAAGAGTGGTGCGAAGGGCAAGGAGGCCGCGAAGGCGAAGCCCGCGCCGAAGAAGCCCGCCGCACCCGCGGCGAAGAGTGGCGCGAAGCCTGCTGCCCCCAAGCCCGCCGCCGCGCCCAAGGCACCCGCCGCGAAGGCGTCCGGCGCCCCCGAGCCCGCTGCAGCGCCCAAGGCCCCTGCTTCGGGCGCGCAGGGCGGCCCGGCGGCCCCCAAACCGGGTGCGCGCCCCTCGGCGAAGGCCCCCAAGCCCGCGCCGCGTAGGCCGGACGGCCCCCGTCCCGGCGCTCCCCGCCCAGGTGCCCGTTCAGCGGGCCCAAGGCCTGGGAACAACCCCTACGCTTCGAGCCAGGGCATGCCCAGGCCCGGCGGCTCCGGCGGTCCCCGCCCGGCTCCGCCCCGGCAGGGGCGCGGCCAGGGCGGCCCCTCCCAGGGCGAGCGCCCGCCGAGGCCCGGCGCCCCCAGGTCCGCGCGCGGCGGCGCGCCCCGGCCCGGGAGCCGGCCCAACCCCGGGATGATGCCCGGGCAGGCGAACTTCGCGCGCAACGCCGCCGCTGGCGGCCCCGCGCACTCCGACCGCCCTTCGCGCCCCGGGCGCGGCAGGGGCGGGGCCCGCCCGGGAGGCGGTGGCAACGGCCCGTCGGGCGGTTCCACCGGTTTCGGCGGTCCCCGCGGCGGACGCGGCGGTGGACGCGGCGCGACCCCGGGCGCCTTCGGGCGCGGGGGAGGGCGCAACCAGCGCGGGCGCAAGTCCAAGCGCGCGAAACGCCAAGAATACGAGCAGCAGAACGCGCCCGTCATCGGCGGCGTCTCCATCCCGCGCGGCGGAGGGGCCCAGATCCGCATCCGGCAGGGCGCCTCGCTGGCGGACCTGGCCGAGAAGATCAACGTCAACCCCGCTGCCCTGGTCACGGTGCTCTTCGCGCTGGGCGAGATGGCGACGGCCACGCAGTCCCTGGACCAGGACACCTTCGAGGCCCTGGGGGCCGAGCTCGGCTACGACATCAAGGTCGTGTCCCCGGAGGACGAGGACCGCGAGCTGCTGGAGTCCTTCGACATCGACCTGGAGGCCGAGGAACTCGAGGACCTGGAGAACATGGCTCCGCGCCCGCCGGTCGTCACCGTCATGGGCCACGTCGACCACGGCAAGACGAAGCTGCTGGACGCCATCCGCCACACCGACGTCGTCGACACCGAGTTCGGCGGCATCACGCAGCACATCGGCGCCTACCAGGTGAAGGTCGACCACGAGGGCCGCAAGCGCCCCATCACCTTCATCGACACCCCCGGCCACGAGGCGTTCACCGCCATGCGCGCCCGCGGCGCGCAGGTCACCGACATCGCGATCCTGGTGGTCGCGGCCGATGACGGCGTCATGCCGCAGACGGTCGAGGCCATCAACCACGCTCAGGCGGCCGACGTCCCGATCGTCGTGGCCGTCAACAAGATCGACAAGGACGGGGCGAGCCCTGACAAGATCCGCTCCCAGCTCACCGAGTACGGCCTGGTCGCCGAGGAGTACGGCGGCGATGTCATGTTCGTCGATATCTCGGCCAAGCAGCGCAAGGGCATCCACGAGCTGCTGGAGGCCGTGCTGCTGACGGCGGACGCCGCCTTGACCCTGGAGGCGAACCCGACGACCGACGCCCGCGGCGTGGCCATCGAGGCGAACCTGGACAAGGGCCGCGGCGCAGTCGCCACCATGCTCGTGCAGCGCGGTACCCTGCGCGTCGGCGACTCCCTGGTGGTCGGCTCCTCCCACGGGCGCGTGCGCGCCATGTTCGACGACACGGGCAAGGACGTGTCCGAGGCGGGCCCGTCCACCCCGGTGGCTGTGCTCGGTCTGACATCCGTGCCCCGGGCGGGCGACTCCTTCCTGGTGGCGCCCGATGACCGCACTGCCCGCCAGATCGCCGACAAGCGCGAGGCCGCCGAGCGCCAGGCGCTGCTGGCCAAGCGCCGTAAGCGCGTGTCCCTGGAGGACTTCGACAAGGTCCTGGCCGAGGGCGAGGTCGACACCCTCAACCTGGTCATCAAGGGCGACGTGTCCGGCGCCGTCGAGGCCCTGGAGGACTCGCTGCTGCGCATCGACGTGGGCGACGAGGTCGCCCTGCGGATCATCCACCGCGGCGTCGGCGCGATCACGCAGAACGACGTCAACCTGGCGACGGTGGACAACGCCGTCATCATCGGCTTCAACGTCCGGCCCGCCGAGCGGGTGGCCGAGCTGGCCGATGCCGAGGGCGTCGAGATCAAGTACTACAACGTCATCTACTCGGCGATCGACGACATCGAGGCCGCTCTCAAGGGCATGCTCAAGCCGATCTACGAGGAGGTGGCGCTGGGAAGCGCCGAGATCCGCCAGGTGTTCCGATCCGGCAAGTTCGGCAACATCGCCGGCTCCATCGTCCGTTCCGGCACGATCCGGCGCGGCGCCAAGGCCCGCCTGGTGCGCGACGGCGTCGTGGTGGCCGACGACCTGGAGATCGCGTCCCTGCGGCGCGAGAAGGACGATGTCACCGAAGTCCGCGAGGGCTACGAGTGCGGTATCACCCTGGGTTACAAGGACATCGCCGAGGGCGATGTCATCGAGACCTGGGAGATGCGCGAGAAAGCCCGCGACTGAGACAGCGGGCGCACGCAGGGGCGGGGGCCGGTTGCGGTCCCCGCCCCTCGCGCGCGGCGGGGGGCTTCCGTCGGCGCGTGCGTTGCGTGCCCTGAGCGGTGCCGGTTCCCCTTCCTGCGCCCGGTTCCCGGCGGGGCCGGGCGCCGTCCCGCGCCCCGGGCCTCCATCTCGTACCATTGGGCGAGGAGTCGGCGCGCCCACGGGTGCGCCAATGATGCGGAGGTTCCCATGGCAGACGAAGCGCGCGTGCGCAAAGTGCAAGAACGTGTCCTGCAGACGGTCGCGTCCATGATCGGACGGCGCGTCAAAGACCCCCGGCTGGAGTTCGTGACGATCACGGACGCCCGCGTCACCGGGGACCTGCAGCACGCGTCGGTCTTCTACACCGTTTACGGCGACGAAGCTGCCAGGGCGGGGGCCGCCCGCGCCTTCGAGTCGGCCGGCGGCCTCTTCCGCTCCCAGGTGGGCAAGGTTCTGGGACTGCGCCTGACCCCCACCCTGGAGTTCATCCCCGACGCGCTGCCCGAGTCGGCCGCCGCCCTCGAGGGCGCCCTCGCTGCGGCCAAGGCCAAGGACGCGACGATCGCCGAGCGCGCCCAAGGCGCCTCCTACGCCGGGGAGGCCGACCCCTACCGCCACGACGACGAGGACGGGGAAGGCCCCCGCGGGGAGGACTGAGCGAGGCGATGGCCCGCAGACCCGACAGCCCCCGCCCCGGCCTCGTCGTCATCGACAAGCCGCAGGGCATCACCAGCCACGACGCCGTCTCGCGCGTGCGCCGTGCCGCCCGCACCCGGAAGGTGGGCCACGCGGGCACCCTCGACCCGATGGCCACGGGCGTCCTCGTCGTGGGCATCGGGAAGGCGACGAAACTGCTCACCTGGGTGAGCGGCGACACGAAGTCCTACGAGGCGACGATCCGCTTCGGCGCCTCCACCCGCACCGACGACGCCGAGGGCGAGACCACCAGCGCGCCCGGGTGCGCGGAGCTGGACGCCGCTGCCCTCGGGGCCGCGCTGGAAGGGCTGCGCGGGAACATCATGCAGGTGCCCTCCGCGGTGTCCGCGATCAAGGTCGGCGGCCGGCGCGCCTACGCCCGTGTCCGCGCCGGCGAGGAAGTCGAGCTGGAGGCGCGCCCGGTGCGCGTCGAGCGCCTCGATCTCATCGGAGCCCCGCGCCCCGCCGCCCTGCCCGCGCGCGACGGCGGGGGAGGGGGCGTGCCCGTCGTCGACGCGGACATCGTGGTCGAGTGCTCCTCGGGCACCTACATCAGGGCCCTCGCGCGCGACGCCGGGGCCGCCCTGGGCTGCGGCGCGCACCTGGTGCGCCTGCGACGCACCCGGGTGGGACGCTTCGGGATCGGGGACGCGCTCACACTCGAGCAGTTCGAGGCCGGTGCCTGCGGCGCCCCCGAGCGGCCCACCGTGCCCCTGATCCCCCTGGACGATGCGGCCCGGGCGATGTTCCCGGTGATCGACCTCGACCCGCGCGAGGCGGCAGCGCTCGCCCACGGACAGGCGCCCGCCCGCCGGAACCTCCCGGACGGCTCGGGGCCGCTGGCCGCGACCGCGCCCGACGGACGGGTCGTGGGACTGGTGGCGCGCAGCGGCGACCGATTGAGGGCGTTGACCGTGTTCTTGGGACCGGGCGCAGAAGGAACAGCGGGAGAAGGGGCAGCCGAATGAGAATCTGGCGCACACTGGCCGAGATCCCGGGCGCGCAGCGCTCAGTCGTTACCATCGGGAACTTCGACGGCATGCACAACGGGCACAAGAAGGTCGTCTCCACCTGCGTCGAGCGCGCCCGCAGGCGCGGCGTCGACGCGGTCGCCATCACCTTCGACCCGCATCCGCTGCAGGTCCACAAACCCGAGGCCGGGGTCCAGCTCATCTCGCCCCTGCGCGACCGCCTCGACGCGATGGCCGCCGCCGGACTGGACGCGGTGCTCGTGGCCCACTACGACGTGAACCTCTACTCCCTGGAGCCCGACGAATTCGTCCAGGAGTACGTCGTCGACCGCATGGGCGCCGTCGAGGTGGTGGTCGGCGAGGACTTCCGCTTCGGGCGGGCGAACGCCGGGACCATCGACACCTTGCGGGAACTGGGGCGCGGCCTCGGTTTCGACGTCGTCATGGTGACGGACATCGAGGCCCCCGAGGGCCGGCGGTGGTCCTCGTCGTGGGTACGCTCCCTGCTGGCCGAGGGCGATGTCGCCGGGGCTGCGCGCGTGCTGGGGCACCTGCACCGCATACGTGGCACCGTGGAGCACGGTTTCAAACGGGGCCGGGCGCTGGGTTTCCCCACGGCGAACCTGGCCAGTGGGATCGAGGGCGTCGTCCCGGGCGACGGGGTGTACGCGGGCTGGCTGGTGCGCAACGTCCCGGGCACGCTGAGCGCCGAGTTCCTGCCCGCCGCCATCTCCGTGGGGACCAACCCGCAGTTCGGCGCGACGGAGCGCACGGTCGAGGCGCACGTCCTCGGGAGGAGTGATCTCAACCTCTACGGGGAGCGGATCGCCGTCACCTTCGTGTCGCGGATCCGCCCGATGCTCGCGTTCTCGTCGCTGGAGGAGCTGCTCGCCCAAATGGACGATGACCTGCGACAAACGGCATCGGTCCTGGGCATCGGCCCCGCCGGGCGCGTTGATCCTGACTCGGTCACGGCGCTCTAGTAAGATACGAGTGCCTTCGCGCGCCCGATGGTGTCCTTCGTCGCAGCCGGGTTGGCGCAATAGTCACACGTGCTACTCTTATTGAGCCGTCGATCGGCCGCGGACCGTCAGCCGCGGGGATCCGCCCCGCCGCCCCGTGCAACGAATTGAGGAGAAGCCTGTGCCGCTGAGCAAGGACGTCAAGGACCAGATCGTCGCCGAGTACGCCACCCACGAGGGCGACACCGGCTCCCCCGAGGTGCAGATCGCACTGCTCACTCAGCGGATCAAGGACCTCACCGAGCACTTCAAGACCCACAAGCACGACCACCACTCCCGCCGCGGCCTGCTGCTGCTGGTCGGGCGCCGCCGTCGCCTGCTGGGCTACTTGGCCGACATCGACATCGAGCGCTACCGCTCGCTCATCGAGCGCCTCGGCCTGCGCCGCTGACCCACCCCGGCCCGGCTCCCCAAGGAGTCGGGCCGCTTTCTCGTGCCGGGCCCGGTGCCCGGCGATCCCGCGCCCGATCGAAGGGCGCACGCCAACCCGCGCGCAAACTGACGGTTTTCGACAGTGGCTCACGGAACCCCCGGTGGCTCCGTGGGCTTCGATCGAAGGCCGAAGTGGAGCGCGACACCAACAAACCAAAGGAGAAACGCCCCATGATGGAAGGCTCTGACATCGTCGCAGCCGAAGCTGTCATCGACAACGGCCGCTTCGGCAAGCGCACCATCCGATTCGAGACGGGCCGCCTCGCCCGGCAGGCCGCCGGTTCCGCGCTGGCCTACCTCGACGACGCCACCACCGTCCTGTCGGCCACGACGGTCGGCAAGAACCCCAAGGACCAGTTCGACTTCTTCCCCCTCACGGTCGATGTCGAGGAGCGGGCCTACGCCGCCGGGCGCATCCCCGGCTCCTTCTTCCGCCGCGAGGGCCGCCCGGGCACCGAGGCCATCCTGGCCGCCCGCCTCATCGACCGCCCCCTGCGTCCCGGCTTCGTCAAGGGCCTGCGCAACGAGGTCCAGGTCGTCGAGACCGTGCTCACCATCGACCCGGACGACGCCTACGACGTCCTGGCCATCAACGCCGCCTCCATGTCCACCCAGATCGCGGGCCTGCCCTTCACGGGCCCCATCGGCGGCACCCGCCTGGCCCTCGTCGACGGCCAGTGGGTGGCCTTCCCGCGCTGGAGCGAGCTGGAGCGCTCCGTCTTCAACATCGTCGTCGCCGGGCGCATCGTCACCAAGGACGACGGCTCCGAGGACGTCGCCATCATGATGGTCGAGGCCGGCGGCGGCAAGAACGAGTGGGAGCTCATCCAGGCCGGGGCCACCGCCCCCACAGAGGAGGTCGTCGCCGACGGCCTCGAGGCCGCCAAGCCCTTCATCAAGGCCCTGTGCCGGGCCCAGCTCGAGGTCGCGGCGAAGGCATCGAAGGAGACCGCCGAGTTCCCGCTGTTCCTGGACTACACCGACGAGGAGTACGCCGCCGTCGAGGAGTGCGTGGGCGGCAAACTGGCCGAGGCCCTGCTCACCGAGGGCAAGCTCGCCCGCGACGGCGCCGTCGATGCCGTCAAGGAGGAGATGCTGGCCGCGCTCGCCGAGCGCTTCCCCGAGGGCGAGAAGAACCTCAAGGCCGCGTTCCGCTCCCTGGAGAAGCAGACGATCCGCGCGCGCACCCTGCGCGACGAGATCCGCATGGACGGGCGCACCCCCCGCCAGATCCGCTCCCTGTCCGCCGAGGTCGAGGTGCTGCCCCGCGTGCACGGCTCCGCGCTCTTCCAGCGCGGCGAGACCCAGATCCTGGGTGTGACGACTCTGGCGATGCTGCGCATGGAGCAGCAGATCGACAACCTGTCGCCCGTCAACTCCAAGCGCTACATGCACCAGTACAACTTCGCGCCCTTCTCCACCGGCGAGGTGGGCCGCGTCGGCTCGCCCAAGCGCCGCGAGATCGGCCACGGCGACCTGGCCGAACGCGCCCTCGTCCCCGTCCTGCCCACGCGCGAGGAGTTCCCCTACGCCATCCGCCAGGTCTCCGAGACGATGGGCTCCAACGGCTCCTCGTCGATGGGCTCGGTGTGCGCCTCCACCCTGTCCCTGCTGCAGGCGGGCGTTCCCCTGCGCGCCCCCGTCGCGGGCATCGCGATGGGCCTGATGACCGGCGAGGTCGACGGCCAGCCCAAGGCCGTCACCCTCACCGACATCCTGGGGGCCGAGGACGGATTCGGCGACATGGACTTCAAGGTCGCCGGCACCCGGGACTTCATCACCGCCCTGCAGCTGGACACCAAGCTGGACGGCATCGACTCCCAGCTGCTGCGCGCCGCCCTGGGCCAGGCCCGCGACGCGCGCCTGGCGATCCTCGACCTCATCAACCAGGCCATCGACGGCCCGGACGAGATGAGCCCCAACGCCCCGCGCATCATCACCGTGAAGGTCCCCGTGGACAAGATCGGCGAGGTCATCGGCCCCAAGGGCAAGATGATCAACCAGATCCAGGACGACACGGGCGCCGACATCACCATCGAGGACGACGGCACCGTGTACATCGCCTCCTCCGACGGCGCCTCCGCCGAGGCCGCGCGCACCACGATCAACCAGATCGCGAACCCGCAGATGCCCGAGGTCGGCGAGCGCTTCGTCGGCACCGTCGTCAAGACCACGTCCTTCGGCGCCTTCGTGTCGCTGACCCCCGGCAAGGACGGCCTGCTGCACATCTCGCAGGTGCGCCGCCTCGTGGGCGGCAAGCGCATCGACTCGGTCGATGACGTCCTGCAGGTCGGCCAGCAGGTCGAGGTCGAGATCAACGAGATCGGCGACCGCGGCAAGCTCAGCCTTCACGCCGTCATCGACGGCGAGGCGGGCGACCTGGAGGCCCCCGCCGAGTCCGAGCGCTCCGAGCGGCGCGAGCGCGCCGAGAGGCGTGACCGTTCCGAGCGGCGCGAGCGCCGTCCCCGCACGCGTACCCGCCGCCGCCGCGAGGACGAGTCCGAGGCCACCCGCGAGGAGGGCGCCTCCGACGAGTGAGCGGGCGCGACGCCACGCTTTGAGGGGTGTGGGGCGGACACCGGTCCGCCCCACACCCCGTTCCCCTTGGGCCTCCTGGCGGGAGGCCGTCGACCGACTAGGAGTCTCATGCCCCCCATCGCGCTTCCGCTCACTCCGGACGCCGCGTCCATGTCCTTCGACGACGGCGACACCCGGATCCGCCGGTCGATCGGGAGCACCGGCGTCAGGGTCCTCACGCAACAGGTCCCGGCCGCCCAATCGGTGAGCGCGTCCCTGTGGGTGCCCGTCGGCTCGCGCGACGAGGACCCCGTCCGCGCGGGATCCACGCATTTCCTCGAGCACCTGCTCTTCAAAGGAACTGCCCGGCGCTCGGCGCTCGACATCGCGGTCGCCTTCGACTCGGTCGGCGGGGAGTCCAACGCCGAGACCGGACGCGAGCACACGGCGTACTGGGCGCGCGTGCGCGACGCCGACCTGGGCACGGCGATCGACGTCCTCGTCGATATGGTGACGGGCTCCGTATTGGATCCCGCGGACTTCGACACGGAGCGGGGCGTCATCCTCGACGAGCTCGCGATGGGGGATGACAACCCCGTGGAGGTCGTTCACGACGCCTTCCAACTGGCGGTCCACGGCGATACGCCCATCGGCCGGCCGGTCGGCGGAACCGCCGACGCCATCCGCGCGGTCGGGCGCGACGACGTGTGGGAGCACTACCAGTCGAACTACGGGTGCCCCTCACTGATCGTCGTGGCGTCCGGCAACGTCGACCACGACGAGCTCGTGGAGCGCGTCGATGGGGCGCTGGCCGCCTCGCAGTGGTCGACCGCGCCCCGCCCTCCGCGCCCCAGGCGCCCCACCAGCGCTCCCGAGGGCGCGGGCAGCGCGGGGGAGGGCGTTGTCGAGCGCCGCCGGGACGTGGGCCAGGCGCACGTGGTCCTTGGATGCGAGGGCCTGCGGGCCACCGACGAGGAGACGCCCGTCATGCACGTCCTGTTGTCCGTGCTGGGTGGGTCGATGTCCTCGCGCCTCTTCCAGGAGATTCGCGAGAAACGGGGCCTGGCCTACACGACCTACGCTTTCGCCTCCCCCTACTCCGACACGGGCTCCTTCGGCATGTACGCGGGCACCAACCCCGGGTCGGTCTCCGAAGTGGAGGCCATCATGCGCGCCCAACTGGAGGATCTCGCCACCCAGGGCCCCACTGACGAGGAGATGGCCCGCGTGCGCGGGCAGGTCCGCGGAGGACTGGTCCTGGGCCTCGAGGACAACTGGTCCCGGATGATGCGCCTGGGGCGCTCGGAGGTCATGGGGCGCTACCGCGTCGTCGAGGAGACACTGCGCGACATCGAATCCGTGGACGCCCAGCAGGTGCGCTCCCTGGCCTCCCGCTTGGCGGCGCGACTGAGGGCGCGGGCCGTCGTGCTCCCGCGCCAGTGGGAGCACGCCACCACCCACACCCACTAGAAGGAGAACATTGTGAAACGCGTTGCTGTGATCGGAGCCTCCGGGCGCATGGGGACCGCAGTGGTCAAGGCCGTCGGGGCCTGCGCGGACATGGAGGTCGTGGCGCGCCTCAACGGGGGCGACACCATCTCGCGCGAGTCCCTGGGAGGGGCGGATGTGGCCGTTGAGTTCACATCCCCCGCCTCGTCGGAGCGCAATGTCCACGCGCTGCTGGACGCGGGCGTGGACGCCGTGGTGGGCACCACCGGCTGGGACGACGACGCCTACGCTCGGGTGCGCGCCCACGCCGAGGAGGCCGGGCGCTCGGTCCTCATCGCCCCGAACTTCGCGATCGGGGCCGTCCTAGCGATGCGCTTCGCCCAGATCGCAGCACCCTTCTTCGAGTCCGCCGAGGTCGTGGAGATGCACCACCCGGACAAGGTGGACGCCCCCTCGGGCACCGCAATCGCTACGGCCCGCGGCATCGCGCGAGCCCGCGGGGCCGCCGGCCTCGGGGACGTGCCCGACGCCACTGAGTCGGACCCGCACAGCGCACGCGGGGCCAGGATCGACGGCGTTCCGGTCCACGCGGTGCGCCTGCGGGGGCTGACGGCCTCTGAGGAGGTGCTGCTGGGCAACCCCGGGGAGCAGCTGGTGATCCGCACCGACTCCTTCGACCGCGTCTCCTTCATGCCCGGCGTGCTGCTCGCGGTGCGCAGTGTCTCCTCCAGGCCCGGCCTCACCGTGGGCATCGAATCGGTGATGGGCCTGTGAACGGTGGGAGCGGGGAGCCCCCCCCCCACCCCGACACGTCCGTCCGCCCCGCCGTGCCCGGGGACGAGCGCGCTATCGCCGCCCTCCAGTGGGGGGCGTGGCGGGCCTTTTTCGGCGGGGAGGAGCTTGCGGCGCAGGGGCTGAGCGAGGAGCGGCTGCGGGCCGGGTGGGAGTCGGCCCTGTCCTCCCCGCGCCCCGCTTCCGCAGCGCTGGTGGTGGCCCTCCACGGCAGCAGCATCGTCGGATTCGCCCTGGCCGGCCCGGACGACGAGGCGGGCGCTGCCGGTGGCCCGTCGGGCGTTGTCCGGGGTCAGGAGGGTGGGGCCCCTGCCGCGGTGGCCACTCAGATCTACGAACTCGTCGTGGATCCGCGTTTCGCCGGCTTGGGCCACGGATCGCGCATGCTGGCCGCAGTCGCCGACCTCGTCGGCGGGGCGATGCGGGTGTGGATCGATGTTTGCGACGAGGCCCGTCAGCGTTTCTTCTCCTCAGCGGGTTTCGCCCCCGCCGGGGCAGGACGCGCCATCGGCGACGGGCACACGCAGCACCTGTGGTGGGCGCGAGCGGAATAGGCCCGTGCCCGCACCCGGCATCCGGGGCGTTCGAGGGGATCCCGCGCGGGTTCCATGCTATTCGCAGTGCCCCGTCCGAAGGAACCATAGGTGCCCATGTGGAACGCCAGCGTTGACCATGCTATTCGTGGTACACCGTCCGAAGGAACCACACAACCCTTGCACCACGCCACAGGACTTGCCCGCGCGCATGGGAATGGGCAACGAGGCATTGGGGCTTGGTTTTCCGTTTCGAGTGCAGTGGTGCGGGGGGTGGGTTGGCGGCCCATGGGTCCTGAGGGTGGTGGGTGCAAGAGATCATCGTCTGGAGGAGTGCCATGGGCCGCCAATACCGTCATCCTTGCCCTCGCTGAGCGCGAGGACATCATGGTCGCGTGGGGGAACCATGTGGGGGTGAGCGAGATCGCCCGGCCTTGTCGGACGGGACGAGTCCGCGGTGTCGCGCGAGATCCGCAGGGCACCGCAGGCCCACCCGGCCCCGTCGGCTGCCTCGTCCGCAGAATATGGCAGGACCGCCCGGCCTCGTCCTCCGCCCTGGTGCCCTGCGGGGTGGGCGCGTTCCAGTGCTGGTCCCGTCGGCCCTCGACCATGGGTCCCGGCCCCGTCCGCTGAGCGCGGCAGGACTGCCCGGCCCCGGCCCCGGCCTCGTCCTCCGCCCTGGTGCCCTGCGGGCGGTCCGAGGCGCGGAAGTCCCAGACGAGCGCCCCCGGGTAAAGGTATGGTCAAGGGTATGACGATGATTCCCCCAAGGCTCTTCGGATCACTCGCCACCGCGATGGTGACCCCCATGAAGGCGGACGGCTCCCTCGACTGCGAATCCGCAGCGCGATTGGCCACGGCGCTGGTCGACGGCGGCTGCGACACCATACTGCTCTCCGGCACCACCGGAGAGTCCCCCACGACCCACCAGCCTGAGAAGAACGACCTCACCGACGCGGTGCGCGAGGCGGTGGGCGACCGCGCTTTCATCCTGTGCGGTGCCTGTTCCAACGACACCGCCCACGCGGTGCGCATTGCCGAGGGCGCCCAGGAGCACGGAGCCAACGGGCTGCTGGTCGTCTCCCCCTACTACAACAGGCCCTCCCAGGAGGGGCTGCGCGCCCACGTCCTCGAAGTCGCCAACGCCACCGATCTGCCGGTCATGCTCTACGACATCCCCGGCCGCACCGGCATCGCCTTCTCCGACGGCACCTTGGACGCCCTGGCCGCCCACCCGCGGATCAAGGGCGTCAAAGACGCCACCGGGGACGTCGAGACGGGCGTGGACCGCATGCACCGCACTGGCCTGGAGTACTACTCGGGCGACGACGCCCTCAACTTCGCGTGGATGACCGGGGGCGCATCCGGGTTCGTGTCCGTGGTCTCCCACGTGGCGGCCGCACAGTACCGCCGCATGATCGAGCTGCTCGACTCCGACCAGGTGTGGGAGGCGCGCGAGTTGTCCTACCAGCTGCGCCCCCTCGTGCGCGCGATCATGGGCAGCGGCCAGGGGGCCGTCATGGCGAAGTACGCGCTGTGGCTCCAGGGCGTCATCGACGCGCCCGCTGTGCGCCTCCCGCTGGTCGGCGTCTCCGACTCCGAGGTCGAGGCCCTGCGGGCGGCACTGGTCGCCCAGGGCGCGCTCTAGACGCGAATGTGAGGGTTTCGACCCCGGTGAACGAGTCCCCGCGCGATCAAGGCGCCTCCAGGCATGGCAGACTTAAACGTATGAATCCCCTGTACGAGAACCTCAGCGAACCCGCGCCCCTCGAGAAGGGGGCGCTGCGCGTCATACCGCTGGGCGGCCTCGGCGAGGTGGGGCGCAACATGAACGTCCTCGAGTTCGAAGGCAAACTCCTGGTCGTCGATTGCGGTGTCCTCTTCCCGGAGGAGACCCAGCCCGGTGTGGACCTGATCCTGCCCGACTTCTCGTGGATCGAGGACCGGATGGACGACGTCGTCGGCCTGGTCCTCACACACGGCCACGAGGACCACATCGGCGCTGTGCCGTACCTGCTCAAGCTGCGAGGCGACATCCCGATCTACGGCTCCGACCTGACTCTGGCGTTCGTGGCCCCCAAGCTGCGCGAGCACCGTCTGAGCGACCCCGGCCTGAACGTCGTCGCGGAAGGCGACCGCCTGACAGTGGGCCCCTTCGACCTGGAGTTCGTCTCCGTCACCCACTCCATCCCCGACGCCCTCGCGGTGTTCGTGCGCACCAGCGCGGCGAAGGTCCTCATCACCGGCGACTTCAAAATGGACCAGTTGCCCCTGGACCGCCGCCTGACGGACCTGCGCGCCTTCGCGCGGATGGGCGAGGAGGGCGTGGACCTGTTCATGGTGGACTCCACGAACGCCCTGGTCCCCGGTTTCATCACCCCCGAGCGCGAGATCGGCCCCGTCCTGGACCAGGTGTTCAGCGAGGCCACTGGGCAGATCGTCGTCGCGTCCTTCGCCTCCCACGTCCACCGTGTCCAGCAGGTCATCAACGCCGCCCACCACCACGGGCGCCGCGTGGCGCTGGTGGGCCGGTCCATGGAGCGCAATATGCGCATCGCGGAGGAGAAGGGCCATCTGGCCATCCCAGAGGGGGTGGTCGTCGACCTCAAGGAGATCGATCAGCTGCCCCCCTCCCAGCGCGTGTACATGGCGACTGGTTCCCAGGGCGAGCCCATGGCGGCCCTGTCGCGCATGTCGGTCGGCTCCCACAAAACGGTCTCCATCGGAGCGGGGGACATGGTGGTCCTGGCGTCCTCGCTGATCCCCGGGAACGAGAACTCCGTGTACAGGGTCATCAACGACCTCACGCGCCTGGGCGCCCGGGTCGTGTCGAAGGAGAACGCGAAGGTCCACGTCTCCGGGCACGCCAGCGCGGGTGAGCTCATCTACTGCTACAACATCATCCAGCCCAAGAACGTCATGCCGATCCATGGCGAGGTGCGCCACCTGGTGGGCAACGGGCAGCTCGCGGTGAAGACGGGCATCAGCCCTGAGTCCGTTGTCCTGGCGGAGGACGGGGTCACCGTCGACGTCAAGGACGGCGCCGCCCGCGTGTCCGGCGTGGTGCCCTGCGAGTACGTCTACGTGGACGGGCGCTCCATCGGCGAGATCTCCGAGGACGAGCTCGAGACCCGGCGCACGCTGGGCGCGGAGGGCTTCATCTCCATCTTCGCGGTCGTCGAGCACGATTCGGGAACGGTCCTGGCCGGCCCGACCATCCGTGCCATCGGGATGGCCGAGGACGACTCCGTGTTCGACGAGATCCTCCCCGATGTCGCCTCGGCGCTCAAGGACGCTGCCGCCCCGGGCGGGCAGGACCCCTACGTCCTGCAGCAGGCCATGCGGCGCGTGATCGGCCGCTGGGTCGCGCGGCGCCTGCGCAGGCGGCCTATGATCGTCCCAGTGGTGACCGAGCAGTAGCGGCGCCCCCGCGCATCGGCGCGGGTCGCCGGGGACGGACTTCGATACGAGGGGGCATGAGTGGCTGGACGTTTCATCTCGACTCATTCCGTGGCTCTTGTGCTGCCGATGCACATCGCGTACATGCCCGGCAGGGGCGGCTCAGTCCACGCCGACGCCGCGAGCTCGCGCCCGGGCGGCGGCTTCACGACGTTGAGCGCAGCGGCGGCGATGGGTGTCCCCGCCGCGATGGCCTCGCCCCTGGGAACGGGCCCCAACTCGTTCACGGTCCGCCAGCAGTTGGTCGAGGCGGGGGTCAGCGTCCTCACGCCGGAACTGGTCGGGGACATCGGCGTGGTCATCCAGTTGATCGTCGAGGACGGTTCGATGACGTCGGTGGTGACCGCGGGAGTCGAGTCCGAGCCTTCGCGCGCGGTCCTCGACCGGATCATCCTCCAGCCCGGGGACACGATCCACGTCGCCGCTTCCGACCTCACGAACCCGCACTCGGCGAAGGTGCTCTCCGAATGGGGGGCGGAACTGCCCGAGTCGGTGACCCTGGTCGTGTCGATCTCCCCGGCGGTCGAGCAGGTCCCCGTCGAGGCGTGGCGGAACCTGCTGGGCCGGGCGGACATCGTCACCATGAACGTGCGCGAGGCGACAACCCTGACATCGATCCTGGCAGGCTACCGCGGGGGGACGGCCATCCGGGACCTCATGCGGCCCGGGGCCACCACGGTGCGCCGCCTCGGATCCATGGGGTGCGAGCTCCAGGAGGGCCGCGACGCCCCCATCGTCCACATCCCCGCGTTCCAGACGACGACCGCCGACACCGCCGGAGTGGGGGACACCCACATCGCGGAGATGTGCGCGGGGCTCCTGATGGGCTACGAGCTCGCCGACGCCTGCCTCATGGCGAACGCCGGGGCGGCGATCACCCTCTCCCACCCCTCCGCACTGCCTGTCCCCACCCTCCAGCAGGTTGAGGCGGTGCTGGAGAGCGGCGTCGTCTCGACCGTCGTCCCGTTGCGCCCCTGAGGGCAACGCGCGCTGCAAGAAACCGGGTTTTCGGCGCGCCTACAAGGTTTTCCCGTCGTGTGAGAGTAGCGTCAGAGCATCATGGCCAACCAGTCGAACCGTTCCGCGTCCCCTAAGAAGAAGCCCGCCAGGCCCCGTTCCCCGAAGGGCGCGCAGCCGGCCCCCGCCTCGTCGGCCAGTGCCGCGCCGGGCCTGCTCTCCCGCGTGTTCTCGGCGATCGGTCGGGGGGCTGTGCGGTGCGCGGCCGCGTGGAGGGCGACGGACGCCCAGTTCAAGCGCGACGCCCTCGCCTTCGTTCTGGTCGCCATCGCGATAATCGTCGCCCTGCGCGAGTGGTTCCAGGTCTCCGGCGAGGCCGGCGACTTCATCCACCACAGCGCCGCCGGGCTGGTCGGCATCTTCTCCGTGGTGCTCCCCCTGGTCCTCGTGGCCTTCTCCGTGGAGCTCGTGCGCGCCCGCTCGGGCAAGTCCGCCGTGCCCCACCACGTCGCCGGGGGAGTGGGCGTGGCCTTCTCCCTGACGGGCCTGGTGCACGTCTCGCGCGGTAACCCCTCCATCGATCCCTTCGCGGCAGTGGAGCAGGCGGGCGGCATCGCCGGGTGGTTCATCGCGCGCCCCCTGTCGCTGCTGCTGTCGGTGTGGGGCGCCGCGGCGATCCTGGTCCTCCTGCTCCTCTACTCGTTCCTGCTGGCCACGCGCACCCGGGTCGCCGAGGTGCCCGCGCGCCTGCGGGAGGCGCGCGCCGCGCTGGCCCGCAAGCACGGGGCGGACTCCGTTCCCGGGTCCTCGGCTGACGGAGCCCGGGGCACGACGGCGGGATCCACGGCCGACCGGAAGGAAGGCGGGCACGGGGGCCGCCCCGGCGACGACCCGCTCCTCGACCGCTACGACGGCGACGAGTCCTTCCGCATGCCCCACGAGGTCAGCCCCGCCCAGGCTGCGGATGACGACGGGGCGACGACGGGAACCGACGGGGCGACCACGGTCCTGGGGGAGGACGCCGCACCAGCCGTGCGCCCCAGGACAACCCCCCAGGGGGCGCCCACCGAGGTCCTCACCCAGGTGCGGCCCACCATTGCCGCCCCCGAGCCCGACACGGTCCCGGCCCATGTCCCCGAGCCCGACCCCGGGCTGGAGGCCCCGCCCATGACCGAGGCGCCCGCGGGAGGGTTCCAGGCCGACCTCGACGAGTCCATCGCCTACACCCTGCCCGCTGACGACCTGCTGGTCTGTGGTCCGCCCCACAAGACGCGCTCGGCTGTCAACGACCAGGTCGTGCGCGCGCTCGCGCAGGTGTTCGCCGATTTCAACATCGACGCGCGGGTCACCGGGTTCTCACGCGGTCCGACGGTGACGCGCTACGAAGTCGTCCTGGGTGCGGGCGTGAAGGTCGACAAGCTCACCAATCTGTCGAAGAACATCGCCTACGCCGTCGCCTCGGCAGACGTGCGCATCCTGGCCCCGATCCCCGGCAAGTCGGCCATCGGCATCGAGATCCCCAACTCCGACAGGGAGAACGTCGCTCTGGGCGACGTGCTGCGTTCGGGTGCCGCCAGGCGCAACCAGCACCCCTTGGTGGTCGGCGTGGGCAAGGACGTCGAGGGCGGCTACGTGGTGACGAATCTGGCCAAGACGCCGCACCTGCTGGTCGCCGGGCAGACCGGTTCGGGCAAGTCCTCGTTCGTGAACTCCATGATCACCTCCATCATGATGCGCGCCACGCCGCAGCAGGTGCGGATGATCCTCGTCGACCCCAAGCGCGTCGAACTCACCATTTACGAGGGCATCCCCCACCTGATCTCGCCGATCATCACCGACCCGAAGAAGGCCGCCGAGGCGCTCGAATGGGTCGTCAAGGAGATGGACGCCCGCTACAACGACTTGTCGGACTACGGCTTCAAGCACATCGACGACTTCAACAAGGCGGTGTCCCTGGGGCAGGTCCAGGCCAAACCCGGCTTGGAGCGGGTCCTGCACCCGTACCCGTACCTGCTGGTCGTCGTCGATGAGCTCGCAGATCTCATGATGGTCGCGCCCCGCGACGTTGAGGCGTCCATCCAGCGCATCACCCAGTTGGCGCGCGCCGCCGGCATCCACCTGGTCCTGGCCACGCAGCGCCCCTCCGTCGACGTGGTCACGGGCCTCATCAAGGCGAACATCCCCTCGCGACTCGCTTTCGCCACGTCCTCGCTCACGGACTCGCGCACGATCCTGGACCAGCCCGGCGCGGAGAAGCTCATCGGCCAGGGCGACGCCCTCTACCTGCCCGCGGGCGCCTCGAAGCCGATGCGCGTGCAGGGCGCGTGGGTGTCGGAGTCGGAGATCCACCAGATAGTCTCCCACGTGAAGGGCCAGATGGAAGCCCACTACCGCGACGACGTGGTCCCCGAGCAGACTGCGGCGAAGGTCGCGGAGGACATCGGCGACGACTTGGACGACCTGCTGCAGGCAGCGGAGCTGGTGGTCTCGACGCAATTGGGGTCGACCTCCATGCTCCAGCGCAAGCTCCGCGTCGGCTTCGCCAGGGCGGGAAGGCTCATGGATCTGCTGGAGTCCCGCGATATTGTGGGCCCGTCGGAGGGGTCGAAGGCGCGCCAGGTGCTGGTCCCGCCCGAGCGGCTCCCCGAGGTCCTGGCGATGCTGCGCGGCGAGCAGGCGTCTCTGGACGGGGCGGGTACGGCCGCCCCCGCATCCCCTGCCGGATCCCGCCCCGCTCCGGGTTCCATCGCCCCCGCTCCCACTAAGGCATCCAGTGCTCCCGCGGCTGCGGGGCCCACTCCGGGCGCTGCCGCCGAGGCCGGGGCCCCGGGCGGGCGCAGCGCCGACGAAACACCTGGTGGCGCTGGGGACGGCGGCAGTGCGGGGGCGGTGGGCGGCGTAGCCGATTCGCCCAACAGGGGCAAGGACCCCTACGCTGGAACCGACTTCGGCGGTTCGGCGCCCGACTGGGTCGATGAGGAAGCGACTGGGGACGAGGACGCTTGGCAGCTCACAGGACGCTGAGCACAGTGGAAAGAGGCGACGTGAACGACAACGTATCGCGGGTGCAGACCCGGCGGATCTCGAATTTGAACGTGGCGAATGCGCTCACGGTGACGAGGATCGTCCTGGTGCCCGTTTTCATCTACCTGGCCCTGAGACCGTCGTACCTGGAGCGTCTGCTCGCCTTCGTGGTCTTCGCCATCGCGGCCATCACCGACAAGTTCGACGGCCACTTGGCGCGAAGCTGGGGGCTCATCACGGACTTCGGTCGCATAGTGGATCCCATCGCCGACAAAGCCCTCACTCTGTCGGCCTTCGCCCTGCTGTCGTGGCAGGCCGTGCTGCCATGGTGGGTGACGATAGTCATCGCAGTACGCGAGCTCGGCATCACCTGGCTGCGCGCGGCGTTTCTGCGCCGAGGCGTCGTGGTCGCCGCGGCCTACGTGGGCAAGGTCAAGACGCTCCTGCAGATTCTGGCGCTGGGCACGCTGCTGATCCCGTGGGACTATCTGCCGGTGCTCGACCCCGCGTACACCTGGTTGGCGGAGGCGCTGGTCAGCCTGGGCCTTGCGCTCACCGGAGCGGCTCTGGCCGTCACGGTCTACTCGGGCATCACGTACATCGTCGACGGCATGCGGATCAGCAAGGAGTTGGACGCCCAGGCCGACGACGAGGACCAGGCGCACAGCAACGGGGAGGGCGCCTGTGATGAGGACGACTGCCCTTCCGAGCAGGACACGGATGGCCCTTCGCAGCAGCGAGTTGCGCGCGGGGCAGCGTCCCAGGATTGAGTCTAGGTGGCGCAATTTACAGACGAGGGGTGCCGAGGCGTGGAATGCGCACATGATCGGGGGCGTTGCACCACTATGAGCATTAATAGAAGCCACCCGGACCGCCGTCGCAGCGGTCCGATGCGCGGTACGGACATGCGGTCGGTTCCGATGAGCCGCTACAGTAAAGGTATGGAAAAGAAACCGCGCGAAACCGCACTGCTGCGCACGGAGCTCGGAGACGTCCTGCGCGGTATCCGCCAGCGCCAGGGCCGGACCCTGCGCGAGGTCTCCTCGGAGGCCCAGGTGTCGCTGGGGTACCTGTCCGAGGTGGAGCGCGGACAGAAGGAGGCGTCTTCCGAGCTGCTCGATGCTATCTCCCATGCCCTGGGGGTTCCCCTGTGGTTCGTGCTGCACGAGGTCTCCGACCGTATGGCGGTCGTTGATGGCGCAGTCGTCCCCGACGCGGTTCCCGACGACATTATGTCGGTCGCGTTGATCTCCTGAACGTGAAGCACTCGGAGTTCTACGAAGCGGTCGAGGCCACCTTCGGGTCGGCGCTCGGCCGCTCCTATGTCACGGATCTCCACCTGGCGGAGCTTGGGGCCACAGCGGCCGAGGCGCTCGGCGCGGGCACCGATCCCGACCGGGTGTGGGATGCCCTCACGCGGGAGACCGGCCGCGAGGACGCGCGCTGGATCCATCGCACCGACCCCGTCCGGCGACGCGGGGGCACTGACCGGTAGATGCGGCGTGTCGCCGCGCCATCGAACATGTGTTCCATATAGTCTGTCCACCGGTGGCTCCGGAGCCCGCGCCGCGTCCACAGGCGGTCCGCGGGCGTTCCGCAGACGCGTATGGCCGCGCGTATCGTCATTACGCCGCCCCGGAGAGGGGAGGCGTCATCGGCCAGAAGGACAACGGGTCGGAGAGGCCCACGGAGAAAGGAACGCCCATGGCTGCCCGCAAGAGCACGGCATCGCGCACGGTGGAGAATGACCGCAACAAGGCCCTCCAGGTCGCGCTGTCCCAGATCGACAAGCAGTTCGGGAAGGGGTCGGTCATGCGCCTGGGCGACGATTCCCGCCCGCCCGTCCAGGTGATCCCCACGGGCTCTCTGGCCCTCGACGTCGCCCTGGGCATTGGCGGCCTCCCCCGGGGCAGGGTCATCGAGATCTACGGGCCCGAGTCCTCGGGCAAGACCACGGTCGCCCTGCACGCCGTGGCGAACGCGCAGAAGGCGGGCGGCAACGCGGCTTTCATCGACGCTGAGCACGCCCTCGACCCGGTCTACGCCCGGGCCCTGGGGGTGGACACCGATTCGCTGCTGGTCTCCCAGCCCGACACTGGCGAGCAGGCCCTGGAGATCGCCGACATGCTGATCCGCTCGGGCGGCATCGACATCATCGTCATCGACTCCGTTGCCGCGCTGGTGCCCAAGGCGGAGATCGAAGGCGAGATGGGCGACTCCCACGTGGGCCTCCAGGCGCGCCTCATGAGCCAGGCCCTGCGCAAGATCACCGGCGCGCTCTCCGCGACGGGGACGACCGCGATCTTCATCAACCAGCTCCGCGAGAAGATCGGCGTGTTCTTCGGCTCCCCGGAGACGACCACGGGCGGCAAGGCGCTGAAGTTCTACGCTTCGGTGCGCATCGACGTGCGCCGCATCGAGACCCTGAAGGAGGCGGGCGCCCCCGTGGGCAACCGCACCCGCGCCAAGGTCGTGAAGAACAAGATGGCACCCCCCTTCAAGCAGGCCGAGTTCGACATCGTCTACGGCAAGGGGATCTCCCGCGAGGGCTCGATCATCGACATGGGCGTCGATACCGGCATCGTGCGCAAATCCGGCTCCTGGTTCACCTACGGCGACGACCAGCTGGGCCAGGGCAAGGAGAACGTCCGCCAGTTCCTGGTCGACAACCCGGCGCTGGCGGGGGAGATCGAGCAGAAGATCCTGGTCGCCCTGGGCATCGCCGAGGCCCCGCCCGAGGAGGCCTCCCAGGCGCCGTCCGTCGATCCCGACGAGGACGCGGGCTTCTGAGCCATGGAAGCCTACCAGGACCAGGAGGAGGACCCCGGGGCCCCGGAGCGCCCGGGGCCGGGGGAGGCGCGCGAAGGGCGGCCCTCCCCAGCCGAGCGGGCCCGCCTGATGCGCGAGCGCAACGCCGCACTTGAGGGGCCGAGGGCCGTCGAGGCGGCGCGCGAGGTCGCTCTGCGCCAGCTCGACACGCGGGCGCGGTCGCGGCGCGAACTGCTCGGCGCCATCGCGTCGCGGGGCTTCCGTGACGGGGTCGGCCAAGAGGTGGTCGCCCGGCTGGAGGCGGTGGGCCTCGTGGACGACCGCGCGTTCGCCCGGGCGCTTGTGCGCGAGCGCTTCGCGGCGCGGGGAAGGACCGGGCCCGCCCTGGTCGCGGAACTGCGGCGCAAGGGGCTGGACGGGGACACGATCGACGAGGCGGTGTCCACGATCAGTGCGGACGACGAGTACGACAGGGCGCGTCGGCTGGTGGAGGACAGGGCGCGCTCGGTGCGCGGCATGCCCCGCCGGGCCGCCTACCGCCGACTGGCGGGCATGCTCGCGCGCAAGGGCTACGGCCCGGACGTGTCCGCCCGCGCCGTGTGTGAGGCGCTGGACGCCCTGGGCAGCGGGGACGGCGAGGACGGGCCGTGGCAGGACGGGGAAGCGGGGTGGGGCGCATGAGGACCGAGGGGGTCGCCGCCCTCGTCGGGGAACTCGCCGCCCGGGGCTTGAGCATCGCCACCGCCGAATCGCTCACCGGGGGCGCCCTGGTGGCGCGCCTGGTCGACATACCCGGGGCCTCCAGAGTCGTGCGCGGGGGAGTGTGCACCTACGCCACGGACACGAAGGCCTCCGTCCTGTCGGTGAGCAGGGAGCGCCTGGAGCTGGTGGGCCCCGTCGACGAGGAGGTCGCCAAGCAGATGGCCTCCGGCGCGCGCGCACTCTTCGGGGCCGACATCGCCCTGTCCACGACGGGGGTAGCCGGCCCGGGCAGCGCCGATGGCCACGAGGCGGGAACCGTCCACGTGGCGTGCGCGGCCCCCGGGGGCGCGCTGCACCGCCTCGTCCGCATACCCGGCGACCGGTGCGCCGTGCGCGCGGGAGCCGTGGACGCCGCCCTGGCACTGCTGCGTGAGGCGCTGGACGGGGGACTCCTTTGACAAAGGGGGCGTTCCCATATTCGCCTCCTCGGACGCCGCTGTGGCGCGCTGTCCCCGCGCCACAGCGGCGCGGAAAGGCCCCGGCGGGGCGGAGCGCGCCAATGCCGGTAGACTCCAGGCGATGAACCCGCACAATCCCCCCGCCCGGCCCCGCACCTACGCGGTGCGCACGCTGGGCTGCCAGATGAACGAACACGACTCCGAGCGCATGGCCGGCCTGCTGGAGCAGGCCGGACTGCTGCCCGTCGACCAGGTGCCCGAGGCGGCGGCCAGGGCGACCGACGCGGGGGACATGGGCGCAGACGTGGTCGTCATCAACACGTGCTCGGTCCGGGAGAACGCAGCGACCCGGCTCTTCGGCAACCTCGGTCAGCTGGCGGCGGTCAAACGCGACCGCCCCGGGATGCAGATCGCTGTCGGCGGCTGCCTGGCCCAGCAGATGCGCGACGGCATCGTCGAGAGGGCGCCGTGGGTCGATGCCGTGTTCGGCACCCACAATATCGACGTGCTGCCCGCGCTGCTGCGCCGCGCCGAGCACAACAGGGCCGCAGCTGTCGAGATCGAGGAATCCCTCAAAGTGTTCCCCTCAACGCTTCCTACACGCAGGGAGAGCGTGTACGCGGCGTGGGTGTCCATCTCCGTGGGCTGCAACAACACGTGCACCTTCTGCATCGTCCCCCGCCTGCGCGGAAAGGAACGCGACCGCCGCCCCGGGGAGATCCTGGCGGAGGTCGAGGCGGTCGCCTCGCAGGGAGCCATCGAGGTGACCCTGCTGGGCCAGAACGTCAACTCCTACGGCGTGGGCTTCGGCGAGCGCCGGGCCTTCGCGGACCTGCTGCGCGCGGTGGGCGGGGTCGAGGGCGTCGAACGGGTGCGCTTCACGTCCCCGCACCCGGCGGCCTTCACCGACGACGTGATCGACGCCATGGCGACGACGCCCACAGTCATGCCGAGCCTGCACATGCCCCTGCAGTCGGGGTCGGACAGGGTGCTGCGCCAGATGCGGCGCTCGTACAGGCGCGAGCGGTTCATGGGGATCCTCGAGCGGGTGCGCGCCGCGGTCCCCGCGGCGGCGATCACCACGGACATCATCGTCGGCTTCCCCGGCGAGACGGAGGAGGACTTCGCCCAGACGCTGCAGGTCGTCGAGGAGGCGCGTTTCGCCTCGGCGTTCACATTCCTCTACTCGCCCAGGCCGGGAACGCCCGCCGCGGACCGCGAGGACCAGGTCCCGGCGGATGTGGCGCTCGAGCGGTACAAGCGCCTCGTCGCACTACAGGAGCGCATCTGCGCCGAGGACAACGCCGCCCTGGAGGGCGCTGGGGTGGAGGTGCTCGTCTCGGAGGGCGACGGGCGCAAGGACGGCGCCACCCGCCGCATCACCGGGCGGGCCCGCGACAACAGGCTGGTCCACGTCGGACTACCGGACTCCCTGTCCGGCGCCGACAGGCCCCGACCTGGCGACATGATCCGGGCGAGCGTCACCCACGGCGCCCCCCACCACCTGATCGCCGACTCGGGCCTCGAGGGAGGGCTCTTCGAGATCCGGCGCACCCGCGCCGGCGACGCCTGGCAGGCGGGCCGGGACGCGGCAGAGCCAGGAACCGGGGTCGCCCTCGGCATGCCCACTGTCCGCGTCGGCGGCTGAGGGGCCGGGGGGCGCTGACGCGCGTTATCGGCACCAGCGCGCGTTATATCCCCCTCACGGTGTCGACAACCCCCTCACGGTGTCGACAACGCGCGTCCACACTCGCGCCAGAGCCGGTCCCCAGCCCGGCTTTCCTCTGGGTTGTGTGCCCCTCCCCCGGGGTACGCACACAAGGACCCTAATTTACGTAACACGCGCCGCACACAAGGGCGGAATCAAGCCCTTGTGTGCGGTGTTGTGTTTCCTAATCCTGTCCCTTGTGTGCGACATCTAGAAGGAGTGAGGGGTGGGCCCTCGGGCAATGGCGGCTCCGCGCCCGCGGGCCTTGGAGGCGCGCCCCAGGGGAACATGAAAGCGCTGTGACTGGAGCCGCAATGCTGTAGCGTTGTCCTATGGCGGTCATCACTGCGAAGTGGTGGTCGGCCTTCGGGACTGCTCCCGGGAGCGAGGACCGCGCAGAGCCCCCAATATAAATGCGATCCTCCGCCGAACACGTGCGGGGACGCGGCACAGCCGCGCCCCCACACGAGTCGGGCGAAACAACCGGGAGCAGTCCGCCCCTACGCCCCGTCCTCTCGGGCATGTGCGGACGGCTCGGCCCTCTCCTCATCGGCAGCCGGAACCGGTGCGGGCTCCGCGCCGTCCTCGGCGGCAGCGGGGTCCGGCTCGGAGACGGCCCCGTTCTCGTCGGAAGCGGGGGCGGACTCGGATCCGGCCCCCTCCTCGTCGGAGGCGCCGCCCGTCCCGTCCCCTCCGGCTTGGGCGAGTTCGCGCGCCAACGACAGGCCGACCACAACGCCGCGACGGATCATCGCGTGGATCTGACGGTCCGACATGCCCTCGCCGACGAAGAAGCGGCTGGCCGCGACCAGCAGCGGCTGCCCCGCCTCGGGGACCGGGAACACAGTGGGCTGCAGGTGGGCGGCGTTCCAGTCGTTGGCGATGCGGTCGAGGTCGGCCAGCTCCGCCCCCTGCACCAAGAGGCGCAGCTCGACCTGGGCCCACGGGCAGTCCGCGGGCTCGCGGTGGATCTGGAAGTTCCCCTCCTCCACCTGCGTGGCCGCGACGAACTCGGAAGTGGCGACCGGCAGGCCGTCGCCCTCCAGGACGGCGGCGATGCGCTCGATGGTCACGGGTTGGACTTCGGTGCCCCACTTGAGCGCGAACTCGTCGGGACCCGGGCCCCCCGCTGCCGGGGCGCCCTGCTCGGCTGCCCCGGGGGACGCGGCCGACTCGTCGCCGTCGAGGGTGAAGGACTTCCACTCAGGCATGATCGGCCTCCTTGGCCCACTGGTCGGGGAACGCTATGTCGAGTTGGTTCATCATCGCGATGGTGGCCATGAGGAACTGGGAGACCTCGGCGTTGAGCTGCGCGTCTGACGCTCCGACCACCCAGTTGAACGTGTGCTGCATGTGCAGAGTGATCGTCCCCTGCTCCGTGGGGGTGCTCACCACTTTGGGCAGGTAGGTGGAGGCGTTGAGGTTGCGCACCGCCTCCGCCAACTGGTCGGCGTGCTTCGCGTCGAAGGACCGGGGGTAGTCGGCGACGCCCTGGCCGGGATTGTCCTGGGGGACGGCGATCCGCACGGTGCGGGCGGGCAGGATCACGGCGACCTGCTGCTCCGCGACGAAGGGAATGAGGCCCGTCGCGGCCACGGCTTCGCACACGCGCGGCAGCGTGACGGGAGGAGTGTCTTGTGTGCTCATGCGCCCAGCCTATCGGCACGTGGGCGTCCGGCGGTAGGACGTGCCCATACACTGGAGCCATGAACCAGCCCGATCCGCGCCCCAGCGACCTCGTCATCGCCGTCGTCGGCCCCACTGCCTCGGGCAAGTCCGACGTGGCGCTCTCCGTCGCGCAGCGGGCCCCCGCGCGCCTCGGAGCCCGGGGGGCGGGGGAGTTGGTCTCCGCAGATGCGCTGCAGCTCTACCGGGGTATGGACATCGGCACCGCGAAGACACCGGAGGGGGAGCGCCGTGGCATCGCCCACCACCAGATCGACGTGCTCGACGTGCGCGACGAGGCGTCCGTGGCCGCCTACCAGCGCCACGCCCGCGCCGACGTGGAGGGGATCCACGCGCGCGGGGGAGTGGCGGTCGTCGCGGGCGGGTCGGGGCTCTACCAACGCGCCCTGCTGGATGTCATCGACTTCCCGGGCACGGACCGGCGGGTGCGGGCCCGCCTGGAGGCCGAAGCGGCGGGGCCCCTGGGCGCGCGCGGACTCCACGAGCGGCTCGCCCGCCTCGACCCCGATTCGGCGAGGCGCATCGACCCCCGTAACGCGCGCCGCATCATCCGCGCTCTGGAGGTCATCGAGGTGACTGGGCGCCCCTACTCCGCGCACATGCCCCGCCATGAGTTCCACCGCCCTGCCGTCATGGTGGCGCTGCGCCGCGACTGGGAGGAGCTGGACCGGCGCATCGCGGCCCGCACGCGCGCCATGTTCGACGCGGGCCTGGTCGAGGAAGTGCGCGCCCTCGAGGGGGCGGGGCTGCGCGAGGCGAGGACCGCCTCCCGGGCCACCGGGTACGCCCAGGCGCTGGCCGTCATCGACGGGCTCATGGGGGTCGACGAGGCCATCGACTCGGTCGCCCTGGCAACCCGGCAGTTGGCCCGCCGCCAGGTCAAGTGGTTGCGACCCGATCCGCGGGTCGTGTGGCTGGATGCCGCGGGGGACGCGGAGGACGTGGCGTCCCACGTCCTCGACATCGCCGAGGCGCGGGCCGCCGGTGGGGTAGCGTTGCACCATGCGTGACTTCCCCCTGCCGCGCCGCGCCCGCCTGGTCAAGGCCCACGGGTGCGGGAACTCCTTCGTGGTCGCCACCGACGCCGACGACTCCCACGACCCCGGGGCCGAGGAGGTCCGGGCACTGTGCTCCCAGGCCTTCGGCATCGGCGCCGACGGCTTCATCCGGTGCGTGCGCTCCGGTGGCGCGTGGTTCATGGACTACCGCAACGCTGACGGGTCGAAGGCCGAGATGTGCGGCAACGGCGTGCGCGTGTTCGTCGACCACCTGCGCCGTGAGGGCCTGGTCCGCCTCGCCCCGGGCGAGTCCTTGGACGTCCTCACGCGCGGCGGCAAACGGACGGTGGCGCTCGTCGCCGAGGCCGGGGGTGGCGCCGTGGAGGGCTGTGGTGCGGGTGGCGCCGCGAACGGTGCCGCGGGTGGCGGCGCGGAAGATGGTCCTGCCGAACGTGGTGCTGTAGGCGATTGCGCTGAGAAGGGCGGCGCTCCGGACGGTGTTGCACACGGTTGCGCTGCGGAAGACAGCGCCCAGTACAGGGTGGACATGGGGCCCGCCTCCAGCCCCGCGCGCGAGACCGTCAAGGTCTCCGTCCCCGGAATCCCAGGCGTTCTGGGCGGCATCTGGGTGGACATGCCCAACCCCCACACGGTGGTGGCCTTGGACTCCCCGGCTGCTTTGGAGGGCGCGCAGCTGCCCGCGGTGGACGCGGCGCGCGTCGCCCCGCAGATGCGCCCCGCATACGAGCCGGAGCCCCATGAGGGCACCAACCTGGAACTCGTCGTCGACCTCACGCGCGAGAGTGATGAGGTGGGGCACCTGCGGATGCGCGTCCTGGAGCGGGGCGTGGGGGAGACCATGGCCTGCGGCACCGGCTGCTGCGCGGCGGCCGTCGCGACGGCGCTGCGCCGGGGGCCGGGCGCCCCCGCCACGTGGATCGTCGACGTGCCCGGGGGTAGGGTGCGCGTCGATATCGACGGAGTCATCGACTGGGACGGGCCCGGGCTCACCGGGGCGCCCGTGTTCCTCACGGGGCCCGCCATGCGCGTGGCCGAAATCGTCATTCCGTAGGGTCGTTGTCCTTCCGGATGTGCCGGTGGGTCCAGGGGGAGTGCGGATGGTCCCGCAGGCTGTTGTCGCTCTGAGCGGGCCGGTGCATTCGAGGCCGAGTGGCCGGTTCTGGGAGGTCGTTGCCAGGTGGGCGCCCCGGGTCCTATCCGAGCGCTCCTTGCGGAGTGCTTCCCGCACACAACGTCGGTGTTTCCGCAACACACAGTCGCACACAAGGGCGTGATTCTGCCGTTGTGTGCGCCTCGGTGTTGCGTAAATCAGGTCCTTGTGTGCGGTTCTGGCAGATCGGATGGAAGCGGACGGGGTCGTCGTCCAACAGGTGCGCGCGGAGGAAGGAAATGAGGTTACGCGGTAAATAATATGGTGGGGTGTGCCCCAATTCTGTGGGTGCTGGTGTCGGCTTTCCGTTGAGAAGTGGTTGGAAACCGGCAGACCGGGAGCTGAATCGGGCGCCGGTGGTGACCCTTGTGTTGGCAACGAAAAGTCCCTTGAACTGGGCTCGTGCTCGTTGGTCGAAGGGCCCCTGTTCGACCACTGGCGATTCGGTGCGGCGTTTGTGCAGCTCAGCTGCCGTTCGACACGCCGAGGGTCATGGAGCGCCTAGCGCCATCAGGTGCATTGGGACGGATTCGGCTGGACACGTCAGTCCTCCCCGCCATCAGCGCCGTCAGGGAGTGCCTAGCACCATCAGGTGCATTGAGGTGCCCTTCCGGGTGTGAGCGTTGGCCTGGGCCTGTCGGTGGCTGCTTGGAGTGGTGGGTGTTGTGTGTTTTGTGGATCTGTTTGTGTTCTGGTGTGTGGGGTGGTTGTGTTCAGATCGTGGTGGGGGTCTGGTGTTGGGGGTGTGTGGGGGTTACTATCGGGGTGAGTGGAGCCGCTGTGGTGGTTCGAGGTTCGTCACGAGGATGTGGTGTTGGTGGGAGTGTTGCCTGGTGTTGGGCGTTGTTCTGGTGGGCGTTGTCGGTTGGGCGGCGTGTGGTGGGCCGTGTTGGCGCTGTGTGTGTTGGGGGTGTCGGCGTGCTCGGGCGGCGGTGGTGCGGATGCTGAGGGCCCGGTGATGAGTGGGGATTATTACGTGCAGTCGGATGGGTCGTTGCGGCGGCCCAGTGGTGTGGGGGAGTTCCCGGTGCCTGATCCTCTGGTGGGCGAGTATTCGGATGCGGGGGCCGAGGCGATGGCCTCGTACTACTTCGAGACGGTGGCTTACGCGTGGAATGTGGGGGATCCTCGCGCGTTCACGGATATGGTGGCCACCGGGTGCCAGGCGTGCGCGAACACGGCCAACGACATCACCTCCGTGTATGCCGATGGCGGGTGGGCCGCCAAGGCGAGGGCGTCGGACTTCCAGGCCTCCGCAGTCGGGCGCGTGACCGACGAGCAGGCCTACGGGGATGAGACGTACGCGGTGGATGTGTCCTTCAGTGAGCGCACGCCGGATGTGTACACGAACGGGACTTTGGTGCCTGGGGTCGAGCGTGCGCGTGGGGCGCGGGTGCTGGTGGCCTGGGATGGTTACTTCTGGCGCGTTGTGGAAGTCGAGGGCCAACCGCAGGAGGGATCATGACCATTAGTGGTGGTGGTCGGGGGCTCGGTGGCGGCCCTGCGGACGTCGCGCACCGTGCGGGGACCGGGGGCTCGGAGCGGCGGGCTCTTGGGGGTGCTTCTTGGGGCCTGCTTCTTTCCCTGACGGATGGGATGGTTGTGCACAGATCATGGTGGGGGTCTGGTGCTGGGGGTGTGTGGGGCGTTACCATCGAAGGTGAGTGAAGCGGGCCACTAGTGTGGGTCGTTCTTGGCACGAGGATGTGGTTCCAGTGGGAGCAGATGATGCCGCCTTGTCCGATGGTGGGCGCGGGCTGGTTGACGAGGCGGGCGCCGGCGCGGTTGCCGGTGCCTCTGGGTCCGGCGGTGGAGGCGCAGCAGTTTCTTCTGGCGGGGTGTTAGGCGGCGGAGCGGTGGGCGATCCACCCGGCGGAGGGCTCGGCCGCGGCACCGCTTCCAGTCCCGCTGGAAATGCCCCAACGAGCAGCGCGCATCCTCTTTCCGATCCTGATGGGGGCGCTCTGCCCGAGGGCGCCGTGGAAGCCAGAGGAGTGGGTTTGGCGGGTCGGAAGGGGCAGCGCAGCACGCCCGCCGGGCCGGGCGGTGGCCCGTCCACCGACGATCAGTCGGCTGACGGTCCCGCCGACACCGACCTGTTCGCTGGAAGTCCCGTTGATGACCTGCCCGCTGATGGTCCTGTTGATGACCTGCCCGACGGTGGTCCTGCCGGCGACTTGCCCGATGGCGGTGGTGGTGGGATGTCGCCTGTGGTGCGTGAGTATGTGGAGGGGTTGCGTCGTGAGGCGTTGGCTCGGGATGCGGCGTTGCGGGCGCGGGGGATCGACCCGTACAAGGGGACTCCTGTGGATGAGGGGCCCCGTCGGCGGTGGGGCGCGCGGGCGCTGGCGGTGTTGGTTGTTCTGGTGGCTGTGGTGTCGGTGGGGGCGTATGTGGTGTTCTTTAGGGGGGAGCCGGATTATGGGATGAGTCATGGCTACCAGGTCCAGTCCGATGGGAGTTTGAAGCGCCCGCCCGTCACCGACAAGGCGCCAGTGCGGCCCGCGGCGATGAGCAAAGGCGACGAAGCAGGAGCGGCGGCCGCGGCCCGCTACTACCTCAACGCCTACTCATACGCGTGGAACACGGGGGATACTGCCCCGATTAAGGCAATCAGCGACGAAGAGTGTACCTTCTGCCAAAGGGAAATTGCGCAGATTGATGAATTCTACTCTAACGGATACTGGGCTAAGGGAACCTACGCGAGTATTACGAATACTGACTCTATTGATCGCGTCTCCGATGATGCGGCCGATACTGCCATTTACGACGTTCAGTTTCACATTGATGAACACACGCCGGAAGGATATTCAAGCAAAGGGTACGAAAGTGGGAGCAGGTATGACACGATCATCAAGTTCCGTGTCCAGTGGAAGGAAAATGAATGGCAAGTCGTTGACGGGAGGGCAGCAGATGCTGACGCCGTCAGCTAAAGGCGTGTTCAGGGCGGCAGTATGCGCTATTGTCGTTTCTCTTGCAATTGTGTCTCTTGCTCGGCCAGCGCTTGCTGATGATCCGACTCTCGATTCAGTGCGGCATGCCACAGATGGCGAGGGATCCGCACTTGAACTTAGCGCAACCCAGCGACAGGTAAGTGTGTCCGAAGGTGATCTTCCGTCGTCGTCGGTTGTGGGTGGTTCGGCTGTTGGTGGGGGTTCCGCGGATGGCGTTCCGGCGGTGTCCGGGGCTCCTGGGGGTGTTTCTCGGGGTGGGCGTGTGACGGGGGGGCCGTTGGAGATGGTGTGTACGGGTGAGCGGGAGGGGATTCCGGGGTCTGCGGCCAGGCCGGGGGATGCGGGCGCGGTCTCGTCGCACTGCCAGTACGTGCCCGGCACCCCCACCACAACACCAGCGGACGAAGGGGAGCCCGCAGAAGAGGAGGGCGGGGGTGAGGGGGAGGCGCCGAGTGTGGAGACGATCGTGCGCACCGCCCTGTCGCGGGTGGCGGTGTCGGGCGCGGGATTGTCGTGGCAGCCCCGCAAGAAGTCGTACACGAACGCAGGGGTGCCCACCATCGTCTACGCCGCCACTCCTTCTCAGACCCACACCACGGCCCTGTTCGGGCACGAAGTGACGATCACCCTGACAGCGTCACACTACTCTTACGATTTCGGGGACGGCACTCCTCCTTTGGTGACCACCAGGGCCGGGCAGGCGTGGAGGAGGGGCAACAAGGAGGCCCGCCTGACCCACCACTACGAGCAGACCACCCACGGGGATGAGAGGCGCACTATCACGTTGACGACCACGTGGGACGCCACCACCACCAACCCCTTCACAGGCCAAACACTCACCCTCCCAGCAGTGGTGACCACCACCGAGAAGTCCGACCCCTTCCCCGTGTCCCACCTGCGCATCGACCTGACCGACACCGCCGACGAACAAGACGGCCACTAACCCCACAACCCCGCACAACACGACCAGCCCACCGGGCAAGCGCACTCCCAGACCCCAGCAGCCCCATCGAACCCGCCCGCCGGGCACGCCCAGCGCGGCCCCCCCCGAGACACACGAAGAAAGGACAGGACCCGACCCACAACCCCGCAACCGCCCGACCGACGCCGATCCCGGCGGCCCTGCCCGCACTAGCACCCGCGAGCCCGCCCGATGTTCGTCTGTCCGGTGCGCGCACTGTCCGCCAACGCCGGGGGTATAAGCAACACTTATAGCCCCGCCAGGCGAACATACAACCCAAACCCCGGCGGCCCCCGCAATCCGGGTCCGGCGGCCTCGGGAACCGACTGCGGTCCCCGCAACCCGTGCGCGGCACCGGGAACTCAGGCGGTGACCTCGATAATGCGGTATCCCTTCTTCGAGGCGTACCTCCGTGCCGCCATCCCCTGGGACACCAGCCACGCCACCAGCGAGTCCGCCCCGAGGTTGCGCTGGACCACCAGGTACGCGGCGCCCCCCGGCGCCAGCAGGGACAGCCAGTCGGAGAGCATCCGGTGCATCGCCTCCTTGCCGACGCGCACTGGCGGGTTCGACCATATCGCGTCGAAGCGCACTCCCTCGGAACGGGCCTGCTCCAGTGCTGTGCCCGCCTCCATGGCGCTCACGTTGGGCGCGCCATTGGCCTTGGCGTTGCGTGCCGTCAGGTCCAGGGCCCGCGTGTTCACATCGACCGCCCACACGCTGGCCCCCGGCGACTCCACGCCCATGACCACGGCGAGCGGCCCCCACCCGCACCCCAGGTCGAGCAGGGTGCCGCGCCCGGGCAGCTCGGGCGCCTCGGCCAGCAGCTGGCGGGTGCCCAGGTCCAGGCGAGAGGAGGAGAACACCTTCGGGGACACGCGCATCGTGAGCTCGTGGCCGCGCGCGGACACCCTCAACTGGTGCGCCTCCGCGTCCGAGGCGGGGGCCTGATCGGTGAAATACTGTTCGTTCACAGAGGAAAGCCTACCCGCCCGCCCTCGCGCGTACGCGCACCCGAGGACGGCGTGCGACACTGGAGGCCCCACCACAACCGGAGGACGCCACATGACCCCCACCCAGTCGGACGACGAGTCCCACGACGCCCGCATCGACGAGGTCGTGGCGCGCATCCTCTCGCGCCAGGCCCAAGCGCTGTCGTCCACGGCCGGGCAGGACCGCTCCGGCGAGGCGGGCGCCATGGAGCGCGAGGCGCGCGCCGCTACCCGCCGCGTCGACACCTCCGCCTCGGATCGGACGGACATCTCCGAAGTCGAGTACCGCCAAGTGCGCCTCGAACGCGTCGTCCTGGTGGGCCTGCGCACCACGCAGAGCGAAGAGGAAGCGGAGAACTCGCTGCGCGAACTCGCCGCACTGGCGGAGACCGCCGGATCCCGGGTCATGGACGGCGTCATCCAGCGGCGCTCCCTGCCCGACCCCGCGACCTACCTGGGGTCCGGGAAGGCCAAGGAACTCGCCGACATCGTGCGCGCGCACGAGGCGGACACCGTCATCGTCGACGAAGAACTGGCGCCCTCCCAGAGGCGTGGCCTCGAGGACGTCGTCGACGCCAAAGTGGTCGACCGCACCGCCCTGATCCTCGACATCTTCGCCCAGCACGCCAAGTCCCGGGAGGGCAAAGCCCAAGTCGAACTCGCCCAACTGGAGTACTTGCTCCCGCGCCTGCGCGGATGGGGCGATTCCATGTCGCGCCAAGCGGGCGGGCGCGTTGCCGGGGGCGCCGGCATCGGCTCCAGGGGGCCCGGCGAGACGAAGATCGAACTGGACCGGCGCCGCATCCGCGCCCGCATGGCAAAACTCAAAGCCGAGATCGCCCGGATGGAACCCGCCAGGCGCACGCAGCGGCGGGCCCGCAGGCGCGGCAGAGTGCCCTCCGTGGCGATCGCCGGGTACACGAACGCGGGCAAATCGACGCTGCTCAACCGCCTCACCGACGCCGGAGTCCTCGTCGAGGACGCGCTCTTCGCCACCCTGGACCCCACGGTGCGCAGGGCCCGCACCGCCGACGGGCGCGAGTACACGCTGACCGACACCGTCGGCTTCGTGCGCAACCTGCCGACCCAACTGGTCGAGGCATTCCGCTCGACCCTGGAGGAGGTGGGAGCAGCCGACGTGCTCCTCCACGTCGTCGACGCCGCCCACCCCGATCCCGTCTCCCAGGTCGAGGCCGTGCGCTCCGTGCTCTCAGGGATCGAGGGGGCAGACCGCATCCCCGAACTCATCGCCCTCAACAAGGCGGACCTGGCCACACCCGAGCAGCTCGCCGTCCTGCGCACCGCGTTCCCCGACTCCGTGGCGCTGTCGGCCAAAACCGGGTACGGAGTCGGAACACTGAGGGCCGCCCTGGAGGACCTGCTGCCCAGGCCCGGCGTGCTCATCGACGTGGTCATCCCCTACTCCGAGGGCTCCCTGGTCCACCGCGTCCACGAGGAGGGCGTAGTCGAGCGCGAGGAGTACGCGGCGGAGGGGACGCGCCTCGTCGCCCGCGTCGACGAGGCCCTGGCGGCGGCGGTCCGCGCGGCCACGGCGCCCCGTGCCGATGAGTGAAGACCTCGTCGGGGCCTCGGGCGGGGTCCTCGACGACGTGGTGGCCGCGATGGGCGGGACCCCGCGCGAGGGGCAGGCCTCCATGGCGGCTGAGGCGGCGATGGCCATCGAGGAGCGGCGCCACCTCATGGTCCAGGCGGGCACCGGGACCGGCAAGTCGATCGGCTACCTCACACCCCTGCTCACCCACTGCGCGCTGAACGGGGTGCGCGGCCTCGTCTCGACCGCGACCCTGGCCCTGCAGCGCCAGATCCTCGTCAAAGACGCGCCCGCCGTCGTGGACGCCGTCGCGGCGCGCACGGGAGTGCGCCTGGACGTGCGGGTCCTCAAGGGCTGGAGCAACTACGTGTGCCTGCACCGCTTGCAGGGCGGGCACCCCGCCGAGGGAACCCTCTTCGAGGACCGCGACCCGGGGGCCGGCACCGAGCCCACGGGGGAGCTGGGGCGGCAGATCGTGCGCCTGCGCGAGTGGGCGCGCGCCTCGGACACGGGGGACCGCGACGACCTGGAACCCGGCGTGCCGGACCGCGTGTGGCACTACGCCTCCGTGGCGAAACCCGAGTGCCTGGGCAGGCACTGCCCCCTGATCGACGACTGCTTCGCCCAGCGCGCCAGGGACGCGGCCGCCGAGGCGGACGTGGTCATCACCAACCACTCCCTTTTCGGCATCAACGCCACCGAGGGCAGCTCCCTCTTCGGCGAGATCGACGCGGTCGTCGTCGACGAGGCGCACGAACTGGCGGACCGCGTGCGCTCCCAGGCCGCCCGCGACATCACGCCCGCCAGGGTCGCGCGCGCCGCCCGCTCCCTGCGCTCGGCCCTGTCCCTGGAGGTCTCGGACCTGGAGGAGGCGGGCAACGGCCTGGGCGCGGCGCTGGCGCCGCTGCCCGACGGGCTCCTGGAGAAGCGGCCCGCAGCCCTCGTCGATGCCATGGCCGTGCTCGACGACGCCGTGCGCCGCGCCCAGCAGGAGGTGGGAGAGGCCGAGGCGGACCAGGCCGCCAAGCTCCTGGCGCGCGGCGCCGTGGAGGAACTGGCGGGCGCCCTCGACGAGTGGGGGAGGGACCCCGACCGCTCCATCGCCTACGTTTCGCGCACCGAGCCGGGGGCCGAGCGCCTCACGGTCGGCCCCCTCGACGTCGCCGGGCCGCTCGGCGCCGTCGGCTTCGGCGAGCGGCCCGCGATCCTCACGTCGGCCACCCTGGCGCTGGGCGGCTCCTTCGACTTCATGGCCGCCGAGTGCGGGCTCGCACTGTCGCCCGCGCCCTGGCACGGCATCGACGTCGGCTCTCCCTTCGACCCGGCGGCCCAGGCGATCCGCTACGTGGCGCGCCGCCTCCCCGTGCCCGGCAGGGACGGGCCGCCCCCCGCTGTGCTCGACGAGCTCGTCGAGCTGGCCCAGGCGTCGGGGGGCGGTGTCCTCGCGCTCTTCGCCTCGCGGCGCGGGGCGCAGGCGGGGGCCGAGGCGCTGCGCGAGCGCACGGACTTCGAGGTCCTCGTGCAGGGCGAGGACACGCTGTCGGCCCTGATCGACCGCTTCAGAGCAGAGAGGGACTCGTGCCTGGTGGGAACGCTCTCCCTGTGGCAGGGCGTGGACGTGGTCGGGCCGTCGTGCCGCCTGGTCGTCATCGACAAGATCCCCTTCCCGCGCCCCGACGACCCCGTCACCAAGGCGCGCTGCATGGACGTGGAGCGCAGGGGCGGCAGTGGCTTCCGCGCCGTGTCCCTCACCCACGCCGCCCTGCTCATGGCGCAGGGCGCGGGACGGCTGCTGCGCTCGGACACGGACAGGGGGGTCGTCGCCGTCCTCGACCCGAGGCTGGGGACGAAGCCCTACGGGCGTTTCATCCTGGCGTCCATGCCCCCGATGTGGCCGACGGAGGATCCGCAGGTGGTGCGTGGGGCGCTGCGCAGACTCAATGCGCGAAAGTAGTGAACATCTCCCCCGGGGAACAGGATTATCTGCGAAAATGAGAGGGAAGCCTCACGTCGAAGGAGCCATCGTGGAATCCAAAGCACAGACCCTCTACCCGTCCAAGTCCTCCGGGCGCCCGTCGAAGATCGCCATCATCGGCGCGGGAGCGGTCGGCACGGCCGTCGCCTACGCGTGCGCGATGCGCGGCGACGCGCGGTCGATCGTCCTCCAGGACATCAACAAGCCCAAGGTCGAGGCTGAGGCGCTCGACATCGCCCACGGCATCCAGTTCACGCCCTGCGGCTCCGTCGAGGGCTCCGACGACGTGGAGATCGTCCGCGGCGCGGACCTCATCATCGTCACCGCAGGGGCCAAGCAACAGCCCGGACAGTCCCGCCTGGAACTGGCCGGATCGACGGTCAACCTCATGAAGAAGATCGTCCCGAACCTGGTGGAAGTCGCCCCCGACGCCCGCTTCATGTTCATCACGAACCCCGTCGACGTCGTCACCTACGTCGCACTCAAGCTCACGGGCCTGCCCCGCAACCAGGTGTTCGGCTCCGGCACTGTTCTGGACACGTCGCGTCTGCGCTACTTGGTCTCGCGCGAGACCGGCGTCGCCACGCAGAACATCCACGCCTACGTCGCCGGCGAGCACGGGGACTCCGAGGTGGCCCTGTGGTCCAGCGCCGAGATCGGCAACGTGCCGCTGTCCCAGTGGGGGCCGACGCTGAGCGGGCGCGTCTTCGACTCCGAGCTGCGCCAGTCCATCGCCACTGACGTCGTCCAGAGCGCCTACAAGATCATCGAGGGCAAGGGCGCGACCAACTACGCGATCGGCCTTTCCGCGTCGAACATCGCGGGCGCCGTCCTGCGCGACGAGCAGCGAGTCCTCACCGTCTCCACGCTCCTGGAGGACTGGGAGGGCATCTCCGACGTGTGCATGGCCGCCCCCACCCTGGTGGGCCGTGACGGCGCGGGCCGTGTCCTCAACCCGCCGCTCACCCTCAACGAGCGCGACGGCCTCACCGCCTCCGCCGAGCGCCTGCGCAAGGTCGCCCGGGACCTCGGTTTCTGACGGTCCGAGGGCAGCGCGCCCGTCGATCGCCTTTCGTCGTCCCCACTCGCGATGCGGGTGGGGACGACGGCTTTTCGGCGTACTTTGCGGGGTTTGCGGGAACGGAGTGTGGATATGGGGCTTGCGGTCCATGGCGGTGGATAATTCGTGGTCTACGCCTTCATCAAAGCGGACGGCATGGAGGGCAGGTACGGGGGGTGATCCGTTGCGGCCCTCGTGGCCCGGACCCGGCCAGGACGGGTACGCGGACAATGTGCGGTGCGTGCGGGAGCGCGTGCCCGAGTCGGTGCGGGCCTTCTACGAGCGCATCCACGACGGGTTCGGCATGTTCCCCGATACGGACGGACTGTATCGACTCGAGCGCGTCCGCCCCGTCTACGATGTCCTCGATCTGGGTTATGAGGAGCTGGAGGCGGTCAAGGGGAGCGCGCGACGGCCCCGGGGGCTCACAACGAGCGGATGACCGTGACGACCTTGCCGAGCACTGTGGCGCCGTCACCGGGGATGGGCGCGTAGTCCTCGTTGTGCGGCAACAGCCATACGTGCCCCCCCGAGCGGCTGAACTCCTTGACAGTGGCCTCCCCGTCGATCATGGCCGCGACGAAGTCGCCGGACTGGGCGTCAGCCTGGGCGCGAACGACCACGTAGTCGCCGTCGAGGATCCCCGCGTCCACCATGGACTGGCCCGACACCTCCAGCATGAACAGGTCTCCGCGGCCCGTGAGGCGCGTGGGCAGGGCGAAGACGTCTTCCACGTACTGCTCGGCGGTGATGGGGGAGCCCGCCGCGATCCGTCCCACCAGGGGCACCGCGCCGGAGTCGGAGTCGGCGTGCCCGACGGGGACCTCGACGGTGACCACTCCGGCGCCCGCGGACGGGCTGCCGCCCCCCAAGAGCGCCCGGGCCCGGTCGGTGAGGTCGAGCGCGCGCGGCAGGCCCGCGTGGCGCTCCAGGTACCCTCCGGCCTCAAGGGAGTCGAGGTGGTGCTTGATCGTGGAGGGCGAGGCGAGTCCGACGCGGAGTGCGATCTCGCGCACAGAGGGCGGGAAGCCGTCCCTCGTGAGTTTGTCGTTGATGACGCGCAGGATCTCGGCTTGGCGGTGGCTGAGGTCGTTGGCGGGCACCGTGGCTCCTCTCGCTGGGGCGCGACGCAGATGCGTGTGCCATGGCGTGGACTAGTCACCATCAAGGATAGGTGAACAACCAGCCAGGATGAAACACGTGTTCGAGCGGGTCGCACCATTCGTGCCCCCGCCATGGTATCGTACATGTGTTCGACGAACGTGTGTTCGATGGCTTGAATGGAGGAAGACCATGAGTGCCCAGACTGTGATCATGGCGGCACCGGCCCCCGGCGCGCCCACGAGCGGCGGGGCGAGGGTGATCGACATCCGCAGTGCTCCTTCCGCGCGCCGCAGGCTTGCGGCGGAAAGACTCGGGGACCCGGCGGCGCGCCGCGCTCCCGTCCGCCCCAGGAGCGCCCGCCCCGCCCTCACTCTCCGCTCCTTCGTGGTCGGCTCCCTGGCCACCGCCGCACTGCTGCTGGGCAGCGCGGGGCTCGGGGCGCTCATGCAGCCCGCCGCCTATGACGGCCCGACCTACACGCACGCCGTGACGGCGGGGGAGTCCGTGTGGTCGCTGGCGCAGTCCGTCCGGACCTCCCGCCCCCTCGACGAGGTCGTCGCCGACATCGAGCGGCTCAACGGCGTCGACGGCGCCCTGCGGGTCGGGCAGGTCGTGGTGCTCCCGGCCCGCTGAGGGAGTCGGGCCCCAGGCCGACGATCTGCGTGAGAACGCCCGTCCTGCTGGCCCGCTGAGGGAATCGGGCCCGGTGCTGCGGTGGGCCCGACGTGTTGCGCCTGTGGCGCCCGTGGGGACGGACCGTGTAGCGTTGGAGTGTGCATTGCCCTTTCTGTCATAACGCGGACTCGCGAGTGGTCGATACGCGCATCGCGGACGATGGCGCCTCCATCCGCCGCCGCAGGGAGTGCGGTGCCTGCAAGAAGCGCTTCACCACGCTGGAGACCTCGTCGTTCCAAGTCGTCAAGCGCTCCGGGGTGGTCGAGCCCTTCTCCAGGAACAAAGTCGTCTCGGGCGTGAAGAAGGCGTGCCAGGGAAGGCCGGTCACCGACGACCAGTTGGCGCTGCTCGCCCAGCAGGTGGAGGAGAACCTGCGTCAGACCGGCGTCTCCAACGTCTCCACCAACGAGGTCGGCAAAGCGATCCTGCCGTTCCTGCGGGACCTCGATGTCGTCGCCTACCTGCGTTTCGCCTCCGTGTACCAGGCATTCGACTCTCTTGACGACTTCGCGGCGGCCATCGAGGAGCTACGCGAGCGGCAGTCGGGCGCCGCGGCCAAACCGCGCCGCCCCCGGAGGCGCAAGCAGAAGAAGGAGCCCGAGCAAGGGCCCACGCTCCTCGACGGCTAGGGCCGTCCGGCGGGCACCGGCCCCGGTCGGCGACGTGGGCCCTGTGGATCTGCTGCTGGCGCGCCCACCCCGGGGGAGCCCACGAGGCGCGGGCCCCGATGAGGGGCCCCGGGCGGGACCGGCCGCGCACCGTGCCGCACCGCTGCGCCCGGGCCTCAGTCCCGCTGCTGGCGGTCCTCCGGCGAGGTGATCCTGCGCAGCGCATCGGTGGCGCCCCGCGCGGCCCCGCGCGCGGCCTCCCCGACTGCGTCGCGGGCACCCTCCACAGCGCCCCGGGCGCCCTCAACGGCCCCCTTTGCCGCTTGGATCGCACCGCCCGTCATCCCGGTGATCTGCTCTCGCACCTTCTTGCGCATGACCTTGCCCAGCTGGGACCGGGGCAACTCGCTCATGACGACCAGCTGGCGGGGCAGCGCGTAGTGCGCGATGGACTTCTC
This sequence comes from Schaalia georgiae DSM 6843, assembly GCF_000429245.1. Taxonomy (GTDB): domain Bacteria; phylum Actinomycetota; class Actinomycetes; order Actinomycetales; family Actinomycetaceae; genus Pauljensenia; species Pauljensenia georgiae. The sequence goes on from NZ_AUBM01000011.1 coordinate 54,125, forward strand.
CGCCCACTCGCGGATGTCGGCCAGCGTCACGGACGCCCCCGCCTCGAGGACGATGGCGGCCACCACGTCCTCGCCCGACGAGGATGAGGGGACGCCGACGATGGCGACATCGCTCACGCCCGGCATAGTGCGCACGGCCTCCTCGACCTGGGAGGGGTAGACGTTGAAGCCCGAGGAATTGATCATCTCCTTGCGCCGGTCCGCCATGTAGACGAAGCCGTCGCGCAGGCGCACCAGATCCCCGGTGCGCAGCCAGCCGTCCACGAAGCACGCCTTCGTCTCCTCCGGCTGGTTCCAGTACCCGGAGAACACCTGCGGGCCCCGGGCCAGCAGCTCCCCGACCTCGCCGTCCGCGACATCGCGGGAGGGGTCCTCGGGGTCGACGATGCGGACCTCGGTGGAGGGGTAGGCGATTCCGAGGGCGCCCCTGGCCCGGGTCGAGGCCAGCGGGGAGCCGAGGATGATGGGGGAGGCCTCGGTCATCCCGTAGCCCTCGATCATGAGGCCGCCGGTCGCTTCCTCCCACGCGTCGGCGAGCTCGGGGGACAGGGGCATGGCACCCGACAGGGAGAAATGGATGGAGGAGAGGTCGGAACCCATCTGCTTGGCGCTCGCCAGCAGCCGCTGGTACATGGGCGGGACCCCCAGGAAGAAGGTGCACGGCAGGCGCTTCTGGGAGGTGAGGATCATCGCCTGGTCGAACTTGGGGAACATTGCGATGGTGGCGCCCATGCGCAGGCCCGCCAGGAACCCGATCGTGAAGCCGAAGGCGTGGAACAGCGGTAGGACGCAGTAGAACACCTCCGCGCCCTCGTGGAGGACGGGCACCCAGTCGATGGACTGCTCGACGTTGGCGATGAGGTTGCGGTGGGTGAGGGCGGCCGCCTTCGGGACGCCGGTGGTCCCCCCGGTGTGGATGAGGAGCGCGATGTCGCCCGGCGAGGCGGGGCACTGGCCCTGCCACGCCTCGGCGCCCGCAACCTCTTGGTCCCAGCGGCGCGCCCAGGCTGGCACGCGGGCGGCCAACTGCTCGCGGCGCTCCCGGGCGGCGCGCAACGGCAGGCGCACCAGGAACTGCGAGGCACGGGGAAGGGCGCGGATGAGGTCCATCGCGAACACGGTGTGCCCCGGATCCAGGAAGGACAGCTTTTCCAGGGACTTCGTCCACGCGATGGTGACGCGGGCGCCGTGGGCCTCGTACTCGCCGCGCAGCTCGGCGGCAGGCGCCAGGGGGTTGTGCTCGACGACGACGGCCCCCAGGGCCATGGCGCCCAGGACGGCCACGGCGTGCTGCGGGCAGTTCGGCATAATGAGGGCGACGCGGTCACCGGGGCGGACCCCAGCCGCCGCGAGTGCGCCCGCGGCCTTGCGCATCTGGACAACCAGTTCGGCGTAAGTCATCTGGCGGGAGAAGAAGTCGATCGCCGCCCGCTGCGGGTAGCGGTCCGCGACCTCCTCCACCATTGCGGGGATGGTCGTTTCGGGGACCTCGATGGTCGCGGCTACGCCGGGGGCGTAGAGCGAGCGCAGCTGGGTGGTCAGATCCATCGTGCCTCCTCGGTCGCGGTCGACGCCTACGTTACCGTAGGTTCGCTCCGATCACGCCAGCAACCGCGCACAGTCACGCACATCACTGGCCGGCCCGGCCGCCGACCGGCTCTGCCCGTTCAGGACGCTCCGGGCAGCCCGGGAACCGCCCCGGGCTCTCAGCGCAGGGGCGTCACAATGAGTCGGATCGTGGAGTCCAGGGCCTCCAAGCACGCCAGGGCCGCCTCGTCAAGCGGCGAGGACACGTCGGTCAGGACGTAGCCCGTGGCCCCGGCGGTCGACAGGATCTGCCCGTCCACGTTGGCCCCGGCGTCGGCGAGGACCTGGTTGACGCGCGCCAGGACCCCCGGGACGTTGGAGTGGATGAGTCGGATGCGGCTGAGGGAGCCGGGGCCGGCCGCGAGCGCCAGGTTGGGCAGGTTCACGCTCATGTCCGTGGAACCGTTGGCCTCGTAGTCGCTGATCTTCGCGGCGACGAAGCGGCCGATGTCGTACTGGGCCTCCTCGGTGGACCCCCCGATGTGGGGGGTGAGGATGACGTTGTCGAGGAGGGCCAGGGCGGAGGTGAAGGGGGCGCCGTTCTTCTTCGGCTCGTGGGGGAAGACGTCGAGGGCCGCTCCCGCCAAATGCCCCGAGCACAGCGCCTCGTGGAGCGCGTCGACGTCGACGATGAAGCCCCGCGACAGGTTGAGGAACAGGGCCCCGGTCTTCATCATCGCGAACTCGCGCCGCCCGATGAGGTTCGTGTTCGCCTCCTGCCCATCGACGTGGATGGAGACGACGTCCGCCTCGCGCAGCACCGACTCCATGGTGGGCATCTGGGTGGCGTTGCCCAGGGCGAGCCGCTCGGCGGAGTCGTAGAAGATGACGTTCATGCCCATCGCCTCGGCCAGCACGGACAACTGGGTGCCGATGCTGCCGTAGCCGATGATCCCCAGGGTGTGCCCGCGCACCTCGTGCGCGCCGTCGGCGCTCTTGTCCCACACGCCCCTGTGCAGGCGGGAGTTCTGCACCGTGACGCGGCGGGACAGGTCGATGATCTCGCCGATGGCCAGCTCCACCACGGAGCGCGTGTTCGAGTAGGGGGCGTTGAACACGCCGATCCCCAGGCGCGTCGCCGCCTCCAGGTCCACCTGGTTCGTGCCGATGCAGAACGCCCCGATGGCCCTCAGGCCCGGGCGGGCGGCGAGGACCCGGGCGCCGACCTGGGTCTTCGAACGGATCCCCAGGTAGTCGATGCCGTCGAGGGCGCCTATGAGCTCGTCCTCGTCGAGCGCGCCCGAGTGGCGCACGACCTCGATTCCGTGGGCGGCGAAGACCGAGTCCGCGACGGGGTGGGGGTTCTCAAGGAGCAGTGCGCGAGTCATGGCTCCATCCTGGCAGAGCGGCGCGGCGTTCGCGAACCCCGTCCGCAGCGGGGATCAGGCCCACTCCTCCATACCCGCGGGCAGGGGGCGCGAGTGGACGACACGCACGTCGTGGGTGGCGCGCGTGAGGGCGACGAAGAGGTCTCCGACGCCGTCGGCCAGGATCTCGCAGGGCTCGACGAGGACCACGGAGTCGAACTCGAGTCCCTTGGCCGCCCCGGCCGACAGCACGCTCACCCGCTCCTCAAGGGCCGAGTCGCCATCGGCGTCCGCGCCCCACATCCGGGCGCGCCGGGCGCCGACGATGACGGCGATACGGCCAGCCCCCGCGCCGTCCGAGGCGTTGAGGCGCGAAGCCGCCCGCTGGGCGGCGCGCTGCGACGCCCCCCACAGGGGGTCTCGCTCGCGGGGCGCCGACGGGCCGTCGCACGCCCCGGCGGCGTCGATGTGCTCCACCGAGTAGCAGTCGGGCACGTCGCGCACCGCGCGCATCGGGTACATGACCGGCGAGCCCGCGCGCGCCACGACCGCCTGGGCGAGCTCCGTGAGGGCACGGGGCGTGCGGTAGGACACTGTGAGCACGTACTCCTTCTCCAGGGCGCGAGCCGCCGGCCCCAGCGCCTCCTCCCACGACCCGGGCCTGCGCGCTCCGCGCCCCTGGTCGAGATCGCCCACCACGGTGAACGAGCGTGACGGGCAGCGCCGCAGGAGCGCGCGCCACTCCATCGCAGTGAGCTCCTGCGCCTCGTCGACGACGACGTGGCCGTACGCCCACGTGCGGTCGTTCGCAGCGCGCTCGGCCAGGGGCGCCCACCCCTCCTGCGGGGAAGCGGACTCGGCGAGCATCTGGGCGGTGACGATGCCCCCGCCCAGGCCCTGGGACTCGATGGCGGCCTGGGCGCGGGCGACATCGGCGGCGCCGTCCTGGCGTGCGCGCGCTGCACCCGGATCGGGCATGGGCCCCAGCAGCTCCTCCAGCTCGTCGATCAGGGCCACGTCCGACGCCGTCCACGGCCGGGAGCGGGGCCGCGCGAGGGCCCGCAGCTCGTCGGGGCGCAATGGCGAGCCCGCGCGCCTGTTCGCGTCCGCGAGGGCCTCGGGCCTGGCGTACAGGCGCCTGAGCAGGGTCGTCGCGGACGTGGGCATCCACGCCAGGTTGATCGCCCTGCGCGCGTCCACGGAGTCGCGGATCTCGGCCAGCCACTCGGTCTTGTCATCCCTGCCGACGCGCCCCTCGGAGTCCGCCCCGCCCGCCTCCTGGGCGAGGCGCACCGCGAGCACGTCCATGAGCTCGCGGGCGAAGCCCTCGCGCGCCACGTTGTGGGGGCGGCCGGAGCGCTTCGCATGGCGCCTGGCTCGCTCGACGTCGGAGCGGCGCAGAACGACCTGGCGGTTCCACACGCGCAGCGCCTGGTCGCGCTCCGGCAGTCGCGCCAGCCGCCGGACCGCCTCACGTAGGATCCCCGCCCAGGCGGGCAGTCCCTTGAGGCGCGCGAGGGCGGGGTCCTCCACCGCCGTGGCGCTCACGCCCGGAACCAGCGACCCCATGGTCCTGGACACGACCCCCGTCTCGCCCAGGGAGGGGAGCACGGCCTCGATGTAGCGCAGGAATATACGGGACGGGCCCACCAGGAGCACGCCGGAGCGCTCCAACCGTTCCCGCTGGGCGTAGAGCAGGTAGGCGACGCGGTGCAGGGCGACGGCCGTCTTGCCCGTGCCGGGCCCTCCCTGGACCACCACCAGGCCGCGGTGGGGCGAGCGGATTATCTCGTCCTGCTCGGCCTGGATGGTCGCCACGATGTCGCTCATCCTGCCCTCGCGCGCCGCGTTGAGCGAGCTCATCAGGGCACCCTCGCCCGCGAGCTCCAAGTTCCGGCCATGGGGGTCGGAGGCGTCCAGAAGCTCGTCCTCCAGCGCTGTCACCGTGCGCTGGCGCGTCGTGATGTGGCGGCGGCGCACCACTCCGCCCGGATCCACGGGCGTCGCCTGGTAGAAGGGCTGCGCTGCGGGGGCCCGCCAGTCGATGAGCAGGGGCGATCCGTCGTCCGTGGACATCGAGATCCGTCCCACGTGGCGGACCGTGCGGTCGTTCATGTCGAGGCGGCCGAAGACGAGGCGCTCCTCCACCCCCTCTAGGCGCGCCGCCATGCCGCCAAGATGCTGGGACAGGGCCTCGCGCTCCGTCCACGCCTGCGCGTTGCCCGCGCCGTGGGCGGAGTGGGTCCTCGCCTGGCGCTCGCGGTACGCGGCGCGCAGGTCGTCGAGGCGCCGGTAGGCCTCGTCCACGAAATCCTGCTCGGGCAGGGGGGAGCGCACGCGCGGCGCGCCGGGGGTCTGCGTGTGCATGGCGTCCTCCTACCAGTCGATCCCGGGCCCCCCATTGTCTCGCATTTTCCTCCGATCCGCTGCCACCTGCGCCGGTCCGGGGCACGGCTACGCCACCAGCTCAAAACCGGACACCGGGTGACGCGGGCACCCGCATACGGGTAGCGTTGACAGTGAAGGAGTGACGGAAGAACTGGTAGCGGAGGCACGATGGATCTGACAGCGCACGATCTCTACGCCGACGGCCCTGCCGCGGGGGCGAAAGCCAGGATCCTCCTCATCCACTTCGACGGGGCGATCGACGCCGGGGGGGCGGGCCGCATGGCGGTCGCCCAGATGCTGCGCTCACTCCACAACGAGAGGGTCGCCACCTTCGACCCCGACGCCCTCATCGACTACCGCTCCCACCGTCCGGTCACCACCGTGGAGAACTGGGTGTCCACGCAGGTGCGGGTCCCCGAAATCGCACTCGACCTGGTCGAGGACGACATGGGCCACCCCATCCTGGTGCTCCACGGCGCTGAGCCCGACGCGCGGTGGGAGTCCTTCGCGCGCGTCGTGGGGGGCATTGCCGAGCGGGCGGGGGTGGAGATCACGTTCTCTCTGCACGGTGTCCCCTCCGGGGTCCCCCACACGCGCCCCACCCCCGTCCATGTGCAGGCCACCGACTCCTCCCTGCTGCCCGACCAGACGCAGATGGCGAACTACATGCAGTTCCCCTCTCCGCTGTCGACCTTCACCCAGATGCGCCTCGCCCAGCGCGGCATCGGCGGTATCGCCCTGCTCGGCGCGGTCCCGTACTACATGTCCGACACCGGCTACCCGGCGGCCGCCAGCGCCCTGCTGCGCTCCCTGTCGAAATTCGCGGACCTGTCCCTGCCCGTCGGCGACCTGGAGCAGGGCGCCGCCCAGGACCAGGAGGCCATCGAGAAACTGGTCGAGGACAACCCGGAGATCTCCCACACCGTGGGCGCGCTGGAGGAGCACTATGACGCCTGGAGGGGCCAGGGAGGGGCGGTCCCCCTCAGCTCCCTGGGCAAGCGCGCCACCGCGACGGCCGCGGAGGACGCCAAATCCGCCAAGGACATCGGCGATGTCATCGAGGCATACCTGGCGCAGGTGACCCGCGCGAAGGACGTGGCAGTCGACGAGAGCGCCCCCCATGCCCGCGGCGCGGCTTCCGCGTCCGCACCGGAGGAGCCCGCGCGCCCCGACACCCTCGAGGACGTCCTGGCCCGGGTGGAGGCCCGGCGCAGGGGCGAGGACGGCGGCGGGACGCGCGCCCCCAGGCACCGGGCCTGACGGGCGGACCAACGGGGCTGAAGGGCCACAGCTCGTCCGGGAGGGCGGTGGGCGTCGGCGCCCGGAGCTTCCCCCAGCGGAACTGCCAATAGTGGGGCAGCCGCGCAGCGAGTCGCTGCCCGTCCACACAGGGACGGGCCCGGCAGGCGCGGCACCGGACCAGCGCCCGTGCCGGGAGCCGGCTCCCGCCCCGCGCGTTCCGTTGCTACGCGGGCGGCCACTGCGCGGAGGCGTCGCGGGGCGGGCGTGCGCCCGCGACCCAGCGGCGGACCTCGCCGGGGCGCCAGAGCCGCGCGGGCAGGGGCAGGCGCCGCAGCGCGCGGTCCAGGGCGTCGGCGTCGAAGTCCCCGCCGTTGACCCCGATGGCGACGACATTCCCGCGCCGGCCGCCCCGGCCCACCTTCGGGTCCTGCACCGTGAGCACCAGGGGGAACTCCTCCAGGACTGCTGCGACATCCCGGTGCGCGTTCGCGCCGCCGCCGTGGGCGCAATTGAGCAGGTACAGGCCCCCCGGGCGCAGAGCCCGGGCCACGGCGGCCGCGCACTCGCGGGTGCGCAAGTGCTCGGGCACGGCGCCGCCGACGAACGCGTCGCGCACGACCACATCCCACGCCCCCGGGCGCGCCGCGTCCACGACCGCGCGCCCTTCCCCCACCCGGATCCGCACTCGGGGGGAACGGGGGATCGGGAAGTGCTCGCGGACCCGGTGCGCCAAGAGCGCGTCCACCTCGGCACACACCTGCCGCGAGCCTGGGCGCGTGGCTTCCCAGGCGCATGCGAGCGCGCACGCCGCCCCTCCCAGGTGGAGGGCGCGCACAGGCCCGGGCGGGGGCAGCGCCACCCCGAGCGCGCAGGACATGTGCTGCATGTACTCGAACTCCAGGTACGACGGGTCCGAGGCGTCAACGGCCGACGACTCCACGCCGTCCAGCAGCAGGGTCGCCCGCGGGCCGTCCCACCGGATCTCGGCGTGCCCGTGGTCCGTGGGGAAAACCACCGTTGAAGTCGAAGATGCGCGAGCCATGGGACACACTGTAACCGCACCCCGGACGAGGAGGACCCATGTCGAACGCCCCACGCGACACGCGAGGCGCCCGCTCCTGGGGCGATGACGACTCGGCCGCGCCGATACTCCACGTGGACATGGACTCGTTCTTCGCCCAGGTCGAGCTGCGCGAGAACCCGTCGCTGGCGGGGGCGCCGCTCATCGTGGGCGGGCACGGCAACAGGGGAGTGGTCACCAGCGCCACCTACGAGGCGCGGGCGCGGGGCGTGCGCGCCGGGATGCCCATCGGCCGCGCCCGGGCGCTGTGCCCCAAGGCGAACGTCGTGCCCGGCAGGCACGGCCTCTACCGCCGCTACTCCCAGGCGGTCATGGGGGTGCTCTCCTCCATCACCCCCGTCGTCGAGCAGGTCAGCATCGACGAGGCGTTCCTCGACGTGTCGGGGGCGCGCCGCCGCCTCGGGACCCCCGTCGCGATCGCCCGGAGGATCCGCGCCGAGATCCGCGAGCGCGTCGGCCTGCCGGCCTCAGTGGGCATCGCCGCCACCAAATCCGTGGCCAAGATCGCCTCGTCGAACGCCAAGCCCGACGGCCTGCTTCTCGTCCCTGGACCGGCGACCGTGGACTTCCTGCGAGGCCTGCCCGTCGGCGCGTTGTGGGGAGTCGGCGGCAAGACCGGCGCCGTCCTCCAACGCGAGGGTATCGACATCGTCGGCCAGTTGGCGGACCTTCCCCTCACCAGGCTCGAGCGCCTCGTGGGAGCCGTGTCCGCCCACCACCTCCACGACCTCGCCTGGGGCATCGACCCCAGGCCCGTGGGGGGCGGCGGGGAGGAGAAATCCGTGTCCACCGAGCGTACCTTCGACGATAACGTCCACGACCGCGCCGACATCGAACGATTCATCGTCGCCGCCTCCCACGACTGCGCGAGGCGCCTGCGCGCCGCCGACATGGTCGGGTGGGGGGTCGCGATCAAAATGCGGGACGGGGCGTTCCGCACCATCACCCGTTCCGCCACTCTGGCCGCGCCCACCGATGTGGGGCGCGAGATCGCCCAGACGGCCGCCGCCCTGTTCGCGCGGCTCCCCATGCCCGCAGGGGGAGTGCGCCTGTTCGGAGTGCGCGTCGACAAGCTCCAGGCCAGGTCGTCGGGGGTGGCCACCACCCTCGACGGGGACGACAGACAGGCCAGGAGCGAGCGCGCGATGGACAGGATCCGTGAGAAATACGGGGACGCCGGTCTCAGGCCCGCCACCTTGTTGGAATCCACGGGCCAGACGGGGTCGTCCCCGGGGGCGGAAACGCATTAAGCTAGAAACACCAGACGCGCAAGAGAAGGTGAATCCCATGGCTCTGACCGACTACGAGAAGAAAGTTCTCGAGCAGATGGAAGCCGAGCTCGCCGCGGAGAACCCGGGGCTCGCCAAACAGATGAGCGCGCCTGCCCCGCAGGAGCGCGGCCCGTTGGCACCCAGGAGGATCGCCGCGGGGGGAGCGGTTCTGGTAATAGGGCTGCTCGTCCTCGTCGGGGCCGTCTCACTGGGCTACTCCGCTGCTTCGCTGGCCCTCGGCGTCGTCGGATTCGCTTTGATGACAACGGGGATCCTCTACGCGTTGTCGCGTCCGAAGGGAACGGGCCCCGCCCGCCAGGCGAAGACTCCGAAGCGCGAGGAGAAGCGGGGCTGGGACTCCTTCATCGAAGACCAGGAGCGGCGCTGGGACGACCGCCGCGACAACGACTGACACTGCGACCGGCTTCCAGCCCGCGCCGCGGGGCGGGGGCCATAGCCCTGGGTTCGGTGTGCGAGGCCTCGCTCGCGGAACGGTTCGGGAGCTAGGGGGTGCCCTCCACGTCCCTCCACTGGGGTTCGTCTGCGCGGGGGCGGCGCTAAGGGGCGCCCTCCACCTCCCTCCCCATCTTCCTCCACCGGGGCCCAGCCGCTGGGGCACGCACTATGTTGTGTCGGGTAATCCCGGCCCTTGTGAGCGCATCCGGGAACTGCGCGCAAAGGAGGAGCGCCCAGCGCCACCGTGCCCGCAGTGGGCGGGGCGCCTCCACAGCGCTTAGGTGTTGTGCGCGTTAGTGATTCGGCGGACGGCTTTCCCGCCGACCTGCATTGCGGCGGGGCCGGAGAAGGTCGGGCCGTCGCGCCGTCGGTCAGGGCGCACAACATGCCCCAGTGGGTGCCCTCCACCTCCCTCCCCACCTTCCACCACCGCTTGCCCCACCTTCCTCCCCAATCCCCCCGCTCCGGCCATGGAACGACCTGGAATCGTTGGAATGCCGGGGAGTAGGGCCGTGACCTCTGAGAGCGGCGGCATCTGTGCGACGCGCCGGGAGGAAAAGTGTGTGATAACTTTCCCCACTTTGCTCCACCAGGAATTTTCGTTGAAAATACAGGTGTTTCTAAAGTGAAATATGGTGACACGCCCGTGACCTCGCCGTAACATTCGCCGGTGGTGGGGTAAAGTGGGGGAAAGTTCCGAAGAGGGGAGGGGGTGGCATGTTCCTCGGTACGTACGAGCCCAAGCTCGACGACAAAGGGCGCATGTTCCTCCCGGCTCGTTTCCGCGAGGACATGGAGGGCGGCATCGTCCTCACCCGCGGGCAGGAGCACTGCGTGTACGCGTTCCCCGCTGCGGAATTCGAGAACATGACCGCTGAGCTGCGCCGCGCGCCCCTGTCGTCGAAACAGGCGCGCGACTGGATCCGCGTCATGCTCTCGGGCGCGTACAAGGAGGTTCCAGACAAGCAGGGGCGGATCTCCGTCCCGGCCGACCTGCGCAAATACGCGGGCCTGGACCGCGAGCTCACCGTCATCGGTGCGGGCTCGAGGGCCGAGATCTGGAACTCCTCTGCCTGGCGCGAGTACCTCGCTGTCCAGGAGGAGGTCTTCTCCAGTACCGCGGAAGAGGTCATTCCCGGGATGTTCTAACCCGTGCGTCCAGGTCTCCGCCCGCTGCTCCGACATCACTTCCCCGGTGGCGGAAAGCGGTAGGGGACCTGGGTGGACGGGCCGTATAGGCCGCCAAGGAGGCGCACATGGACGAAGCACAGGGCGCATCGCACGCTTCGTCGCGCCACATGAGGCACTCCTACAACATTTGTAACACCCGTAACGCGGCGGAGCTCCACACCCCAGTCCTCCTTGACGAGTGCCTCGATATGCTGGCCCCCGCGATCGAGAGCCCCGGTTCGGTGCTCATCGACGCGACCCTGGGGATGGGGGGCCACACCGAGGGCGCGCTGCGGCGCTTCCCCGGCCTCGTCGTCATCGGCATCGACCGCGACCCCGAGGCCGTCGCCCTCGCAAGCAAGCGCCTGGAGGGCTTCGGTCCGCGCTTCTGCGCCGTGCGCGCCACTTACGACTCCATCGGCCAGGTGGTCGCCGACCACGCTCCGCGGGGCGAGGCCGACGGCGTGCTCATGGACCTCGGGGTCTCCTCCCTCCAGCTCGACGACGCGGGACGGGGCTTCTCCTACTCCCAGGACGCCCCGCTCGACATGCGTATGGACCCCACTCGCGGGGTGAGCGCCGCCGAGCTGCTGGCCACCGCCCCACAGGAGGAGATCACCCGGATCCTCAGGACCTACGGGGAGGAGCGCTTCGCCCCTCGCATCGCCAGGCTCGTCGTCGCCAGGCGGGACGCCCGGCCCCTGACGCGCACCGGCCAACTGGTCGACATCGTCCGCGAGGCCATCCCGGCCCCCGCCAGGCGCACCGGGGGCAACCCCGCTAAGCGCACTTTCCAGGCGCTGCGCGTGGCCGTCAACGACGAGCTCGCCATCCTCGAGCGCGCACTGCCCGCCGCGCTGGCGTCCCTGCGCGTGGGAGGGCGCCTGGTCGTCGAGTCCTACCAGAGCCTGGAGGACCGGATCGTGAAGAACGTACTGCGGAGCGGATCGACCGTCTCCGCCCCCCCCGGACTGCCCGTCGTCCCCGACGAGGCGCGCCCCAGACTGGCGCTCCTCACCCGCGGGGCCGACCGGGCGCCCGCAAGCGAACAAGAGAAGAACCCCCGTTCGGCTTCCGTGCGCCTGCGCGGAGCCGAGCTCATCCGACCGTGGAAGGAACACCAATGAGCGCAGCAACCGCAACCACTCGCCCGGCGCCCCGCCCCGAGCTCCGCCGCGACGAGGCCAGGGAACTGCGCATCGTCGAGGGCAAGCGCCCCCGCCGCTCCATGCTCATGGGCACCATCGCGGTCGTCGCCGTGGCCATCGCCGCAGTGGTCGTCTCGATGATCCTCAACACGCGCATGGCGCAGACCGCCTTCGAGATCCGCGAGCAGCAGCTCCAACTCAACGAGCTCGAAGCGCAGTCATGGGCCCTGCGGGCGCAGCTCGACGAGGCCGCCTCGCCCAGTGCGCTAGAGGCGGCGGCGAGGGAGAATGGCATGGTCCCCGCAGGTCCCACTGGGTTCATCACCCTGGAAACGGGTACTGTCGAAGGCGGTAAGCCCGCCCAGTGAGTAAGGAGGTCCGGGTGTCCCTGACCTACAGCAGATCCCGGGGGATCCTCTACGCGATTGTCATCTTCCTGGTGGCGTGCTCGATGCGCCTCGTCTACCTGCAGATCATCGCCGGGCCGACGCTGGCGGCGGAGGGCCAGTCCATCCGGACGCACTCCAGCGAGGTCGCCGCCAAACGCGGCTCCATCACCGACGCGACCGGAGTGGTCCTGGCCGACTCGATCCTCACCTACGACATCGCGGTGAACCAGGTCAACATCCGCGCCTACGTCCACGAGGACGGCAACGGCGACGAGGTGGGCCGGGGCCCCGCCGAGGCCGCCCGCCAGCTGGCGCCCCTGCTTGGCATGGACGAGGCCGAGCTCGGGGGCCGGCTGCTGGGCGACTCCACTTACGTCTACCTCAAGCGCAACGTCGACGCGGTCACCTACCGGCAGATCCGGGCCCTGGACATCCACGGCATCGAATGGGAGGCCGTGTACCAGCGCTCCTACCCCAACGGGAACGTGGCGGCGCCGGTCGTCGGCACGGTCAACGCCGAGGGCCAGGGGTCGTCGGGGTTGGAGTCGCGGTTCGACGGGCTCCTCACCGGCCGACCGGGCCAGGAGGCGTTCGAGACCGCGCCCAACGGGGCGATCATGCCGGGTGGCAAGAGGACCACCGTCGAACCCGTCAACGGGGGGACCCTGCAGACGACGATCCACGCGGACCTGCAGCACCAGATCCAGGACATGCTGGACGCCCGCGTCAGCCGCCATCAGGCCGAGTGGGGGACCGTCGTCATCGAGGACATATCGACGGGGCAGATCCTGGTGATGGCGGACTCGAACTCCGCCCCGCCGGACAACGCCAAGCCCCAGACGGTCGCCGGCGTGCAGTACGCCTTCGAGCCCGGCTCGGTGGGCAAGCTCGCGACCATCGCCGCGGGACTTGACTTCGGGACCATCACGCCCACGAGCGTCTTCGACGTGCCCTACTCCCTGGACTACGCCGACGCGGGCGGGCCCATCACCGACTACCACGAGCACGGCACCGAGGCGCTCACCGCCACAGGTATCCTCGCGGAGTCGTCCAACACGGGCACCGTCCTGATCGGCGAGACCCTCTCCGACTCCCAGCGCCGCGACATGATGGTGCGGATGGGCTTCGGGGCGCCCACTGGGATCGAGCTGGCGGGCGAGTCCGCCGGGCTGGTGGGCGAGCAGTGGCAGGGGCGCGACCACTACGTGACGATGTTCGGGCAGGCCTACATGGTCACGGCCCTGCAGGAGGTCTCGATGCTGGCCGCCATCGGCAACGGCGGAGTGCGCCTGAGCCCGCACCTGGTCAAGTCGTGGACGAACGCCGACGGCACGGTGGAGGCCCCCGAGGCCGACGAGCCCGTCCAGGTGATGGGGGCCTCCACGGCGTCCCAGCTCCTGTCCATGATGGAGTCGGTCGTCGAGGACAAGAACGGCACCGGGGCAAGCGCGAAGGTCGAGGGCTACCGCCTCGGTGTGAAGACCGGCACGGCCGATATCGTGGTCAACGGCCAGGAGGGCATCGTCTCAACGACTGCGGGCATCATCCCCGCTGACGCCCCGCGCCTGGCGATCTCCGTGGTGCTCTACAATCCGAAGGTGGACGTCATCTCCTCGGACTCGTCGGCGCCGCTCTTCGGCGATGTCGCGCGCACCGCGGTGAACAACCTGGGCATCCCGGCCTCGTCGACCCCGGCGGAGCTGTACCCCTCGAAACCCCAGTGACGTCGATCCCAAGGCTTGGAGGAAACACATGCAGCGCAGCGCAACGTGGATCGCGGAAGCGACCCGGGGCGTCGTCCACGGGCCGGACGTCTCCGCCAACGGCCCCGTCGTCACCGATTCGCGCGAAGCGGCCCCCGGCGGGGTCTACGTGGCGCGCAGGGGCGAGAACGCCGACGGCCACGACTATGTGGCGTCCGCAGCCCGTGCCGGCGCCGTGTGCGCCCTGGTCGAGCGCGTCGTCGACCTGTCCGACTGCCCGCCGATCACCCAGGTAGTGGTCGGGGACGCCACCCAGGCCCTGGGGGACCTGGCGCGCGCCCACCTGGAGGCGCTTCGCGCGGCGGGCGCCATCGATGTCGTGGCCGTCACCGGGTCGGTCGGCAAGACCACCACGAAGGACCTGCTTCTGCAGGTGCTCTCCGCCGACGCCCCCACGGTCGCCCCGAGGCTCTCCTTCAACAACGAGGTCGGCCTGCCCCTGACCGTCCTATCCGCCGACGAGTCCACCCGCCACCTCGTGCTGGAGATGGGCGCGTCGGGTCCCGGGCACATCGCCTACCTCACCCGCATCGCGCCCCCCGACGTCGCCATCGAGCTCATCGTCGGCCACGCGCACATGGGCGGATTCGGTTCCGTCGCGGGGGTCGCCGAGGCGAAGGCCGAACTGATCGACGGGTCCCGCCAGGGCGCCACCGCCGTCCTCAACGCGGACGACCCGAACGTCACCGCCATGGCTCCGCGGGCCAAGGGCCCCGTCGTGCGGTTCTCGCCCAGCGGCGCCGACGCCGACGTGGTCGCCGAGGACGTGCGCGTGGACGCCGCCGGCCGTGCCTCCTTCACCCTGGCGGCCCCCGAGGGCAGGGAGCCCGTCTCCCTGTCCCTCGTGGGCGCCCACCACGTGGCCAACGCGCTGGCCGCCGCCACCGGCGCGCGCGCGCTAGGCCTGGGCCTGCCCCTCATCGCGCGTGCCCTCAGCGGGGCGCAGGCACTGAGCCCGCACCGCATGGACGTGCGCGACCTGCGGATCGGAGCGGTCCCCCTCACCCTCATCGACGACGCCTACAACGCGAACATCGACTCGATGCGCGCGGCCGTCGCCGCACTGGAATCCATCGGCAGGGGGAGGCGCACGATCGCCGTCCTCTCCGAAATGCTCGAGCTCGGCGAGGACAGCCCCGCCACCCACCGCGCCGTCGGCGCGATGCTCTCCGACGCGCGGGTCGGAACCCTCATCGGCCTGGGCCGCGACGCGCACTACTACAGCGAGGGCGCCGCGGCCGTGCCCGACCGCGTCCTCGTCGAGGATCCGGGCGCCGCGCTGGCGGCCGTCCTCGACCGGCTCACCGACGACTGCGTCGTCCTGGTGAAGGGCTCTTACAACTCGTATTCATGGAAGGTGGCCGACGGCCTCCTGGAGGAGGCGACTGCCCGATGATCGGTCTGATTGCGGCGTTCGTTATCGCGATGGCCATCTCGATCAGCGGAACGCCCCTGCTCATCCGCTACCTCATCACCCACCAGTACGGCCAGTTCATCCGCCAGGACGGCCCGACCCAGCACCTCACCAAGAGGGGCACGCCCACCATGGGCGGCCTGGTCATTATCATCGCGGCAGTGGTCGCCTGGCTGGTGGGCTCCTTGATCACCGGAGTGGGCCCATCGTGGTCCGGAGTGCTCCTGGTCTTCCTCTTCGTGGGCCTGGGCGCCATCGGCCTGCTCGACGACGGCATCAAGATCATGCGCCAACGCTCGCTCGGCCTGCACCCCAGTGGCAAGATAGCCGGCCAGGTGGGGGTCGCCTCCCTCTTCGCCATCGGCACCCTGGTCGGCCCCAACGCCTACGGGCAGGTGCCGGGCACCCTGTCGATCTCCGTGGCCCGCCCCACCGCCCTGACCCTGGGCTTCGCCGGCTTCGCCCTCGGAGTGGTCCTCTACCTGCTGTGGACCAATCTCATCGTCGCCGCGTGGTCGAACGCGACGAACCTGACGGACGGCCTCGACGGCCTGGCCACGGGGGCGTCGATTTTCGTCTTCGGCGCGTACACGTTCATCACCTACTTCCAGCGCATCCAGGACTGCACGGGCGGGACCGTGAACGTCACCAACTGCTACACGACCCGCGACCCCCTGGATCTGGCGATCTTCTGCGCGGCCCTCATCGGGGCGCTGGCCGGGTTCCTGTGGTGGAACGCCTCTCCCGCCCAGATCTTCATGGGCGACACTGGTGCCCTGGCTCTGGGGGGAGCGGTGGCCGGACTGTCGATCCTGACCCAGACCCAGGTCCTCGCCGTCGTCATCGGCGGGCTCTTCGTCCTGGTCGTGCTCTCCGACGTCATCCAGATCGGCGTGTTCAAGGCCACCGGCAAGCGGGTCTTCCGCATGGCGCCCCTGCACCACCACTTCGAGCTCAAGGGCTGGAAGGAGGTCACGATCGTGATCCGCTTCTGGCTGATAGCCGCGCTCTTCGCCGTGGCGGGGGCGGGCGCCTTCTACGCGGAGTGGGTGTCCGCCCGATGAACGCACTTCCGGCCCCCGCCTCGCCGATCGCGGTCGTCGGATGGGGGCGCAGCGGGCAGGGAGCCGCCGGGGCCCTCGCCTCGCGCGGATTCGACGTGCGCGCCTTCGACGCCAAGGGCGGCGGCCCCCTCCACTTCGACGAGGCCGCGGGGGTCCCCGTGTCCGTCGAGGCGGACGCCGGGGCACTGGCCGACCTGGTCGTGGACTCGGGGCCCGCCGCCGTCGTCGTGTCCCCGGGCGTCCCCCCGCGCTCGCCGGTGTTCGCCCGTGCCAGGGCGGCCGGGATCGAGGTGTGGGGCGAGGTGGAGCTCGCCTGGCGCCTCCAGGAGGCGGGCCCCCACGCCGGGCGGCCGTGGCTGTGCGTGACCGGGACCAACGGGAAGACCACGACGGTGGGGATGCTGGGGGAGATCCTGCGGGCGGGCGGGGCCGACGCCGTCGAAGTGGGCAACATCGGCACCCCGATCACACGCGCCATCGACTCCGCCGCCGGGGTCTTCGCCGTCGAACTGTCGAGCTTCCAACTGCACACGACCCGCTCGGTGTCCCCCCTGGCCTCGATCTGCCTGAACGTGGATGCCGACCACCTGGACTGGCACGGCAGCGCCGAGGCGTACGCGGCCGACAAGGCCCGCGTCTACGAGAACACGGTCCGAGCCTGCGTCTACCCCGCCTCGGACCGCCGCGTCGAGCGGATGGTCGAGGACGCGGACGTCGTCGAGGGGGCGCGCGCAATCGGCCTGGCTCTCGGAGCCCCCTCGGTCTCGCAGCTCGGCATCGTGGAGGGCCTGCTGGTGGATCGCGCCTTCGTCGAGGACCGAGCCCACCACGCGCTCGCCCTGGCGCACGTGTCGGATCTGTCTGCCGCCTACGGGCCCCACCCCTCGGCGGCGGCGCTGTCGGACGCGCTGGCCGCGGCCGCGCTGGCGCGCGCGTACGGGGTCGAGGCGGAGGCCGTCGAGGAGGGGCTGCGTTCCTTCCGCCCCGCCGGGCACCGCCGCGCAATCGTCGGCCACGCGGCGGACCTGACGTGGATCGACGACTCGAAGGCGACGAACGCGCACGCGGCCCACGCCTCGTTGGCGGGCCTGCCCCCGCGCTCCGCAGTGTGGATCGTGGGCGGAGACGCCAAGGGCCAGGACTTCCACGACCTCATCAGGGCCGTCGAGCCGGTGCTGCGCGGCGTCGTCGTGATCGGCCGGGACCGCTCCGCGCTGGCCGCGGCCCTGGACGAGTGCGCCCCCGGGGTGCCGCGCGTGGAGGTCGACGGGCACGAGGACTGGATGTCCTCCGTGGTCAACGAGGCCGTCGCCCTGTCCGTCCCGGGCAACACGGTGGTCCTGGCGCCCGCCTGTGCCTCGTGGGACCAGTTCGAGAACTACGCGCGCAGGGGCGAGGCGTTCGCGGACGCCGTCCGGCGCCTGGCCGCGCAGTGGGGCGGGCGCCCATGAGCGCGCGCGGCGCCCAGAGGGGGGCGGGAGCCAAACGCCGCTGGCGGCTCGGCGCTCCGGAGCTCCCACGCATCCGCTTCGGGTCGGGCCAGGTCCACGAGGACAATCCGGCGGTCACCTACTACCTCATTGTGCTCCCCACGCTGGTCCTCGTGTTCATCGGCATGGTGATGGGTTTTTCCGCGCAGACGGTCACGAACATCGCCCGGGGCAACAACCCCTACCTGGAGTACGTCAAGCCCGCGATCATCATCGTGGTGGCCGTGATCGTCGCCATGGCGGCCTCGCGGGTGCCCCGCAACTGGTGGTACATGGCTGCGATCCCCATGTTCGCCGTGTCGGTCGTGTTCCAGACGCTTGTACTCAGCCCGTTGGGCATGGCCCAGGGCGGCAACGCCAACTGGGTGCGCCTGCCCGGCGGTTTCACGGCGCAGCCCTCCGAACTGCTCAAACTCGCGCTCATCATCCTGCTCGCCCAACTGGTCGAACGCCATCAGGGGCGGCTCGGCGACCTCAGGACGATGGCGAAGTGCGCGGCTGTTCCGCTGCTGATCGCCCTGGGCGCCGTCATGCTCGGGCGCGACATGGGCACCGCCATGGTCGTGTTCGCCGCCGCAGTCGGCGCGCTCTTCATCGCCGGGCTGCCCAAGAAGTGGTTCGTCGTCCTCGTTGCCCTGGCGAGCGCGGCCGCCGTGGTGCTGGTCATGTCGAACCCCACGCGCATCCGCAGGATCCTGGCGGTTCTGCCCGGAACGTCGGGCGAGAGGGACCTGTCCGCGCCCGAGCAGATCGACCACTCCCTGTGGGCGCTGGGCTCGGGTGGGCTGACTGGCCTGGGGGTGGGCGCATCGCGTGAGAAGTGGAACTACCTGCAAGCCGCGCACACGGACTTCATTTTGGCGATCATCGGTGAGGAACTGGGGCTGGGGGGGACGCTGCTGGTCCTGGTGTGCGTCGGCGCCCTGGTGACGGGCATGATGCGCGTGTGCCGCAACGCCCAGGACCCCTTCGTCGCCGTGGCCGCCGGTGGCACCGCCACGTGGATCGGCGCCCAAACAGTCATCAACGTGCTCTCCGTCACGGGCATGGGGCCCGTCATCGGCGTCCCGCTGCCCCTGGTGTCCTACGGCGGGTCCTCGTTCCTGTTCACCGCGCTCGCCGTCGGCGTCGTCGCCTCCTTCGCGCGCGCTGGCGCCGGGATGTCCATGGTGGGGCGGCCCGATGAGGCCTCGGCCGGACGGGACCCCAGGGTGGCGCCGAAGAAGCGCTCCGCCCGATAGACTGGGGCCCGATCGTTAGGAGTTCACGTGGTCAAGGTTGTCATGGCCGGTGGCGGGACTGCGGGGCACGTCAACCCGCTGCTCGCCACGGCGGCGCAGTTGCGGGACCTGGGGTGCGAGGTGGCCGTTCTGGGCACCGCCCAGGGCCTGGAGGCGGATCTGGTGCCCGCAGCGGGCTTCCCCCTAGTCGAGATCCCGAGGGTCCCCCTGCCCCGCC
This sequence comes from Schaalia georgiae DSM 6843, assembly GCF_000429245.1. Lineage (GTDB taxonomy): Bacteria > Actinomycetota > Actinomycetes > Actinomycetales > Actinomycetaceae > Pauljensenia > Pauljensenia georgiae. The sequence goes on from NZ_AUBM01000011.1 coordinate 73,353, forward strand.
GCCCCTCGCTGGAGTTCTTCTCGCTTCCGTCGCGGTGGCGCTCCGCCCGGCGCTTGTGCGAGGAGGTCCTGGAGGGGGCGGACGTACTGGTGGGGTTCGGCGGCTACGTGTCGACTCCGGCCTACACCGCGGCGCACAGGATGGACGTGCCAGTGGTCGTCCACGAGCAGAACGCCAGACCGGGTATAGCGAACAAGGTCGGGGCCCGCCGCGCCCGGGTGGTCGCCCTCACCTTCGACTCGTCGCCACTGAGGGCGAAGCGCGGGCGGACCGTCACCACGGGGCTGCCGCTGCGGGCAGCCATCGCGTCCCTGGCGCTGCGGCGCAGTGACGCGGACGGGGCCAAACGCTCCCGCGAGGAGGCGGCCTCGCGCCTCGGCATCGACCCGAGTGCCCACACGCTCCTGGTCACAGGGGGGTCACTGGGGGCGCTCCACATCAACGAGCAGATGACGGTGGCGGCCGGCGCGCTGCCCGACGGCGCCCAGGTGGTCCACCTCACGGGGCGGGGGAAGGACGCCCCAGTCCGCGAGGCGGTCTGCGCTGCGGGCGTGGGGGAGCGCTGGCTGGTCATCGACTACCTGTCCCAGATGGAGGACGCCCTGGCCGTCGCGGACCTGGTGGTGTGCCGCTCGGGCGCTGGAACCGTGGCGGAGATGGAGGCCCTGGGGCTGCCCTGCGTGTACGTGCCGCTGCCGATCGGCAACGGCGAGCAGAGGCTCAACGCCGCCGACCACGTGGCGGCGGGCGGCGCGCAGTTGTTCGCAGACAAGGACTTCACAGCCGATGTCGTGCGGAACACGGTCTTCCCGCTGCTCGGCTCTGCCCGGCTGCACGCTATGGCCAGCGCCTCACGCCAACTGGGACGCGCGGGCGCCGCGGCCGAGCTGGCGGGGATCGTCATCGACGTGGCGCGGGGTGGGCGCTGATGGGCGGCCTCGACATCGCGGGCCGCTACCACTTCATCGGGATCGGCGGCGCGGGCATGAGCGTCGTCGCCGAGCTCCTCGCCTCGCGCGGGGCCCGCGTGTCAGGATCGGACCGGGCGGACTCGCCTGTCCTCGAGCGCCTCAGGGGCCTGGGGATCACCGTCTTCGTGGGGCACGACGCCGCCCACGTGCCCGCTGACGCCGTCGTCGTGGTGTCGACGGCGATCCGCGAGTCGAACCCGGAGCTGGCAGCGGCCCGCAGGCGCGGCCAGAGGGTCGTCCACCGCTCCGAGGCGCTGGCCCTGGCCGCCACCGGTATGCGCTTCGTGGGGGTCGCCGGCGCCCACGGGAAGACCACCACCTCGGGAATGCTCGCCGTCGCCCTGCGCAGCGCCGGGACGGACCCGTCCGTCGCGGTCGGCGGCACGGTCCCGCAGTTCGGCTCCGGCGCCCACCTGGGCACGGGGGACGTGTTCGTCGCCGAGGCCGACGAGTCGGATGGCTCCTTCCTCAACTACTCCCCGTCGGTGGAGATCGTGACGAATGTGGAGCCCGACCACCTGGACCGCTACGGCAGCCGCGAGGCCTTCGAGGCGGTCTTCGCCGAGTTCGCCGCCCGCCTGGTCCCCGGCGGCACACTGGTCGCCTGCGCGGAGGACCCCGGCGCCGCTCGCCTGGCCTCCCACGCGCGCGGCCGGGGCATCACCACCATCACCTACGGGCGGCCGGGGCATTGCTCCGTGCTGCCCGACGCCGTCGTCGAGGACGTGGACTCCACCGCGTCGGGATCGACGGCGCGGGTGGTGTGGGACGGCCAGGAGGCCGTGCTCCGGCTGGCTGTCGCGGGCGAGCACAACGTGCTCAACGCCACGGCCGCCCTCTTGGCGGGGGCGGTGCTCGGAGTGGGCCTGCCCGAGATGGCCACCGGCCTCGCCTCCTTCACAGGGACGGCCCGGCGCTTCGAGGAGCGCGGCCGGGTGGGCTCGCGCCGGCTCTTCGACGACTACGCCCACCACCCGACCGAGGTGGCCGCCGCACTGCGCCAGGCGCGCGTCGTGGCGGGGGGAGGCGGCGTCACCGTCGTGTTCCAGCCGCATCTGTACTCGCGCACCCGCATTTTCGCGGGGCGCTTCGCCGAGGCGCTGGCCGCCGCCGACCATGTGGTCGTCACGGACGTCTACGCGGCGCGCGAGGACCCCGAGCCGGGCGTCGACTCGACGCTGATCACATCGGCCCTGCCCGGCTCCCTCCACGTGCCCGACATGCACGAGGCCGCCCGGACCGGGGCGGGCCTGGTGGACGATGGGGGCATCCTCATCACGATGGGAGCCGGGTCCATCACCTCGTGCGGGGCCGATGTCCTGGAGTGCTGGAGGCGGGGGGAGGCCCAGTGAGACCGCCCGCGCCCAGGCGCCCCGGCGGGGGGCCCCAAAGGGCCCCCGCCGGGGCGGGCCGCAGCCCCAACAGGCCGGAGGGCGCGCCCCCGCCCGGCGCCCGGCGCCCGGCGCCTGGGAACGGGACCGGGGAGGGCGGGCCGACGGGGGCCCCGCCCGGTGCGGCAGACACTGGCGCACGGGCTGACCGGGGCTCCGAGCGCAGCCCCCGCACCTCCCCGGCCGGGCGCCCCACCGGCAAGGGGGACTCCCGCGCGGTGTCGCGCCCGGGCGCCGACGGGGCCGGGCAACTGGCCGCGGGCCGCGGGCGCCCGCCGGGAGCAGGGGGTGCCGCCCAGGTACTGGGGCCCGCGGGGAGCGCCACTGACATCGACGAGCGGCGGCGCGAGCGGGCGCGCGCGAAACGGAGGCTGGCGCTCACCCGCACGGCCTCGGTGCTGGGCGCCCTCGTCGCCGTGTCGCTCGTGGTGTGGGGGATCTTCTTCTCCCCGCTCTTCGCTCTTTCGGTGTCCAGCGTGCGCGTGAGCGGCGTGGAGGGCACGTCCGTGGACGCAGCGCGTATCGCCTCGGCTGTCGCCGCTTTCGAGGGCACGCCGATCACGCGCCTGGACACGGGGCGCGTGCGCGAGGCCGTCATGGCGGACGTGGCCGTCAAGGACGCCGTCGTCTCGCGCAGGTGGCCGAGCGGGCTGATGATCGAGGTCACCGCGCGCCAGGGCGCCATGTACGAGGCCGTAGGGTCCTCCTACGCGCTGGTGGACTCAGAGGGCGTCGCCTTCGCCACGGTCGACGCCCGGCCAGCAGGGCTGCCCCTGGTTTCGCTGCCGGAGGAAGACCGCCAGCAGGCGGCAGCGGATGTCCTGGAGGCGTGGGACGCGCTGGACGGGAGCGTCCGCCAGGAGGTGGAGTCCCTGGCCTCGGACGGCGCCCAGGTGACGATCGCCCTGCGGGGCTCCAGGACCGTGAAGTGGGGCACCAGGGGGCAGGCCGTCCCCAAGGCCCAGGTGCTGGCGACCCTGCTGGCGCAGAGGTCCGCTTCGACTTACGATGTGTCGGTCCCGGCGCGGCCGGTGACCAGTTAACACGCGGATCGGCCGCGTGTTGTCTTGAAGACGGGGGGACGGGGCTCTACCGTCTTCCCGACATACAGCACGTACAACATCAACCTTCCACTAGAGGTTGAAGGTTTGATGCAAGGGAGACATCCATGGCTTCGCCGCAAAACCACCTGGCAGTGATCAAAGTCGTTGGCGTCGGCGGCGGTGGCGTCAACGCCGTCAACCGCATGATCGAGGTCGGGCTCAAGGGCGTGGAGTTCATCGCCGTCAACACCGACGCCCAGGCGCTGCTCATGTCCGACGCTGAGACGAAGCTCGACATCGGCAGGGAGCTCACCCACGGCCTCGGCGCGGGCGCGGACCCGTCGGTCGGGCGCAAGGCGGCCGAGGACCACGTCGAGGAGATCACGGCGGCCCTCGACGGCGCGGACATGGTTTTCGTCACGGCGGGCGAGGGCGGCGGAACGGGTACCGGCGCGGCCCCCGTGGTCGCCAAGATCGCCCGCCAGGGCGGGGCCCTCACAGTCGGCGTCGTCACGCGGCCCTTCTCCTTCGAGGGGAACCGCCGCGCGGCCCAGGCCGAGACCGGCGTGGAGACCCTGCGCGGCGAGGTCGACACCCTCATCGTCATCCCGAACGACAGGCTGTTGGAGATCTCGGAGCTCAACATCTCCGTGCTCGACGCGTTCAAGGCCGCCGACCAGGTGCTGTTGTCCGGCGTGCAGGGGATCACCGAGCTCATCACGACCCCCGGCCTCATCAACGTCGACTTCAACGATGTGAAGTCTGTCATGAAGGACGCGGGCAGTGCCCTCATGGGCATCGGCGCGGCCACCGGGGAGGACCGCGCCACCCGTGCGGTTGAGACCGCGATCTCCTCGCCCCTGCTGGAGGCCTCCATCGACGGCGCCCATGGCGTGCTCATGTTCTTCCAGGGCGGCTCCGACCTGGGGCTGCGCGAGATCTACGACTCCTCCCAGCTGGTCCGTGAGGCGGCGCACCCCGAGGCGAACATCATCTTCGGCAATGTCATCGACGACTCCCTCGGTGACGAGATCCGTGTCACTGTCATCGCTGCGGGGTTCGATGATGTCGCGGCGCCCCCCGTCTCGCACACCGCGACCATCCCGGCGGTCCCCGCGGTCCAGAAGGCCCCGGCGGTGTCCTCCGTGCGCCCCGCCCCCGCCTCCGACGGGGGCCGCGAGTCCGGCACGCTGGGCGACATCCCCGCCGTCAACCTGCGCCGCAACGCCCAGCACCGCGCGGAGACCCCGGCCGTGCGCCCCGCACCGGCGGCCAGGCCCGCCCCGGTCGAGGTTCCGGCCGTCGCCGAGTACGCCGAGGAGCCCTCCGAACCGGCGTCCTTCGAGGTCCCCCGGGTGTTCGAGGATCCGGCGGAGAAGGAGCTCGACATCCCGGACTTCCTGCGCTGATGCGCTCCCTGGCCCCCCTCGGCGGTGCCCGGGTCTTCCTCACCGAGGCGGACCCGGGCACCGGTCCGCTCGTCGGCAACGTCTCACTGGGCGTCGGCGACGACCCGGAGGCCGTCCACGCGCGCCGGCGCTACCTGTCCGCGCGCCTGGGCGCCCCGATCGTGTGGATGGACCAAACGCACTCCAGCGACATCGCCGTGGTCGGCCTGGGGGAGATGGGGCCGATCATGTGCGCCGGGGGTGCTTATGCGCCCCTGAACAGTTGCTGCGAGGGTGAGTACGGGCCCGTTCCGGCCGACGGGGCCGTCATCGACGCCCGGGGGTGGGAGGGTGCGCCAGCGCTGGCCGTCATGACCGCGGACTGCCTGCCCGTCGTCCTCTCCGCCGACGGGGGCCGTGTCCTCGCGGCGGTGCACGCGGGGCGCAGGGGGCTCCTGTCCGGCATCCTCATTGCGGCGGTCCGCGCTATGAGCGACTTGTGCGCCGATGCCCCCGCCGCCCTCATCGGTCCCGCCATCTGCGGGCAGTGCTACGAGGTCCCCGGATCCATGCGCGACGAGGCGGAAGCGACGGTGGCGGGCATAGGCTCGCGGACGCGGTGGGGCAGCGCCGGCCTCGACCTGCCGGGCGCGGCGCGCCGCCAGCTCGAGTCCATGGGGTGCGAGGTCGCGGTCGATCCCCGTTGCACCCTGGAGGACGCCTCGCTGTTCTCCTTCCGGCGCGACAGCGCCTGCGGGCGCCAGGCGCTGGTGGTCGCCGCCGTCTGAGTGTGGCGACATGCCGCCCGGGCTGCGCGGACTCGGGCCGACCTGGCATTAGTTTGTGCATATACGATTGGTGAAGGAGGAATAATGAGTGAATCGTTCGGCGCGCGAGCGCGCAAGTTCATGGGGTGGTACTCGCCCGATGCCGAGGACGACGAGTTCGATGAATACGACGACATGGAAGAGGTTGCTCCCGTGGCCGACATCACACCCGCGACCCGTCCTTCCCTGGCACCGGTCCGCCGTCCCGAACCCATTGCCTCCGAGGAGCTCTCGCGCATCCTTCCCGTGCACGCCACCGCGTTCTCCGACGCCCGCGTCATCGGCGAAGCCTTCCGCGAGGGCACACCCGTCATCCTCGACCTCACTGACGTGAGCTACGAGGAGGCCCGCCGCCTCGTCGACTTCGCCGCGGGCCTGACCTTCGGGCTGCGCGGGGTGCTCGAGAGCGTGACCGACCGCGTGTTCTTGCTGTCCCCGAAGAACGTCGAGATCCCGGGCGAGGCCATGGGCGCGCGCCGTGGCGCCCTGTACAACCAGGGCTGAGGCCGGCGGTGTCCGTAGCCGTCGCATGGGTCGCGTACTCCGTCTACGTCGTCGCGAACCTCTACCTCATAGTGCTCCTGGTCAGAGTGGGCCTGGACTGGGCGAGGTTCTTCGCCCGCTCGTGGCGCCCCTCGGGGGCGGCGCTGGTCCTGGCGAACGTGGTCTACGCGCTCACCGATCCGCCACTGCGCTTCCTGCGGCGTTTCATCCCGCCCCTGCGGTTGGGCTCGGGGATGAGTGTGGACATCGGGTTCGTCGTCCTATGGGTCGTGATCATCGTCATCCAGCGGTTCGCGGTCGCCTTCGCTGTCGTCGCGGTATGACGGGCGCTTCCCCAGCGGCGGCCCGACCGGAACACCGCGCCACGGGGTGATGGGTGTTGCTAGTGTGACGATTTCAGATATTATTCACGTGATGTGTAAGCGGGCGGCCCCCGTTCGGTCGTCCAGGAGCGCTGCAGTTAGAACCGCGGTGCCACCAACCCATACGACCGAAAGGCGATGAAATGGCCCTGCTCACCACTGAGGACGTCCTCAACAAGAAGTTCCAGTACGTCAAGTTCCGCGAGGGTTACGACCAGGTCGAGGTCGATGAGTTCCTCGACGAGGTCGTTTCCACGATCTACGCGCTCCAGATGGAGAACCAGGACCTCAAGGAGAAGCTCGAGGCCGCCGAACGGCGTGTCGCCGAGCTCAGCGACGGCGAGTTCAAGGCCCCCGCGCAGCCCGCCGCCCCCGCTGTGCCCGAGCCCGCCGCTGTCCTGGCCGGCGCCCCGGAGGACGCCGAGTCCGCCACCTCGATGCTCGCCCTGGCCCAGCGCGTGCACGACGAGTACGTGCGCGATGGCGAGGAGCAGTCCGCCAAGATCATCGCCGACGCCAACGCCAAGCGCGACGAGATCATCGCCGACGCCCAGAAGCAGCACGAGACCATTCTCACCCAGCTGGACCAGGAGAGGGAGCTGCTGGAGAACAAGATCAACGGCCTGCGGACCTTCGAGTCCGAGTACCGCTCCAACCTGCGCGGACACCTCGAGTCGCTGCTCGCCGAGGTCGGCTCGGACGGCGACAACTGACCCCGGCCCGCTTCCCGCTGGCGGTGGCGCACGCGCGGCGCCGCCAGCGGTTACACTGAGGCCCATGCTCTCACGCGCCCCCAACCGCAACGCGGTGTGCCTGGCGGTCCTGTTGCTCGCCGTCGCCACCGACCAGATCACGAAGTGGTGGGCGCAATCCGCCTTGGCCAACGGGCGCTCCATCGCCCTTGTCGGCAGGCTCCTGCGCCTCGAACTCGTGCACAACTCCGGCGCGGCGTTCTCCGTCGGATCAGGGCGGACATGGATGTTCACCATCCTCGCGGTCGTGATCCTGGGCGCGATGGCATGGCTCTACCGGCGCTCGTCCGATACCGCCACGCGCGCCTCCATCGCCCTGCTGGCCGGGGGCGCCATCGGCAACCTCATCGACCGCCTCTTCCAGCCCCCCTCCTTCGGACAGGGCCACGTCATCGACTTCATCGGCTACGGCGACTGGTTCGTCGGCAATGTGGCCGACATCTGGATCGTGGTGGCAGCGGCCGCCCTGGTCCTCTCCCTGGCGCGCGAGGGCGGCGGGGCCGCCGCCCGAGCGGAGAACGCCTCCGGCGGCGCCGAGGGAGGTGCGGCGGGGCCCACCGACGGGTCCGTGGAGCGCGGGGGCGCCCCGGAAGCGCCCGGCGCTACGGCGGCGGATGGCGCCGATGAGTGAGGGCCGGCTGCTTCCCGTGCCCGACGCCCTCGTCGGGGAGCGCGTGGACGCCGCCCTGTCGCGCATGCTCGGCATGAGCCGCTCGAAATGCGCGGACCTGGCCGCCCGGGGCGCGGTGACCCTCAACGGGCGGACCGCCGGCAAGTCCGACCGCCTCGGCGCCGCCGACATCATCGGGATCGATATGCCCGACCCGGCCGTCAAGGCGGTCCCCGTGACCGGGATGGACATCCTCTACGACGACGAGGACATCGTCGTCGTCGACAAGCCCGTCGGGGTCGCGGCGCACACGGGCCCCGGATGGGAGGGGCCGACGGTCCTGGGCAACCTCGCCGCCGCGGGCTACCGCATCACCACCCACGGCCCGCCCGAGCGCCAGGGCATCGTCCACCGCCTCGACGTGGGCACCTCCGGGGCGATGATGGTCGCCAAATCCGAACTCGCCTACTCCGTCATGAAGCGCGCCTTCAAAGAACGCACGGTTACCAAGGTCTACCACGCGGTGGTCGCAGGCCACTTGGACCCCGCCTCGGGCACCATCGACGCGCCCATCGGCCGCCACCCCTCGCGGGAGTGGCGCATGGCGGTCATCGACGGCGGGAAGCGCGCCATCACCCATTACGACACCCTCGAGATGATGGCGGGAGCGTGCCTGGCCGAGATCCACCTGGAGACCGGGCGCACCCACCAGATCCGCGTCCACATGGCGGCCGTGGGGCACCCCTGCGTGGGCGACGCCTTCTACGGCGCGGACCCGGGCCAGGCCGAGCGGCTGGGCCTGGTCCGCCAGTGGCTCCACGCCGTCGAGCTCTCCTTCGCCCACCCGCGCACGGGCGCGCCGACGACTGTGCGCAGCCCCTACCCGTCCGACCTCGCCGCCGCCCTCGAGCTCCTGCGCTATCCGTGAGAGCCCGATGAGCGCCCCGGGCCGGCCGGAGCGGCCATCCGGCGCGCGCGACCGGCCGCCCGTCCCGTCGGCACGTAGAATCGGACCATGGCGTCTGACCCCTTCGTGCACCTCCACAACCACTCCGAGTACTCCATGCTGGACGGAGCGGCGAAAACGCAGGCGATGGCCCAGGAGGCCGCCCGCCTGGGCCAGCCCGCTATCGGTCTGACCGACCACGGGTACCTCTTCGGCGCCTACGACTTCTACACGAACTGCATGTCCGCGGGCGTCAAGCCCATTATCGGCCTCGAGGCCTACGTGACCCCCGGGACATCGCGCTTCGACCGGCACAAGGTAACATGGGGCGAGCCGTGGCAGCGCTCCGACGACGTCAGCGCCGGCGGCTCATACAACCACCTCACCCTGATCGCCTACAGCACCCAGGGCATGCACAACCTGTTCCGCCTGGGGTCCTACGCCTCGACCGACGGCCAGTTCGGCAAGTGGCCGAGGGCCGACAAGGAACTGCTCGCCAAGTTCCACGAGGGGCTCATCGTCTTCACCGGCTGCCCCTCGGGCGCGGTCCAGACCCGCCTGCGCCTGGGGCAGTGGGACGAGGCCGTGGCCGAGGCCGCCGAACTGCGCGACATCTTCGGTCCCGAGAACTTCTACGTCGAGGTCATGGACCACGGCATCGACATTGAGAGGCGCGTCCACTCCCAGGTCCTCGGGATCGCGCGCCTGATGAACGCCCCCCTGGTGGCCACCAACGACTCCCACTACGTGAAGAAGGAGGACCGCAAGATCCAGGACGCCCTCCTGTGCATCAACTCTGGGGCGCGGATCAACGATCCCGACCGCTTCAAGTTCGACGGCGACGGCTACTTCATCCGGCCGTCCGAGGAGATGCGCGAGCTGTGGAGTGAGCTGCCCGGCGCCTGCGACGCCACCCTGGAGATCGCCGAGCGCTGCGACGTCCACTTCACCACCACGAAGGAGGGCGCCAATTACATGCCCGACTTCCCCGTCCCCGAGGGCGAGGACAAGACCTCGTGGTTCGTCAAGGAGGTCGAGCGGGGGCTCAACGACCGCTTCCCGGGCGGCATCCCCGACGACGTGCGCAAGCAGGCCCAGTACGAGGAGGACGTCATCATCTCGATGGGCTTCCCCGGCTACTTCCTCACCGTCGCCGACTACATCAACTGGGCCAAGTCCCAGGGGATCCGCGTGGGTCCTGGGCGCGGCTCGGGAGCGGGTTCCATGGTCGCCTACGCGATGAAGATCACCGAGCTGAACCCTTTGGAGCACGGACTGATCTTCGAGCGCTTCCTCAACCCGGAGCGGATCTCTATGCCCGACTTCGACGTTGACTTCGACGAGCGGCGGCGCGACGAGGTGATCGCCTACGTCAAGCGCAAGTACGGCGAGGACCGCATCAGCCAGGTCGTCACCTACGGGACGATCAAAACCAAGCAGGCCCTCAAGGATTCGGCGCGCATCCTGGGCAAGGACTTCAAGATGGGCGAGCAGCTCACCAAGGCCCTGCCCCCCGCCATCATGGGCAAGGACATCTCCGTGGCGGGGATCTTCGACCAGGGCGACAAGCGCTACGGGGAGGCCGCCGAGTTCCGCAAGTTCTACGAGGACAACCCCGACACCCACGAGGTCGTCCAGTACGCGCTCGGCCTGGAGGGGCTCACCAGGCAGTGGGGCGTGCACGCCTGCGCGGTGATCATGAGCTCCCACACCCTCACCGACATCATCCCCATTATGAAGCGCCCCCAGGACGGGGCCATCATCACCCAGTTCGACTACCCGACGTGCGAGACGCTGGGCCTGCTGAAGATGGACTTCCTGGGCCTGCGCAACCTCACGGTCGTCTCCGACGCGCTGGAGAACATCGCGATCAACGGGAAGGCGGACCCCGACCTCGACCACATCCGCTTCGACGACGCGAAGACCTACGAGCTGCTGGGCCGGGGCGACACCCTGGGCGTCTTCCAGCTCGACGGCGGCGGCATGCGCGACCTGCTCAAGCTCATGAAGCCCGACAACTTCGAGGACATCTCCGCCGTGGGCGCGCTGTACCGCCCCGGCCCCATGGGCGCGAACTCGCACACGAACTACGCGCTGCGCAAGAACGGGCGCCAGGAGATCACGCCCATCCATCCGGAGCTGGCCAAGCCGCTCGAGGAGATCCTGGGGACGACCTTCGGTTTGATCGTCTACCAGGAGCAGGTCATGCAGATCGCCCAGAAGCTGGCGGGCTACACCCTGGGGCAGGCGGACATCCTCCGCAAGGCGATGGGCAAGAAGAAGAAGGAGGTCCTGGACCAGCAGTTCAAGGGCTTCCGCCAGGGGATGGTCGACAACGGCTACTCGGAGGAGTCGATCAAAGCGCTGTGGGACGTGGTCGTCCCCTTCTCCGCCTACGCGTTCAACAAGGCGCACTCCGCCGCCTACGGGCTCGTGTCGTACTGGACGGCCTTCCTCAAGGCCAACTACCCGACCGAGTACATGGCCGCCCTGCTGACCTCGACGAAGGACAACAAGGACCGCCGGGCCCTGTACCTGGCCGAGTGCCGCCATATGGACATCACGGTGCTGCCCCCCGACGTGAACGCCTCGATGGGCAACTTCGCCCCTGACGGGGAGGCGATCCGTTTCGGGCTCAGCGCCGTCCAGAACGTCGGCGGCCCCGTGGTCGAGGCGATCGTGGGCGCACGCGAGGAGAAGGGGCGTTTCGCCTCCTTCCAGGACTTCCTGGACAAGGTGCCCCAGGTGGTGTGCAACAAGCGGACCATTCAGTCGTTGATCCGAGCGGGTTCCTTCGACTCGATGGGGTACACGCGCAGGGCGCTGCTGGCGCGCTGCGACGAGGCCGTGGACGCGGTCATCGACGTCAAGCGCAACGAGGCCATCGGCCAGTTCGACCTGTTCGGCGGGCTCGATGACGGCGCCGGCGGCTCATCGCTGGCGATTGACATCCCCGACCTGCCCGAGTTCGACCGGAAGCAGAAACTGGCCGCCGAGCGCGAGATGCTGGGGCTGTACGTCTCGGACCACCCGCTGCGGGGCCTGGAGGGGGCGCTCGCCCGCCACCAGGACTACGAGATCGCGCAGGTGGTGGGCTCGGAGGGCGCTATGGCCGACCGCGTCGTCAAGATCGCGGGCCTCGTGTCGGGTGTGACGACGAAGGTGACGAAGCAGGGGAACGCGTGGGCGATCGCCACCATCGAGGACCTTTCGGGCTCGGTGGAGGTCCTTTTCTTCCCCCGGGCCTACGAGTCGATCTCCACCTACTTGGCCCAGGACGCGATCGTCGGCATCGAGGGCAAGGTCAACGTGCGCGACGAGGGGATGGCGATCTACGGGCAGTCGATGACGCTGCTCGACCTGTCGAGCGAGTCGGACGCCCCGCTGGACCTGCGCCTGCCCGCATCGCGGTGCACGGCCAAGCTGCTGACGGACCTCAAGGGCGTGCTCGAGTCCTACCCGGGCGCCTCACCGGTGCGCCTCCACGTGAGGGAGCCCGGGCGCGAGACCGTGGTCGAGTTGGATCCCCGCTACCGCGTGGCGCAGACGAACGCGTTCTTCAGCCACATCAAGGCGGTCGTCGGCGCGGGCGGGGTCATCGGGCGCTGAGGGCGCCCGGCCCGGGTCCTGCGGGGTTGGGGCGCCGCCCGCCTGCGTAGCGCGCCCTAGTCGGCGGAGCCGACACGGGCGGCCAAGGCCCCCCAGGGGGCGTCGACCTCGACGAGATCGCCGGGGGAGAGGCGCCGGCCCCGGCGGACCTCCGTGGCGCCGTTGACGCGCACGTCGCCGCCCTGGACGAGCCCGCGGGCCTGCGCGCCGTCCTCGGCCAGGGAGGCGAGCTTGAGGAACTGGCCCAGGCGGATCTGCCCGCGCACGGGGATCTCCGGCGTGTTCGTCACGGTGCCTCCTTATCTGCGGTGGCACCATTGTTGCATTTCGCGCGCCGATGCGTCACAAGTATCCTGGACCCAACGATTACTGAGGAGGAGCCGTGGGCGTCCACGACGACGACATCGATGCCGAATTCGCGAGCCTGGTGGCCCGGATGGGGGACCCCGGCGAGGCGGGGGGTCCGCCGGGACCCGCCCGCGGCCCCGACGACACGCCGGTCGACGAGTCCTTGCACCTGGAAGGGGGGAGGCTGTCGGTCGCGCTGGTCCTGGCCCCCATCGCCCACCCCGAGGTGCTGCACTCGCTGCTGGCGCTGTCGGACGTGCGCGAGTCGGTGGTGCGGCTCAAACCGTGGACCGCGGTGTGGTTGCGGGTGGAGACGACGCCCACCGACGAGGAGGAGCTGGACGTACTGCTCACGGGCACCCGCCCGATGCCGGACGCCGTCGACCGCGTCGCACGCGTCGTGTCGGGCCTGTCGAAGTACGGGGCCGTCGCCCTCATGTCCTGGCTGGTCGAGGGGGACGGCGTGGAGCCCGGAGTGTCCGGGCGGATCTCGGCCCAGCGCTACGTGGCGGGCGAACCGGAGGAGACGATTCCGGCGGGACTGCTCATGGGGTCGATGCCGCAGGCCACCGAGGACCTGCTGCTCGGCCGGACGGCCCCCGCCGACTACTCGGACTCGGTGAGCGCCGCGGGGGAACGCAGGGGCGGGGGGCCCTTCGGATGGTTCAAGAAGAAGAAGTGAGCGCGCGCGGATTCACCGTCCTGCCCGCCGTGGACGTCACCGGCGGCGCGGCGGTGCGCCTGAGCCGCGGCGTCGTCGACTCCGGCGCCTCGTGGGGACCCCCGTCCCACGTCGTGCGCGCGTTCGCCGGGGCGGGGGCCGCATGGGTGCACCTGGTCGACCTCGACCGCGCCTACGGGCGCGGAGACAACGACTCCATCATCCGCGAGACGATCAGGGGCGCCGGCGTGGACATCGAGCTGTCGGGGGGAGTGCGCGACGCCCAGTCGCTGCGCAACGCCCTGGAAATGGGGCCCGCGCGCGTCAACATCGCCACCCAGGCGCTGACGGACATGGACTTCGTGTGCGGCGCGGTGCGCGACCTCGGCCCGCGCGCGGCGGTCTGCCTCGACGTCGAGGGCGAACGCCTCAGAGCCCGCGGGGGCGGGCGCGGCGGGGGGCTGTGGGAGGCCATTGACGCCCTCAACCGCGCCGGTGCGCGCCTGCTCGTCGTCACCGACGTCCACAGGGACGGCATGATGGCAGGGTCGAACATCGAGTTGCTCCAGCGCGTCAGCGGAGCCACGGACGCGGGGATCCTCGCCTCGGGGGGCGTGGACTCCCTCGACGACCTGCGCGCCCTGGCGGCCGTCGACGGAGTCGAGGGCGCCATCGTCGGCAAAGCCCTCTACGAGGGCGCCTTCACTCTGGAAGAAGCGCTCGAGGCCGTGGCGGGGGCGAGGCCATGAGCGGGGGAGCGGGCGCTGTGGAGTTGAGCGGGGAACAGCGGGCCCGCCTGGCCGCCAGGCTTGCGATGCCCGGGCGCGACCGGGCCGACGCGGGCCAGGCCATGGAGAGGACCTCCGCCGCCCTGGCGCTCCCGGCGGGAGCGGACAACGGCGCCGCGCGGCTGGAGGCGCTGGTGGCGGCCCTGGCGGGCGAGCGCGTCATCGTCCCCATCGCCGTCGAGCCCCATCCGCGCACGGACGGCCACCACCCGGAAGCGCGGAACAGCGCTCTGACTGGCCCCGTCGCGTTCGAGCGGGCGCCCACCCCGGCGGGCCCCGCCATCGCCGTGTACTCCAGCGCCGCAGCCCTTTCCGCGCACAGGCCCCGGGAGCGGCCGATGGGCATGGACTTCCGCACCGTCGCTCTGGCCGCCCTGGTCGAGACCGGCGGCCGTGCCGTCATGGATCCGGGTGGAGCGGCTGTCCTGCTGCCGAGGCCAGCGGTGGCCGCCCTTGCCCAGGGGGACCTGTGGCTGCCGTCGTGGCGGGACGGGGCGCTGCGCGCCCTCCTCCACGAGCGCGCCCGCCGCGCCTGCCCGCGGGTGCTCGATGTGCGCCTGTCCTACGCGGGGGAGGGAGTCACCCGGGTCACCGCCGTGATCGACGCCTCCGGGGGCGGGCCGGAGCTTCGGGGGGCCGTGGGGGAGGCCCTCGCCGAGATCGGCAGGACCCCGCGCCTCGTCGCCTCCGCGGACAGCGTGGAGCTGGTGCCCGTGATCGCGGAGCCCCACCAGTAGGAGTACCCCGCCCGCCACGGGCGCCGACGACCGCAGAGGAGCGGGCATGACCTGGACCACGACGCGCAGATCCTCCTACGTCGGCTACATCGTCCAGGCGATCGTCAACAACCTCGCGCCGCTGCTCTTCATCGTCTTCTCCTCGCGCTACGGCATCGGCCTGGCCCAGCTGGGGGCGCTCGCCTCGTTGAACTTCGCCGTGCAGCTCGCCACTGACCTGGCGGCGGCCGCGGTCGTGGACCGCGTCGGGTTCAGGATCCCGATGGTCGCGGCCCACGTCCTGAGCGCGGTCGGCCTGGTCGCCCTGGGCGTCCTCCCATTGCTCGCTGCCCACACCTTCGCCGCCCTGTGCGCCGCAGTCGTCGTCTACGCGATCGGCGGGGGGCTGCTCGAGGTGGTCGTCAGTCCTGTCGTCGAGCACATCCCCGACGACTCGCGCCCCAAGGCGGCGGGAATGGCCCTGCTCCACTCCTTCTACTGCTGGGGGCAGCTGGGGGTCGTCCTGGTCACCACCGGGGCGCTGGCGGTGGTGGGGGAGCAGTGGTGGCCGGCGCTGCCCATCGCCTGGGCGTGCGTGCCGGTCGCCAACGGGATCATTCTGGTGCGCGTGCCCATGCCGGAGACGGTGCCCGAGGCGCACCGCACGCCGCTGCGCGAGCTGGGGCGCTCCGGTGCGTTCCTGCTCGCCCTGGCACTCATGGCGACGGGCGGGGCCGCTGAGCTCACGATGAGCCAGTGGTCGTCCTTCTTCGCCCAGCAGGGCACGGGCGTGGCCAAGCAGGTTGGTGACGTCTTCGGCCCGGGGCTCTTCGCCCTTCTCATGGGCGCGGCCCGCGCCTGGCACGCCACCGCCGGGGCGCGCTTCGACCTGCGCCGCCTGCTGATGGCGTCGGGTGCGGGTGCGTGCGCGTGCTACCTCGTGGCGGCGCTGGCCCCCTGGGCGTGGCTGTCCCTGCTCGGCTGCGCGGGCACGGGCCTTTTCGTCGCCCTCATGTGGCCGGGCACCTTCTCCTTGACAGCGGCCCGTTTCCCCGCAGGAGGCGCAGCGATGTTCGCCCTCCTCGCCCTCGGCGGGGACCTGGGGGCCGCGGTGGGGCCCGGCGCGGCTTCCCTGGTGGCGTCCGCCTCGTCGGCGCTGGGTGCTCCCGCGGCACTGCTGGCCCTGCCTGGGGGCGGGCTGCGGACGGGACTGCTCGTCTGCGCCCTGGTCCCCGCGCTTTTCGCACTGGGCGTCGCCCGATGGAACGATCGCGCTGTGCGTCCGGATATGCCGGGCGCCGGGGAGCTGTGACCAAGAGCATCGGCACTGCGGTTTCGCGCCGGAGCGCCCGCTTTGCTACCCTTGATCTTGACCGTCCGGGTTCACACCCGGAATGCAAGCGGAGGAATCCCACCTGGATCCCCGCCCGGCACCCCGGATGAGGGGTACCGCCGGGACACGGCCCACGGGGCCGGTGAGGGGATCGGGTTCGACGGCGGGCCCCGGCGCGCCGTCGGTAGTGGGTACCTCCGTGCGCGCAGCGTAACGGAGGTTCTTCGTTATGCGAAACAATCCGTGGAAGGAGCCACCCATCAGCGAGACTCGCATCAACGAGCGAATCCGAGTCCCCGAGGTCCGCCTCGTGGGGCCCGGCGGGGAACAGGTCGGCGTCGTCCGAGTGGAGGACGCCCTGCGCCTGGCCGAGGAGGCCGGGCTCGACCTCGTTGAGGTTGCGCCGAACGCCAAGCCGCCCGTCGCAAAACTCATGGACTACGGCAAGTACAAGTACGAAGCCGCCCAGAAGGCTCGCGATGCCCGCCGCAACCAGGCGAACACGCAGCTGAAGGAGATCCGTTTCCGACTCAAGATCGACGACCACGACTTCGCGGTCAAGAAGGGGCACGTCGAGCGCTTCCTCTCCGCCGGAGACAAGGTCAAGGTCATGATCATGTTCCGCGGACGGGAACAATCCCGTCCCGAGGCCGGGGTCCGCCTGCTGCGGCGCCTGGCCGACGAGATCGGGGATCTGGCGACCGTCGAGTCGATGCCGCGCCAGGACGGGCGCAATATGACGATGGTCCTGGCCCCCACCAAGCGCAAGGCTGAGGCCTTGAACGAGCAGCGCAAGCGCCGCGAGGCCGAGCGCGCCGAGCGCCGCGGCAAGCGGGCGGAGCGGGCCAGCAAGGACCAGGCCCGCGCCGCCTCCTTCCGCGCTGAGGACAAGGACTGATAGGCGACGCCCGTCGCCTCATTCACGAAGGAACGAACAATGCCGAAGAACAAGACTCATTCCGGTGCCAAGAAGCGCTTCCGCACCACCGGCTCGGGCAAGATCATGCGCGAGCAGGCCGGCGCCCGCCACCTGCTGGAGCACAAGTCCAGCCGCAAGACCCGCCGTCTGGCCACCGATCAGGTCCTCGAGACCGCTGACGTCAAGCGCGTCAAGCGGCTGCTGGGCAAGTGAAGCGGCAGAGTTAAGGAGTAGAAGAAATGGCACGTGTCAAGCGTTCTGTCAACGCGAAGAAGAAGCGCCGCACCGTCCTCGAGCAGGCATCCGGCTACCGCGGCCAGCGCTCGCGCATGTACCGCAAGGCCAAGGAGCAGGTGACCCACTCCTTCGTCTACGCCTACCGCGACCGCAAGGCGCGCAAGGGCGACTTCCGGCGCCTGTGGATCCAGCGCATCAACGCCGCCTCCCGCGCTGAGGGCCTCACCTACAACCGTTTCATCCAGGGCCTGAACCTGGCCGGCGTCGAGGTCGACCGCCGCATGCTCGCCGAGCTCGCCGTCAACGACCCGGCCGCGTTCACGGCACTCGTGAAGGCCGCGAAGGAAGCCCTGCCGGCCGACGTCAACGCCCCCAGGGCCTGACGCAGGTGGCCCCCTCCTCCGGGCGCCCGCCAGTGCTCGACAATCCGCGCTCCGACCGGGTGCGCAGGGTTGCCGGCCTGAGCGGGCGCCCGGCGCGCTCCCGGGCGTCGGCGATCCTAGTCGAGGGGCCCCAGGCGGTGCGCGAGCTCCTGATCCACCGTCCCGCCTCCGTCCGCGACGTTTACATCAGCGGGGCCGCCCGCCTCGCCCACCCCGATGTCGCGGGAGCAGCCCGCAGTGCCACGCGGTGGGTCCACACCGTCACCGACGAGGTCGCCGCAGCCCTCAGCGCCGACTGCCAGGGCGTGTGCGCCGTCGCCTCCGCCGACGCCGTTGTGCGGGAGTGGCCCGCGGACGGGGGCCTCTACGTCCTCATCGCCCAGGGGCGCGACCCGGGGAACGTGGGCACCATCATCCGTACCGCCGACGCCATGGGCGCCCGGGCCGTGCTGACCGTGGCGGGCACAGTGGATGTCACCAGTCCGAAGGTGGTCCGCGCCAGCGCCGGCTCGGTTTTCCACCTGCCCGTCATCCCCCATCCGGCCTTCGGGGCCGCCGTCGACGCCCTCCATGCCCGCGGTGCGCGGGTGCTGGGCACATCGGGGGGCCCGCGCGCCGTGCCCCTGCCGGAGGTCGAGGAGGACGGCGCCCTCGCCGAACCCCACGCCTGGGCGCTGGGCAATGAAGCGCGCGGCCTGGACCCCGACGAGACGGCCGCCTGCGACCTCCTGGTCGGGATCCCGATGACGGGACTGGCCGAGTCCCTCAACGTCGCTTCCGCTGCGGCGGTCTGCCTCTACGCCTCCCAGTGCGCCCTGGGCGCGGGGCGCCCGGCCGGCGCGGTCGACGGGCACGGAGGGGCACGTGCCGGTACGGTGGTGCGATGGCACGACTGAGGGACATGGACGAGTCCCAGCTCATCAGGGCGTTCCGCGCCCTGCTGCCCACCGGCGAGCGCACTCTCGTCGGCATCGGCGACGACTGCGCCCAGATCGCCGCTCCGGAGGGCTCCTTCCTGGTGACGACCGATGTCATCGTCGAGGACCACCACTTCCACTCCTGGTGGTCGACGCCCTACCAGATCGGCGCGCGCGCGGCCGCGCAGAACCTCTCCGACATCGCTGGAATGGGCGGCCGGGCCTCGGCGCTGGTGGTGTCCGTGTCGGTGTCGAGGGACGCCGACGCCGACTGGCTCCTCGATGTGGTCCGGGGCCTGGGGGACCGGGCCCGCGAGGCGGGGGCGGGCGTGGTCGGCGGCGACCTTTCCGGGGGCGACCGCCTCGTCCTGTCCGTCACCGCCTTCGGATACTGCCAGGGCAGTCCCGTCCTGCGCGACGGCGCGCGCCCTGGGGACACCGTGGGCGTGGCCGGGACGCTCGGATGGTCCTACGCCGGCCTGGACCTGCTGCGCGGGGGAGTGGTCCGCCCGGGGCGGGAACCCTCGGACTTCAGTCCTTTCATCCAGACCTACTGCGCGCCGCGCCCGCCCCTCGAAGCGGGGCCGGCGGCCGCAAGTGCCGGCGCGAGCGCGATGATGGATCTGTCCGACGGGCTCGCCATGGACGGAGGACGCATGGCCCGCGCCTCCGGGGTCGTCATCGAGCTCGACCGGCGCGCCCTGGGGCGCGAGGCGGAAGCGCTGGCCAGCGCCGCCGACGCGTGCGGCAAGGACCCCCTCGACTGGGTGGTCGGCGGTGGCGAGGACCAGGGGATCCTTGCGGCCTTCCCCCCTGGGGCCGCTCTGCCCGACGGCTTCCGGGCCGTGGGCGCCGCCCGGGCGCCCCGGGGCGGCGAAGAGCCGCACATCGAACTCGACGGCGCGGAGGTGTTCGGGCCGTGGGACCATTTCTCAGGCTCCGATGCGAACGCGCATGACCAGATACCAGGAATCGGTTGACGATTCGGTCAATATACTGACACAGTGGAAACATCCATAACGCAGATTCAAGGAGATCTTCATGAGTGACCCGCAGAATCCGCCCCAGGCGCCGTACCCCGGCGGACAGGGCGGCCAGGCCGGTGGGTACACGCCCGCCCCCCAACAGCCCTACGCGCAGGCGGGCGCTGCTCAGCCGACGCAGGGACAGGCCTATCCGGGACCGGGACAGCCCTACCCGGGCCAGCAGCAGGCCCAGGGGCCCTACGGCGCCGCCCCCCAGCAGCCCCAGCGCGCCCAGACCCCAGTCGGGCACCAGATGCAGACCCTGTTCTCCCCCGGAGGCCTGACCACGCTCGCCCTCGAGCTGGCCGTTATCGTCGGCGTGGGGTTGGCCGCGTCCTTGATCGCCTACATCTCCCTGGCCGGTATTCTCTCCGGCGATGGATCCTTCATGCTCATCCCCGTGGGGATCGGCATCTTCACCGGCGCCGGCGCAACGATGTCCGCCAGCGGCTTCGGCATCAGTTTCGGCATGACGATCATCGCGTTCCCGTGGACGGTCATCATCGCCGAGGCTATCCTCCTGCGCTTCCTGCTGAACAAGAGGGTCTGGGAGGACGGCACCATCCGCGAGTCGGTGCCCACTGCGGTGCGCAGCCTTGTCGAGGGCGTCCTGGTCGCCCTGGTGACGACGCTGCTCACAGCGTTCTTCACCGTCGGCAGTAGTTCCAGCGGCTTGCACGCCAACTCTTTCTTCACCTTCCTGGTCGTCCTCCTGGTCGTCGGCCTGTCGAGCTTCACCGCGCGCCAGAAAGCGGCCCAGGTCAATGTTCTGCCGCAGGCGCTCGCTCCCATGCTCACTGAGGTGCGCGCTGCCGCCCGGGTGTTCCTTCCCGTCTTCGGCGCCCTGACCGCTGTGGTCTGCGTGATCTTCGTGATCAGCAACGAGCAGTTCTTCCTGCTGCCTCTCATACTGCTCCTGCTGCCCAACTTCACGATCGCCGTCATCGGTCTCGCCTTCTTCGGTGGTCTTTCCTTCTCTGTCGGCGCCCTCGGCACGAGGACAGGCGTCTTCATGATGGCCTGGGACCTCGCCAATGGCTGGGGTGCTCTGATCATCCTGATCGGCCTTCTCACCATCGTCGCCGCTTCTGTGTCCGTCGGCATCCGCCGTCAGCGCACTTCCGCTCCCGTGTGGAGCCGCACATGGCAGTTGCCGGTCGCGGTGCTGGTCATCATGTTCGCCGGCCTTCTGCTCTTCAACATCAATTCCCTGGGCTCCGCGTCGAGCTTCAGCGGTATAGGCATGTCCGGGTGGAGCCCCGTTGTCATCGCCCTCGCCGCGGGCATCGTGTCCGTTCTGGCCGAGGTCACGCCGAAGCAGTTCGGCACTAACTCGCCCGGCCTGCTCAATCTGTGCGCCGGTCGGCAAGCGGCTGCCACGTGGCTGGCGAGCCCCGAGGTCTACGTGGCACCAGCGGCCAACAAGTACGCCCAGCAGGGCCAGCAGCAGTATGGCCAGCCGGGCCAGTACCCCCAGGGCGGACAGCCCCAGCAGTATGGCCAGCAGGGGCAGTTCCCGCAGAGTGAGCCCCAGCAGTATGGCCAGCAGGGGCAGTTCCCGCAGGGCGAGCCCCAGCAGTACGCGCAACCCGGCCAGTTCCCCCAGGGCGGACAGCCCCAGCAGTATGGCCAGCAGGGGCAGTTCCCGCAGAGTGAGCCCCAGCAGTATGGCCAGCAGGGGCAGTTCCCGCAGGGCGAGCCCCAGCAGTACCCGCAGGCGGGCCAGTACCCCCAGGGCGGACAGCCCCAGCAGTATGGCCAGCAGGGGCAGTTCCCGCAGGGCGAGCCCCAGCAGTACGCGCAACCCGGCCAGTACCCCCAGGGCGGTGCCGCTTCCCAAGTCGGATCACAGCTGGCGGCATCCTCCGCGGACGTCGCGCCGACCGCCGACATCGGGCAGGTGGGGATGCCCCCCGAGTCGCAGGTCCCGCCGACGGCTCCGACGCCAGAAGTGCCGCAGCAGCAGTACTACCAGGCTCCTCAGGGCTACGGCGCGGATCCTGCCCAGACGCAGATGCCGCCGGCCCCCGATTCCGGTGGGAATACGGACGGCCAGCAGCGATGACCACTCCGATCAACCCTGGAGGTGGCCAGGGGTTCACTCCGATCGGCGGCCCCGCGCAAGCGGGGCAGCCGACGGGCGGACCCACGGCCCCGCAGGCCGGTGGTGACGCCCTGGGGCGTCCGGTTGGCCAGCCGCTGCCGCACAGTGGCAGCGGCGCCCAGGGCCAGCAGTCCGGTCTGCCCAACCCCGGCGGCGTGTCGCCCGTGGCGCCCGCCCAGGCGCGCAAGCCGACGGACCCGGCGGCGAAGAAGAGGATCCGGCGCGTCATCGTGGCGCTCTGCGCCCTCGTTGTCGTCGTGATCGCGGGCGTAGTGGCGCTGGCTGTCCTCAACGGTCAGCGCAGTCCCGAGGCGCGCACACGGCAGTACTTGCAGCTGCTCGCCGACGGGAAGGCCGAGGCCGCCACGGCCATGGTGGACCCGGGTATCTCCAACGAGGAGCGGGTCTTCATGACTGACGCGGTCATGCAGGCGGCGGCGGCGCGCATCGAGATCACGGAGGTCAAGGAGTCGCAGGAGAGCTCCAAGAACAAGGGCGACGTGCGCTACGTGACGGCGACCCTGTCCCTGGACGGGCAGCGCTTCACCCACGACTTCGTCCTCACCCAGGGGAAGAAGGAGTTCGGCGTTCTGGACAACTGGCAGATCACGGAGGCCTTCATGCTGAAGGTCGAGGTGAAGGCCAAGGGGATCCCTGCCGTCAGTATCGGGGACGCCACGAAGACGCTTGCCAAGGACGGCAACTCCATCACCGTCTACCCCGGCGTCTATACGGTGTCGGCCGCGAACACGGGGGAGTATGTCACGGCGCCCCCGGTCACCGTGAGCGCTGCGGACGATTTCAGCTCCCGCAGTATCACCTTCGAGGCCGTCTACTCCGACGCCCTCAAGACCGCGGCTCTGGACGCCGCAGTCGCGAAGGTGAAGTCCTGTGGCTCGGTGGAGAACGCCGGGAATCTGGGGGAGGGCTGTCCGTTCTTCCTCCAGTCGAAGACCCTTGCGGTCTTGAGCGTGAAGGAAGTGCCGACCCAGATCGTGGGCGATAAGTACAATCCTGGCTGGTACACTGCGGAGAACGCGGTCTTCACGAAGCAGGAGGGCTCCGGAATCTTCAAGGACAGTGCTCCTGTTGATCTGAAGTACAAGGTGAGCGTTCGTGTGAAGGTTGACGAGAACAACGTCATCAGGATGGGCGCGGACGGCAAACCGCAGTTCGAAGTTTCGGTGGGGTGATCCTTCCCCGGCTCATGAGTGGGTGGCGGCCAGTCAGCAACGACTGGCCGCCACCCCTATTCCCAGCGGTTGTCCGGGCAGCACGCCGCACTGGCAGGTTCCAGGTCCTCGACTGCGGACCCGGGTCCGTGCCCGCTGGCGCCCGCCTCGGCGTCCTCGAAGGTGAGGACCGTCCTCCCCGCGGTCGTCCGCATCCGGCGAGGCGGTGATCGGCACGGCTTCCGGACATTGCGCGGGCAGTGCTGCTACCAACGCTCTCTTCGCCTTGCCTGGCATCGCTGCGGGAATGATCCACGGTTGGAATCCAGGGAGGTTTTCGCCCCGGAGCATTGTCCTCGACAACTTCGGTATTGAAGTGAGCCGTCTTCCAGGTGGTAAGCTCGACGATGAGCGATATCATAAGGTGGTTGAATTGTTGATTATCAGGGAGAAGTAACACGCCCATGACCGGTCGAGCGAAGAGCGCTGGGGCGCGGCGCCCCGGCCGCCCGAAAGCGGGCAGCGAGGACAAGAAAGCGCGCATCCTCTCCGAGGCGATGGTGCTGTTCGCCACGCGGGGCTACGCGGGCACCTCTCTGGCGGACATCGCCGGAGCCTCGGACATCTCCAAGGCCGGCCTGCTCCACCACTTCTCCTCGAAGGACCACCTCCTGGCCGAAGTGCTGGCCGAGCGCGACCGCCATTCGATGCGGCACCTTCCCTCCAGGCGCGAGTCGGCGGCGGACACCCTGGACACTTGGCTGGCGCTCCTCGGGGAGAACGCGGGGGACCCGGAGGGGGTGGCGCTCTACACCGCGATGTCCGGCGCCGTCATCGACAGCCGCCACCAGGCGCACGCCTGGTTCTCGAACCACCTGGACTTCGCGATCTCCTTCCTACAGGACGCCCTTGAGGCGGGCAAGGCCACGGGGGAAGTGCGCCCCGAGGCGCCTTCGGGGCTGATCGCCCGCCACCTGGTCGCCCTTTCGGACGGCATGCAGCTCCAGTGGCTGTGCGACCGCGCAGACGGTGTCGAGGGCGTGGACATGACGGCCGTGATGTCCTATGCGGTGGGCGAGGTCAAACGGCGTTGGCTCGTTGGGGGATCCTGGGGCAGCTGAGTCCTCCGACCGTTCGACCCCTGCGCGTCGCGCGCCAGCTCTAGGACGAGCACGTAACCGCCATTGCCGATCGACGGGAGTACCTGCACCACTTAGGCCCCCGACACACCGGGAGAACCAGGGCCCGCTTGGACCTGAGTGGTGCAATGGCGCGCTAAGTGGTACAGCGGGCGAGGATGGCCGCTCACCTCAGGCGGGGGAAGTGCTCCAGGGAGGAGGCGGACTCCACGGGCACCTCGAAGTAGCGGGTGATGCGCAGGGTCAATGCGCAGGGTCAAGTGGAGCGAGGGTGCGTACTCGCCGCGCTCGAGGTAGCCCACCGTCTGGTAGTGGACGCCGAGCGCCTCGGCGAGTTCGCGGCGGCTCACCCGCTAGCCAGCGCGCAGGATGGCCTGGATGGTTCGGATGCTCATGGGAGGGATTCCTTGTTGACGAGGGGGGACCGTAGGTGGCCCGGCGGCGGCGCGTGGGCACGGCGGGGAATCCGGGTAAGAGGGACGCCCACGGCTCGTGGCCGTGGGCGCTGTCGTTCCGCCCTGGATCGGGCGGTTCCAGTCCTTCAGATCGCGCGGACGACCCGGTCGGACTTCAGGCACTTGGTGCACACGTTGAGGCGCTTGGGCGTCCCATCGACAAGGGCGCGCACGCGCTGGATGTTCGGATTCCACCGGCGGTTGGTGCGAACGTGCGAGTGCGACACGCTCTTGCCGAAGCCGGGTCCCTTACCGCACACGTCACAAACGGCAGCCACGATGATCTCCTCGGTTCTCCATCTCGGTTCAGTCCTCCGCGCTGATCGCGGAGCGCTGGCGGTGTTCCCACCGCGGGCAACCATGACAGAATAGCGGAAAGGGCACACGGCGTCCAAGTCTCACGGTGGACAGCGGGTGTCGCTTCGCCCACAGCGGCGCGCCCCCATCAGCGCGGCGGACCGCCCGCCGCAGTGCCGGGCGGCACAATGGGCGCATAATGGAACGGAGGCGGAACATGGAGCCACAGGCATCGGTCCTCGCGGCCGCGATGGCGTCGGCGGCGGAGGAGGCCCGGCGCCTCGCCCCCTTCCTCAACGACCTCGACGGCTGGGACGGCTCCGACTGCGACACGGGCTCGAACGCCGCGGCCACCCTGGCCGCCATGGCCAGCGCCCTCGCCGCCCTGGACCCGGGCGCCCCCTTCTCCACAGCCGTCGAGGCGTGCGCGCGCACGGCCGTGCGCCAGGGGGTGGGCCACGTCGGCGTGCTCCTGGGGGGCGTCTTCGCCTCGTGGGCGGCAGTCCTGGCCGACGAGGCGCGGCCCACACCCCTGGTCGTGCGGCGGATGCTCTGCGCTTCCCCCGCCCCCGGATGCCGCATTGACGCCAGCCCCGCCGTGGTGGAGGTACTCGCCGGGGCGCGTGCCGAGCTGGCCGCCCTCGGCGACACCCTCCCCGACGTGGCCGACGTCATATCGCTGTGTTCCTCCCAGGCGCAGATCGGACTCGTTGAGGCCACGAGCGAGCAAACCGGCCGCATCGACGCCGGCGCCGCCGTCCTCGCCCTCGTGCTCGCATGCTTGGACTCCGCGACCCGCGCCGACCCCACGATCCTCGAGTCCTACGCGGTCATGCTCGCCGACCTGGCCGCCCTGGGCGGCGGGAGGGCCCCCTCGCCCGCGCCCCCGCCCGCCGGGCGCCGCTTCACCGTGGACATCGTCATGCAGGGGGAGGACAAGGACCGCGCCGCCCTGGTGTCCCGCCTCGACGCCCTCGGCGCCCGCCTGTCCACCGTGGGCCACACGGACCTCTTCGGGCTGGGCGAGTGGCGCTTCCACGTCGACACCTCCGCGCCGTTGGCCGCCCTGCCGCGCACCGGGCGCACCCTGCGCTTCCAGGTCCGCGACGCGCGCCCCGACGAGATGATCGGCATCGACGAGCTCGCCGACGAGGGGATCACCCACAGGGGCGTGCGCCTCCTCGAGAGGCGGCCCGTGCGCCGCGTCGAACGCGCCACCGTGATCGCCTGCACCCGCGCCCCCGGCCTCGTCGAAGAGCTCGCGCGGGCCGGGGCCGTCGTCTTCCTCGACCCCTCGCCCGAGGACGCCCCCGGCCTGGCCGTCGCCGCCGCCTCCTCCTCCACCGGAGTCGCGCTCATCGCCCCCTGCGACGAGGCGTGCGCCGCCCTGGTCGCCCGAGCCGCCTCCCTGCTCCCCTCCGGCCCCGCGGCAGCGCCCTCCGTCCTGAGCGCGCCCACCAGCGACGACCTGGGGGTCCTGGCGGTCGCGCGGGCGTGCGCGCCCCTGTTCGTCCCCCAGCCCGGAGGGGCGGCGGCGGGCCCCGCCATGGCCTCGATCCTGCGCGACCAGGCGCGCGGCGCACTGGCCCGCGCCACCACCTGCGCCCTGCCGCCCACGTGGGAGCACTCCGACCTCGACGCCGCCCTGGTCGAGCTCGAGCGGATCGGCTCCACGCGGGTGCGCCTGCTGCTCGGCTCCGGCGACGACGGGCCATACCTGGTCGCCTCCCTGCGCCAGCTCCTGTCCGCCAAGGACGCTGCCCGCGCCGTGGACCTGGAGACCTGGGACGGCGGGCAAACGGGCCCCACCCTGCTCCAGGGCGTCGCCTGATGGGCGGCCTCGACGCGCCGCTGGCGCTGCGACTGCCGGCCCGCACCGCCCGGGCGCTCGCGGGCGCCGGGATCCACACGGTCGGCGACCTGCTGGGCATCACTCCGAGGCGCTACTACCACTGGGGCGCTCTCACGCCGCTGCACTCCCTGCGGGAGGGGGAGGACGCGACCATCCTCGCGCAGGTCGCCTCCGCCCGCATCATCGCGAACCGGTCGGGCGCCGGGGTGCGCATGGAGGTGGAGCTCACCGACGGCGCGCGGTTCATCACCGCGACCTTCTTCGCGAAGAACCAGTACAAACTGGCGCCCCACGCGCGCCTGCTCACCCCCGGCGCCTCCTACCTCTTCGCCGGCAGGGTCGGGGCCTACAGGGGCCGCCTCCAACTCGCCCACCCCTCCTTCGAGGGCGTGGACGGCGAGGACGCCGAGCGCGCCGCCCAGCGGCCGATCCCCATCTACCCGGCCACCGGCGGGCTCGCCTCGTGGGCGATGTCCCGCGCGGTGGGGGTGCTACTCGACGGGCTCGACGACGCCGACGTGCCCGACCCCCTGCCCGACTCCGTGCGCGCCGCCCACCGCCTGCCGTCCCGGGCCCGCGCCCTGCGCCTCGCCCACCGGCCCTCGACCGACGAGGACCACCGCCTGGCGCGGCGCGCGCTCGCCTGGGGGGAGGCGTTCATCCTCCAATGCGCCCTCGTGGGGGAGCGCCGCGGGGACCGCGCGCGCGAGGCGCCCGCCTGCCCCCCCGCGTCCGGCGGCTTGCGCGACGGCCTCGAGGACGCGCTGCCCTTCGCCCTCACCGACTCCCAGCGCGCGGCGATCGGCGCCATCGACGCCGACCTGGCGAGCCCCTCGCCGATGCAGCGCCTCCTGCAGGGCGACGTCGGCTCCGGCAAGACCGTCGTCGCACTGGCGGCGCTGGCGCGCGTCGTCGACAACGGGCACCAGGGGGCGCTCGTCGCGCCCACGGAGGTCCTCGCCGAACAGCACTTCGCCTCGATCACCGCCCTGCTGGAGCCCCTGGGCGGCCCGGTGGGGGTCCGTCTGCTGACCGGCTCCACGCCGGAGGCGGCGCGCAGGGCGGTCCTGGAGGAGATGGCCTCGCCAGGGCCCCTCATCGTCGTGGGGACGCACGCCCTCTTGCAGGACTCCGTCGATTTCGCCGACCTGGCGCTGGCGGTCATCGACGAGCAGCACCGCTTCGGCGTGGCCCAGCGCGCGGCGCTGAGGGCGGCCCGCGCCGACGGGCGCCTGGTCCACGAGC
Organism: Schaalia georgiae DSM 6843; assembly: GCF_000429245.1. Lineage (GTDB taxonomy): Bacteria > Actinomycetota > Actinomycetes > Actinomycetales > Actinomycetaceae > Pauljensenia > Pauljensenia georgiae. The sequence goes on from NZ_AUBM01000011.1 coordinate 101,347, forward strand.
TCGTCATGACGGCCACCCCCATTCCCCGCACCATCGCGATGACTGTGTTCGGGGACCTGGACGAGACCCGCATGGAGGGGATGCCGGCGGGCCGCGCCCCCGTGGCCACGCACCTCGTCGACGCCTCCAACGCACCGTGGGTCGAGCGCCTGTGGCGGCGGGCCCGCGAGGAGGTCGACTCCGGCGGGCGCGTGTACGTGGTGTGCCCCCGCATCGACGAGGACGACGCGGTGGCGGACGCCGACGACCCCGACGGGCCGGCGCCCCTGGCCTCCGTCGCCTCCGTCGCCGGGGACCTCCGCGCCCAACCCGCTCTGCGCGGGATCGGGGTGGGCGAGCTCACGGGCCGCACCCCCGGGCCGCGGAAAGCGGAGGCCATGGCGGACTTCGCCTCCGGCTCTGTCCCCGTCCTGGTCGCCACCACGGTCGTGGAGGTCGGCGTGGACGTGCCCGAGGCGACGCTCATGGTCATCATCGACGCCCAGCAGTTCGGGCTCTCCACGCTCCACCAGTTGCGCGGCCGGGTGGGCCGGTCCTCCCGCGAGTCGCTGTGCGTGGCCGTGCACCGCCACGGCCTCACCGAGGCGGGGGAGCGGCGCCTGCGGGCCTTCGCCTCGACGACCGACGGCTTCGAGCTGGCCGAGGCGGACCTGCGCCTGCGCAAGGAGGGCGACGTGCTCGGCGCGGGCCAGTCCGGCACCGCCACCCACCTCGAACACCTCTCCGTCAGGCGCGACGGGGCGATCATCCGCGATGCCCGGGCCGCCGCCGAGCGCGTCATCGACCAGGACCCCTCCCTGGCGGCCCACCCCCAGGTCATGGCCGCTCTGCGCGAGCAGGCCCCCCAGGCCCTTGCCTGGATCCACCGCTCCTGAGCCGGGACCCGGGGCGCGGGACCACTGCCCCAGCGCCAGCCCCGCGCCCCGCAGCGGTTAGGCTTGGGGCATGACTCGGATCGTCGCAGGCAGAGCCAAGGGGTGCCTCCTCGCAGTGCCCGCAAAAGGGACGCGGCCCACCTCGGAGCGGGTGCGCGAGGCCCTCTTCTCCCGGCTCGACCACTGGGGCGCCCTCGACGGGGCCCATGTGCTCGACCTCTACGCCGGCACAGGCGCCCTCGCCCTCGAGGCGTTGTCGCGGGGCGCGGCCAGCGCCGACTTGGTTGAGAAGTCCGCCGCAGCGGCCCGCCTGGCCGCGCGCAACGCCTCCGTCTGCTCCCTGCCCGCCACCGTCCACACCGCGGACGCCCGCGCCTACCTGGGCGCGAGGAGCGGCCCCGAGTTGAGCGGGGAGGCGGGCCTGGTCCTCATCGATCCGCCGTACAGCGCCCCCGAGTCCGAAGTGGCCGCAGTCCTCGCGCTCCTGGGGCCCTGGATCGCTCCGGACTGCGTCGTCGTCGTCGAGCGCCCCAAGCGGGCGCCCGCGCCCTCCCTCCCGTCCTTCCTGGTGCTCGAGGACACCCGCGCGTGGGGGGAGACTGCCGCCCACTTCGCCGCCCCGCCCGCCCCCGGAGACCCCGGCGAAGGGGGGAGCCGATGATCCGCGCGCTCTTCCCCGGCTCCTTCGACCCTTTCACCATCGGCCACCTCGACATCGCCGAGCGCGCGGCCGCGCAGGTGGGCGAGCTCGTGGTCGGCGTGGGCGCGAATCCCGCGAAGAACCCCATGTTCACCGTCGAGCAGAGGGTCGCGATGGCTTCGGACGCCCTGGCGCACCTGGGCAACGTCCGCGTCGTCGCCCTCCAGGGCGCCACAATGGACGCCGCGCGCGGCCTGGGCGCCGCACTGATCGTCAAGGGAGTCCGCGGGGCTGACGACGCCGCCCACGAGGCCGTCCAGGCCGCGTTCAACCTGGAGGCCGGGGGGATCGACACGTGGTGGATCCCCACGCGCCCCGCCCTGTCGCACGTCTCGTCGAGCGCCGTGCGCGAGCTGTTCCGCCTGGGAAAGGACGCCCACCGGTATGTTCCTCCCGCGATCAGCCGTTTCATGACAGACAATAGAGGCGGAAGCTGAGGCACCACGGAGGTAAACATGTCGCAGGACCACGACGCGAACGCCAACGAGCAGGGCTGGGACGGGCAGAGCGTCTACGGGCCCTCCACCGTCATCGCCGCCCTCGACCAGATCGAGGACCTCGTCGAAACCGCGCGGTCGATCCCCCTGTCCGCCTCGATCATGGTGAACAAGGCGGAGATCCTCGACCTGCTCGACCAGGCGCGCGAGGCCCTGCCCGAGGACCTCGTCGCCGCCGACGCCGTGGTCGCCGATGCCGACGCTGTCCTGGTGCGCGCCGACTCGGCCGCCGAGCAGGCGATCGCCGAGGCCAATACGCGCGCGTCGTCCACCCTGGAGGCCGCCAACACGAAGGCCGACCAGATCGTCAGCTCCGCCCGCGAGGAGGCCGAGCGCACCACGAGCCGCGCCGACGCCGAGGCCGAGGCGACCCTCGCCCAGGCGCGCGCCGACGCCGAGGCCGCCCTGGCCGACGCCCAGGCCCAGGCCGACCGCCTCGTGTCCACGGAGAACATCGTGCGCATGGCGGAGGACCGCGCCCGCGAGATCGTTGCCGACGCCCGTCGCGAGGAGGCGAACCTGCGCGAGGGGGCCGACGACTACGTCGCCCAGTCGCTGGGAGAGCTCGCCGGGCTGATCTCCGACCTTCAGCGGCGCACCGACGCGGGCAGGCGCACCATCGCAGAGCGGCGCGGCGTGGACGTGACGGATGTGGAACTCCATGACTGACTCGCCCCTGGTCCTGTCCCTGGCCGACCTTCCCCGGGCTGCGGGCTCGGTCCGCGCCCGCAGCGTTGAATGGGCCGCGCCCGCCGACCTGGGGACTCCGTCGATGGGCGTTGAGGAGGGTACGCCCATCCCCATCGGCGTTGAGCTCACTTCCATCGACGACGGCGTACTGGTGCGCCTGACCACCGCCGTGGACCTGGTCGGCGAGTGCGTGAGGTGCCTGGACCCGGTGCGGGTCCACCACGAGGTGTCCAGCGCCGAGGTGTACGTCGAGCCCGGGAGCACGGCCGCAGCGGAGGCGGACGGCGGGCCCGGCGCGGACGCCCTCAACGAGATCGGGCCGCGCGACACCATCGACATCGAGCCCCAGTTGCGCGACGCCATCGTCACCCTGGTGGATGCGCGACCCCTGTGCCGTCCCGACTGCCGGGGCCTGTGCGACGTGTGCGGCCAGAAGTGGGACGGGCTGCCCCCGGACCACTCCCACTTCCAGGTCGATCCGCGCCTGGCGCCCCTGGCCGCGCTGCTCGGGGAGAAGGACGGGCAGCGGTGATGGCCCGCGCGAAACGGCTCCCGGTCCCGCCCCGCACGGACACTTCCTCGCTCGTGGAGGCCTGGGGCGCCCCCATTGACGACGCCCTGCTGTCCCTGGCCCTCGTCCACCGCTCCTACGCGAACGAGGCCGGGGGCATCGCCAACAACGAGCGCCTGGAGTTCCTGGGCGATTCCGTCCTCTCAGTCGTCATCGCTGAGAGACTGTTCCACGACTACCCGGACGTGGCCGAGTCAGACCTGTCGCGCATGCGCGCCGCCACCGTCTCGCAGGCGCCGCTGGCGTCCGCGGCCCGCAGGATCGGCCTGGGCGACTACGTGTACCTGGGCAAGGGCGAGTCCCTGCACGGGGGCCGCGACAAGGACTCCATCCTCTCCGACACCTTCGAAGCCCTCATCGGCGCGACCTACCTCACCCACGGCCTCCAGGCCGCGCGCCGGGTGGTCCTGGAGCGCCTGAACTTCCTGCTGGAGGACGCCCAGGAGCGCGGGCACCACCAGGACTGGAAGACGCTACTGGTCGAGTACGCCCAGGGGAAGGGCCTGGGGGAGGTGTCCTACGAGGTCGAGGGGGAGGGGCCAGACCACCGACGGGTCTTCACCGCGCGCGCTTTCATCGCCGGGATCGACGGCCCGGTGGGCAGCGGGCGCGCCACGTCGAAGAAGCACGCGGAGAACGCCGCGGCGCAGAACGCGATGGGCGCGCTCGACCCCCAGTGACCGCCGCCGGGAAGCACGGGCGCCGACCGGATAGGATTGGCCTGTGAGTGACATTTCCGCAACCCGGACCCGCGTGATGATCGTCGACGACCATGAGATCGTCCGCCGCGGCATCGCTGAGATCGTCGATCGCGCTGACGGCCTGGAGGTGGTCGCCGAGGCGGGGTCCGTTCAGGACGCGCTGCGACGCGCCGAGTTGGTGCGCCCCGACGTGATCCTGGTGGACCTGCAGCTGCCTGACGGCACGGGGATCGACATCATGGACTCCCTGGGCAAGACGCACCCCGAGGTCCTCCCGATCGTGCTGACCTCCTTCGACGACGACGAGGCGCTGGCCGAGTCCCTGGACAAGGGCGCGCGCGCCTACGTCCTCAAGACCGTGCGCGGAGCGGAGATCACGGATGTCATCAAGGCGGTCGCGGACGGGCGGGTCCTGCTGGACGAGCGCACCCTCACGCGCCGCCGCACCGACCACGAGGATCCCACCGCCGATCTGACGCCGTCGGAGCGCAAGGTGCTCGACTTGATCGGCGACGGCCTGTCGAACCGGGAGATCGGGGAGAAACTGGGCGTGGCCGAGAAGACCGTGAAGAACCACATCACCTCCCTGTTGTCAAAGATGGGGCTCCAGAGGCGCACCCAGGTGGCGGCGTGGGTGGCCGGGCAGCGCGCGGCCGCGTGGAGGAACTAGGGGCGCGCCTCCAAGTTGGCCAGGTGGCCGGTCGGCGGGCCGGAGGCCCCGCCTGGTGTCCGCCCACCCGCCTTGGATCCCATTGCCCGCCGGGACTGCAGTGCCGTCGAATGCTGTTCCAACCGCCTTCAAGCGCTATAGGGCTCCCACTACCCGTCACGGGCGTATGGTCGTCCGGCACCAAGCCATCGCTCACGATGGGTGTGTTCGCTGTTCGGCGCCAACCCACCGCCCGCATGGCCAGCGTCGGCCACCGGCTCGGACGACTCGCACAACACGCCCTGAAGCCTGCGCCACTTGGACACTGCCCGCACCACTTAGGCCCCCGGCACACCGGGAGAACCAGGGCCCGCTTGGGCCCAAGTGGTGCAACGGCGCGCTAAGTGGTGCAGTGGCGGGCGGATCCCGCAGCGCGGAGTAGGAAATCGCACAAAACACCGACCGGTCCGCTTTCCCACGCCTCCTCACGCCGCGCCGCGCAAGCCCCGCCGCAATGCAGGTCGGAGGGAAAATCGTCCGCCGAATCACTAACGCACACAACCATTATGGTGTAACTTCTGTGTGTCCTCATTGTTGAGGAACGGACGAGGTCGTCCGCCACATGAAGAAAGGAACAACGTGAAACTCACGCGCACCCTTGTGGGGGTGTCCGTGGCCGCGGCCCTGTCGCTGACGGGCCTCGGGCACGCCGCTCTCGCCGACCCCCCACCCGCCACCGACTCCGGTACGCAGTCCGCCGCCACCGCGGCCGGGACGGCGACCGGGATCCCCCTCGCCGTCCCACTCAGCGCGACCCAGAAGGTCGCCGACTGGCAGAGCCTCCAATTCGGCCTGTTCATGCACTGGGGCGTCTACTCGACCTACGAGGGCATGTACCAGGGCCGGCCCCAGCGCATGGGCTACCCCGAGCAGATCAAAGCCTGGGAGAAGATCCCCGACAGCGACTACAAGGCCCAGGCAGCGACGATGACGGCCGACAAGTGGGACGCCGCCAACGTGTGCCAGACCGCCAAGAACACCGGTATGAAGTACGTGATGATCACGACGAAGCACCACGACGGCTTCGCCATGTGGGACACGAAGACCACGGACTACAACGTCGTCAAAGCGACGGCCTTCGGACGCGATCCGATGAAGGAATTGTCCCAGGAGTGCAGCAAGATCGGCATCAAGCTGGCCTTCTACTTCTCGATCATCGACTGGACGCACCAGGAGCCTGAGCCCTACGCGAACCGCAACAAGATCGATGACTTCATGATGACCAGCGTCATCAAACCCCAACTCACCGAGCTCCTCACCAACTACGGCCCCATCGCCGAGCTCTGGTTCGACATGGGAGACCCCACCGCCGAGCAGTCCCAGCAGATGGCGGCCTGGGTCCACGAGCTGCAGCCCGCCACGATGGTGAACTCCCGCGTGTGGAACAACGCCGGCGACTTCGAGGTCGGCGGTGACAACCAGGTGGGCACGACCTTCAAGATGGAGCCGTGGGAGTCGATCCTGTCGATCTTCCCGCAGTGCTGGAGCTACTGCACGCCCTCGTTCCGCGCGAACCGCTCCGCGGAGAACCTGCCGGTCCTCGTCAACCGGACGGTGGACAACCTCGTGAACTCGGTCGCTTCCAACGGCCAATTCGACTTCAACGTCGGTCCCAAGGGCGACGGCTCCTTCGATCCCTTCGACCAGAAGGTCCTCGACGGCGTCGGCCAGTGGATGGGCCGCCACCCCGACGCGATCACCGGGGCGCGCCCCACATGGCTCCCCTCTGCGGATTGGGGGCGCACAACGACGAAGGGCAACGACCTGTTCATGTTCCCCGCCTCGTGGGAGGACGGCAAGACCCTTACGTTGACGGGTGTCGGCTCGGCGGTCACCTCAGTGACGGTTGACGGCACCGGTGCGGCGCTCTCCTACACCCAGGAGGGCTCCACCGTGAAGGTGACGCTCAGTGGCGCCAGCCCCGACGAGGTCCAGCCCGTCGTCAAGGTCTCCTTCGCCAGTGCGCCCCAGTACGCGCCCGAACACACCCTGTCCCCGGCCGGCGGCAAGTCCACACTGGACAAGACGGGCCTCTACCTGCGCCGCGGGCCCCAGGGGGGCACAGCGGCGGTCGACACCTACGTCAGCGAGAAGGAGGGCAAGTCCTACGAGGAGGCCACCCTCTCCTTCCAGGGCGAGCTCGATGCGGAGACGACCTACAAGGTCACCTACGGGGACAAGTCCATTGAGGCGACCGGTGCGCAACTGCTCGCCGGACCCGTCGGCGAAGGGTGGAAACTGCCCGCGGGCGCGGTCGTGCCCGTGAGGCTGGCGCTCGCCCGCCCCTCGTACTACGGGGACTCAATGTCCTTGAGGGGCCCGCTGTCCGTGACACTCACCGCCTCGGAGAAACCCCTCGAGGGCTCGGCGCCAGTCTTCACGAAACACCCGCAGTCGGTGGAAGCGCGCGACGGCGAGCGCGTTGCCCTGACGGCGGTCGCGACCTCGCGCCCCGCCGCCACCTACCAGTGGTACCGCCGCACTCCGGGCGCCTCCGAGGCCAGCGCGATCAATGGGGCCACGGAGTCCGTCTACTCCTTCACGGCGACGATGGACGACAACGGCGCGGCCTACTACGCGGTCGCGACGAACCCGGCCGGATCGGCCACATCGAAGGAGGCTGTGCTGACTGTGTCGGCGCGCCCCGACAACCTCGCCCTCAACAAACCCGCTACACAGAGCTCCACGGGGTGGGGCGGCGAGGCATCCCGGGCCGTGGACGGCAACACCGACGGCGTGTGGGACAACGGCTCGGTGTCGCACACCGGCAAGGAGAACAACCCCTGGTGGCAGGTCGATATCGGCAGTAGCCAGCCCGTCGGCCAGGTGAAGGTCTGGAACCGCTCCGCCGACGACAAGTGCGGCGCGGACAGCTGTGACAAGCGCCTCCACGACTTCTGGGTGTTCGCCTCCAAGAAGCCGCTCGACTCCGGGGCGACCCCTGATTCGATCGCCTCCGACCCCGACGCCCGCGTCATGCGCGTCGAAGGGGTGGGTGGCTACCCGAGCGTCGTGGACTTCGAGGGCTTCGAGGCGCAGTACATCCGCGTCACCCAGCCCGGGACCAACGTGGAGTTCGCGCTCGCGGAGGTGGAAGTGGCGCCTGTCAAGGCCGTCGCCCCCACGGTCGATGCGATCAAGGTGACCTCGACGCCCGAGGGCGCGGTCCAGTTGTCGGGCGACGGGGCCTTCAGGACGGCAACCGCGCCGAAGTCCACATTGGTGACGCTGACGGCGAAGACCACGGGCACTCCAGAACCGGGGTTGAAGTGGCAGTTCCGCTCCAAAGACAGCGAGGAGTGGGGCGATATTGAGGACGAGACCGGCGAGGAGTTGACGCTGCACGCCGACGAGGAGTCGGTCGGCCAGTACCGCCTGTGCGCTGAGAACACGGCCGGGTCCGCGTGTTCGGGCATCGTGCAACTCGTCCTGGCCGCCGATCCCACGCCCGATCCCAGCCCCACGCCCGATCCCGGGGTGGACTGGAGCAAGGGCCACTGGATGAGCGACAGCACCGGATGGTGGTGGGCGATGCCCGACGGGTCCTACCCGAAGGACATGGCACTCACCATCGGCGGCAAAGTCTACCGGTTCGGGTCCAATGGATACATGCGCACGGGCTGGGTGAGCGAGGGCGGCAGATGGTACTTCCACGCCCCCTCCGGCGCCCAGGCGAGCGGATGGGTGCATGACAGGGGCTCGTGGTACTACATGGGCGACGACGGTGCGATGGCCACGGGCTGGGTCACCACCGGTGGCGCCTGGTACTACCTCACAGCATCTGGTGCGATGAAGACCGGTTGGCTCAATGACGGCGGTAACTGGTACTACCTGACCCCCGGCGGTGCGATGGCCACGGGCTGGATCGACCTGGGCGGAACCTGGTACTACCTCACTGGCTCCGGCGCCATGGCCACCGGCTGGGTCAATGACGGCGGAACCTGGTACTACCTCACCGATTCCGGCGCCATGGCCACGGGCTGGCTGCAGATCGGAGGCCGTTGGCACAACTTCGCCCCCAACGGGGCGTGGATCGGCTAGCGACCACTCGTCAGCGGCGCAGGGCGTTCCTCAGGGGGCGCCCCGCGACCGTGCGCGCCGGAATGGGGAGGGCGCGGCGGGCGGAGCCGTGCGGACAGCGGGCGCTGGCACCCTCACTGGTGCTGGGCCAGTGGCGCCCTCCAGGTGATCGCCGTGCCGCGTCCGCCGATACCGGATCCCGTGGAGAAGGAACCGCGGTGGCGCCGCGCCCTTTCCCCCATATTCGCCAGACCGGAGCTGCGGGTGCGGTCCGGGGCTATGCCCTGGCCGTCGTCGGCGATGGACACGGTGACGGAGCCCCTGCACGCGCGCCCGGAGACGTCGACGCTGACCGCAGCGGCCGTGGCCTTGGCGTGGCGGGCTATATTGGACAGGCCCTCGCGCACGACGGCGACGACGTCGTCGCCGAGGTGGGCGTCCACCCGCCCGTCGAAGTCCTCGATGAGGGCGAGCTCCTGGTCCTCGTCCTCGTTGATCGCAACGGAGTCGAGGGTGATGAGCAAGGAGGGGGCGAAGCCGAGGGCCGCGCGCGTCAGCGACGACTCGCGCCGGATGCGCTCCACGAGGCCGACGGCCTGGTCCCTTTCCCGCAGGTTGTGCACGATCGCGCGGATCTGGCGCACGGCCTCGTCGATGGAGGCCAGTGACTGGTCGAGGACGTTCGTGATCGCTGCCGGGTCCACGGCGCCCGAGGAGACCGCCTGTTTCGCGGCGTCCAGGCGCATTCCGGTGGCGAAGAGCTGCTGGATCGCGAAGTCGTGGAGGTCCCTTCCAATGCGGTCGCGCTCGTCCAGGAGCGCGGCGACGTCCTCGGCGTGGCGCGCGGAGGCGAGTTCGAGGGCGAGTGTGGCCTGCGAGGCCAGGGACTCCGCGAGGGAGAGCTCGGAGGAGTCGAACTCGGGTGCGCCGATCTGGCGCAGCAGGATGAGGACCCCCGAGGAGACCCCCCGCGAACGCAGGGGGGCGTAGAGCGCCGGCCCGAAGGCCGCGAGCTGGGGCAAGCGCATCGTCTGGGCGCGCGCCATGGAGTCCACGATCATCCCGGTGCCCTCGTTGAGGACGCTCATGGCGCGGCCGTTGGGCGGGAACACGAGTCCGAGCAGGTTGTCGGCGTTCTTCCCGTCGGTGATCTCCGCCGCCCAGGTGTCCCCGACGGAGGGGAGCATGATGATCGCTGTGTCGGCCCGCGACACGTTGCGCACGGTGCGGGCGATGAGTTCGAGCGCCTCCTCCTCGTCAGCCCCCTCCAGCATGGTGGTCGTCAAGGACTGGGAGGCGCTGATCCACCTCTCGGTGCGCCTGGCGTCGGCGTAGAGGTGGGCGTTCTCGACCGCGATGCCCGCAGCGGGGGCCAGGGCCGTGAGGACGGCGGCGTCGGAGGCGACGAACCCCCCGGGTTTGCCCGTCAGGTAGAGGCGCCCGTAGACCTGCTCGTCCACCAGCACGGACACGCCCAGGAAGGGCGCGGTGTCCGTGGGCAGGGGGAAGTCGTCGAAGTCCTCGGGGGAGTTGACCAGCAGGTGGGAGTGCGGGGGGATTGCGCGCACGAGCCCCTCGGGCACAAAGGGCGAGGGGCCGTGGTCGTGGTGCTCGAGCTTGAGGGTGGTGGCCCCCCACGTGTCGAGGACGGCGAGGGCGCCGTGCGGGCACGCCGTGAGCATGCAGGCCTGGGTGACGAAGCTCTGCAGCGCATCGCGCAGGTCGAGGCTCTTGGTGAGGTTCAGGGCGGCGCGCAGCAGCCGCATGTCGGTGCGGTCGGGGCTCATGCTTCCTCCTGCCAGGCCGCCCACGCCAAGTCGGGGCGGCGCGCGATGATCTCAGAATAGGGCGCGTGGTCGGTGACCCGCGCGGCGGGGCCGGGACCGGGGCCCAGGACCAGCACCGAGTCGGCGCGCGCGGCCCCGGCGAGGCGGTGGGTGACCAGCAGCGTCCCGCGCTCCGCGCCCTGGTCGAACAGGGCGTCCACGAGCGCGTCCGCCGTGTCGGGGTCGAGGTGCTCGCTGGCCTCGTCGACCAGCATGAGGGGGGCGGGCGAGGCGAGGGCGCGCGCCATGAGCAGTCGCCGCCGTTCCCCGCCCGACACCGTAGTGGCGCCGGAGCCGATGCGAGTGTCGACGCCGTCGGGCAGGGCGGCGACCCAGTCGCCCAGGCCGACGGTCTGCAGCAGGCGGAGTGCCCCGTCGGGTGCGAGGGCCGGGTTCGCGGCCCTGAGGTTCTCCAGGACCGAGGTGGCGAAGACGTGGGCGTCCTCGGCGGTGGCGCACACGTTGCGGGTGACGTCGGAGCGGGGGGAGGACCAGGCGTCGGCGCCGTTGATCCGCACGGTCCCCGCCCTGGGCTCGAGCATCCCCGCCAGGGTCATGAGCAGCGTGGTCTTCCCGATGCCGGAGGGACCGACCACCGCCAGGGTCCGCCCCGGGCGCAGGGTGAGGGAGATCCCCTCGGCCACGACGGGGCCGCCGGGCCATCCGACTGCGAGGTCCCGCGCCTCCAGGACGGGGCCCCCGGGGCCGGGTTCGGGCACCCGTGCGGTCGGGGCGGGCGCCTCGGGCCCCAGGACCTCGCAGATCCTCTGGGCTGCTCCGGCGCTGCGCACCAGTTGGGCTGCGGCGGGGGCCAGTTCGGCGACCCCCTCGAAGGAGGACAGGGGGGTGAGGACCAGGACCGCGAGCATGACGGCGGGCAGGTGGCCCGACGCGGCCTGGGCGGTGCCGATGAGGGCCGCGCCGACGACCGCGGCGCCGATGGCGAGGGCATCGATGGCGGAAGCCGCGGCGGCGAGGCGGGCGGAGCGGGCGGCCGCAGCGGCCAGCCGGTCCTCCGCGTCCTCCAGCGCCTGGCGCACGGGGGCGGCGCGCCCGTTGACCCGCAGTTCGGTGGCTCCGTCCACGAGGGCGAGCGCCGAGGCGGACAGGTCGTTGCGGGCCGAGGCGGAGTCCTCCTCGGCGACCCTCACGGAGCGCGCGGTCAGGGCGGGGGCCACCACGCCGGACACGAGGAGGCACACGGCCAGAACCAGGCCGGCCGCGGGGGAGACGACGGCGATGGCCGCCGCGGTGCCCGCGCCGACGACTCCGGACACCGCCACGGGGAGCACTGTCCTCACCAGGAGGTTGCCGACCTCGTCGACGTCGGCGCCCGTGCGGGCCATGAGGTCCCCGCGCCGCAGGGAGGCCAGGTGGTCGCTGCGCGAGGCGGCGAGGGCGTCGTAGAGGTTGCGGCGCAGGGCGTCCATCCCGCCCAGGGCGACGCGGTGGGAGGCGAGGCGCTGGAGGTAGCGCAGGACGGCCCGCGAAACGCCGAAGAGCCGCACCGAGGTGGCGGCGACCGTGAGGTAGAGGACAGGGGGCTGCTGCGATGCCCGGGCGATCAGCCACGCGGCCGTGGCGCCCAGGGCGATGGAGGAGGCCAGGGCCGCGGACCCGAGCAGCACGGACAGGGCGAGCCGCCCGCGCGGAACCTCGAGCATGCGCAGGCACCGGGCCAGGGCGCGCCTCTCGGGGGCGGTGAGGAAGGGACTCATGCGGACGCCTCCTGGTCGGACGTGGCGCCGATGAGCTGGGAGCGCACGTCGATGACGCGGTCGGCCACGGCGGTGACGGCGGTGCGGTGGGCGATGACGACGACGGTGCGGCCCTCGTCCCGCAGGGCGGTGATCGCTCGGACGACGACTTCCTCGCTGACGGCGTCGAGGTGGGCGGTGGGCTCGTCGAGAACGACCAGGCGGGCGTCCCCGGCCAGGGCGCGCGTGAGGGCGAGGCGCTGGCGCTGTCCGACGGACAGCCCCGCGCCGCCCTCGCCGATGGGCGTGTCCCAGCCTTGGGGCGCGGCTGCGACGACGGGGGCGAAGCCAGTGGCCGCGGCCGCGCGCTCGAGGCGGGTGGCCGGGACGTCGCCGCCCACGTTGTCCAAGAGGGTGCCGGGCACCAGCGCGGGGAACTGGGGGACCCACGCGATCGAGTCCCACCACGAGGCGGGATCCGCGTCGGCCAGGTCCACGGGGCCGCCGGGCGCGTCCACGACAATGCGCCCGCGCGCGGGGGCGAGCTCGCCGAGCAGGCAGGCGACCGCCGTGGACTTGCCGGCCCCGGACGGGCCGACCAGGGCGGTCACAGCCCCCGGCTCGATCGTGGCGGTCAACGAGGCGGGCGCCCAAGCGCCGCGGGCCTTGACGCTGACGCCCTCGAAACGGATCGGGTGCGCGCCGGCCGGGGGAGCGGTGCGGGTGCCGCGCGGGCGCGGGGGCTCGGCCTCGATGACGGCGAAGGCGGCCTCAGCGGCGGCCACGCCGTTCGCGGAGGCGTGGAACTGCGCCCCCACTTGGCGCAGGGGCTCGAAGACCTCGGGCGCCAGCATGATGACCGCCAGCCCCCGGAACAGGTCGATACCGCCGTAGACGAGGCGCATGCCGACCTCCACGGCGACCAGCGCCACGGAGAGGGTGGTGAGGAACTCCAAGACGGCCCCGGACAGGAAAGCGACCCGCAGCGTCCCCATGGTGGCCTCCGTGTTGGACGCCCCGAGGCGGCGCAGGTGCTCGCGGGGGGAGTCCTGGCGCCCGAGCCCCCTGAGCGTGGGAAGGCCGGCCATGAGGTCGAGCAACTGGGCGCCCAGGCGCTTCATCGACTCGAGCTTGTCGCGCGACGCGGACTGCGTGAACCGCCCGATGAGGACCATGAACACGGGGATCAGCGGGACGACCACGACGGCGATGAGCGCGGACCACGCGTCCAGGAGGAGCATGGTCCCCAGGGCCGCGGGGGTGACGGTCACGACGAGGAACAACTGGGGGAGGAACTTCACGAAGTAGGGGACCAGGTCGTCGAGCCCTCGGGTGACCAGGGTGGTGGTCTGCGAGGAGCGGGTGGCCCTCCACCGGGGACCGAGCTCGAGCGCGGCGTCCAGGACGCGCGCCCTCAGCTGCCGTATGGCGAGTGCCGCGGCGCGGTGGCCGGTGGCCTCCCGCAACCAGACGACTCCGGCGCGGGCGGCGGCCACGGCGGCGACACCGACCAGGGGCCACACCGCGCCGGAGGGCCCGGACTGCCCCGCGATGACGGGGGACACGGCCGCTGAGACCAGCAGCGCCTGCGCAATGACCAGCAGCGCGGTCAGGGTCCCCAGCGCCACGGTGAGCGCGATGTGGGGGCGCACCGAGCGCGCGTAGCGGAGCAGTCTGGGGTCGAGGGGGCGCACAGTCGTTGAACTCCTCATCTGCGTCGTCTTCGGGGCCGTGGCCCCGTCGGGGTGCCCGGTGGCCGCCCCGCCCACCGGCGCGGGGCGGCCAGGCGGGTTCAGCCCGCCAGGAAGTTCTCGCCCAAGCGGATCCTCCCCAGGGGCAGGCCCGTCCTCGTATCGACGTCGCCCGGCCCCACGCGCGAGCGGAACACCCAGTACGACCAGGCCACGTAAGCGGCCACGACGGGCACCAGGCATGCGGCGACGACCGTCATCACGGTCAGCGTCGCGTGCGTGGACGACGCCTGGTCGATGGTGAGCGAGTACGCGGGGTTGATCGACGACTTCTGCACGGCGGGCGCCATGGCGGCGAACACCCACGCCACCGTGGCGGCGATGGCCACGCAGGAGGCCGCGAAGGAGCGCCCCTCGTGGCGCAGCGTCTGCTGGCTGAGGACCGTGGAGACAATGACCGCCAGGGCGGCGACCACCAGCGGGAACCACCCGAGCACGTTCGTGGTGAACGCGAACTGCCCCCACATCATCCACACGACCGCCAGGGCGGTCGCCCCGATGGTGGCCGGGGCGGCGATGGCGTTGGCGCGCTCGCGCACCTCGCCCTCGGTCTTCAGGGCGAGGAACTGGGAGCCGTGAGCGAGGCACACGGACACCAGGACCGCGCCGCCCAGGACCGTGTACGGCGTGAGCAGCGAGAAGAACCCCCCGGTGAGCTGGTGGGTGGCGGTGGCCAGCGACGAGGCGACGGCCGTGGGGTCCACGACCATCCCGGAGCGCTGGTCGACGACTTCGATCATCATGCCCTGCACGAAGTTCGCGAAGGCGACGCCCAGCAGCAGGGGCACCAGCCACGCGGAGGCCACGTGGATCCAGTCCCAGGTGCGCCGCCACTGCTCGGTGGCGATCTTCGAGCGCCATTCCAGGGCCACGACGCGCACGATGAGGCACACGAGGACGAGGAAGAGAGCCAGGTACATGCCGGAGAACATCGTGGCGTACCACTCCGGGAAGGCGGCGAAGGTGGCGCCGCCCGCGGTGAGCAGCCACACCTCGTTCCCGTCCCAGTGGGGGCCGATCGTGCGCACGGTCTGGGTGCGCTCGCGGTCGCCCTTGGCCACGAAGGGCAGCAGCATGCCGACGCCGAAGTCGAAGCCCTCGACGATGAGGTAGACCGTCCACAGGACGGCGATGAGGACGAACCACAGGATTGACAGTGTCATGGGGTGCTCCTAAGCCCTCAGTACCCGAAGGCGAGGTCGGCTGCGGATTCGGCGCCGGCGGCCGTGGCCCTCGTGGGCGCCGTGCGGATGCCCTCCAGGGCGTAGCGCTTCATGAGGAGGTACCAGATGACGCCGAGCACGCCGTAGAGGACGGTGAAGAGGATTAGGGTGATGAGCGTCTGCCACGCCGGGACGTTGGGGGAGACGCCCATCTGGGTCATGAGCGCCACCGAGCCGAGCGGGGATCCGCTGGAAAGGGCGCCCAGGTTGGGGGCCACCACCCACGGCTGGCGGCCCATCTCGGTGAAGATCCACCCGAAGGACGCGGCGACGAAGGGCAGGGGGATGTTGGCCAGGGCGAGCCGCGAGAGCCACACGGATCCGGGCGCCCGCCCCCGCCTCGTTGCCCACAGGCCCCACGCCGCCAGCACGAAGGCGGCCATTCCCAGTCCGATCATGAGGCGGAAGGACCAGAACACCGCCATCTGCGGGGGCCGGAAGTCGTAGGCCGAGGCGTCCCCGTACTTCGCCGTGAAGTTGGGGTCGGCGTTGAGCAGGGCGACCATGCGGTCCTGGATGTCGGCGACGCCCTCGGATGTGGCGGTGAAGGAGTTGTGCGACATGAACGAGGCGACCCCGGGGACGCGGACGATTTGGAGGGGCTGGGAGTCGTCGCCCAGGGGGCATGAGCCGAACTGCGCGACGGTGAAGGCCGCGCCTTCCGTGTCGACGCAGATGCCCTCTGCGGCGGCCATCTTCATGGGCTGGACCTCGACCAACTCCTGGCCCTGGATGTGGCCCGAGGCCGCGGTGCCCAGGCCGCCGACGAGGATCACGGCCATGCCGAAGCGGGCAATGGGCCGCCAGACGCTGCGCGCGTGTTCGGCGGCCTGCTGGGAGCCCTCGCGCGAGGAGCGCACCATCCACCAGATGGAGATGCCCGCGACGAAAGATCCGGCGACCAGCCACGCGGAGGTGATGACGTGGGCGTACTCGCTGAGGTAGACGCCCGATGTGATGAGCTCGAGGAACCCTGAGGCCCCGTCGAGCTCGGCGCGCCCGGTCGCCGGGTTGAAGCGGGCTCCGACGGGGTGCTGCATCCACGCGTTGGCGGCCAGGATCCAGGCCGCGGAGAACATCGTCCCCAGGGCGACGCACCAGATGGACGCAAGGTGGGCGCGCTTGGACAAGCGGCCCCACCCGAAGATCCACAGGCCCAGGAAGGTGGATTCCAGGAAGAACGCGAGGAGGGCCTCGACCGCCAGGGGGGCGCCGAAGATATCCCCGACGAAACGGGAGTACTCCGACCAGTTCATCCCGAACTGGAACTCCTGGACGATGCCGGTGGCGACTCCGAGGGCGAAGTTGATGAGGAGGAGCTTGCCGAAGAAACGGGTGGCGCTGAGCCAGTGCTCCTTGCCGGTGCGGTGCCAGACGGTCTGCATGATGGCGACCAGCAGGGACAGGCCGATGGTCAGGGGGACCAGGACGAAGTGGTAGACGGTGGTGATGGCGAACTGCCAGCGCCCGATCGTGACCGCATCTAGCGCCGTTTGCGCGAGGGTCATGTGTGCCTTCTTACATGTGGGTGAATAGGGATAGGCCGTGCCGAAGGTCTGGGACCTTCGTCACGGGTTTGTAGATAATGTAGCGCAAACGACGTGGATGCGCGTGCTGATTGCGGGCGGGGCGGGGTTTCCCGCACTACTCCGTGTCATTTGCGCGTGTGCGCTCGCGCGGAACTGCTCCTGGGGAGGCGGTGCCCCCGCCGTTCCCGGGGCGCCGGCGCGGCGCCCGGCCCGCCTGGACGGCCCCGGGCGCGCCCGGGGCCGCCGTGCCGGGGGGCTTGACTCCTGTGAGACAATGACTGCGAATGGGCGTTGTGGGCGTGCCCCCACAACGAGTGCCGACGCGGCGCGCACACGCGCCTCCGGCCGTGCCGCGTTCGCGGCCCCACTAGGTTTCCGCCCCCAGCGGGCGATTGAGGAAGGACGGGTCCTGGCACGGGGTGCCGCCCGACAATTGGAGAACCGTGACCCCCGAACTTGATTCCCCCGCGCCCGTCGCGCCGGCGGCATCCCTGCTCTTCCAGGCCCCCGTCTTCCAGGAGCCCGCGGGGGCGGCCGGCCCCGGCGACGCCCCCTCGCGCCGCAGCGCGGACGCCGGCGACGAGCCCAAGGAGGCTTCCCCCCGCAGGAAGCGCTCCAGCCGGGCCGCCCGCGAGGACGTCGCAGGACCGGACGCCAAGGGCGCCCCCGCCGACGACGGGGCGGCCGACGCGCCGCCGAAGAAGCGCCGGACCCGCAAGAATTCCTCGGGGGACGCCCCGCCCGCCGATGGGGAGGGTGCTGGCCCGCAGGAGGGTGGCGAGGCGACCGCCCCCAAGCGCCGCAGGCGCGCGAAGAAGGAGGAGCCCGCCCCCGACACCCAGGACCAGGGGGCCCCGGAGGCGGACGGGGACGGCGGGCGCCGGCGCCGCCGGCGGCGCCCCCGCTCCTCCGCCGAGGCGGAAGCCGGCGGCGACCTGTCCGACCAGGTGAAGGCCCTCAAGGGCTCGACGCGCCTGGAGGCGAAGAAGCAGCGGCGCCGGGAGGGGCGCCGAGAGGGCCGCAGGCGCCACTCGATCACCGAATCGGAGTTCCTCGCCCGCCGCGAGTCGGTCAAACGCGCCATGGTCATTCGCGACCACGAGGGCCTCGACCAGATCGCCATCCTTGAGGACGACCTCCTCGTCGAGCACTACGTCGCGCGCCGCACCTCCAAATCGGTTGTTGGCAACATCTACCTGGGGCGCGTCCAGAACGTCCTGCCCTCGATGGAGGCCGCCTTCGTGGATATTGGGCGCGGGCGCAACGCCGTCCTGTACGCCGGCGAGGTCAATTGGGACGCCGTCGGCCTCGATGGCAAGCCCCGGCGCATCGAATCGGCCCTCAAGTCCGGCGACTCAGTGCTCGTGCAGGTCACGAAGGACCCCATCGGGCACAAGGGGGCGCGCCTGACCAGTCAGATCACGCTGGCGGGCCGTTACCTGGTGCTCATTCCCAACGGCTCGATGATGGGGATCTCGCGCAAGCTGCCCGACAAGGAGCGCGCCCGCCTCAAGAAGATCCTCAAGCAGGTCGTTCCCTCCGGTTCGGGCGTCATCGTGCGCACCGCCGCCGAGGGCGCCTCCGAGGAACAGATCCGCGCGGACGTGGACCGCCTGACGAAGCAGTGGGAGGACGTGCGCGCCAAGCAGAAGTCCACCCGCAGCGCGCCCGCCCTGATGCGCGGGGAGCCCGAGCTCGCCGTGCGAGTCGTGCGCGATATCTTCAACGAGGACTTCACGAGCCTGGTCGTCCAGGGCCGGGGGACCTACGCCACCGTCAAGGAGTACGTCGACGAGCTCAGTCCCGAGCTGTCGGACCGCGTGGAGCAATGGGTGGGCAAGGAGGACGTCTTCCACGCCCACCGCATCGACGAGCAGCTGGCCAAGGGCATGGACCGCAAGGTCTGGCTGCCCAGCGGAGGGACCCTCATCATCGACCGCACCGAGGCGATGACGGTCATCGACGTCAACACCGGCAAGTACATCGGCGCCGGGGGGACGCTGGAGGAGACGGTCACCCGCAACAACCTCGAGGCAGCCGAGGAGATCGTCCGGCAGCTGCGCCTGCGCGACATTGGCGGGATCGTCATCATCGACTTCGTGGACATGGTGCTGGAGTCGAACCGGGACCTGGTGCTGCGCCGCCTCGTCGAGTGCCTGGGGCGCGACCGCACTCGGCACCAGGTAACGGAGATCACGTCGCTCGGCCTGGTCCAGATGACGCGCAAGCGCGTAGGGGAGGGGCTCGTCGAGGCGTTCTCCACCCAGTGCGACGCCTGCGAGGGCCGCGGCTTCATCGTCCACTCCCATCCCGTCGAGCACCCGGGCGCCTCCGACAAGAACGGCAAGGGATCCAAGCGCTCCAAGAAGAACACCGAGGGGCGCCGGACCGGCGGCGAGCCGCCTGCCGACCACGAGCGCGCCAAGGAGGCGTTGAGCGCCATCGCCGCGGCCACGCGCAAGGACGAGGCCCCCGCCGAGGGCGCTGAGGGCAGTGGCGACGACCGGGGAGCCGGGGCGGCGGACGGCGCGCCCAAGGGCACAGGCAGGGCGCGTCGGAAGAGGGCCGCCGCCACCGCCCCCTCCCAGGAGGCCGCTTCCGTCGATCCTGCTCCTGCCCGGGACTCCGCCGCCCCCTCCGAAGAGGCCGCTTCCGCGGATCCCGCCCCACGGGGCGGCAGGGCGAAGGCAGCGCGCCGGAAGAAGGCCACCGCCCCCGAACAGGTTCCGGCCTCCGGCCTCCCGGCCGATCCGGCGCCCGGGGCGGACTCGGGCGCCGAGGACGGATCCCAGCGCAGCGCCGCCCCCTCCAGCGAGGCTGCGGCCCCTGCGGCAGCCGGGTCCGCGGCAGCGGCCAAGCCCAGGCGCCGCCGCGCAGCCAGCGCAGGATCGGTCGAACCGGAGGCGGCCCCCGTACTGGAACTGCCCGAGAGGGTGGCCGAGCCCGCGCCCGCTGCGGCCACAATGACGCCCGAGGAGATCACCCTGCCCGCCCCCGCAGCGCAAGAGCGCCCCAAGCGCCGCCGCCGAGCTGTTTCCACGGGGGTCGTCGACGCGGGTTGACGCCCCTGCCCCGCGCCCGGAGCGGCGTGGGGCACAGGGCAGGGCGGGGTGTGGAACAGCACAGCGGACTGCCTCGCCCGCGGGCCGCGCCAGGTTGCTATCGGGCAACGATTTCCGCTAGATTTGATCGTCGGCGCAACAAGCGCCAACGGGACGCGTATCCCGGCTCTTCTCGAGCCGCGGGCGTTCCTGTTCCGAGAACGAGAAGAGATGAGCTCCAACGTGGTCTACGCGATCGTCAAGGCTGGCGGCCGGCAGGAAAAGGTGTCCGTCGGTGACGTCGTCGTCGTCGACAAACTGGCAGAGGGGATCGGTTCGAGCGTGTCGCTCAAGCCTCTGATGCTGGTGGATGGCGACGCCATCACCGTCGACGCGGCCAAGCTGGGCGGGGTCACCGTCAAGGCCGAGGTCGTCGACTCGGCGAAGGGCCCGAAGATTTCGATCATCAAGTACAAGAACAAGACGGGCTACCGCAAGCGTCAGGGCCACCGCCAGAAGATGTCGGTCGTCAAGATCACCGAGATCGCCTGACCCCCGGTTCAATCGAGCAGAAAGTAGTTCCTGATGGCACACAAGAAGGGCCTCGGCTCCTCGCGCAACGGCCGCGACTCGAACGCTCAGCGACTGGGCGTCAAGCGCTTCGGCGGCCAGCGCGTCAACGCCGGCGAGATCCTGGTCCGCCAGCGCGGCACCCACTTCCACCCCGGTGACGGCGTGGGGCGCGGCAAGGACGACACCCTGTTCGCCCTGCGCGCAGGAGAGGTGGCGTTCGGGCGCAAGCGCGACCGCCGAGTCGTTTCCGTGGTCGAGTCCGCCTCCGCCTGAGACCGACCGCGCGACGAGGGCGTCCGGCAGTGCCGGGCGCCCTTTTCCCACATCCACGACTCCGCAGGAGGGACCATGGCAGACTTCGTCGACCGCGTGACACTGCACGCGGCGGGCGGCAACGGGGGCAACGGCGTCGCCTCCATCAAACGGGAGAAGTTCAAGCCGCTGGCGGGGCCCGATGGCGGGGACGGCGGGGACGGCGGCTCCGTGGTCCTCGAGGTCTCCGACCAGGAGACGACGCTGCTCACCTATCACCGCTCGCCCCACCAGCGGGCCCAGAACGGCACGCAGGGGATGGGCGACTTCCGCCAGGGCAAGAACGGCGCCGACACCGTCCTGCCCGTCCCCGACGGGACGGTCGTCAAATCCACGTCGGGGGAGCTGCTGGCCGACCTGACGGGGGCGGGCGCGCGCTTCGTCGTCGCCCAGGGCGGCAAGGGCGGCCTCGGGAACGCGGCCCTGGCCTCGAAGGCCCGCAAGGCGCCGGGGTTCGCGCTGCTGGGCGAGCCCGGCGAGGAACGCGACGTCGTCCTCGAACTCAAGTCGGTGGCCGATGCGGCGCTCGTGGGCTTCCCGTCATCGGGCAAGTCGTCGCTGATCGCGGCGATGAGCTCCGCGCGCCCCAAGATCGCGGACTACCCCTTCACGACCCTGGTCCCCAACCTGGGCGTCGTGGCAGCCGGGGACGTGCGCTACACGATGGCCGACGTGCCGGGCCTGATCCCCGGCGCCTCCGCGGGCAAGGGCCTGGGCCTGGACTTCCTGCGCCACATCGAGCGCTGCGCGGTCATCGTCCACGTGCTCGACACCGCCGTCTACGAGGCCGAGCGCACACCCGTGGACGACCTGCGGACCATTGAGGCGGAGTTGGGTGCCTTCCAGGGCGACCTGGGCGGCCTCGAGGGCCACGTCCCGCTCATGGAGCGCCCCCGCGTCATCGTGCTCAACAAAGTGGACGTGCCCGACGGGCGGGACCTGGCCGAGATCGTGCGCCCGGAACTCGAGGCGACCGGGTGGCCCGTGTTCGAGGTCTCCGCCGTCTCCCACGAGGGGCTGCGGGCGCTGTCCTTCGCGCTGGCGGGGATCGTGGAGCGCGAGCGCGCCCGGCGCCCCGCCCTTCAGGCCGCGCGGCCCGTGATCCGGCCCCGGGCTGTCGGCCAGCGCACCGCCGTCAGCGTGCGCCGCACCCGCAAGGACGGCGAGGAGGTCTTCCAGGTCCGCGGGGACAAGCCGGAGCGCTGGGTGCGCCAGACCGACTTCGCCAACGACGAGGCGGTGGGCTACCTGGCGGACCGCCTCGCTGCGGCGGGCGTCGAGGACGAACTCGTCAAAGCCGGGGCCGTGGCCGGGGACGCCGTCGTCATCGGGGAGCTGGACGGCGGCGTGGTCTTCGACTGGGAGCCGACGCTGACGACCGGCCCGGAGCTGCTGGGCTCGCGCGGCACCGACTCGCGCATCGACCAGTCGGCCCGCCGCACCAACAAGGAGAGGCGCCAGGCCTACCACCAGGCCATGGACGCCAAGGCGGCCGCCCGCGAGGAGCTGTGGACCGAGCGCGCCGCCGGCCACTGGACGGACGCCGACGACGGGGGAGCGGACAGGTGAAGGCGCTCTCTGAGGCGCACCGGGTCGTCGTCAAGATCGGCTCGTCGTCGCTCACACGCCCCGATGGGGGCCTCGACCTCAACCGCATCGACGCTGTCGCCCGGGTCGTGGCCCGCTGGCGCAGGGGCGGCAGGCAGGCCGTGGTCGTCTCCTCGGGAGCCGTCGCGGCCGGGCTGGACCCCCTGGGCTTCGCCTCCAAGCCCTCGGACCTCGCTTCCGTCCAGGCGGCCGCGGCCATGGGGCAGGGCCTCCTCGTGGCGAGGTGGACGGCGGCGTTCCACACCCACCACGTCGACGCCGCCCAGATCCTGCTCACCACCGAGGACGTCATGGCCAGGGACCACTACACCAACGCCAGTGCAGCGCTGGGACGCCTGCTGTCCCTGGGCGTCGTCCCCATCGTGAACGAGAACGACGCGGTGACCACCCGGGAACTGCGTTTCGGCGACAACGACCGCGTGGCCGCGATCATCGCGCAGATGGTCCAGGCGGACGCGCTCGTCCTGCTCACCGACGTCGACGGCCTGTACACGGCCCCTCCCTCGCGCCCGGGCGCGCGCTTCATCGAGCGCGTGGACTCCACGGACGACCTCATGAGCGTCCTGGTGACCGGGGCAGGGTCCAAGGTCGGCACCGGGGGGATGGCGTCGAAGGTCCAGGCCGCCACCATGGCCTCCGCCTCGGGCATCGGCGTCCTGCTGGCCAACGCCGACAACGTCGAAGAGGCGCTGTCGGGAAAGGGCACGGGCACCTGGTTCGCCCCCACCCACGAGCGCCCCGCCTCGCGGCGCCTGTGGATCGCCCACGCCGCCCCCTCGCGCGGCGAGCTCGTCGTCGACGCCGGCGCCGCCCGCGCCATCACTGCCGGCAAGAAGTCCCTGCTGGCCGCCGGGGTCGTCTCCGTGACCGGCCACTTCGATGCGGGCGACGTCGTCGACATCGCCTCGCCGACTGGTCTGGTGGCCCGCGGGATCGTGTCCTACGACGCGGACTCGCTGGCCGCGATCGCGGGGCGCAGCGCCCCGGAGCTGGAGGGGACCGGGTGGGAGCACGTGCGCCCCGTCGTGCACCGCGACGACCTGGCACCGCTGTTGTGACGCGGCGGGCGCGAAGTGTGCCATGATTGGCGGATGGACGAGAACGTGGACATCTGGGCAGTGACGTCGGCGGCGCGCAGCGCGTCGCGTGTCCTGGCGGGCGCATCGCCGGCGCGCAAGAACGCCGCGCTGGAGGCGATCGCCTCGGCGCTCGTGGAACGGGCCGGGGACATTCTGGCTGGCAACGCCCGCGATATGGAGCGCGGACGCGCCAACGGCATGGCGGAGGGGCTGCTCGACCGCCTCGAACTCACCTCCGGGCGCTTGCGGGCCATTGCGGCCTCCGTGCGCGAGGTCGCGGCGCTCCCCGACCCCGTTGGCGAGGTCGTGCGCGGCACGACGAACGAACTGGGCCTGAGGATCACCCAGGTCCGCGTCCCCATGGGCGTCATCGGCATGATCTACGAGGCGCGCCCCAATGTGACCGTGGACGCCGCTGCCCTGGCCCTCAAGGCGGGAAACGCCGTCGTCCTGCGCGGGGGGAGCGCCGCCGAGGCGTCCAACGCCGCGCTCGTCGGCGTCATGCGGGGCGCCCTGGAGTCTGCGGGGCTGCCCGCCGACCTCGTCCAAACGGTCGACCCGTGGGGCAGGGCGGGCGCGAACGCCATGATGGTGGCGCGCGGCGGCATCGACGTGCTCATCCCCAGGGGAGGGGCGGGCCTGATCAACGCGGTCGTCTCCCACTCGACGGTGCCCGTCATCGAGACGGGGACCGGCAACTGCCACGTGTACGTGGACGCGGGCGCCGACGTGGAGGCCGCGCTGCGCATCGTCATGAACTCGAAGACCCAGCGCGTGGGCGTGTGCAACGCCGCCGAGACCCTGCTGGTGCACCGCGACGCCGCACCTTCCTTCCTCCCGGCGGCACTGCGCGAGCTCACGGGCGCGGGGGTGCTCGTGCACGGCGACCCCGCGGTGCTGGAGTGCGCAGCCGAGGCGGGCGTGGACCCGGTGATGCTGCGGGAGGCCACCGAGGAGGATTGGGCGACCGAGTACCTCGCGATGGAACTGGCCGTGCGGGTCGTGGACTCCATCGAGGCGGCCATCGACCACATCCGCGCCTACTCCAGCGGGCACACCGAGGCGATCTGCACGCCGTCACTCGCCTCGGCGAACGCTTTCCGGGCGGGCGTGGATTCGGCCGCCATCGCCGTGAACGCGTCGACGCGCTTCACGGACGGCGGCCAGCTGGGGCTGGGGGCCGAGGTGGGGATCTCCACTCAGAAACTGCACGCACGGGGCCCCATGGGGCTGGCGGAGCTGACGACCACGACGTGGGTCATCGAGGGCGACGGGACGATCCGCCCGTGAGCGGGACCGCGACGGCCTCCGGCGGGGCGAGGGCCGAAGCGGCCGCCCCACGGACCCCGGCCAGCCGCAGGCGGGCCGTAGGCATCATGGGCGGCACCTTCGACCCGATCCACCATGGGCACTTGGTCGCCGCCTCCGAGGTGATGGACGCCTTCGGTCTGGACCAGGTCGTCTTCGTCCCCGCCTCGGTGCAGCCCTTCAAGGAGGGCAAGCGCGTGACCCCCGCGGAGCACCGCTACCTCATGACAGTGATCGCCACCGCCTCGAACCCGCGTTTCGTGGTGTCCCGCGTGGACATCGACCGCGGGGGCACGACCTACACGATCGACACCCTGGCCGACCTGCGCGCAGAGTACCCGGACGCGGACTTCTCCTTCATCACGGGGGCGGACGCTCTGGCGCACATCGCGCAGTGGAAGGACTCGGACACGCTCTTCGAGCAGGCGCACTTCGTGGGCGTGACCAGGCCGGGGCACGTCCTGGCCGACCAGGGGCTCCCCGGGAGCGCGGTGTCACTGGTGGAGGTGCCCGCGATGGCGATATCGTCGACGGACTGCCGTGCCCGAGTCGCCCAGGGCAAGCCCGTGTGGTACCTGGTGCCCGACGGGGTCGTCCAGTACATCAGCAAACACGGCCTGTACAGGCCGCCCGGATCCCTCGTGGAGTACCATGCCCCTTCCCGCCCAGACCACTGATCTGGCCGCCCTGGTCGCGGCCGCCGCCCACGAGCGCGGGGGCACGGACCCCGTGCTCGTCGACGTCCGCTCCCGCATGGACCTGGCCGACGCCTTCGTCGTGGTGTCGGCGCCGACGCCGCGCCAGGTGAGTGCGGTCGCGGAGGAGGTCATGGACCGCGTCGCCCGCGCCGCCTGCCTGCGCCCCGCCCACATCGAGGGGCGCGGAGGGGGCACCTGGGTCCTCATCGACTACTCCGACCTCGTCGTGCACGTCATGGGCCAGCAGGACCGCGAGTACTACGCCTTGGAGAGGATGTGGGGGGACTGCCCCGCCACCCGTCTGGACGACGGCGCCGACGCCGCGCGGCGCGAGGCCGCCGCCCGATCACTCGCCCACACGGCGGTGGAAGGCGGTGCGTGACGTGGGCGGACGCAGGATCGTGTTCGTGCGCCACGGGCAGACGGACTTCAATGTCGAGCGCCGTTTCCAGGGCCGCGCCGACCAGCCCCTCAACGAGCGGGGGAGTGCCCAGGCGCGCGCGGCGGCGGGCGTCCTGGCCACCCGCTTGAACGGGCCGGGCGAGCAGGTGGGCGTGAACGCCGACTCCGGTGCGCGCACTGGCGGCGGTGCGCGCCTCATCTGCTCGCCCCTGCTGCGCGCGCGCATGACGGCGCGGATTCTCGCCGATGTCTTCGAGACCGCGGGCAAGCCCTTGGACGGCCCCTTCGTCGACGAGCGCCTCACCGAACGGGACTTCGGGAGGATGGAGGGGCACACCTTCGCCGAGCTGGCCGAGCTCTACCCCGCCCAGGTCGAGCAGTGGCGCGCGTGCGGGGAGTGCCCCGAGGCCGGGGTCGAGCCGTCGGGGGCCGTGGGGCGGCGGATGCGCGACGCGGTGCTGGAGGCGGAGGACCGGTGCCGTGACGGCCAGACCCTCCTCGTCGTCTCCCACGGGAGCGCGATCGCGCGGGGGATCACTTCACTGCTGGGGCTGGATCCTGACGCCTTCGACGGGCTGCGCGGGGTGGACAATTGCCACTGGTCGGAGCTCGTGCCGATCGCGCACGCCAAGCGCAGGGGGACTGTGTCCCTGGGTTGGCGCCTGGCCGCGCACAACGTCGGGGTGCGCGAAGACGTGCTGGGCGCTTAGGGGGCGTCGCGTGATCGCGTTGGCGCGTCCTCGCCTTCCCACGTGGCCCGCCGTCCGCCTGTCCTTCCCTTGTGCGCGCGCCCTGGGAGAGACGGCCCGGGGGCCAAGCCGGGGCGCGAACGCGCAAGTGAAGAACACCGTGTGACGACCGACATTATTCTGGATTTGCGCGCATCTTCGGCGGTCCGCTAAAGTTATCGAGTCGCCGACGGGCGGTGAACTGAATAAGGGGCTATGGCGCAGTTGGTAGCGCGCTTCCATGGCATGGAAGAGGTCGGGGGTTCGAATCCCCCTAGCTCCACCACAAGACTCCAATGCGGTCGCATTGGAGTCTTTCGTTGTGCGGTGGGGGTGCGCAGCCCGTGTGCGCCAGCTGGGCCCCGTCCTCGGTCAGCTTTGCTCTCCGGGATCAAATTATAACGTTTTGGTATCGCCATGTGAGACTGTGGGAAGGGGCAGTCGGGTGCGATCGTTGGAATGGTGCGGAACGCCAATAGGAGGCTGGTAGGGGTGTTTGAAGTTTCCCAAACCGGATGGCAAGATTTGAGTGTCCTGTCCTCTGAGTGTTAGGCCGGTTGTCGATGACCTTCCAACTGTCGCGCACGCACATGTCGATCGTCGCCGCAGCGACTACAGTGGCGGCCTCCTTCGTCGTCATCCCCGCCCTCGCCGAGAATGGCACGCCCCCGGCCGACGCCGTGTGCCCGGCGCTGCTGGCCGCGCACGAGCGGATCGATAGCGAGTACAACCCCGCCCTCAGCGCCTACGCCGACGCCGTCGCCGCGGAGACTGCTGCGCGCAATGCCGCCAACGGCGGGACCGCGGCCACCGAGGCGCAGCTGCGCCAGACGCTCGCCGACGCCCAGGCGGCGCTGGAGGCCGCGAAGGCCACTCCCGCTCCGACCGCGCAGCCGACGGCCACCCAGCCCACGTCCGAG
Source organism: Schaalia georgiae DSM 6843 (assembly GCF_000429245.1). Classification (GTDB taxonomy): domain Bacteria; phylum Actinomycetota; class Actinomycetes; order Actinomycetales; family Actinomycetaceae; genus Pauljensenia; species Pauljensenia georgiae. The sequence continues at coordinate 128,805 of NZ_AUBM01000011.1, forward strand.
CCGTCCCGGGGCATCGGGTGGGTCGACTGGTCGAAGGTCGATCGCCCCACCCAGGCGCAGATCATCGAGGCCCTCATCGTCCAGAAGATGAACGCCTACCGTGCCAACGCGGGCCTGCCGCCGCTGGTCGTCTCCGACACCCTGACCACGGACTCGCGCGCCTGGTCGAAGCACATGGCGGTCGATAACGACTTCAACCACGACCCCGAGTTCCGGTACCTCGGGTCGCAGAGCTTGGACGGCGCCTCGACGAACTACGCGGGCGAGAACATCGCCTACAACTCGATGCGCAACTTCGGAGCGCAACTGGGGGCCAGGGGCAACGACTACAAGACGCCCGATCAGGCGGCCTCCGACCTGTTCGAGCAGTGGAAGAACTCCCAGGGCCACGACAAGAACATGCTCGCGGAGAACAACGTCGTCGGGGTGGGCGTGCACATCGGCGACCTCGCGGACGGCGGACTGACCGTATGGGGGACGCAGAAGTTCTACGCGATCTCGGACAAGGGGTCGATCGACCTCTCCCGCTTCCACACGACGGGCGACACCGCCAGCGCCTACGGCTTCGACGGGGCGGCCTTCAACGCGGACAACACGGACTACGTCTCCGGTCTGGCCGGAGACGGCGTCAAGCAGAACCAGGCGGCGTGGACCGCCATCGTCGGGGACCTGCCCGCCCAGGCCCTCCCGGTCGCCCCCTCGTCCCTTTCCGCGAAGGATGGGGCATCCCCGTCCCCGGCTCCCTCCACGACGCCGGATCCCGCTCCCACCACTGACGGATCCGCCGTCGCCCAGGCCCAGGCCGCTGTGGATGTCGCCCAGAAGGCTCTGGACGACTTCCTGGCGAATCCGCAGTCCGCGTACTCACAAGCAGTCGAGAACCTCAAGGCCGCCACTGCGGCACTGGATGGGATCGCTGAGTCCATCGGCTCCCAAACGGGCGTGCGCCCGCAGTCCGACGGGGGTGTCGTCGTCTCCGCGCCCAATACGAACTCGTCGTACTACCCGGTCGAGGCGTACCGGAAGAAACTGGCCGGGTGCCTGGCCACGACGGGCCAGCAGGCCGCCGGGCCCGCGCAATCAGGAGGCGCTGGCGCTCCTGCTTCCGTGTCGCAGCAGTCCAACGCCCCGGCTGGCCCCACTTCGTCGCAGCAGTCCAGCCCTGCGGCGGGCAGTGACGGGAACGGCGGGCAGACCGTTTCCGCGAAGACCGGGGGCGCCGGGCAGGGTGCCAATGCGGCGAATAACGGTGAGAGCGCCCCCGGGGCCGCTGACAAGGGGGATGCCACTGGCGCTCGGACAACGAACCTGGCGAGCACGGGATCCACGACCCTGGTCCTGGGGATCGGCGCGCTCGTCGTCCTGGGGATCGGTGTTGGCGCGATGCTGGTCGCCAAGAGGCGCAAAGGCAAGTAGTGCATGCGAATAGCGCGGGAACGGGTCCGGGCGGCTGATGCCGCCCGGACCCGTTCCTCTTCGAAGGGCGCCGAGGCGGACGCCGCCAGCAGGCGCCTTGTGCCACTTCGCACGTTAGGGTAGGCTAACTTGCGCTTATATTCCAACTACTAAGTTCAGAGAGGGAAGTGATGCGCGCACAACGCCTTCGTGGCGCTGCAGTGGCGGCCTTTACCACTGCGGCAGTTCTTGCCGCGCCCATCGTGACGGCGAACGCCGCTCACGCCGGAACCGACGAGGGGGGCAGCCAGGTCTCCTCAGCGGTCTTCCAATGGGCTATGAACGACGAATCCGGCTCCGCCGGTTACGCGCCGGGCACCTGCAACTTCTTCAGTGCGATGGTGTCGGGGAACTCGGGCGGCGGCCAGTGGCCGAACAACGTGCAATCCGGCCGAGACGGAGAGTTCCTGGTCGGCGGCCCCGACCAGGACGTCCTCTGGCGGCCTAAGGAAGGCAACGTCTCGATCCTCAAACCGAACGCGGACGGCCAACTCGTCGCCCAGACGTGGGCGAACAAGTGCCTCACCCGCACGGGCGCGCGCACCAACACGCGCGGCGCGGTCTCCGAGTCGATCGTCAACATCGAGAAGGGTTCGGGCACCGTTGACCCGACGACGAACTCCGCGTCCATCAAATGGATCGGTTCTTGGACCGTCGTCTACTACTCCGGCATGACCTACTGGAGCGCCACCAACCCCGTTCTCGAGGTCGCCAACGGCCAGGGCACCATCAAAGCCCGGGTCTCCGGATTCGGCGCCTCGATGCAGGATCCCGACGCTGCGCTCAAGCCGCTCCAGGCCCGCGAGGTCACCCTGGCGACTTTGAAGAACGTCGCTGTCACCAAGACCGGCATCACCGTCACACCCGAGTACAAGGGCGTCGAGGTCACGAATCCGGAGGGTGCCAGCCCGCAGACTCGCACGGGCGAGAACTGGGGGTCGTGGCCCGCGGACTTCGTCGCCTTCCAGGGCGAGACCGGCCAGCACTCCTACTGGTACTCCACCGGCAGCAGTGGAGACGCGCGCAAGCCAGCGTTGCCCGTGACGATCACGTGGCCCCAGATCGATGACGCGCCGGCCCCCCAGCCCGGCCCCACTCAGGAGCCGACCCCGGCGCCCACGGCCGACCCCAGTCCTGCGCCCACGGCGGAGCCGACCCCGGCGCCCACGGCCGACCCCAGTCCTGCGCCCACGGCGGAACCGACCCCGGCACCCACCGGTAAGCCCACGACTGGCCCTTCTGCGAAGCCGAGCATCGAGGTATCCCCCTACCAGGACATCGATCCGACGGTGAAAACCGTCGTCACCGTCAAGGGGAAGGACTTCACGTCCGGTTCCATCCAGAACGGGGTCTACGTGGTCCTCATGGACGAGAAGATCTGGAAACCCGGCGAGTACATGAACGCGAAGGGCGATGAGGGGGCGATCACCTCCGCATGGGTCACACCGGACCAGCTGGAAGCAGGCAAGGGCTCCTTCACGGTGAAGCTGACCATCCCGGAGAACACCCTGGACCGCACGCACACCTACTACATCGGCACGATGGCGGCCCACGGCCTCGCACTGTCCGACCGCAGCCTGGACCACGCCGAGAAGATCACCTTCAAAGCGGTCGACTACGATCCCAAGGCGGTCTTCCCCGTCGACTCGGTGACCGCGGCAGCCGTTGCCGACTCCGGTCGCACGAACGTGAAGGTCGACTGGGTCTACACCGGCGCCACCCCCTCTCGCGGCTGGGAGATCTCGCTCGCCTGCGTGCGTGACTGCTCCGACCCGCTGTTCGGCACCAAGAGCCACCACCAGCACGACAACTCCCTGCGATCCGATGTCTTCGGGGATGTCCCCGACGGCGTGTACGTCGCCTCGGTCCGCAACGCGGGCGAGATCTCCGGCGAGTTCAAAGCATCCGACTGGGTGTCTTCGGCCGAGGTCCGCGTGGGCGCGGAGCGCGACCCGAATCCCGGGGAGGGCAAAGGCCAGTGGATCCAGGACTCCGTCGGCTGGTGGTACCGGCACAGCGATGGCTCGTACACCACCAACGGCACCGAGCAGATCGACGGGGTGACCTACCGATTCAACGAGGCGGGCTACATGGTGACCGGCTGGACGAAGGTCGGCGGCCAGTGGTTCTACTACGCTCCCTCCGGCGCCCAGGCCAGCGGCTGGACGTTGGTCGGCGGCAGCTACTACTACATGGACCCCGCCACCGGCGCGATGGCCACCGGCTGGCAGCAGGTGGACGGCGCGTGGTACTACCTGCAGGCATCGGGCGCGATGGCCACCGGCTGGCAGTGGATCGGCGGCGCCTGGTACCACCTGGGCGCATCGGGCGCGATGGACACCGGCTGGACGGCCATCGGTGGAAGCTGGTACTACTTCGCTCCGGGTGGTCAGATGGCCACCGGCTGGGTGCAAGACTCCGGGAAGTGGTACTACCTGGCCAGCACCGGCGCGATGGCCACCGGCTGGCAGCAGGTGGACGGCGCGTGGTACTACCTGTTCGCCTCCGGTGAGATGGCGACGGGCAGCCACTGGATCGACGGCGTGTTCCGCGTCTTCGACGATTCGGGGGTCTGGGTGCGCTGAGCACGAATGAGGTTCCCCGGTCCGGGCCCTGCGGCGTGAGCCGTGGGGCCCGGACCGTTCCCGCCGGACGCGCGCCGCCGCCGTGCATAACGAAGCACGACGAACAAGGGCAGGAAAAGAGAAGGGGACCGCAGCACATGGCTGCGGTCCCCGTCGGCGTTGAGGAGCGCGCCGCGTCCGCCACCCGGGAACCGTGTGGCGGGCAGCCTCAGGCGTCGGCCACCTGGTTCGCCATCTGGCGTTCGCACACATCGATCCGCTCGCGGATGATGCGCACGGCTCCGGCCGGTGCCTCGGGGTGGGCCTCGATCCACTCGTGGCCCGCGCGCACCACGTCGACACCGGGCGCGTAACCGGCCAAATCGGAGGGGAAGAGCAGAGTCGTCAGATCCTCGGCGGTGTGGAAGGTGTTCTCCTCCCACACCCGCTCCAGTGCGGCGAAGTAGCGCTCCACGTAGGGCTCGTACAGCGATGGGGTGGTCCGCGCCTGGGCCCAGAACCCGGAGACCATCGCCCAACGGGTGTCGTTGGGGATCGACTTGTCCCCCAGGACCTGCTCCCACACCTGTTCCTTGACAGCCTCGTCGCCGCGCGCCGCCCGGGCCGCAGCGGCGTTCTGGCGGCCCGTCATCGTGTCGTCCTCCTGCTCCCGGGCGTCGATCTCCGCGTCCCCGGCGGCGCCACCCCTGACCAGGGCGATCAGCAGCGACCACTGCAGGTCGACGTCCATCTCGAGGCCGTCCAGGGTCGCTGACCCGTCGTAGAGGGCCTTGACGGCCTCGAACTGCTCGGCGCTGGATGCGTTGCGGGCGGAGGCCGCCACCAGCATGCGCTGCGCGTCGGAGCCGGACTGGGCGGTGCGGGCCAGCAGCAGCAGGCGCCTGCCCACCATCTCGGCGGCCTCAGCGCGGGCATCGGGGGCCACGAAAGTGCGCACGGCTTCGTCGATGTGGCGCAGCGTCAGCGTCAGCAACTGCATGTTCGTCTCGGCGGGAACAGCGGTGAGCGCCAGGTTCAGGTAGTCGCGCGCCTTCATCTGCCCGTCGCGGGTCATGTCCCACGCAGCGGCCATGACGACACCGCGGGTGAGGGAGTCCGTGAAGCGCGTGATATTGGCGACCGCGAAGGCCAGAGAGTCCTCGTCGAGGCGGATCTTCGCGTAGGCCAGATCGCCGTCGTTGACCAAGATGAAGTCGGGGCGGGCCATGCCCTCGGCGGAGGGAACACCGGTGGAGGCGCCGTCCACGTCGAGCTCCTCGTGGAAGACCCGATTCAAGGACTCGCCCTCCAGGGAGTACCCGGCGACGGCGAGGCGGTGGGGGCGCAGTGAGGCGCCCTCGCTGAATGCCTCCTGCTCGATCGACAGGCGCGTGATCCTGCCGTCCCCGTCCGTCTCGACGGACGGGCGCAGCAGGGTGACGCCGGCCTCCTCCAGCCATACCTTCGACCAGGCGGCCAAGTCGCGGCCCGAGGCCTTCTCCAACTCGCCGAGCAGGTCGGCCAGGGTGGCGTTCGCGTAGGAGTGCGCGGTGAGGTACTCGTGCAGGCCCGCGAAGAACGCGTCACGTCCCACGTAGGACACGAGCTGGCGCAGCACGGAGGCGCCCTTGGCGTATGTGATGCCGTCGAAGTTGACCTCGACATCGGCCAGGTCGCGGATCTCGGCGGTGATGGGGTGAGTGGTGGGCAGCTGGTCCTGCTTGAGGCCCCAGTCCTTGCGGACCATGAAGCCCGTCCACCCCTCTGTGTAAGGGGTGTTCTCGGCCAGCGCCAGGTGGCTCATGAACTCGGCGAAGGACTCGTTGAGCCACAGGTCGTTCCACCACTTCATGGTCACCAGGTCGCCGAACCACATGTGGGCCAGCTCGTGGAGGATCGTGTTGGCGCGGGACTCCAGCTGGGCCTCGGTGGGCCGTGTGCGGAACACGTAGGCGTCGCGGAAGGTCACGCAACCGGCGTTCTCCATCGCCCCGGCGTTGTACTCGGGCACGAAGACCTGGTCGTACTTGGTGAAGGGGTAGGCGATGCCGTAGGCGTCCTCGAAGAACTCGAAGCCCTTGCGCGTGATGTCGATGATGGCGTCGGCGTCCAGGTGCTCGAGAACGGACGCCCGGCAGTACACGCCCAGGTCGATGGTGCGGCCGTCGGAGGAGGTGAGGGTGTCGGTGACGCCCTCGTAGGGGCCGGCCACGACCGCGGTGATGTAGGTGGACATCTTCTCCGTGGTCGCGAAGCGGTAGGTCCAGGCCCCGCCTTCCTTCTCGGGGGAGGGGGTGGGGGCGTTGGAGAACACCTTCCAGCCCTCGGGGGCCTTGACGGTCAGGGCGAACGTGGACTTCAGGTCCGGCTGCTCGAAGGTGGTGTAGACGCGGCGGGCGTCGGGGACCTCGAACTGGGAGTACGTGTAGGCCTTGCCGTCAGCGGGGTCGACGAAGCGGTGCAGGCCCTCGCCGGTGTGCATGTACTGGCAGTCGGCGTCGACCTCGAGGACGTTGTGCTCGGCCAGGTCGTCCAGGCTGATGCGCGAGTCCTGGTGGTGGACGCCCGGATCCAGGTCGCGGTCGTTGAGCTTGATGGAACGCACATTGGTGGAGACCAGGTCCGCGAAGGCCGCGCCGCCGGGGGTGGCGGTGAACTCGACGCGGGTGCGCGAGCCGAAGTCGGTGTCACCCCGGGTGAGGTCGAGTTCGATGTCGTAGCGGATGACCTCGCTGATGACTCCGGCGCGTGCGAGCGCCTCGTCGCGGGTCAGGTTAAGGCCTGGCATTGTTCGCCTTCCGTTGGTCGAATAGGACGCGTTTCGTGCGTGCGCTTATCTAATACTGGCACGCGTTCGTCTGATTGTGCGACTGGATGCCCGCGTTGCGGAAGACCGTCATTTGAGCAATATCACCAGATCGCCACCCGTTCGGCGGGGTCCAGCCACATGCCGTCGCCCTCGGTGACACCGTAAGCGGTGGCGAACTCATCGAAATTCTTCAGCACCTGGTTGCACCGGAACTCGGCGGGGGAGTGCGGGTCCACGGCCAGCATTTGGCGGGCGAAGCGGGGCCGCGTCGCAGTGCGCCACACGCGGGCCCACGACTGGAAGAACCTCTCGGGCCCGCTGAGCCCGTCGATGACGGGCGCGGTGGCGGGCGCGAGCCCCTGCTCGGCCAGGACGGCCGCCCACGCCTTCCACGCGATCGTGAGGCCTCCGAGGTCGCCGATGTTCTCCCCGACGGTCAGGGCGCCGTTGACGTGGGGCGCTCTGCCGGTCGTCCCGGCTCCGTCGGGCCGTTCCGCCTCGTCCGTCCCCCCGGCTCCGTCGTCCGAGGCGGGGGCGCCGGGCAGTAGATCCGCGGGCGTGAGGGCGTTGTACTGGTCGATGAGGGCGCGGGTGCGCTCCTCGAAGCGCTCCCTGTCCTGGTCCGTCCACCAGTTCTCCAGGTTCCCCCTCTCGTCGAAGCGGGACCCCTGGTCGTCGAAGCCGTGCCCGATCTCGTGCCCGATGACGGCGCCGATGGCGCCGAAGTTGACGGCGTCGTCGGCGCCGGGGTCGAAGAAGGGGGGTTGGAGGATGGCCGCGGGGAAGACGATCTCGTTGAGGGTCGGATTGTAGTAGGCGTTGACCGTCTGCGGGGTCATGTACCAGCGGTCGCGGTCCACGGGGGCGCCCAGTCGCGCCCATTCCCGCTCGGTCTCGTAGGAGGCGGCGGCCCGCAGGTTGTCGACCAGGGGGACGGCGGGGTCGATGTCCAGGCCCGAGTAGTCCTTCCACTTGGGCGGGTATCCGATCTTCGGATTGAAGGTGGCCAGTTTGTCCAGGGCGCGGCCCTTGGTGGCGTCCCCCATCCAGTCGAGGGCGCGGATGGAGTGCCCGTAGGCGTCCAGCAGGCGGGCGACCAGGTCGTCCATGCGCTCCTTCGAGGCGGGCGGGAAGTGACGGGCGACCCAGGCGCGGCCCATCGCCTCGCCCAGGCACGACTCGATGAGGCCGAGGGCCCGCTTCCAACGGGGGCGCAGTTGCTCGGTCCCGGCCAGGGTGCGGCCGTGGAAGTCGAAGTTCTCCTCCACGAAGGCCGAGGAGAGCACGGGGGCGCGCGCGTCGATCACCGAGGCGGCGGCCCACTCCTTGAGGGTGCCCAGGTCGGTGTCGGCCCACAGGGCGCAGGCGCCGCGCAGGAACTCGGGCTGGTCGACGTTGACGACCAGGGAGTCTGTGGGCAGGTGCGCCCCGTCGGCCCAGCCCTGCCAGTCGAAACCGGGGTTGGCGGCGACCAGGTCCTCCCAGGGGGTGGGGTTGTCCGAGAGCAGGGGGTCGCGGTCGGACACGGAATCGCGGTGGTGGGCGGCCAGAGCCGTCTCGAAGGCCATGATCCGCCCGGCGGCGCCCTCGGGGTCCCGGGCGCCCGCCAGTTCGAGCATGCGCGCGGTGTGGGCGACGTAGGCGCGGCGGACCGGCTCGTAGTCGTCCTCGCGGTAGTACGCCTCGTCGGGCAGGCCGATGCCCGATTGGACCAGGGAGACCATGTACTGGGAGGAGTCGTGGGGATTGGTGCCGACGTGCGCGCCGACGAGGCCCCCCACCCCCTCGCGCATGAGGCGGCCCGTCAGCGCGGCCAAGTCCGCGCGCGTGGGCGCCTGGGCGATGGCCTCCAGGTCGGGGGCGATCGGCGAGGCGCCGGCGGCCTCAATGGCGCCTTCGTCGAGGAACTGGTTCCACAGGGTCGCGATCCTTCCGGCGTCGGGGTCGTCGAGGGCCCCGGCGGCGGCTGCTTCGGCGATGGCGCGGCAGTGCGCCTCGGACTGGTCGCGCAGGGCGTGGAAGGCGCCGTCGATGGGTCTGTCGGCTGGGATCTCGTGTCGGGTGAGCCAGCCGCCGTTGACGTGCCGGTAGAAGTCGTCCTGGGGGCGCACGGAGGGGTCGGCGTTGGCGGCCTCGCCGGAGCGGGCGCGGATGTCGTGGTCCATGATCCCACTCTAGGTGCTCGTGACCTGCGGCGCGCTGGTGCGGGGAGGTTGGGGCGGGCGTGTTCGCGGGCCGTGAAATCGAATTATGGCATGGTCGTTCGTCGTAAATGCGCCGATGGGGCACTCCCTGTCCCAAGGAGTGGTGGTGCCCGGACCCCGGAATACCTGCACATTTGTGCAATGTGGGTGAGTGATTCGTTCAAAACGGTTCTGGAGGTGCATTATTGTGGGCAACACCGAGGCACCGGCGCCTCGTATTCACACCTGAAGGGAACGAGCGGTGAGAACCATTCACACTGACGTTGTTGTCATTGGCGGCGGCTCCACCGGTGCGGGCGTCGTTCGCGATGCCGCCATGCGCGGATTCTCGGCGGTCCTGGTGGACCGGGCGGACATCGCCCAGGGCACTTCCGGCCGTTTCCACGGCCTGCTGCACTCGGGTGGGCGCTACATCGCCTCCGACCCCGAGTCGGCCACCGAGTGCGCCGAGGAGAACACCATCGTCAAACGGATCAACGCCAACGCCGTCGAGGCCACGGGCGGCCTCTTCGTCACCACGGCCCAGGACGAGGAGGACTACGCCGACCAGTTCCTCGCCCGCGCATCGGCGGCCAAGGTGCCCGCCCGCGAGATCACCATCGCGGAGGCGCTGGCGCGCGAGCCCCGCCTGGACCCGCGCATCAAGCGGGCCTTCGAGGTCGAGGACGGCACGGTCGACGGCTGGCAGATGGTGTGGGGCGCAATCCGCTCCGCCGAGGCGTACGGCGCGAAGATCCTCACCTACCACAGGGTCGTCTCCATCGACCGCGAGGGCGACCGCGTCAGCGCCGTCGTCGTCCACGACGAGAGAGGCGGGGAGGACCTGCGCGTCGAATGCGGTTTCGTCGTCAACTGCGGCGGTCCGTGGGCCGGCCAGATCGCCGCCATGGCGGACTGCCACGGCGTGGACGTGGTGCCCGGCGCGGGCATCATGATCGCAATGAACCACCGGCTCACTGGCACCGTCCTCAACCGCTGCGTGTGGCCCGAAGACGGGGACATCCTGGTGCCCGACCACACGGTGTGCATCATCGGCACCACGGACATCAAGGCCGAGGATCCCGACCGCCTGGCCATCCCCGCCAACGAAGTCCAGCAGATGCTCGACTCCGGCGAGGCCATGATCCCCGGTTTCCGCCGCTCCCGCGCCCTGCACGCGTGGGCGGGGGCACGCCCGCTCATCAAGGATTCGCGCGTCGCCGCCACCGACACCCGCCACATGGCGCGCGGCATGAGCGTCATCGACCACCACAGCCGCGACGGCGTCTACGGGATGCTCACCATCGCGGGCGGCAAACTCACCACCTACCGGCTCATGGCCGAGCGCGTCGTCGACATCATGTGCTCCGAGATGGGCGGGCAGCGGCCCTGCAAGACCGCGGGCGAGGCGGTTCCCCCGGCCGAGGACGGCAGGCTCTACACCATCGGCCACCGCCTCGACAACGTCGAGTCCCGCAACGACGGGCCCTCCCACGAGCAGATCATCTGCGAGTGCGAGATGGCCACGCGCGCCATGCTCGAGAGGGTCATGGACACCCTGCCCAAGAGCCAGCTCGACGACGTGCGCCGCCAGATGCGCCTGGGCATGGGGCCGTGCCAGGGCGGGTTCTGCTCCCAGCGGGCAGCGGGCATCGCCCACGAGCGCGGCGACATCGACGCCGAGCGCGCCAACGGGCTGCTGCGCCTCTTCCTGAAGAACCGGTGGATCGGCCTGTGGCCGATCCTCTACGGCAAACAGGTCCGCCAGGCGGCGCTGGACAACTGGATCCACGAGGGCACGCTCGATGTCGAGCACCTGCCCGTCCCGGTCGAGGAGGTCGTGCGATGAGGGACGCAGTCGTCATAGGGGCGGGCATCGCAGGGCTCGCCGCCGCTATCCGCCTCGCCCGCTCGGGCGCCTCGGTGACCCTGGTCGCCAAGGGCGTGGGCGGCCTGCAATTGGGCACAGGGACAGTCGACGTCCTCGGCTACTCCCCGGAGCGCGTCGAGCGCCCCCTGGAAGCGATAGGCCCCCACGTGGCCTCGCGCGAGAGCCACCCCTACTCCCACTTCACCCCCGGGTTCGTGGGGGAGGCCGTCAACTGGCTGCGCGACACCGCGGGCCCGTCCCTGCTGGTGGGGGACGCCTCGCGCAACGTCACCATACCGACGGGCGTGGGGGCGCTGCGCCCCACGAGCCTGTACCAGCCGTCCATGGCGGCGGGCGTGCCCACCCCCGGCGCCTCCTACGCGATCGTCGGCCTGAAGCGCTTCAAGGACTTCTACCCGGCGCTGGTGGCCGAGAACCTCTCCCGCCAGATGGGCCCCGACGGCCAGCGCCTGGACGCGCGCGCCATCAGCGTCGACTTCGAGGTGCGGGCCGGGGAGGCGGACTCCACGGGCACCAACCACGCGCGCGCCCTGGACGAGGCGGACGCCCGCCAGCGCCTCGCCGACACCATCGGACCGCTCCTGTCGGCCGGGGAGGTCGTCGGACTGCCGGCAGTCCTGGGCCTGGCCGACCCCGACGCCGCCGCCGACCTGGCCGGGCGCCTGGGGCACGAGGTCTTCGAGATCCCCGTGCAGCCCCCGTCGGTGCCGGGCATGCGCCTGAACACCGCGTTCAGCGAGATCGTCAAGTACGAGGGGCGCCTCATAATGGGCTCGGCGGTCACCGGTTTCAAGCGCCGGGCGGGCAGGATCGTCTCCGTCGACATCTCCACCGCGGGCAGGCCCACCACCATCGAGGCGGGCGCCTTCGTCCTGGCGGCCGGGGGATTCGAATCCGGCGCCCTCGCCGTCGACTCCCACGGCCAGGTGTCCGAGACCGTCTTCGGCCTGCCGGTCATGGGCGCGCAGGGGCAGCTCCTGCACGCCGACTTCTGGGGCGAGGACCAGCCCCTGTTCCTAGCCGGGATCGCGGTTGACGACCAGATGCGCCCCGTCGGCCCCGACGGGAGCGCCGTTCACAGCAACCTCCACGCGGTCGGCGGGAACCTGGCCGGCGCCACCCGGTGGAGGGAGAAGAGCGGGGAGGGCATCGCCCTCGCCAGCGCGGTGCGCGCCGCGGACACGATTGTGGAGGGACTGCGATGAGTGCTGGAACGACGAAAGGGATCGCCGGGATGTTCCCCGCCTTCAACGGGGGGCTGTCGTCGGAGGGCGTCGAGGAGGAGGACGTCATCAGCCTCGGCGACGCCACCGTCGGAGGCCTGCGCGGCAGCCTCGACGCGTGCGTGAAGTGCACGATCTGCGAGACGAACTGCCCCGTCATGCGGGTCACCGACCTGTTCGGCGGGCCCAAGTACTCCGGCCCGCAGGCCGAGCGCTTCCGCCAGAAGGGGCAGATCGTCGACAAGTCCATCGACTACTGCTCCTCGTGCGGCACCTGCTCCCTGGTGTGCCCGCAGGGAGTGAAGGTCACGGAGATCATCCACCACCGGCGCACCGAGATGAAGATAGCCATGGGGATCCCCGTGCGGGACCGCCTCATCGGGCGCACCTCCCTGATCGGCACGATGATGACGCCCGTGGCGCCCATCGCGAACTGGGCGCTCGACGTCAAGCCGATCCGCATGGTCATGGAGAAGGTCATCGGCGTCCACCGCTCCGCCCCGATGCCCCGCGCCTACGGGCGCACCTTCGAGGGGTGGTTCAAGAAGCACAAGCCCCTGCCCTCGTCGGGCGAGCGCGGCCAGGTCATCTTCTTCCACGGGTGCGCGGGCCAGTACTTCGAGGTGGAGACCTCCATCCACTCCGTCCTGGTCCTGGAGCACCTGGGCTACGAGGTGCTGGTCCCCAAGCACGGGTGCTGCGGCTTGGCGCTGCAGTCCAACGGGCTCTACTCGGACGCCCGCAAGTACGTGTCGCGCCTGACGGACGACCTGCGCAAGGTGAACCGGGGCGCCCCGATCGTCTCCGCCTCCGGCTCGTGCGCCGGGATGCTGCGCCACGAGGCGCACGACATCCTGGAGATGGACACCCCCGAGCTGGAGGACGTGGGCAGCAGGACCTGGGACATCTGCGAGTTCCTGCTGGACCTGCACGACCGGGGGGAGCTGGACACGGACTTCCAGCGCATCGACGTGACCATCCCCTACCACGCGCCCTGCCAGCTCAAGTCCCAGGGACTGGGGCTGCCCGCCATGGAGGTCATGGGCCTCATCCCCGGGGTGAAGGTCGTCGAGTCCCAGCAACCGTGCTGCGGCATCGCCGGCACCTACGGCATGAAGAAGGAGAAGTACGCCGTCGCCCAGGCCGTGGGCGCCCCCGTCTTCGACTTCATCAAGCAGGTCAACGCCGAACTGGCGGCGTGCGACACGGAGACGTGCCGCTGGCAGCTGCGCACCGCGACCGGCGCGAACGTCGTCCACCCGATCTGGCTCATCCACAAGGCCTACGGCCTGCCCAACGGCTGAGGCCCGCACTCGGGCGTTCAGCCCCGGGCGTCGCGGGCCTTCCGGCCCCGCACTTGGGGATACACTTGCGCCATGAGCACTCCGCGCCGCGCCGTCGTCACCGGGGCCTCCACCGGGATCGGGGAGGCCACCGCCCGCATGCTGGTGGACCACGGGTGGAGGGTCGTCGCCGTCGCCCGCCGCCGCGAGCGCCTCAAGGCCCTCGCAGACCAGATCGGCTGCGAGTACTGGGCGGCCGACCTCACCGACGAGGCGCAGGTGGAGGGCATGGTCTCCCACGTCCTGGAGGGCGGGCCGGTGGACGCACTGGTCAACAACGCGGGCGGCGCCATCGGCGTCGACCATGTGGCGCAGGCGGACGCGGGCAGGTGGAGCGCCATGTTCGACCGCAACGTCCTCACCGCCCTGCACTGCACGCGCGCCTTCCTGCCAGCGATGCGCAAGAGGGGAGGGGACCTGGTGTTCCTCACTTCGACCGCCGCCCACGACACCTACCCGGGGGGCGGCGGCTACGTGGCCGCCAAGCACGCCGAGCGCGTCATCGCCAACACCCTGCGCCAGGAGCTGGTGGGCGAGCCCGTCCGCGTCATCGAGATCGCCCCGGGCATGGTGCGCACCGAGGAGTTCTCCCTCAACCGGCTCGGCTCCCGCGAGGCCGCGGACCGCGTGTACGCGGGCGTCGCCGAGCCACTGGTGGCCGACGACATCGCCGAGGCGATCGTGTGGGCCCTGGAGCGCCCCAGCCACGTGAACATCGACTCGATGATCGTGCGACCCGTGGCGCAGGCGACGAACACGGTGGTCGCCCGCAGCGCGGACGGGGAGCAGCGGTGAGCGCCCTCGCGTGGGCCGCGGGGGCCTCGTTCGAGGACGGGCGCGATACCGGTGGGGGGACCGGGGACCGCTAGGAGCCGGTGGGGAGGCCGACCGGGAGCGCTTCAACGAGCGTGGGCGCACGAGCCGTCTTCCGCGGCGGGCAATGCGACGCCCAGGAGGGCAGCCGTGCGCGGATCCATGATGTCGGAGGAGGGGCGGCCGGAGCGCAGAAGGCGCGCCATGGCGGCCAAGGCGGGGCGGGCGTGGGAGTAGAAAGCGCGGTAGCCCTCGCACAGGTAGTTGCGCCGGGCACCCGAGGCGGTGGGTACGAAACGGTCCTTGGGGCACCCGCCCCAGCACAGGGGCAGGTGCGGGCAGGAGCGGCAGTCGGGGTCCAGGTCGGGCTTCTTCTCGACGAACTCCCGCATGCGTGGCGAGGACGCCAGTTCCCCGAAGGAGGAATCGGCGATGTTGCCGATCAGCCAGTCCGGCTCCACCCAGTGGTCGCACGCGTACACGTCCCCGTTGAACTCCATCGCCATGTTCGCCCCGCACCGGGGGGCGTGCACGCACACGGTGGGCGCGCCGAAGAGCGCTGACAGCGCCGAGTCGAAGTCCTGGACGAAGACCCCGCCCACGTCGCGGGGCAGCCACTGGTCGAAGACCTCGCACAGGAACGCCCCGTAGGAGGCGGGGGAGGCGGAGCGCGAGGTCACCCGGTCCCCTTCCTGGCGGTACAGCAGGGCAGCGGCCCCGCTGCGCCACCCGGCTTCCGCCTGGGCGAGGGCCGCGGCGGGGACCCGCTCGACGATGGGGATGAACTGCAGGAAGCGGGCGCCCAGTCCGTCGCGGAAGTACCGGTAGACCTCGGCCCCGTGGTCCTGGTTGGCCGCGTGGACGGCGCACAGCACGTTCACGTCCACTCCCGCGCGCTCAAGGGCCTCCCAGCCGCGCAGCACCATGGAGTGGGTGCCGCGCCCGCCGCGGTTGAGGCGGTACGCGTCGTGCATGGGGGCGGGGCCGTCGATGGAGACGCCCACCAGGAAGCCGTTGCCGGCGAGGAAGCGCGCCCACTCGTCGTCGATCAGTGTCCCGTTGGTCTGCAGGCAGTGGCGCACGCGCTGGGCGGGGCGGCGGTGGCGCTCGCACGCGTCCACGGCGGCGCGGAAGAACGGCAGGCCCCGCAGGGCCGGCTCCCCGCCCTGCCACAGCATCGTCACGTCCCCGTCGGGGCTGGCGCGCAGGTGGGCGCGCACGTACTCCTCCATGGTGTCCTCGCCCATCATCTGGGAGCGCGCGCTGTAGAGCAGTTCCTTGGACAGGAAGAAACAGTACTGGCAGTCCAGGTTGCACGCCGCCCCCGTGGGTTTGACGACGACGGAGAAGGGGAGGGGGCTGCTCATGGGGGCGCCTACTCGGTTCCGACCCCGTCGAGGTCGGAGCGCGCCGTGTTGGCCAGGGGAACGTCGAAGTCGGTCATGGCGGCCATCCACTTGGCGAAGGAGTGGTCGCCGCGCTCGCGCAGCTGGCGGTACAGGTTCGTGGCCAGTTCCCGACGGACCTCGTCGTAGACGGGGGAGGCGTACACGTTGGTCATCTCGGCCGGGTCGCGGCGCAGGTCGTAGAGCTCGTTGACCGACTCGGGGTTGATGACGAGTTTGAAGTCGCGGGTGCGCAGCATCCTCTGCTGGAGGGGGAAGTGGTGGCCGTGGAACTCGCAGACGATGTCCTGCCTCCACCCCTCGACCTCCCCGCCGCGGGTCAGGTCCACGATGGAGCGCCCGTCCTCCACCAGGGAGGTGTCCAGGCGCGCCACGTCGAGGACCGTGGCAGGCAGGTCGATGAGGGAGACGAAGTCGTCGGAGGCGCCCACAGCCGACACCCCGGGGATGCGGGCGATGAACGGGATGTTGTAGATGTCGTCGTACATCATCGGTCCCTTGTCGTTGAGGCGGTGGGCGCCCGTGAACTCCCCGTGGTCCGCGCAGAAGAACACGGCGGTGTCGTCCAGGACCCCCAGTTCGCGCGCCGCGTCCATAATGCGACCGATCTCGAAGTCGATCATGGCCACGTACCCCCAGTAGACGGCGATCAGCTTCTTCCACTGCTCGTTCGTGAACGAGGACGTGGACCAGTAGGTCGCGTAGTTGAGCTGGATGGGGGGCTTGCCGATCAGGGGGTCCCCGAAGCTCTCCGGCAGTTCGACATCCGCCGGGTCGATGAGGTCGAACCACTCGTCGGGCAGGAAGTAGGGCAGGTGCGGGCCGAAGAAGTGCACGTCGAGGCAGAACGGCCGGCGCGCCTCCTTCCAGTCGGCCGCGTACTGGCGCAGCCTCGTGATGGCGCGGTCGGCGAGGAAGCGCTCGAAGGTCGCCTCCTCGGGCTGGTCGAGGCGCGCGGCGAGGATGTGCCCGTCCCGGCCGCCGGGCAGCTTTCCGCGCCACAGGTCGTGAGCGCGCACAGGGGGAAGGCCGCGCTCGTTCAGCCACGCCACGTACTCCTCGTTGGCGACGGGGTTCTCCGCGCCCCAGAACGTGTCGTCGTCCGCGCCGAACTTGTCGGGCAGGTTGTGGCCGCAGTGGTACTTCCCCACGATCCCGACGTTGTACCCGGCGTCGCGCAGCTCCTGCGTGTACGTCCACGTGCCTTCCGGGATCGACACCCGGTAGGCGATGTTCCACTCGGGGTTCGCCAGCACCTGGTGCTTGCCCGGGCGTTTCCCCGTGAGCAGCGAGGCGCGGGCGGGCGTGCAGATCGCCGTGGGTGTGAAGGCGTTCGTGAAGGCGAAGCCCTCGCGCCCCATCCGGTCGATGACGGGGGTGCGGGCGTGGGGGTTGCCCAGGCAGCCGATGGTGTCGACGCGGTGCTGGTCGGTCATGACGACCAGGATGTTGCGGACGTTGTCGGGGATGTCGTGCGAACGGGTCATGGACGCCTCCTCGCGTCGGTCGGACGGGACGCTGTGCGCCCGGCGACGGCGGACGCCAGGCCCGGGGCGCCGGATCCGTGGGATCTGCGGGCGGGGTCCGCGCTCGCCGGTGGGCGGTGGGGGAGGGGATCCCCCTCCCGCGCTCCGCAGCGCGGACGTTGTTCGATGGCCGTTGTCATAGGCACAACTATTACAGTGAAATGCGCCACCGCTCAATCCGGGGTGCCGGTGCGGAGTCGGCACCGGGCCAGGCGGTCCAACGCCCCCGAGGGGGCGGCTACCGCTCCTCGAAGACGAACTCCTGGTCGGGGGCGTCCACGGCCTCGACGCTGTCCGCCTCCAGCGCCAGCGCCTTGCCGCCGCGGGAGTGGAGCCGCCCGTGGACCCGCACCCACTGGTCCGGTTCCACCTGTGTGCCCGCCGGGGCCTCGACCGCGAACCCCAGGGCGTAGGCGTCGGCGGCGCAGCACCAGATCGTCATGCGCGCGAGAGCGAAGGAATCGGTGGCCGCCAGTCGTGGCAGGCCCTGCTGCGAGGCGGCGGTCTGCGGCGACACGACGAAACCGGTGACGGTGATCTCCCGGCCCTCGTAGGCGGCGCCGTTGGCAGACAACTCGCGCAGCGTCGAGTAGAAGGTCTCCGTGCCCACCTCCAAAGGCGCGCCCTGTGGGGCGCCAGTGGCGCGCGCGGCCGGACTGGCCGAGGGGGAGGGGCCGGTCGGGGGAGAGGACGCGGCTGTGGGGTCGGCGCCCGGGTCCGCGGGGTCCTCGGGGGCGGAGGGCGCCTCAGGGGCGGGGGAGAGCTGGGAGTGGGCGGAGGTCTGCGAGCGCGGCGCCCCCGAGCCGAGCAGCTGGGAAGGGGTGGGGTTGATGGGCAGCGCGATGCACACCGCCGCCGCCCACAGGCCGATGACGCGGACCCACGCCCCGGGCTCGCGGGCCGGGGCCTGGCGCCTGCGGGCGCTGCGCGCCCTCGCCCACGCCCACACCAGGCAGCACACGACCAGGAAGCCGATGCCCCACACCGCCCTGGGGGGCACCACCTTGAGGTAGCGTCCCGAGACGACGGCGAGGGCCAGGGAGGCCGCCAGGACCACCAGGACCGCCGCCTCCGCCCAGGCGACCAGCCGGGGCCGGCGCTCCTCCTCCTCGGCGCGGCGGGCCGCCCTGCGGCGCTGGGACGCCTCGAAGTCCCCCGCGATCGCCAGGAACGCCCGGTCCTGGCCGTTCTGCCCCTCTCGCTCCTTCCCGCTCACAGCGCCACCAATCCCAGCGCCCACACGCAGCCCACGGCGGCGGCGCTGGTCACTGTGACGACGACGAAGAGTTTCGCGACGAAGCGCTTGTCGAAGGAGCTGGACAGCAGGAGCACGTTCTTCACATCCATCATCGGTCCGTACACCATGAAGCCAAGTAGCGCGCCCGCGGGCGCCAGCGCCGACAGGGAGCGCGCGATGATCGCGTCGGAGGAGGAGCACAGGGAGAACACGAATCCCGCGGCCATCATCGCGCCCAGTGCCACGGGCGCGGGCGCCCCGTCGAGGGACTGGGTGGGGGAGATGAGCACCTGGGCCGCGCTCGACAGGGCTATGCCCACCAGCAGGTAGGGCAGGATACGGCCGAAGCCGGTGGCGCTGTGGGAGGCCACGAGCGCCAGCCGCCCGCCGACGGGGGCGCCCGCCCCGCCCCCACCCGGGTGGCACCCGCACCCGGCAGCGCACTCCGCCTCGTCCTCCACCAGGACGGGCCCGCCGACGCGGCCCATCATGACTCCGACGACCACGGTCACGGCGACGGCCAGCAGGGCGCGCAGGACGACGATCCGCCACGAGCCGAAGGCGTACCACGTGGACCACACGACGATCGGGTTGATCGAGGGGGAGGCCAGCATGAGGGTGACCGCCGCCGAGGTGGGCACGCCTTTGCGCACCAGGGAGCGGAAGACCGGCACCGCCGAGCAGTCGCACACCGGCAGGACGAGCGCGGCCGCCAGGGCAGCGGCGATCGACGCCGGACCGCGGGGGAAGAGGCGGGCGAGGCGCTCGGGGGGCGCGAACTCCTCGATGAGCTCCGACACGAGCACTCCCAGGGCCAGGAAGGGCGCCGCCTGGAAGAAAATGCCGACGCCGATCGCCCACATCCGCACGCCCTGGCCGCCCAGGGCTCCGGCGAGGACCACCGCCCCGGCCACGACGGCGACGGCGGAGTAGGCTGCGAGGGCGGCGGGCCGGGTGCGTTCCATGGTCACGCCACCAGCATACCCAGCACCGGGCGCGCATCTGTGGGTAGAATCGGCGTTGCTATGATCCGGCCCGCTCAGCGGGGCATCACCGGGGAGCATCCGGAAGAACAGGGATCCGCTGGGCGCTGCCCCGTCCCCCAGTAGAACCGGACGGGAGGGCCCGACACAGCCCCAACGAAGAGGCCGCGTGAGCGCGGCAAGCGGGGTGGTACCGCGGGTCCCGGCGTCGCCGGTCCTCGTCCCTGTGCACGGCGCAACACGAGGACTGCCATGACGAAGCACGGCTTCTACCCCCTCCACCGGGACGACGAGGTGGATCCAAGCCCGTCCTTCCCCGCGATGGAGGGCGCGACACTGGCCTTCTGGGCCGCTGACGACACCTTCCGCAAGTCCATCGCCCGGCGCGAGGGCGGCTCCAACGAGTTCGTCTTCTACGACGGCCCCCCCTTCGCCAACGGCCTCCCGCACTACGGGCACCTGCTCACCGGCTACGTCAAGGACGTGGTCGGGCGCTACCAGACGATGCTCGGCCATCGCGTGGAGCGCCGTTTCGGCTGGGACACCCACGGCCTGCCCGCCGAGCTCGAGGCCCAGCGCCAGCTCGGCATCGACGACGTCACCGAGATCACCCGCGAGGGCGGTGTCGGCATCGCCGCCTTCAACGAGGCCTGCCGTTCCTCCGTCCTGCGCTACACCAAGGAGTGGGAGGACTACGTCACCCGTCAGGCGCGCTGGGTGGACTTCGAGCACGACTACAAGACCCTGGACATGCCCTACACGGAGTCCGTGATCTGGGCGTTCAAGCAGCTCTACGACAGGGGCCTGGCCTACCAGGGCCACCGCGTGCTGCCGTACTGCTGGAACGACCGGACCCCCCTGTCCAACCACGAGCTGCGGATGGACGACGAGGTCTACCAGGACCGCACGGACAACACGGTCACCGTGGGCCTGCGCCTGACTGAGGCCCTCCTGGCGGACTCCGAGCGCCCCGAGCTCGCCCTCGTGTGGACGACGACGCCGTGGACCCTGCCGTCGAACTCCGCGGTCGCCGTCGGCCCCGGCATCGACTACGTGGTCGTCGAGGCGGACCCCGATGCGGCGTCGCCGGTGGCCGGCGAGCGGGTCCTCATCGCCCGGGACCTGCTGGCCGCCCACGCCAAACAGCTCGGCGAGGAGCCCCGGGTCGTCGCGTCCTTCAAGGGCTCCGACCTGGTGGGCCGGCGCTACCACCCGATCTACGACTACTTCGACGACGACGCGCACCGCGCCGAGGGGGCGGTGCCCGGCCCCAACGCGTGGACGGTCGTGGCGGCCGACTACGTGACCACCACGGACGGCACCGGCCTGGTCCACCAGGCGCCCGCCTTCGGCGAGGACGATATGTGGACGTGCATGGAGTACGGCATCGGCATGGTCCTGCCCGTGGACGACGGCGGCGTATTCACCTCCGAGGTACCCGACTACCGGGGAATGCACATTTTCGACGCGAACCGCCACATCGTGGCCGACCTGCGCGACCAGTCGGGCCCCATCGCGCGGCGGGATCCGCGGGTGCGCGCCACCCTGGTGGCGGAGGCGTCCTACACCCACTCCTACCCGCACTGCTGGCGCTGCCGCAAGCCCCTCATGTACAAGGCGGTGTCCTCGTGGTTCGTGCGCGTCACCGCGATCCGCGACCGCATGGTGGAGCTGAACCAGCAGATCAACTGGACCCCCGAGCACATCAAGGACGGCGTCTTCGGCAAGTGGCTGGCCGGGGCCCGCGACTGGTCGATCTCCCGCAACCGCTTCTGGGGGGCGCCCATCCCCGTGTGGGTGTCCGACGACCCCGCGTACCCGCGCACGGACGTGTACGGGTCGATCGCCGAGCTGGAGGCCGACTTCGGCGTGGAGGTGGCGGACTTCCACCGCCCCTTCATCGATTCGCTCACCCGTCCCAACCCGGACGATCCGACGGGCAAGTCGACGATGCGCCGCATCCCCGATGTCTTCGACTGCTGGTTCGAGTCCGGGTCGATGCCCTTCGCGCAGGTGCACTACCCCTTCGAGAACCGGGAGTGGTTCGAGTCCCACTACCCGGGCGACTTCATCGTCGAGTACATCGGCCAGACGCGGGGCTGGTTCTACACGCTGCACGTCCTGGCCACGGCGCTCTTCGACCGGCCCGCGTTCCGCAACTGCGTGTCCCACGGAATCGTCCTGGGCGACGACGGGATGAAGATGAGCAAGTCGCTGCGCAACTACCCGGACGTGTCGCAGGTGTTCGACCGCTACGGCTCCGACGCGATGCGCTGGTTCCTCATGTCCAGCCCCGTGGTGCGCGGCGGCAACCTCATGGTCAAGGAGTCCGCGATCCGCGACACCGTGCGCCAAGTGCTGCTGCCCATCTGGAACACGTACTACTTCTTCACCCTCTACGCGGGCGCCGCGGACAAGGGCGCGGGCTACCGGGCGCGCCGCCTCGACCTGTCGTCCGCCTCGGCGACCCGTGGCCTGGCCCAGATGGACCGCTACCTTTTGGCCCACACGCGCGGCCTCGCCGAGGACGTGCGCGCCCGCCTGGACGCCTACGACGTCGCGGGGGCCTGCGACGCGGTGCGCGACCATCTGGACGTGCTGACGAACTGGTACGTGCGCACCCAGCGCCAGCGCTTCTGGGACGAGGACCCCGCCGCCTTCGACGCCCTGTACACGGCGCTGGTGGTCCTCATGGAGGTGGCTGCCCCGCTGCTGCCCCTGCTGGCCGAGGAGGTCTGGCGCGGCCTGACAGGCGGTGAGTCCGTCCACCTGCAGGACTTCCCCGTCATCGACGAGGCCGTGGCCGCCCCCGCTCTCGTGGCCGCCATGGACGAGGTCCGCTCCGTCGTGTCGGCGGCCCACGCGCTGCGAAAGACGCATCAGCTGCGCGTGCGCCAGCCGCTCGCCTCCCTGCGGGTCGTGTCCGAGGGCTACGCGGACCTGGAGCCCTTCGCGGAGCTGATCGCCTCCGAGGTGAACGTGAAGTCCGTGGTCTTCTCCGCCCCCGAGGAATCGGGGTTGGGCGTGCGCACCGAGCTGAGCCTCAACCCGCGGGCCTTCGACCCCGCGTTCCGCAAGCTCACCAGCCAGCTGTTCAAGGCCCAGAAGTCGGGCGACTGGGAGGTTCTGGACGACGGGTCGTGCCGCTTCCCATCCGTGCTGGCCGATGGTTCCCCGATTGTGCTGACGGATGGCATGTTCTCGGTGTCCACGTCGGTGGACGCGGCCGAGGGGCAGGTCGCCGACGTGCTCCCCTCGGGCACGTTCGTGGTCCTGGACACCGAGCTCACCCCCGAGTTGGAGGCCGAGGGCTACGCCCGCGATGTCGTGCGCGCCGTCCAGGAGGAGCGCAAGAACGCGGGCCTGCACATCGCCGACCGCATCGACCTGGAGCTGGCAGTCCCGGCCGCCCACGTGGCCGACGTCGAGGCCTGGCGGGACATGATCGCCGCCGAGACCCTCGCTCTGTCGGTGTCGGTTTCCGAGGCGGAGGCGCTGGCGGTATCGGTGTCGGTGCGCGCCCGCTGAGGCGCCGCCAAGCGCCGATTATCGCAGGGGCGGGTGGGCCGCGCGGTGCGCGGCCCACCCGCTTGCGTGCGCCAGGCCCGGGAGGAACGGCTCCCGGGCCTGGCGTTGATTGCGATCCGATGGAGCTGCTGGCTGGCTTGGGAACAGGGACGAGGGCGAGTGGACCACCAGCACTGGGAATCTCCCTAGGGTGAGTCTCTTCATTGTTGGTGTGATTCGTGCGGCGGTAGTGGGCCTGTCTCGTTCGCGCGTGATTAGTGATGGGTAGTGGCCGCCTTGTTCCGGGCACTTGCCTGCTATTGTTTCCGTGACTCGATCACCTCTTGGGCTGCAAATGTTGCGTTTAGCGCCCTGGGGAATCCGCAGTACACAGAAGCATGCAGGATGGCTTCTCTGATTTCTTCGGGGGCTATCCCAACATTGAGGGAAGCGCCCACGTGTACCTTCAGCTGTGCTTCACACCCGCCCAAGGCGGTGAGGGCACCGAGGGTTACGAGTTGGCGGCTTCGTGGATCAAGACCAGGCCGGTCATAGATATCGCCGAAGGCGAAGGCTGCGATGTGGTGGCCAAGAGCGGGGTTGGCAACTGCTAGGGAATCCATAACACGGTGCCCTGCGGCCCCATCGATGTGGGAGAGGACATCCAGTCCCCGGTTGCGGCGTTCGAGGTTTTCTGATGTCTCAATGTCGTATTGCTTAGTGGTCATGGCTTAGCATTCCTTCCTGATAGATGGCGATTTTGTATTCAGTGGCTGCGAGGGAAATCTGTAACTGTTCGATCTTGTGGCGCAGCGCGTCGCGGTGTTCCAGCAGCAGTTTGAGGCGTTCATCGGTGGTGGAGTCGCCTGCTTCAACGAGGTGTATGTAGCGTTGGAGCTCGGATATCGACATGCCGGATACTCGCATTCGCGTGATGAACACCAGTCTGCGTACAGCTGCAGCATCGTATTGCCGATAACCGGATTGGTCTCGGCCAACCGTTACCAGGCCGGCTCGTTCGTAGTAGCGCAAGGTGTGTGGGCTGACCTGTAAGTGCTCCGCGACGGTGGATATGTCCCAATGGATGGTGTCGTCGTCACAGGCCAGGTCGCGCAGGGCTTGCACGTTGATGGCGCCAGGGGGGTCTACTGCCAGGCGCAGTGCTTTTAATAGTTGATCGTCCATCATGTTTGCGATGCTAAACCTGTGAGCATGCTCTAAGGCAAGACCAGGACACGGCCCCCATTGGTGGTGGACATCCGCGGGCCTCATTATCCTGGCGGCTCACCCATAGATCATCATTGGTGGGGCCGGGGCTAGTTGTTGTGGGGTGTGAGGTTGTTGTCGTGGGGTAGCGGCCCCTGGCAGGATGTGGAGTGTCGAAGTCCGTGTCCTGGTCCAGGAGGCCGTTACCATGTCCCACCCTAATGCGCCGTTGACCGTCGGGGGCGCCATGTGCTGGCTCCCCAGCGGCCGATGGGCGCACGATCAGCCACGGGGCGACTTCCCACGTGGATCCACACGCCACCGCGGAGGAGGGGCCTCGTAGGAGCGCGCTCTCGTGCTGCCCCCGGCGGCCGTGGGCGCGCAGAAGTGGGCACCCATCCGACGGGTTGTGAGCCCCCGATCGTGGGCATGCGGTTGACTGGGCGGGCGCCCTGACACCGACGACCACGACATGGGGCCGGGGAGGCAATAATGGCCCGCCACCAGCACCAGGCGCGCCACCACCGATGGAAAACGCGAGCACTCAAGCATTCCGCCAATTGGTGCGATTTCTGGGGTAAAAGGTCCTGGAGTGAAACAACGATGACTGGGCAACCATGACATATGGCACAGTCTCCTCCGGGTTAGTTGCCACTGTCACATCGGTGTGGTGTGGCTAATACTTGAGAGCCATGAGCACAGAACACACCACCGCAGTACACCCACCGCGCGCGAAGAGGCGCGCACGAGCGGTCTCAGTGGAGGAGGTGACGAAAGACTACGGGAAGGTCCGCGCCCTCAACGCCCTCAGTCTGGACATCCCCAGGGGCCAGATCATGGCGCTGCTCGGTAAGAACGGCGCCGGGAAGTCCACTCTGATCGACATCATCCTCGGCCTGCAGGCCCCGACCTCGGGCGCCGCCCGCGTATTCGGCCTGGCGCCCCGCGACGCGATACGGCGCTCCCTGGTCGGCGTCGTCCTCCAGACCGGCTCTCTGCCCGTCGATTACACCGTGGCCGAGGCTCTCCACCTGTTCGGCTCCACCCACGACACCCACGTGGACTACGGGACCATCCTCGAGGAGACACAGCTGGCCCACATGAGCGGACGGATCATCCGCAAGCTCTCCGGCGGCGAGCAGCAGCGCGTGCGCCTCGCACTGGCCCTCCTGCCCGACCCCCACCTGCTGATCCTTGACGAGCCCACCGCGGGCATGGACGCCACGGCCCGGCGCGAGTTCTGGGACGTCATGCGCACCCAGGCCGAACGCGGCAGGACCATCGTCTTCGCCACCCACTACCTCACCGAGGCGCAGGACTTCGCCGAGCGCACCGTCATCATCAAAGACGGCTCCGTCATCAAGGACGCACCCACCGATGAGCTGCGCCGGATGAACCGCAGTTTCCACCTCACTGTCGACGTGGATCCCGGTGCCGGCCCCCGCCTCGTCGAACAGCTCCGCGCCGCCCCCGAGGCAGGGGCGTGGAAGATCTCGACCGAAGGAGGGCGGATCGTCGTCGACGGCGATGACACCGACCCTGCGGCCCGCATCCTGCTGTCCCACCCAGAGGCGCACGGCCTCGAGATCACCGCGTCCTCGCTGGAGGACGTTTTCACCTCGCTCACCGCGTGACCGCGCCGCCAGCACTATAAGGAATCACCATGTCGTCCTCCACAGTATTCACCGACGAAGCAATCTCCCGCCGCGCCCCGTCCTCGGGGTTCAAAGGATTCGGCGTCCTCACCTGGTTCACCTTCTGGAAGTTCATCACCAACCCGATCACCATCAGCTTCTCCCTGGTCCTCCCGATCCTCATGTACCTGATCTTCGGATCGGGCCAGAGCTACGCCCAGAACTGGGGCGTCCATGGCAATGCCGCCGCCTCCGTCCTGGCGAACATGACGACCTACGGCGTCGTCCTGGTCGCCTCGTCCATGGGCGCCAACGTGGCTCTGGACCGCACCATGGGGATCTCCCGCCTCTTCGCCCTCACGCCCATGCGCTCCTCCGTCAATATCCTGGCGCGCCTGGTCGCGGCCGTGGGCGCTGGAGTCATTGTCGTGGCCATCGTCTACGCCGTGGGGGCCCTCACGGGAGCGCAGATGGAGGCCTCGGCGTGGGTGCTCACACCGGTCATTATGCTCCCCGCCTCCATCCTGGCGGCTGCGATCGGACTGGCCGTCGCCTTCACAGTCCGATCCGACGGCGCCTACGCGGCGTCCAGCGCGGTCATCCTGCTCAGCGCCGTGTGCGCGGGCATGTTCATGCCCCTGAGCATGATGGGACCCGTGTTCTCGGCCATCGCCCCGTTCACGCCCCTGTACGGCATCACGAACATGGTGCAAGTCCCCCTCCAGGGGCTCGACTCCTTCCACTGGGTGGACCCGGTGAACTTCGTCGTGTGGACCGTGTTGTTCGTGGGCATAGCGGTGTGGGGGCAGCGCCGCGACACGAACCGCTAGTCGGACCGCCGCGGAACCGCGGACAGGGGGCGCCGCGGAACGAACCGCTGGTGGGGCCGAGGACGGGCGCCGGGATCCGAGAGGGACCCGGCGTCCGCGCCTGCTTGGCTCGGCGTCAGCCGGTCCACGCCCCGGAGGACGAGAACTGGTACCACGCGCCGTCGATCCACTTCCACCCCGTGGCCATCGCGCCCGAGGGGGAGAAGTAGTACCAGGTCCCCCCGACGTCGGCCCATCCGATCGCCATGGCGCCGGAGGCCGCGAGGTAGTACCAGGTCCCACCCTGGTTGAGCCAGCCCATCGCCATCGCGCCCGTGCCGGAGGAAAGGTAGTACCAGGTGCCGCCGACGTTGGCCCACCCCTTCGCCATCGCCCCAGAGGGCAGATGGTAGTACCACGAGCCGGCCTCGCTCACCCATCCGGTGCGCATGTAGCCCGAGGCGTCGAAACGGTAGGTCGCGCCGTCGATGACCATCGACGTCGACGACGGCCACGAGCCGTCGGAGAGGCGGTACCACCACCCGTGGGAATCGTGCGTCCAAGCGCCCGAAGTGGTGCCCGGGAAGCGCACGACCGCCTTGTCAGAGGGGTTCGCGCCCCAATCCCACGCGAGTACGTAGGGCTCGGACGGGGCGGCGCCCTTTCCGTGCTGCGCCTCCCACGCGGCCTGCAGCGCCGAGGCGGACACCTCGAAATGGTAGGTGTGGGATCCGTCGGGGTTCACTGTCCCGTCGTCGTTGACCAACTCGCGGTAGTACCACGTCCCGTTGGACGGGTCGTGGAAGTCGAAGGCGGCCAGGGGCGAGGCGTCCGTGACATCGAAGGCGACCTTCGCCCCGGCCCCCTCGCCGCTCACGCCCCTGACCGTGACGCGTGGGGCCGTGGTGTCCAGCGCGAAGTCGTAGGCGATCGCGTGCCGCGTGGGGGAGGGGCCGGAGGTCGTGGCGGCGATGGTCAGCGTGTACTTCCCGTCGGGCAGACCGGCCACCTGCTTGTCCTCGGAATCGAACACCGGCGCCAGGTGGTAGGACTCAGCGCGGGAGACGGTCCCATTCGCGTTGCGCACCGACTTGTAGTTCTGGTAGTTCCTGTACTCCAGGACGGTGGTCCCCGCCTCGTTCGTGTACGTCGAGGTCAGAGTGTGCACGCTGCGCAGCAGACCGGTGCGCGGCTCCGCGCGGCGCGTCGCCAGGGAGGAGGCGGCACGGGAGACGACGTAGCGCCCCGGATCCGGGATCGTCTCCGTGTTCTGCGGCGCGAAGGGGTTCGCCCCCAGGGACCGGCCCGTCCGCGAATCGACGAACGCCGAGGGGTAGATGTGCGCGGGCGAGGCGGCGGCGTCGCTCGCCTTAGCGTCGAAGACGTCGGCGGCCCCCCACGACCCGTAGAACCCCAGGTAGGGCACCGACAGATCGGGGCCGGACCCGCCCTGAGCGGCGAGCCGCACGAAACCGTCGATGAACGTGCCCTTCGGGGCGTTCGCTGCGGCGTAGGAGGCGAAGTCGGCGCCCGGGGAGACGGACACCGTCACGGACGCCTGCCCGGAGGCTGGGACGGCGAGCGTCGCGCCCTCCCCGCTTCCGGCCACGGCCGCCCCCGAGTACGACACCGAGATGCCCCTGCCGCCCCAATCCTTGCTGCGCAGCGTGAAGAACCCGCCTTCGACGGCCTCCGACAGCGCCTGCGAGGACAGGGCGTAGGACTTCGCCGAATCGGACAGGTTGTGCACGGTAATGGTGAAGGACCAGCCCGCCGTCCCGTCACCGAGGTCCGCCTTCGGGCGCGAGGGCTCGGCCGCGCCGTCCACGGTCGGGTACACGGGGGAGGTCGTCGCCGCCAGGGCGTCCACCAGGCCCGCGCCCTGCTTGCGCGGCGAGTAGAACGCCCCGGTGCCCTGGTCAGCGTCCACCAGGGGGTGCGCCGTTCCCATGATGAGGCTCTGGGCGACTCCCATCCTCTCCGCCGCGCTCATGCTGGCGAAAAGGGGGTCGGTGTTCACCCTCTCGAGGACGATGGCGGAGATGCCCGCCATCTGCGGAGTCGCCATCGACGTGCCCGAAGCCTGATCGTAGGCACCGCCCGGAACCGCTGAGACAACCCCGCCACCGGGGGAGGCGATCTCCGGTTTGAGGCGAAGATCCGGGCTCACCCCCCACGCGGAGAAGTCGCTCGCCTTGTACGCGCCGTTCGCCGGGGCGTTGTCCACCGACGCCACCGCGACCGCGGAGGAGTAGGTGGCAGGCTCGTCCATGACCGACGAGTCAGGGTCCGAGGCGTAGGGGAGGTTCTTACCAGAGTTGTTGCCGCGCCCCGCCGAGTACGCGTTGCCCGCGGCCGCGTCCACGGTGACCCCCGCTTCCTGCAGCCTCGCGTAGACCGTCGAGTAGAGGGAATCGGCGGCGTTGTCCATGCCAGCCGACCACCCGATGGACAGGTTGATGACATCGGGTCGCAGAACCGCCATGTCGTCGAGCGCCGCCAGCACAGCCGAGTCCGGCAGCGAGCCGTTCCCACTGCGCGCCACCTTCGCGACGATGATCTGCGCGCCCGGCGCGGTGCCCCGGATCCTGTCGGCGTTCGCGGCCGCGATCCCCGCCACGTGCGTTCCGTGGAAGCCCCCGGCACCCGAGGAGGGCGCCACATCCGCGTCATCATCGGCGTAGTCGTAGGCGAAGGGGATCTTGTCATTGACGTAGCGCCCGTCCTTGCCCTCGCCGAGGCGGGGGAGGGCCTGCTCGACATCCGCCCGTTTGAGGGCCGTCTTGGAGGCGTCGACCGCGCCGGAGAACGCGGGGTGGGCGACCTCGAGCCCGGTGTCGAGGAACGCGATGACCCTGCCCTCGCCCTTGTGCGGCACGCGGTCCATTCGCATCATCTGGTGCGCCGACCGGTTCGACGGGTCGATCCCCTCTGCGGCCAGGGAACCCGCTGTGCCCTCCACGTTCCCCGAGTCGGCCGCCGGATCCTGGGAGGGCGCGGCGCCGCTCGCCGGGGCGCCGGACGGTGCATCGTCCCCGTTGGAAGCCGTGCCGCCCGAGGACGGGGTGTCCGCGGGGGAAGGTGCGTCGGCGGGGGAAGGCGAGCCGGCCGCACTCGCGGAGCCGGAGCCGGCGGCGCCCGCCTCGTGGGCCGGGCTGCTGTTTCCGGAGGGCCCACCGGGCTGTTCGGACTCGTCGGTCTCAATGTGGCCCTCGCGTTCGATGAACGCGGACTTCACGCCGTCAACGCCCTGGATCACGGGGAGGGCCGCTGCCGGAGCATCGATTGCGACTCCGATGAACACATTGCGGTAGTCGCGCGCCCGGGTGACCGCTGAGCCGCCCGCCGCCGCTGAGGGCACGGACGCGGCGACGGCCTCGCCGATCCGGTCGACCATTTCGTCGCAGTCCGACTCCGAGACTCCGTCCTCGAACTGGACGATGATGCGCACGCCCTCGTCCGGCGCGTGCCCCCCAGTGCCGTCCGGCTCGGCGGCATCCGATTGGGTGTCGTCGACGGGCCCGGGGCCTGTCCCGTTCTCGTAGTCGGCCTTCGAGGTCAGCGCGGTGTCGGCGGCTGCTTGGCTCGTGGCCGGTGACCCCCGCCCCTGATCGTCCTCTCCAGGCGGTGAAAACGCCTGCGCGGGCAGCGCCACAGCGGAGGCGAGGAGAAGCGAAGATGAGGCGATGAGGGACGCGAGGGCGTTCGTTCTCCGCGTTGGCATGAGTTCTCCTTGAGTATCGACCCGTGGGATCACCGGGATGCCGCCGGTACGGCGGTCATGAGAGCAATGGACTAAGCATAGTGCCAGTGAATGCCAACGTTGACCGGTTGGACGACGGCCGATGGCCGGTCCGGCGGGCGTTCACCAGTTGGTCCAGCGGGGCGGGCGCTGGCCGGTCCCGTGGGTGTTCGCCGACGGGTCCTGTGGGTGTTGGCCGACCGGTTCCGCGGATGGCCGCCGACGGAAGCCGTCTCGTCTTCGTCGCCGTCGTGTACCGATCCTGTGGGCGGTCCCGCTCAGCGGGCGTAGGCGTCGGCGGGGTTGGTTGGTTCGTCCTCGTCAGCGCTGCGGTCCGTTGGGGAGCTTCCGGTTGTCCCTGGTGCAGTGGTGTCGGGGCCGGTGTCCTGCTCTGGTGCGGTCCTGTTCGTGGGGGCGCCGTCAGGGGGTTGCGGCGCTGGAGGAGTGGGAGCCGGGGGCTGGGATGGTGGTGTGGTCGGCGGCGGGGTCGTTGGCGCAGGAGCCTTCGCCACGGGTGGCAGCCAGTCGGGACGGGGTGTGGATGGGGTGGGGACGACTTCGCTGATCAGCCACCTGTTCCCGTCCCAGCGGACCGTGATCTCGAATGTCGCCTTCTCGATATAGGTGAAGCGTTGGAAGTGGCCGTGCGTGTAGATGTCGGGGGTGCGTTGGGTTGTGGTGAGGGTGGTGGTGTGGGTGTTGGGTGTGGTGGGTGGGGGTGTTGTGGTGTTGGTGTTGGTGTGCCAGGCGTTGGCGGCCCATCCTCCTGTGGTGTAGGTGGTGGTGGTGTCGGTGGTGGTTTGGGCGCACCATTGGCATTCGGGGGCGGATAGGTCGTGCAGGGGTGTGGTGTCGCCGGTGTTCCAGGTGTAGTCGGCCAGGGCGAGGGCGTGGTAGGCGGTGGCTTGTGCTCCGTTGGGGGTGTTCTGGTTGTTTCCTGCTGGTGGGGTGGGGGTTGTGGGCGCGGGAGTGGGGTAGGGGGTGGGGTTGGAGTCGGCCCCGGTGGGGTATCCGTTGACGGTGGCGGGCCCGGGTGGGGGCAGTGGGGGGTTGGTCCAGTGCCATAGGAGGGCCGAGGCGGTGGCGGAGGCGAGCAGGGTGAGGGCGAGGGCGGCTCCGATGTGGGCCAGGCGGCGTTGGTCGTGTGTGAGGGGGCCGCGGTGGTTCTTCCAGTCGTCTGCGCCGATCCACGCCCCGCTGGTGTAGAACCAGTGCTGCCAGGGCTGGGCGGGCCCGGTGGGGCGGGCGCGGTGCAGGAGGCGGGCCAGGGGCCCGGGGCGGGGTGTGGTGGCGGCCGGGGGTTTGGCGAGTTCGTCGAGGGCCGCCAGGGCACTGGCCGGGGGCCCACCGGGTGTTTCGGGCCCATCACGGCCGGCCGTGCCGGGGTCTTGGGGGCCGGCCGTGCCGGGGTCTTGGGGGCCGGGGCGCGCGCCTGCCGGCCCGTCCGGCCCGGCGGGGTCGGGGGGTGTCTTGCGGCGCGGGGCGAACGGGGTTCCGGGAGCGCCAGGCCCCATCAACGCCTCCCACTCCGCGTCCAAGGGGTCGTCTTCGCCGTACGGGCTGTGCGGGTCGTTCGGGTCGTCGTGGGCCATCGGCGTGCCTCCATCGCAAGGGTCCCCACCACCACGGCCCGCGCCGAGCGCGGGTCGGACTGCCGGGGCCTGGGTCGTGTTGTGCGGGGTTGTGGGGTTAGTGGCCGTCTTGTTCGTCGGCGGTGTCGGTCAGGTCGATGCGTAGGTGGGAGATGGGGAAGGGGTCGGACCTCTCGGTGGTGGTCACTACTGCTGGGAGGGTGAGGGTTTGGCCGGTGAAGGGGTTGGTGGTGGTGGCGTCCCACGTGGTCGTCAACGTGATCACCCGTCTTTCGTCCCCGTGGGTGGTCTGCTCGTAGTGGTGGGTCAGGCGGGC
>NZ_AUBM01000012.1 GCF_000429245.1 Schaalia georgiae DSM 6843
ACCGTTATCCCGAAGAAGAGGGCAGGTTACTCACGTGTTACTCACCCGTTCGCCACTCATCCACCCAACACAAAGCCAGGCTTCAGCGTTCGACTTGCATGTGTTAAGCACGCCGCCAGCGTTCGTCCTGAGCCAGGATCAAACTCTCCGAACAAAAACAAAACAGCCCGGAAGAGAACCACCCACCCACCCCCAGAACCAACCAGGAACAAGCAGGCGACCCCAACCAAAAAACTCAAAAACAAAAACAGGCACAAAAACAAAACAAAAACTGTAGACAAACAAACACACTATCGAGTTCACAAACAACACCCACACAAACCCGCAACCCCACCACAACAAGGCAGAACCACAAGCCAGGCACAACCACCACGAACCACGCCGCGGCGACAGACGAATAATCTACCCACCCACCCACACCACGTCAAGCCAGGTCATTATGTTGTCCATCACACCCTGTCGCTTCCGCTTGGACTCAACGGAAACGGGGCGCCCGGACCACACCGGACACCCCGCTCCCCCAAGGGCTCAGGCCAGTTCCACGACCGCCAGGTTCTTGCGCCCTTTGCGGAGCAGGACGAGCGAGCCCGGCAACGCGTCGGATTCGCTCAGCGGCGCGTCGGCGTCGTACACCTTCACGTTGTTCACCGACACCCCGCCCGAGGCCACCGTCCGCCGCGCGGCGGACTTCCCCCTCTCGAATCCGACGGCGACGAGGGCGTCCGCCACAGTCGCCTCTCCGAGCGGAACGGACGCGCGCGGCAGGTCGGCTGTCGCCGCGCGCAACGACGCCTCGTCGAGCTCCTTGATGTCGCCGCCGCCCCACAGCGCCTTCGTGGCCGTCTGAACGCGGGCGAGTTCCTGATCGCCGTGCACCATGGCCGTCACAGCTGCGGCCAGCGCCTTCTGCGCGGCGCGCTGGTGCGGGCGCTCGGCGACCTCCGCCTCGAGCTCCTCGATGCGCGCGCGGTCGAGGAAGGTGAAGATCTTCAGGAAGCGGACCACGTCCTCGTCGGCGACCTGGAGCCAGAACTGGTAGAAGGCGTAGGGGGTCATCATCTGTGGATCCAGCCAGATCGCCCCGCCCTCGGACTTGCCGAACTTGGTGCCGTCGGCCTTGGTGATGATGGGCGTCGTCATGACGTGGGCGTCAGCGCCGTCGACCTTGTGGATCAGGTCCACCCCACCGACCATGTTCCCCCACTGGTCATTGCCCCCCGTCTCGAGGGTGCACCCGTAGCGGCGGTAGAGCTCCAGGAAGTCGTTGGCCTGGAGGACCTGGTAGGAGAACTCCGTGTAGGAGATGCCCTCATCGGAGGCGATGCGCCGCGCGACGATGTCCTTGTTCAGCATGGTGCCCACGCGGAAGTACTTGCCAATGGTGCGCAACAGGTCAATCGCGCTCATCTGCTGCGTCCAGTCGAGGTTGTTCACCATCCGTGCGGCGGCTGGCCCCTCGAAGTCGAGGAAGCGCGAAATCTGGTCGCGCAGTTTCCGCGCCCACCCCTCGACGACCCCGGTGGGCTGGAGCTGGCGCTCGCCGCTCTGACGGGGATCGCCGATCTGGCCGGTCGCCCCTCCCACGAGGGCGAGGGGCTTGTGGCCCGCCAGTTGCAGGTGGCGCATGACGATCAACTGCACCAGGTGCCCGTGGTGCAGCGACGGCGCGGTCGGGTCGTAGCCGCAGTAGAAGGTGACGGGGCCCGACGCGAGGTGCTCGCGCAATGCTGCGAGGTCGGTGTGCTGGGCGAGGAGCCCCCGCCACTGCAGTTCGTCGATGATGTCCGTCACTGTGGGCCGTCCTAATCTCTTCATGTCGTCCGTGACGTGGCCAGTGTAGCGGCTCGCGCGGGGCCGGGCGCGCCGCGACGAGGCGCGGGCAGGATCCACCTGGACCGGCCGTCGCGCCCTGGCTCCGCATGTTCCGACGAGGCGCGGGCAGGTTCCGCCCCGGCCGTCGGTGCCGCGCCCGTCGGCCCCGTTGCCGCTAGCGGCTGGGGCGCCGGACCGGGGTGTCCGCCCAATCGCGCAGGAGGGCCAGGGCCGCCCCGGCCTCGTCGATCTGCTCGGCGACCCGGGCTGGGGCTGTGCCGCCCCGGCCCGCGCGCGCGGCCACGGACCCCTCGACCGTGAGGACCTCGCGCACACCGGGAGTCAGGTGCGCAGAGGCGGCGGCGAGCTCCTCGTCCGTGAGGTCGGCCAACTCGACGCCGCGCGCCTCGGCGGCGCGCACGCAGGCACCGGAGATCTCGTGGGCCTCGCGGAACGGAACGCCCCGCTTGACCAGCCACTCCGCGATGTCGGTCGCCAGGGAGAACCCCTGGGGCGCCAGGTCCGCCAGCCTCGGGTAGTGGATCGTCATGGTGGCGATCATCCCGGCCACTGCGGGACCGAGCACGTCCAGGGTGTCGATCTGGTCGAATACAGGCTCCTTGTCCTCCTGCAGGTCGCGGTCGTAGGCCAGGGGGATCCCCTTGAGCACGGCGAGCAATCCCGCGAGGTCCCCGATGAGCCGGCCCGCCTTCCCCCGCGCCAGTTCGGCCACGTCGGGGTTCTTCTTCTGCGGCATGATCGACGACCCCGTCGAGTACGAGTCGTCCAGCGTCACGTAGCCGAACTCCTTCGTGTTCCAGATGATGATCTCCTCGCTGAGGCGGGAGATGTCCACCCCCGCCATGGCGAGGATGAAGGAGAACTCCGCGACCACGTCGCGCGAGGCGGTGCCGTCGATGGAGTTGGCCGCGGAGTCGTCGAAACCGAGCGCCGCGGCGACCGCGCGGGGGTCGAGTCCCAGAGTGTTGCCCGCCAGGGCGCCCGAGCCGTAGGGGGAGACGCGGGCGCGCCGGTCCCAGTCGACCATGCGCTCCACGTCGCGGATGAGCGGCCACACATGGGCCATGAGGTGGTGGGCGACCAGGACCGGCTGGGCGTGCTGCAAGTGGGTGCGCCCCGGCATGACGGCCCCGCCCGCGGCCTTGGCCTGGGCGACCAGGGCGTCGGCGACGTCGAGCAGCCGCCCGGCCAGGTGGCGCGCCTCGTCGCGCAGGTAGATGCGGATGAGCGTGGCGATCTGGTCGTTGCGGGAACGGCCCGCGCGCAGCTTGCCGCCCAGGGCGGGACCGGCCCGCTCAATGAGGCCCCGCTCCAGGGCCGTGTGCACGTCCTCGTCGTCGGGGCCCGCCTTGAACGCGCCCGAGCGCACGTCGTCGTCGAGGCACCGTAGGGCCTCGTGCATGCGCCGGGCCTCGTCGTCGCTGAGCAGCCCCACCGCGTGCAGCGCGTCAGCGTGGGCGTGGGAGCCCGCGATGTCGGCGCCCGCGAGGCGCCAGTCGAAATGGGTGGACACGCTCAGCGCGGACAGGGCGTCGGCGGGGGCTCCGCTGAAGCGGCCCCCCCACAGGGAGACGTGGTCGTTCGCAGTCATGGGGCTCTCCTTGGTTCGGCGGGTGCGCTCCGGTGCAATCCTATGCGTACTCCAGGTGCTCACGGGCGGCCGACGGCCATACGAAGGGCACTTCTCCGCGCACCTTGACCCATGTGGAGATGACGACGAAGAGCATCCAGTTACCCTCCGAGAGCATACGGGACTCGGTGAAGGACTGGATGACCATGGCGATCATGAGGACCGCCGGGATGACGTCGAGCAGGTTGTCGTCGATGTGCGCTACCGCGACCTTGGTGAGCCGGTACGTGGTCCACGCCACCGCGAAGGAGATGATGAGCAATCCGATGACGCCGGTGAGCAGGGCGGCCTCGACGTAGACGTTGTGCGACTGGTTCGTGGAGGTCCCGTCCCCGCGCACCACCAGGGATTTGAAGGGCTCCATGTAGGTGGCCCACCCGATGGTCCACCCCCATCCCCCGATGGGCCGCTCGCGCACGAGGCGCACGACGGCGTGCCAGATGACGCTCCGCCCGCTCATGTCGGGGCTGCGGCCGAAGAAGTCTGCGACCCAGTGGCGCGCGAAGAACACGCCCAGGGCGCCCACGCCCGCCATGCCCGCGAACACCCCGACCAGGCTGAGGCGCTTGCGGGGTTCGACGTGGCGGCAGATGACGAGCACCCCGACCGCGATGGCGCAGCCCAGGGCCGACAGTACGACGGTCGCCGATCCTGTCAGGGGGAACACGGCCAGGCCGGCCAGGCCCCAAAGCACCGTCGACAGGGTGCGCGAGCGGGTCTGCATCCACCGCAGCACCAGGCACACGCCCATGAGCAGGGCGATGAAGGCCAGCGGATTGCGGTTGCCTGGGAAGCCCTGGATCGGCCCACCGCCGAACAGCCGTCCGTCGACCCAGTAGGACGAGGCGGGCAAGGGGCCTTTGCCCCATAGGACGGGGGGCGCCAGCGGGCCCTGGTGGAAGAGGGCGACCGCAGCCTCAAGGAGGTACGAAGAGGCGATGATCCACTGGAAAGCGAGTATCAGGGCGTCGACCAGCAACGGCAGTGGCAGCGCGACGGCGATACTGATCGACACCAGTGTGACGCCAATCTGGACGACGGAGAACTTCACAGTGTCGATCGGGTAGAGCGACCACGCGGTGGTGCACGCGCACCATGCGACGAACAGGCTGATGGTGGTGGGGAACCTGCGCAGTGTCAGACGTGCCCCGCTACGGCGGAACACCACGACGAACACCGCGAGTGCGACGCCCATGGGGACGAGGGAACCGATCTCGCCGAATATGGCCCGCACGCCCTTTCCCGCGAATCCCAGGAAGAAGAGGGCGGCCGTCGCGTACAAGAGGGCCCGGGAGTCCCCCGTGGGGCGCGGGTTCCTCGAGGTGGAGATCCACGGGCGGCCCGGCATTGCCATTGTGGTCGTCGTACTCATTGATTTAACAATAAACGACGCGGGAGACCCCAGAGGGGATCCTCCCGCGCCGTTGCGCAGATGCTACCGCTTCGTGACCTTCATTGTAATGCAGAACACCGCTGATCAGTAGCCCATATCAACGCCGGAACGCACGTCCCGTGCGGCGGCCAGCTTGGACTGCAGGCCGTAGATATCGATGAAACCACGCGACGAGGACTGGTCGAAGGTGTCGCCGGTCTCATAGGTGGCCAGGTTGAAGTCGTAGAGCGAGGCCTCGGACCTGCGCCCGTTGACGGTCGCCCGCCCGCCGTGCAGGACCATGCGCACATCCCCCGTCACGTACTTCTGCGTGTCGTCGATGAAGGCGTCGAGGGACTTCTTGAGCGGGGAGTACCACTGGGCCTCGTAGACGAGCTCGGCCCACACCTGCTCGATATGGCGCTTGTAGCGGCGCTGCAGGCGCTCGAGGGTGATCGCCTCGAGCGCCTGGTGGGCCTCGATGAGGGCGACGGCGCCGGGGGCCTCGTAGATCTCACGGGACTTGATGCCCACCAGGCGGTCCTCGACCATGTCGATGCGGCCCACGCCCTGGGCGCCGGCCCTGCGGTTGAGCTCCTGGACGGCCTCGAGCGGCGTGACCGCCCGGCCGTCGATCGCCACCGGGATCCCCTCCTTGAAGGTGAGTGTCACCTCGTCGGGCAGCGGCGGGTAGGTGGGGTCGTCGGTGTAGACGTAGACGTCCTTGGTGGGCGCGTTCCACAGGTCCTCCAGGAAGCCCGTTTCGATGGCGCGGCCCCAGACGTTCTGGTCGATGGAGAAGGGGTTGTGCTTGGTGGTCTCGATGGGCAGGTGGTGCCTCTCGGCGTAGTCGATTGCCACATCTCGGGTGAGCGCCAGGTCCCGCACAGGCGAGATGCAGTCCATGTCGGGCGCCATCGACGTGATGGAGACCTCGAAGCGCACCTGGTCGTTGCCCTTGCCGGTGCAGCCGTGGGCGACGGTCGTGGCCCCGAACTCGCGGGCCGCCTTCACCAGGTGCTTGACGATAACGGGGCGGGAGAGCGCGGACACCAGCGGGTACTTGCCCTCGTAGAGGCCATTCGCCTTCAGCGCGGGCATGCAGTAGTCCGAGGCG
The DNA here is from genome assembly GCF_000429245.1 of Schaalia georgiae DSM 6843. Taxonomy (GTDB): domain Bacteria; phylum Actinomycetota; class Actinomycetes; order Actinomycetales; family Actinomycetaceae; genus Pauljensenia; species Pauljensenia georgiae. Next base: position 5,953 of record NZ_AUBM01000012.1, read on the forward strand.
AACTCCTCGCGGGCGTCGGCCACGTAGGCCTCGACGGCGCCGCAGTCGAGGGCCCGCTGGCGGATGACCTCCAGGTCCTCACCGCCCTGGCCGACGTCGACGGCGACTGCGACGACCTCCCGGCCCGTCTGCTCGCCGATCCATCCAATGGCGACGGATGTGTCGAGGCCGCCGGAGTAGGCCAGGACGACGCGATCTTTCGAGGTGGACATTCTTTTCCTTCCAGGTGTGTTCGCCCCTCGTGGGGCAAGTGCGACGGCACGGTGCGGCCCGGGTTCCGGGCCCTGGGCGCCCCTCAGCCCTCGGGCGCCGCGCCGGGCTCGGCGTGGGCGAGGAGCCGGCGCTCCACCGACCGCGCCTCGTCGGGCGTGCGGCAGATGACCAGGATCGTGTCATCGCCGGCGATGGTCCCAGCCACCCCGTCGAGCCTGACGGCGTCGAGCGCCGAGCCCAGCAGGTTCGCTGCTCCCACCGGGGTGCGCAGCACGAGCTGGTTGCCCACTGTGACGGATGTGACCAGCAGGTTCTGGCACCAGCGGGCCAGGCGCGCATGGGCGGCCTCGGCCTCGTGGGTGGGGCCTCCATCGACGTCCGGCACCGTGTAGACCAGTGCGCCCCGGGCGTCGCGGATCTTCGTGGCGCGCATGTCCATGAGGTCGCGCGAGAGGGTCGTCTGGGTGGCGTCGATCCCCATCTGGGAAAGCCTGAGCCGCAGACCCTCCTGGCTCCCGATGGCCTCGGCGGCCAGCAGGGCGCGGATGGCCTCGTGCCTGGCCGTCTTCGTCTGAGGAATGCTCGATCCACCACTCATATGCACGAGTATACATAATTATGCATACTGTGGCGCGTGAGCATGCGCGCGCAGGCGCCCTTCACCGGCCGAGGGAGGCGATGATGCCGTCCGCCCACTCGTCGATTGCCGCCCAGTCGCGGAAATCCCCCTCGACGACCCCCGCCAAGCGGGCCACCGAGCGCTCGCGCAACGACAGCAGCGACGGCTTGTACCGCCCCCCGAAGGACTTGAGGTCCTTCGCGTTGACGTGGGTGAGCAGGGGGCCGATGCGCGTGGGGTCCTGCGGCGCGTGCTTGGGAACGCCGTTCATGCCCACGGAGAACGCCCACACCGGCTTGGCGGCCAGCTCGCGGGCGAAGCGCTCCATGAAATCGTGCGCCGCGGGCATCCACTGGAGGATGTACACGGCCGATCCGACGACGACCGCGTCGTACTCCTCGACGGAGTCCACGTCCCCAGGCGCGATCCGGTCGGCCTCGAAGCCCGCCTTGGTGAACCGACGGGCGATTGCGTCGGCGACCTCGTCGGTCGCCCCATGCTTTGATGCGGCTGTAACCAGGATGTGCATGCCCTAATCGTAGACAATGAGCCGGGCGGATCCCCCGCGTGTCCCACTCCATGTGGGCATTGCGCGCGTGAGATTCGCCCGGCCCGTGCTCCCGGGTCCTCGGCCCCGCCCCATGCGGGACCGTCGCACCTGGACGCCGGCCCCTCGCCGAAAGCCGGCTCCCTGCCAGCGCCTCAGGCCCGCAGGCGGGCGCCCAGCGCCTTGCGCGCCTTCGTCACGACGACACGGCGCACGTCCTCGGCCTCCTTGGCCGTCAGCGTGTGGTCCCCGCGCAGGCGCAGCGCGAACGCCAGGGACCGGTGGCCCTGTTCCACCTGGTCGCCCTCGTACACGTCGAACAGCACGACCGACTCCGCCAGAGCGCCCGCGCCCTGGCGGACCACCTGCTCGACGCGGGCGACCGGGATGTCGGAGGGCACCACCAGGGCGATGTCCTCCTTGGCCAGCGGGAACGTCGACACACTCTTGACCTGTACCGCACCGGCGTCCATCTGCCCGATCAGCGCGTCCAGGTCCGCCTCGAAGGCGCACGAGCGCGCGGGCAGCCCGAAGGCGCGGCAGGCGCTCGGCGACAACTCGCCCGCCAGCGCCACCTCGACCAGGTCGCGGCCCGCGCGCACGAAGACGCGCGCGACGCGGCCCGGGTGGAAGGGCGCCACCTCGGAGGGGCGCGAGGCAGGGGTCGGCATGGGGGCACCCCGGCGCGCGGGGGGCTCCGGCAGCCACGCGCGCGTCACCTCGACGCGCACGCCGAGCACGGAGGCGATACGGCGCACCGCCTCCACCGCGTCCGCCCAGTCGTAGGGGCGCGCGGCGGACAGGACGCCCGGCGCGGTGGCGCTACCCGTCAGGACGCCCGCGACGTGCCACGGCTGGGCGGGGGTCCCCGCGTGGAGTGCGGCGATGGCCGCCTCGTCGGGGCGGTGCTCTGCGGTGGGCAGGGGCGCCGGGACCGTCCCCGCGGGCCTGGCGACCATTCCCAGCTCGTAGACGGCCACGTCCTCGTTGGAGCGCGCCACATTGCGCCCGGCGACGTCGAGCAACGTGTCGAGCAGGGAGGTGCGCAGCAGCGGCGCGTCGTCGGCCATCGGGTTGCGCAGCCGCAGGGCGGCCCGTCGGGGGTCGTCGGCCTCCATCCCCTGGCGGTCGAAGGAGTCCGACACGAAGGGGTAGGACTTGACCTCGACCATGCCCGACTCCGCCAGCGTCGCGGCGGCGCTCCTACGGGCGCGCTGGGCGGGGGTGAGGCCCCTGCCCGCGGGCGCCGGGGGCATGACCACGGGGATGTTGTCGTAGCCGTCCAGGCGCGCGATCTCCTCGACCAGCCCGGCGGCGTCCACCAGGTCCGGGCGCCATGACGGAGGAACCACCGTCAGCACCCCGTCTGCGGGGCCCTCCACGGAGCAGCCCACCGTCTCCAGGAGGGCGATGACGCGCTCCACGGTGTGGGCGACGCCCGTGAGGCGCTCCGCCTCGCCCACGGGGAAGGCGATCGGGTCGGGGGCGGGCGCCTCGTCGACGTCCGTGACGGCGGAGTCGATGGTCCCCCCGCCGTAGTGGGCCAGGAGCTCGGCGGCGCGCTGGGCGGCGACCGCAGGAAGGCGCGGGTCGGATCCGCGCTCGAAGCGCTTGGACGCCTCCGAGTGGAGCTTGTGGCGCCGGGCGCTGCGCGCCACCGACACCGGATCGAAGTGCGCCGCCTCGAGGAGCACGTCCGTGGTAGTGGGGCCGACCTCGGAGTACTGGCCGCCCATGACGCCGGCGATGCCGATGACGCGCGAGCCCTCGCCGTCGGGAGAGTCCGTGATCAGAAGATCCTCGGGGTCCAGGGCGCGCTCCTCGGAGTCCAGGGTCACCAGCGACTCCCCGTCGCGGGCCCGGCGCACCACGATGGGGGCCGCGAGGCCGCCCAGGTCGTAGGCGTGCATCGGCTGGCCCAGGTCCAGCATCACGTAGTTCGTGATGTCGACCGCCAAGGACAGCGAGCGCATGCCCGCCGCCTCGAGGCGCTCGACCATCCACCGCGGGGTCGGGGCCGCCGGATCCACCCCGCGCACCACGCGCGCCACGAAGCGGTCCACGCCCTTATTGCCGCGCACGGGCGCCTCGTCGGCGAAGACCACGGGGAACCCGTCGGGGGTGGCCGAGGGGGGCTCGGCGGCGATCACGCCGGGAAGGCCCGGATCACGGAAGGCGGCGCCCGTTGAGTGGGAGTACTCGCGGGCGACCCCGCGCATCGAGAAGCAGTAGCCGCGGTCCGGGGTGACGTTGATCTCCAAGACCTCCTCGCCAAGGCCGAGCCAGCCGACGATGTCCGTGCCGGGGGCGGGGATCCGCTTGTCCGGATAGCAGCGGTCGAGCACGATAATGCCGTTGTGGTCCTCTCCCAGCCCCAGTTCGCGGGCCGAGCAGATCATCCCGTCGGACACGTGCCCGTAGGTCTTGCGGGCCGCGATACGGAAGTCCCCGGGCAGGACGGCGCCGGGCAGGGACACGACCACCAGGTCGCCCACGTCGAAGTTGTGGGCGCCGCAGATGATACCGCGGCTGGGCAGCTCTGACGGCTCCTTGCCAGTTCCGGGTGCGTCGTTGTGCTCCCCGACGTCGATGCGGCAGTAGTTGACGGTCTTTCCGTTCGAGGCGGTCTCCTCCACGCGGGTCAGCACCCGGCCGACCACCAGCGGGCCGCGCACGCGCGCCGGGTGGATCTCCTCCTCTTCGAGGCCGACCCTGACCAGGGCGGCCGCCAATTGCGCCGCGGTGGCGCCCTCGGCGATGTCCACGTGGTCGCCGAGCCAGCTGAGTGGAACCATGGGCATGTCAGTTTCCCCTTCCGGTGAGGCCGAACTGCTGGGAGAAGCGCACGTCCCCCTCAACGATGTCGTGCATGTCGGAGATGCCGTGGCGCAGCATGAGCGTGCGCTCCAGGCCCATGCCGAAGGCGAAGCCCGAGTAGACCCGGGGGTCGATGCCGCTGGCGCGCAGCACATTGGGGTTCACCATGCCGCAGCCGCCCCACTCGATCCAGCCGGGGCCGCCCTTCTTCTGGGGGAACCACAGGTCCATCTCGGCGCTGGGCTCGGTGAAGGGGAAGTAGGAGGGGCGCAGGCGCGCGCGGGCCTCGGGGCCGAACATCGCCTTCGCGAAGTGGTCGAGCACGCCCTTGAGGTGCGCCATTGTCAGGCCCTTGTCCACCGCGAGGCCCTCGACCTGGTGGAACACCGGGGTGTGGGTCGCATCCAGGGCGTCGGAGCGGAAGACCTTGCCCGGGCAGGCGACGTACAGGGGCACGCCCCTGGCGAGCATCGCGCGGGACTGCACCGGCGAGGTGTGGGTGCGCATGACGAGGTGCCCGTCTGACGCCTCCCGCCCGCCCGCACTGGTGCCATCGATGTACAGGGTGTCCTGCATCTGGCGGGCGGGGTGGTCGATGTCGAAGTTGAGTGAGTCGAAGTTGAACCACTCGTGCTCGATCTCGGGCCCCTCGGCGATCTCCCAGCCCATCGCGACGAAGAAGTCGGCGATCTCCTCCATGAGGGTCTCCAGGGGGTGGCGGGCACCGAGCCGCTCGCGCCTGGTGGGAAGCGTCACATCGACGGCCTCCTCGACGAGGGCGCGGGCCTCGTGGGCGGCGGCCAGGACCTCGTGGCGCTCTTGGAGGGCCTGGGTGAGCGCGCTGCGTGCCCGGCCGAGGTTCTTACCCGCTGCGGCGCGCTGCGAGGGCTCGAGGCCGCCGATCGCGCGGTTCGCGGTGACCAGGGGGGCGCGCTCGCCCAGCAGTGCCGATCGCACAGCCTTGAGCTCGTCGAGGGACTGTGCGGCCGCGATGGAGGCGAGTCCCGTGACGCGGACGGCGTCGACTGCGTCCGCATCGAGGGGGTCGAGGTCTGGGGCGTTGCCAGCCATGTCCTGCTTCCTTGTTGGGGGTGTTGCCGACGTGCGCCCGGCGCGGACGGCCCCGGGTACGGCCCTGCGGCCTCCCGGTCGGCGCTGTCCGCGCGGCGCACACCGATCCAATAGTAGTGCTCCGCCCCCGGGGGCTCCTTGTGACGTCCACGGGCGCGTTAAGCTGTTCCCGTCCGCCCGCCCCAGAGCGGGCGCCGAACCCGCCACCACTTTCCTCCAGGAGCCATTGATGTCCCGCATCACCCCACCCGACGCCCACTCCCCCGCCCCCATCTCCAAGGGCAGGGTCCGCCTGCCGCACATCGCGGCGGCAAAACGGTCGGGCACCAGGCTCACCATGCTCACCGCCTACGACGCCCTCACCGCCCCCCTTCTGGAGGCGGCCGGGGTCGACATGCTGCTGGTGGGCGACTCCCTGGGCAACGTCATGCTGGGGCACTCCTCGACGCTGCCCGTCACCGTGGAGGACATGGAGCGCGCGACCGCGTCGGTGGCCCGCTCCACCTCCAGGGCGCTGATCGTCGCGGACCTGCCCTTCGGCAGCTACGAGGACGGCCCCGCCCACGCCTTCGCCTCGGCGACGCGCCTCATGAAGGCCGGGGCGCACGCGGTCAAGCTCGAGGGCGGGGCACCGCGCGCCCACATCATCCGCTCCCTGGTGGACGCGGGCATCCCCGTGTGCGCCCACCTGGGCTACACGCCGCAATCGGAGAACGCCCTGGGCGGACCCCGGATGCAGGGGCGCGGCGAGGCGGGCCAGGCCATGGGCGCCGACGCCCGCGCCGTGCAGGAGGCCGGGGCCTTCGCGCTCGTCCTCGAGATGGTGCCCTCCACGGTCGCGGCGCGCATCACGGCCGACCTCGACATCCCGACCATTGGCATCGGCGCGGGCCCGGACACGGACGGCCAGGTGCTCGTGTGGTCGGACATGGCGGGGATGAGCGATTGGACGCCCTCCTTCGTGCGCCGTTTCGGCGAGCTCGGCAGCGCCCTGACCGACGCGGCCTGCGACTACGTGGCGGCCGTGCGCGACGGCTCCTTCCCCGGCGAGGGCAACTTCAAGGAGCAGTAGGCCCGCCACAGCGGGGCGGGCGCCAGTCGGCGGCTCCGCCGCGCTGCCACTGGGGGGCTGGCACCACGTGGCGGCCCAGCCCCCCCGGTACCCACGCGCGCCCGCGCCTCCGCCCCGCGCTGGTTCGGAACGGGCGCGGCTCGTCCCCGACTCGGACCCCGTGTGCCGCCACCGGGCCCGCCCTGCGTTCGCCGCCGGCGCACCCGCGACCAACGGCGGCCCCGCAGGACGTAGGCTTAGGGCATGACTGAAGCCTCCGAACTCGCGCGCCGCGCCCCTCTGGGCACCCTGGCCCCCGGGCGCGTCTCCCCCGCCCGCCACGTGCCCGAGCGCATCGAACGCCCCGAGTACATGTTCCACTCCGGCCCCGAGCGCGTCACCGCCTCGGACGTCAAGGACGCCGCAACGATCCGCAGGATCCGCGAGGCGGGGCGCATCGCCGCGGGCGCCCTGGAGGCCGTCGGCGCCGCCGTGGCCCCCGGAGTGGCCACGGACGAGCTGGACCGCGTCGGCCACGACTTCCTCATCGCCCACGGCGCCTACCCCTCGTGCCTGGGATACATGGGCTTCCCGAAGTCCCTGTGCACCTCCATCAACGAGGTGATCTGCCACGGGATCCCCGACGACAGGCCCCTGCGGGAAGGGGACATCGTCAACGTGGACATCACCGCCTACAAGGACGGCGTCCACGGGGACACGTGCGCCATGTTCGAGGTGGGAGCAGTGGACGAGGAGTCGCACCTGCTGATCGAGCGCACCCGCAACGCCATGATGCGCGGCATCAAAGCGGTGGGTCCGGGGCGCGAGATCAACGTGATCGGCAGGGTCATCGAGGCCTACGCCAAGCGCTTCCACTACGGCGTCGTGCGCGACTACACCGGCCACGGGGTCGGGGAGGCATTCCACTCGGGCCTGGTCGTCCCCCACTACGACGCAGCGCCCCAGTACAACACGGTCATGGAACCCGGCATGGTCTTCACCATCGAGCCGATGCTGACCCTGGGGGGTGTTGAGTGGGAGCAGTGGGACGACGGCTGGACCGTGGTCACAGCGGACCGTTCCCGCACCGCCCAGTTCGAGCACACCCTCGTGGTGACGGAGGACGGAGCGCAGATCCTGACCCTGCCGTAGGCGAGCCCTGATAGTGGACGGGCCCTTGCACAAGTGAGGGCACCTCGCGGTAGAATCCGCAGTGTGGCCCCCAGCGTGGGAGGCCCACCCGTGCACACCGCGTCCCAAGGAGGGGTTTTGGCTCATATCGCATGCGGAATCGACATCGGGGGCTCCGGCGTCAAAGCTGCGCTGGTCGATCTGGACACCGGCGAGTACATCGGCGACCAGATCCGCATCCCCACTCCCAAACCGGCCACCCCCGGCGCCGTTGCGCGGGTGTGCCGCGAACTGGTGGACCGCCTCGGCGTGGGCGCCGATGTCCCCATCGGCGTCACCTTCCCCGCTCCCGTCTTCAACGGGGTCATCCCCTTCATGGCGAACCTCGACCAGTCGTGGGTGGGCACCGATGTCAACGCGCTCATGTCCGAGCACCTGGGCCGCGGCGTCGTCCCCCTCAATGACGCCGACGCCGCCGGGATCGCCGAGGTCGCCTACGGCGCCGCGAAGGACGCGAAGGGCGTTGTCGTCTTCACGACGCAGGGGACCGGCATCGGTTCGGCGATCATCGTCGATGGGCGCCTGATGACCAACACGGAGCTCGGGCACCTCGAACTCGACGGCCACGACGCCGAGAAGCGCGCTTCGAGCGGCCAGAAGACCCTGCAGGGCCTCGATTGGGCGCAGTGGGCGGAGCGGTTGCAACGCTACTACTCGCACTTGGAGATGCTGCTCAGCCCCGACCTGTTCGTCGTGGGCGGCGGCGTGTCGGAGAACGCCGACAAGTTCATGCCGCTGCTGGAACTGCGCACGCCGATGATCCCGGCGAAGCTGCTCAACACGGCGGGCATCGTGGGGGCCGCCTACTACGCGGCCAACCACCAGGACTGATAGAGGGGCGCGGGAGGGGGACCTCTCCCCCTCCCGCACGGCCGAGTCGGCCTGTACGCCGGGTTCTGTGCCGCGCCCCGTTACCGGCAGCGCGGCGGCGGCCATCCATCTAGGACCGCCGTTGCCGACGGCCTCGAGCGACCTACCCGCAGGCGAGGACGGGCCATCCGCCTGCTGCTCGGTCTTGCTCCGGGTGGGGTTTACCTAGCCGACGCGGTCGCCCGCGCCGCTGGTGGGCTCTTACCCCACCTTTTCACCCTTGCCGCACTGGGCGGCGGTTTGTTTTCTGTGGCACTGTCCCGCGGGTCGCCCCGGGTGGCTGTTAGCCACCACCCTGCCCTGTGGAGCCCGGACGTTCCTCGGGCGCTGACGCGCACGCGGCCGCCCGGCCGACTCAACCGCCATCCAGTGTAGTGCCCCGTCGGCACGGGTGCCCGCCATCCCCCTCGCCGCCGGCGGGCGCGGCCCCGCCGGCGCCCTCACCCTCACCCTCACCACCGGCCGTGACATCCCCGAGGGGCCGGTCCGCACGCCCCCGGGCCTCCGAGCATCTAGGGTGGGGACCGTGCTGATCTGGTTACCGCCCTCCGAGGGCAAGTCCGCGCCCGAATCCGGGCCGCGCCTCAATGTCGAAGCCCTGTCGATCCCCGCCCTGGCGACCGCCAGGCGCACCGTCATCGAAGCGCTGGTAGCCCTCGGCGATGGGGAGGAGGCCGCGCGGGTGCTCGGAGTCGGCGCACGAGCGGCCGCGCAGCTGGGAGCGAACACGCGGCTGTGGACCTCCCCGTGCGCTCCCGCCTCCCGTGTGTTCACCGGCGTCCTCTACGACGCGATCGCCGCCTCGGGCGCCGACCCATGGAAGCGCTCGGAGGGGGTCACGGTCTTCTCGGCCCTCTTCGGGGCCCTGTCCCCCGCCGATCCCGTGCCCGACCACCGCCTCGCCATGGGAGTGTCGTTGCCGGGACTGGGCCCCATGGCGCGGTGGTGGGCGCCCCGCCTCGCCGCCGCACTGGAACCCCGGGCGAAGGGACAGATCGTGCTGGACTGCCGGTCGGGCCCGTACAGGGCGGCGTGCCGGGCGCCGTGGGCGCACACTTGGGAGCTGCGCGTCGAGCGCCAGAGCGCCACGGGCCGCCAGGTCGTCTCCCACGATGCGAAACGGTGGCGCGGCGCCATCGCCGGGTCGTTGATGGCGGCGGGCGCCCTGGAGTCGGAGGGCGAGGAGGAGTGCATGGCGGCCCTCACCGGCACGGCCATGGAGATCGAGCTCGTGGACGCGCGTGGCGGCGCGCACCGGGTGGTCGGCGTCGAGCGCTCCGAACCCCGGCGCGCCACTGCGGGCGGATCGACGCGCGAAGTGACCCTGGTCGTCTCGTAAGGCGCGCCGGGGAGCTCAGCGCGGAGTGGACGCCGTCGTGCGCACGACGATCTGCTGGGTGTCCTCCGTGCGGTAGACCTCGTCGGCGGGGGTGCGCATAATGCGGTCGAGCTCCAGGGGGCTCAGGTCGGCGCCGACGCCGATGCCGACGCCGTCGCGCACCTCGATGACCGCCAGGACGCCGTTGCGCCGCTTCGCATCCTCATACTCCTCCACCAGGCCCGCGTCCAGGCGCGCCACCAGTTCGCGGCGCGCCCTGATGACCTGGCGGAGCTCGTCGTCAGTGGCGGCCGTGTCGGCCAGGAACTGCGCCTTGTGCTCCTCGATGTCGGCCATGATCGCGGCCGACTCCTCCTCCATGGCGCGCTGGGCGGAGCGGGCGGACTCCACACGTTCCTCCGCGGCCAGCTGGTCGTCCTCGAGCTCGCCCAAACGGCGGTCCATCTGCGCGATCTCATGCTGCATCGCGGAGATGTCGCGCAGGGGCACCTGGTTGGCGTCGATGCGGCCCTGCTGGCGCTGGCGGCGCTCGCGCACCCTGGCGATCTCCGCCTCGATACGCGCCACCTCGCGGCCCGCGTCGGAGATGACGGCGCTCTGCTTTACCGCGGCGCGCTGCAGGTCCTGGGCGCGCCCCGCGAACTCGCGGACGACGGCGTGGGCGGGGTGGGACTCGCGCTTGTGGCGCAGCGCCGACTCGCGCTGGTCGTAGCCCAGCAGGGTGAGCAGCTCGAGTTGGTCGGTGTGCGGGGCCTTCATGCTGTTCCTCCCAGGGTGGCGCGGTGACTGGACCAGGGCTCGGTGACAATCGTAGAGACTTCCACGCGAAGTTCCACATCCTTCGCCGCGGCCGCGGCCGCGAGGCGCCCTGCCAGCACGGGCAGCCACGGGCTCTCCGTCGCCCAGTGGCTGCCGCACAGCAGCGCCGGCGCCCCTCCCTCCAGGTGCTCCTGGGCCGGGTGGTGGCGCAGGTCAGCGGTCAAGTACGCGTCGGCGCCCGCCTCGCGCGCCCTTTGGAGCAGGGAGTCCCCCGACCCGCCCAGGACGGCGACCCGCCGGACGGGGCGCGCCTCGTCGCCGCCGACGAGGAGCCCGGCGGGGCTGGCGGGCAGCGCGGAGGCGACGCGGTCCGCGAATTCGCCGAGGCTCTGGGGCTCGACCTCCCCGACGCGCCCCAGTCCGATGGGACGGCCCTGGGAGTCAGTGCCCGTGGGCTCCAAGGGCTCCCAGTGGCTCATCCCGACCAGGGCGGCCAGGGCCTCGGCGACGCCCAAGTGCGCCACATCGGCGTTGGTGTGCGCGTTGAACAGGGCAATATCGGAACGGATAAGGTGCGAAATCACGCTCCCCTTCGGGTCCGTGACGGGCAGGAAGGACGCCCCGCGCAGCAGCAGTGGGTGGTGGGTGATGACCATGTCGAAACCGCCCTCGCGCGCCTGCTGGGCGACAGCGCGGGCGGGGTCCAGCGCCAGCAGCACGGAGGAGGCCCGACGGCTCGGATCCCCGCAGATGAGGCCGACTTTGTCCCACGGTTCGGCAGTGGAGGCGGGGTACCAGGCCTCCATGAGTCCCATGATGTCGCCGACCGTGAGGCTGGCGGTGTTCGCAGCTTCCATCCGCACAGGATACCGGCGCCGCGCTCAGCGCACCAGGGGCGGTGCGACTATCATCACAGCCGTGCGAATCGTCAATCTTCTCGGCAGAGGGCTGGTCGACTACCGCGAGGTCGACGCCCTCCAACGCTCCCTGCACGCCCGTGTGCTCCAGGGGGGCGAGGACGCCGTCGTCGTCTCCCAGTTCACGCCCACGTGGACGGCGGGGCGCCACACGAAGCCCCAGGACATCCCCGATTCCGACGTGCCCATGATCCGGGTGGACCGCGCGGGCTCGGCGACGTGGCACGGCCCCGGCCAGCTGGTCGTCTACCCGGTGGTGCGCCTGCGCGAGCCCGTGGACCTGGTGACGTGGATCCGCGCGGTGGAGCGCGGCGTCATCGACACCGTGCGCGCCCAGTGGCACTTGCCCGTGCGCCGCGTCGAGGGCAGGGCGGGCGTGTGGCTCACCGAGGAGGGCCGCCGGGACCGCAAACTGTGCGCCATCGGCCTCAAAGTGGCGCGCGGGGCGACGCTGCACGGCCTGGCGCTCAACGTGGCCATCGACCCGCAGAGCGCTTTCACGGGGATCATCCCGTGCGGCCTGGTCGACGCGGACGTGACCTCGCTGTCATGGGAGGGCGTGCACACCACAGTCGAAGCCGCCTGCGCTGCCCTGGTGCCCGCACTGATCGACGCCATCGCCCCGCAGCTGGCGCGCCCAGTCGCAGACGTATCCGCCACCACCGATCCGAGGCCCCTTCAATGAGCACCCTGCCCGATCCCGAGGGCCGCAAACTGCTGCGCGTCGAAGTGCGCAACTCCCAGTCCCCCATCGAGGCGAAACCCGAGTGGATCCGCACCACCGCCCGCGCCGGGGAGAACTACCAGGACATGCGCTCCCTGTCCCACGCCAAGGGCCTGCACACTGTGTGCGCCGAGGCGGGCTGCCCCAACATCTACGAGTGCTGGCAGGACCGGGAGGCCACCTTCCTGCTCGGCGGGGCGCTGTGCACAAGGCGCTGCGACTTCTGCGACATCGCGACGGGCCGTCCCAGCGAGTACGACCGTGACGAGCCGCGCCGCATCGCCGAGTCCGTCGCCGAGTTGGAGCTGCGCTACGTGACGATCACGGGGGTCGCCCGCGACGACCTGCCCGACGGCGCAGCGTGGCTGTACGCGCAGACGTGCCGCCTCATCCACGCGAAGTGCCCGGGCACGGGAGTGGAGCTGCTGGTCGACGACTTCCGGGGCCGGCAGGAGGCCATTGACATGGTCATCGGCGCCGCCCCGCAGGTGTTCGCGCACAACCTGGAGACGGTTCCGCGCATCTTCAAGAAGATCCGCCCCGCGTTCAACTACGAGCGCTCGCTGGGGATGATCCGCCGCGCCCACGACGGCGGCATGGTGACGAAGTCGAACCTGATCCTGGGGATGGGCGAGACGCGTGAGGAAGTGGGCGCCGCAATGCGCGACCTCCACGAGGCGGGCTGCGACCTGCTGACCCTCACGCAGTACCTGCGCCCCTCGCCGCTCCACCACCCCATCGACCGGTGGGTGCACCCCGAGGAGTTCCTCGAGATGGCGGCCGAGGCCGAGCAGATCGGCTTCGCGGGCGTCATGGCGGGCCCACTGGTGCGCTCCTCGTACCGTGCGGGCCTGCTGTGGGCCAAGGGCATGCGGGCGCGGGGCTTCGCGATCCCCCGGAACCTGGCGCACATCGCGGACTCGGGTTCGACGCTGCAGGAGGCCGGCACTGTACTGGCCCGCCTACGCGAGCGCACTGCGCGGCGCGCCCGGACCACAGCCCCGGCATGAGGGCGGGGCCGCTCCTACCTGGAGAACGCCGAGCGCGAGTTCTCGACCCAGGTATGAGGGCGGGGCCGCTCCCGGCTGCCGTGGCGCGCTCCTCCTCGGATGCCGCAGTTCGGGTCGGGGACGCACGGACGCATACCAGCGCCTGGACGGCACGCCGATGGACGTGCGGCAGTTCGGGTCGGGTACGCACGGACGCATACCAGCACGGCGAACTGGTCCAAAATGCGTCTGAGCTTCGCCGTGTTTTGGCAGCACCGGAGCGGAGTGTTCCAAAATGCGTCTCAGTTCGACGGTTTTGGGCAGATTTCACGGATTTCGGCCAGACTCAGACGCATTTTGGAACACCCACCCGCTGTGCCTACGGATCGGTGCGAGACTCAGACGCATTTTGGAACACTGGGGACTGCGGAGCCCCATATTCCCGAGGGCTCTGACCACCTGGGACGGGACGCGCTGCGCTACATCGGGGGCATCGGAGCAACCCGGCCCATACTGAGGGAGAGCTCACAACTCGGAGATGCATGGTTTCAGTACAATTTAGGCTGGCCTAACAAAGGAGAATGAGCTATGTCCCGCCACAGGATCGTCATCATCGGGTCGGGTTTCGCAGGACTCACCGCCGCGCGCCGCCTGAAGCGGGCAGACGCCGACATCACGATCCTGGCGCGGACCTCCCACCACTTGTTCCAGCCGCTGCTGTACCAGGTGGCCACGGGCATCCTCTCCGAAGGCGACATCGCGCCGACGACCCGGGAGATCCTCAAGCGCCAGAAGAACGTGACCGTCATGCAGGCCCTGGTCGACGGCATCGACGTCGAGGCGCGCGTCGTCAAGTGGCGCAACCACAATGACCGCTTTGAAACGCCCTACGACACGCTGATCGTGGCCGCGGGCGCCGGGCAGTCCTACTTCGGCAACGACCACTTCGCGGTGTTCGCGCCCGGCATGAAGACCATTGACGACGCCCTGGAGCTGAGGGCCCGCATTTTCGGGGCCTTCGAGCAGGCCGAGCAGGCCACCGACCCCGCCGTCGTCGAGCGCCTCCTCACCTTCGTGGTCGTGGGGGCGGGCCCCACAGGCGTGGAGATGGCCGGGCAGATCCGCGAGCTCGCCTCCAAAACCCTCAAAGGCGAGTTCCGCAATATCGACCCGGCCAAAGCGCGCGTCGTCCTGGTGGACGGGGCGTCGGCGCCACTGCCGCCCTTCGGCGAGAAACTGAGCGCCAAGACCCGCAAGTCCCTGGAGAAACTGGGCGTCGAGCTGTGCATGAACGCCTTCGTCACCGGCGTCGACGCCGACGGCGTCACCCTCAAACACAAGGACGGCACCACCGAGACCATCGCCTCCCAGTGCAAGGTGTGGGCGGCAGGCGTCCAGGCCAGCGAGCTCGGGAAACTGCTGGCCGACGCCACGGGCGCCGAGGTGGACCGCTCCGGGCGCGTCGTCGTCGGCAAGGACCTCACGCTGCCCGGCCACCCGGAGATCTTCGTGCTCGGCGACATGATGAGCGTGCCGGGTGTGCCCGGCGTCGCCCAGGGGGCAATCCAGTCGGCGCGCTTCGCCGCCAACACCGTGAAGACCCGCCTGCGGGGCCGCGCCCCCAAGCGCACAGAGTTCAGCTACTTCGACAAGGGCTCCATGGCGACCATCGCCCGTTTCAAGGCCGTCGTGAAGATGGGGCGACTGCACCTCACGGGCTTCACGGCGTGGGCGGCGTGGTGCTTCCTGCACCTGCTGTACATCGTCGGCTTCAAATCCCAGGTGGGCACCCTGGTCCACTGGTTCTTCAGCTTCGTGTCCGGCGCGCGCTCCCAGCGCACCACCACGAACCAGCAGATGGTGGGCCGCCTGGCCATGGGCCAGCTGGGCGTGGGCGCCTCCGGCAAACTCGTCGCGGGCGAGGACGTGGTCGAGGAGATCCTCGAGGCGCAGGAATAGCCAGGGCTACGGGGGCGGCGGGGCTGGCGCGGGACCGTGGGAGGCGAGGCGCCTGTGTTCGTTGGCTCCGCCCTCGACACCCCTCTTACATGTGCGGTGGGACACATGTAGGATGCGGGTATGGATCCTGTGCTCGTGTCGGTGGCTGGCCTTGGTGCGCCTGTGGTGAAGTTCCTTCTGCGCGCGTCGGGCCAGGATACGGGCGCCAGTCTTGTCGGCGATGCGCAGGAGGGGTTGGTGTTGTTGGCCCGGTTGAGGGGCCAGGTCAACGATAAGAACCACGCTGTCGCCAAGCGGATCGAGAAGACCGTGGCAGGCAGAGTGCGCGGCATGTACCAGAAGTGCCGCGACCAGGGCGTTGGCACTGAGTGCCTGGATGGCGTTGCCACTGAGGTTGAGAGGCTTCTTGGCCGGGTTGCAGCCGATGAATCTCTGGTTCTCGAGGCCGTGCGCTTCCCCGATGGGTTCGCTGACCTGCTCCACGACCTCGGTGACCCGATCCGAGCAGAGCTTTTCGAGTGGTCTGAGCCGTATTTCAATGAGATTGTCGACGCTGTGGCCGGTGAGTACATCAGGCTCGCGCCATGGTCGCCGAACTTCAAGATCGAGGCACTCAAGTACGTCATGGGCGCGCTCGACCGTATTGAGGAGGGCGTGGACGAGGTTCGGCTGGGCGTGAGCAAGGGGCTCGAGAACGATCAGGTTACGCACGGGAAGTTGGATGTGCTGTTGGCCAGATCGGATCCGTCGACGACAGTTGATGCGCGGCCGGGTCGGGTGTTGTTCGGCGGGCGTCCTGATGTGGCTTCGGGTTTCGTCGAGCGCGGGGAGCAGGGGCGGTTGCGTAGTCTCGTGATCGACGAGCGTCAGGGGCGGACGGTTTTGGTGGGGATGGCTGGGTGTGGGAAATCCCAGTTGGCGTCGGCCCTGGCGCAGTGGTGCGAGGAGGCCGGGTGGGGCGTTGTCGCATGGGTCAGCGCAGAGACGAAGGCGGCGGTCAAAAGCGACTTGGTGGAACTCGCGAACCGGCTGGGCATTGACACGAATGATAAGCCCACTGAGGATCAGATGATTCGGCGGTGCCTCGACCACTTGAAGTCCCCTGCCCTGGGCGACCGGCTCGTCATCTTCGACAACGTCGAGGACTTCGAAGATTTGGCGGATTTGGTTCCACAGGGGGCGGGGTTGCGGGTGGTGGCCACGGCCAGGAGTCGGGAGGCGTCGTCGGCGTGGGAGCCTGTGGAAGTGGAGGTTCTGCCGCGTCCTGACTCGATCGATCTTGTCCAGTCGATCATGGGCACACAGGACGAGAAGGCTGCGGATGCTGTGGCCGAGCGGCTCGGGGACCTTCCCCTCGCCCTTGCCCAGGCTGCCGAGACCGCCAGAAACAAGCGATGGTCGCTCCAGGAGTATCTCGTGCGGTTGGAGGCGTTCAGCAGTGACCGGGTGATCCGTCGTATTCCTGGCGATTCCTACGCTGATGATGTGTCCATCGCGCTGTTGATGGCCGCCGACTCCGCCCTCAGCCACCTCAAGGGCGACTCACGCGACGCGGCTCGCCGTCAGCTCGGGGCGCTCGCTGTGCTCGCCGAGTCGGGTGTGCCCACGCATTGGCTCGACCCGCGGGCGGATGCGGATAAGACCGACAGAGACGCGAACGCTCGCGATGATACTGCCGAGGACGCGCACCGCGCATTGACCGCACTCCTCAACGCGTCGGAAGTCCAGCAGTCCGCCGACGGGGGCGTGACCATGGTGCACCGGCTCCAGGCGCAGGTGCTACGTGAGAACTGGAACCCGGAGGAATGGACTGAGGCATTCGACGCGGCCGCGGGCCTACTGGGTCAAGTGAACATTGACAGGCTGCCGCGCAACAATGCGGAGGGCCGCCGACGGGAGACCCTCGATCTCATCGACCAGCTCCGCGCCATCGCCGCACAGGACTACTCGCACCCCTTGTTCGAGCGCGAACAGGTGAGGGTTTGCCTTCATCATGCTTTCAGACACGCGAACGACCTCGGCCTCCCGTATGAGGTTCTCACACTGCGCGATGCTGTGAGCGCCGTCGAGGACATCCTGGGCACCAACCAACCTGACACTCTGTCCTTCCACAACAATCTCGCCCTCGCTTACCAGAGGACAGGCCACATCTGCGCTGCCATTGCCGTGTTTGAGGACACCTTAACGCAATGCCGTGAAACCCTAGGGGCAGCACATCCCGTGACGCTCGCATCCCAGGGGCACCTGGCCGATGCCCTCCGTCAAGGAGACAGACTCAGCGAGGCTCTCATACTTCTCGAAGACACTCTCGCATATCATCGTGACATTCTGGGACCCACGCATACTGACACACTCGCATCCCAGACCAATCTTGCCCTTGCCTACCAGGATGCTGGCAGACTCGACGAAGCCATCGCCCTGGACAAGGACACGCTCACCATAAAACGTAAAGTCCTGGGCATTAGGCACCCCGCCACACTCGCATCCCAGGACAACCTTGCCCTTGCCTACCAGGCAGCGGGCAGATTCAATGAGGCCCTCGTCTTGCACGAAGACGCACTTGTGCAACACCGCAAAGTCCTCGGGCCCAACCACCCCGACACACTCATCTCCGCATACAACCTCGCCACCATCTATCGGATGACTGGCAAACTTGATCAAGCGATTCCCCTGTACGAAGACACCCTCATCCGGCGCCGCAAAGTCCTCGGGCCCAACCACCCCGACACACTCATCTCCGCATGCGACCTCGCCAACGCCTATTTTAGAAAAGGAAAACTTGAAAAGGCAATTCCTCTATACGAAGACACACTCAAGCGCCGTCGGACGGATTTAGGGGCGACCGACCCCGAGACGCTCAGATCCCAGAACAATCTTGCCGCCGCCTACCGAGCCGCAGGCAGACTCGCCAAGGCCATTGCCCTGCACGAAGATACTCTCACCCAGCTACGCAAAACCCTGGGAAACATACATCCGGACGCACTTGCTTCTCAATACAACCTCGCATACACCTACCAGGCGGCGGGCCGCCTCGACGACGCTCGTGCGCTGTTCAAAGACACACTCGAGGTGTGCGAAGAAGCCCTGAGCCCCGGCCACCCCCTCACCATCACGGTCCGGGAGAACCTCGAAACCCTTGAACGCGAAACGAACCCGGCCACCGCCTCGTCCCCCGAATCGAGTGAGGAATGAACGCCGCAGACCCCGCTGCCCAGCGGAACGCCCGCGCGCACCGGTACTTGGAGGAAGGCAGGGGTGACCTCGCGATCCCCCTGTTCGAGGACGAACTCGCCCACAGGCGGGAAGCCCTGGGGCCCGACCACCCCGACACGCTCACCGCGCAGAGCAACCTCGCCACCGCCTACCAGGCGGCGGGCGCGCTCGATGAGGCCATCGCCCTGTACGGCGGCGCCCTCGCGCTGAGCCGCGAGGCGCTGGGCCAGGCGCACCCCGACACCCTCGCGACGCAATCGAACCTCGCGACCGTGTACCTCGACGCGGGCCGCCTCGACGAGGCCACTACTCTCCTGGAGGGCACCCTCGCCAAACGCCGCGCGACCCTTGGGCTCACCGACCCCGATACGGTCGCCTCCCAGGGACTCCTCGCCACCGCGTACCTGGATGCGGGCAGGCTCGGCGAGGCCACCGCCCTGCTGGAGGACACCCTCGCCCAGCACCGCGCCCTCCTGGGACCCGCGCACCCGGACACGCTCACCTCCCAAAGCATCCTGGCGGGCGCCTACCTGGAGGCGGGCCGCCTGGACGAGGCCATTGCCCTGCACGAGCAGACCCTCGGGCGACGCCGCGAGACCCTGGGGCCCGACCACCCCAGCACCCTCACGTCCCAGGGCGGCCTCGCCGCCGCCCACGTGAAAGCAGGAGCATTCGACCGGGCGATCCCACTGCTCGAAGACGCCCTCACCCGGCTCCGCGCAGCGCTGGGCGCCGCACACCCCGACGCCCTCACCTGCCAGGCCAACCTGGCCACCGCCTACCGGAAGGCCGGAAGGCTCAACGAGGCCATCGCCCTGCTGGAGGACGCGCTCGCCCAGCACCGCGCGCTACTGGGACCCGCGCACCCCGGCACACTCACCGTCCAAGCCAATCTGGCCAACGCCTACCGGAAAGCGGGCCGCCTGGGCGAGGCGATCCCCCTGTACGAAGCGGCGCTCAAAACCTCCGAAGACGCCCTTGGCCCCGACCACCCCCTCACCGCCAACATCCGGCGCGACCTCGAATCCGCCAGACGGGCAGCGTCCCCGGCCCCCTCCTCGTCCCCCGAATCGAGTGAAGAATGAACGACGCAGACCCCATCGCAGAGCGCAACGCCCTGGCCCGCCGATACCAGGCCCGGGGAGAGTTCGATCAGGCCATCGCCCTGTTCGAGACGAACCTCCGCGAGCGCGCGGACCTGCGCGGAGCCGACAGCGCCGACACGCTGGCGGCCCGCAATGGCCTGGCGGCGGCCCACCAGCAGGCGGGTCGGCCCGCCGACGCCATCCCCCTGCTGGAGAGAGGCCTTGACGCGGTGCTCCGCTCTTCGGGACCCGACCACCCCTACGCGCCGGTCGCCCGCGCCAACCTGGCCGCCGCCTACCGAGCGGCCGGGCGGGACGCGGAGGCCCTGAACTCGCCAGAGGAAGGATGAGCGGCGGGGACGGTGGGGGCTCGTGGGCGTCCAGCGAGGCGACGGCGCGCTCGATGCGCTCCAACACGCGCCGCGACACGGCTCCTGAGCTGGCGATCCGCCGCCTCCTGCACGCCCGGGGCTACCGGTACCGCGTGGACTTCGCGCCGTGGCCCAACAAGCGGCGGCGCGCGGACATCGTGTTCACGCGCCTCAAGGTCGCCGTGTTCGTCGACGGGTGCTTCTGGCACGCCTGCCCGGAGCACTCGCGCGTCCCCCGCACCAACCGCGAGTACTGGGAAGCGAAGCTCAAGCGGAACGCCCGGCGCGACCTCGACACCACGTCCATGTGCCAAGAGGAGGGGTGGACCGTGCTGAGGATCTGGGAGCACGTGCCCGCCGACGAGGCGGTCGCCATGATCGTCAAGGCGCTGGTGGCGGCTTCGGGCGCCGACGGGCTGACGGGTGATGGGGCTGAGTCGGAAGGTTCCGCCACAAAGTCGGAAGGCGCCGACGAGCAGCCAGACAGCGCTGACGCGGAACCGGCAGGCGGCTGACCGGCGGGAGGCGGTCGGCGGGCGGCTGACGGGCAGTCGACGGGTGGCGCACGCAGGCACCGCGTCACTGATCGCACGCAAGGACCCCGGATTACGCAACATGCTGCGCACACAACGGCTTGATTCCAACGATCTCCGCCTGGCTGTGTTACGTAAATCCGAGCCTTGTGTGCGGAACACGGGGAGCGGGTGGCTTCCCCGAGTTTAGCGGCCACGCCGCCGAACCCGGGGAAGCCCGGAACACGGGTAACGGCCGAGGACCGGGCTACCCGGTCCCCCCGCGTCCCTGTGCGCCCGGGCCGCCGGTCGGCGGCGACGGCGAATCGGAGGGCTCCGCGTCCCCCAGCGCCCGGGCCACCGCCTCGCGCAGCAGGGGCACGGTCTCCCGCTCGAACCACGGGTTGCGTTTGCGCCAGCCGATATTGAGGGGCGAGGGGTGGACCAGGGGGAAGAATCCGTCCGGCGCTCCGGCGGCGTTCGCCACGGTCTCGGTCAAGGTCCGCCCCGCCCAGTTCCCCAGGTAGTAGCGCTGCGCGTAGGCGCCGACGAGGATGGTGAGGCGCACCCGCGGCATGAGGGCCAGGAGCCTGGGGTGCCACGTGGGCGCGAAGTCCTTGCGGGGCGGCAGGTCACCGTGCGGGCCCTTGCCGGGGTAGTAGAAGTCCATAGGCATCAGGGCGAACAGGTCCGGGTCGTAGAACTGCTGGTCCGTGACGGCGAGCCACTGCCGCAGCAGGCGCCCGCTGGCGTCGTTCCAGGGCTTGAGGGTCTGCTGGGCGATCCTGCCCGGCGCTTGGCCGACCAGCACGATCCGCGATCTGGCGGACGCCGTGTAGACGGGCGGCCAGCCTTTGGCGCGCATCCCCGCGTTCTCCGCCGCTGCGTTGATCTGGTCGAAGAGCAGGGGCCCGGCTCCGCTGTCCCCCGTCGTCTGATCGGTGATGCTCATACGCCCCACAGTACCCGGGGCGCGTGGGAGGCGATGTGCGCGGCGGACTGCCCGGAGGCAGTGGCGACGCGCTATCCGGCCCTACTCGCTCTGTCCGCGCGCTCCACTAGATCGAGCGCTCATCCAGAGTGTCCACGGCAGAGTGCCTATGGAGAAGCGGCGCACCCTGTGGGCGCGCCGCCTGGGTGGGCCCTACCGGGTTCGAACCGATGACCTTCTGGGTGTAAACCAGATGCTCTAGCCGACTGAGCTAAAGGCCCCATATGCGCTGACCAGCTTATCAGGAACTCGGCCAGCGGGCGGGGTCCGCCTGCCCCTCCCCCATCCCGATCTCTATGGGCTCGCCGGGATACAGATCCGCCAGCGCGTAGCCTATGCCCGCGTGGTCGAAGGCGCGCCGCACAGCCGCTCCGGCCCACGCGGAGCGCTCGTCCGCGCCCGGGTGGGCGAGGACGACCAGTGGCATCCCCAGGGCGCGCGCCCCTTCCACGAGTCCGTCCGCAGTGAGCGGCGGCTCCGTTTCCCCGTGGTCCCCCACGGCCCCCGAGCGGACGACGGCCACCCATAGCGGCCCCATCACTGTCGCGGATTCGCGCATCATGTCCACGGTCGTCCTGCCTGCGGCAATGTGGATCGCGCACGCTTCGGCGTTGATCCAAAAACCGCTGACCCACTGTTCCTCGGCGGCACCGGCGGAGGGCGTGACAGCCCAGATGAGCACGGCGTCGGAGACGACGGCCTCCGCGTTCTCCTCGAAGGTCCGCTTTCGGAGGCGGGCGCGCCCTACCGTTGGCGGGGGCGGGCGGTCAGGCGGATGCCTGCCCACCGGTTGCCCACGGACGCGGCCGTCGTCGAGTGCAGGCCGGCGATAGTGGCGGCGTCCTCCACGTCGGCGACGGGCAGGGAGCCCGTGCGGCCCGGCTTGGGGATGAGGACCCAGATGAGCCCGCCGTCGTCCAGATTGCTCAGGGCGTCCACGAGGACATCCGCGAGGTCCTCCTCCTCGGCGTCGTCGGCGCGCCACCAGACGATCGCGCCGTCGACGACGTCGCCGTAATCGACGTCGACCAGTTGTTCCGCCGTCGAAGCCTCCACCGCCTCGCGCAACTGCTGGTCCACGTCATCATCGACGTAGAACTCCTGGATGATCTGCCCTCTCGTGAATCCCAGGTTCATCGGCATGTCGGAGCACCGCCGTCCACGGACGCGGCGCTGAGCGCTGCTTCAAATATCACCTCTTCATACTAGGACATGCCCGCAGCCCTGGGGCAAGCCCAGCCGTTCCACCCGGTCGGGCGGGCGCACCGGACGAAAGCGGCTAAGCCGCAGTTCGCGCGGAGCCCGCCCTGACCGATCGGCAAACAACGGGCACCGGCCCCGACTCAAAATGAGTTGATTCTCATGGCGAGTCTGGATGAAGGAACGCTCGCAATTCCACACGCA
Source organism: Schaalia georgiae DSM 6843 (assembly GCF_000429245.1). Taxonomy (GTDB): domain Bacteria; phylum Actinomycetota; class Actinomycetes; order Actinomycetales; family Actinomycetaceae; genus Pauljensenia; species Pauljensenia georgiae. Next base: position 28,595 of record NZ_AUBM01000012.1, read on the forward strand.
CAGTGGGACAATGGTCCCGATATGCGATGGTGCCGTGGCGCGCCGACGCGGGTACGAACGCGCTGCGCGAGCAGCATCCAACACAGCTGGAAGGTGAGCCGTGAGCCAACTCCATGAGAGCCATCCCGTCGTCAACGGGCTGATCCCCCAGGTACCCGACAACGACCCCCAGGAGACCCGCGAGTGGGTTGAGTCCCTGTCGGGGCTCATCAACGAGAAGGGCGGCCCCCGCGCCCGCTACGTCCTGCTGCACATGCTCGACGAGGCGCGCCGCAACGGAGTGCAGCTGCCCCAGGAGTACACGACCCCCTACATCAACACGATCCCCGTCGACCAGGAGCCCTACTTCCCCGGCGACGAGGCGATGGAGCGCCAGTACCGGCGTTGGATCCGCTGGAACGCCGCCGTCCAGGTGACGCGCGCCCAGCGCCCCGGCGTCAAGGTCGGCGGGCACATCTCGTCCTACGCCTCGGTGTCCACCCTCTACGAGGTGGGCCTCAACCACTTCTTCCGCGGCAAGGACCACCCCGGTGGCGGCGACCACGTGTTCTTCCAGGGGCACGCCTCGCCCGGCCCCTACGCGCGCGCTTTCCTGGAGGGCCGCCTGTCCCAGGAGGAGATGGACGGCTTCCGCCAGCAGGCCTCCACCCGCCAAGGCCTGCCTTCTTACCCGCACCCCCGCCAACTGCCCGGCTTCTGGGAGTACCCCACGGTCTCCCTCGGCCTGGGCCCCGCCGAGGGCATCTACCAGGCGTGGTTCGACCGCTACCTGCACTTGGGCGGCATCAAGGACACCTCCCAGCAGCACACGTGGGTGTTCCTCGGCGACGGCGAGATGGACGAGCCCGAGTCGCGGGGAATGCTGCAGCTGGCCGCCCAGCAGCGCCTGGACAACCTCACCTTCGTCATCAACTGCAACCTGCAGCGCCTCGACGGGCCCGTGCGCGGCAACGGCAAGATCATCCAGGAGCTCGAGGCGTTCTTCAAGGGTGCCGGCTGGAACGTCATCAAAGTCATCTGGGGGCGTGGCTGGGACCAGTTGCTCGCAGCCGACAAGGACGACGCCCTGGTCCACCTGATGAACGAGACGCTCGACGGCGACTACCAGACCTTCAAGGCCAACGACGGCGCCTACGTGCGCGAGCACTTCTTCGGGCGCGACCCGCGCACCAAGGAGCTGGTGCGGAACTGGACCGACGAGCAGATCTGGGGGCTCAAGCGCGGCGGGCACGACTACCGCAAGGTCTACGCCGCCTACAAGGCCGCCATGGAGCACACCGGCCAGCCCACCGTCATCCTGGCGCACACGATCAAGGGCTACGCGCTGGGCAGCCACTTCGCTGGCCGCAACTCGACGCACCAGATGAAGAAGCTGACCGTCGAGGACGCCAAGCAGCTGCGCGACCGCCTGCAGATCCCCATCACCGACGAGGAGCTGGAGCGCGACCCCTACCAGCCGCCCTACTACATGCCCCCCGCCGACCACCCCGCCCTGCAGTACATGAAGGAGCGCCGCGAGGTGCTGGGCGGGTGGGTGCCCGAGCGCCGCGCCGACCGCCAGCCCAAGCTGCCCCCCTTGCCCACACGCCCCTTCGAGGCGCTGTCGAAGGGTTCGGGCAAGCTGGAGGTCGCCTCGACGATGGCCCTGGTGCGCCTCATCAAGGACCTCATGAAGGACAAGTCGGTCGGCAGGTACTTCGTGCCGATCATCCCCGACGAGGCGCGGACTTTCGGCCTGGACGCGATCTTCCCGTCAGCGAAGATCTTCAACACGACCGGCCAGTCGTACACGCCCGTGGACGCGGACATGATGCTGTCCTACCGGGAGTCCGAGCACGGCCGGATCCTGCACACCGGGATCACCGAGGCGGGGTCGGCGGCCGCCTTCCAGGTGGTGGGCACCGCCTACGCCACGCACGGCCTGCCGATGGTGCCGATCTACATCTTCTACTCGATGTTCGGCTTCCAGCGCACCGGCGACCAGTTCTGGGCGGCGGGCGACCAGCTCTCCAAAGGTTTCGTCATCGGCGCCACCGCCGGGCGCACCACCCTGGCCGGTGAGGGCCTGCAGCACATGGACGGCCACTCGCACGTGCTGGCGGCCACCAACCACGCCTTCGTCAACTACGACCCGGCCTACGCCTACGAGATCCGCCACATCATGGCGGACGGCCTGCAGCGCATGTACGGGGACGCCGGCGGGCGCGACCCGAACGTCATGTACTACATCACGGTGTACAACGAGCCGATCCACCAGCCCACCGAGCCCGCGGGCCTCGATGTGGAGGGCGTCGTCAAGGGCATCTACAAGCTCGACGGGCACACCGGCTCCGGCGGCCCCAAGGCGCAGCTGCTCGCCTCGGGCGTGGGCGTGCCGTGGGCGCGCGAGGCCCGGCGCCTGCTGGCCGAGGACTGGGGCGTGGACGCCGCCGTGTGGTCGGTGACCTCGTGGTCCGAGCTGCGCCGCGACGGCCTGGAGGCCGACGAGCACAACTTCCTGCACCCCGAGGCTCAGCCGCGCACGCCGTTCGTCGCCGAGCGCCTGGCGGGCGCCGAGGGCCCCTTCGTGGCCTCCTCGGACTTCGACAAGATGCTGCCCGACCAGATCCGCCAGTGGGTGCCCGGCGACTACCACGTGCTCGGCGCCGACGGCTTCGGATTCTCCGACACGCGCCGCGCTGCCCGCCGCTGGTACCACATCGACGCCGAGTCCATGGTGGTGCGCACCCTGGCGGCCCTGGCCTCGCGCGGCCAGGTGGCCCCCTCCGCCGTGCGGGCGGCCATCGACAAGTACGACCTGTTCAACTGCGCGGTCCCCGGCTCCGACCACGCGGGCGAGGACTGATCCGGGCGCGTCTGGCCCGGGTAGTACGCGGGAAGTCGGGCAGCACCAACCAGCGCTGACCCGCGCGTGTCCGGGCGCGGCTGAGGTGGGCCAGCGCCGCCGCTCCGACTGACGGGGAACGAGGCCGGGCCCCTGCGGGGGCTCCGGCCTCCACCGCACGTGCGCACCCTCCATGGAAGAATGAGGACATGACGACGGACAGTGCGAGCCTCACCGACCCGAACCCGCCCGGATCCCTCGGCGGCGAGAAACAACGGGGAGCGGTCTTCACAGCACCCGCAGTCGTCGACTTCATGCTGGACCTCATCGGATACCGCCAAGACGCGCCCCTCGCCTCACGCAGGATTCTGGAGCCGTCTTTCGGCGGCGGCGTTTTCCTCCTCCGAATCGTGGAAAGGCTGTTGTCGAGCCACCATTCGCATGGTGGGAAGAGCGCAGAATCCCTTGAACCGTGCGTCCGCGCGGTTGAAATGGACCACTCGACCTTCACCGCGACCCGTCGGTGTCTTCGTGAGACCATCCAGGAACACGGATTCACACCGGCCGAGGCGGATCTGTTGCTCGATAGTTGGCTCATTGAAGGAGACTTTCTCACAGTCCCCTTGAACGGCGCATTCGATTACGTGGTGGGCAACCCTCCGTACATCCGCCAGGAGGCCCTCGATCCCGCAGCGCTCGCCCTCTACCGCCGCAGATACAGGACTATGATCGGACGCGCTGACATCTACGTCCCCTTTTTCGAGCGGTCGTTGTCCCTGTTGTCGCCTTCCGGGACATTGTCCTTCATCTGCTCCGATTCGTGGGTGAAGAACGCCTACGGGCGCGAACTACGAGCCTTGATCGCCCACGAGTACGGCATGGACGCGTATTTCGACATGTACATGCTCCCCGCGTTCGAGAAGTCCGTTGGGGCATACACATCGATCACCCGTATTCGGCGCTCCCCGGTGCTCCGCACCCTGGTGGCGCAAATCGAGTCCATCGAGGACGCCTACCTCCAAGATGTCGCGCGCGCGGCCGATACTCCGGAGCGAAGCGACCCTCGCCTAGCACCATTGCCAACTCCGGCTGGCTCATCACCGTGGCTGCTGTCCCCGGATCCTGCGCAGACCGTTATCCGCAGACTGGAAGACGCGTTCCCCACTCTTGAGGACGCCGGTTGCAGGATCGGGATCGGTGTCGCGACTGGAGCTGACAGAGTCTTCATCGGGCGACTCGACGCGCTGGACGTTGAAGATGACCGGAAACTCCCATTGGCCACTGGGAAAGACATCGTCAACGGGGCCCTGGCGTGGGATGGCCGCGGGATCATCAACCCGTGGGCCGACGACGGCTCATTGGTCGATCTTTCGCAATACCCCCGCCTTGGCGCGTATTTGCGGAGATTCTGGCATCCCCTCGCCAAGAGGCACACCGCGAAACGAGATCCGCAGCGTTTGTGGTACCGGACCATTGACCGCATCGTTCCCTCCCTGACCACGACTCCGAAACTGCTCATACCCGACATCCGGGACAACGCGGATTCCATCGCCTACGATGCTGGAACCGTTTATCCCCATCACGGCTTGTACCACATCACTTCCACTTCGTGGGACCTGCGCGCGCTGCGCGCGATCCTGTGCAGCGGGCTCGCCGCGCTCGTCGTACGCGCCTACTCGACCAAACTCGGCGGAGGGTACTTCCGGTTCCAGGCGCAGAACCTCCGCCGCATACACCTGCCCGCTTGGGACAGCCTGGAAACACGGACACGCCGCGAGCTCAGCCGCGTGGGCAGACTCGGTGGAATCGCGGACAGCAGACTCCTCGCTGAAGCGCTGGGCATCACAGAATCGGAGAGCAAGACCATCAAGAGGGCGGCATGAGCAGCACCGACCAAGTGACGGCCGCCGTGCGGGAGGCCGTCCGTCACTTCTGGACCGCACGCCAGGACGCGGGTGCGCGTCAAGCACTGCGCGGAGACGCCGACCGGGGTGGTCGTGGCCAAGTGACCGCTGGCAAGAACATGGATGGGTTCGTCCGTCTGATCCGCGACGTCGTGCCCCGAGCAGGGCTTCCCAAGGACTCGGTGTTGGTGGAACGCCGCGCAGTGACGCTGCCGGGCTTCTTCCGTCCCTCGAAGAGCTGGGATGTCACAGTAGTCCACCGGGGCGCCCTACTGGCGGTGATCGAGTTCAAAAGCCAAGCCGGCACGTCCATGGGGAACAACTTCAACAACCGCTCTGAGGAAGCCGTTGGCTCGGCGTACGATCTTCGCTGCGCCTACGACGAGGGCTTACTCGGCCAGATCGATCCGCCTTTCATTGGTTGGTTCATGTTCGTCGAGGAGAACAGCGCCTCCACACGGCCCCACAGGGATGGCACTCAGTACTTGTTTGAAATAGATCATATTATGCGGCGCGGTTCCTATATCGACCGCTACGTCGAACTCTGCCAACGATTGACGGCGACGGGGCTCTACACCTCGTGCGCGCTGGTTTCGGCCCCCGCGTCGTCCGTCACGAGCGGAGATTTCACCGTCCACTCCGACGACACCTCACCGCAGCAGTTCCTCGACGCGCTCGAAGCACATCTCACCCGGGCAGTACGCGGGAAGCCGGGCAGCGCTCACCAGCGCTGACCCGCGCGTGTCCGGGAACGGCTGAGATGGGCCAGCGCCGCCGCTCCGACTGACGGGGAACGAGGCCGGGGCCCCTGCGGGGGCTCCGGCCTCCACCGTGTGCGGGGGCGTCATGGCAGACTCCCAACAGACCGCCTCCGCCCAGCCGGCCTCCGCGGTGTGCGGGGACGCGCGTCAGACAGACGCAGGGTCGAGGGAGCGCCTTCCCGGCCCCGGCCGCACGCGCGCCCGGGCTCAGTCCTCCGTTGCCCCCGCGTACTTGGGGTGTGCCAGGTTCTCCGGGGACAGGATGCGCTCGACCTCGTCCTGCGCAAGCAGTTGCATGTCGTGGATCACCTCGCGCACGGTCTTGCCCTCGTCGGCGGCCCGCTTCCCGACTACGTCGCCCAGGTGGTGGCCGATGACGTCGTTGAAGTAGGTGACGATGCCGATGGAGTTCTCCACGTAGCCGCGGCACACCGCCTCGTTCGCAGTGATCCCCTCCACGCAGCGCAGGCGCAGCGTGTCGCAGGCGTTGACCAGCAGGTTGATGGACTCGAAGATCGCCTGGGCGATCACCGGTTCCATGACGTTGAGCTGCAGCTGCCCGGCCTCCGAGGCCATCGTAACGACGTGGTCGTTGCCGATGACCTTGAAGCACACCTGGTTGACGACCTCGGGGATCACGGGGTTGACCTTCGCGGGCATGATCGACGAACCCGCCGCCATCTTCGGCAGGTTGATCTCATTGAGGCCAGCGCGCGGCCCCGACGCCAAGAGCCGCAGGTCGTTGCAGATCTTCGACAGCTTCGCCGCGGAGCGCTTGATGGTGGCGTGCATGGACACGTAGGCGCCCGTGTCGCTGGTGGCTTCCAGCAGGTCCGGCGAGGCCACCACGCGGGCGCCAGTGATGCGGCGCAGGTGGCGCACGACCGACTCCTGGTAGCCCTCGGGGGTGTTCAGGCCCGTTCCGATCGCGGTTGCCCCCAAGTTCGTCTCCAGCAGCAGCTCCGCGTTGTTGTCGAGGCGTTCGTCCTCCTCGCGCAGCGTGTGGGCGAAGGCAGTCATCTCCGCGCCGAGGGATACCGGCACCGCGTCCTGGAGCTGCGTGCGCCCCATGGTGAGGATGCGGCGGAACTCCCCGCCCTTCTCCTCGAAGGCGTCGGCGAGCTCGTCCAGGGCCTTGCGCAGGCGGTTCACCTTGCGCCACAGGGCGATGCGGAACGCCGTGGGGTAGGCGTCGTTCGTGGACTGGGAGCGGTTGACGTGGTCATTGGGGTGGATGACCGAGTAGTTGCCCTTCTCCTCGCCGAGGATCTCGAGGGCGAGATTGGCGATGACCTCGTTGGCGTTCATATTGACTGAGGTGCCCGCACCGCCCTGGAACTGGTCGACCGGGAACTGGTCGAGGCACTTCCCGTTCTCGATGATCTCGTCGCATGCCGCGATGATCGCCTCGGCCTTCACGGGCTTCATCGCCTTGAGCTGCATGTTGGCCATCGCGCAGGCCTTCTTCACCTCTGCGAAGGCGCGGATGAGTTCGGGCGCCTCGTTGATGGTGCGCCCGGAGATCCTGTAGTTCTCCGTGGCGCGCAGCGTGTGGATCCCCCAGTACGCGTCTTCGGGGACTTCACGGGTGCCGAGCAGATCTTCTTCGGTGCGGGTCAACAGTGTTCCTTCCAACGAGGGCGCTCCGTGGCACGGGAATATGCCGCACCTCCAATGGTAGGGCCCTTTTCCCCTGAAACTCCAGCCTTTACGCGCATTGGACGAGTCCTTGACCGAACCCGGGCGAGTTTATGGGCAGCTGGCGCTCTGGCACGGTCGCGCCACGGCTACTGCCCGCTGTCCCCTCCGAGTGCGCGCGCCGCTGACAGGAGGTCCCCCAGCGTGCGCCACTGCTCGATCTCGGCATCGGGGCAGCGCGCGTTCGCGGCCCGTTCGAAGCGGGCCACCACCGCGCACAGGCCGAGGTCGTCGAGGTCCAAGTCGCCGCGCAGAGTCAAGTCGGCGCGGGCGCTGCCCGGTTCCAGTCCGCTCTCCTCCAGGACCGCTTCCATGGCGGCCTCCTCGACCAGGTCCGCCTTGGAGCCGCCGGACGAGGCGGGGACCAGCTCCCCCGCTGCGCCGTCGGCCCCGTGATCCGCCGCCACGGTGGCGCGCAGCTGGTCGCCGAAGAGGTCGGCGATCGTCCCCATCGTCAGCCCACGCGATTGTTGAGCCAGCGAACGGGAGCGCCAGCGCCAGCGTGGCGCAGGGGCTCGAGCTCGTCGTCCCACGCCTGGCCGAGCGCCAGCTCGAGGGCCTCGCGCAGCTCGCCCAGGGTCGAAGCGGACTCCAACGCTGCGCGGACGCGGTCCTCGGAGACGACGACGTTGCCCGCCGTGTCCATCTGCGAGTGGAAAACACCCAGCGACGGCGTGTGGCACCACCGTCCACCGTCGGCGGAGGCGGTGGCCTCCTCCGTCACCTCGTAGCGCAGGTGCTCCCAGCCGCGCAGGGCGGAAGCGAGGCGGGCGCCCGAGCCGACGGGGCCGACCCACGCGAATTCGCAGCGCACCATTCCGGGCGCCGCCCCCTGGTCCGACCACTGGAGGTGGACCTCCTGTCCGAGCGCCGTGCCCAGCGCCCACTCGATGTGCGGACACAGCGCGGGCGGTGTCGAGTGCACGAAAAGTACACCGCGGGTGTACGTCCCTCTCATGGTTCCTCCAGTTCGCTGGTGAGGATCGTCTTCCCCTACGTCCTGACCCGCGTTCATCTGGCGGCCACGCGCCGCCCCTTGGGGCGGCGAACGGTGTGCTTCCATTGTAAGGCACCGCGCCCGCCCCCTCCAGTCGGTCGCGGGCGCGGCGCGGAGGACGGCCGCCCGGGGCCGGGCCGTGCCGTCCTCCGGGTGGGCTCACATGCCGGCGTCGCGGATGTCCCGCAGCGCCTTCTTGCGGACCTTGCGCTCCAAACGGTCGATGTAGAGGTGCCCATCCAAATGGTCCACTTCGTGCTGGATGCAACGGGCCATGAGCTCCTCGCCCTCCAGGACGACCGGGCGCCCGTCCAAGTCCGTGCCCTCGCAGCGCGCGTACCACGCCCGCTTGGTCGGGTACCACAGCTCGGGGACCGACAGGCAGCCCTCGTCGCCGTCCTGGTACTCGTCCTCCGACAGCTCGACGATCGTCGGGTTGAGGACGTACCCGATCTGCCCGTCAATGTTGTAGGAGAACGCCCGCAGGCCGACGCCGATCTGGTTGGCGGCCAGTCCCGCCCGGCCCTCCATATCGACGCCCTCCAGCAGGTCCTCCACCAGGGTCCGCACCGAGTCGGTGACCTCGGTGATCGGATCGCACACAGTGCGCAGCACCGGGTCCCCGATAATGCGGATCGGACGAATGGCCATCAGTTCGCTCCCATCAGTTGTCCGTGCAGTTCGACCACCCTGGCGGCGGCGGCGTCCACCGGCACTTCGAAGGACTCGCCCGTGCCGCGCACGCGCACCTCCACGTTGCCGGCCTTCAGGCCCCTGCCGACGACGACCCCCAGGGGGACGCCGACCAGTTCGAAGTCGGCGAACTTCACCCCGGCACTCACTTTGCGGCGGTCGTCGAAGACGACGTCGAGCCCCGCTGCGTCCAGCGCGGCCGCCAAGGAGGAAGCGGCCTCGAACACCGCGCCGTCCTTCCCAGTGGCCAGGACGTGCACGTCGAAGGGGGCGATGCCCGCGGGCCAGCTCAGCCCCTTGCCGTCGCAGTTCGCCTCGGCCAGGGCGGCCATGACGCGCGTGACCCCGATGCCGTAGGAGCCCATCGTGACGACCTGGCTCTTGCCGTTCTCGTCCAGGACGCTCAGCCCCAGCGCTTCGGCGTACTTGCGGCCCAGTTGGAAGATGTGGCCGATCTCGATGCCGCGCTCCACGTGCAGCGGGCCGGAGCCGTCGGGCGCCTCGTCGCCCTCGCGGATCTCGGCCGCCTCGATCGTGCCGTCCGCGGTGAAGTCTCGGCCCATCACCAGGTCGAGCACGTGGTGGACGTCCTGGTTCGCTCCGGTCACCCACGCTGTGCCCGCCACCACCCGGGGATCCACCAGGTAGCGCACGGGGTCGGCGCCCTCCGGGGCGTTCGGCCCCAGCACCTGCGGGCCGATGTAGCCGCGCACCAGCTCCGGGTGGCCCTCGAAGTCCGCGTCCGTGGCCATCGCCACCTCGGCGGGCGCCACCGACGCCTCGAGCCGTTTCATATCGACGTCGCGGTCGCCCGGAATGCCCACGACCAGCAGCTCACGGCCCCCATCGGGGTGCGTGAGGACCACGACGATGTTCTTCAGGGCGTCGGCCGCCTCCCAGGGGCGGTCCTCGCGCGGCTGCTCGGAGTTGAGCAGCGCGACCAGCGACTCGATGGTCGGGCAGTCAGGGGTGGGCACCACGCGCGGCGCCGGCGTGCCTGAGGCGTCCGCCTCCGGGGGCGCGGGCGTGGTCACTGCCTCGACGTTGGCGGCGTAGCCGCCCGGCGAGCGCACGAAGGTGTCCTCGCCGATGGGGCTGGGGTGCAAGAACTCCTCCGAACGCGACCCGCCCATCGCCCCGGACATGGCCGACACGATCACGTACTCGAGTCCGAGGCGGGTGAAGATCCGCTCATAAGTGTCGCGCTCGGCCTGGTAGGAGGCCTCCAGGCCCGCCTCGTCGATGTCGAAGCTGTAGGCGTCCTTCATGACGAACTCGCGCCCGCGGATCAGGCCGGCGCGCGGGCGCGCCTCGTCGCGGTACTTCGTCTGGATCTGGTACAGCGTCGTGGGCAGGTCCTTGTACGAGGAGTACATGTCCTTCACCAGCAGGGTGAACATCTCCTCGTGGGTGGGGGCCAGCAGGTAGTCCCCGCCCTTGCGGTCGGCCAGTTTGAACAGGGTGGGCCCGTAGTCCTCCCAGCGGTTCGTCGCCTTGTAGGGCTCAGCGGGGATCAGCCCCGGGAAGTGGACCTCCTGGGCGCCCATGCGGTCCATCTCCTCGCGGACGACCCCTTCAACCTTGCGCAGCGTGCGCAGTCCCAGGGGCAGCCACGTGTAGATCCCGGGCGCGGCCCGCCGGATGTAGCCCGCGCGCACGAGCAGCTTATGGGAGTTGACCTCGGCGTCCGCCGGATCTTCGCGCAACGTGCGCAGGAAGAGTGTCGAGTAGTTTCGCAGCATGGTCCAAGAGTAGGGCAACGCGCCGACACAGGGGAAACGGGCCCAGCGGTGGGCGCGGGATCACGGCGCGGGCACCGGGGGCCGCAGAGCGGGAACGCCGCCCGCCGGGCGGGTGAGCGGTCGCAACAGGGGCATCCGGGATGGGAGCGGGCGAACCGGTCACGCGGCGAGGCCGACCGCCCTGGCGTGGCCGAGCTCGGCGACGGCCCTGTCGGGGTGGGCGCGGTAGTAGCGCCGGGCCATCCACCCCGGGTATGCCCATTCGGGCAGCGCCCCGAAGTAGAGGCAGATGACGGCGACGAGGGCCATCGCCCCCAGCAGGGCGAAGACGACGGCGCACTGCGCGGAGGCGTCCCACCCCGCGGCCTCCCGGGAGGCCAGGGCGGCGGTGGCGAGCCACAGGGCGGCCAGGAGGGGCAGCTGCGGCCAGACGACGCGCTGGACGGGGCATGCGGGCGAATCCCGGGCGGAGGACAGCCGCAGCACGCCGGCCCTGCGGGCGAAAACGCCCGCTCCGCTCCACATCCACAGCCAGAACCCGCCTATGGCGCAGCCAGTGGCGGTGAGGACGAGCGCGGACGCGGAGTGGACCATCCCATTCCCCTTCGATCGTGGCGGCATCCCCGTTGGCGCCGCGGCCGTCCCATACTACCCCTGCGGGCGCGGGGGCGCCCGTTACGAGGCGGAACCCGTCAGCCGCCGCGGGAGCCCCAGGCGCGGCGTTCGGCGAGGGCCACCGAGGCGGAGCGGATCTCGCGCAGCAGGGAGGCCGTGGCCCACGACTGGGCGACGATCCGCGCCCACAGCCGCGCCCTGCTCCCCTCCCCCGCCTTGTGCCGCTCGCGGATGTGGACCAGGGTGCGGCCAACGGTAATGGGGAGCAGGGCGATCACACACGACGACTCTCCCCCTTCCCCCTCCGGGGAGTCGGGGCCGCCGGAGCGGAGCAGCACATACTCGCCCCTCTCCCGCGCCACCACATCGACGGATCCGTCGGGTTCGAAGGCGGCGTCCAGCACCTCCCACACGAGCGCGGCGGGGGCGGGCACCTCGATGCCCCGGTCAGCCACCACGTCGGCCCCGGGCACCAGCAGATCGCCGGGCAGTGAGACGGCGGCCTGCGAGGCGGTGAGCCCCATGCGGCGCGGGAAACCCGTGGCGGCGACGCCCGCGGCGGCAGCGAGGGCGGTGACGGCAATGGCACTGCGTATGCGCATGTTCTCCTCCTAAGGTGTGCTGGTGCTGCGCTGTCCGACGGGAGCGACCTCGACGGCGCCAGATCCGGGCTCAAGGCCCATCTCCTCGGCCAACAGGTTCGCGCGGCGGATCAGGGTCTCCACGATCTGGTCCTCGGGGACGGTCTCCACCACCTTCCCCTGGATGAAGATCTGCCCCTTCCCGTTGCCCGACGCCACCCCCAGGTCCGCCTCGCGGGCCTCGCCGGGGCCGTTGACGACGCAGCCCATGACGGCGACGCGCAGGGGGACGGTCAGTTCCTTCAGGCCCTCCGTCACGTTCTCGGCCAGGGTCCACACGTCAACTTGGGCACGCCCGCACGAGGGGCAGGAGACGATCTCCAGCGTCTTGTCGCGCAAGCCCATGAACTCCAGCAGCTTCGTCCCAACTTTGACCTCCTCGACTGGCGGGGCGGACAGCGACACGCGGATCGTGTCGCCGATGCCCTGGGCGAGCAGGACCCCGAAGGCCGCGCACGATTTGATGGTGCCCTGGAAGGCGGGCCCCGCCTCCGTGACGCCCAGGTGCAGCGGCCAATCGCCGCGCTCGGAGAGCTGCTGGTAGGCCTCCACCATCGTGAGGACGTCGTGGTGCTTGACGGAGATCTTGAAGTCGTGGAAATCGTTCTCCTCGAACAACGACGCCTCCCACACCGCGGACTCGACGAGCGCCTCGGGCGTGGCCCGACCGTACTTCTTGAGCAGGCGGGGGTCCAGCGAGCCCGCGTTGACACCGATTCGCAGGGACACTCCGTGGTCCGAAGCCGCCTTGCAGATGTCCTTCACCTGGTCGTCGAACTTGCGGATATTCCCCGGGTTGACGCGCACCGCGCCACAGCCCGCCTCGATGGCCTGGAACACGTACTTCGGCTTGAAGTGGATATCGGCGATCACCGGGATGCGCGACTGCTTGGCGATGACGGGCAGCGCCGCCGCATCCTTGTCGGTCGGACAGGCGACGCGGACGATGTCGCAGCCCGCGGCTGTCAGCTCCGCGATCTGCTGCAGTGTCGCGCCGATGTCATGAGTCTTCGTGGTCGTCATGGATTGCACCGACACCGGCGCCCCGCCGCCGACCGGCACGTCCCCGACCATAATGCGCCGGGTGCTCTTGCGGGGGAAGGGCGTCGTGTGGACGTCGGGCATACCGAGGTTGATTGCGCTCACCGGCCCATTATCCCCCAGTCGGCCGCTCGCTCGCACCGCTCCGGCGGCCACCGGGGGCGGGGCGGGGCTGGCGCCGCGCCCCGTGGCCCCCGCTTTCCCGCGTCAGGCCAAAGAAACCGGCTTGATAATGTCGGCGGCGATGAGGATGACGCTCATGGCGACCAGCACACCGCCCACCGCCCACGTGAGCGGAACCATGCGCGCCGTGTCCGCCGGCCCCGGGTCCGCTTTCCCGCGGGCCCGGGCGAGCGCGCCCCGCGCCCACTCGTAGCAGGCGCCCACGATGTGCCCGCCGTCCAGGGGAGGCAGCGGGATGAGGTTGAACACGAAGAGCGCCATGTTCAAGGACGCCAGCAGGCTCAGCAGAACGGCGACGACCTGGCGGGTGTCGCGCAGGCCAAGGGACGAGGGGTCCCCGGTCACCTCCCCCGCCATGCGGCCCACGCCCACCACGGACACGACACTGGTCGCCTCGCGGGCGTCGTCGGTGAACAGCGACCGCCCCACGTTCCACACCGCCTGCGGCAGCCGCACGACCACACTGGCCGTGGAGGTGAACATCTGCCAGTCCGCCGCGACCACATCGGCCGGCGACGCGGACACGTACTCGAACCCCGCGGTCACGCCGACGACGCGGCCCTGCTGGCCCTCCACGGGAACCACCTCGAAGGTGAGGTGCTCCTGCCCGCGCTTGACGCCCAATTGCTGCGGCTCGCCCGCCGGGGAGACCGCGATCGCCTCGTGGAACTCGGACCACGACGCGATGGGCGTCCCGTTCCACGACTCGACGACGTCGCCGGCGCGCACCCCCGCCTCGTGGGCCGGGCCGGCGACCTCGCCCGAAGCGCTCGCCACCGTCTGGGAAACGGCCGCCAGGGTAGTCGATGCCCGGGGGGCGCCGATGCCGATCATCGTGATGGCCGACAGGACCACGCAGATCAGCAGATTCATCAGGGGCCCCGACACCATGACAACGATCTTCTTCGGGGCCGACAGGTTGTAGAACGCCCGCGCCTCCTGGCCCTCGGGCAGGTCCTCAGCACTCGCTTGGCGCGCCTCCTCGGCCAGAGTGGGCCGGCCCTTGCGGTTGAGCGTGCGCGCGCCCTCACGGGCAGGAGGGTACATGCCGAGGATCTTCACGTACCCTCCTAGCAGCACCGCGCGCAGCGCGTAAGTGGTCTCCCCGATCTTCTTCTTCCACAACGCGGGGCCGAAGCCCACCGCGTAATCGGGGACCAGGACCCCGAACTTCTTCGCTGGCACCATGTGCCCCACTTCGTGGAGCGCCACCGACGCCAGAATGCCGACGACGACCACGACAATGCCTACCACGTAACCCATATTATTCCTTCCAGCGGCGACGAGCCGCTTCCCCGGGCCCCTCGGCCCGCCTCAAAGCACCGACAATTCGTGGGCGCGCTCGCGCGCCCACCGCTCGACCGCCTCCACGTCCTCCAACGACGGGTCCTCGACGCCCTCGTGCTCGCTGAGGACCCGCTCGACGACATCGGTGATGCCCGGCAGGCCCACCGCGCCCGCGCGGAAGGCGGAGACGAGCACCTCGTTCGCCGCGTTCATCACCGCGGGGTGGGTGGCAGAGGCGGACACCGCGGCCCGCGCCAGGCCGACGGCGGGGAAAGCCTCGTCGTCGACCGGTTCGAAAGTCCACTGCGACGCAGCGTCCCACCGCAGGGGCTCTTCCACTCCGCGCAGCCGCCGGGGCCACGCCAGTCCCAGTGCGATGGGCAGCCGCATGTCGGGGGGCGAGGCCTGCAGCGTCGTCGCCCCGTCCTGCCACGTCACCATCGAGTGCACGATCGACTGGGGGTGGACCGTCGTGATGATGTGGTCGGGGGCGACATCGAAGAGCAGGTGCGCCTCGATGAGCTCCAGGCCCTTGTTCATCAGGGTCGCAGAGTTGATGGTGACGACGGGGCCCATGTCCCACGTCGGGTGGTTGAGGGCCTGCTCGGGTGTGACCCGGGCGAGCTCGGCGCGGGTGAGGCCGCGGAACGGGCCGCCCGACGCCGTCAGCACCAGGTCGGCGACCTCGCTGGCGCCCGAAAGGCGCCGCGACGTGAGCCCCTTCTCGTGCACGCCGCTGGCCAGCGCCTGGGCGATCGCCGAGTGCTCCGAATCAACGGGCACCACCTGTCCGGGGCGCCGCAGGGCCCTCTTGACCAGGGCGCCCCCGGCCACCAGCGACTCCTTGTTCGCCAGCGCCAGTGTGGCGTCCGACTCCAAAGCCGCCAACGTCGGGCGCAGCCCCACGGAACCCGTGATCCCGTTGAGGACAACGACGCGCCCTCCCCACCTGGCGCACGCTTCGCGAACCAGGTCCGAAGCCGCGTCGGCGCCCCCCAGGACCGTCGGCGCCACTGAAGGGGCAGCAGCCGCTAGAGCCCCTCGCACCTCCCCGACGCGGTCCTCACGCGCGACCGCGACCAACGGGGCCCCGTGGGAGGCGGCCTGCGCGGCCAGGGCACCCGGGTCGGCGCCCCCGGCCCCGAGGCCCACCACCTCGAAGACACCGGGATTCGCGTCGATCACGTCGAGCGCCTGGGTGCCGATCGACCCCGTCGAGCCAAGGACGACCACAGGTACGGGCGCGCCCTGGGCGGGCACCGGGACGGCCGGAGGCATCAGTCGACCGCCAGCAGGATGTCCACCGCCCGCCCCAGGAACGCGTCCACAGGGCCCTCGGCGTAAGCCTTCTTGCCCCGCGCGGGCCTGAAAGTGGCCTGGCGCACTTCATCGGCATTCAGGGGTTCGCCGTCGTCGAAATAGGCGGCGAGCCGGTCCAGCAGGTCATCAACCTCGTCCATCCGGTAGCCCCGCCCCGACTCCGGGTGGGCGAAGCGCTCGCCCCGCGGCCGCTGGAGCCTGGGGTACAGCGTGGTCGCCCGGTCGGCGACGCGGTCGTACCACGCGGCCTCCCCCATCGCCGCGACGTGCTCGGCCCGGTCGCGCTGGACGAAGGCCGCCTCCAAGCGGTTCATCGCCCCATCGACCGCGTCGATGTCGTAGCCGCGCCGTTTCAGCGTGAACGTCGCCTGCCGCACCTGCTCGGCGCTGAATTGCTCGGCAGGCACGCCGCCCTCGTAGGCGCGCCGCGCGTCCTCGAAGAACGCGTCCACGGCCTCGGGGTTGTACCCCTGCCGGAAAAAACCAACCGTCGGAAATGCGTCGGTCATCGGGTCTCCTTCCTGCTACTGCCGTCCCCCGCGGCCCTCTTCGCCGCGGACGTGGCCAACTGGCCGCACGCCCCGTCGATATCAGAGCCGCGGGTGTCGCGAATCGAAGTCACTATCCCATTGTCGCGGAGAGTCGTGACGAATGCGTCCTGTGAACGCCTCGTGGACGCCGTCCAGATCGAACCCGGCGTCGGGTTGAGCGGGATCGGGTTGACGTGGGCCCACCCCTTCCCCCTCCGGTTGAGCTCGTCGGCCAGGAGCTGGGCGCGCCAGACCTGGTCGTTCATGTCCTTGATGAGGGCGTACTCGATGGACACCCTGCGCCCCGTCACCAGGAAGTAGTGGCGCGCCGCGTCCAGGAGCTCCCCCACTTTCCACCGCGAGTTGATGGGGATGAGGTCGTCGCGCAGGCCGTCGTCGGGGGCGTGCAGGGACACGGCGAGCGTCACGGGAAGCCCCTCCCCCGCAAGTCTGCGGATCGCGGGGACCAGTCCCACCGTGGACACCGTGACGTTGCGGGCGCTCATCCCGAAGCCCTCCGGCACCGGATCGACGAGGCGGTGCAGCGCGCCCACCACCGTCTTGTAGTTGGCCAGGGGCTCACCCATCCCCATGAACACGACGTTCGTCAGCCGCGTGGGACCACCGGCCAGGGCGCCGTCGCGGCACGCCGCCTGCGCCAGGCGGACCTGGTCGACGATCTCCGCCGTCGACAGGTTGCGGGTCAGCCCCATCTGCCCCGTCGCGCAGAAGGGGCAGGCCATACCGCACCCCGCCTGCGAGGACACGCACAAGGTGGTCCGCTGCGGATAGCGCATGAGCACGGATTCCACTTGCGCGCCGTCGTAGAGCCTCCACAGGTCCTTGACGGTGCGCCCCCCGTCGGCCCGCAGCGACACGACCTCGGACACCAGCGGGGGCAACAGGGAGTCGCGGACCCCCTGGCGCATGGAGGCGGGGATGTCGCTCATATCCGCCGGGTCCGCCTCGAAGCGCTCGAAGTAGTGGCGGCTCAACTGGTCGGCGCGGAACGGCGGAAGGCCCATGCCCCCGAGCACCGCCTTGCGCCCCGCCGCGTCCAAGTCGGCCAGGTGCGAGGGGGGCTTGCCCCGCCGCTTGGCCGTGAAGGACAGCACCGGGCGGGCACCCGCGTGCGCGGCGCCCTCGGGCGGCTGGTCGGTCGGGCGCACCTCGCGCCCCGCCCCCGACGCGCGCGCCGCGGCCAGCTGGGTCCGTGTGCTCAATGGCTCCCCTCCCACGACACGCCGGGCAGCGCGAGAGCGTAGACGAAGTAGACGACGGGCGCCGTCATGAGCACCGCGTCCACACGGTCGAGGACGCCCCCGTGGCCGGGCAGCAGGCCCGACATGTCCTTGATGCCCGCCTCGCGCTTGATGAGGGACTCGGTCAGGTCGCCCATGGTCCCCACGAACGCCACCAGAACGCCCGCCACCAGGCCCCACCACCACTGGGCGCCCAGCAGGTGCAGCCCGAGGCACCCCACGCCCGTCGCCGCCAGGCACGAGCCCGCGAAGCCCTCCCATGACTTCTTCGGGGACAGGCGCGGGGCCATGGGGTGGCGGCCGATGGCGATCCCCGCCGCCCAGCCGCCCGTGTCCGAGGCGATCACCATCGCCTCGTAGGAAAGGAACACCCACGGGTCCGGCCACGCCGACACCATGAGAACGACGAAGGACGCCAGGAAGGGGACGTAGACGGCCACGAAGGCCGACGAGGCGATATCACTCATCCGGGACTCGGTGCGCGCGTCCAGCAGGCGCCACGCCGCGCACACGAAGACGGTGAGGTACATGGCGAAGAGCATTCCCTCCGCCCCCAGCAGCCACGCGCAGGTGACCATGCCGATCGCGCCCACGTACAGGGGGATCACCGCCACGGACACCCCCATGCGCGCGAAAGCGCCCGCCAGCTCCCACACCCCCGCCAGGCACGCCACCGCGATGACGCCGATGAACAGCGGCGGGTACAAGAACAGGGCGACCGCGATGACCGTGACCAAGACCGCCCCGGTCGTCACAGCGGCCGGCAGGTTGCGCCCCGCCCTGCCCGTCGCGCCCAGGGGCGGGCGCTCGCGGGTGGGGCCGGGGCGGAAGACCGCCGACAAGAAACTCTGCGACTGATCCTCCATCAGATCGTCAGCAGCTCGCTCTCCTTAGCCGCCAGCATCTTGTCGATCTGGTCGGTGTGGGCCCGCGTCGCCGCGTCCAGGGCCTTCTCGGCGCGGTCCACGTCGTCCTCGGAGGCCTCGCCGTCCTTCTTGAGGCGGTCGAGCTGGTCCTTGGCCTTGCGGCGCACTCCGCGCACCGAGACCCTGCCGTCCTCGGCCTTCGACTTGGCCTGCTTGACGTACTCCTTGCGGCGCTCCTCCGTGAGGGCGGGCAGGACCACGCGGATGATGTTGCCGTCGTCGGTGGGGTTGACTCCCAGGTCGGACTCGCGCAGCGTGCGCAGGATCTCCTGCGTGGCAGTGCGGTCGAAGGGGGAGATAATGACCATGCGGGCCTCGGGGATCTGGAAGGACGCCAGTTGCTGCATCGGTGTGGGCGCCCCGTAGTACTCGACGCTCAGTTGCGCGAACATCGACGTGGTGGCGCGCCCGGTGCGGATGGAGGCGAACTCGTGGGAGGCCGCGTCCACGGCCTTGTCCATCTTGTCCTCGGCCTCGAGGAGGATATCGTCAATCACAGTGGCTCCTTAGTGTCGGTGGTGTGGTGGTCAGTCCTGCGTTGTGACAAGAGTACCGATATGTTCGCCCATGAGTGCGCGAGTCACGTTGCCCTTTTCACCCATTCCGAAGATCCGGGTCTTCAACCCGTTGTCGCGGCACAGGGCGAGAGCGGTGGCGTCGATGACTTTGAGGTCGCGGGTGAGGGCCTCGGAATAGGTGATCGCGTCGAAGCGGCGGGCTCCCGGGTTCGTCTTCGGGTCGTCGTCGTACACGCCGTCCACGCCGTTCTTCGCGACCAGCAGCTCGTCGCAGTGGATCTCGAGGGCGCGCTGGGCGCTGACCGTGTCGGTCGAGAAGTACGGCAAGCCGGCCCCCGCCCCGAACACGACCGCCCGGCCCTTCTCCAGGTGCCGGATCGCCCTGAGCGGGATGTAGGGCTCAGCGACCTGGGTCATCGTGATGGCGCTCTGCACGCGGGCGGGGACCCCGGCCTGCTCGATGAAGTCCTGCAGCGCGAGGGCGTTCATCACCGTTCCCAGCATCCCCATGTAGTCCGCCCGGCTGCGCTCCAGGCCCGCCTTGGCCAGCTGGGCGCCCCTGAAGAAGTTACCCCCGCCGACGACGACGGCGACGTGGACCCCCTGGCGGATCGCCACGGCCACCTGCTCGGCGATATCGCGCACGACCGCGGTGTCGAGTCCGATAGCCCCTCCCCCGAACGCCTCCCCGGATACTTTCAACAGGACGCGGCGGGGTTTGGACATGGCAGTTCTCCTTACGATCCAGCGCGGCGCGCCCGCCTCGGGCGCGCCCAACCGAGACAATACTACCTAAGATGCGACGCGGCCCCACCCGAAGGCGGGGCCGCGGATGCGGGAGCGGGCTCAGGCGCCCACGTGCACGCGCACGTAGTCGCTCACGGAGGCGCCGGCCTCCTTGAGGACCTTGCCCACGGACTTGGAGGGGTCGCGGGCGAACGCCTGGTCGACCAGGCAGTTGTCCTTGAAGAACGCCTCGAGGCGGCCCTGGACGATCTTGGGCACGATGTGCTCGGGCTTGCCCTCCTCGAGGGTGATCTTCTCCAGGGTCGCGCGCTCCTTGTCGAGCACGTCCGCGGGGACGTGGTCACGGTCGAGGTAGGCCGGCATGTAAGCGGCCACGTGCATCGCGATGTCGTGGGCAACCGCCTTGCCCGCCGCGTCGGTCACCACGAAGACGCCGACCTGCGGGGGCAGATCCGGGTTCGTCTGGTGCAGGTAGAGGTCGACGTTGTCGCCCTCGACGCGCACGACGCGGCCGATCTGCAGCTTCTCGCCGATGATCGCGGCGAAAGCGTCGAGACGGTCCTTGACGGTGCCCTCGCCCATCGGAGCGGCCAGCAGCGCGTCCGTGTCGGAGGCCTTGGAGGCGACGGCCGCGGCGAGGACCTCGTTCGCGAAGTCGATGAACTTCTGGTTCTTGGCCACGAAGTCGGTCTCGGAGTTGACCTCGACCATGACGCCGACGGTGCCGTCGGTGGTGGCGGCCAGCAGGCCGGCCAGGGCCTGGCGGCCCTCGCGCTTGGACAGGGACTTCAGGCCCTTGAGGCGGATGATCTCGAGGGCCTTCTCGGAGTCGCCGTCGGCCTCGGTCAGCGCCTTCTTGACGTCCATCATGCCGGCGCCGGTCTGCTCGCGCAGCGCCTTCACATCTGCAGCGGTGAATTTCGCCATCAGGTGGTTCCTCTCAGTAAAACGTTCAGTCCTGCTTGGGGGCGGACTCTTCGGCGGCCTGGGCCGCGGCGGCCTCGTCGGCCTTGACCTCGCCCTCGAGGAGCTCGCGCTCCCACTCGGCGAGCGGCTCGGCGGCGGTCTCCTCGCCCTTGCCCTTGCGGGCGTCGGAGCGGGCGATCAGGCCCTCGGCGACGGCGTCGGCGACCACGCGGGTCAGCAGCGCGACGGCGCGGATGGCGTCGTCGTTGCCGGGGATGCGGTAGTCGACCTCGTCGGGGTCGGCGTTGGTGTCGAGGATGGCGACGATCGGGATGTTCAGCTTGCGGGCCTCGGAGACCGCGAGGTGCTCCTTCTTCGGGTCGACGATCCACACCGCGGAGGGGACCTTCGCCATGTCGCGGATACCGCCCAGGGTACGGGCCAGCTTGTCCTTCTCACGGCTCATCATGAGCAGTTCCTTCTTGGTGTGGCCGGAGGCAGCCACGTCCTCGAAGTCGATCTGCTCGAGCTCCTTGAGGCGCTGCAGGCGGCGCGACACCGTCGAGAAGTTCGTCAGCATGCCGCCGAGCCAACGGTGGTTGACGTAGGGCATGCCCACGCGCTGGGCCTGCTCCGCGACGGCCTCCTGGGCCTGCTTCTTGGTGCCGACGAAGAGGATCGTGCCGCCGTGGGCGACGGTCTGCTTGACGAAATCGAAAGCGATGTCGATGTCGGCGATGGTCTGCTGCAAGTCGATGATGTAGATGCCGTTGCGCTCGGTGAGGATGAAGCGCTTCATCTTCGGGTTCCAACGGCGAGTCTGGTGTCCGAAGTGGACGCCGGACTCGAGGAGTTGACGCATGGTTACGACTGCCATGGTTCTTCCTTCCCCGCGCGGTGCGAGTTCATGGGGCGGTGCCCCGGGGTTTTCGGTTGTCCGCCCACTTCTGTGGGCCCTGGTGCCATGACCGGGCCGCCCCGAGGGGACCGTGGCCGCTGGCCCTGCGGGCCTCCCGCGAAGCGGGGGCACGCAGAAAATGGCACGCGAAGTCGCCTGCACGTGGCAAGCGCCCGTTCATTCTAGAACAGACGGAATCACACCACATGTCCCGCGAAGTGTCGCTGGTCACTGGGGATGGGCTGGTGCGGCAAGGGCGCCGTCCACAGGCCCGGACGGGGCGGGAACGCTGTGCACAGGGCTCCGGCCCCGGTAGGCGCGCGGGCGGCGCGCCTGGTGAGACTGGGTCCATGACTCCCCGCACCCGCCTCCGCCGGTTCCTCCGGGCCTCCGCCGCAGCCGCCCTCCTCGCCCAACCGCTGTCGGCGGGGGCTGCTCCAGGCGTGGAGGACCAGCGTTGGATGTGGCCCACGGGGTCCCCCTCGCCGGTGCTGTCGTCCTTCGCCCCTCCGGCGCACGACTGGCTGCCCGGGCGGCGGGGAGTGGACCTCGACGTTCCCGGCGGCACGCCGATAGTCGCCGCAGCCGATGGCGTGGTGGCCTTCGCGGGCCCCGTCGCGTCCCAGCCCGTCATCTCCGTCGAGCACGAGCGGGCGGGATCGCCGGTGTGGGCGACCTACGTGCCCGCGCAGGCCGAGGTCGAGGCGGGGCAGAGGGTCGTCCGGGGCCAAGTGATCGGCCGGGTCCCACCCGGTGCCGACCACCTCCACTGGGGCGCCAGGACCGGTCGGCGCGCCTACACCGACCCGATCCGGCTCACCCTGGGCCCGGTCGTGCTCAAGCCGTGGGAATAGCGGCGGCGCGCCGCCCCCCCAGCCCGGAGAGCGCGAACGCTGCGCGAGAGGCGGGCGGCGGTGCCGTCAGACCGGTTTCGGATCGGCGGCGGGTCATAGCCTGCGGTGGAGCGCCCAGGCGCCGATGCCCACGCCGAGCACCGCGGCGACACCGGAAGCGAGCACCATCGGCGCCGGCGATGGCGGGTCGGCCATCCAGGTCCATGCCTGGAGGTTCTCGAACACCGCCGCAGGGGGCCAGAACCGGTCGAACACCTGGACCGGGCGGGGCAGGGTCGCCACTGACGAGAACCCGCCGGAAGCGAAGAACGAGCCGGCGAATGTCACCATGAGCAGCGGTTGAATGGTCCGGTAGTCGCGCAGCCACGCTCCGACTGCGACACCGATGCCGGCGCAGGCGACTGACACCAGCCCGGCGACGGACAGCAGGACGGGCAGCCTTCCCAGCGGAATACGGACCCCGAACACGGCGACCGCCACCATCAGGGTCACCACGGTGTTGATCGCACCGGTGATGATCCCGGCCAGCAGGGTGCCGGTGGTCAAGTCGGCCAACGGCCGCGGCGCGAGTCGGATCTCTTTGGTGGTTCTGCGCTCCCATTCGCGAGCGACCATGATCGCCGCATTGAGCGCGGCCCCGACCATGATGGCGAGGATGACAGCGCTATTGGCGATGAAGGTCCGGCGCCACACGTCGTCAGGGCGGGTGGTGGTTTGGGTGACGGTGATCGGCGCCAGGCCCTCGGCATGGGCGGCGGCGTAGTCCTGGATGGCGCGGTCGAGCCGTAGGCGCGCGTTCTTCATCATGTCGGTGTTGATGTTGTAAACGTGGGTCTCCAGCGTCGGCACGCCACCGGCCTCGATCACCTGGTCGAAGTCGTCGGGGATGGTGAGCGCCATGTGCAGGCGGCCTTCGGTGACGAGCCGGTCGGCCTCTACTGGGTCGGTGGTGACGACGCGGAAGTAGGGGCTGATGTTGCCGCGCAGTTCACGTATCCCGGTCTCGAACGCGGTCGCATGCGGACCGGCGCCGCGGTTGACCAGTGCGATGTTCCACTCGTCGCCGCCGAATCCGAACAGGACGCCGCAGAGGAACATGAGCACGAGCGGGATCAGCATGGGGCCCGCCAGGGCTTGCTTATCGCGGGACCATTGGCGCATGTTCTTCGCGATGATGGCATTGATGCGGTCGAGGTGCATCATTGGCCTCCGTTCAGGTGGGAGAAGGCGCGGCGCAGCAACCCGGCCGCGGCCGCGAAGATCACTGCCGTTGAGGCCAGTACGATGGTGAGGTTGACGGCCAAGTCCGAGGTGTCGCCGGTGAGGAAGATACTGCGGGCGGACATGAAGGCGTACGTGGTGGGGAGTGCCCGGGAGAGCTGCCACAGCGCGGTGATCGGTTGTCCCCAGGCCAGGCCCCGCATCGATTCCTCGTTGCCGGAGACGAGGAAGAACGCGATCGCCAGCGCGATGAGCGCGGACGCTGTGGCGAGGGACTTCTTCGAGGCGACACCGAATGCCGCCCCGATGCCGGATCCCATGAGCAGGGTCGCGACGACGATGCCGACCATGCCGAGCAGATCGCCGGTGGGCTTGAAGCCGAAGCCGACCACCAGGACGGCCAGGACCAGGCACAGCGACACGAGGCTCTGCCCGAGCCCTGCCAGGATCTTGCCCGCGACGAGTGCGCCGCGCCCCGCTGGGGCGAGCAGCAGGTTCTTCACGGTGCGGTCGTTCCATTCAGCGGCGACCTGCAGGCCGGTGTTGACCATGGCGGCGTACAAGCAGCCGAACAGCAGCAGACTGGTGGAGATGTAGCCCAGCATGGTGGGGTCGCGAGGCAGCCAACGGGTCTCCTTGACGGTCATCACCGGTCCGGCCAACTCGTCGTTCAAAGCGCGGACGGCATGGTCGAGGCGCAGGCGCAGGTTCTTGGAGTAGTCGGAGTTGATGTTGTTCAGCCGCAGCTCGACGGCGGCGTTGCCCGCCTCGGCGGCCTCGGAGAAGCCGTCGGGGATGACGATGACGGCCAGGGCGCGCTGCTCGTCGAACGCGCTCAGGGCGGCGCTGGGGTCGGTGGCGATCACGTCGTAGTAGGGGCCCTCTTCACTGTGGACGGCGCGCAGTGTCTCGACGAGCCGGGCTGCGGCGGGGCCGCCGTCGGAGTCGGCGACCATGACCGGGTTGTTGTTGCTGACCGGGATGACGAGCGAGTAGAAGAAGATGAACACCAATGGGATGACCACACTGATCACCAGCAGGAACGGTTGCCGGATGAACCGCGTCCAGTCCTTGACCGCGATCGCCCATACGGGCTCCAGCCGACTCATGAGGCGCCCCCGTCGCGCAGGGCCTTTCCGGTCAAGGCCAGGAAGACGTCGTTGAGGTCGGGGCGGCGCACTCCGGCGAGCACGGCGTCCGCGTCGTGGTCGGCGAACCAGTCCAGGATTCCGCGGACGGTCGCCGGACCGCCGTCCGCGGCGATCGACGCGATCCCGTCGCGCCAAGTGACTTCGCAGACCCCCGGCACGGCTCGCAGACCGGTTTCGTTCGGGGGATGGGAGGAGCGGACGTCGATGAACGTCTGGCCGAGCGCCCCGCGCAGTTCCTCGGGAGTCCCCGTCACGACGAGTTCCCCGTGGTCGAGGACGGCCAGCTGGTCGGCCAGCGCCTGGGCCTCCTCCATGTAGTTGGTCGTCAGCAGGACCGTACCGCCCTCGTCGGCGATCTGGCGCACTCGTTCCCAGAGCGCCGCGCGCGACTGCACGTCCACGCCCAGGGTCGGCTCATCCAGGACGACCACGGTCGGGCGGGTCAACAGGGCCCGCGCCAGGGCGAGGCGGCGTTGCATCCCGCCGGAGTAGGTGCCGACCCGATCGCCTCGGCGCCCACTGAGGCCCACCAGGTCGAGGAGCTCGTCGATACGGGCCTTCCGCTTGGCGTGGGGCACTCCGTACAGGCGGGCGTGGAAGGAGAGGTTCTCATCGGCGGTCAGGTCGTCGTACAGGGCAGTCTCCTGCGGAACGACGCCCAACCGCGAGCGCACTCCGGTCACGTCACTGCGGACGTCGATCCCCTCGCAGACCACGGTCCCCGATGTCGGCCGCAACAGGCCGCACAACAGGTTCACACTGGTGGTCTTACCTGATCCGTTCGGTCCCAGCAGACCGAGGATCTGGCCGCGGACAACCTCCAGGTCCAGCGAATCCAAGGCGACCACGGGCGGTCGGCCCGGTCGGCGGAACTCCATCCGCAACTTCTGGAAGGACACAGCGATGTTCGTCATGGCGTCTATTGAGGTCCCGGGTATGGCATCATTTCAACTGTGGTGAATAAACAACCGGGGCGTCCCGCACGACCGACCGACAGCAAGGACCGCATCCTCAGAGCGGCCCAGGCGCGCTTCGCCGAACACGGCTACGCCAGGACGTCCCTGCGGTCGATCGCCCGCGACGCGGACGTGGACCACGCCTTGGTCAGCTACTACTTCGGCTCCAAGGAGGGCCTGTTCAAGGCAATCGCTGAGCTCAGCCTCACCCCCGCAGAGGTGCTGGACGTCATCTCCGACCGGGTGCCCAGGGACCAGCTGGGCCGCGCACTGCTGGAAGCCGCCCTCACCACCTGGGACCGGCCCGACTACCGGGAAGGGCTCGCCCAACTCATCGGCGACGGCCTCGCCTCGCCGGCAGCGCAACGAATATTCCGGGAATATCTGCAGACCGAGATGGTCGCCCGCCTCGCCGCCGTCATCGGCGGCGCGAACGCCAGCAAGCACGCAGCCGCTCTGGCCTCCATCATCGCCGGGATCTTCTTCACCCGTTGCATCCTCAAAGTCGAACCCATCGCCTCCATGAGCCGAGCGGAAGTGATCAGGCACCACACTCCTGCGGTCAACGCGATCCTGCGGCCACCGCCCCCTACGCGCGCGGGTGCGCCCTGCGGTACACGTCGCTGAGCCTGCCCGCGTCCACGTGCGTGTACCGCTGGGTCGTCGCGAGCGAGGAGTGCCCCAGGATCTCCTGGACCGCCCGCAGGTCCGCTCCGCCCTGCAGCAGATGGGTGGCGGCGCTGTGGCGCAACCCGTGGGGGGCGATGTCGCGCACCCCGGCCCTGGCGCACATCCTGTGGATCATCGCGCGCACGACGCGGGGGTCGATCGGCCCGCCCTTGGCCCCGACGAAGAGGGCGTCCGTCCCCACCGCCAACGAGGGGCGGGCGCGCACCGTCCACTGGTCGAGGGCGTCGCGGGCGGGGACGCCGAAGGGGACCGTGCGCTCCTTATCGCCTTTGCCGAGCACCCGGACGGTGAGGGCGGCGGCGTCGACGGAAGACGTGGTGAGGGAGCACGCCTCGGAGACCCGGATCCCCGTGGCGTAGATTAGCTCCAGGATCGCCCAGTCGCGGACGGAGACTGGGTCGTCGGCGCTCGCCCTCGAGCGCGCGCACTCGAGCAGGGCCGCCGCCTCGTCCTGGTCGACGACGCGGGGCAGCCGCTGGTCCGCCCGCGCCGAGGCGAGGGCCGCCGCAGCATCCGTGGGCGCCAGTCCCTCCCGGTGGGCCCACGCGGAGAAGTTGCGCAGCGCCGCCACGTGGCGCGAGACGGTGGAGCGGGCGGCGCCCCGGGCCACGGAGTCCGCCAGCCACGCGCGGGCGGCCCTGAGGGTCAGGGCCGAGGCCGCGCCCGGGTCGGCGGGGTCTGTCCCCGTGAAGGCGAGGAACGCCGCCAGGTCCGCCGTGTAGGCGCGCACCGTGTGGGCGGAGGCGCCCCGGCTGTGGCGCAGGTGGGCGCCCCACTGGTCGAGGACCGACGTCGTCATGGGGCGATCCTACCGGCGCGCCACCACTGGCATCCGCTTCCAGCCCGTGGTGTCGGAGGAGACCATGCCCGCCAGTTCGAGTCCCGCGAGCGCCACGAGCACGTCGCGCTCAGAGAGCCCCGAGGCGGTGACGACGGCGCCGAGGCGGGCGCGCGACCTGGCGGGCAGGGCCTCCCAGACGCGCCGTTGGGCGGGGGCGAGGGCGTCGGTCCCCCGGTCCTCCTCCACGGGGGCGCCGAAGAGGGGCTCGGGTGCGCACGAGCCGATGGGCGCGTGCATCTCCTCGACGTCCGCGGCGTCGCGCACCAGTGTGGCGCCGTTGCGGATGAGGGCCAGGGCGCCCGCTGACATGGGCGCCCTGACGGAGCCGGGGACCGCGCCCACGTTCCTGCCCAGTTCCATGGCGGCGCGCGCGGTGGACAGGGCGCCCGAGCGCATCCCGGCCTCGACGACGACGGTGGAGCCCGACCAGGCGGCTATGAGCCGGTTGCGCGCGAGGAAGCGCCACTTCGCGGGGCGCCACGACGGCGGGGCCTCGGAGACGACGGCTCCCCCGGCGTCCTTGACGGCGTGGAAGTCCTCGGCGTGGGCGCGCGGGTAGGGCGCCCCGATTCCCCCGGCGACGACGACGGTCGTGGGGCCGGGGACGGCGAGGGCGCCTCGGTGCACGGCGATGTCGATGCCGTAGGCCCCGCCTGAGACGGTCCGGTATCCCTTCTCCGTCAGGGCGCACGCCATGTTGGCCGCCGTGGCCTGTCCCTCGCGGGTGCATGCGCGTGCGCCGACGATGGAGATCGAGGCCCTTGTGGCGGATCCGCCCGGATCGAGTCGGCCTCGCGCCCACAGGCCGACCGGGGCGCGCGGGCCGAGGTCCGCCATTCCCTCGGGCCACTGCGGGTCGGAGGGGGTGAGGAACGCAGCGCCGATCCTGTCGGCGCGCTCCAGCTCGGCGTCGAGGGTGTCCGCGGCGGCGCGGGGGTGCCATCTGCCCCACGCCGCCTCCCAGTCGTGGCCTGCGAGGGCGCGCGGCAGCGGAGAAGGGGCGGGGGCGCACGCCCAGCGCCGTGCTTCCTCGTCGCCCAGGGCGGAGCGCAGTGCGTGGACGTCCGCGTCCCCGGGTTCGACCACGGTGGTCCACCAGGCGGCGCTGTAGTGGGTGTCGTCAATCATTGGGGTTGTCTCCTTTCCTCAGCCATATCGCTAGGCCGCGCTCCACTTCTCCCGGTCGGGCGGCGCCGTTGAGGTCGGCGATCGTCCACATGAGGCGCAGGACCCTGTCCGCTCCCCGCATCGAGAAGGTGCCCGCTTCGACCGCTCTGTCCAGGTCGGCCACCATCCGCGGGTCGATGCCGCTGGAGGCGCGGATCCACCGGCCGGGGACCTGGGCGTTGAGGGTCCACGGGGTTCCGGCGAGGCGGCGGGCGCCCCGGCTCCTGGCCTCGGCGACCCGTTCGCGCAGGGACGCCGACGACGGTGAGGGGCCTCGGGCGAGGTCCGCCCTGGTGGGGGTGTCGACCCGCACGGTGATGTCGATCCTGTCCAGGAGTGGCCCGGACAGGCGCGCGAGGTAGCGCATGCGGGCCTGGGCGCTGCATGTGCACGCCCTCCCTTGGCGCCCGCCGCCGCAGGGGCATGGGTTGGCCGCCAGCAGCAGTTGGAAGCGGGCGGGCAGGCGGGCGTGCAGGCCGGCGCGGTGGATGTGGACCTCCCCGTTCTCCAGGGGCTCGCGGAGGGCGTCGAGGACGGAGGGTTGGAATTGCGCGGCCTCGTCGAGGAATAGGACTCCCCCGTGCGCCAGGGAGGCGGCGCCCGGTGTGATGCGGGCGTGCCCGCCGCCGACGAGGGCGGCCATGGTGGCCGAGTGGTGCGGGGTGAGGATCGGCGGGCGGCGCACCAGGGCCTCGCCGTCGCGCAGTGTGCCCGCCAGGGAGTGGAGGGAGGTGGCGACCAGGGCGGTGTCGTCGTCGAGGTCGGGCAAAATGGTGTGCATGCGGGAGGCGAGCATGGTCTTGCCGGAGCCCGGCTCGCCCAGGAGGAACACGTGGTGTCCGCCCGCTCCCGCGGCGGTGAGCGCTTCGACGGCGTCGTGCTGGCCCCGCACGTCGGCCATATCGACGTGCGGGCCGCTAGCGGCGGGTTCTGGCTCGGGCGCGTCGGGGAGGAGGCCGCCGATGCTGACGGGCGTTTGGGCGTTGCCGCCGGCCCATCGCACGAGTTCCGCCAGGTGCGCGAATGCGGCCGTTTCGACTCCGCCCACCAGGGAGGCCTCGGCGGCGTTCGCGGCGGGGACGATGGCGCGGGTGATCCCCTGGCCCCGGGCCGCCAGGACTGCGGGCAGGACGCCCCGCACTGGCTGCAGCGACCCGTCCAGGGCGAGTTCGCCGATGATGACGGCGCCGTCGAAGGAGGTGGGGCCGACCCTGCCCGCGGCCAGCAGGACCGAGACCGCGATCGCCAGGTCGAAGCCGGAGCCGGATTTGTGCAGTCCGGCGGGCGACAGGTTGACGGTGACGCGGGAGTCGAGGACCTCCAGGCCGCAGCTCTCCAGGGCGGAGCGCACGCGGTCCTTCGACTCGCGCACTGAGGCGTCGGGCAGCCCCACGATGACGAATTGCACGAGGCCGCGGCCGACTTGGGTCTCCACGCGCACGAGGCGGCCTTCGAGGCCGACCAGGCTCACCGAGTGGGTGCGGGCGAGCCGCGTGGCGGCGCTCATGCCACACCCCGGATCCACTCGACGCTGGCCCCAGCCTGGCGCAGGTCGGCGCACGAGGCGAGGCGCTCCCCCAGTTCGCGTGCCCGCTTGGGGTCGATGGTGATGGCCACCACATCGATGCGCAGCTCCCCCAGCTGGCCGGGGTTGGCCCTGCACCAGGCGCCGGCCAGTGCGCGGAGCCTGGCGATCTTGCGGGAGTCGACGGACTCCAGGGCGCTGCCGCGCTGGTTGCCCACACGGGTGCGCACTTCGACGACGGCGACGCCGGGCCGTGGGCCCCGGGGGACGCCCGCGACGATGTCGATCTCGCCGCGCCTGCCGTCGCGCCAGTTGCGGGTGAGTATGGTGGCGCCGTTCTCCTCGAGGAATGCGGCGGCAGTGTCTTCGCCCCGGGCTCCGAGGCGGTTCGTGCGTGCGGACATGTCATTACCTCCGCCTCCACTGTCGCGCGGGGCGCGCAGCGCCTTCAAAACGGCGCCCGCCCCCTGTGGACGGGGACGGGCGGGCGGAGGGGCCTGTGGACGGCGCCGGGCCCGGGACGGGCCGGGGCGGTTCAGGACGAGGGGATGGACAGTTCCGGTTTGGACAGCTCCTCGACGTTGATGTCCTTGTAGGTGATGACGCGCACGGAGCGGACGAACCGGCTGGAGCGGTAGATGTCCCACACCCACGCGTCGGTCAGCGCCAACTCGAAGAAGACATCGGAGCCCACTGGGCGCGCCTGGACGTCCACCTGGTTGCACAGGTAGAAACGGCGTTCTGTCTCCACGACGTACTTGAACAGTCCGATGACGTCGCGGTACTCCTTGAAGAGCTCCAGCTCCAGGGAGTTCTCGTATCCTTCGATTTCCTCACTCACACACCCATGATGCCCGCAGGGGCCCCTGCCGCGCAGAGGGAGGCCCGGCGCGGCTCACTTTCGCGCGGGCAGCCAGTCTCAGCCGGCCTGACGGGCGACCTCGATGGCGGCGCGGCCCACTCTCGCGCGGGCAGCCGTCTCCGGGGAGCTCGCGCACTCACCGCACTCGCTGTCCGCGCCCGGGCAGTTCTGCAACGCTGTGCGGCGGCGCACCAGCGGGGTCCTCACTTCCGGGCCCGCGCGGGCAGTTTCCAACTGCGCCTGTGGTGGGCGCTGGGCCCGAGTTCGCCGAGGGCGGCGATGTGCGCCGCCGACGCGTACCCCTTGTTGCGGGACCACTCGTAGCCTGGGTCGTCGAGCTCCGCCATGAGGCGGTCGCGCTCGACCTTGGCGATCACCGAGGCCGCTGCGACGACCGCGCACGACGCGTCGGCCTTGACGCGGGTGCGGATGGGCGCCGGGCACGGCGGCGGGTAGTCGGGCCCGCCGAGGCCGCTGAGCAGGTCGCCGGGCATGGCGAGCCAGTTGTGGGAGCCATCGAGTACCACCACGGCGGGCACGCGCCCCCGTCCGGCGAGTTCGTCGAGGGCCCTCAGCCCGGCGAGCCTGAGGGCGGCGACGATCCCCCACTGGTCGATCTCGTCGGGGCCCGCCCACCCGACCGCGCAGTCGAGGGCCCACTGGCGCACGGCCGGGGCCAGGGCCTCCCTCCTCTTGGCGGTGAGCGCCTTGGAGTCGGCCAGGCCGGCGGGCGGGTCGGCGGCGCCCGGGGACGTGAGGGCGACGCCGACTGCGACGGGGCCGGCCAGGGAGCCGCGGCCCACCTCGTCGACGCCGGCTACGACGCCGAATTGGTCGGCCAGGGACTGCTCGAAGAGCGCCGAGGCGCTGGGGGCGCTCACTGGGGGTCGGGGACGACCGCGAACACTTCCCTGTGGCCTATGTCGGTCGTCCACCTGCTCACGGGCCAGATGATCGCCCAGACGGTGCCGACCACCGATTTCTGCGGCACGAAAGGGGACTGCCCCTCCCCCATGTGGTAGCGGGAGTCCGCGGAGTTGCCCCTGTTGTCCCCCATGACCCACAGGTGGCCCTCCGGCACTGTGACGTCGAAGGGGATCGTCGAGGCGGCTTGGCCCTCGGCGATGTACGTCTCGGAGACCTCCACGCCGTTGATCATGACCTTGCCGTCCGTGGAGCAGCACTTCACGCGGTCCCCGCCGATCCCGATGACGCGTTTGACGAGGGTCTGCTCGCCGCCTGCGGGAACGAAGCCCGTGAACTCCCCGATGCTGCGCAGCACCGAGCCGGAGGAGTCGCCGCTGCCCAGCCATCCCAGGGTGTCGTCGAAGACGACGACGTCGCCGCGTTTGATATTGCCGGTGAGGGCAGCGATACGCGACACCGCGATCCTGTCGTTCTCCACGAGCGTGCCCCGCATCGACGGGGAGGGGATCCAGAACACTTGGACGACGAAGGCGCGCAGCAGGGAGGAGATGATCAGGGCGATCACCAGGATGACGGCGATCTCCCGCAGCCACACGACGGGGTTGCGCCTGGCCTCGGCCTCCGCGCGGTCGCGGTCCTTGAGCGAGGGCAGGTGCCGGGGGGCACTCGGTGGTTCTGTGGCCTCTGACATGGCGTCTCCTCGCCTCGGATCGGAGTCGGTGCAGGTCTCTAGCATAAGGCGGGGCCCGGCTCCCCTGCCGGGTGCCGGGCCCCGTCCGGGCCTTTCCTCAGAATCGGTCCGCCCCCGCGGGGCGCCCGGTTCCGTTTCCGGCCCTCACTCGGACTTGCCCGAGCGGTGCTCCTTGATCTTCGCGGCTTTGCCGTGGCGCTTGCGCAGGTAGTAGAGCTTCGCGCGGCGCACGTCGCCCTTGGTGACGACCTCGATGCGGTCGATCGTGGGCGCGTGGACCGGGAAGGTGCGCTCGACACCCACGCCGAAGGACATCTTGCGGACCGTGAACGTGGAGGACACGCCATGGCCGCGGCGGGCGATGACGACGCCCTGGAAGACCTGGATTCGGGAGCGGTTGCCCTCGACGACCTTGACGTGCACCTTGACGGTGTCGCCCGCCCGGAACGGGGGGATGTCGTCGCGCAGGGATGCCGCGTCTACGGCGTCCAGCTTCTGCATTTGTTCTCCTAGGCGCGCCCGCCGCAGGTCACGCGCGCCGGATCCGGCGGGCGCTGCGGCCCGCGTTCCGTGTGTCGGTGGTGCGCCCGGGCCTCCCCCTGCGGCAGGATGGGCCGCGCACGACCGACGCTATAGTGTGCCACACGCGCACCGCCCCCCGGTAGTCGAAGAGGTCCGGGGCGGCGGGCGCGCCAGTGAGTTCGCCCACTCCGCCCCGGGAGAAGCCGCCGCGAACCCGGCCCGGGTCGCCTGCTGGGTGCGTCCGCCACGGCTCGGGAATGCGGCCCGAGGCCACCGCCGGGAAGCAGAAGCGGCTCTCTCGCGAGCCCGGCCCGGGTCCCCCGCTGGGCGCGTCCGCCGCGGCTCGGCGACGCAGCCAGCGCCTCAGCGGTCGGCGGGGCGCACCATGACGTCGTCGGTGGGTGTGGCGGAGCCGACCCGGAAGGTGCGCCGCCCCGATTTCTTGAATCCGTGCCGCTTGTAGAAGCGCTGGGCGCGCGTGTTGCGGATGTGGGTGCCGAGCACGATCTGGGTGGCGCCGTGGGCGCGGGCGTCCGCCACGGCTTTCTCGAGCAGCGCCCCGGCCAGTCCGCTGCCGTGCGCAGAGGCGTCCGTGTAGCACTTCGACAGGTAGGCGGCGCCCTCGTCGAGCGGCACCGCGCCGTTGCCCTCGGGCATCTGGTCGGGGTGGCCCAGGACCGTGAGCGTGTACCCCAGGATCGGCGGGCCGCCCTCGCCCCCCTGGGCGCGCGCGATGAGGACGCGCGTGTCCGGGCTCGCCAGGCGGTCGCGGAAGGACGCCTCGTCCAGCTCTTCGCGGATGAAGCGGGCCACGTCCTCGACGGGGATCTGAGGCGGGGCGGCCATGGGGAAGGTCCTGGCGGCGAATGCGGCGAGCTCGGCCGCGTCCGCCTGCTCCCCTGGCAGGTAGCGGACCCGGGTGGGCCCGGGGGTGAAGACGACGCCGCACGAGGCCAGCGCCTCGCGGTCCTGGGCATCGAGGCCGACGGGGTCCAGGGCGTCGATCAGGTCGGGCCTGCGCTCGGCGGTCCTCTTGAGGCTCTGGTCGCGCCTCCACCGCCTGATGGCGCCGTGGTCGCCGGAGAGCAGCACGCCGGGCACGTCGAGGCCCCGGAAGCTGCGGGGCTTGGTGTAGGCGGGGTACTCCAGGAGGCCGCCTTCCCCGTGGGACTCCTCGGCCAGCGAGTCGGGGTTGCCCATGAAGCCGTCGACGAGGCGCGCCACCGCTTCGACGAGGACCGCGGCCGCGGCTTCGCCGCCGTTGAGGACGTAGTCGCCGATCGAGTACTCCAGGACCCGAAGCCCCCGCTCCCGGTAGTGGTCCGCGACGCGCTGGTCGATGCCCTCGTAGCGCCCGCAGGCGACGACGATGTGGTCGGCACGCGCCAGTTCCCCAACGAGGCGCTGGGTCAAGGGGATCCCCGAAGGGGTCGGCACCGCCAGGACGGGGGCGCAGGAGGCCCCCAGGATCTCGTCGAGGGCAGCGCACCACACCTCGGGGAGCATGACCATGCCCGCCCCCCCGCCGTAGGGGGCGTCGTCCACGCTGCGGTGGGCGCCGTGGGCCCAGTCGCGCAGGTCGTGGGCGCGAACGGAGACGAGGCCGGAGCGGTCGGCGCGTCCCAGCAGCGACAGGGAAAGCGAGTCGAAGTACTGGGGGAAGATGGAGACCAGGTCGAAGCGCACGGTCAGGCGCCCTCCCCGGAGTCGTCGGCCCCGTCGTCGAAGAGCCCCGGGGGCGCGTCGATGACGACACGGCCGCCCTCGACGTCGACTGTGGGGACGAGTTGGCGCACGAAGGGCACCATGACCTCTCCCCGCTCGGTGCCCACGAGGAGCAGGTCCTGGGCGCCGCCGGGCCGCAACCCGCTCACGGAGCCGAGGGGGCGGCCCTGCGGGTCCTGCGCGCGCAGGCCCTTGAGCTGGTGGGGGTACCACGCGTCCTCCTCGTCGTGGGGGGCGACCAGCAGCGCCGCCCCGCGCAGCGCCTCGGCCTCCTCCCGGGTGCCCACGCCCCCGAGGCGGGCCAGCACCCTGCCCTTGTGGACGCGCGTCGATTCGACGACGACCCCGGACCCGGATCCTGACAGGACCAGGGACGCCCCGGGGGCGAGGACCGCCGGGTCGTCGGAGCGCACGTCGAGGACGACCTCCCCTTTCAGGCCGTGCGCGGGCCCGATGATCGCCGCGGTCATGAGCATGGGTTCTCCTCCTGGGTGGGTTGGGGACTGCGCGGGTACGGGAAGGGACCCGGGCGGGCGCCCGGGTCCCCACGCTGCGACGGCTTACTCGCGGTCGGTGTCGACGACGTCGACCCGGACCGAGCCCCGCGTCGACAGAGCGCCCATCACGGTGCGCAGGGCGCGCGCGGTGCGCCCCCCGCGTCCGATGACGCGCCCGAGGTCCTCGGGGTTGACCCGGACCTCCAGGAGCTGGCCGCGCCGCAACTGGCGCGGGGTGACCTGGACGTCCTCGGGGTGGTCGACGATGCCGCTGACCAGGTGCTCAAGCGCGTCTGCGAGCATGTTCAGGCTTCCTCTGCTTCCTCGGAGGCTTTGGCCGCGGCGGCCTCTTCCTCGGCCTTCTTCGCGGAGGCCGCGGCCTTGGACTTCTCAGCCTCGGCCTCGGCGTCCTTGACGGCTTGCGCGGCCTGGGCGGCCTTGTCGGCGTCGGAGACCCGCACGCGGGACACGGCGTCGGCCTTGCCGTTGAACTTGGCGATGTCGCCGGTCAGCACCAGCAGGTTGCGGACCTGGTCGGAGGGCTGGGCGCCGACTCCGAGCCAGTACTGGGCGCGCTCGGAGTCGATGCGGATCACGGACGGATCCGGCTGGGCGTCGTAGACGCCGATCTCTTCGATGACGCGGCCGTCGCGCTTCTTGCGGGAATCGACGACGACGACACGGTAGGCGGGGGCGTGGATCTTGCCCATGCGCTTGAGGCGGATTCGAACTGCCACTTGAGTGGTCTCTCCTATTTCAGATTGGTGTGGCCCTCGGCCCTCCCCGGTGGGAACACGGGTCCGGCGTCGGTCCGGGACGCGACTGGGCGAGGTGAGAGGGCTCTCGCGAAGCCGGGTACAGCGCACTATTGTGCCACACGCGCGTCGTGCGCCCAAGCCGGCCGCCTGGGCGCGCGCAGTCCGGTGGCCGTGGGATCGGTCACCGCACCGCCGTGCGCGCGGCGGATCCGCGCTGCGGCGCCACTGGGCGCGCCACCCGACGCGCCGCCTGGCTAACCCACGTGGTGTCCGCCGGCGAAGACGTGGAGGGGGCGGGCCAGGGCGATCACGTCCTGGCGGGGGTCCTCGGCCAGGACCACCAGGTCCGCGGTGCCGCCCTCCGTCAGAACGGGGCGCCCCAGGGCGGTCCTGGTGCCCCAGGTGGCGGTGTCGACGATGCGGGCGGGGGCCATGCCCGCCTCCTGCCACAGCGTTAACTCGTTGATGATCGACCCGTGCTTCTGGTAGCCCCCCGAGTCGACGCCCGACACGAGCCGGACTCCGGAGTCCGCGAGCATCGCGAAGTGCTCGCGGCGCTCCTCGTACATGGCGCGCATAGTGGCGGCGTAGACGGGGTACTTCGCGCCCGCCTGGTCGGCGAAAGATTCGAAGAGGGCGACCTGGGCGAGCGTGGGAGCGACAAGGATGGACCTGCGGGCGATCTCGTCGGCCTGGTCGGCGTCGATGCCGCTGCCGTGCTCGATGTCGTCCACGCCCGCCTCGATGAGGCCGTCGATGGCGGCGTGGGAGAAGGCGTGCACGGCCACCCGCGCTCCCGCCTCATGGGCGGCGGCCACCGCATCGCGCAGCACGGGCGGGGACCACAGGGGCTCCAAGTCGGAATCGGCCCCCTTGGAACGGTCGATCCAGTCTCCGACGAGTTTGACCCACCCGTCCGACCGGGCGGCCTGGGCGGCCAGGACGCCCGGCAGGTCGCGCTCGTCCGCCACCTCCACCGCCAACCCCCGGATGTAGCGCTTGGGGCGGGCGACGTGGCGCCCGCAGTGGATGAAGTCGAGGGCGGGGCCGTCCCCCTGGCGCGCCAGCCACGAGTTGTCCACCGGGCACCCGCAGTCCCGCGCGAGCGTGACGCCCGAGGCGAGGGTCGCAGCCGCCTGCTCGCGCTGGACGGCCTCGCCCACGGCGCCGCCGCCGTCGGTGATCCCGATGTGGCAGTGGCCGTCCACCATTCCGGGGATCGCGTACCCCCTCGCGTCGGCGCGTCCGGGGCGCGCGAGGCGGGCGACCCTGCCGTCCTCGACCGCCCACGTCCCTCTGGTCCACTCGGGCCGCTGCCCGGGCGAGGCGGCGATCAGCATCCATCCATCGAAGATCACGGCGTCATCCCCCTGCTCGTGCGCCACGCGTCCGCTCCCGGTCCACTGGGCGCGGAGAGCACAGCATCATCCCCCGAACTGGCCGAGCATGCGCTTGACGTCGTCGGGCAGGTCCTCCATGGAGGGGCGCCGCGCGGGCTCGGGCTCGGGAGCCGGAGCGGGGGCGCCGAAGGAGCTGCCGGTGGCGTCGGAGCGTTTGCGCTGCGACTGGGGCAGCAGCGCCTCGAGCTCCTGCTGGCGGCGCTTGGCGGGGTTGCCCGAGCGCGCCTTCTTCTTCACTTTGGCGCGCTTGGCTTTGGCGGCCCGGGCGTTGGACTTCTGCTTGGCCTTGCCCCCGCGCCCGGGCAGAGCTCCCATCCCCGTGACGCCGCCGCCCCCCATCTGGCCCATCTGCGCCATCATGTCACGGGCGGCCTCGAAGCGCTTGATGAGGCCGTTGACCTCGGAGACCGTAGTGCCCGAGCCCTTGGCGATGCGGGCGCGGCGCGAGCCGTTGAGCAGCCCCACGTCGTCGCGCTCGGCCGGAGTCATGGACCGGACGATGGCCTCGACGCGGGAGACCTCCCTCTCGTCGAAGTTGTCGATCTGCTCGCGCAGCTGGGCGGCCCCGGGGATCATCCCGAGCATCTTCTTCATCGAGCCCAGCTTCTTGATCTGCTGGAGCTGGTTGAGGAAGTCGGCGAGCGTGAGCTCCCCCGCCATCGCCTTGGCGGCGACCTTCTCGGCCTCCTCGGCGTCCATGCGCTTCTCAGCCTGCTCGATGAGCGTGAGCACGTCGCCCATGTCGAGGATGCGCCCCGCCATGCGGTCGGCGTGGAAGCGCTCGAAGTCGTCCAGGCCCTCGCCGGTGGAGGCGAAGAGGATGGGCGCGCCCGTCACGCCCCGCACCGACAGGGCGGCGCCGCCGCGCGCGTCACCGTCGAGCTTCGACAGGACGACGCCCGTGAACCCGACGCCGTCGCGGAAGGCCGTCGACGTGGACACGGCGTCCTGGCCGACCATGGCGTCCAGGACGAACATGATCTCGTGGGGGGACACGGCGTCGCGGATCGCGATGGCCTGGTCCATCATCTCCTGGTCGACGCCGAGGCGCCCGGCGGTGTCGACGATGACGACGTTGATGCCGCTCTGACGGGCGAACTCGACGCCCGAGCGCGCCACCTCGACGGGGTCGCCCACCCCGTTGCCGGGCTCGGGCGCCCACACCCGCACCCCGGCGCGCTCGCCGACGACCTGAAGCTGCTGGACGGCGTTGGGGCGCTGCAGGTCGGAGGCGACCAGCATGACGGTCTTGCCCTCCTCGCGCAGCCACTTGCCGAGTTTGCCCGCCAGCGTGGTCTTGCCCGCGCCCTGCAGGCCCGCCAGCATGAACACCGTCGGCCCGCGCTCGGCGAAAACCAGTTCCCGCGTTTGTCCGCCGAGGATCTCCACCAGTTCGGAGTGGACGATGGAGACGACCTGTTGGCCCGGGTTGAGGGCCTTCGAGCGCGCGGCGCCGTAGGCCTTCTCGCGCACCCGCGTGGTGAACTGGCGGACGACGGGCAGCGCCACGTCGGCGTCGATGAGGGCGCGCCGGATGTCGGAGATCGCCTGGTCGACGTCGGACTCGGTCAGCACGCCCCGTGAGCGCAGCCGACGGAAGGACTCGGTGAGGCGGTCTTGCAGGTTTCCGAACACTATGATCTCCCGCGTGGCGTTGGTTGGGGTACTGGGCGCTAGGGTAGCACCCCGCCCCTGGCTGTTCAGGGGCGCTCAGGCGCTGACGATGGCGTCCACGAAGCCCTCGGGGTCGAAGGGCGCCAGGTCGTCCGCGCCCTCGCCGAGGCCGACGAACTTCACCGGCACGCCCAGTTCGCGCTGCACGGAGACGACGATCCCGCCCTTGGCGGAGCCGTCGAGTTTGGTCAGGACGATGCCGGTGACGCCCACCGCCTCGGCGAAGACGAGGGCCTGCTGGAGGCCGTTCTGGCCGGTGGTCGCGTCCAGGACCAGCAGGACCTCGCCCACGGGGGCCTGCCTGTCCATGACGCGCTTGATCTTGCCCAGCTCGTCCATCAGGGTCGACTTGTTCTGCAGGCGCCCGGCCGTGTCGACGACGACCACGTCCACGCCCCGCGAAGCGCCCTCCTTCACGGCCTCGAAGGCGACCGAGGCGGGGTCGGCGCCCTCGCGCTCGGAGCGGACCACGTCCACGCCCACGCGCTGGCCCCAGGTGGCCAACTGGTCGGCGGCGGCGGCGCGGAAGGTGTCGGCCGCGCCCAGCAGCACCGTGCGCCCGTCGGCCACGAGGACGCGCGCGAGTTTGCCGACGGTCGTGGTCTTGCCGGTGCCGTTGACGCCGACCAGGAGGACTGCGGCGGGCAGGGCGCGCCCGTCGGCCTCGGGCTTGTCGAGGCGCAGGGAACGGTCCATCGCGGGATCGACCAGGGCGAGGAGCTCCTCGCGCAGGATGCGGCGGATGCCGGCCGTGTCACCGACCTTCTCGACGGCGACGCGGCGCTTGAGGGCCTCCATGAGCTGGTCGGTGGCCTCTAGGCCGAGGTCGGCGATGAGGAGGGACTCCTCGATCTCCTCCCAGTCGGCGGCCTTGAGCTCGCCGCGCGAAAGGATGTCGACGATGGCGCGGCCGAGTGCGCCGGAGGCCGCCAGGCGCGCCCTCAGGCGCTGCATGCGCGAGGGAACGGGCTCGGGGATCTCGACTTCGGGAGCCCGCACTGCCTCCTCCGCCTCGGCCGCAGGGCCGTCCCCGGCCTGCGGAGCGGATCCGTCGGCGGGCGCGGGGACCCGCTCGTCCGAGGGGGACGGGGCGGGGGCCGCCTCCGCCTGGGCCGCCGGTGGCGCTTGGGCTTGGGGACCGCCGGGTTCGACGGCACTGCCGCCGGGGGCGCTGGGGGCTATGTCCGGTCCGGGGGCGGTGGGTGGCGCCTGCACGTCCGGCCCCTTGCCGGTGGGGCGGTTCCGCTTGATGAGGAACCTGACGAGGACGCAGAGGAGGACGATGACCACCGCGCCCACGACCAAGGCCATCGGGCTGCGCATGAACTCCAAGAAACTCTCCATGCGCCCATTATCCCCCATCGGCGCCCCGGCCCACACCCGGGTTCGGCGTTACCGGCCGCCCGCCGGGTTCGGCGCTACTGGCCCTGCTCGGAAGACTGCTCGGAGTGCTGGCCCCTCCGCTCCGACGCGGCCTCGAACTTGGCGATCCCGGGCAGGCGGTCAGCACTGAAGTACGCGTTCGAAGGGGTCGACGCGGAGTCGAGCAGGGCGTCCAGGGACGTCATCCGGGGCGAGCCCCCCGCCTCGGACGGGGCGTCCCCGCCCTCGGGGTGGAACTCCACCTTGCGGTCGCGCAGACGGCGCT
This sequence comes from Schaalia georgiae DSM 6843, assembly GCF_000429245.1. Taxonomy (GTDB): domain Bacteria; phylum Actinomycetota; class Actinomycetes; order Actinomycetales; family Actinomycetaceae; genus Pauljensenia; species Pauljensenia georgiae. The sequence continues at coordinate 69,197 of NZ_AUBM01000012.1, forward strand.
GCCACTGGCCGGCGCTGCGCCGCGATAGCGCGAGCACCACGAAGACGCCGACGGCGACGACGATCACAATGCACACGGTCACAACCATGGTCAAAGCGCCTTCATACATGCTGCTATCGTCCTCCATGATCGGCTTCGCGCGCCACAACGGCACTGGGAATACTCTAAATGTGGTCCGAATGGCCCCGGCGCCCTCCCCTTCGGAGCAGCGCGCCGGGGCCGATACTACCGTTGTTCAGTCGAGGTAGTCGCGCAGGACCTGGCTGCGCGACGGGTGGCGCAGTTTCGACATGGTCTTGGACTCGATCTGGCGGATGCGCTCGCGGGTGACCCCGTAGACCTTGCCGATCTCGTCAAGGGTCTTGGGCTGGCCGTCCCCCAGGCCGAAGCGCATCGACACGACACCGGCCTCGCGCTCGGACAGCGTGTCGAGGACGTGGTGGAGTTGCTCCTGAAGGAGTGTGAAGGACACCGCATCAGCGGGGACGATGGCCTCGGAGTCCTCAATGAGATCACCGAACTCCGAGTCGCCGTCCTCACCCAGCGGTGTGTGCAGCGAGATGGGCTCGCGCCCGTACTTCTGCACTTCGACGACCTTCTCCGGGGTCATGTCGAGCTCCTTGGCGAGCTCCTCCGGGGTGGGTTCGCGCCCCAGGTCCTGCAGCATCTGCCGCTGGACGCGGGCGAGCTTGTTGATGACCTCGACCATGTGCACGGGGATGCGGATGGTGCGCGCCTGGTCCGCCATGGCGCGGGTGATGGCCTGGCGGATCCACCACGTGGCGTAGGTGGAGAACTTGTAGCCCTTCGTGTAGTCGAACTTCTCGACAGCGCGGATCAGGCCCAGGTTGCCCTCCTGGATGAGGTCGAGGAACTGCATACCGCGGCCCGTGTACCGCTTGGCCAGCGACACGACCAGGCGCAGGTTGGCCTCGAGCAGGTGGTTCTTCGCCTGCTGCCCGTCCTGCGCCAGGAAGTGCAGTTCGCGCCGTTCCTTGGAGGTCATCTCATCGGCCCGGTTCTTGAGCTTGTACTCGGCGTACAGGCCCGCCTCGATGCGCCGCGCCAGATCGACCTCCTGCGCGGCGTTGAGCAGCGAGACCTTGCCGATCTGCTTGAGATAGTCCTTGACGGGGTCGGCAGTGGCGCCGGCGACCGTGACCTGCTGGACGGGCTCGTCGGTCTCGTCGGAATCGGAGACCACGAAACCGCCTTTGACGTGGATCCCGGCCTGGGTGCGCTCGCGCAGGGCGGCGCCGTCGGTGGCCTTGGCGGGATCGGCGCCCGTGTCCTTGTCGGGCTCCTCCTCGTCGTCCTCCCCGTCATCGGTGTCGATGCCGTCGTCCTCGAGCTCGGCCTCGGGGTCGAAGCCCGCGTCGGAGCCGTCGTCGACGACCCCCTCGGCGAGCTCCTCCTCGTCGATGGCCCCGGGCTCTCTCGGGGCCTCCGCCCCCGCGGCGGCCTTGGCGGCGGTCTTCCTCGCCTTCCTCTTGGCGGGAGCCCTCTTCGCGGGCGCTTTCGCCCCGTCGGACTTCCCGGCTTTCGTCCCATCGGACTTCTTCGCGGGCTTCTTGGCGCCTCCGGCCTTGGCGGCGGTCTTCTTCGCCGTCTTCTTGGCGGGAGCCTTCTTCGCGGGGGCTTCCGTCCTGTCGGGCTCCCCGGCTTTCGCCCCGTCGGACTTCTTCGCGGCGGACTTCGCCGCCCGTTTCTTGGCGGGCGCCTTCTTGGCCGCGGGCTTCCTGGCACCAGCCCTCCCCGTGGCGGCTGCCTCGGAGGCCTTGTCAGCTGTCACTTCAGGGGATTCGCTCTCACTGGGGCGCGAAGCACTCACACGTGTCCCTTTCATTGATGGGTGGGGTCGCGTGTCGCACCAGGCGGCACGCCCTTTCGATTATAATCGACCGCCCGTCGTTTCTCCCGGCGGATTCGTGCGCGCCCAGCCCGCCACCTGAGGACCAAAGGCCCAGGAAACGGCCCCGGATCCACCCTCGTGGGATACACTGCGCCCATGTCCGACCTGCGAGACCGCATGATCCCACTGCGCACCGCCGTCGACGCGGCCACGGAGGCCGCCATCGGCGCCATGACGCGGGACCTGGCTCCCACTCAGCGCGGCGCCCCCCTCGCCTCCCTGGCACGGTCCTGCTCCGAAGGGGGCAAGAGGTTCCGGGGGATCCTGGCCCACGTCGGCCACTGCCTGGCCCGCGGCGGCCCGCTCGACGAGGCTCCCGTCGCCCCGCTGTCCGCCGCCCTTGAGCTCTACCAGGCCAGCGCCCTGGCCCACGACGACATCATCGACCACGCCGGGACCAGGCGCGGGCGCCCAACACCGCACGTCTCCCTGGCGGCCCACCACCGCGACCGGGCGTGGCGGGGCGACGCAGACCGCTTCGGCGAAGCGGGGGCGATCCTGGTCGGGGATCTGCTCTTCTCGTGCGCCGAAGCCGCGATGGCCGACCAGGCCGGCCGCCTCGAACCCCGGGACGCGGCAAGGCTGTGGGCGCGCTACAGCCGCATGCACGCCGAGGTCGCCCTCGGGCAGTTCCTCGATGTCGCGGCCGAGCAGGCCCCCCTGGATCCACGGGATTCCGGTGCCCTCGGCACCGAGGCGGCCATGGAGGTGGTCGCGCTCAAGTCGGCGCGCTACTCCATCGTCCACCCGGCGGCGCTGGGCGCGATCTGCGGCGGCGCGGACGACACCCTCATCGCGGCCATCGAGAGCATTCTCACTCCGTGGGGCATGGCATTCCAGCTCCGCGACGACCACCTCGGCGTCTTCGGCGATCCCAAGCTGACTGGCAAGCCCTCTGGCGACGACATCCGCGAGGGCAAGCGCACAGTGCTGCTGGCCCTGGCATGGCAGCGGGCCACCGACTCCGAGCGCGCCGTCCTGTGCCGGGCGCTGGGCCGGGCGGACGCGCCCGGGGCCCTCATCGACGAGGCGCGCCAGGTGATCGCCGCCCGCGGCGGCGACGCCCACGAGGAGCTCATCACCAGCCTGGTCGATCAGGGGCGCGCGCACCTGCGCGAAGCGCCGGTCTCCGAGCAGGGCCGCGCGGACCTGGTCGGCCTGTGCGGCATCATCACGCGGCGCGCGGCGTAGGTGCGGTGGAGCGTTATTGACACCACGAGGGGGTTGTCGACACTGTGATGGGGTTGTTGGCGCCGTGAGGGGATTTATGACGCGCGCCGGCGCAAATAACACGCGTCGGCGTCCGTCGTCGCCGGTTACCCGCGCTGGCACGGCAACTGCAGTCGTCGCCGGTTACCCGCGCCGGTTGCCAACAACACCCGCTGGCTCGGCAACGCCCGTCGCCGCAGGCAACCCACCTGCCGGCCGCGTCCCTACCCCCGCAAACAACGTCACCCCCTCATACAACGAGGCACGATTAGGGAACTCACCCGGATCGGCGGGGCTGTGGGAGCACCGCGCAGTCAGAGGCGGTCCAAAATGCGTCTGAGTTTCGCCGTGTTCGGGAGGCACAGGGGCAGTGTGGTCCAAAATGCGTCTGAGTCTCACGACTTTTGGCGAATTCTCGGAATATCGGGCGAACTCAGACGCATTTTGGATCAACCACCCGGAGAACCTCCGAAACGGCCCGAGACTCAGACGCATTTTGGAACACACACGCACCAGTGCGAGTGGAAACACCCTCTCATGCCGCAGCTTCAACTCCCGCAATACCACAGTTCAAGCGGCAGCGGCCGCACCCTCGGCACACAGGCACGCGTGCAGGCGGGGCAGACCGTGGCGGCACGGGAGTCGCGAGGGCCCGGCCCTGCCGCCCGGGCGGCGCCTCAGAAGGCCAGCGCCGACGCGATCCGGTTCACCCTGCGGTGGCGGCCCGCCACCAGGGCGTCGATGGGCCGCTCCCCCAGCTCGTCCTGGACGGCGTACAGCCACTCCACCGCCTCGTCGGCGGTGAAGCCGTCGTCGGACAACAGCGTGAGCGTGCCCTGCAGGTCCGGCAGGGGCACCCACCCGTTCTGGCCCTTGACGATCATCTCAGTGGGAATCCCCCGCGCGCCCGACTCGTCCTCGGCGACCACCAGCACGTGGTCCCGGATCAGCTGCTTGAGGCGCCGCTCCTCGATGCCGAGCAGGCGGCACGCCTCGGTGGCGGGGATGACGGAGGGGACACGGGCTGTAGTCATGCCACTACCCTACTCGCCCCGGCGCGCCCGCAGACATGCCCTGTCGCACAACGAACGAGTGGGAGCGGACACACCCTGTTCGCCCACGGAAAGGGGCGCGCGCCGCAAACGCCCGCCACGCTCCGCCCCGGTGGCACCCACCGCGAGGAACTCCCATAGAATCAGGGGAATGAGCGACGTTCACCAGCCCCAAGGCCCGGCCGATCCAATGATCGGCCTCCTGGTCGACGGGCGTTACCAGGTCACCGCCCGACTAGCCCGCGGCGGCATGGCGACCGTCTACGTGGCCCGCGACGAGCGCCTCGACCGCCTCGTGGCCCTCAAAGTCATGCACCCGCACCTGGCCGAGTCCGAGGACTTCGTGGCCCGCTTCAGGCGCGAGGCGCGCGCGGCGGCCCGCATCCACCACCCGGGCGTCGTGACCGTCTACGACCAGGGAGTCGTGTCGGGCCAGGGCTTCCTGGTCATGGAGCTCATCGAGGGCACCAACCTGCGTGCGCTCCTGTCCGCGCAGGGGGCCTTCACCATCGAGCAGACCCTGCGCTACGTGTGCGACATCCTCCAAGCCCTCCACGCAGCCCACCGGGTCGGCGTGGTCCACCGCGACATCAAACCCGAGAACATCCTGGTGCCCCCCGAGGGACCGGTGCGGGTCGCGGACTTCGGCCTGGCGCGCGCCGCCTCCGAGGCGTCCCAGTCCTCCACGGGGAACATGCTGGGCACGGTGGCGTACATCGCGCCCGAGATCGCGCGGGGCGGGAGCGCCGACGCCCGCTCGGACATCTACTCCGTGGGCATCATGGCCTACGAAATGCTCACGGGCGATGTCCCGTGGGCCGGTCAGAGCCCCATCCAGATCGCCACCCACCACGTGAGCGACGACGTGCCCCTGCCCTCGGCCTCCCAGCCGTGGATCCCCCGGGAGGTCGATGACCTGGTCGCCGCCCTCACCGCGCGCGACCCGGCGAACAGGCCCGTAGACGCCGTCCATGCCCTCGACCTGGCGCGCAGGGCCGCCGAGTCCCTCCCCGCGGACCTCGCATCGCGCCGGGCGGACGTGGCCGGACGGGAACAGACGGGCTCGGCGCTGACGGCCATGAAGACCGCCGTGGTGTCCGCGCCCGCGCTCACCGCCGTCCTGCCCGCCTCCTCGCAGACGACTGTGCGGGTCGCCGACGCCCCCGACGAACCCGGGCCCCCCGCCGTGGTGCGCCACGGCCGCAGGACCGCTGCCGTCATCGGGGCGATCGCCGTGCTGCTGGTGGTGGGCCTGATCGGAGGGGGCTGGTGGTGGACCGAGTACGGCCCCGGCTCATACATCGCGATGCCCACCACTGACGGGCGGGACCTGGACTCCGTTCGGGCCGACCTTGAGGGGGCGGGGCTGGGGGTCGTCGTCGAGGAGGAGTTCTCCGACACGGTCGCCGCAGGACTGGTGATGCGCTCCGACCCAGCCAGCGGCACCCGCGTCCACAAGCGCGGCGATGTCCACGTCTTCGTCTCCAAGGGCGTGGACATGCGGGTGGTGCCCGCCCTGACGGGCAAGACCAAGGACGAGGCCACCGAGGCGCTCACCGCGGCGGGCCTGCAACCCGGGACCATCACCTACGGCTACTCCGAAGACGTCGAGGAGGGCCGGGTCATCACGCAGGGCTCCGAGCCGGGCGCGAGCCTGGTCCACGACACGCCCGTCGACCTGTCGGTCTCGAAGGGCAAGGAGCCGATCCCCGTGCCCGACCTGGTCGGCCAGAAAGGGGACGCGGCGAAGCAGCGGCTCGAGGAGCTCGGTCTGGTGGCCAAGCCCACCGAGGCCTACTCGGACACTGTGGCCGCGGGCGATGTCATCTCGCAGCAACCCGCGCCGTCCACAGTGCTGCACCGCAAGGACACGGTCGCCTACGTCGTGTCGAAGGGGCCCGAGAAGGTCCCAGTGCCCGACGTGCAGGGCAAGCAGCGCGACGAGGCCCGCCGCATCCTGGAAGAAGCCGGTTTCAAAGTCGAGGAGAACAACATCCTCGGCGGGTTCTTCGGCACCGTCCGCTCGACGGACCCCGCGGCCGGAACCGTGTTGAAGAAGGAGTCGACGGTCACCCTCAACATCGTGTGAGCGGCGCGCTCGCGGGCCTGGGGGCCTGCCCCGCGCCTCGTCGCCGACACGGACGCGGGGTGGGCGGTCCCCGCGCTCGGAGGGCACCGCGGCGGCGCGGCACCGCTTGGGTGCGTTGAAGGAGCGCCCTGCGGGGCGCGGACAACTGCGTCCACAAGGCGGCTCCCGGGTTCACGAGGCGGGCGCGGGGTTGCTCCACAAGGCGCGGACTGCGGTCAGCCGTGCAATCAGCCGACGCCGACTCCGCCCAAGGCCGCGGCCGTTTAGTCCGACGGGAACGCGGTTGTCACGCCTCCGCCACTCCGGGAGCTGAGGCGCTGCCCGACTCGCGGGCGCGCCTCGCGGCTTCGAGGTTGCGGCGGGACGCGAGCGTGCTGGGGTGGTCGGG
>NZ_AUBM01000013.1 GCF_000429245.1 Schaalia georgiae DSM 6843
ATCACGTTGACGACCACGTGGGACGCCACCACCACCAACCCCTTCACCGGCCAAACACTCACCCTCCCAGCAGTAGTGACCACCACCGAGAAATCCGACCCCTTCCCCATCTCCCACCTACGCATCGACCTGACCGACACCGCCGACGAACAAGACGGCCACTAACCCCAACCCACGACACGACCAGGCCCGGCCCACGGCCCCCAACGGCCCCTACGAGCCCGCCCGCCGGGCACGCCCAGCGCGGCCCACCCGCGCATGGCCAACCCGGCCGGCGCCCCGCGGTGTACGTGTACAATAACGGACGCGAAGCGGGGCGCCACAGCCTCGCAGACACAGCCCCACAGGCGCAGCCCCCGGCGCAGTCCGCGCTAGCAGGGGCCGAGGCTGCCCCAGGAAGGATTCCCGATGAGCGAACCGACCGAACGAGCACGTTGGTTCTCCGACAATGAGAAGAACTGGGACGACCGCGCGGAACTGCATATGACGGGCGACTACTGCGGCTACCAGCGCCTACTCGAGAATCCGACAGCCATCAGCGCTGAGCTCGCCCAGGACGTTGAGCGCTTCGGCGACCTCACCGGTAGGCACGTGATCCATCTGCAGTGCCACGTCGGCACGGACACCATCGGTTTCGCACGCCTGGGCGCCTCGCGGGTCGTGGGCCTCGACTTGTCCGAGGCGTCGCTCGCACACGCGCGGATCATCGCTGAGAGCGCGGGCGCCGACATCGAGTACGTCCACGCCAACGTCTACGACGCGAGGCGGGCCGTGTCCGGCGACTTCGACCTGGTCTACACGTCGATCGGAGTCCTGTGCTGGCTGCCCGACGTCGAGGAATGGGCGCGGGTCGCGGCGTCCTTACTCAAACCCGGTGGCACCTTCTTCATCCGCGACGACCACCCCATGTTCATGGCGATCGGCGAGGACGTCTCCGACGGCCTGAAGGTGGAGCAGCCGTACTTCCAACTGGACGAGCCCGCCACCTGGGACGACGACTCCAGCTACGTGGACACCCCCGGAGCGCCCCGCATCACCCACACGACGAACCACCAGTGGAACCACTCCCTCGGCCAGACCATCACCGCGCTCATCGACGCGGGCCTGGTCATCGACAGCGTCGAGGAGACCGCCCGCGCCGCGTGGTGCCCGTGGCCGGGGCTCATGGAACAGGACTCCGACGGGGGCTGGCGCCTGCGGGACCAGCCCGAACGACTCCCCCTGCAGTTCGCCATCACCGCGCACAAAGACTGAGAAAATAGCGGACGCACGCGCGCGAACGCGCGAACGCGCGCCTCGGCCGCCAAGTGGACCGCGGCGAAGCGGCGCACGAAGCCACCCCCTCGTCCGCACGAGCGGGATACCCCACACCCGTTAGCAACGACGGGAAACGGGAACTACAGTGGGAGCTATGAGAACGAAGGGCACGGGACGCGATCGATGAGTAGCAGATTCCTGAGGCCGCCCATCGGCAGAACGGCCTTGATCAGCTCGGCACTCGCCGTGTCCGCCTCCCTATTGGGCGCCGTCGGCCTCGCTTCCCACGCCTTCGGGAACGGGGCGTTCGCGCAGCGGGATCCCTCGGCGATCGCCTACGAGGACGGCGAGGAGAGCTCCCTGCCGGTGTTCACGGCCTTCTCGGCCACGGCCTTGCGACTGCACGGCTCCATCGACACGGTGCCCTACCAGCAGGCCTACCGCGGCACCACCTACGACAAGGAAGCGTACGTCTACGTTCCCAACACCTACTCCCCAGGATCCCCCGCGAACATCGTCTACCTGACGCACGGCTGGCAGGGCAGCGCCGACGGGCTGGCGGCGGACATCGCCCCCGTCATCGACCACCTCACGGACTCGGGCCAGCTCTCCCCCACACTCGTCGTGTTCGCGACCTACTACCCGGACCGCTCCTTCGCGACAGACAATTACGAGGACGACTACGAGCTCAACCGCTTCTTCGCGACGACTGAGATTGACACGATCATCGACCGCGTCGAGTCCACCTACACGACGTTCGCCCGCGGTGACACCTCGGACCAGTCCCTGAGGACCTCCCGCACGCACCGCGCTTTCGGCGGCTTCTCGATGGGCGCGACCACCGCGTGGGACGTCTTCTCCATGCGCCCCCAGTACTTCTACGGGTACATGCCGATGGCTGGCGAGTCGTGGATCGGACGCCAGACGGACGCCGACCTCGATCAGATCGCACAGCTCCTCACCGCGGGTTCCGAGCGGGCCGACTACGGGGCCGAGGACTTCCGGATCCTGGCCTCGGTCGGATCGAAGGACCCGGCCCTGAGGGACATGAGCCCCCAGCTGGACGAGCTGCGCCTCGACTACCCCGAGCTCATGACCCAGGACAGCCTGCAGCTGTGGGTGGATGAGGGCGAAACCCACTCCATGACCTCGGTTCAGAACCAGGTCGCCCACAACCTGCCACTCCTGCTGCCGCCGACGCGATAGCACAAGTCGGCTACTGCGCCCAAGACTCCCGCGACAGCCACAGCTACATCACGCCCGCTGAGGCATGAGGCCCCACCCACCAGTACGTCGCTTTCAGACCGCGAGGCTAGAGACCAGGATCGCGGACGACCCACACGCCCGCCCGCGCGCTCCCCTGCCGCGCGAGCGCGCCTTCTTCCTTCAGCTGCGCGACCATGCGCTCAGCGCTTCGCTTCGAACAGCCGAGATACTCTCCGAGCTGGGCAACCGTCGCGCGCGAATTCTCACGGAAGAACCCGAGGGCACGGGACCGAGCAACGTCGCGTTCACTCGTGGGCTTAGCAAACGGGAGTATCGACTCGCGGATCGCCGCGAGCATGAACTCAACGAATCGCTCACTCGACCCGCTCGCGCCCGACTGAGCGAGAGCCGCGTAGTAGCCCGCTTGCTTCCTCCTGATCGCGGACTCCACGGGCAGCCACGCCAGCACCGACCGCCACTTCGACAGGAGCAGGGCGTGCCAGAGCCTTCCTGTCCTGCCGTTCCCATCGGAGAAGGGATGGCAGAACTCGAACTCGAAGTGGAAAACGCACGAGGCTAGGAGCGGGTGCATGCTGGTGGAGCGCAGCCAGTCGAAGATGTCCCCCATCACCTCGGGGACATAGGTGGCCGGGGTACCGGCATGGATCAGGACTCCCCCATCGAACACGCCAACGTTACCGGAACGGAAGCGCCCAGCATCGGCGACGAGGTCGTCCATCATCACGCGGTGAACACGAAGAAGATCGTCGACGGAGTAGGGGTCCAGGTCGGGAACGAGGTCGTAGGCCCCTCGCGCGTTCTGCACCTCCAGGATATCACGCGGATCGCCAAGCACCCGCTGTCCGTCAAGGACAGCGCTCACCGCCCGCTCATCCAGACTGTTCCCCTCAATCGTGAGCGAGGAGTAGATCGTCTGGATCCTCAGCTCACGGCGCAGCGTGGGGTTCGTTGCCAGGGGCGCCTGCGGCGAGAGCATGCCGACCAGCTCAGCGATCTCCATGCAGAGCGCATCGATCGCATCGGTGCGCTCAAACGGCGGTTCGTAAGCCATGACCCCCTCCCATTACCGCCACAATTATACCGCCACTGGCGGTAATGATGAGGAGGCACATGGCAGGCCAGCAACACTCCCTGTTCGAGGACCCGGCCGACGAGGCGCGTCCCCTCGCCATTCGCAACGCCCGCACCTGGCCAACGCGCGGAGCACGGCCACCACGCATCCCTTGCCCCAGGATACGGCGAAACTTAGAACGTATTCAGGGAAGGGAGGCCCTGATGTCCCCCATGACCATGCGCATCGACGAGGAAGACGCGGCTACCGTTCGGAAGTATGCGGGTCATCGCGTTTCAGTTCTCCCAGCGCGCACCAGCTCGCTGCCGCTATCCGGGCAGAGAACACCATTTTTAACAGTCGTTTCGCGAGCCTTCTTTTCCAGGGAAGCCAGCTCTTTGATCGTCTTGTCTATGTGGGAGATCCCCTTGTCCAATCGCTTGACCGATCCCTTCGACTCCCTGTCCTTCTTGTCCTTCAGAGAATCGATCGCGCGCTGATCGGATGCTTTGCGGCGCTCCAGGAATGCCCGCAGCTCGCTGATGCATCGCAACGCGTCGCCCGGCTCCATCTCGACGAGTAGTGAACACTGGGAAAGCGCGCCGACGCAGTCCGTTTTCACACGTTGCGCGTGGTCCTTGGTGAGAGTCCCCGCGAGCGCCGCGCTTCCCGATGCCGTTGCGAGGCCGAGGGCCGCCCCGCCGCCCGTGATGATCGCCGTGCCCCCGGCCATGCCGAGTCCGCCTACAGCGAGGGACCCACCGCCAACCCACGCGAGGCTCGCGCTCGTCAGCGCGGCTCCACTCAACCCGGCCACGGCCTCGCCGGCCAGAAACGGCGCGATGAGGGGCGCAGCGAACCAGGCGATGCCGCCCATGGCGATGGTGGTCGCGACAACCCCTGTCCCTACCACAGCCCGCTTGGAGACTGCGCCCGAAAGCACACGCTCATAAGACGCCTCGGCCCGGCCCAGTCGAGTCAGCATTGTCGCGTCGATAACGTCCTGTTCGTTCACGAAAGCCTTGTCGCGCCAGTCCACGGAGAAACTCAGTTTCTTCTCCATGCGGTACGGATCGAAGCTCCTCAGCACTTGGGCGATGTACAAGCAGCGGACTGCCCCGTTCTCACCCTCCCGGATCGCGCGCAGCTCCCGGTAGGCGCTGGCGGGGTCGAGGAAGTAGTCTCCTCGGTTCTCATCATAGGCGAGGCATCGACTGCGTTTCCACGCGCTGGTGAGCTGCTCCTTCCGCTCGCGATGCTCGGTCTTCTTCGTCCGCTGGCAGTCGTCCTCGCACCACGCGAGGGTTAGGGAGTCGAGCACCCGCTGCGCTTCCTCACCCGCGGGCGCGGACACGGCCACATCCGTTCCCACGCTGTCATGACAATACCGTTCCCAGGCCTGTGTCACGTCCTCGTATATGTAGGAGCTATCGGCCCAGAGCGCGAAGGCGAAACGGGCGACCCCGACGTAGTTCAACCGTATGAAAAAGGAAGGGACGGCCCTCGTTCCAGCCGTTGCCATGCCTTCCGTCGCGGCGCGCACGGCTGCGAGGGAGGCATTCACCGCTACGAACGAACCTGAGGCTACGGTCAGCATACGGGCGAGGGCGCGGCTGTTGACGGGTAGGAAACGCGATGGGTTCACGCGGGCGAGGTCTTTCACGCTGGACACGTTGCAGCGCTTCAGCTCGTCGACGAGCCGGGCGACCGTGTAGAAGCCGCGGACAATGCACTCGTTGGCGAGCACCGAGGGCGCCTGGGTGAGCGCCTGTCCGAGCAGACCGATCTCCGTGCGCAGGTCGAAGCGGAGGGGGTCCCCGGCGTCGTCCGTGAAGAGCGTCCCGTTGAAGGCTTTCGACAGCCACTGGGAGAAGGTGCGGAACTTGCCGTCGCGGCCGATGGACATGTCCTGGAAGAAGGGGAGCGCCGAGACTTCCTTCAGGAAGGAGAGGATGGGGCCGGGGATCCCAGTGCCCGCACCGGGTGTCGCGCTCGATCCCGCCATGTCGCTGATGAGGTGGAGGACCCAGTTGACGGTCCCGAAGAGGATCTTCTCCTCGAGGTTGCGACCGATCAAGGGAGGCTCTCCGCCGGCGACGCTGGCGGGAAGGCCGAATATGGCGAAGCTGCCGTCCGTCGCCGTCCCAACTCCTTTGCCGGTGAATTGCATGATGAGGGAGCACACGAGCCCCACCGGCGAGGGGTGGTGGGAGAAGTCGCGCAGGTGGTGCTGCAGGCCTCCGCCGAACTGCGCGGTGAGTTTGTCCCCCGCAAAGGGAAAAGTCTTTTCCAAGTACCGGATGGCGTCCTCGATGGTCGCGCCTTCCTTGGAGAGCCCCACCCGCTTGGCTATGGAGATCACGAAGCCCTGCACCTTCTTCGATCCCCACGTGCGGGCATCGGCAAGGTTGAAGTCTTTCTGCCACAGGACGTTGATCGCTCCCATGAGGACGCCGCTCGCTGCGGCGAACAGGTAGTCCCTGGCCTGCGCGGGCGCCGCACTCGGATCGTATTCGTAGGAGAACGTCTCCTCCGGCTGTGCTCCTTGGTTCAGGGAGACCTCGTACGTTCCCTCAACGGGAACACCCGTCAGCTGGGGTAGGGGCGTCTTGGGGAATAAGCGGCATTCGTCGTCGCCGCCGTGAAGGATCAAATCCTGGTCCATGATTGCTCCCGTGCAATTCACAATCGGTACCGTGAGAATAACACGACAACCATCCACGCACGGGCGCTCAGCGACCGCACCGGCCCACCTGTGCTGCCACGGGCACGGCACCACCGGTTTCACGCGCTTGGGCGCCTCACGGGCCGTGGCGTCCTCGCTCAAGCCCGGCTGCACTGTCCGCATGGATGGGAACGGGTTCCGCCAGCGTTTCACCCGCCGGCCAGGCGCTCAGCGCCTTGCGGAGGTCGCTGGGGCGAACGCCGACTTCGCGTTTGAACAGCGCGGAGAACCGGCTCGGACAGGTGTAGCCCACGGCGCGCCCCACCTGCTCGATCGTGAGGTCGCTGTGCCGCAGCAGTGCCTCCGCGTGGCTCATCCTCCGCTCTTGGACGTACTGGGTGAGCGTCTTACCGTTCACCCTCTTGAAGGTCTCCTTGAACTTCGTGGGGCTCATGCACGCGATCGCCGCCAGATCCGCCAGGCGCAGGCGCGCCGAGCAGTGGTCGTCGATGTAGAGCGCTACCTCGCGCATGCGTTCCCGGTCGACGGCGGACACCGGTTTGGCTTCGCGGATGGTGGTGGAACGTGAGCGCTCGACGATGAGCCCCATCGCTTCGAGGACCCTGCCCTCGTAGTGCAGCGCGCTGCGCGCGCCGTCCCGCGGTCGTGGCCACAGCCCGGACAGGAGGGCGCTCATCTCCGGGAAGGGGCCGCTGTCGCCCAACGCGGTGAACGCCCTCTCGACCTCCTCCTCCCGGGCCCCGGCGCCGTCGCCTCCCGCGAGTTCTCCCGCCAGGCAGTTCTGCGCGAACCCGGGCGTGACCTCGATGGAAACGCATTGGACGGGGGAGCTCCCATGGGCGACTCCGCGCCAGGGGCCGCCCCCGATGCTCTGCCCCCAGACGGCGCCCGGCCTGAGCCTGCGATAGGGCTGGAACTCCTCGCCGCAAATCGATTTGAACCACGTGACCGTGAGGTACCGGTGCGGGGCCGAGTCCATGACGAAGTCCCCCTCCATCACGAAGTCGTGGATGCTGATGCTCCATTCCGCGCGCTCCGGGGACAGGTGGTGGAACCAGCCCCAGTACCGCTGGCCATCGGATTTGTAGGAGTTCCACAGTGGGCCGAAACCGTCGGGCGGCTCCGTCAGCGCGAACGACGCCCCCGCGAGGAGCGCGGCTTGGAACGCCTCCTTCATCATCCCGTCCTTTCTTCCTATTCCAATCGGACGCGAATCCGTGCGGATCGGACGGAGTTCCCCGGCGGACCACGCCAGTCCCATCCCAACTCATATACTAACGAAGGAAAGGGAAGGCGACCCTAACCTGATATGGAAGGACGGGGAACGGTGAAGCACTCCACCGCTACGAATACGAAGCCGACGGGGCTCGACACCCGTGACTTGGTCACCACGGGCGTGTTCACGGCACTGTACTTCGTGTTCACAATGGTCGGGGGCGGCCTGTTCGCGGCGAACCCCGTCCTCACGTTCTGGATGCCCGCAGCGGCCGCCCTGCTGACCGGCCCCGTCTACCTGCTGCTGATCGCCAGGGTCCCCAAGCACGGGCCCCTCATCATCCTCGGCGTCATCGAAGGCCTCATCCTCTTCGTGACGGGGATGTACTGGGGGTGGTCCGTGGCCTGCGTGGTACTGGCGGTCCTCGCCGACCTCATCGCCGGCTTGGGCGGGTTCCGCAGCAGGGCGCTGGCCTTCTGCGCGTTCGTCGTGTACTCACTGGCGCCCATGGGCTCGTACCTGGTCCTGTGGCTGGATCCCGCCGCTTACGCCTCGTACCTGATCGGAAGAGGAGGCGAGCAGGCGTACATGGACACGATGATGGCGACGGCCACGGGATGGATGCTCCCCGCGATGATCTTGTCCACGATCGCGTGCGCCGTGGTGAGCGGCCTGGTCGGCCTGCGGTTGCTGCGCAGGCAGTTCGAGCGCGCGGGGATCACAGCCTGAGGGCACCGCCCAGGTCCCCCCCGCGCCCGGCCATCGAATCCGCCCCGGTTCCCGCCCGGTCCAGTACAGCAGTCCCCAGCCCAGCCCTGTACAGCAATCCCCAGTCCGGCCCCCGTCCGCAGAAAGGCGCGTCGTGAGGAACAGTGCGCACCTCGACCCCCGCACGAAGCTCCTGTCCATCGCCGCCATGGCGGTGGCGGTGGCGCTCGCCCCCAGCACTTCCTGCGAGATCGCCCTCATGTGCGT
This sequence comes from Schaalia georgiae DSM 6843, assembly GCF_000429245.1. GTDB lineage: Bacteria > Actinomycetota > Actinomycetes > Actinomycetales > Actinomycetaceae > Pauljensenia > Pauljensenia georgiae. The sequence goes on from NZ_AUBM01000013.1 coordinate 8,413, forward strand.
GGCCTCCGCCTTCGGCGTCGTGGTCGGCGTGAGGTGGGGGTCCGCTGTGGCGCTCATCCTAGGGATCAGCGCTGTGGTCGCCGCGCGGTTCGTCCCCCACCTGGACAGCGTGGCCCTGCGCACCGCGCTGACCGCGTTCCTTGTGCTCGTGCGCAAAATGTTCGCCTGCGGGATCATCGCCTACGCCACCGTGCGGACCACCCCCGTGAACGAGTTCATGGGCGCGCTCGTGAAAGCCCGCGCCCCCCGCCCACTGGTGGTCCCCTTGGCCGTGGCCTTGCGGTACCTGCCCGTCGTCCGCGAGGATTGGCGCGCCATCACGACGGCCATGCGGATGCGCGGGGTCTCGCCGAGCCCCGCGGGGTTCCTCCGGGCGCCGATGCGCACAATCGACTGCGTCTACGCGCCACTGCTCCTGGGAGCGGGGCGGGTCGCCGACGAACTGACGGTGGCCTCGATAGCGCGCGGCATCGAGAACCCGGCCCGCCGCACCTGCTACCTGCCCATCGCCATGGGCGGCGCGGACTACGCCGTGCTCGCCGTCTTCTGCGCCACCGCCGTCGGCTCGTTGGCTCTGCGGGCGCTGGCATGATCGAGTTCGACCACGCCTCTTTCACCTACCGCGCACAGGGCGACGAGGGGCGTGCCGGGGCCGTGGACGTGTCGCTGACGGCGCACCCCGGCGAGGTGGTGGTGCTGTGCGGGCGCTCGGGGTGCGGCAAGTCGACCGTACTGCGCCTGGCTGGGGGTTTGGCGCCCCGCTTCTTCCCCGGAACCGCGCACGGACGCGTCAGCCTCGACGGCCGGGCCGTGGACGCCCTGGAGACGTGGGAGATCGCCCAGCGGGCGGGTTCACTGTTCCAGAATCCGCGCACCCAGTTCTTCAGCGCCGACTCCACTGGGGAGGTCGCCTTCGCCCTGGAGAACGCGGGCTGGTCCCCGGAGGACATCCGCCAGCGCGTCGGCGCCACGTTCGAGGAGCTGGGCATGAGCGCCTTGGCGGGGCGCGACCTCTTCCGCCTTTCGGGAGGGGAGCGGCAGAAGGTGGCGTTCGCGAGTCTTTGGGCAACGCGACCCGCGAATCTGCTGTTGGACGAGCCGACGAGCAACCTCGATCTGCCGGCGGTGGCGGACATGGCGGGATTCGTGGCGCGCGCGAAGGAGGCGGGATGCGCAGTGCTGGTCGCCGAGCACCGCCTGTCGTGGTTGACGGGGATCGCCGACAGGTACGTGCGCATGGACGCCGGGCGCGTGGACCGCGTGTGGGACGCCGACGGGTTCGCCGCCCTCAGCGCGGAGGAGGTGCGCCGCATGGGGCTGCGGATGCGCAGTGCCGACGAGGCGCGCCCCGTCGTTCGTCCTCCCGTCCGCGAAGCGCCCAACGTGGGTCAGCCCACACTCGGGGTGCCAGGCGGCGGCGCGGCCCCCGCAGGCGACGGGGGTCCTGCCGGCGCCGCTGCCCCCGCGCGCAGGGCGGGCCCCCGATGCTCGGCCCGGCCCGCTGGGGCGTCTGCTCCCCTGTTGTCGGCGCGGGGCCTCGCCGTGCGCTTCGGGGAGCGAACCGTCCTGCGCGGCGCGGACGCGGATTTGCGCGAGGGGGAGGTGTGCGCCATGGTTGGCGCGAACGGGGCCGGCAAGACGACGCTGTGCCGGGCGTTGTGCGGTTTCGAGCGCCGGGCCCGGGGGACCGTGTCACTGGCCGGGCGCACCGCGTCCCGTTCGGCGCGCGTCCGCGCCTCGTCGATGGTCTTCCAGGACGTCAACTACCAGCTGTTCGCAGAGTCGGTCGCCGACGAGGTGGTCTTCGGACTGCCGCGCCGACAGGCGCGCGCGGTGGATGTCGCCGCTCTGCTCGTCGGCCTCGACTTGGACGGGTTGGAGGAGCGCCACCCGGCGACGCTGTCCGGCGGTCAGAAGCAGCGACTCGCAGTCGCCGCGTGCGTGGCCGCGCACAAACAGGTGCTGGTGTTCGACGAGCCCACCAGCGGCCTCGACTTGGACGGGATGCGGCGCGTCGCCCGCCTGCTGCGGGAACTGGCCGCGCAGGGGCGCACGGTCCTGGTGATCACGCACGACCTCGAGCTGGTGGCGTGCGCGTGTGACCGCGCCCTGGTCGTCGAAGGCGGGCGCGTGGGGACCACGATGCTGGTCGCCGACCATTTCGACGCCGTGAAACGGGCGATGGGGGTCTCGCGGGAGCATTGACCCGCATGTCGGAGCGCACGGGAGTTCTATGGGCCTGGGCCCATAGACGCGCGGCCGACGGCCACTCCCCGGGTCTCCGCCGAACCGCCGCATGCCCGCCTCCACCGGGGCCATCGCGCCCGCCTCCGCCACATCTCCGCAGCGTCCGCCGACGTGCCCGCAGTCTCCGCCACGTGCGCGCCGGACCAAGACAGTAGGCTCAAAGAGCGGGGCGCCCCCACGTGGCAGCCGGGCAATGCGAGGTCAAGTGGATTCTCACGGACAGGGCTCTCTCTTCGACGAGGCGGGCGACGAGGCGCGCCCCCTCGCCGACCGGATGCGCCCCACCTCCCTGGACGAGGTCGTGGGCCAGTCCCACCAGATCGGACCCGGCAAGGCCCTGCGCTCCATGATCGAGGCCGACCGCACCCCCTCCATGATCTTCTGGGGGCCTCCCGGAGTCGGCAAAACCACCCTGGCGCGCGTGATCGCCCGCCGCACCCAGGCCGTCCCCGTCTCCCGCGCGGAGTACGGCCTCCACACACCCCTTGTCCCATGGAAACGGTGGAGTTTAGAATACAGTGTATTCAGGGAAGGGAGGCCCCAATGTCCACCATGACCATGCGCATCGACGAGGAAGACGCGGCCATCGTTCGGAAGTATGCGGAATTCGAGGGGAAAACCATCTCGGACTTCATCCGCGACGCCGTTCTCGAGAAGATCGAGGACCAGCAGGACCTCGAGGCCCTGCGCGCCACAGTCGCCGACGACAACGGCGAGCGCCACACTCACGCACAGGTTCTCGAAGAACTAGGACTGTAGATGCCCTACCACGTCGAGTACACGGACACCGCGCTCAAGCAGCTCAAGAAGATGGACCGGTTCGACGCCCGCCTCATCCTGTCGTGGATCAGCAAGAACCTCGAGGGCTGCACCGACCCGCGCGCCCACGGGAAGGGCCTGACGGCCAACCGCTCCGGCGAATGGCGCTACCGCATCGGAAGCTACCGGGCCCTGTGCGTCATCGAAGACGATCGGCTCATCATCGAGGTCTTCTCCGTCGGCCACCGCAGGAACATCTACTCATGAGGCACCAGGAGCTGTAGGCCCACTAAGCACTCGCTCCTGTGTCCTACCGCCACTGGCGGCAACCGAAGGCGAGGCGGCCAGCGAACGACAGCGCCGCGCCAGCGGGACCCGGATGCCCTCCTGCGCGGGCGGCAGCGCCCGGCGGAGCGCACGGGCACGCAAGTGGGTGCGGAGGGCCTTACCCTGGGGGCAGACGCGGGCGCGCGGCCCGCACCCACGCAGGAGGCACGATCGATGGCAGGCCAGCAGGGCTCTCTCTTCGACGGGGCGGGCGACGAGGCGCGCCCCCTCGCCGACCGGATGCGCCCCACCTCCCTGGACGAGGTGGTGGGCCAGTCCCACCAGATCGGACCCGGCAAGGCCCTGCGCTCCATGATCGAGGCCGACCGCACCCCCTCCATGATCTTCTGGGGGCCTCCCGGAGTCGGCAAAACCACCCTGGCGCGCGTGATCGCCCGCCGCACCCACGCCTCGTTCATCGACTTCTCCGCGGTCACCAGCGGCATCAGGGAGATCCGCGAGGTCATGAAGCAGGCCGACGCGCAGGCCAGCATGGGCAGGCGCACCATCGTCTTCGTCGACGAGATCCACCGCTTCAACAAGGCTCAGCAGGACGCTTTCTTGCCCTTCGTGGAGAAGGGGTCGATCGTCCTGATCGGAGCGACCACCGAGAACCCGTCCTTCGAGGTAAACAACGCCCTCCTGTCGCGCTGCAAGGTCTTCGTCCTCAACGCCCTGGCCGAGGACGATATCACCGCTCTGCTGCGCCGCGCCCTGGCGGATCCCCGCGGCTTCGGCGAGCAGGAGGTGCGCATCGCGGACGACCTGCTGCGCGCCATCGCGGTGTTCGCCAACGGGGACGCGCGCGTGGCCCTGTCCACCCTGGAGATGGCGGTCCTCAACGGCGACGAGGACGGCGGGGCGACCACGGTCACCGCCGAGACGGTCGGGCAGTGCACCTCGCGCAAGAGCCTCCTCTACGACAAGGACGGCGACGAGCACTACAACACCATCTCCGCGCTGCACAAGTCAATGCGCAACTCGGACCCGGACGCCGCCGTGTACTGGCTGGCGCGCATGCTCGAGGGCGGCGAGGACCCCCTGTACGTGGCGCGGCGCATCACGCGCTTCGCCTCCGAGGACATCGGCCTGGCGGACACGAACGCCCTGGGCGTCGCGGTCAACGCCTTCCACGCCTGCCATTTCATCGGGATGCCCGAGTGCTCGGTCCACTTGGCGCAGGCCGTCATCTACCTGTCGCTGGCGCCGAAGTCGAACAGCTCCTACACCGCCTACGGGCGGGCGAGGAAGGACGCGCTTCGCACCCAGGCCGACCCCGTCCCCCTCGCCATCCGCAACGCCCCGACGCGCCTCATGAAGGACCTGGGATACGGGCAGGGGTACCGGCTGGCGCACTACGAGGCCGACAAGGTGGCCGCCGACATGCGGTGCCTGCCCGACTCCCTCGCGGGCGCCGAGTACTACAGGCCCACCGAGGAGGGCAACGAGAGGCGCTTCAAGGAGCGCCTGGAATGGCTGAAGCGCCTGCGCGAATAGGCGCGGGCCGCGACCCCGGACGCCTCGGCGAACGACAACGACCAAGCTTAGGCGCCCCGTCGGCCACCACCGCGCGTCCAGGGCTTGCACCCATGAGTTAACGCTGTTAACCTTGCAGTCGTCAGCGAAGTTAACACCGTTAACCAATGAAGGAGTGCACATGCCTGGATCAGAATCGGGCGCGCCAGCACTGCATCTGCGCGCCGTGCGCAAGAGTTACGGGGACCACGAGGTCCTGCGAGGAGTCGACCTCGACGTCGCGCGGGGCCAAGTGCTCGGCCTCCTCGGGCGCAACGGCGCCGGGAAGTCAACCCTCATCGAGATCATGTGCGGATTGAGGAGCGCCGACTCGGGGTCGGTGTCCGTGTGCGGCGCGGACCCCGCCAAGGAGCGAGTCGGCCAGCACATCGGGTACGCCCCGCAGGACCTCGGCGTCTACCCCGACCTCACCGTCGCCCAGAACCTCTCGTTCTACGGGCAGCTCCAGGGCCTGTCCCGCAAACGTGCGCGTACGAGGACCGCGGAGGTCATGGAATTGCTCGGCCTCGAGGAGCAGTGCTCCAAGCGGGCGAAACACCTGTCCGGCGGCCAGAGGCGCAGACTGCACGCCGGGATGGCGATCATGCACGAGCCGGAGGTGGTTTTCATGGACGAGCCGACGGTCGGAGCGGACGTGGAGGCGCGCAGCCGGATCCTGCGGGCCGTGCGCTCGCTCGCCGAGGCGGGCGCCGCCGTCGTCTACACCTCGCACTACCTCGCCGAGTTCGAGGAGCTCGGCGCGGACATCGCCATCCTCGAAGGCGGGCGGGTGGTCGTGTCCGGCACGCTCGGGCGCGTCGTCGCGGACCACTCCCGCGCCTCCATCGCCCTGGGGTTCGCCCGCAACCCGAGGCCCATGGACGGCTGGCAGAACGAGGACAGGTGGCTGCGCCGGGAGGGGGACATCCCCAACCCCGGTGCGCTCATCGCCGATGCGCTGGCCTCACCTGAACTGAGGGGCAACCGCCTTGAGGACGTGCGCATAGGCCAGGCGGGCTTGCAGAGCGCCTACCTCGCAATCGTCGGAGAGGAAGAACAGGACAATGCTTAAGAAACTATCAGCCGTCATCCGGCTCAATATCCGCCTCCAGCTCACAGACCCCGCCTCCACTCTGATCCTGACGGCCATCCCCCTGATATTCATCCCCTTCATGAGCCCCGCCTTCAAATCCATGCTCATGGCGGACGGGTACGTGGACGCGACCGGGGTGGAGCAAGCGGTGCCCTCGATGGCGGTGCTCTTCTCGTTCCTCTCCGTGCAGATCATCATCAACTCCTTCATCAACGAGCGCACGTGGGGGACGTGGCCCAGACTCGCGGCCTCGGCCACCCCGAGGGGCGCAGTTCTCACCGGCAAGGCCCTGGTCGCCTACCTGCTGCAACTCGTCCAGGTCCTCGCCGTCCTGGCCCTCGGCGCCCTCGCCTTCGGGTACAGGCCGAAAGGGTCGGTGAGCGCGCTCCTGCTGGCGGTACTCGCCTTCGCCGCGGTCCTGGCCGCGCTCGGCGTCGCAATCGCCCTGTGGGCGCCCTCGCACGACCTCGCGCTCTCCTTGTCCAATATCATCGGCATGTTGGCCGCCGGGATCGGCGGGGCGTTCTGCACGGTGTCGAGCCTGCCCGACTGGGCGCAGCACGCCGCGCGCTTCTCCCCCGCGTACTGGGCGATCGACGCCATCCACTCGGTGAGCCTGGACGGCGCGGGCGTCACCGATGTCCTCCCGGCCGTCGGTGTCCTCTCACTGTTCTTCGCGGGCCTGGCCGCACTGGCGATGGCGCGCTTGGCCGTGAAGAGGGACTGAGAACCCGACCGCGGGACTCGACCTGGGCGGCGAGGCGTACGCGAACGACCCCATGATCGGCGACACCGCCTACTGGCCGCGCCAACCGCGCCTCGCGCCCCTACCATATGGACGTGGGCGCCTATCCCGGCACCAACGTGATCGGCGCCTTCACGGGCACCGACGACGGCCGGGCCGTGGCAACGTGGGCCGACAGCCGCCAAGACCTCGCCATCGCGCTCGCGTGAGCGCGGACCACGGCCACGACCGAGACAACGACTCAGGAGGACCAATGAGCCAGCAAGCCCCCGCACATGAATGGGACAAGACCTTCCCCAAGAGCGACCGCGTCACCCATGAGAAAGTCACGTTCACCACGAACTTCGGCATCACTCTGGCGGCCGACTTGTACAAGCCGAGGAACGCCGAGGGCGCGCTCCCCGCCATCGCCGTCAGCGGCCCTTTCGGGGCCGTCAAGGAGCAGGCAAGCGGGCTCTACGCTCAGACCATGGCCGAACGGGGATTCCTCACCATCGCCTTCGATCCGTCCTTCACCGGCGAGTCCGGCGGCGCACCCCGCTACATGAGTTCCCCGGACATCAACACCGAGGACTTCCTCAGCGCCGTCGACTACCTGGTCTGCCGCGAGGACGTCGATGGGGACCGGGTCGGCATCATCGGGATCTGCGGCTGGGGCGGCATCGCGCTCAACGCGGCGGCCGCCGACCCCCGGATCAAGGCGACGCTCGCGTCCACGATGTACGACTTGTGCCGCATCTCCGGCAACGGCTACAACGACTCGGCGGATGACGCCGCCACTCGCATCGCCTCGCGCAAACTGGTCGCCGCCCAGCGCACGGCCGACCGCCTCTCCGGCGAGCAGGCGCTCACCGGCGGCGTCGCGGACCCCATGCCCGACGACGCTCCGCAGTTCGCCAAGGACTACCACGCCTACTACAAGACGCCGCGCTGCTACCACCCCCGCTCGCTCTACTCCAACGACGGCTGGGCCGTCGTCAGCGCCAGCTACGCCAACGCGCGGTTCCTGTACTACACGGATGAGATCGAGAACGCGGTCCTGGTCATGCACGGCGAGGACGCCCACTCCCTCTACATGGGCCGGGACGCCTTCGCGAAGGTGAAGGGCGGGGTGAACCCGGACAACAAGCGGTTCCTTCTGGTCCCCGGGGCGAGCCACTGCGACCTCTACGACGGTGGCGGGCGCGGCGCCATCCCCTGGGACGCGCTCACCTCGTTCTTCGCCGAACACCTGGCCTGAGCGTCCGCCGGCCCCTGGCGGGCGCCGCGCACGGGGCGGCGCCGAACCCAGCGGCGAGGTAGTGCGCAGTCGCGACGTGGCGCGCGGGACGGCCCTGCCCTATCGCCCCGGCGGTGCTACGATTCGCGGTTAAGAACGGCTGAAGTCCCCACACGGAGCCAGGGAGGAGGGGCCATGCCCGGTGGCGCGCCCAGAGCACGGACTCTCACGAGGGAGAGGATCTTCGCCGCTGCGCTCGCGCTCGTCGACGAGGAGGGCCTGTCCGCCCTGTCCCTGCGCGCCCTCGGCAAGCGCCTGGGCGTGTCCCAAACGGCCTTCTACCGGTACGTGCCCGACAAGGCCACGCTGCTCGAGGGCGTTTCCGAGGAGGTGTGGAGGCTCATCTTCGAGCGTTTCCTGTCGGCTGTGGAGAAAGAACCGGCAGCAAACGATCAGTCGGCGGCGGAGGGGGGACAGGAGGAGAACGGCCGACTGGAGGACCGGGACCAGCCGAGCACGGACGGGGAAGCGGCCACGGAAAGCCAGTCCCCGGAAAGCGGCCCGGGCCTCGTCGGTGAGCAGAGTGAGGACTGGCGGTGGTATGTGCGCCAGTACGCCACGGCGCTCCACGACACCCTCCTCCAACACCCCGAGGCCGTGGTCCTGCTGCTCACCCACCCCATCTCGACGCCCGAACAGCTCACCCTGCTGGCCAAAGTCATGGTCCGCCTGTCCAACGCCAGCTTCATGCCCCCCGTCGACATGCTCGCCATCATCACGGCGGTCTCGGTGTACACCACGGGTTTCGCCGCAGCAGAAGTCGTCCCCCCCGTGGGCGGCGGCCCGGATGAGACCCCCGACGACAGCATCGCCGCAGCCATCGCGAGCCTGCCAGTCGACGACCTGTCCGCGCTCCGGGGCCTCATCGGCCAGGTGATGGACGGGAAGTGGGACTTCGCCGCCCAATTCGAACGGGGCCTGGACGCCCTCCTGCGGGGTTGGCGCTGACCCACCGCCAAGGAGAAGCACATGAGCAACATCGACAAGTACCGCGGCTGCCTGATCGGCGGGGCAGCCGGGGACGCGCTCGGGTACACGGTCGAGTTCTCGCGCGAGGACCAGATCGCGGCCCGCTACGGGGCGGGCGGCATCCGCGACTACCAGCTCGACGACCGGGGGCTGGCGCCCTTCTCGGACGACACCCAGATGACCCTGTACACCGCCAACGGCCTGCTCCACGCAGTCACCCGGGGCTGCCTCCGGGGCATTCTGGGGCCCCTGCGCGACTACGTGTCCGGTTTCTACGTGGAGTGGTCGCGCACGCAAACAGAGCCCTACCCCCTCGCCAACCACAGCGCGTGGATCTCGGCCCTGCCCGAGCTCTTCGTACCGCGCGCCCCGGGGGCGACCTGTCTGTCGGCCTGCGCGGTGGGAGCGCGGGGCACCCCGGAGGAGCCGATCAACGACTCCAAGGGGTGCGGTGGGATCATGCGCGTCGCCCCCGCGGGCCTGCTCGCCGGTCCCCGGGGAGCCGACGGCGCCGACGTGCAGCGCCTGGGGGCGCAGCTGGCGGCGCTCACGCACGGACACGAACTGGGGTGGCTGCCCGCCGGGGTCTTCGCCCACATCGTGAACGCCCTCGCCCACGGGGAGGCGGACTCCGTGCGCGGGGCCGCCGAGCAGGCGCTCGCCGCCCTGCCCGAGGCACACCCGGGCGCGCGCCGGGTGGGGGAACTGCAGGAGTTGATGCGTTTCACGCTGCGCCTGGCGGACGGCACCACCCCGGACGTGGAGGCGATCCACCAGCTGGGCGAGGGGTGGGTGGCCGAGGAGGCGCTCGCCATCGCGCTGCTGTGCGCGCTGCGCCACGAGGGCGACTTCGAGGGGACGGTCGTCTCGGCCGTGAACCATTCGGGGGACAGCGACTCAACGGGAGCCATCGCGGGCAATATCGCCGGCGCGCACCTGGGCCTGACGGGGATCCCGCGGCGCTACACGGAGCGCTTGGAGCTGGCGGACGTGGTCCTCGCCCTCGCCGACGACCTCTTCACGGGCTGCCCGATCACCGAGTACTGCGCTTCCCCCGATGGCGTGTGGGAGCACAAGTACTTGCACCTGGCGGACTACGTCGAGTGGAAACGGGGCCGGTAGGATAGAGGGGGCAGGCGGTCGGCCCCGAGGTTACCCGAGACGCCCCGGCGACCCGGCGATTCGACCGGCGCCACAGCGGCCGGCCCCGCGGCGACCCGCGGACCAGCAACTCGACCGGCGCAGGAGGAGAGCAGTCATGGCCTTCGATTTCAAGAAGGAGTACAAGGAGTTCTACGTGCCGCCGAAGCGGCCCGGCATCGTCACGGTGCCGCCGATGAACTACCTGGCGGTGCGCGGGCACGGCGACCCCAACGCCGAGGAGGGCGCGTACAAGCGCGCCATCGAACTGCTCTACGGCGTCGCCTACGCCATCAAGATGTCGAAGAAGGGCCCCCACCGCATCGACGGGTACTTCGACTTCGTGGTGCCGCCCCTGGAGGGCTTCTGGTGGCAGCAGGACTCACACGATGTGGATTACGCCCACAAGGAGGACTTCGACTGGATCTCCCTCATCCGCCTGCCCGACTTCGCGACGGCGCAGGAAGTGGAGTGGGCGAAGGCCGAGGCGGCCTCGAAGAAGGGAGGCGACTTCAGCGAGGTGGAGTTCCTGCCCTACGACGAGGGCCTGTGCGTGCAGTGCATGCACGTGGGCCCCTACGACGACGAGCCCGCGACCGTCGAGGCCATGCACGCGCACATGGAGGCCCAGGGCTACGCGCTCGACATCACCGACGAGCGCCACCACCACGAGATCTACTTGGGCGACGCCCGCAAGGTCGCGCCCGAGAAGCTCAGGACCGTCGTGCGCCATCCGATCAAGGCCGTCTGAGAAGCGAGGAGCCGTCATGGCATCGACACCGGACTACCTGGCCCACGTCCTCGACCTGCTCGGGCGGGTCGAGGGCATCACCCACCGCGCGATGATGGGCGAATACCTGCTCTACGCGCGCGGCACACTGTTCGGGGGAGTCTACGACGACCGATTCCTACTCAAGGAGACCCCCGCCTCGTCCGCCGCCCTGGCGACCCAGTGCAGCCCCTACCCCGGGGCGAAGCCCATGCGCCTGGTCGATGTGGAGGACCGCGACGCGCTGGCGGACCTGGTGGAGCGGGTGCGCGCCGAACTGTGAGCCCCTGGCGGTCCGGAGGGCCGGGCCCGCCTTCGGGGCGCTACAGTTCCAGCCTCATGTGCACGAGCTCCTGGTAGCCCGCGGACGAGGACCGGTAGCCCCGGGGGTTGCGCCCGTACTCCTCGAACCCCGCGCGCCGGTAAAGGGACACCGCCCGTTCGTTGTCCGCCACCACTTCGAGCTCGAGCTGGGCGTAGCCCGCCCGCCGGGCGCAGTCGATGCACGCCTCCATCAGCGCCCGGCCGATCCCCATCCCCCAGTGCTCCTTCAGGACACTGATCCCGAAACGCGCCCGGTGCCCCACCTTGCGCCTGCCGCCCACCGCTCCGACTCCCGCAGTTCCCACGATCCGCCCATCGATCATGGCGACGAGCTCGACCTCGTTGCCACTGCGTTCCGTCCCCTCCAGGAGGCGTGCCTCCTGCTCCTCGTCGGCGCCCTGCTCGTCCGGGTACGACAGCAGGTAGTCGGTCTCCGAATGCGTGCGGCGCATGGTCTCGCGCAGCGCCCGGGCGTCCGACGCGACGGCGTTCCTCACGAGGAGTTCCGCCCCGCCCTTCAATGCCACCGTTTCGGCGTACCTCATCGTCGGACTCCTTGTCTCCCCGGTAGCAGGGTTCCGTGCGACGTAGTGGGCTCCCAGCGGCGCGCCTGTCGGCCTGATCCGACCGCGCTCCCGAGGGCTCCTGGTGGCCCGGAGGGCCGGGCCCTCACGGCTCCCGGACGCTGATAGTGGTCATGAACACCATGCGGAACAGGTCGGAGATGCGCATGAAGACCCTGGTCGACAGTCTCATCCCGCGCACGTGGATGTCCCGGTAGTAGGGCACGTGTTCGATCAGGCGCGCCTGATCGATGAGCCTGTCGGCGAACGCGTGGGGGTCATCGATCGAGAAGCGCATGACCGAGGCGTTTTTCAAGTGCTTCACGTAGCGCTGCGACATCTTCAGGCCCCTCGACGAGGTTACGTCGAAGACCACTCGCACGTCGTCGAAAGCGGCCAGATGGTTGATGAAGTCGACGACGCGTTCCTCTTCGAAGAAGTGGAAGACGCCCGAGACGACGACGATGGTGGGGCGCTCACCGTGTTCCTTCACCCGTTCGATCCACGAGTAGTCGAACATGTCCCCCGGGATCAGGAACTGCCGATCGCCGGGCTTGAGGAGTTCCCTGCGCACATCGATGACCTCGGGCAGGTCCAGTTCGAACCAGAGCGCACGACCGTTGTCACAGCGCCAGTACGTCGTCTCCAGGCCGCATCCGACGTTCACGACCGTCGCGTCAGCGTGCCCGGCGAGGAACTCCCGGATCCGGCGGTCCATGTTGACGGAACGCGCGACGCTCGAGAGCATCGTGTATTCGTTTTGCGCGTCGCACATCTTCGCGGCGTCCGAGGGCAGGGCAGGTTCGAGGTCAAGCACCTTGGAGTCGGCGATCATATCGGGATAGTGTTTCGACGCGTAGATGCGCCCCACGAGGGGGATGTACAGGGTCTTCGACAGCTCGCTCAGTTCGGCCATGGCCTTTTTCTCCTTCGCATCGCAGGAACGGTCACCGCTCACAGGGAACACCGTCGGGCGCCAGGTTTCAAGGCGCGGAGGTCCTAGGCCTGCGCCAGGCGGTACGGGCGCGCTCCGGCGTGACAACGCAGCCCCGCCGCATCTGACGCCCCGCCCACGGCGAACCGACCGCACCCCGCACTGCGGAGCAGCCCCGCCGATCAGCCCACAGGCGCACTGCCCGGATCTATGCTGGTGGTGAGGGCCCCGTGTGGCGCGGACCCCGACCCCGACCCCGAAGGGAGAGGACCCATGGATGGAAGCGGAATCGACTGGGAGGCGGCGGCGAACCACTGGCTCGACCAGGAGGCCGGCGAGGCGCGCATGCCCGCGGGCGACCTGATCGCCGAAGTCGAGGAGTTCCTCGGCCGCCACAAGATCTGCGCGCTGGCCACGGCGGGAGCAGGGGTCGTGCGCAATACGACGGTCGAGTACGTCCACGCCGAGGGGGCCTTCTGGATCGTCAGCGAGGGCGGCCTGAAGTTCCGGGCGTTGCGGGAGAACAACAATGTGTGCCTGGCAATCCACGACGACGACACCTCCTTCGACACGCTCGCCGGATTGCAGGTGACAGGCACGGCGGAGGTGCTCGAGCCCTTCGGCACGGAGTACGAGCGCGCTTGCCGACTGCGCGGAATCCCGGTGGAACGGCTGCGCGAGCTGCCCTTCGTCATGAACATCATCAAGGTGACCCCCACGCGCTACGACTACGTCAGCGGCAGACTCAAGGAACACGGGTTCTCCGCGCGCCAGCACATCGACCTCTGAAGGGGGACGCCGGTGGATCTGGTCTTGAGGAGGCGCCCGTGAACCCGGCTTCGAGGAGGCGCCCGTGAACGCGGACCTCGGAGGGGCGCCCGTGAACGCGGTGGAAACACTCGCCCGTTTCTTCCAGGCCGAGAACGACAGGGATTGGAAAGCGTACAGGACTTTCTTGCACGAGGACGTGGTCTGGCACCTGCACGGCGAGGGGGACAGGACGATCCGCGGGGTCGAGGAGTACCTGCGGACGATCCGGGATGCCTACGCGGGATCCGACGCGCGCTTCCGCGTGGAGGAGGCGCACGAGGCGGCCCGCGGAAGCCGCGTCGTCGTCCTGTTGGTCGATGACTCCGGGAAGAGGTCATTCGAGGTGTTCGACTTCGAAGGCGGCCTGATCAGGCGCGAGCACGAGTTCCTCCTGGGGTGACGCGGATGCGCTACGGGGAGGGCCCGCGACCAGGTGCGCTTGGACAACTCCCAGGCGGCCGTCGTCAGCGGCAGCGGTTTCTCCGTGATGGCGGAAGAACCGCGCGATGGTGCGGGGGATTGTGCCCGGGCACTGGGGTAGGCAACTGCGCGTTGGGGTGGGCAATTCGCCTACCCCAATGGGAGGTTCCCTGCCCCGAGAGGCCGTTGCCTACCCTGATGCGTTCCGCTGCGGCACTCGACCTTGACGCTTTCCTGCTGCGGGTTCCGAACCGCGCTGTCACGAGCGCCTTTCGTGCTGGGAGCGCATTCGGATCGGCATTTTCCCTTACCGGCCCTCCCCAGGGCGCCGTCATGGTCCAAAATGCGTCTGGGTTTCGCTGTTTTCAGCGGGCCCAGCACAGGGGTGGTCCAAAATGCGTCTCAGTTTGACGGTTTTGGCCGGATTCAGGCGATTTCGGGCAGACTCAGACGCATTTTGGACCAGGCGTCCGGAAAGACCCCGGATCCGCCCGAGACTCAGACGCATTTCGGACCACCGAGCAACCGGGCAACCGGGCCACTGTCCCGGAAGACCCCGGACAACCGGGCCGCCGTCCCGCAAGACCCCGGACCACCGGACCGCAGGGCGGCTGGCAGAAGCAACGCGCCCGCCGACTCCGTGGAAGTCCCGCACTGCGCCCCCCGCCTAGAACACGAAGAGCTTTCCCGCTGCCATCGTTATCCCGCCACCGGCGATGATCCAGTGGTGTCCCGATAGGCGCCGCCGGCCCTTGCGCCCGGCCAGCCTCGCTACTGGGAACGAAGTGCCACGGCGCGATCAGCCACTCGGGGGGAGCGGAACCCACATCCGCACCCGGCTCGACTACCCGCGTCGTTTGCAGTTCCTCCTGTGGGCGCGCAGTTTCTTGAGCGCCCAGTCGTAGTGGGAGCTCGTGGCGCTCACGAAGTAGGAGCCCAGCGTCGTGGTCCCCGTCCAGTCGAATCGTCCTTTATGGAACAGGTCCTCGTCGGAGAACCCCTCCGCCAGGGCCATGACCGCGTTGTGGGACTCTTCCAACAGCCTGCGAGCCTCCTCCAGGAGCGTCGCCTGGTGTTTGCGCCACAGGGCGATGTTCATGTCGCCGTAGGTCCGCCACGTGTAGGGCCCGGGCAGGAATGGCCGTTTCTCCCCGGCCGCGTTGGCACCCGCCCATTCCAGCAGAAGCAGGTGCCACTCGTGGAGGTGGGCCAGGACGTCGCGCAGGTTCTCATCCCGGCTCCAGTGCGCCTCATTCCGGCCCTTATCGGCGGAGAAGTCGAAGGGGGCCACCAGCTCGCCCTCAGTCATGGAGGCAGTGAACTCCGTGAGCTTCCCGTACCCGCGCGCGGACGCGGCGATCAGCTCATCCTTGCTCGTAGGTCGCGCCACGCAGCAGCCTCCTCCATCTCCCGGGCAAAGGGGTTCCTGACTCCTCCCATCCTAGGGTGTGGGTTGCGGGCCCCCGCTGGAAACACCGCGCATCAGCAACCATGCCGTCGATAGGACGATCGCTATCAACATGGGGATCGGCTTCACGGGCTGCCCGAAGTAGGTGCTGAGGATCTGTGCCAGTCCGATGGCTGCCCCGCTGTACTTCCAAAGGGGCCGGGACAACAACCCGGCCCAGGCGATCATGAACACCCCGAGCATGATGTCGCACATATGCCACGCCCCGTAGATCTCGGCCACAGCCGCCTGGAGACCGTCGTCGGCGATGGAGGGCAGCCCATTGACGGGATAGACGAGCCTGCCAGTCCCGAGCACGATCACCACCCATGCGATCAGCATCAGCACGAAGCTCGCCACCGCAAGCCCGGTCAGCGTTCTCCCATTGCGGACACGCGATTCGAGACCGTTGTAGAAAGCCCACCCGCCCAGGACGGCTGAGAGCACGAGCAATTCGTCCATGGCCATGAGCAGACCACTGTACTGGTTGACGGCTTGGCGCAAGGAGGCCGCCGGCGCCATCTGGAGGCTGAAGTACAGGAAGCCGATCCGAACGGCCGCGTACACCAGAACAGCTGCGACGAGCACCCCCTGGGCCAGTCGGCGCCTTCTCTTCTGTTCAGAGGACCGACTGCCCATGTGTTCCTCCCTCGGGTTCCCGGCTCACTCTCTCACCGCTCCCCTGCCTGCGACCTCGATCCGAATGCGGCGAGCGCCGCGATCAGCACGAGCACCACCGCCGCCGCGCAGAACGCCACGAGGACCGCATGGGCGTAGGCGCTGCTCGCTGCGGCGCGCACCGCCTCCGCCTGCCAAGCGCCTCGCGTGTCGGCGGCCTTGAACGCGAGGGAAATGGACGCGAAACCCTCGGCGGCGGTTCCCCGGCACGCCACTGCGTACGACGAGCCGACGAGCGATCCGAGGGCCCCGATCCCGATAAGGCACCCGAGCTGTTGGAAGGTGGAGACGAGCGCGGATCCGCCGCCTCTTCGCTGGTCCGGAACGCGCTCCATCGCCCACCCCTGCATGACGGGCAGGCCCATTGCCATGCCCAGGCCGCAGGCGCACTGGCCCACGACCATGAGGGGGTATCCCGCGACCGCCGTCGACGCAGCCATGACGACCAACCCGAGGGCGATGACGACGAGGCTCGCCACGCACGCGCGTCTCTTCCCCAGCCGATCCGAGACTTTCCTAGTGATGGCGGCGCCCACCATTGCAGCGGCGACCATGGGCATGAGCATGAGCGCCCCCACCAGCGCGCTGTTCCCCAGTGCGGTCTCGACATAGGCGGGCAGCACGAACATAATGCCCGAGATCGCGACGTTGAGTGCGAGCAGGGACAACGAGGCGGCGGCGAAAGAGGGGATGCGCAGCAGACCGAGCTCGGCCAGCGGGTTCGACGACCGGATGTCACGACGGACGAACACCGCGATCACCAGCGCCCCCGCCACCATCGGGCCCCAGGAATCCGGTGAGGCAGGGGAGATCTGCGCGTTGATGAGACCGGCCGAGACCAGGGCGAGCCCGGCGAGGGCGAGCAACGCCGACACGAGGGGCAGCCGGGCACGGGCCCCAGCTCCTCCACCGGACTGACTCCGGTCGCCGGGCAGCAGGAGGACGTTGAGGAGCAGGACGATGAGGAACGCCGCCAGGTCGAACACGAAGATGGCGCGCCAGTCGGCGAGGTTGACGAGCAGGCCGCCGAGCACCAGGCCGAAGGGGGCGCCGAGGGTCATCGCAACGGCGTTCATCGTGAGGGCCAGGACTTGCCCGTCGGATTCGAACAGGCGCGTGATGAGGGCGAGCGTCATAGTGATGGAGAAGCCCGCGCCGAACCCCATGACTCCCCGTGCGACGATAGTGGTCACGGAGCTCGTCGCGAGGACGCCCGCAGCGGAGGCAACAGCGAAGGCACTTGCGCCGACCAGGAGCGTCCGCTTGCTCCCCCACCTGTCACCCAGAGAACCCGCGAGCAGCATGAACGCCCCGAAGACCAAGTTGTAAGCCGAGACCATCCACTGCTGCTCGACCTGGCCCGCCCCCAGTGAGACCGAGATCGCGGGGAGGGCGATATTGAACGCAGTCGTGTTGGTGAAACACACGAATGTTCCCAGGCACAAGCCCCCCAACGCCCGCCAGGCCCGTTTCGCCTCGTTCCCGCCCCGCGCCTCGCGGCTGCCGCGGCCCAGGCCGCTCACGCCTTCGATCCGGCGGCCTTCGAGAACGGCACGATCTCGAGCTGTCCGTCAACCAGCTCAGCCAGGAAGACCTGCTTGACCGCGGAATAGCCCTGCGCTTTCAGCTGCTCTTTCACCCACGCCGCATCGCGGCCCACCAGTGCGAGGCCGCTGGGCACCAACTGCCCATCGCTCACCAGCGGCAGGAGCGAGTGCTTGCTCTCAGCGCCGCGCACCCGGATCGTGAGGCTTCCATTGGTTTCCATGACCGCGGCCTCGACATCCGCAACTCTGGAAACACCCTGGTCGCGCAGGCTCCTGCTGAGGCTCTGCGCCGTCAACCCCACCTTCGCGCAGTGCGCGATGTCCACCTGCCCGTCACGGATGATCAGTTCGGGCTGGCAGGCGGTGAGCTTCTTGAAGGTCTTGGAGTAATCGATGAGGATCTTCGTCGCAATGACGACGAGCGACCAGATGAGGATGATGATGAGGAACTGCAGCAGCGTGATCGACGAGTTGTAGATGACTCCGCCGATGATGCCGCCCAGCACGTAGTTCTGGACCTGGTTGAGCGGGGTGTTGAGGGAGAAGTCCCGCTTTCCGAGGATATTGATCTGGAAGATCATCGTGAGGATCCCCAGCGCGAACTTGATGGCCGTCAGCGTGTAGAAATCCATGTCAGTGCTCCCCGTTCACGTAGACGTTGTGATCGATGATGTGGGTTCGCTCGAGGGTGTAGGAGTTGTTGTCGTCGCCCAAGTGGACCAGGTAGTCCTCCTCGTTGAAGCGCACGATGATGCCGTCTTGCAGGGAGGTCGAGTTCACCAGGACTTCGCTGGCTGGGACGTTGTGGTCCGTGGCGACGCCCTCCACGAAGCGCACGAGCAGCTGGGACTGGGATATCTGGCTGCTCACATGGAGGTACTGCTCGGTCTGAATGCCCAGCAGCACGAGGGAGAGGACGATGGCGCCCACCCCGGCGTCCCGCCAACGGGTCCGCACCTTGTCGCGCAGGTAGAGGGCGCTGAAGACGAGGCCCACCAGGAGGAGGACGAGGATCGCCGCCACGCGCCGGGCCGAATCGGCGCTCTGGTGCGAGATGATGTAGTCGAGGGTGTAGAAGTCCATGCGCCGTCCGCTCCGCTTCCGATTGGCTTGGATCGGGGGAAGCGTACCACCGCCGCCTGCCGCCCGTCACCCATCTCCCATCGTCGCGCTCGCGGGGCCTGGCGAACAGGCCCCACCGCCTGTTCCCCACCCGGCAGCGGCCCCAGCGCCCATCGGAGCCCTGCGCGCTGGCCCCGTCGCCCGTCACTCCCAGGTTGCCGGGTTGTCAATGGCGCACAAGGGGATGTTGCGCATCGCTCAACGGCGGCGCGCGCGGAACGCCCAGCCCTCGTCCCGGACCCTGTGCAGGAGGAAACTGACCCCGGCCAGGGCGAGGGCGAGGCCAAGGCCCGTGTAGAAGAATGCGACGAACCAATCGGGGAAGATCCCGGCTGCCCGCATCCCGATGCCGAGCGACATCATGACCGCCATCGTCGCGTAGCTCCGGGCGTCGAAGAACCGGAGGGGGTTGTGCCTCGCACCCTTGAGCGACCTGATCCTGCGGGAGTTCTTCACGACGAGTCTGCTGAATATCGTGTGGAACGCCAGGAACGTCGCAACCGCTCCCACAACCAGCGCGACGGCGACGGCCAAGGCGATCCCGCTCATTCCGGTTGCCGCGCGGGCGCCCAGAACTGCGACATTGGCCCCGGCGACCAGCCACACCACGCCGGCCACGACGATGAGGTTATTCTTCTTCATTCTCATTCATTCCTCCGCAGGGTTGCTCCAGAATCGGTTGACGGGGCGTGGGCGTACAGGGCGGCGTCGAGGAGTGCGAAGAGCGTCTCGCAGTCGGCCCCTTCCATCAGCGACGCGAAGACGGTGCGCAGGGTGAAACGGCACAGGCCCTCACAGCTTCCCGGGCACTGCGCCCACTGCCGGGAAGGCCCCGCATCCAATGAGCGGGATTCATTATAGGCGCGCACCAGGGAGCCTCATTGGTCCCCCGCTGAGGCCACCATATCCCCCAGGCAGCGGAGGAACTCCTCGCAGGCGCGGGAGCGCAGGCGATTCTTCTTCCACACGAGGAAGGACGCGATCGTCAGGGGCGGATCGAGTGGGACGAAGCGCATCCGCGGATCGTCGTCGACCTGCACGAGGTGCTCGATCCCCATGGCGCATGCGACGCCCGTTCGCACGAGGTACGACGCGTTGCCGATGAGGTCGAAGCGTCCGACGACGTTCAAGCGCTCTGTGCTGATGGCTCCATTCGACCAGGCGGCCACGTCGACGGCCTTGTTGGAGGTCCGCGAGCTCATAAGGAGGGGCATCCGTTTCAGGTCGTGGGGGCTCACGGCCCCGAGGGAACCCCACGGGCCGTCGGCCGCCACGCACACGCCGACACGGTCTACGACAGGCATGCGGACGGACTCGTATTTGTCCAGGTTGACCGGCTCGAGCAGGAGCGCGAAGTCCAGCAGACCGCGTTCGAGGCGCTCCTCGACCGCGTCCGCGTTGCCCGTGTACAGGTCGATGGTCACATCGGGGTGCGCGCCGCGCAGCTGGCTGAAGGCCGAGAGCACGACCCGCATCGCCCGCGCCTCCCCGGCTCCGATGCGCACACTCCCGGCAACACCGCCCTCCCGATCGGCCAGCTCCCGTTCGGTCTGCTCGACGAGGGCGAGGATCTCCTCGGCGCGCTGGCGCAGGCGCATGCCGTCTGCCGTGAGCACGCACGCCCTATTGGTGCGCTCGAAGAGCACCACACCCAGCTCCCGTTCAAGGTCTGCGATCTGACGGGAGAGGGTGGGCTGTGTCACGTACAGCACGTTCGCCGCCCCCGTCATGTTCTCCTCGCGGGCAACGGCGAGGAAGTAGCGAAGGGTTCGGAGTTCCACACTCCCCTCTCATACGTATTACACATCTCCAGTTAGTTGACATAGGCATTTTACATGCCGCGCGGCGGGGCATACGCTGGGAGCAGCGCGGTGATCGAGGTGCGCGCAGGTTTTCGGGCGGGCCCCGGTCGCGCGGGCGATACGACTGAGGACGAAGGAAGGCAACAATGAACCACATCACCCTGAACAACGGCGTCGAGATGCCCCTCGTCGGCCTTGGCACCTACCTGCTCTCCCCCGACGAAGCCCAGGCGTCCGCCACCTTCGCCCTGGACAACGGCTACGAGCTCATCGACACCGCCAACGTCTACGTCAACGAGCGCGGCGTTGGACGCGGCATGCGCGCCTCCACCAAGGCGCGCGAGGACATCTTCCTGGAGACGAAGTTGTGGCCGTCCTTCTACAGGAGCGCCACCGCCGTGGACGAGACGCTCGAGCGCCTGGGCACTGACTACATCGACCTCATGATCCTGCACCAGCCGGCCGGCGACTACATCACCGGATACAGGAAGCTCGAGGGCGCTTACAAGGCGGGCAAACTGCGCTCCATCGGCATCTCGAACTTCAACGCGGCAGAAGTCCAACACCTCATCGACGAGTGCGAGACCACCCCCGCGCTCATTCAGACCGAATGCCACCCCTACTTCCCGCAGACCGAGCTCAAGGAGCTCCTCGCGCAGCACAACATCGCACTGCAGGCGTGGTACCCGCTGGGCGGGCGCGGCAACGACTCGATCATGGGCGAGCCCTTGATCGGCGAGATCGCCAAGGCCCACGGAAAGTCCCCCGCGCAGGTCATCCTCCGCTGGCACGTGCAGCAGGGCACTATCGTCATCCCGGGCTCGAAGACCCCCTCGCACATCGCCCAGAACATCGAGCTCTTCGACTTCGCGCTGACGGACGAGGAGATGGCGCGGATCGCGACGCTCGACAAGGGCGATAGCATCTTCCACCACACACCGGAGATCCTGGACCGCTTCGCCCACTTCGTTCCCGACGTCGACGGCCAGAAGTAGAGCCGAGGCCGAGGCGCGCAGGCACCGCGGTCGCAAGGCGGTGCCATGCGCGCGAAAGCCATCCCGGCGGCCTCGTCCCCGGTTCTTGCTGAGACACCGGAGACGGCCCCACAATGCCATGAGACGTGAAGGAGCACGCAATGCCAATCAAGCAGACGGCGGGACGCGACAGGCTCGGCGAGTTCGCCCCCGTGTTCGCCCGCCTCAACGACGACGTCCTTTTCGGCGAGGTGTGGAGCCGAGAGGGTCAGCTCCCCCTCAAGTTCCGCAGCATCGTCACGGTGAGTGCGCTGATCGGCAAGGGCATCACCGACAGCTCGCTCAAGCACCACCTGGAGTTGGCGCGCAAGAACGGCGTCTCCCGGCTCGAGATGGCGGAGCTCCTCACCCACATCGCCTTCTACGCGGGGTGGCCCAACGCCTGGGCGGCCTTCGCCATGGCGGCAGAGGTCTACGACGAGGCCGGGGCTGAGGAGTCCGGACACGGCGGTTTCTTCGGCATGGGCGCCCCGAACGACGGGTATGCGCAGTACTTCAGTGGCCGCTCGTGGCTGAGCCGGGTGAGCCACGAGGGCGACTACCTGCCGGTCTTCAACGTCACCTTCGAGCCGGGGTGCCGCAACAACTGGCACGTGCACCACGCGAGCAGCGGCGGCGGCCAGGTCCTCATCTGCGTGGACGGCGAGGGCTGGCACCAGGAGGAGGGGGCCCGCGCAGCGCCTACGGCCCGGCGACGTCGTGGAGGTGGGCGCCAATGTCAAGCACTGGCACGGCGCCACCGCCGGTTCGTGGTTCAGCCACCTGGCATTCGAGTATCCCGGCGGGGACACGAGCACCGAGTGGCTGGAGCCCGTGGACGACCAGGCCTACGCCGCGTTGGAGGGGTAGCACCGCACAACCCCCATGAACAAGGGGGCTTCCCGTGCGACACGGCGGGGACGGTAGTCATGTCCGTGGTCGCGCGGGGCGCCTCGGCGAACCCGGCGCACGCGGTGACCGCGGCCCTGGCGACTATCCTCGTGGTCGTCCACGCCGTGTGGGCGACCGTCGTCCTGGTGCGCAAGAACCGCGAGGCCATAGCGCGTTTCCACCGCTCCAGCGCGGCCGTGTGGACGATCTGGCTGATCCCCTGCTTCTGCGGCATGCTCATGGGCGTCCCCGCCATCGACCTGACTCCGAACGCTGCCTTCGGCGTCACCCAGGTGCAGCAGTCGTATGCCCACTATGGGGATGCACTGGGTACACTATCTATACGAAGAAGGGAGCAACGATGCCAACGACAGCCCGCAGTGCCGAGATCAAGACCCGCACGACCGCCCAGATCAAGGCTGATGCCTCAAAGATCTACGCCCATTGGGGAATCAGCCTTTCGGACGCGATCAACATCTTCCTCACCAAGTCGATCGAGGTGGGAGGACTCCCCTTCGACATGCGCCCCTCCGCCCCCTCGTTCGACGGCTTGGGGCACCACGCATACCACCCCAGATTGGACCCGAACGGGGTAGCCACCCTCCCGGGAGACTGGGATGAGGACGAGTGAGCCCCCCGCCCTCCCCATGGGAGGTCTGGCATGCGCGTTTCAACTTCGACAGACGCGGCTACAAGTTCCGTCCCGTCCTCGTACTGAGCCACGCCCCCAGCGGCTTGCTCGCCGCCATGATCACCAGCGCATCCAACAAGCGGGCGCTCCCGCACGACACCCCCATCGAAGACTGGGAACAAGCCGGACTCGCCAAACCATCGCTCGTGCGAGTCGACCGAATCGCCATGCTTCCCACACCGTACCTCGGAACAGCGGGCAGGGTCGGCAGACTATCCCTTCACGATGCCCACAGAGTCAGCGAGGCATTGAGAGCACTCTCTGGCTAGTTGTTGTGGGGTGTGAGGTTGTTGTGGTGGTGTTGGTGGCTGGTGATGGGGGCACCTTCGGGCAGGTGGCGGTCCGCAGTGGCGTTCATATTCTTACTCACTCCACCTTTCCCGGTAACCGGCCCTCCGTAAAACCCGGGACTATCCAGCAACATGGTTAATGCCGATGGGCTTTTCCACTTCACTAGGAAAAGGCGCTTCTATGCGGCCTATCGTCATTCCCACTCGATCGTGGCCGGGGGCTTGGAGGTGACGTCGAGGACCACGCGGTTCACCTCGGGCACCGAGTTGGTGATGCGCGTGGAGATGCGGGCCAGGACGTCGTAGGGCAGGCGCGTCCAGTCGGCGGTCATGGCATCCTCGGAGGACACGGGGCGCAGCACGATGGGATGGCCGTAGGTGCGCCCATCCCCCTGCACGCCCACGCTGCGCACGTCCGCCAACAACACCACGGGGCACTGCCAGATCTCCTGGTCCAGGCCCGCGGCGGTCAGCTCCTCGCGGGCGATCAGGTCGGCGGCGCGCAGGATGTCCAGGCGCTCGCGCGTCACCTCGCCGATGATGCGGATCCCCAGGCCAGGGCCCGGGAAGGGCTGGCGGTTCACCAGGTAGTCGGGCAGGCCCAGCTCGCGCCCCACCGCGCGCACCTCGTCCTTGAAGAGGGTGCGCAGGGGCTCGACCAGCTCGAAGGCCATGTCCTCGGGCAGGCCGCCCACGTTGTGGTGGCTCTTGATGTTGGCGGCGCCCTCGCCGCCGCCGGACTCGACGACGTCGGGGTACAGGGTGCCCTGGACGAGGAACTTGACCTCGCCGTCGGCGGCGCCAACCTCTTCGATGACCTGCTTCTGGGCGGCCTCGAAGGAACGGATGAACTCGCGACCGATGATCTTGCGCTTGGCCTCGGGCTCGGTGACGCCCACCAAGGCGGACAGGAAGCGCTCGGACTCGTCGCAGGTGATGACGCAGATGCCCATTCCGCACGCGTAGTCGTTCTCCACCTCCTCGCGCTCACCCGCGCGCAGCAGGCCGTGGTCGATGAAGAAGCAGGTCAGCTGATCGCCGACGGCCTTGTGCACGAGGGCCGCAGCCACGGAGGAGTCCACGCCGCCCGACAGGGCGCAGATCACCTGGGCGTCGCCGACCTGCTCGCGGATCTTCGCGACCTGCTCGTCCACGATGGACCACGCGGTCCAGTTGGGCTTCAGGCCCGCACCCTCGTACAGGAAGTTCTTCAGGGCCGCCTGGCCGAACTGGGAGTGGCCGACCTCGGGGTGCCACTGCAGGCCGAACAGGCGACGCTCGCGCGACTCGAAGGCCGCGACCGGGGTCTCGGAGGTGGAGGCCGTGACGGTGAAGCCCTGCGGGGCGCCCTGGACGGCATCGCCGTGGCTCATCCACACGACCTGGTCGGCGGGGGTGCCGCCGAAGAGGCACGAATCCCCTGCGACTGAGGCCTCGGTGTGCCCGTACTCGCGGGTGCCGGTGCGTCCCACGGTGCCGCCGAGCGCGTGCGCCATCGCCTGGAAGCCGTAGCAGATCCCCAGGACGGGGACGCCGGCCTCGAACACCGCCGGGTCCACGGAAGGGGCGCCCGCCTCGTACACCGAGGAGGGGCCGCCGGAAAGGATGATCGCCGCGGGATCCTTGGCGAGCATGTCGGCCACGCTCATGGTGTGGGGGACGATCTCGGAGTAGATGAATGCCTCGCGCACGCGGCGGGCGATGAGCTGGGCGTACTGGGCGCCGAAGTCGACGACGAGGACGGGGCGGGGGGCAGGTGCGTTCACGCCAACCATGCTACCCGTTGGAATGGGGCGGCGCCCCCACGCTCACGGGGGCGCCGCAACACGGCCGGACCGGGGTCAGCGGCGGGTGAGGGAGCGGACGACGGGGAAGACGCCGGCCGCGACCACCGCCTTGAGCAGGTCGCCGACGACGAAGGGGGCCAGGCCCTTCGCGATGCCGTCGGCGAGGCCCATGTGGGTGAAGGGGATCATCCACGCGAGACCCGTGGCGTAGACCGAGAAGAGGGAGACTACGGACGCGGCGAGCATCGTGTGGGGCTTGCGGTCCCAGCCGCGCTCGGCGGCGGCGCCCGCGATCAGCGCCACCAGCGCGTAGCCCAGGACGTAGCCGAACGAGGCGAAGGCCCAGCCGACGTGGTCCTCGGCGAAGACCGGGGCGCCCGCGACGCCCAGCGCGGTGTACAGGGCGACCGACAGGAGGGAGCGGCGGGCGCCGCCGAGGGCGCCCACGCTGAGGGCACCGAGCGTGCCCAGCGAGACGGGGATCGGTGTGAAGGGCAGGGGGACGGAGAGGCGGGCCATCAGAGTCAGGACCAGTGTGCCCGCAACGACCAGGACGGCTTCGCGGACCAGGGTGCCGCCGAAGCGGTCGGCGAGGACGCGGTCACGGCGCAGGGCGGGGGACGCGGTTGCAGTTGCCACAGAACTTCCTTAAAGACTTGAATTGAACACTGTTCAGGACAGGGTATTCACTATAGTGGCCGCATGTCAACAGGGAGCGCGCCCGACAGGGGCCGCATCACGCGCGAGCAGATCCTGGCGGCGGCCATGGAACTCCTCGACCAGCGCGGCCTGCCGGACCTCACCATGCGCAAACTGGCCGCCGAACTCGGCATCCGCCCCTCCGCGCTCTACTGGCACTTCCCCGACAAACAAACGCTCCTGGCGCGCCTGGCGGACCGGATCATCGGGAGCGCGCCGAAGCCTCCCACGAGCAGCCCGGGTGCGGGTGAAGGCCTGGGCGGGGGCGGTAGCGCCGCGCGTTCCGGGCCCCTGAGCAAGCACTCCGGTCCCGCGCGCTCTGGGGAAGCCGCATATCCTGGCGACTCCAGCGAGGACGGCGGTGCCGCATGCTCCGAGGCGGCCACGCACCCCCACGACTCCAGCGAGGACCAGGGCGCCTCGTGCCCCTGCACTGCCGGCACTGTGCCCTGGGAGAACGCGATGCGCGCCTCGGCGGACACCATGCGCGCGCGGTTGCTGGCCCACCGCGACGGGGCGGAGATCGTCTCGAGCTCCATCGCCCTTGGCCTGACGCGCCTGCCCTTGACCGCGATGATCCACGAGCCGCTGCACCGCGCGGGCGCCTCGGCCGAGACCATCGACATCGCCGCGCGCACACTCGGGCACTTCCTACTGGGGCACGCCTTCGACGAACAGCAGGCCGAGGCCGCGCGCGCCCTCGGCGTCGAACCGGCACTCCCCCAGCTCCGACTCGACCCCGCGTCGGCCGGGGCCGCCTTCCGCGCGGGCATCGACCTCATCGTCGCCGGCACCGCCGTTCGGATCGCAGCGGACCACCCCTGACCCCTTGTGGGACGAGGGCGCGATCCACGCAACCGCCGGCCGGATCACAGTAAACCGCGTCCGACCACGGAAAAGATCACCCGTCATGCTACGGCCCCCCAACGGCTCCGGCCGTTGCCCCGAAACTGCGTGACGCGGCCCTTCCCATCGCACGACGCGGTGGAATGCCACCGCTGTTAGGGACTCGGCCCCGACCCGCACTCCACCCGCACGACGCAGTGGAGCACCGCTTCGGTTTGAAAGGCGGGCCTCCCGCTCGCACGGTGGATTCGAGTGCTGCCGCATTTTGGGAGCACCCAGTCCTCTACCCACACCCCACCTCGCGACGCACTGCGGGCACCGTCGGGCAGGGCATACTCCTCCGCGCCGCTTAGACCCCACTTTCACCGGCCCGGGCCCAACCTCGTGAAATCGGAGGGGAACATTCGCACCAGTTAGACCCCACTTTCACCACTTAGGCCCAGAATCCTGCTGTGTTCCCGCCACTCCAGAGGCCTAAGTGGTGCAGATGGGCGAGAAATGGTGCACAACGACGTTACGCGTAGAAGCGCCTATGGGGCCCATTGCTCTCAAACGAAGGAATCTGCCATAGATCCTCATACGAGGACATCAACACCCCTCCAGCCGCGCAGAGGAAACGGGCGATGCGGGAACGCAACCCCACGAAGTCGTTGAGATCATGCCAATTTAGCCGGAAAACGCGCCACCCCGCCTCTTCGATGCGCTGCTGACGCACCATCCAACGCCGCTGGGCCCGGCGAAATGAAGTCAGATCGTCGCCAAGCTTCCCCCGACCGTCGAGTTCAATGATCACGCGCAGTTCAGGGAGGGCAATGTCCGCGAAGTACTGTTCCCCGTCCGCAAACACTTCGAACTGGGTCACGACAACGCTGTCGGTCAAGGTCCTCACGATCCAGACGACAACGGCTTCGAGCACGCTGTCGCATCCGCCATCGGCAGATGCGATGAGCCGCCGGGCCCGGTTGCGCCAACGCCGGTTACCCGACTGTTCGAGCGCTTCCAGCATGCTCTCGCGCACCGCCTCAACACGCCCGCGCGACGCCGGCAGGTTGAAGCGATCGAATCGGGCCAGACGATGAAGAACCATCGCAACCGCGACAGCCCCCTCTATGACTCCGCTCCCCTGCACCAGTCTCACGGCCGCGTCAACGGGCGTTTCCGCCTGAACGCCTCCGAGGACTGCGACAGGCCCATGAATCGGTGGAACCGTCGTGATGCGGATCCGGGCCTGCGGCACGACCGTCCGCGTCCCCTCGACAGTTGCCAGCGCATACGCGCGGCGGCGCCGGTAAGGCCACAACGTGACATCGGGATTCGCGACCCACATCGGGATTCCGTGAAGGACCAGGGCGCTGGAACCGACGAAGACGGCCCTGCCGCGGTAGGTGTCATTCACCGCGAGAATCCGCCCCAGGGCAACCGCCTGCCATTCCTGCCATGGTTCGGTGTTTCCGGGATGCGGACGGATGTGGAATCCGCGTCTGATCCTCATACGCGGCGAGGATCCCACCGCATGCCTGTCCGTGTGCGTGGTCCTGATGATTTCGATCCGTGGGACGCTCATCTTCCAACTATCGAGCGAGCACCGGCGAACGCGCATACTCCCTTCCCTGGCCTGTGGATAACGGCACGCCGTGGGCACACCCTCTTCTTAATCTCCCCACGCATCGCTGGCCTGTGGATAACGGCATGCCGTGGGCACGAGGCCCCGGGGCCATTCGCACCAGTTAGATCCCACTTCCACCACTTAGGCCCAGAATCCTGCTGTGTTCCGGCCATTCCAGAGCCCTAAGTGGTGCAGATACGCACTAAGTGGTGCGACAGCCTCGTGGAGCACCGAAGCCGAACACGATATGGGAATGGGAAGCCGGCTCCCAGCCTTGGACAAGCAGACCGCCACGGGCACAAGGCCGGCTACAGCACCCGCACGAGGACGCCCCCGGGTGGCAGAGGAATTTCCGCATCGGCGCAACTGCCCCACACCGCAGAAGGAGGGCCGGTCTCAGCCCCTGCGAACCACACAACCCGGCTCCGGGGGCTCGGCCGACCACAGAGGCGGCGCACCGTGCTGTGCGAAGCGCGCCCCACGGGCGCCACCCCCAGGCCCCGCAGCCGGGGATCAGTGCGCGAAGTGCCGCGTCCCAGTCAGGTACATCGTGATCCCGGCTGCGTTGGCGGCGTCGATGGACTCCTGGTCGCGCACGGAACCACCGGGCTGGACGACCGCTTTCACGCCTGCGTCGATGAGGACCTGGAGGCCGTCGGCGAAGGGGAAGAACGCGTCCGACGCGGCGACGGCACCGACCGAGCGGCGCTCGGGCGCGGCGGAGACGACATCCCTGGCCCTCGCCCCGCCGGCGGAGTCCACGTCCGCGACGGCATCGGCAGCGGCGTCGCCGGTGCTGCGCACCCCCAGGGCGTTGGCCCGCTCGACGGCGAGCCTGCACGAGTCCACCCGGTTGACCTGCCCCATGCCGACACCCACTGAGGCGCCGTCCTTGGCCAGCAGGATCGCGTTGGAACGCACCGCGCGCACGGAGCGCCACGCGAACTCCAGGTCCGCCAGGGTCTCCGCGTCAGCCGGGGCCCCGGCCGCAAGCGTCCAGTTCTGGGGGAAGTCGCCGGGCGCGTCGAGTCCATCGCGCTGCTGGACGAGCACGCCCCCACTGATCTGCTTGAACTCGTATCCACCCCGGGCGGGTGGGGCGACCTGGAGGACGCGCAGGTTCTTCTTCGCGGAAAGGACCTCCACAGCCCCCTCCTCGTAGGCGGGCGCCAGGACCACCTCGGTGAAAACAGGGACGATCTGCCGCGCCAATTCAACGCTCACAGGACGGTTGACCGCGATGACGCCGCCGAAAGCGGACACGGGATCGCAGGCGTGCGCCTTGCGGTGGGCTTCGGCGGCGTCCCCGCCCACGGCGATCCCACAGGGGTTGGCGTGCTTGACGATGGCCACGCACGGGCGCTCGTGGTCGTAGGCGGCGCGCAGCGCGGCGTCGCCGTCGGTGTAGTTGTTGTAGCTCATGGCCTTGCCGTGGAGCTGGCGCGCGTTGGCGATACCCGGCAGGACGGCGCCACCGCGCGGATCCGACCCACTGTCACCGTCCAGACCGCCCTGCGGGGCGGGGGCAGTGCCATCGGGACCAACCCCAGAAGCGGGGGCCCCACCATCGGGCCCAATCCCTGAAGCCGTCGCCCCACCATCGGGACCTCCCTCGGCGGAAGACGCAGCACCGTGGACTCCGACCTGATCGGAGTCATCGAACTTGCGGTACACGGCGGCGCCCTGGTGGGGGTTCTCCCCGTAGCGCAGCACGTCGGCGCGCTCGAAGGCGTCGGCCACATACAAGGGCATCGGGGCGGGCGCCCCATCCTGCGCCTCCGACCCTTGCACCTCCCAACCCGCGCCCGTGGCCGCCCCGTCTGCCGCCTCCGAAGTCGCGCCCTGTTCCACCGGGGCTTCCGCGTCGTCGCCGACGATGTAGCCCAGCGAGCGGAGGAACGCCTCATCGGAGGCGTCGAGATGCTGTTCGCACACGTAGTCCAGGCCGTCGGCGACCTCCTCGAGCCCCAGGGAGCGCGCGAACCACCCGGCGATGGCCAGGTCGTAGGCGGCCGTGTGGGCGAAGGCCTCGGCGGCGAGCCCGCGGCGCTGCTCCAGGGTGAACCCCTGCCCCGCGGCGGCGGCTGCGACCTCGGCGTAGCGCGAGGGCGAGGTGACGACGGCGACCGACGGGTGGTTCTTGGCGGCCGCGCGCACCATCGAGGGCCCGCCGATGTCGATCTGCTCGACGCACTCGTCGAAACCGGCACCGGAGGCCACTGTCCGCTCGAAGGGGTAGAGGTTGCACACCACCAGGTCGAAGGCGGCGATGCCCAGGTCGGCCAGTTGGGCGCGGTGGGCGGGCTTGCGCTGGTCGGCCAGGATCCCGGCGTGGACCGAGGGGTGCAGGGTTTTGACCCGCCCCTCGAGCACCTCCGGGAAGCCCGTGACCCGGTCGACGGGGGTGACGGCCAGTCCCGCCTCGGCGATGCGCGAGGCCGTGGATCCGGTGGAGACGATCTCGACGCCGGCGTCGGCCAGGGAGCGCGCCAAGTCGATCAGACCGGTCTTGTCGTAGACCGAGACGAGGGCGCGCCGGATGGGGCGGGTGTCAAGGGGTTCGAAGTCGTCGGGGCGTGCGGACATGTTTCCTCCTCGGGGTCATGCCCTGGCGCCCAGGCGGGCGACGCCAAAAGCTGGTGGCCGCTCCCCGGTGGTGCCCCACCCTCGCCAGTCGCGGCTCTCCCCATGCTAGTCGTTGGGCCCGCGGATCCACAATGACCGCCCTGTGGGGCGCCGCGCACTCCCGCCCCACCATCCGAGGCGGGGGGCGCCGCGCACTCCCGCCCCACCATCCGAGGCGGGGGGCGCCGCGCACTCCCGCGCCGCCGTCCTAGGCGGGGGGCGCTCCATCGGCACTGCCCGACGGATCCGCGGGCTCCCCGTCCCGTCGTTCCCCGTCGGCGCCCTGGGCAGCCGCCGAGTGCTCGCCGCGCGCGGTGGCCGAATGCTCCCGGTCGGCCTGGTCGGCATCGGAGCCCCCGGCATCGGTCCCGTCGGCGCCGGGCCCCGAATCGCCGGCCGTCCCGTCCCCGGTTCCCCCCGCGCCGGGCTCCCCTTCACCAGTCCCGGCGGCCCCGGTTGCCTCCGCACCGGCTTGTGCGGCGGCGCTGTCGGAGCCGTTCACCTCGGCGCTGATCCAGTCAGGGTCGGCCCCTCCGCGCGCTCCACCGCGTGTCCCGCCGCGCGCACCGGACAGCAACGCCGAGGCCCGCTCCCGCGTGGAGGGGTGCGCGCAGGCGGTGACCACGAGGGCGACTAGGGGCACTTCGAGGGTAAGGGCCAGCAGGGTCCAACCGATGTTCGGGCCGAGGACGCTCATGCGCACGGCCCCCGCGCTCATCGTGGCACTCCACATCCACGCGGCGCACACGGCGCCGAAGACGAGGGAAGCCGTGAGCGCCAGCCCCATCTGTTCGCCGA
Organism: Schaalia georgiae DSM 6843; assembly: GCF_000429245.1. Lineage (GTDB taxonomy): Bacteria > Actinomycetota > Actinomycetes > Actinomycetales > Actinomycetaceae > Pauljensenia > Pauljensenia georgiae. Next base: position 40,149 of record NZ_AUBM01000013.1, read on the forward strand.
GGGTCTTGCAGGGGTAGCGCCTCACCAGGCGCGCGCCGCAGGCGGCGCCGACCGCGACGAGGACGAGGGCGGTCCAGGCGCCCGGGGCACCGGTGGGCACTGCGCCCAGCAGCGGGAACGGCGCGATTGGCCCCTCCCCCACCACCGACGGGGAGTGCAGCGCGTCGACTCCCACGAAGAAACCGGGACCGGCCCACCACGCCAGCGCCCACGCGACCACTGTCGGAGCGAAGAACGCCTGGGCGGCCACTATCAGCACGTTATCAACAGCCGACGAGGCGCCGAGCAGCTCGTGGATCCCGGCGATCCTGCCCCAGCCGGCAACGAGGGCGACCACGGCGAGGACCGACCCGGCGGCGGCGAGGTACCCCACCCATGCCACTCCCGTGCGCACCCCGCCGCCAAGCCACCTGGCGGCGTGGAACTGCGCGGCGCGGACCTTGAGCGAAGCGACCGTCGCCCAGGCGCTGGCCGCGAAGGGGAGGCCGAGGGCGCCGGGGGCGATGCTGGCCAGTTGGGCGTGCGGGGCGCTCAGGGCGGTGAGGATCCAGGAGGTGAAGACGAACGCCGGGATGGACAGCCACAGAGAGGCGCGCGAGTAGGAGAAGGAGGACCGCAGGAGCAGGCGGAGCAGGCAGACGACGAGGACCCCCATCAGGGTGGGGGCAGCCCGGTAGGGCACTCCCCCCACCACGGATGTCCCGCCCAAGACCGCGGCCCACAGGTCCCCGCCGACTCCGAGGGCGTCCTTGGGGGTGAAGTCCTTCATCCACACGTTCGAAGCGACGGACATGTACGCCCCGAAAGCCGCCACGAGGCACAGGGCCCAACCGACGAATGCGGCCTCCGCCCCCGCGAGCGCCCCCCTGGCCCACCCGTCGGGGACCGCAATGCGGATGGTGCGCCGCTGCGCCACGTAGGTGGTCGTCGTCTTGCGGGGGGCTGACTGCGGGTGGATCTCGTCGCTCACGTGCCAATCCTGCCAAAGGGAGCCCGGGGTCGGCACGGTGCAGCGCCGACCCCGGGCGGAATGTAGGGAAAGCGGGCGCGCTCACCCGGGGCCGACGACCCGGGGCCGGGAGGCCCCGGCCGCCTGGGCGCGCGCTCTCAGGCCAGCAGCTCGCGGGCGATGAGCGCGGTTTGCGAAGGGGTGCGCCCCACGCGCACACCAACTGCTTCGAGCGCCTCGGCCTTCGCCGCGGCCGTGCCCGACGAGCCCGACACGATCGCTCCGGCGTGCCCCATGGTCTTGCCCTCGGGGGCGGTGAAACCCGCGATGTAGGCGACGACGGGTTTCGTCATGTTCTCACTGATCCACGCCGCCGCCCTCTCCTCGGCGTCGCCGCCGATCTCGCCGATCATGACGACCAGGTCGGTGCCGGGGTCCGCCTCGAAGGCCTTGAGCGCGTCGATGTGCGTGGTGCCCACGACGGGGTCGCCCCCGATGCCCAGGCACGTGGTGAAACCGATGTCGCGCAGCTCGTGCATGAGCTGGTAGGTGAGGGTGCCGGACTTGGAGACCAGGCCGATGCGGCCCGGGCCCGTGATATCGGCGGGTGTGATGCCGACGTTGGACTGGGCGGGCGAAATGATGCCCGGGCAGTTCGGGCCGATGAGCCGCGTCCCCTTCTCCAGCGCGCGGTCGACGAAAACCACGGAGTCCTGCACGGGGATGCCCTCTGTGATGACGACCACCGTCTCGATGCCCGCGTCGATGGCCTCCAGGGCCGCGTCCTTCGCGAACGCCGGGGGCACGAAGACCACGGACACGTTCGCGCCGGTGGCGGCCCTGGCCTCGGCGACAGTGCCGAAAACGGGGACCTCGGCCACTCCCGGGCGGACACGGTCAGCCGCGGGCCCGTAGCCGACGACGTCGAAGGACACGGAAGTGCCCGCCTTGCGGGGGTTGGTGCCGCCCACCACCGCGGTCCCGGCACAGAGCATCCGGGCCGTGTGCTTGCGGCCCTCGGCCCCGGTCATGCCTTGGACGAGCACCCGGGAGTCGGAGTTGATGAAAATCGTCATGTCGGTGTCTCCTCGTGTTCTCGTCTCTCACTCGGGCGCCGCGGCGAGCTCCGCGGCCCGCCGCGCCGCGCCGTCCATGGTCTCCTCCAAGTGGACCAGGGGGTGGCCCGCCGCGGCCAGGATTCGTCGGCCCTCGGCGACCTTGTTGCCGTCAAGGCGCACGACGAGGGGTTTGGAGGCGGCGCCCCCCAACTCCTCCAGGGCACCGAGAACGCCCCTGGCGACCTCGTCACACGCCGTGATCCCGCCGAATACGTTGACGAACACGGAGCGCACTTGGTCGTCTCCCAGGATGATCTCCAGGCCGCGGGCCATGACCTCGGCGGACGCGCCGCCCCCGATGTCCAGGAAGTTCGCGGGCTTCAATCCGCCGAACTCCTCGCCCGCCATGGCGACCACGTCCAGGGTGGACATGACCAGTCCCGCGCCGTTGCCGATCACTCCGACCTGGCCTTCGAGGCGCACGTAGTTCAGGCCGGCTTCCTTCGCGGCCGCCTCGCGCGGATCCTGGGCGGCGGCGTCCACCAGGTCCGCGTGAGCGGGGTGGCGGAAACGCGCGTTGTCGTCCAGTGTGACCTTGCCGTCCACCGCCCAGATGGAGCCGTTGGGCGAGGCGACCAGGGGGTTGACCTCCACCAGGGTCGCGTCCTCGTCGCGGTACACGCGCCACAGGGACTCCAGGACGGGCGCGATCGCTTCGGCCCGCCCGCGGTCGAAGCCCGCCTGGTCGAGGATGGCGAGGGCGACGGCGCGGTCGATGCCGACTGCGGGGTCCAGGGGGACGCGGGCGAGTGCCTCGGGCCGCTCCTTCGCGAGGGTTTCGATGTCCATGCCGCCCTCGCGCGAGCACATCGCCAGGTGGCGGCGGTTGGAGCGGTCGAGCAGGATCGAGAAGTAGTACTCGGCGGAGATGTCGGCGCCCGAGGCGATCATGAGCCGCTCGACGACGTGGCCCTTGATGTCGAGCCCGAGGACCGCCTCCGCCTTCTCGCGCGCCTCGTCCGGGGTCCGCGCCAGTTTCACACCGCCGGCCTTGCCGCGCCCGCCGGTCTTCACCTGCGCTTTTACGACCAGCAGGGAGGCTCCCGCGCCGAGCAGGCGCTCAGCCGCGCCGCGCGCCTGATCGGGTGTGGCGGCGAGTTCGAAATCCAGCACGGGCACGCCGTGCTTCCTGAACAGTTCACGGGCCTGGTACTCGTAGAGGTCCACCGGGCTATCCCTCCGTCGAACGAATGTGGTCGCGGACGCAACGCGACAATTCTAGCGCGGCCGCAGTTCCCCGAGTGCGCTCCCGCTCTCCCCGATCCGCTGTTCCACGCGGTGTTCCACGGCGGACGCTCGTTTCCCGATCCGCTGTTCCACGCGGTGTTCCACGGCGGACGCACCCAACGCCGGGAGCAGCCGGGCCCGGCGCCTCCACGCGGATCCGCGCCCCGCCCGGGACTGGCGCGGTAGCCGTCAGGTGATCTTCTCCATCGGCGCCATGCGCACGAGCAGGCGCTTGTCCACGCCCCCGAAGCGCACGCGCGCAACCGTGCGCTGCCCCTCCCCCTCGATGCCGGTGACCGTGCCCGTGCCCAGGGTCGCATGCTTGACGCGGTCCCCCACTTTCAGGGCGAGGACCTTCTGGGCGGGGGCGCTCGCCTGCGCGGGCACCCCCATGCGCTGGATCCTCCGCGCGCGCCCCTGGCCGATGGGCGCCGCTCCCCCGCGCCCGCTCCCGTAGGCGCGGCCGGTGTCCTCCTCGCCCCACGGGTCCCGCCCGTTCCGGCCCGCTCCGTCGTCGCTCCCGTAGGAGCCCCCCTGGAAGGCGCGCAGGCGCTCGGCGGAGGTGGTGGCCCGGCGCACCTCCAGCAGTTCGGCGGGGATGTCATCGAGGAAGCGCGAGGGCGGCATCTCCTGGGGCGCCCCCCATGCGCTGCGCACCGCCGCGCGCGTCAAGTACAGGCGCTCGCGCGCGCGGGTGATCGCCACGTAGGCCAGGCGGCGCTCCTCCTCCAACTCGCTGGCCTCCCCGAGGCTGCGCTGGTGCGGGAAAGTCCCGTCCTCCATGCCGGTGACGAAGACGACCGGGAACTCCAGGCCCTTCGCCGTGTGCACCGTCATGAGGGTGACCTGTCCGCTGCGCGCGCCCCCCGAGGGGACCTGGTCGGAGTCGGCCACCAGCGCGACCCTCTCCAGGAAGTCCGCGAGCCCCCCGCCGGGCGCCTCCTGGGCGAAGGCCCCGGCCACCGAGTGAAGCTCCGCCAGGTTCTCGACGCGCGAGGCGTCCTGCGGGTCCTCGGAGCGGCGCAGTTGGGCGAGGTAGCCGGTCCGGTCGAGCGCCTCTTCGAGGATGTCCGCCACGGAGGCGCCGCCGCGCTCGGCGCGCCGCAGTGCTTCGATGAGCCCCCAGAAGGACGCGGCCGCCTTCGCGGCCCGCGCCGGGACGCCCACCACTTCGGGCGCTTCCTCTGCGCCGCCGCCGGGATCCTCCTGCGGGGCCGCGGGGGCGGGGCCCCCTGCCCCGCCGCCCGGGGGTACGGCACCCGGGCCCTGCGCGCCCGCGCCGCCGCCCGCAGAGGCGCCCCCTGCCTTGTCCGCTGGGTCAACCGCGCCCGCACCGTCGTCCGGAGAAGGGCCCCCCGCCCCGCCGCCGTGGCGCACCAGGGCGGCGATGTCCACGCCCTCGCCCTCGCCGAGGGGGCGCCCCTGGCGGATCCACAGGTGGGCGAGCGCGCGCCCGAAGGACACCCCGTGGCGGGCGGCGTGGGCGGCGATGGCCTCCTCGGCTTTCGCCCCGATGCCTCGTTTGGGCAGGTTGATGACGCGGCGCGCCGCCACCGTGTCGTCCGGGTTGGACACGACCTGCAGGTAGGCCAGCGCGTCCTTGATCTCACGGCGCTCGTAGAAGCGCGTGCCCCCCACGACCCGGTAGGGGATCCCCTGACGGACCAGAAGCTCCTCCAGGGCGCGCGACTGGGCGTTGGTGCGGTAGAAGACCGCGATGTCGCCCCAGTCCGCGCCCGCGTCGGCGACGCGGTCGATCTCGCCGACGACGAAACGGGCCTCGTCGTGCTCGGAGTCGGCGGCGTCCACCGTGATCGGCGCGCCGTCGCCCTCCTGCGTCCACAGGTTCTTCGGGCGGCGCCCCTGGTTGCGGCTGATGACCGCGTTGGCCGCCGAGAGGATGTTCTGCGTGGAACGGTAGTTCTGCTCCAGCAGGATCGTCCTGGCGCCCGGGAAGTCGCGCTCGAACTCCTCGATATTGCGGATCGTGGCCCCGCGGAACGCGTAGATCGACTGGTCCGAGTCGCCCACGACCGTCAGCTCGGCGGGCACCACGCCGTCGTCCCCGGCCCCCACCAGTTCCCGCACCAGCACGTACTGCGCGTGGTTGGTGTCCTGGTACTCGTCGACCAGGATGTGGCGGAAACGCCGGTGGTAGTGCTCGGCGATCAACGGGTTCCGCTGCAGCAGGAGGACCGTGCGCATGATGAGGTCGTCGAAATCGACGGCGTTGGAGTCCCGCAGGCGCTTGTCGTACTCGGCGTAGGCGGCGGCGACGATCCGCGACACCGGGTCCTTGCCCGCGACCTCGGCGTAGCGCTCGGGGCCGATCAGCTCGTTCTTCAAATCGGAGACGCGCGCCGCCACCATCTTCGGCGTGAACCGCTTCACGTCCACGTCCTGGGCCTTGAGGACCATTTGCATGAGCCTCTGGGAGTCCTGCGCGTCGTAGATCGTGAAGGAGCCGGACAGGCCCGCCGCCTCGTGCTCGTAGCGCAGGATGCGCACGCACGCCGAGTGGAAGGTCGACACCCACATGCGCCCCGCCTCGTCGCCCACGAGCGCCGCGATCCGCTCGCGCATCTCGGCGGCGGCTTTGTTCGTGAAGGTGATGGCCAGGATCTGGCCGGCCCTGGCCTGGCCGGTCGCCAGCAGGTACGCGATGCGGTGGGTGAGGACCCGTGTCTTGCCCGACCCGGCGCCCGCCATGATGAGCAGCGGGGCGCCCCGGTGCTCCACCGAGGCGCGCTGGCGGTCGTTGAGCCCGCGCGTCAGCTCCCCCGGGTCCTCCGCCGGGCTTCCGTAAGCGCTCTGCGTCCACTCGAAGGTCCCCTGGGCCCGCGCACTGGGCCCGGCGCCCGAGGCGGGGGCCGCCCCCGACGCGGCCCCGGGCATAGCGGCCGGCGGCCACCCGTCGCCGGCATCATCGACATCGAAGGCGGGCGCCTCCGGCGGCGCGTAATCCGGGTCCTCCCCGGGGCCGATGAGGAAGCCGAGGTCGGGCAGCGAAGTCGAGTCAGTCATCCCTCTAAGAGTAGGCCAGTGGCCGCGCCGACGCGCTCCCTGCCCGCCCGGTCCGCGGGGCTCCGCCTGCCCGCCTCGCACGCCGCCGCGGGGCTCCGCCGCGCGGCGTCACTTCTTGCGGTAGAGCGACTTCGTGGCGTACACCGGCTCGGTGGTCACCTGGATGCCCAGGGCGCGGAAGATCCCCTCGTCCACCGAGCCCAGGATCACCGATTCGTGAACGTCGCACCCGCGCAGCGCCCCCAACTGCGCCAGGGCGAGGCGCGCGTTCTCGTCGCCGTTGGCGGAGACCGCGAGCGCGATCAGTACCTCGTCGGTGTGCAGGCGCGGGTTCCGCGACCCCAGGTCGGCCGTCTTGAGGCGCTGGATGGGCTCGATGGATTCCCGTGCGAGCAGTTTCACGTCGGGGTCGATCCCGGCCAGCAGCTTCAGGGCGTTGAGCAGCATCGCCGACGAGCAGCCCAGGAGCGGCGAGGTCTTGCCCAGGACGATCCGTCCGTCCTCCAATTCGATGGCGGCTGCGGGCGCCCCCGTGCTCTCGGCCAGTTCCAGCGCGGGGCGCACTACCGGGCGGTCGGCGCGTTCCAGGCCCAGCCTGCCCATGAGCAGGCCGATGCGCGCCGATTGCACCGGCTCACTGCCTTGCTTCTTCTCGGCCACGAGCGCCTTGTAGTAGCGGCGGATGACCTCCTGCTCCGACGCCTCGCGGCACGCCCCGTCGTCGCAGATCGACATGCCCGCCATGTTCACGCCCATGTCGGTCGGCGACTTGTACGGCGACGCCCCCAGGATCCGCTCGAAGAGCCTGTTGAGCACCGGGAAGATCTCCACGTCCCGGTTGTAATTCACAGTTTTGACGCCGTAGGCCTCCAGGTGGAACGGGTCGATCATGTTCACGTCGTCCAGGTCCGCGGTGGCCGCCTCGTAGGCGATGTTCACCGGGTGGTCCAAAGGCAGGTTCCAGATGGGGAAGGTCTCCCACTTGGCGTACCCCGACTCGATGCCGCGCTTGTGGTCGTGGTAGAGCTGCGACAGGCACGTCGCCATCTTCCCACTGCCCGGCCCTGGGGCGGTGACGACGACGAGGTCGCGGCTGGTCCTGATGTACTCGTTCGCGCCATACCCCTCCTCCGAGACGATGCGCGACACATTCGAGGGGTAGCCGGGGATGGGGAAGTGCCGGTAGACGGTGATCCCCAGCTTCTCGAAACGGCTCTTGACCTCGTGGGCGGCCTTGTTGTCGTCCGTCCACTGGGTGATGACGACGGAGCCCACGAACAGTCCGCGCTCGCGGAGCTCGTCGATCTGGCGCAGTACCTCGTCGTCGTAGGTGGTCCCCATGTCGGCGCGGACCTTGCGGCGGGCGAAGTCCTTCGCGTTCACCGCGACGATGATCTCCACTTCGTCCGCCAGTTCCTTGAGCATGACGATCTTGTTGTCCGGGGTGAAACCGGGCAGGACGCGGGACGCGTGCAGGTCGTCCACCAGCTTCCCGCCGAACTCCAAGTACAGTTTCCCGCCGAACTGCGCCCGCCTCTGGGCGATGTGCTCCGATTGCAGTCTGATGTACGTGTCGCGGTCAAATCCGATGCGGTGCATACCGGCCTCCGGTAGTGGGTCTCAGGCCGTGGGGCCTGGAGGGCTGCGCGCCCATCGGGATTCCATCATAATCCCGCCCGCCGCGGCTTCCCCCGTCAGCGCCGGAGCGGCGTGCCGTTGTGGGCCGTCAGACTCCGCCGCAGCTCACACGATGTGGCGCTGCATCGCCCACCGGGTCAGTTCGTGACGGTTCGACAGCTGGAGTTTGCGCAGCACCGCCGACACGTGCGTCTCCACCGTCTTGATGGAGATGAACAAATCGTGGGCGACCTCCTTGTACGTGTAGCCCCGGGCTATCAGGCGCATGACCTCCTGCTCCCGGGCGCTGAGCAGGTCGAGCTCGGAGTCCGTGGTCGACACCTCGCCCGTCCCGAAAGCGTCCAGAACGAAGCCCGCCAAGCGCGGACTGAACGCGGCGTCGCCCCCTGCGACGCGCTTGATGGCCTCCACCAGGTCGGAGGGGGAGATCGACTTCGTCACGTACCCGCGCGCGCCCGCCCGGATCACGGACACCACGTCCTCCGCGGAGTCCGACACCGACAACGCCAGGAAGCGCAGCCCCTCGACGTCCTGGCACGCGCTCGCCACCTCTGCGCCGCCCCCTCCGTTGCCGCCGGGCAGGTGCACGTCCAGTAGTGCCACGTCGGGGCGGAGTTCGTGGCAGGCGGCCACGGCGCCCTCCACGTCGGAGGCCTCGCCCAGGATCCGCAGGTCCGCCCCCGTCGCCTCCAACTCCGCGCGCACGCCCGCGCGCACCATGTGGTGGTCGTCGATGATAACGAGACTGATCGTCATGGGGGGCTCCTGGCCGCTGGGGTTAGTCCGGGGTCCCCCCTAGGGTATCGGAGCGCGGCACGATGAGTTCGACTTCCGTGCCGGGTGTGCGGCGTCTAATCCGCGCGGTGCCCCCCGCGCGCGCCATGCGCCCGATGATCGAGTCCTTCACCCCGTGCCTGTCGTCGGCCACGGTCCCCATGTCGAATCCGGGGCCGTTGTCCTTCACGTAGGCCTCGACCCGGTCGGGGCGCACCTCCATGTAGACGGAGACCGGCGGCTCCCCGTGTTTGACGGCGTTCTGGGCCGCCTCGCCGAGCGCGGCGACGAGGGCGAGTTCGCCCGCCCCAGCGGAGGTGTCCGACACGGTGACCACCGAGATGGGGACGCCGTAGCGGGCCTCGACGGCGCCGACCGCCTCCTCGACGGCGGCCGCCAGGGAGCTCGCGGACTCGGTGCGCCCCGTGTACAGCCACGAGCGCAGCTCCCGTTCCTCGCTGAGCGCGATGGCGCGCACGCGCGCGGGATCGTCCGCACTGGCGCGGATCAGGGTGAGGGCCTGGAGGACGGAGTCGTGCAGATGCGCCGCGATATCGGCGCGCTCAGTCTCGCGGACGCGTTTGGCCTCCGCCTCCGAGAGGTCCTTGTTCGCCCGGAGCAGCAGCGGCGCCATCGCGAAGAGGACGCCGGCGACCAGCGCTGCCCCGATCAGGCCCCCCCTCCACAGGATGACCGCCGGGTTCGCCCTCGAGGCAGCAAGCACGATCCCGGACGCCAGCAGGACCAGCCCGCCCCCGACGGCGGCCAGGAAGCGCAGGGACTTCCACCCCCGCAGGTTCAGGGACTGGCTCCACACCAGGGCTATGCCTGTGACGATGAAGATGGAGGCGGTGATGTCGCGCCATTCGACGACGCGGGTCCGCGCCAGCAGGAGCCCCACGGCCGCCAGTGCGATCAGGCAGGCGCCCGCCATCGCGAGACGGTTCCGGGCCACCGCCTGGGCGCGGTCCTCGACGACGACTAGCCTTTGGCCAATCCCGGTTCCCCCGCGCGCCTCGTCCCCGGGGCGGTCAACGGGGACCGTCCCCCACAGCCACAAGTAGATGAGCACGCCGACCCCGACGGCAGCCGAACCGACTGTGATGAGGCGAAGCGTGTTGACCGGGATGCCCAGGTGGACGGACAAACCCGAGCACACGCCGCCCATCCACGGCGTCGGCATGTCCGTCGACGAGGCGGAGGCGCGCCGCAGGGGCGGGCGCTCCACGGGCTGCGGGGGCACCCACTGGGGCCCTGGCGGGTAGGACCCCCAGTACCCGGGGTCGCTCTCTGGTCGGCTCACACCCCCATCTTCGCATTCCGGGGCCGCCCCACCCAGTACTCGGACGGCGAATCAGGGACAGTTCAGGGCATTCCCCACTACCGACGGCGGTCCAGGGTTGGCAGAGTAGTACACAGCCACACGCCCGCCCACCTAGGAGGTACTGATGTCTTGGCAACAACAGCCGAGTTCACGCTTCTTCGACTCGGTCCGGGCCTCCGGCTGGTACCGGTCGCAGCCGCGCGTCGTCGGAGGCGTGTGCGCGGGGATATCCGCGCGCACCGGCTGGGACCTGTCCCTGGTGCGCGTCCTCATCGCAGCGCTCGCCTTCTTCGCCCCTCCCGTTGTGGCGGGCTACGGCCTGGCGTGGTTGTTCCTTCCAGACGCCCAGGACGGGGGCATCCACGCCGAGGAACTCGCGCGGGGGCGCTTCGGCATCGCCCAGCTCGGCGGCATCGCACTGGCCGCGATCGGTTTGAGCACGGCGCTGCCGTTAGCGAGCCTCTTCGGCCCCGTCGGCTACGTGTTCAACGGATTCTGGTTCTTCGCCCTAGTCTCAGCCGTCGTCGCATTCGTCGTCATCTCATCCCATTCCACTGTCCAGGGAGGACCCCCAATGTCTGGAACCCAACCCAATGACGCATCCCATTCCCAGCCCCGCTGGGGAGCCCCCGCGGACGGGTGGCCCTCCGCCGGGCCGACGGGCCCCGCAGGGGCACCGGCGGGCCCGGTATTCTCCAACGCCATGCCCCATGGCGCCCCGCAGCAGGGGGCCGGCCCCATGCCCGGGTACGGGCAGCGCGCAGGGTACGGGCAGCGCGCGGGGTACGGGCCCCGTCCAGGGTACGGACCCGCGTCCGGCCCGCACAGAGCGCGGACGTGGGCGCCCGCCGGACCCAAGGAGCGCCCTCGCCTGGTCTCCGCTCGCGTGACCCTGGTCGTGACGGGCCTCATCGCACTGGTGTTCGCCGCCGTCTTCGCCGCCATCTACTGGCTGGCCGAGGGGGTGCTGGGCACACCGAACACCCAGATCGACGACGCGGTATCACTCAAAATCGCTCAAGTCGTTCTGATCGGTGGCGGCGTGTGCCTGCTGATCTCCGGTTTCTCGCTGGTCGTCGCCGCGGTGAAGGACCGCTCCAGTGGGTGGCTGCTGGCGATGTCGATCATCGGGATGCTCCTGTTCGTCCCCACCGCGGTCATGGGCATGCTCGTCCGCAGCGACTACCTCTTCCACAACAGCACCAACGTCTCCCGGCCCTGGACCAACGTACCGGGCAGCGAGACCTCCCTCACCTGGGAGGCGGACACCGTCACCGGCAGCCCCGTGGGCACGAGCACCCTGGACCTGACCGGCGCCCCGGTCGGCACAACGAAGACGATCACTGTCACCCAATGGTCGTGGAACAGGGTCAATATCCTGGTCGCGGAGGGCCAGCCCGTCCAGATCATCTGCCGCTCCGAAGTCGGCTCCCTGTCCACGTCGTTCCCCGACGGCCAGCAGGACTGGGTGGCGGACCTGGGTGGCTGCGCGGACGCCGATAGCCACACCCCTGTGAGTGCGGTCTCCCCCGGGTGGGGCAAGCCCGGCCTCGGGGGCATCACCATCGAGATCGGCGCCGACGCCGACTTGAGCACCCTCCACATCACGCAAACGCGCACCGTCGCGGACACAGGCCTGCGGTGGGACGGCACCGATCCCGCCCAATCAGGCGACAACTGAGGCAAGGAGAAGGAAGATCATGACCCCCAACGATGACAAGACCGAGCAGCTGTCCGCTACGGCCCCGGCCGATCCCGCCCAGGCCCTGCCCACCACAGCCCCGGCCGATCCCACCCAGGCCCTGCCCACGACCGCGTCGGGGGAATCCGCCTCGTCCACTCCCGAAGCGGAGAGAACGCGCCCCCTCTACCAGGTCGAGGACGACACGCCGGAGCACGGCGACGGAGCGACCGCCCGCCAGGCACCCCAGCAGGACCATGGGGGCGACGAAGACGAGTCCCACCGCGTGTGGAGCGCCCCTCCCACGCCAGTGGACCACCGCGATCTGCCGGAAGCACCCCGTAGGGGCGTGCGCGCCGGGGGCCTGGCATGGGGCGTGATCGTGATGCTGGCGGGAGTGTTCCTGATAGCGCTGGCACTGATCCCCCGCCTCAATGTGCCGGTCCTCGCGATCACTCTGATGGCCACCCTCGGCGTCGCCCTGATCGTGAGCGCGTTGTTCACAGGACGCAAACCGCGCACTACCGCTCCATCCGGCCGGAGGAAGTAGGCGCGGGCGCGGCGCCCCGGCACTGGAGCAGCCAGCGGTGCGCCCCGGCGAAACCGCCGGGGCGCACCGCTGCCCGTCGACCGGACTCTCAGATCAGGTCGAGCATGGTCGGCGACACCAGTTTCAGGACGGCCTCGCGCCCCTTGGCGGCCGACGGCGCGTCGGCCGCGAAAGCGCCCATCTGCTGGCACGTTGCCAGGTCGTGCAGGCGCAGGGCCGCTCGCACCGCGTTGACTTTCGACGGCGCCATCGACAAGGAAGCCACGCCCAGGCCCGTGAGGACGAGGGCGAGCAGTGGGTCGCCGCCGGCCTCGCCGCACACGCTCACCGGTTTGCCGGTGGCCCGTCCGCCTTTGCAAGCAGCTCGGATCATCTGCAGAACGGCGGGCTGCCACGGATCGAGCAAGTGCGCCAGATTCCCGTCGAGGCGGTCGGCGGCCATCGTGTACTGCGTGAGGTCGTTCGTCCCGATGGAGGCGAAATCGACGATGGACAGCAGCTGCTCGGCCCGCAGCGCGGCGGCGGGCACCTCGATCATGATGCCCACCTTCGGCAGGCCCATGCCCCGCGCCTTGTCGGCGAACCACGTCGCCTCATCGGCGGTGGCGACCATCGGCGCCATGACCCACAGGTCGGCGTCCGTCGCCTTGTGCGCCGCGGCGAGCGCCGCCAACTGGGTGTCGATGAGGTCCTCGCGGACCTGGCACAGGCGCAGACCGCGCCGCCCCAGGGCGGGGTTCTCCTCGGCGCCCAGATCGGCGAAGCTGAGGGGCTTGTCGGCTCCCGCGTCCAGCGTGCGCACGACGACCCGCCGTCCGCCGAATGCCTTGAGCACGTTCGTGTAGGTCTCCGTCTGCTCCTCCAGGGTGGGGGCGTCGGAGCGCTCGAGGAAGAGGAACTCCGTGCGGAACAGGCCCGAGCCCTCGAGGTCGTAGGTCGCCGCCCTCTGGGCGTCATCGACTGTGCCGATATTGGCCAGCAGTTTCACGCGGTACCCGTCGTAGGTCGCACCCTCTCCGGAGGAACCAGCGAGCGCCACCGCACGTCTGCGGGAGCGCTCCTCCAGCAGCGAGACCTCCTCCGGGGTCGGCGCGACGATGACCTCGCCAACGCCGCCGTCGAGGGCCAGGACCTCGCCGTCGCTCACACCCATGATGCCCGTGGCCTTCACAATGGCGGGGATTCCCAGCTGGGCCGCCAGGATCGCCGTGTGCGAGGTCGGCCCCCCCACCTCGGTGATGATGCCCTTGACGGTGCCGGGGTCGAGGGTCGCTGTCTCAGCGGGGGCCAGGTCGTGGGCGACCAGGATCGCCTCGCCGTCCAGTGCGGGCACCCCCGGCTCGGGGAGGCCCCGCAGTTCGCTGATCGCCCGGTCGCGGACGTCGTAGAGATCGGTGGCGCGCTCGGCCATGTAGCCGCCGAGGCCCCGCAGCATCTCCGCGTACTCCTCGACCGCCGCGTGGACGGCCGCGGTCACGCCCATGCCCTTCTTGAGCTTCTTGTCGACGGCCTTGGCCAGGCCACGGTCCGCCGCAAGTTTCGCGGTCGCCTTCAAGATCGCCTTGGTCTCCTCGGGAGCGGTCTCCTCGCGGGCTTTCAGGCGCGCGGATACGGCGGCGAACGCCTCGCGGACGCGGGCGCCGTCCGCCGCCGGATCCGTGCAGGCGGGCTCTGCGGCGTCCACGCCCGGCGCGGGCTGGACGAGGGCAGCCGGGGCCGAAGCGGTGCCCGCCGACACGCCTATGCCGTGCAGAACAGTGTGCTCGCCCACGAGCTCACTCCTTGTCCAGATCGCGGGACAGCAGGGCGACCAGGGAGTCGAGGACCTCTGCGGCGTTGTCGTCGTCAGTGGACAGGGTCACAACGTCCCCGTGCTTCGCGCCGAGCGTCATGATCTCCAGGAGCGACGCGGCGTCGGCTTCCTCCCCGTTGAAGGAGATGGTGACGTCGACGCCCGTCTCATCCACGGCCTCGGCGAGGACTGAAGCGGGTCGCGCATGCAAGCCGACGGCGGAGGCGATCGCTACGGTGCGGGAAATCATGGTCGATCCTTTCGGTCGCGGGTATGTCCATCGTTAGACACATTGGCCCGTGCCCCCATGGTATGGGCTGGATACCCTTTTGGACAATGGCCGGATAGGAGAACGCGCCATGATCTGCGCCCCACCGCAGCCAACCCTGGTGCTCGGACGCGGCACCTGCGGCGGGGCGCCCGGCTGGGAAACTACACTGGTCCTGTGAAGGCACATTCCCCGGTGCCCCCGCTGACGACCAGTTTGGAGGAGACGTGGCACGCTCCCACGAGCCGACCCTGGCCGATGTCGCCGAGCGCGCCGGCGTTTCGGTGACGACCGTGTCGCGGGTGCTCAACGCCCGCGGCTACCTCTCCCAGGACGCCAAGGACAGGGTGGCCCGCGCCATCGAGGATCTCGGGTACCGGCCCAACCAGGTCGCTCGCGCCCTGCACGGGAAGAAGACGAACACCATCGGCCTGATAATCCCCACGGTGGCACTGCCCTTCTTCGGGGAACTGGCCGTGGAGGTCGAGAACGCGCTGGCCGACGGCGGCTACCGGATCCTCATCTGCAACTCCCTTGGCCGCGCCGACCGCGAGCGCGAGTACTTGAACCTGCTCATCGGCAACAGGGTGGACGGCATCATATCCGGCGCGCACAACGAGGGCCTGTGCGAGTACGAGTCGATCCGCATGCCGCTGGTGACCATCGACAGGGACTTGTCCCCCACGATCCCCAACGTGCGGTGCGACAACCGCGGCGCCGGGCGAATGGCCACGGAGAAGCTCCTCGAGGCGGGGGCGCGCCGCCCGGCCCTGCTCACCTCGCGCTCGGGCGCGCACAACTTGCGCGAGCAGGGCTACAGGGACGCCCTGGCGGACACGGGGGCCGAGCCCCTGGTTCTCGCGGTCCCCTTCGACACCCCCAGCCCCCTCAGGCAGAGACGGGTCGAGGAGGCCCTCGACTCCATCGCCGGGCGCTTCGACGCGGTCTTCGCCACCGACGACCTGGCCGCCGCCGAGGTGCTGGAATGGGCGAGGGGGCGCGGCGTCGATGTGCCCTCACGGCTCAAGGTGGTCGGGTTCGACGGGACGACGGCGATCCGGCGCGCCCTGCCCGCCCTGGCCACCATCCGCCAGCCCCTCGACCTCATCGCCCGCAAGGCCGTCGAGCTCCTGGTCGCCCAGATCGACGGGTCCGGGCCCTCCCCCGGGGACGCGGGCGGGGTGCCGTCGGCGGTCGAGTTCCCCGTTGCCTTCCTGCCGGGCCGTACCCTTTGACGCCCCACTAGCCGCACCCTCTGACGCCGGAGCCGGTACCGGCTCCAACGGGGCGGGCACGAGGAGCGCGCGCAGGGGGCGGACGTGTACCGTTTCCCAACCGGCTCCAACGGGGCGGGCAACGAGGAGCGCGCGCAGGGGGCGGACGCCGAAGCGCCCGCCCCCTCCGCCGGGAACCGGATCACGCGGTGGGCTGCGCGGCCTCCTTCGGGACGACCGTGAGCAGCGCCCCTCCGGGGGCGACCTCGCCCTCGGCGTCCGGGGTGACGGACGCGAACTTCTTCTTGTTGGTGACGACCACGGGGGTGACGGTGTCGTATCCGGCCTCGCGGATCACGTCGAGGTCCACCTCGGCCAGCACGTCGCCGCGGCGCACCACGTCGCCCTTGGCGACCTTGGGGGTGAAGCCCTTGCCGTCGAGCTTGACGGTGTCCATACCGATGTGGATGAGCACCTGGACGCCGGAGGCCGACTTGATGCCGTAGGCGTGGCCCGTCGGGAAGGCGACCGTCACCTTCCCGTCGCAGGGCGCCACGACGACGCCGCTGGAGGGCTCGATGGCGATGCCGGGGCCCAGCATCCCCTTCGCGAAGGACTCGTCCTTCACTTGGCCCAGGGGCACGGCGGTTCCCGCCATCGGGGAGGTGAGGGTGAGATCGGCCTTGGCCTCGGCGCTGAACTCGACCGCGGACGCGGCGGCGGGCGCGGCGACCGACGGGGCCGCGGAAGCGGGGGCCGCCGCAGCAGCGGGAGCGGTGGCGGCAGAGTCGGCACCAGCGGCCCCATCGACCATGTCGGCCCTGCCCCGCGTGGAGGCGTAGGCCAGGGTGGCGGCGAAGGCGAGGACGAACACGAGGACCTCGAGGGCCAGGTACGCGGGGATCGAAGCGGGGATGATGGACACGAAACCGGCGAAGCCCGCGGCGCCCAGGGCCTGGCCGCGCACGCCGAGGAGCGCGACTCCGGCGGAGCCGATCGCCGCGGCGCCCATCCCGATGAAGAAGGGCCAGCGCAGGCGCAGGTTGACGCCGAAGATCGCGGGCTCGGTGATGCCGAAGACTGCGGAGACGCCGCCTGCGCCCGCCAGGCCCTTCATCTTCGCGTTGCGGCACTTGAAGAAGACCGCCAGCGCGGCAGCGCCCTGGGCCACGTTCGCCATGGACGCCACGGGGAAGATGAAGTCGCCGAGGCCGCCGTTGGAGGGCAGCAGGGGGATCTCGATGGCGGGGAAGGACTGGTGGAGGCCGGTGACGACGATCGGGGAGTAGAAGAAGCCGAAGAGGAGGCCGCCGACCGGGCCGAGCGTCCCGTACAGCCAGTCGATGCCGCTGGTCAGCTGGTTGGAGATCTCACGGGTGATGGGGCCGACGACGACGAAGGCCAGGAACCCGGTGACGAGCAGCGTGATGAGCGGCGTGAGCAGGAAGTCGGCCGTGCCCTTGAAGACCTTGTGCAGCCTCTTCTCGATCAGGCACAGGATCCACGTGACGACCAGGGTGGGGATGACCATCGCCTGGTAGCCGACCTTCGTGACCTCCAGGCCGAAGAGGTGCCACACGGAGGACTGGTTCGAGTAGCTCCAGAAGGCGCTCGCCTCGTCGGGCTTGGCCATCGAGTAGGCGCTGAGCAGGGAGGGCGAGACCATCGCCGCGCCCATCGCGGCGCCGAGGTACACGTTCCCGCCGAAGCGCTTGGCCGACGAGAAGCCGACCAGGATCGGCAGCGAGGCGAAGGCCGCGGAGGACACCAGGTTGATGAGCGAGTCGTAGTCCTCCAGCCAGGGGAACATCTGCACGACGGACTGCTCGGCGAAGAGGCCCTCGGCCTTGAGGACGGAGTGGAGGGCCATCAGGAGGCCGCCGGCGATCAGGGCCGGCAGGATCGGGACGAAGATGTCGGCGATCATCTTGATGAAGCGGGAGAACAGGTTCCCGCCCTGCTCGGCCTCTTCCTTGGCCTCATCCTTGGAGACCTGGCGCACCCCGTGGTCGTCGACCATGTGCTGGAAGACCTGGTCGACGTCGCCGGGGCCGACGATGATCTGGAACATTCCGCCGGCGGCGAAGGTGCCCTTGAGCTCCTCGTTGTCGTCCAGTGCCTGCTGGTTGATCTTGTCCGGGTCGACGATCACCAGTCTGAGTCGCGTCGCGCAGTGGGCCGCTGCGCTGATGTTCGACGGTCCGCCGATTGCCTCGACGACCTCGGTTGCCACCTTGGCGTGATCCATGACTGACCACATTCCTTTCTGCGAGTCCCAGGCGCAACGACTCTGTCACGCGACGCGCTGGGCGGTGTGTAGCAATCGATTGACATACTAGGTTCGCGCGACGACGACACGCAAGAGTCGACCGCAGTTTTCCCTGGCGGGAGCCCTGAGAGGCTCAACACACCGATATGGGTCAGTCCGCCCGCGCGGCCCGCGCGTCGGCCACTCGCACCGCTCCCCCGGCCGTGCCCAGGGCGAGCCCCGACCCCGCGCCCTCCAGGAAGGAGCGCAGGGTGAAGGCGAGGCGCCCCCCGCCCAGGAAGATCTCCGTGATCGACCGGTCGTGCACGACTTCGACCGACCCGGCCCACCCGGGTTCCAGGCTGACGCGCCGGATCCCCCCGTGCGGGTAGCGGGTGCGCGAGCGGTCCACCTCCAGAAGTGACTCCGAGAGGCGGATGACCAGGCCGGAGTCGGCGCCGACGCGCATTTCCAGGCACGCTCCCGGCTCGTGGGCCAGGGAGGCGCTGAAGCGCCATGAGCGGGAGGACTCCAGGGCTGCCACTCGCGCGCCGTCCCCATCCACCGAGTCAGGGAAGCCGATGTGCTCCAGGGGCAGTCCCGGCAGGTGGGGGCGCTGCACGAGTCGCCGATCGGCCAGGGCGAGGCCACGCGGCGCCGTGAGCGCATGGACCCACCCCCCGGTGCTGATCGACGGCTGGTCGTCCTCGCCCGCGTTGCCGGCCCATCCGAGCAGCAGCGCCGGGTCGGCCCGGCCCCACGCGCGGGCGCGGTCGGCGAACACCTGGGGCGCGTAGAACTCGAAGCCGCGGTCCACTTCCCAGTAGTCCCCGTCGGCGCCCCGGAACTCGGTGCCCACCAGTTCCCCCACCATGTAGACGCAGGGGAAGACGTTCTCGAAGCCCTCGCGCTCGGGGGCGATGCCCTGCGGGCAGAAGATGAGCACGTCGCGGTCGCGCCCGCTCTCCTCGTCGCGCAGGCGCACCAGGTTCGGGCACTCCCACATGTAGCCGAAACGGTCGAAGGCCCCACCCGCGTCCGGGAAGGACAGCTCCCCCTCGCAGTGCCATTCGCGCAGGTCGGAGGAGCGGTAGAGCAGGACCGTCCCCGTGAGGTCCTCGCGCTGGGCGCCCAGGAGCATCCGGTAGGAGCCCTGCGGGTCGTCGGGATCGCGCCACACCTGAGGGTCCCGGAAGTGCGCGGTGTAGCCCTCGGGCTGGCTCGCGATGACCGGGGGAACGACTTTTGTGAACCGGCGCAGGTCGGGGGTGGTGACGACGCACTGGGTGGCCTCGCGCTCCCCCGTGTCGGCGTCCTTGTAGTTGCCGGTGTACCACAGCTCGACGCCGTCGTCGGTGCCGATCGCCGTGCCCGAGTACGCGCCGTTGCGGTCCTGGCGCGAGTCGGGCAGGATCGCGGGCGGCAGGTACGTCCAATGCACGAGGTCGGTCGAGCGGGCGTGCCCCCAGTACACGAGTTTGCGCGGGTGCTCGGGCGTGTACTGGAAGAAGGCGTGGTAGGTGCCAGAATCGACGATCAGCCCGTTCGGGTCGTTGAGGCGCCCCACCGGCGGGGCGACGTGGAACAACGGGTGGTCGGGGTCCTGGCGGGCCAGGGAGGCGCGTTCGGCGTTGAGCGCGGAGAGCATGAAGTCTTCAGCCATGGGCCGAGGATAACAGGAACGGACCCCCTGGCCGAAGGGGCCCGGGGTGTGAGGCCGAACGCCCCAGCGGGGGCCGCAGCGCCAGACGGCATCCCCGCAGGACCCACGGCACGAGGCGGGCGCCCCACGGGGATCCGCCCAGCCCGCAGTGCGCTAACCCTCCGGGGCATTGTGCAGGTGCGCAACACCCCCGGGCAGCCCGGCCCGCGGCCCCTCCCCTCAGGCGCCCGTGACGTCGTCGGGAACGGAGGCGGCGTAGCGCGCCAGCTCCTCGTCGACGATGGCCTCGTCCAGTTTGACGAAAACCGGGGTGGGCTTGGCGACGGGAGTGCCCACGGTGACCGGGTGGCGCTCCCAGGTGGGCACGCTCGTGTAGTCGCCCGTGATGATCGGGTAGGAGGAGCGGCCCTCGAAGCCGGAGGGCAGGACCTGCGGGTCCAGCTCCTCGGCCTCCTCGATGACCGGCATGGGAGCGATCCGCCCCTCGCCCCCCATGACGCGGTCCACGTCGTTGGCGGCGTGGGGCAGGAACGGGGAGAGCATGAGGTTCAGGTCGGCGACCGCCTGGGCGAGGGTCCACAGGACGGTGGCGAGGCGCTCGCGTTGCTCGGGGGCCTTGAGCTTGAAGGGCGCGGTGTCGGTGACGTACTTGTTGGCCTCGCCGACCAGGCGCATCGCCTCAGACAGGGCGGCCTTCTGGCGGTGGTGGCGGATCAGTCCGCCGACGGTGGCGAAGCCCGCCTCGACGGCGTCCAGGAGGGCGCGGTCGATGTCCTCCAGTTCGCCGGGGGCGGGGATCCCGCCGAACTTCTTGGCGATCATGGAGGCCGTTCGGTTGACCAGGTTGCCCCAGCCGGCGACGAGCTCGCCGTTGGTGCGGCGCACGAACTCGGCCCATGTGAAGTCCGAGTCGGAGGTCTCCGGGCCGGCGGCGCTGATGAAGTAGCGCAGGGCGTCGGCCTGGTAGCGCTCCAGGAAGTCGCGCACGTAGATGACGATGCCGTGGGAGGAGGAGAACTTCTTGCCCTCCATGGTGAGGAACTCGGAGGAGACGACCTCGGTGGGCAGGTTGAGTACGCCCAGGTCGCCGGGGCGTCCGCCGCGGTCGCCCTGCCCGTTGTAGCCGAGCATCTCGGCGGGCCAGATCTGGGAGTGGAAGACGATGTTGTCCTTGCCCATGAAGTAGTAGGACAGGGTCTCGGGGTCGTTCCACCACTTGCGCCACGCCTCGGGGTCGCCGGTGCGCCGCGCCCACTCGATGGAGGCGCTGAGGTAGCCGATGACGGCGTCGAACCACACGTAGAGGCGCTTGGTGGGCTGGTCCTCCCAGCCGGGCACCGGGATGCCCCAGTCGATGTCGCGCGTCATGGCGCGCGGGCGGATGTCACTCAGGAAGTTCTTGGAGAACTTGATGACGTTGGGGCGCCACGTGCCCGACTGCTCGCGCTCGTCGAGCCACTGCGACAGGGCCCGCGCCAGGGCGGGCAGGTCCAGGAAGTAGTGGGTGGACTCCACGAACTCGGGGGTCTCGCCGTTGATGCGCGAGCGCGGGTCGATGAGCTCGGTGGGATCCAACTGGTTGCCGCAGTTGTCGCACTGGTCGCCACGCGCCCCCTCGGCACCGCAGATCGGGCAGGTGCCCTCGATGTAGCGGTCGGGCAGGGTGCGCCCGGTGGAGGGGGAGATGGCGGCGCGCGTGACCTGTTCGATCATGTAGCCGTTGTCGCGCACGGTCGCGAACATGTCCTGGACGACCCGGTAGTGGTTGCCGGCGGTTGTGCGGGTGAAGAGGTCGTAGGACAGGCCGAGCGCCACCAGGTCCTCGACGATGAGGCGGTTGTTGCGGTCGGCGAGCTCCCGGGCGCTGACCCCCTCGCTGTCCGCGGCGACCAGGATCGGGGTGCCGTGCTCGTCGGTGCCGGACACCATGAGCACGTCGTGCCCGGCCATGCGCATGTAGCGGGAGAAAACGTCGGAGGGGACACCGAATCCCGCGACGTGGCCGATATGACGGGGGCCGTTGGCGTAGGGCCATGCGACGGCGGACAGAATGCGACTCATGGGTCCAAGCCTAATGCCCGGGGCCACCGAACTCAGAACCGGGGAGTGCTGCCTCTGGACCGGGGAGCACTGCCCCGCCGCGGTGCGGGGGCGGGAAACGCGGCCCCACCGCTGGGCGCGTGCGGATCGTCTGCGTCTCCGGCCTCGTGGACGGCCCCCCACTACCCCATCACTGGACGCATGCGGGAAACGCGGCCCCGAGGCGGGCCTCGTCGACTCGACGGAGCGCGGGCGCCACCGCGCGGGAACGGGCGCCGCAGCGGTGCTACCGTTGGGGGGCGACGGCGCGGCCAAGAGGAGGAGTCATGACACGAGCGCTCATTATCGTCGATGTCCAACCGACCTTCTGCGAGGGGGGCGAGCTCCCTGTGGAGGGCGGCAACGCCGTCGCCCGGCGCGTCGCGGAGCACGTGACCGCCCACCGCGGCGACTACGCGCTGGTGGCGACCACGCAGGACTGGCACATCGACCCGGGCGCACATTTCTCGGACGAGCCGGATTTCGTGGACACGTGGCCCCGGCACGGCGTCGCGGGGACCCCCGGTGCCATGCTCCACCCGGCCCTGGACGGCCTCGCAGCCGACATCACTGTGAAGAAGGGCCAGTACGCGGCCGCCTACTCGGGTTTCGAAGGGACCACCGAGGACGGGCGCGCTCTCGCGGAGGCGCTGCGCGGGGCGGGCATCACCGACGTGGACGTCGTCGGCCTGGCGCTGTCGCACTGCGTGTGCGAGACGGCCCTGGACGCCCTTCGCGAGGGCTTCGGAGTGAGGGTTGTCGAGGGCCTCACCGCCCCGGTCTCCCCCGAGCTGGGCGAGGCCGCGAAGGAACGGATGCGCTCAGCGGGGGTGGAGGTCGTCTAGCTCCGCCGCCGACGGCGAGGAGGGAGCAGTCCCTCCCGCACTCGTCGACGAGGCGGGGGCCGGGCGCTGGCGGACTCCGGCACCGGGTGCGGGGCACGGGTAGATGCACTGCCTCCTTGTCGGGTGCGGGCGCGGGGCGAGGACAGCGCGATTACCATGGGCAGCATTCTGGGAAGGCTCGCGAGAACGCTATTCGGCGGCGGGGCGATGACGGCCGCCGATGAGCGGGACGCTGACATTGGCGCGCTCGCCCGGAAGTACGAGCATTTGTTCCCATACGACCACCACGGCGATTTCATCGTGGGTTTGTGCGAACACGGCGAGAGCGAGCTCGCGCTGGATATCCTCATCGGCAACCTCCACGACTGGAACGCGCCACTGGAACCGGGCGAGATCGCCCGGATCATCGAGCTCAAGCGGGACTTGGGGTTCCCCGAGGGGCCTTGGTGGCACCAGCTCCCTGTCCCATTCATCGACCTCGAGCCGCGCCTGCGCGACCCCGCCCTCGTCAGCCTGCACGCGCTTCTCACAGCTCTCCTCGAAGAGAGGCGGGCGGAGAACGACGGGGAACACAGCGGTTGACCGCAGCGCACCCGGACCCCGCCGCCGCACTCCATAATCCCATGCACGGCCAGGGCACGCGGCGCGCGGCAAACCCCCAGACCCCACCACCGCACTCCATAATCCCGCGCACGGAATAACGTTGAGCCACGACGACGGAGTCACCGCATGATCCTCGACGAGCGCGTTTCCGCAATGGAATAGGCAATTGCGCATTGGGGTAGGTAACGGGTCATTGGGGTAGGTTATTAACCTGCCCCAATGGGGGTTAACCTGCCCCAGTAGGTGGTTTCCTGCCCCAATACGATTCGCCGGGAGCCGGAAGCGGCACGGAACCTGTTCGCGCACCGGTACTGCGCTGCCCGGGAGCGTCTAAGCCCGGGAGCCGGAGGCTGCGCGGCGCCTGTTCTCACACCGGTACTGCGCTGCCCGCGAGCGTCTAAGTCCGGGAGCCGCGCGCCGTGGGCCGTTCTTGCAGCGATACCGACACGACGGTATCCCTTTGAAAATTCCACTTCGCTTGCAAAACAGTCCGAGCGCCCGCCCTAGGGGCGAGACTTCCCTTTGAAAACGCGACATGACTTGTAAAACACCCCCTGCAGCACCCCACCGTGCCGTCCACTCCCTTGCCCCAGAGTCACCGCCACGTCCTCGATCGCTGCAGCCAGTCCCAACCACTCCCCTGCCCCTGGCCCCAGGGCCACCGCCGCGCCCTCGATCGCCGCGGTCGGTGCCGAGCGCTTCCTATTCCCTGGACGCCAGGGCAGCCCGGTAGAGGTCGTTGCGGCGCAGACCGGTGGCGGCTGCCACTTCAGCGGCGGCGTCTTTGAGCCGCATTCCCTCGTCCGCGAGCGCGAGGACCGCGGCCGCGTGGTCCTGCGGGTTCCCGCCCCCTTTATGGCCGGCGACAACGATGGTGACCTCGCCCAGGACACCGCCCTCGGTGCGCTCGACGAGTTCGTCGAGGGTGCCGCGCACGACTTCCTCGTGGGTCTTGGTGAGCTCGCGGCACACGGCCCCCGCCCGCCCGCCGCCGAAGGCGTCGGCCATGCGGATGAGGGTCTCATGGACGCGACGGGGGGACTCGAAGAAGATCAGGGTGTGGGGGTCGGTGGCGAGCGCGCTGAGGAACCGTTCGGCCTCCCCCGCCTTGCGGGGCACGAACCCCTCGAAGGCGAAGCGGTCGGAGGGCAGTCCCGACAGTGCCAGCGCCGTCAGAGGCGCGGAGGGGCCGGGGATCGCGGACACGGGGACCCCCTGTGCGATGGCCTCGGTGACGACCCGGTAGCCGGGGTCGGAGACGGTCGGCATCCCGGCGTCGGAGACCAGAAGGACGGTGGCTCCGTCGCGGGCGCTGCTCACGAGGCCGGACGCTTTGGCCTGTTCGTTGTGGTCGTGCAGGGCGACCACCCTGCCCGTGGGGGCTGCCCCGAGGCGGGAAGCCAGGGAGCGCAGGCGGCGGGTGTCCTCGGCGGCGATGATGTCGGCGCTGGCGAGGGCTGCGACGAGACGCGGGGAGGCGTCGCCGGGGTCCCCGATGGGGGTGGCAGCCAGGAGGATGGTTCCGCTGGGGCGGGCGTCGTCGTGGGTCACGCCCCTATCGTCCCACCGGCGCCGCGCCCAGGCGAGCGCGCAGTGCCGAGGCAGCGGTGACGAGCCCCGCGACGAGGGCGATGCAGCCCCCTGCTGACCAGTCGGCGGCGATCGCAAGGGCGAGGCCGGACAGGGCGATGAGGGCGCCGAGGACGGGGGCGGCGACCATGAAGGCGCGCAGGGTGGGCGCGTGGGGGCGCAGGGCGGCGGCGGGGGCCGCGATGAGGGCGATGGACAGGACGGTGCCGATCGCGGGGATGAGGACGACAACGGTGAGGAGCAGCACAGTGAGGATGGCGAGCTCGTTGGTCCGCCGCGCCCGGGGGCTCAGGCCGACCGGGTCGAAGCAGTGGCGCATCAGCTGGGGCCCGCACGCGCCCATGAGGCCGAGGGCGAGTGCCAGGCAGGCGGCGGCCGCGGCCACGTCCGCTCCGGACACGGTGAGGATCGATCCGGCGAGGAAGCTGGAGACTTGGAGGGGCAGCGGCTTGAACCAGGTCGCCAGGAAGTACCCGGACGCGAATCCCAGGGTGAGGACGACTCCGGCGCTGGCCTGCGAGGACACTCCGGGGATCCGTGTGAGCGCGTACATGAGGGCGGCGAGCGGGAGGCACATGAGGAGGGCGCCCGCGAAGAGGCTGAGCGACATGGCGCCGTGCCCCCATCCCGCGGCCGAGGCGACGACGACGCCCAGGACGGCGCCTGGGAAGGTCCCGTGGGTGATGGACTCGGCGAAGAAGACCCTACGGTCGAGGACGGCCAGGGCTCCGACGAGTCCGGCGAGCGCCCCGACGACGACGGCCTCCAGGACCGGCAGGGCGAGGATGGTGAGCAGCGTGCTCATGAGGGGCTCCCCAGGGGCGCGGGGGACGAGGCGGGGGCAGGCTGGGAGGCGCCCGCAAGATCTGTGTTCCGTTCGCCCCCTTCCTGCGGCACCAGCGCGGCGGCACCCTCCACGGCCGCTCGTTCGCCCCTTTCCGACAGCACCAGCGCGGCGGGCTCCCGGTCGGCGCCCCGCAGGCGCTCGCGCAGGAGGCCCCAGCCCCCGACGGCTGCGCTCACGGCGATGACCGTCAGGGCGAGCGCGGCCTGCGGGGAGATGGGACGGGCGGTGGGGGCGTTCATGAGGGCGAGTCCCGAGAGCGCTCCGACCAGGGCGATCCCCGACGCGGTGGCGCTCATCCTCGTGGCGCTGGGGGCAGCGAGGCGGGCGCCGACCCCGGGGACGACCACGTACCCGATGACCAGGAGGACGCCGATGGCGGCGGAGGCGGCGACGACGACCGCGCCGATGGCGGCGTTGATGACGACGTCGACTGCGAGTACCCGCACGCCCGCCACTCGCGCGCCGTCGCGGTCGTGGGCGACGAACACCTGTTCCTTCCACGTCAGGGCCAGTGCGGCCAGGGCGAGGGCGCACACGATCAGGGACTGCATGAGGCGCTCGTCGCTCATCTCCATGAGCCGCCCGAACATGAGGGCCTCGAGCTGTCCCGACATATCGCCCTTCCTCAGGGAGATGATGACGCCGATGGAGAAGAAGGTCGCCAGGACCACTGCAGTGGCGGCCTCGTTCTCCCGCTTGGAGCGGCTGGCGGCCACGAGGGCGCAGGTGGCGGCCACGGCGGCCAGGGCGGCGCCCGGGATTATCATGCGGGTCCCCCACCACACTGCTGCGGCGACGACCCCGGGGAAGACGGAGTGGACCATGGCCTCGGCGTTGAACTCGAGGCGGCGCAGGTTGACGATGGTGGAGACCGGGCCGACCACCAGGGCGAGGACGACGACGAGCACGAACGGGCGGAACGCGTAGGGCGCGTAAGTCACCCAGCCCAGGCCGGGAACG
Source organism: Schaalia georgiae DSM 6843 (assembly GCF_000429245.1). Taxonomy (GTDB): domain Bacteria; phylum Actinomycetota; class Actinomycetes; order Actinomycetales; family Actinomycetaceae; genus Pauljensenia; species Pauljensenia georgiae. Next base: position 66,543 of record NZ_AUBM01000013.1, read on the forward strand.
CCGGAGAGCAGGTCGCGCAGCGCCTCCAGGGCGCCGGAGAAGGCCGCGGTCACGGTACCGCCCCCGCGAGGGCGTCGCTCCCCGCCCCGTAGGCCTGGGCCAGGAGCCCCTCGGTGAGCACCTCATCGACTGGGCCGAAGGCGATCTGGCGCCCGGAGAGCAGGCAGGCCCGCGCGCAGGTGAGGTGGGCGAGCGCGAGGTCGTGGGTGGACACGACCACTCCGACGCCGTCGGCCGTCGCCTGGCGCACGATCGAGACCAGGGAGTCGCGGTTGGGCTGGTCGAGGCCGTTGAAGGGCTCGTCCATGAGGATCAGCTGGGGGCGCGCCACCAGGGCCCGGGCCACGAGGATCCGCTGGCGCTGCCCGCCGGAGAGCCGGCCGAAGCGCATGGATGCCCGCTCGGCCATCCCTACGCGCTCGAGGGCCTCCTCGACGCGGGCGCGGTGGGCGCGCCCGGGGCGCGAGCCCCACCCGAGTTCGCCGTACAGGCCCATGGTGACGACCTCGCGGGCGGAAACGGGGAAGGTGGGGTCCAGGTCGTTGTTCTGGGGGACGTAGCCGATGGTGCTGGCGCCGACCTCGAGGGTGCCCGACAGGATCCGCACGTCGCCGAGCACGGCGCGCAGCAGCGTGGTCTTCCCCGAGCCGTTGGGGCCGATCAAGGCCAGGCCCTCCCCGGCCTGGACATCGAGCGTGATGCCCCAGGCGGCGGGGACTCCCGAGTACCCCAGGGCCAGGTCCTTGGCGGCGATCAGCATCTCATTGTCCCTCGCCCAGGCCGTCGGGCAGCGGCGCCAGAGTGCCGTCCCACGCCTCGACGATCGTAGTGACGTTGTGGACGATGGATCCCGTGTAGGTGCTCCCGGGGCTGCCCGCGGGGCCCAGGGAGTCCCCGTAGAGGGCGTCCTCCCCGACGACCGCTTTGACGCCAGCGGCTTTGGCGATGGCCTCGATGGACTTGGAGTTGTTGGAGTTCTCGGCGAACAGGGCACGGGCGCCGGATTCCTTGACGGAGCGCACCGCCTCGTCGATGTGGGAAGCGGTGGCGTCCTGCTGCTCGTTGAAGTCCGACAGGGCGGCGCCGATGAAGGTGATCCCGTATGCCTTGGAGAAGTACCCGAAGGCGTCGTGGGAGGTGAACAGGACGCGGGCCGACTGGGGAACGGATTCCAATGACGAGGCGGCCCACGAGTCCAGGGCCTCGATGCGCTGGGTGTAGGCGTCGGTGCGGGCGCGGATCTGGTCGGCCGCCCCGGGCGCCGCCTCCTCCAGCGCGGCTCCGATGTTGGCGACCTGGATGGCGGCGTTCTTCGGGCTGGTCCACACGTGGGGGTCGAAACGGAACTCGGGGGCCTCCTCACCGTCCTCGGGCGGGAACGGCCAGGGGGCCACGTCCACGGCGCGCTGGCCCCTGTTGATCGTGTAGGGCAGGGCCTTCTCCTGTTCGGCCGACGCGCCCGGGGCATCGATGTCGTTGGCGGTGAGCACGCCGGAGGTCACGAGCATGGTCCCTTTGAACCCGGAGGCGGCGACCGCCTCGTCGAGGAAGTGCTCCAGGTCGACGCCGTTGACGGCCATGATGTCGGCCTCGGCGAGCGCTCCCGCCTGGGCGGGCGTCATCTCGTGCTCGTGGGCCGAGGCGTTGGGCGCCAGCAGGCAGGTCAGGGTGATCGTCTTCTTCGCGTTCTCCGCCGGTGCGCCCAAGTGGCTCGTCGTCCCGTCCGCGTCAGTCTTGTCCAGGGCGAGACCGCCCGAGGCGTCCGCGCCGATCTGGGTGATGTAGTCGCAGATCTGGGTCGTCGTCGCGACGACTTTGAGGCTGTCGGCGGACGCCCCGGAGCGGGGTGCGCAGGCGGCCAGGGACGCGCAGGCGATTCCCAGGGCTCCGAACGCAGCGAGCGAGCGCAGTTGTGGTGTCACGGGTTCCTCCATCGAAACAAATATTTCGGATACCCGAAATGCTACACGCGGCGTAGACGCGCATCAACTCCGGCTGCCCGTCCTCCTCCCCGCCCCTTAGACTGCTGGGGTGACGACACGAACGGATCGACCCGCCCCGGGCGGCGCGCCGACGCGCGCCCCCCGATGGGCGCGACTGCCCGCCAGCGCAGCCGCAGGGTGGGTGGCAACCCTGATCACTACCGCCATCGCGGCGCTCATCCGCCTGACGCACCTGGACAACGTCCCCCGCCTGGTCTTCGACGAGACCTACTACGTGAAGGACGCCTGGTCGCTCATCGAGCTCGGCTACGAGGGCACCTGGCCCACGGACTACGACGCGTCCTTCGCCGCCGGCGACACCTCGGGGCTCAGCGCCAACGCCAGCTACCCCGTGCACCCCCCCACTGGGAAGTGGATCATCGGCTGGGGGATGCGCCTGTTCGGGCAGTCGGATCCCGTCGGCTGGCGCATCATGGGCGCCATCTGCGGCGTCATCACCGTCTTCTTGCTGTGCCGCCTCGCGCAGAACCTCTTCAGCTCCCCCGCCATCACCGCCCTGGCCGGGGCGTTCCTCGCCACGGACGGAATCGCCGTCGTCATGTCCAGGACCGCCATTCTGGACGGTTTCCTCGCGATGTTCTCACTCGCGGCGTTCCTGGCCGTCGTCAAGGACCAGCAGGACGCCCGCGCGCGCCTGGGTGCCCGCCTGGCGGCGTGGGAGGGCATGGGCTCGCCCCGCCGGGGGTGGCCCGACCTTCGCGCCTACCTCTCCCCGCGGATCCCCCGCCCCGCCTCGTGGCGCGTCGGCCCCGCCTCCGGGCCGCGCCCGTGGCTGTTGGCCGCGGGCATCCTCGCGGGCCAGGCGTCCTCCGTGAAGTGGTCCGGCGTGTACGTGCTGGCGGTCCTGGGCCTGTACGTCGCACTGCGGGAGTGGACGACGCGGTGGCGCGCCGGACACCCCTCCCCGCTCTTCGGCGCCCTTCTGGCCGACGTCTGGTGGGCGTTCGTGCTCATGGTCCCGTCCGCGGTCCTCACCTACGTGGCCTCGTGGTTCGGGTGGTTCACCCACCCGCGCGCCCACGGGCACGGCGCGACGGGCGGGACCGGCCTCCTGGGGGCGCTGGACGACCTGTGGGCGTACCACGTCGAGATGTGGAACTTCCACACGAAACTCACCACAGCGCACACCTACCAGTCGAATCCGTTCACGTGGCTGCCCCAAATCCGGGCGACGTCCTTCGCCTGGAACAACGACTCCACCATAAGCGGCTGCCACACGGGCAACTGCGCGCGCGACATTGTCGCGCTGGGCAACCCCTTCCTGTGGTGGATCGGCATCGCCGCCCTGCTGGTGCTCCTCTGGGCGACGGTGCGCCACAGGAATTGGCGCACTGGGGTGGTGGCCTGCGGATACCTGGCGCTCTACGCCCCGTGGCTCATGTACGCCAAGCGGACGATCTTCACCTTCTACACGGTGGCTTTCGTCCCCTTCGTCGCACTGGCGGTGGCGTGGACCGTCGGCTTGATCGTCGGCCAGGCGCAGTGGCGGGGGCTCCCCAGCGCTCTCGCCTCCGGCGCCGACGAGGCGGGGGCCGCCAATCTCAGGGCGGTCAGCGCCGACGAGGCGGGGGCCGCCGAAGACCGCACCCGGTCCGTTCCGACGCCCCCCGCTTCCGACCCCGGCGGCCCCGATGGCCGCACCTCGACTGGCACGTCGAACACGGCCGGTAGGCCCGAGGGCGCCGAGCGCTCCTTGGAGGCGGGCTCAGCGACCACGATGCCCCTGGCGGCAGGCTCCGCCCCCCTCTCCCCGACGTCCACCGGACGTGCGGACCGGGGGGCCAGTGGCCCCCAGCACCTTGGCAGCGCCGTGCCGCCTGAGGGCCTGACCGCAGACGCCCTGCTAGTCCGTTTCATCGCAGCTGGCGCCATCACCGCTGCTGTGCTCGCCTGCGCGTGGTACTTCCTGCCGTTGTGGACCGGACAGGTCCTGGACTACGAGTTCTGGAGGGACCACATGTGGCTGTCGTCGTGGATCTGACCGCCACTGCTAGATAGAGAGTGAGGGCCCTCTCCCATGTGGGAGAGGGCCCTCACTCGTTGAGCGGGAAGGCGCCCGGAGGCTGCGGCACAGCAGCGGCCGCTGAGCGGCGGCCCGGACACAGGCCCGCCCCGCGTCAGGCCTTGAGCGCCTCGACGACTGCCCTCAGGCCCGCCTCGATCTCGGGCGTGGGCACCAGGGCGCCATCACGGAAGTCCGTGCCCAGGTTGAGGCCGAGCTGCGGCTCCACGGTGGTCCCGAACATCGCCAGCACTGTGCGCAAGTGCGCAAGCGCACTGGCAGCGGAGTGCCAGGAGTACCCCACCAGGCCGATCTTCTTGCCATCCATGGCTGCGGGGGGCAGGTAGTCGATCGCGTTCTTGAGGACCCCGGGAATGGACTGGTTGTACTCGGGGGTCACGAAGACAACAGCGTCGGCTGCGCCGAGGACCTGTGCGAAACACACCGCTTCAGGCAGCTTGGGAGCCTCCATCGACGGGGGCACGGGCTCAGCGAAGAACGGCAGGTCGAAGTCGGCCAGATCAACGACCGCCGCGCTCACGCCCTCGACCTTGTTCGCCTCGGAAACGACCCATTGGGCGATTCCTTGCCCGGCGCGCCCGGGACGGGTGGAGCCGAGGACGACTGCGACATTCGCCATTATGTTCACCTTCCAGAAGATTGTTGAAACATTAATCATCTTAGGTTGGAAAGGAGGCGGGCGCAATAGGGCTTCGCGGTTGGCTGCATGGCGGGTACGTGTTTGCGCGTGCGGCTGTGTGGTGCGCGCGTTTTTGCTGGCGTGGTGTGCGTGTTCTCGCGTGGTGTGTACGCCCTTCGCGTCCGTTGTTCGCGTCTTTGCTAACGTGTGTCTCGCGTGGTGTGTGTTCCTCGTGTGCGCGCGCTTGCGTGTGTTCGCGTGTGTGTGTCTCGTTTGTGTGCGCTTCCTCGCGCGTTCCTTGCGTGTGTTTGTGGGGGGCTCGCACGGTGTGCGGGCCCCCCACTGTGGTGTGTTGTGGCGGTTTCCTACTCTCCCACACCCCCTGGGGTGCAGTACCATTGGCGCGGCCGGGCTTAGCTTCCAGGTTCGGAATGTTGCTGGGCGTTTCCCCGGTGCTGTGACCACCACAAGTCTCTAATTCTGACCCCCGCCCTCCTCCCCTGTTGCTGCGCCCCTGTTGTTGTGGGCCGCTGCCCCCCTCCCTTGTCGGGTTCGGGGGGGTTGGGGGGTGGGTTGGTCGTGGTTCGTATAGTGGTTGCGGCATCCCTTCCCCCGGTGTTGGCCCCTGCCCTCCCTGTTTTTGTGGGGG
>NZ_AUBM01000014.1 GCF_000429245.1 Schaalia georgiae DSM 6843
CGCCCGCATCCCCCGGCCTGGCCGCAGACCCCGGAATCCCCTCCCGCTCACCCGTGCACACCATCTCCAACGGACCCCCCGTCACAGGCCCACCCCGAGAAACACCCCCAGGAGCCGCGGGCGCCCCAGACGCAGCAGGAACCACCCCACCACCCCCACCAGCAGCAGAACCACCCACAACCGACGACGACGGCGGCGGACCACCATGAGCAGTAGTCGACCTCTGGGTCGCGGAGAACTCGATACCTGGAGTATCACCGCCGTCTGTCGCGCGTTCTACGTTGAAGTCTGGTGTGTCTGCTGCTGTGGGCGGTGCGAACAGTGTGAGGGCCAGGGCCATCACTGCGAAGGCGCTGCCAGCGCGCCCCCGCGCCTCACTTGACGTCTTGGGCATCTTTAGCCGCTCCTTCCATGACTCGCCAGGCACTCCCGTCCCACCGAACATGCAGTTTGATAATGGTTGTGTAGACTTCGCCCTCCTGGAATCCGCTGCTTGTGTAGCCTTCCGCAAGGTGCTCGTCGAAGCGGAGCTGAACGCCATACGCGTTGGAACCGTACTCGTCCTCGGGGAGTTGCTCGATCGCTTGAGTCTCTAGCACGTCTGTATACCCTTTTGTTGCCCAGTAGCCGTGTGCGTAGAACTCCTCGACTTTGGTGATCGCGTTCTGGCAGTACATGCAGCTCTCTTCGCTGATGGACTTCAAGGGGCCTGTGTCCCCGGTGTTCCACGCGTAGGCCCGGGCCTTGAGGTAGTAGCGGGCTGTGGCTTTCGCTCCTGCCTCGTCGCCTTTGCTCATCTGCGCGGGCTGGGCTGGTGCCTTGTCGGTGACGGGCGGGCGCTTCAAACTCCCGTCGGACTGGACCTGGTAGCCATGGCTCATCCCGTAATCCGGCTCACCGCGGAAGAACACCACATACGCCCCCACCGACACCACAGCCACCAGAACAACCAACACCACTAGGGCCCGCACACCCCACCGCCGACGGGGCCCCTCATCCACAGGAGTCCCCTTGTACGGGTCGATCCCCCGCGCCCGCAACGCCGCGTCCCGAGCCAAAGCCTCACGACGCAACCCCTCCACATACTCACGCACCACCGGCGACATCCCACCACCACCATCGGGCAAGTCATCGACAGGATCCCCAGCAGGCAGATTGTCGGCGAACCCGTCGCCGACAGAAGCACCGTCAGCCGACTGGTCGCCGGTGGACGGGCTACCGCCCGGCCCGGCGGGCGTGCTGCGCTGCCCCTTCCGACCCGCTAGACCTGTCCCGCCGGTTTCCGCGGTGCCGTCGTCTGACTGGTCGCCGACGGGCGAGGTTTCGTCTGAATCCGGATCGCCGACTGGTAACCCGCTGCTGGCGGGCCCATCAGTGGAGTGGGCCCGGAGGCTGGAAGCGTCGGCGGGCCTGTTGGTGGCCGGATCATCGACGGTCCTTCCCGGTGCGGCGCGGTCGCTTGCGAGCCCGGTGCTGGGCCTGGTGCTGTCCATGGCGTGCTCATCGTCTGTGTTCACGCGGTACCACATCCTTGTGCCAGGAACGACCCACATTAGTGGCCTGCTTCACTTGCTTCCGATGCTAACGCCTTGCGCGCCCCCGGCGCTAGACCCCCATCATGGTCTGTGGATAACCGTTCCACCTGCCGTGGATGGAATCGGGCTCCGCCCGACCAGGAGCCGGATGGTGCCGAACTCGGAACGCCCTCGGTAGATGATTCCAGTCCGCCTATGTCAAGAAAGACCGTAGTCAACGATATTGGGGGCAATGCGCCTGATGGTGCTGGGTGTTCCCTGACCCCTTCGGCGTGTCGAACGGCAGCTGAGCTGCACAAACGCCACTCCGGATCGCCAGTGGCCGAACAGGGGGTCGTTTGACCAATGAGCACGACCCTAGTTTAGGGGACTTTTCGTTGGGAACACAAGGGTCGCCACCGGCGCCCGAATCAGCTCCCGGCCTGCCGCTTTCCAACCACTTCCCAACGAAAAGTCAATGCCGGCACCCACGGAAATACTGTGCAAGCCGCTCTGAAGGTTGTAGGGTAAGTCTATGGGTGTTGCACAACCGCAGTGTGAGGGTGGCACGTGAACGCCGACGAACCGCATTCCCCACCCAAGTGGAGGAGGCTCCGGAGGCGGTAGTTGGCTTGGCTGTTATAGCTTTGGGTGATGCCGCGTAGGTGTGCCAGGTGCCCGTCTGTTCCGCCCGTAGGGCCTGTGGGCTCCCGAATCCCGGGGGTATAAGCAACGTTTATGGCCCTGCCCGGCGAACATACGACCCAGCCGATCCCATTCGTCGCCGCATCAATGCCCTTTCCTCGATGGTGATGCGGTTCATGGCCACGTGGTCCGCGATCGGGCGCCAGAACCCAGCGGAGGGCGCCTCAGGGGAGCTCGACCCGTGCTGGTGCCTCCCTGACCTCCAGGGGCCGATCCGGGGCTGCTCCGGCCGGGGGCAGGAACCTGCTGCCCGTGCTCCAATCTCGGGTTCAAACCGGGGCTGCTGCGGCCGGGGGCAGGGGCGCGGTGCCCGTGAGCCAGCTGCGGCGAAGACGAGCAGGGTGTTCAATGGGGCATAGGGGCTGGCGCGCGGAGGGTCCACGTTGATACGATTGTCAACGTTGAGCTTACAGTTTGTAAACGCTGCGACTGACGTTGCTGGTCAACGCGCAGTCGATCACAACGACGTGAAACGCGGACGAGAGGAACCGGGCGCATGCGGAACGCAAGGAAACGGACGGCACTGGCGGCACTGGCCGCGCTCTCACTCATAGGGCTGCCAACAGCCGCGCACGCAGTGGCGGGCGAGGATCAGGCGGGCGGTGCCCCAGGCGGCGCCCCCGGGGTGGCGACCGCAGTCGGAGCCGACAACACAGCGCGGTACGAGGAAGACTCCGTGGCGCAGGACGAGGCGGACGCCCAGAGCACGGACGAGGACGCTCCAGGCGCGGCTGCGGAAGGCGCCCAGAGCACGGATGGGGCCGGAGAACAAGCCGAGTCCTCGGGGGCGGGGGCCAGCACCCCGATCCCCGACATCCAGAAGACAGGGGAGGGGGACGACTCCGCCCTGGTCGGGAAGACGGTGACGACTGTCGGCGTCGTCACGAGCGCCCACCCGAGGGGTGAGGACGGCCTGACCTCCACGCTCGACGGCTTCACCATCCAGACCCCCGGGACCGGCGGGACCCAGGGAGCGGAGCGGCAGAGCTCCGACGGCCTCTTCGCCTACGTCGGCAAGGCGGATGTGGCCATGCCGTCGATCGGCCAGTGCGTGCGGGTGACGGGCAAAGTCGTGGAGTACCCGGCGACGGGCGCCAAGACCCCCGCTCAGACGCAGAGCCTCACGCAGCTGGCTGTGCGGTCGGTTGAGACCATCGACGGATGCGATCCGGTGACCCCCGTCCCCTTGACCGCGGTGCCCACACCCGAGCAGATGGAGGCGCTCGAATCGATGCTCGTCGCGCCGCAGGGCACGTGGACCATCACCGATAACTACCAGGCCAACCAGTACGGGACCCTCTCCCTCACTCCGGGCAACGAGCCGCTGCGCCAGGCAACCGACGTCGTCGCACCGGGCGACGCGGCCAGGGCGATGGAGGCGGAGAACGCCGCCCGCACCATCGCCCTCGACGACGGGACGAGCACCAACCTCCAGCGCGGTGCCGCCACAGGTGTGCCCTACGCGTACTTGGCCAACGGCTCCCCGGCCCGGGTCGGCTACCACGTGGGCTTCACCGCGCCCGTGATCCTCGACTCGCGCCACTCCGCGTTCGTCTTCCAACCGACGCGGATGGTCGCGGCCCACCCGGACCGCTCGCCCGTGAGCATCTCCGGCGAGCGCCCCGGTGTCCCCCAGGTCGAGGGGGACGTGAAGGTGGCGACCTTCAACGTCCTCAACTACTTCTCCGACCTGGGCCAGGACGAACCAGGGTGCCAGGGGTACCCCGACCGTGAGGGCGCGTTCGTCACCACGAAGAAGTGCAAAGTGCGCGGCGCGTGGTCGCGGGCCGCCTTTGAGAACCAGCAGACGAAGATCGTGCAGGCCATCAACGCGATAGGCGCCGACGTGGTCGCTCTGGAGGAGATCGAGAACCCGGTCGCCGCGGGCGCCGGCCAGGACCGCGATGGCGCGCTGAAGGCCCTGGTCGATGCGCTCAACGCGCACGCGGGCGAGCAGGTGTGGGCCCACGTCCCCAGCCCCGCGGCGGTCCCCGCGGACGAGGACGTCATCCGCGTCGCCTTCATATACCGCCGCGCCACCATCGAGCCCGTCGGTGAGTCGAAGATCCTCGACGACCCGGCGTTCACGGGCCTGGCGCGCCAGCCCCTGGCGCAGGAGTTCGCCCCAGTCGTCTCCGCGCCGCGCACAGGGAAGAACTTCGTCGTCGTCGCCAACCATTTCAAGTCCAAGGGATCGGTCCCCAAGGGCATGGAAGAGGGCAACACGGACACCGGTGACGGGCAGGGGAACGCCAACGCCATCCGCGTCGCCCAGGCGCGCGCGCTCGCGGCCTTCGCCGAGCAGTTCGCAGGCACGCCCACCCTGCTGGTCGGCGATTTCAACTCCTACTCGAAGGAGGATCCCCTCAAGGCCCTCACCGACGCCGGATGGGTCCACAAGTCGGCTGACTCTGCGGCGTCCTACGTGTACGGCGGGCGCTCCGGCTCCCTGGACCACGTCTTCTCCAACGCCGCGGCCGACCCCCTGGTGCGCGGAGTCGCCTCGTGGGCCCTCAACGCCCAGGAGTCCGTGGCCTTCGAGTACTCCCGCGCGAACTCCAACGCGCACCTGGCGTTCGAGGCGGACAACCCCTACCGCTCCTCGGACCACAATCCTGAGATCATCGGGCTCAACGTCATCAACAACGGAGCGGGCCAGGACCCGGCGCCGGATCCCTCGGCGCCGCCCCAGCCCGAACCCGGGGCCCCTGCCCCCGCACCGGGCGCCGGTCCCAAGCCCCGGGGCGGACTCGCTTCCACGGGCGCCCAGTCCTGGGTCGCGATCATCGCCGGCGCCCTCCTGGCAGCGGGGGCGGCTCTCGTGACGAGGGCGCGCGGGCGCCGCTGACGGCGCAGCCCGGGGACCGGGGCCGTCCTCCCGCGGCGCGGCGCCCGGCAGCGCGGCTTCGGCCCTTGGACCGGCGGCGGCCCGACGAGGCACAGACATCAACACAACCAAGGAAGGACAGCACATGCACACGACGACAAGAAGGGCGGTGGTGGCCGGATGCGCGGCGTTCGCGCTGTTCGCCGCACCTATGACCGCCCTCGCGGAACCCGCTGACCCCGGGTCGCCCCAAAGCGGAGGCGCCCAGAGCGGGGCAGCGGATGCGCCCCAGTCGGACCCCGCGGCGACGCAAGGGGCCCAGGGGACCACGGAGAGCACCGGGGGAGCCGAGCAGGCCGAGGGCGTCGTGACCCTGGACCTGTACAACCTCACCGACGTGCACGGGCACATCGAGCAGGTCACCAGGAAGGGCAAGGTCGCCGAGGCGGGCCTGCCCGCGATGAACTGCTACCTCAAGCAGGCGTCGGCGACGAACCCGAACTCGTCGTTCACGCTGCTCGGCGACAACATCGGAGCATCCCCGTACACGTCGGGCGCGCTCAAGGACAACCCCACGATCGCCGCGCTCAACACGATGAACCCCCTGGCCTCCACGATCGGCAACCACGAGCTCGACATGGGGCAGGCCGTCTTCAAGCAGCGCATCGATGGGTCGAACCCCGACGAGTACGTCCAAGTGAAGTTCCCCTACCTGGGGGCCAACATCGAGGGCATGGGCACGTGGGGCAGTGAGAACACGCCGTACCTGGGCGACTACAAGGTGTGGACCTCGCCGTCGGGCGTCAAAGTGGCCTTCATCGGCGCCATCGCGCAGGACGTCCCCTACAAGCTGAGCCCCGGCACCACCAACGGGCTGACCTTCTCCAACCCGATCACGAAGATCGATGCGCTCGCCAAGCAGATCAAGGACAGCGGCGAGGCGCAGATCGTCATCGCCATGCTCGACGACGACGTGAAGAACAACTACCCGAAGGTAGGGGCGAACGTCGATGGCCTCATGGGCGGCGACACGCACGTCCCCTACGAGTTCGACAAAGTGGACTCCGTGGAGAAGCTGAACTCGGCGAACCCGCTGCTGGCGGGCGTCGCCTCGGGCTCGTACACGGACAACCTGGGCCTCATCAGGATCGCCTACGACACCAACACCCACAAGGTCGTGTCGGCGGATTCGCGCCTGATCCCGGCGGCCGACGTCGCCAAGTGCGGTGCCGACCCCACCACGCAGGCGGTCGTCGACAAAGCGGTGGCCGACTCGAAGGAAGCGGGCCAGCGCGTCGTTGGCAAGGGGTACACGCAGACCTTCGCGCGGGGCGTCTTCACGACCCCGGACGGCACCACCGAGCCCGGGTCGAACCGCGGCATCGAGTCCAGCCTGGGCGACTTCGTGGCCGACGCGATGCGGGAGACCATCATGACCCCGGACGGCAAGCCCGTGGACATCGGCATGATCAACGCGGGCGGGTTGCGCGCAGACCTCGTCCCGAACAGCGACGGGACGATCACCTACGCGCAGTCCTACGCGGTCCTGCCCTTCTCGAACGAGCTCGGCTACGTCACCCTCAAGGGGGCGGACGTCAAGGACGCGCTGGAGCAGCAGTGGAAGACGGATCTCAACTCCCAGAACTCGCGCCCCCTGCTCAAGCTCGGGCTGTCGGAGAACGTCCAGTACACCTACGACCCGGCGCAGCCCTACGGTTCGCGCATCACGTCCATGACGGTCAACGGCGAGCCCCTCGACCCCGAGCGGAAGTACACGGTCGGTTCGGTGACCTTCCTGCTGGAGGGCGGGGACAGCTTCGACGCGCTGACCCGGGGCGGCGCCGCGACGACCAACGGCAACCTGGACCGCGACAAGTTCAACGAGTTCCTCGGCGCGCACTCGGGCGCGGCGCCGCGCTCCCTGAAGGCCTCGGTGGGGATCACCCTGCCCGCTGAGCCCGTCGCCGACGGGGAGGCCGTGAACGTCGCGCTGCGGGGGCTGTCGTTCTCCGAGGGCCCGTCCGTCACGTCGAAAGTGAGGGTCGCCCTGGGCGGGGACAGCACCGAGGGCGATGTCGATAACTCCCTGGTCGATGCGCACGCCTCCGACGAGGCCGCGGTGATCACCGCCGACGGCGCCGGGCAGGCGACCCTCTCGGTCACCGCGGTGGGCAAGTGCGAGGGCAAGGCGGCCGGCGAGATCGTCAAGACGCCCGTCACGGTCGATACGGACTTCGGGCGCGTCGTCGAGGCCGGAGCCGGGCTCACCATCGACGTCAAGTGCTCCGGCGGGGCCCCCGGGCCGTCGCAGTCGCAGGCCCCGGGCGCGAACGGGGCAGGCGCACTGGCGAAGACCGGTACGAGCGCAGGTCTGCTGACCCTGGTCGCTGTGGTGCTCGCGGGCGCCGGGTGCGCGGTTCTGCGCGCTCGCCGCAAGCGGTGACCCGCATGTAGTCCCGGGGGCCGGGCGCCACCGCGCCCGGCCCCCGCGCGGCTACTCCAATTCGTTACCTTGCGAGGGGCGGACCACCTTGACATTCCACCCCGCGCGCGCAAGAATCTAGCCAAGCGTCAATCCTGCGTTTTACAAAAGTTCGATACGGGGGATTGGCCGCGGGGTTGTGGAGCCGGGCCCGTGCTCGCGCGACCACCCGTTCAAGGACGAACCACCACTTGGAGGGACGGATAATGAAAACTCTCACGAGGATCCTCGCGATCACCGGAGCGGCGTCGATCGCCCTGGCCGGATGCGCCGGAGGGGGCAGGACCGACAACGGCGGCGGCTCCACCGAGGGCAAGGACTTCAAAGCCTGCGCGGTCTCGGACGCCGGGGGCTGGGACGACAAGTCCTTCAACGAGTCCGCCTACGAGGGCCTCAAGTCCGCCGAGAAGAACCTGGGCGTCAAGATCAACACCGCCGAGTCGTCGTCCGACGCCGACTTCCAGCCGAACGTCGACTCCATGATCTCCGACGGCTGCAACCTCATCATCGGCGTCGGCTTCAAGCTGGAGCAGGCCCTGCACCACAGCGCCGATGAGAACAAGGACCTCCACTTCGCCCTGGTCGACTCCGGCTTCGTCGACGACCAGAACCAGAGCGTCACCCTGGAGAACGGCCGACCACTGGTCTTCAACACGGCCGAGGCCGCCTTCCTGGCGGGCTACGCGGCCGCGGGCATGACCAAGACCGGAAAGGTCGCCACCTTCGGGGGCATCCAGATCCCCTCGGTGTCGGTCTTCATGGACGGCTTCGCCGACGGGGTCGACGCCTACAACAAGGCGAAGGGCACCAGCGTCCAGCTGCTCGGCTGGGACAAGGCGGCCCAGAACGGCTCCTTCACCCAGAGCTTCGACGACCAGGCCCTGGGCAAGCAGCAGGCCCAGCAGTTCATCGACCAGGGCGCTGACATCATCATGCCGGTCGCCGGCCCCGTCGGCCTCGGCGCCGCGGCGGCTGCCCTGGCCGATGGGAACACGCGCATCATCGGCGTCGATAGCGACTGGTACGAGGCCAACCCCGACTACAAGTCGATCGTCCTCACGTCCGTGATGAAGGAGATCGGCGCCGCCGTCGAGCAGGCCATCAAGGACTCGGTGAACGGGAGCTTCAAGTCCGACGCCTACGTCGGCTCCCTGGAGAACGGCGGGGTCTCCCTGGCCCCGTTCCACGACTTCGACGCCCAGGTCCCCCAGGAGCTGAAGGACGAACTCACCGCCCTCACCGAGCAGATCAAGAAGGGCGAGGTGAAGGTCGAGTCGCAGAACGCCCCGAAGTAGGCATCGTCGGTGGGGGCGGGGCGGAGTAGTCGCGCCCCCACCACCCACCCCCGCGGCCGCGGGACCCGTTCAGTGTGGAAGGGAAGGGCGCTTAGGCGTGAAACTGGAACTCAAGGGGATCACCAAACGGTTCGGACCCCTCGTCGCGAACAACAACATCAACCTCACTATTGAAGAAGGCCACATCCACGCGCTCCTCGGCGAGAACGGCGCGGGCAAGTCGACTCTCATGAACGTCTTGTACGGCCTCCACGAGCCCGACGAGGGCGAGATCCTCATCGACGGCGAGCCCGTGCGCTTCAACGGGCCAGGGGATGCGGTGGCCGCGGGGATCGGCATGGTCCACCAGCACTTCATGCTCATTCCCGTTTTCACGGTCGCCGAGTCCATCGCCCTCGGATTCGAGCCGGTGCACCGGGCCGGCCTCATTGACACGGCGAAAGCGCGCAAGACAGTGGAGGAGGTGTCGGCGCGCTTCGGATTCGACCTGGATCCCGATGCGCTGATCGAGGACCTGCCCGTCGGCGCCCAGCAGCGCGTCGAGATCGTCAAGGCGCTGTCCCGCGAGGCGAAGGTGCTGATCCTCGACGAGCCCACGGCCGTCCTCACCCCGCAGGAGACCGACGAGCTCATGGCCATCATGCGCCAGCTGGCCGAGTCGGGCACGTCTATCGTCTTCATCACCCACAAGCTGCGCGAGGTGCGCGCCGTCGCCGACGACATCACCGTCATCCGCCGCGGCACCGTGGTGGGCACCGCCTCGCCCCAGTCCTCCGAATCGGAGCTGGCGAACAAGATGGTCGGGCGCTCGGTCATGATGAAGGTCGAGAAGGCCCCCGCCTCGCCCAGCGGCGGCGGCCTCGTCTTCGACGACGTGTCGCTCCTGTCCCCCTCGGGCGTGCCGGTCCTCGACCACCTGTCCTTCAGTGTGGAGCGCGGCGAGATCGTCGCCGTCGCGGGCGTCCAGGGCAACGGCCAGACGGAGCTCGCCGAGGCGATCCTGGGCCTGCAGACGCCGGACTCGGGCACGATCAGCCTCGAGGGCGCCGACATCACCCGCACCAACCCCCGCGCCTCTCTGGACGCGGGAGTCGGGTTCATCCCCGAGGACCGGACCACGGACGGGATCATCGCCTCCTTCTCCATTGCGGACAACCTGGTCCTCGACCAATTCGGCGAGGCCCCCTTCTCGAAGGGGCCGATGCTCAAACTGGGCGTCATCGACGACAACGCCCACGCGAAGCAGGAGGAGTACGACATCCGCCTCACGGACGTGTCCGACCCGATTTCGTCCCTGTCGGGCGGCAACCAGCAGAAGGTCGTCGTCGCCCGCGAGATGTCCAAGGAGCTCAACCTGCTCGTGGCGAACCAGCCGACCAGGGGCGTCGACGTCGGCTCCATCGAGTTCATCCACAAGCGCATCGTCGGAGTCAGGGACCAGGGGACGCCGGTCCTCGTCATCTCCTCCGAGCTCGACGAGGTCCTCGCCCTGGCCGACCGGGTCGTCGTCATGTACCGGGGGAGGATCATGGGGATCGTTCCCGCCGACACTCCGCGCGACGTGCTGGGCCTGATGATGGCGGGCGTCCCCCTCGACGAGGCCATGAGCGCTTCCGAGGAGCACAGCGACGAGTCCGGGGAAGGCCGCACGATGGAGGGTGAGACCCGATGAACAAGACCGCACACCAGTCGAAAGCGATGATCGTCCTGCGCCACGTCCTGGGGACGCGGTGGCTCGTCGCGATCCTCGCAGTCCTCATCGCCTTCGCCCTCGGGGCGATCCTCATCGTCATGACGGGAGCGTCCGTTTCCGAGGCGTACTACGCAATGTTCCGCGGGGCGGTCTTCGATCCGAACGCGGCGTCGTTCCAGCGTCAGATCAAGCCGCTGACCGACTCCCTGTTCTACGCGATCCCCCTGATCATCGGCGGGCTCGGCCTGGCGCTGGGCTTCCGGGCGGGCCTGTTCAACATCGGCGGGCAGGGCCAGGTGGTCTTCGGCGCGCTGGCCGCCGTCTGGGTCGGCTTCTCGCTGCACCTGCCGCCCGTGCTCCACACAGCCGTCGCGCTCGGCGCGGCGATGCTCGCCGGAGCCGTGTACGCGGGCATCGCCGGCGTCCTCAAGGCGCGGACCGGGGCGAACGAGGTGATCGTGACGATCATGCTCAACTCGATCGCCGGCCTGGCGCTGGGCTACATCCTCTCCCAGAAGGCATGGCAGGTCGCGGGGTCGAACCAGCCGCAAACGCCCAAGGTCGCGGAGACGGCCGCGTTCACGCGTCTGCTGCCCGCCCCCTTCAAACTGCACGGCGGGATCGTGATCGCGCTCCTGGCGGTCTGCGTCTTCTGGTGGCTCATCGAGCGCTCGACGCTGGGCTTCCAGCTGCGCGCCGTCGGCGCGAACCCGGACGCCGCTCGCACGGCAGGCATCTCCGTCGGAAGCGTCACAGCGGCGACCATGGCGATCTCCGGTGCCTTCATGGGGCTGGCCGGGGCCAATGAGGCCCTGGGGACCATCGGCTACGTCTCCAGGGACGTGGCCGGATCCATCGGTTTCGACGCGATCACCGTCGCGCTGCTCGGGCGGAACAAGCCCCTGGGGACCTTCGGGGCGGGCCTGCTCTTCGGCGCGTTCAAAGCGGGCGGCTACGCCATGCAGGCCAAGGGCGTCCCGATCAATATGATCCTCATCCTGCAGTCGGTCATCGTCCTGCTCATCGCCGCACCCGCCCTGGTGCGCTGGCTGTTCCGCCTGCCCAAGGAGAACAAGACGGGCCTGCGCGCCCAGCTCGCGGCGCTCGGAGCGGACCCGGCGGACGCCTCCGCTGGGGCTGCCGCAGACGCGCCGGCCGCGACTGATGGGAAGGCGGCTGGCGCCGCGACCGGCGAGCCCGAGGGCGCGAGCGCCCAGGGCACTGACGGGGGCGAGCGGGAGCCGCGGGACCGGGCGCCCGAATCGAAAGGAGAAGCGCGATGAGTGAGGCACGGACGATGGAAGACATTCAGGTCAAGCGCTCGTGGAAGATGCCGGTCGTCTACGCCCTCGCGGCGGTGCTCCTCGGCTTCTTCGCCTTCACCGCCCGGGGGGATGTCACCCTGCGCCTCAACGACAAGTCGCAGAGCCTGAACATCCCGGACATCGTGGCTGCGGGCGCGCCGATCCTGTGCGTCCTCTTCCTCTTCAACGCAGTGATCGCGGCGTGGAGCGCCTACTCCACGTTCCAGCGCCGGACGAACCCGCGCGCCCTCGAAACGGCCATGATGGGCGTCGCCGGAGTCGCCACCGTCCTCGGATTCCTCGTCTTCGCGGGATCGGGTTCCAACGGCGCGGTGACACTCACCTCCACGCTGGTGTCCACGGTCGCGATCTCGACGCCGCTGATCTTCGGCGCCCTGTCGGGCGTGGTCTCCGAGCACGTCGGCGTCGTCAACATCGCGATCGAGGGCGACCTGCTGGTGGGCGCATTCGCCGGGGTCATGGCGGCGTCGTTCTTCCGCACCCCCTACGCGGGGGTCATCGCGGCCCCGATCGCGGGGGCGCTGCTGGGCAGCCTGCTGGCCCTGTTCTCCGTGAAGTACGGGGTCGATCAGATCATCGTCGGCGTCGTGCTCAACGTGCTGGCCCTCGGGCTGACGACTTTCTTCTACGGGACGCTGATGAAGGACGCCCCCCAGGAGCTGAACACCAACCAGTTCGCGCTCGGCGCTGTCAAGATCCCGCTGCTGGCGGAGATCCCGATCATCGGCCCGGTGTTCTTCAGCCAGACGATCCTGGTCTACCTGATGTACGCGGCGGTCGTGCTGCTCACCGTCTTCCTGTACCGGTCCCGCTGGGGCCTGCGCCTGCGGGCGTGCGGCGAGCACCCGAGGGCCGCGGACACGGTCGGCATCAACGTCAACCGCACCCGTGCGACGAACGCCATCCTCGGCTCGGCGTTCGCGGGGCTGGGCGGCGCGGTCTTCACCCTGGGCTCGGGACTGTCGTTCACGGAGAACATCTCCGCGGGCAACGGCTACATCGCCCTAGCGGCGATGATCCTGGGCAAGTGGCACCCGTTGGGGGCCATGGGCGCCGCCATCATGTTCGGATTCGCGCAGGCCGTCGCCCGGCTGCTGCCGAACATCGAGCCGTCGATCCCCTCGGACCTCGTCTCGATGATCCCCTACGTGGTGACGATCATCGCCGTCGCCGGGTTCGTCGGCAAGTCGCGCGCCCCCGCCGCTGAGAACGTCCCCTACGTCAAGTGAGCGGGCAACTGGGAGGACCATCATGGTGGATGTGGATTGGCAACGGCTGAGCGCCCTCGCCGTTGAGGCGATGGAACGGGCCTACTGCCCCTACAGCGGCTTCCCCGTGGGCGCCGCGGGGCTGACCGCCGACGGGCGGCTGGTCTCGGGGTGCAACGTGGAGAACGCGGGGTACGGGTGCACCCTGTGCGCCGAGTGCTCCATGGTCAGCGAGCTCGTGCGCACGGGGGGCGGCCGCCTGGTCGCCGTCGCCTGCGTCAACGGGAACAAGGAACCGGTGGCCCCCTGCGGGCGCTGCCGCCAGGTCATCTACGAGCACGGCGGCGACGAGTGCGCCGTCCTCATGCCCGCGGGTGCCATGACGATGCGGGAAGTGCTTCCCGGCGCCTTCGGACCCGACGACCTGGGCGAAGTGGCGGGCGCTGCGGCGCCCCGCGTTTGAGATC
This sequence comes from Schaalia georgiae DSM 6843, assembly GCF_000429245.1. GTDB lineage: Bacteria > Actinomycetota > Actinomycetes > Actinomycetales > Actinomycetaceae > Pauljensenia > Pauljensenia georgiae. The sequence continues at coordinate 13,517 of NZ_AUBM01000014.1, forward strand.
ACGGGGGCGGGGACGGGAGCCGTCCCCGCCCCCCGCATACGGAGACCATGGAAGAAGGAAGAGATGGAACAGTTCGACGCGGTTGACGTCATCCGCACCAAGCGCGACGGCGGCGTGCTCAGCCATGACCAGATCCGCTGGGTGATCGACGCCTACACGAGGGGCGTGGTCAAGGACGAGCAGATGGCGGCACTCGCCATGGCCGTCTTCCTGCGCGGGATGGGACGCGCGGAGATCTCCCAATGGACGCGGGCGATGATCGAGTCGGGGGAGCGCATGGATTTCTCCGGTATCGGGCGCCCCACGGCCGACAAGCACTCGACGGGGGGAGTCGGCGACAAGATCACGCTCCCCCTGGCGCCCTTGGTCGCCACTTTCGGCGTCGCCGTCCCCCAGCTGTCCGGGCGGGGCCTGGGGCACACCGGCGGTACCCTCGACAAGCTCGAGTCCATTCCCGGATGGCGGGCCTCGTTGTCCAACGATGAGGTCCTCCACCAGTTGGGCGAGGGATGCGGCGCGGTGATCTGCGCGGCGGGATCGGGCCTGGCGCCCGCGGACAAGAAGCTCTACGCCCTCAGGGACATCACCTCGACGGTCGATTGCATCCCCCTGATCGCCTCGTCGATCATGTCGAAGAAGATCGCGGAGGGCACGGGCTCGCTGGTCCTCGACGTGAAAGTCGGCTCCGGCGCGTTCATGAAGGACATCGACGACGCCCGCGAGCTCGCGCGCACCATGGTCGATCTGGGCGCCGACGCGGGCGTGAGGACCCGGGCGCTCCTCACAGACATGTCGACGCCGCTGGGCCTGACGGTCGGCAACGCCCTGGAGGTCGCCGAATCGGTCGAGGTCCTGGCGGGCGGTGGGCCCGCGGACGTCGTCGATCTGACGGTGGCGCTGGCGCGGGAGATGCTGGAGTCGGCGGGAGTGCGCGACGCGGACGTCGAGGCCGCCCTGGCCGACGGCCGCGCCATGGACACGTGGCGGGCCATGGTCCGCGAGCAGGGCGGCGACCCCGACGCGCCGCTGCCGGTCTCGAAGCACACGCACACGGTCTGCGCGGAGGCGGACGGCGTGCTCGGGGCGCTCGACGCCCTCGCCGTCGGCGTCGCGTCGTGGCGCCTGGGCGCCGGGCGCGCGGTGAAGGACGATCCCGTTCAGGCGGGGGCCGGTATCGAGCTGCACGCCAAACCGGGCCAGCGCGTCCGCAAGGGGCAGCCCCTGCTCACGCTGCACACGGACGACGAATGGCGCATCCCCCGCGCGCTCGAATCGCTGGAAGGCGGGATCGGGATCGGGGACAGCGCGCCCGAGGAGCGCGGAGTCGTCCTCGAACGCGTCGAGTGAGCGGCCCGGGGGCAGGGCGCGCGCCCTGCCGGGGCCGGAGGCGGGCGCGCGGCGCCCGGGGAAGCGGGGGAGACCGGTGGATAAGAGGGACGAGCAGGCGATCGCCGCCGTCAAACTGTACTTCGAGCGCGGTTTGAGCCAGGCGGAGGTGGCCACCGCGATGGGGCTGTCGCGCCCCACCGTGGCCAAACTCCTCCAGCGCGGCAAGGAGGCCGGGTTCGTGACCATCACGATCCACGACCCCCGTGAGACCTCGTCGGAGCTGGCGCGCCGTTTGGAGGAGCGCTTCGGGTTGGCCGAGGCCCGCGTCGTCCATATGGACGTGCCGGGCGGGACCGATCTGCTCGACGAACTCGGGCGCGCCGGGGCGGACTTGGTCGCCGAACTGGTGCACGACGGAATGAGCGTCGGCATCTCCTGGGGGCAGACCATGAGCGCCGTCGCCTCCCACCTGCACCACACCGCGCGCAGCGATGTCACGGTCGTCCAGCTCAAAGGGGGCAGCTCGTACTCCGAGCTCGCCACGAACGACTTCGAGATCATGCGCGCCTTCTGCGACACCCTGAACGCGACGGCCATGTACCTGCCGCTCCCCGCGATCTTCCAGGACGTCAGGACGCTGAACGTCGTCAAACGGGATCCCCATATCGCCAAGATCCTCGAGGCGGGCAGGCAGGCGGACGCCGTGGTCTTCACCGTGGGCTCCATCGGGCGCCAGAGCCTGATCCTCAACCTCGGGCACCTCAACGACCAGGAGGTCGAGGAACTGGTGGAGCGCTCCGCGGGCGACGCCTGCTCCCGTTTCTACACCAGGGAAGGCGCGTGCGCGGTCCCCGCGATCGACAAGAGGACGGCGGGCATCTCCTTGGAGGACCTCGCCTCGCGCCCGATCCGGCTCCTGGTGGCGGGGGGCCAGCACAAGGCCGTCGCGCTGGGCACGGCCCTGCGGATGGGACTGGCGAGCCACCTCGTCACGGACCAGAGACTAGCCACGGCCCTGCTGGAGGAAGACGGCGAGGGGGCCGCCCGGAATCCGGGAGCGGGGCCGGGGACCAGCGTCAGGGCCGGTGTGTGATCCGTCCCCGCGTGGAACATTTGTCAACCCACGGTCTGACATTTCGCTACTTCCTAGGGTAGTATCCAGTAGTGGGGCGATGACGCCCCTCAGTCACATACAGAGTCCGACCCACTCAGGAGTGGAGCACAGATGAAGTCGACAGCCCACATCGATCCGCAGGCCCCCATCGCACCGACCGTCCTGATGCCGGGGGATCCCCTGCGCGCGAAGTTCATCGCCGAGAACTACCTCGAGGACGCGAAGCAGTTCAACTCGGTCCGCAATATGCTCGGTTTCACGGGCACCTACCAGGGGACCCCCGTTTCGGTCATGGGATCGGGCATGGGGATCCCCTCGATCTCCCTGTACGCCTGGGAGCTCATCCACGTCTTCGACTGCAAGCGGCTCATCCGCATCGGCACGTGCGGCGCCCTCCAGGAGGGCATCAACCTCTACGACGTCGTCATCGCCCAGGCCGCCTGCTCCAACTCGGCGTTCATGGACCAGTACAACCTGCCCGGCACCTACGCCCCCATCGGCTCCTACCGCCTCATCGAGGCAGTCCGAGAGCTCGCCAAGAGCAAGGGCGTCACCTCGCACGTGGGCAACATCCTGTCCTCGGACACCTTCTACAACGCCGACCCGACTTTCAACGACCGCTGGAAGAAGATGGGCATCATGGCCATCGAGATGGAGACCGCGGGCCTGTACGCCACGGCCGCCGAGGCGGGCGCCGAGGCGCTCGGCATCTTCACCGTCTCCGACTCCATCGTCACCGGGGCCGTGACCACGCCCGCCGAGCGCCAGACCGCCTTCACCCAGATGATGGAGCTCGCGCTCTCGCTCGCGGGGATCTGAGGGAGACCCCTCGCCCGAACGGATCTGAAAAGGATGGATGTATGAGAAGAACTGACGTGGCGCGCATGATCGACCACACGATCCTCAAACCCGAGGCGACCTCGGCCGATGTCGCCAGAATCGTGGCTGAGGGCTCGGAGCTGGGCACCTACTCGGTGTGCGTCTCCCCCTCGATGCTCCCCCTGAGCGCGCCCCCGGGGCTCAAGGTCGCCTGCGTCGTCGGATTCCCCTCCGGCGCCGTCAAACCGGAGGTCAAAGCCTTCGAGGCCGCGCGCGCGGTCGCGGACGGGGCCGATGAGGTCGACATGGTCATCAACATCGCGCTCGTCAAAGAGGGCAGGGCGGACGAGTTGGAGGCCGAGATCCGGGGGGTCCGCGACGCGGTCCCCGCTCCGGGGGTCCTCAAGGTCATCATCGAGTCCGCCGCCCTCACCGACGAGGAGATCGTCATGGCGTGCGGCGCGGCTGTGCGCGCAGGCGCCGACTTCGTGAAGACCTCCACCGGTTTCCACCCCGCCGGCGGGGCCAGTGCCCACGCTGTCGCGCTCATGCGCGCCACCGTCGGGGACGCCCTGGGCGTCAAGGCCTCGGGAGGCATCCGCGACGCGGCAACCGCGCTCGCGATGATCGAAGCGGGCGCCTCCCGCCTCGGCGTTTCAGCGACCGTCGCCATCCTGGCGGGGCTCGACGACTGAAGGAGGAACAATGGAACTGTTAGACCGCGCCCAGCAGTGGGCCGACCACGATCCCGACGGGCGGACGGCCGCCGCCCTCGCCGCCTCCGTCGCCGCAGCGCGCGGTGGCGACGCCACCGCCCTCGAGGAGGTGGCCGGGGCCATGGCAGGGCCCCTCGAGTTCGGGACCGCCGGCCTGCGCGGCCGGATGGGCCCCGGGGAGTCCCGCATGAACCTCGCGGTCGTGATCCGGGCGACCGCAGGACTGTGCGCTTTCCTCAAGGGCAAGATCGACCGCGCCCCCCGCGTCGTCATCGGCTGCGACGCGCGCCACGGCTCGGTGGACTTCGCCCTGGCCGCCGCCAGGGTCGCCTCGGCGGCCGGGTGCCACGTCCTCAAACTGCCCCCCATGAACCCCACGCCCCTGACCGCGTTCTCCATGCGCCACCTCGACGCTGACGCGGGGATCATGGTCACGGCCTCGCACAATCCGGCCATGGACAACGGCTACAAGGTCTACCTGGGCGGGGCCGTCGTCACCGGCGCCGGGCAGGGCGTCCAGATCGTGCCCCCCTACGACGCCGAGATCGCGGCCGCCATCGCCAGCGCGCCCCCGGCCGACCAGGTCCCACAGGACGACGCCAGGATCGAGGCCGTCGATCCGCGCGACGACTACGTGGCAGCGGCCAGCGCCATGGCCCGCGGTAGCGCTGCCGAGAAGGCCGCCCTCCGTATCACCCTCACCGCTATGCACGGCGTCGGCGCTGCCCTCACCACGCGGGTCCTCGCCGAGGCGGGCTTTCCCGATGTCCGGCTCGTGGCGGAGCAGGCCGAACCGGATCCCGACTTCTCCACGGTCCCCTTCCCGAACCCGGAGGAGCCCGGTGCCCTCGACCTGGCGATGGAACGTGCCCGCGAGGAGGGGTCGGATGTGATCATCGCGGTCGATCCTGACGCGGACCGCTGCGCCGTCGCCGTTCCGGATCCCGGCTCCGCCCGGGGCTGGCGCCAACTCACCGGCGACGAGACGGGCTCGCTGCTGGGCGACTACCTGGCCGAACGCGCCCCACAGGGCGCGGTCCTGGCGAACTCCATCGTCTCCTCCCGCCTGCTCGAGCGGATCGCCGGGGCCCACGGCCTGGACTACAGTCCCGCGCTGACCGGCTTCAAATGGATCGCCCGCGTCCCCGGCCTGTTCTTCGGCTACGAGGAGGCGATCGGCTTCTGCCCCAACCCCGAGCTCGTGCGGGACAAGGACGGGATCGCGACATCCGTCGTCGTCGCCTCCCTCTTCGCTGCCCTGAAGGCCCAGGGGCGCACGGCGGTGGACGAGCTGGAGCGCCTGGCGCGCGCCCACGGCCTCCACATGACGACGCCCCTCACCTTCCGCGTCGACAACCTCGGCCTCATCGCCGAGGGCATGGAGAGGCTGCGGTCTGCGCCGCCGAGCACCCTGGCGGGCTCGCCGGTCGAGTCGGTCATCGACCTGTCGGAGGGCTACCAGGGGCTTCCGGGGACGGACGCGCTCCTGGTGACCACTGAGGCGGGCGACCGCGTCGTCGCCAGGCCCTCGGGCACCGAGCCCAAGCTCAAGTGCTACCTCGAGGTCGTCCTGCCCGTGGAGGACGGCGCGCCCGTCCCCTGGGAAGAGGCGAGGAAGCGCCTCGAGCGCATCAAGGAGGAGTTCGGAGCGGCGATCGGCATCTGAGAGCCGCCTGGCGTGGGCGGGGCCGTCCTTGGGGCGGCCCCGCCCACGTTCTCGCACTCCGGGGGCGCTGCGGCGGAGCGACGGGCACTGCGCCGGGCCCTCCGCCGCCCGATCCGTGTGGACGGCACTCCCTGGCGGAGACGAATTACATCACGGTATAGTTGCGTATATGAGTGACGAGAGCTCCACGTCCAAGGTCCCGCTCCCCTTCTCCCAGCGGCCCGTCGACAAGGCGCCGGGGCACTGGGTGCTCGCCCGCGCCGGGAAGAGGGTGCTGCGCCCGGGCGGGGCCGCCCTGACGCGGTCCATGCTGTCCCGCGCGGGGCTGGCCGGGGCTGATGTCGTCGAGTTCGCCCCCGGGCTGGGCGTCACCGCCGGGTGGATCCTGGAAGGCGGGCCCGCCTCGTACACCGGCGTCGAGCAGGACCCCGACGCTGCCGCACGCGTGAACCGGATCGTCCGGGGAAAGGGGCGCTGCGTGAACGCCGACGCGCGGCGGACCGGGTTGGACGGCGGCTGCGCGGACGTGGTCGTCGGTGAGGCGATGCTCTCCATGCAGTCGGATCGCGCGAAAGCTGAGATCATCTCCGAGGCCGCGCGCCTGCTGCGCCCCGGTGGGCGCTACGCCATCCACGAGCTCGCCCTGGCCCCCGACGACATCGACGAGGCCGTCGCCACCGACCTGCGCAAGGCGCTGGCGCGCGCGATCAACGTCAACGCGAGGCCCAGCACCGTGAAGGCGTGGAAAGAGCACTTGGAGGCCGCGGGCCTGGTCGTCGAGCACGTGGGAACCGCCCCGATGGCCCTGCTGAGCCCGGGGCGCGTCATCGCCGACGAGGGCGTGGGCGGCGCCGCGCGCATAGTCCGGAACCTCGCGCGGGACAAGGACCTGCGCGCACGCGTCCTCACCATGAGGCGCACTTTCAAGAAACACGAGAAGAGCATGCGCGGTGTGGCGATCGTCGCCCGCAAACCCAAGGAGGATGAATGAGCCTGAGCGCGGATTCGAGCACTGATCGGATCGTCCCCGTGATGACCGACCTGCAGGACGTCGCCGCGATGGTGGCCGTCAACGAGGGCGCGACCGTGTCGCGCACCGTCATGCACGCCGAGGGCGTGCGCCTCGTCCTGTTCAGCTTCGACACCGACGAGTACCTCAGCGAGCACACGGCGGCCATGCCGGTCCTGCTCTTCGCGTTGGAGGGGGCGCTGGAGATCGAGGCGGACGGCCGCGTCGTCGTCCTCAAGCCCGGCGATGTCATCCACTTCGGCACGCGCCTGCCCCACGCGGTGCGCGCCCTGGAGCCCTCCAAGCTGGCCCTGTACATGCTGGACAAGCGCGAGAAGCCCCAGCAGTAGCGTGGAACGCGCGTGGAACAACGCGCAGAGGGGTTGAGGGGGCGCGGCCGCGAGGGCGGTGGCGCCCCCCATCGCCACCCGGACGGGCGCGCGGACCGTGCGCCGGCTGTTGGGCAACGGCGGGCACCGGTGCGCTCACCCGTGCGAAGGAGGCGGGGACAGGACCATGTCGGCGTCCATGAGGCCGGCGCGCAGCGCGAGGAGCACCAGTTGCACGCGGTCGCGAGCCCCCGTTTTGGCCAACAGGTGGCCCACGTGGGTCTTCACAGTCGCCATCGACACCCACTGCGCGTCGCAGATCTCCTGATTCGTCAGCCCGCGCGCGATCAGGCGCAGGATCTCGACCTCCTTGCCCGTCAGGCCCGCTCGTTCCAGGATCCCACGGCCGTCAGCAGCGGCATCCGCCGGGATGGGGACCGTGGCCAGGGGAGGGGTGCCCGGAGCGCGCAACGCGCGCAGCAGGGTCGAGGTGGGGCCCGGGGAGATCACCGAGTCACCCGAGTGGACGGTGCGCACTGCGTCGATCAACCCAGGCGGGGGAGTGGTCTTGAGCAGGAACCCCGAGGCGCCCGCGTCGATGCCGCGCAGAACGGAGTCGTCCGTGTTGAAAGTGGTGAGGATGACGATTCTGCTCGCAGTGCCCTCATCGACGAGGCGCCGCGTCGCCTCGATACCGTCCATGACAGGCATCTGCACGTCCATGAGCAGCACATCGACTGGATCACGGCGGGCGCGGGCCAGCGCGTCCTGGCCGTGGACGGCCTGCCAGCGGACGGCGAAGTCCTGCTGGGACGCCAGGATCATCGCCAACCCCTGGGCGAACAGGGGCTCGTCGTCGGCCAGGCCGATGCGGATCGGCGCGCTCACACCCCGGCCTCCATCTCCACGCGCCACACGCCCCCGCGCGGCCCCACCCCGCAGCGCAGCCCCACCCCGTGGGCGCGCGAGGCCATCGAGACCACGCCCAGGCCACCGGTCCGCTCCGACGGGACCCCCGCGATCGGGTTCTCCACCGTCAGCGACACCTGCGGTCCCATGGAGCGCCCGGCGACATTGATCGGCCCAGGTGCTCTGTGGCGCATCGCGTTGGTCAGGGCCTCCCGGCAGTTGCGCACCATGGCGTCCTCCTGTTCGGGTGCCATCGTGGGCGGCGCCGACACGTCGAGATCGAGGCGCACCGGAGCCGCGCACGCCACCACCAGCGCGGACACCCGCTCCCACAGGCCCCCGCCCGCGCCGACGGCGCTCGAGGGCGCTGCGCACCCGTCACCCGGGGTGGTCGTTCCCGCTGCCCCGGGCACCGTACCGGACGAAAGAACCGCGTCCCCGTCCCCGCGCAGCAGGGCGACCATATCGTGCACCTGGTCGACCCCCTCCCGACTGATCCTGGCAATGGTCGCTAGAGCCTCGTCGGCGCGCGCGGGATCAGCCGCGAGGACACAGCGGGCGCCCTCGGCCTGCGCGCTGATGGCGGTGAGGGTGTGCCCCAACAGGTCGTGGAGGTCCCCGGCCAGCCGGTTCCTCTCGTGGGCGACGGCAAGGCGCGCCAGGGTGTGCTGCTGCTCCTCCAGCATCGCCAGGCGTTCGGCGGCCAAGTGTCTGCGGTCCCTGATCGACCTGCTGCGAGCCCCTCCGAGCGCCGCGACCGCGAGAGCCAGCGCGGTGGCCATGCCGAGTACGGCGAAACCCCTCAGGCCGGGGGGCTCGTGGACCCGCACCGCGCGCACCGAGATCACCGCGACCGCTCCGGAGCAGAAGAACACGAGCAAAGCCCACCGCCACGGGGGCGCCAGGCGCGACTGGGTGGTCCACACCGCGACGAGCGCGCCAACCAGTGCCACCAGCGTCAAATCCTCGATGAGCAGCGCGTGGACCACCAGGACCACCCCGATCACGAGCACCGAGGCTAGGGGGAACGCGCGCCTGAAGGCGATGGCCGCTCCGCACAGCACCGCCAGGACGCGGAACACCGCGGCCTCACCTGCGAACGCGGTGACAAGGCCGCTCGAGGACAGGACCGCGACGGACAATCCGAGCAGCGCGTCCGTCCAATGAGGCACGGGGCGCGGCCGCGGCGCGGCCGGGGGGAGAAAAGGGGGAGAGAGCTGCTTCATGGTCCTACCCTAGGTCAGGGCGGCCACCGCACCGTCATACCCTGGTATGAGGACGCCCCGCTTGGAACCATCCCACGGGGCGATGCCGATTGCGCCGCCGCAGGGCACAGTGGGTGCCATGACAGCACACGCACCACTCCGGATGACGCCGCGGACCGCACCCCGGTCCCCCGCATACGACGGCCCCGACCTGGTCGTCGCCACCTCCGATCTGACGAAGTCGTTCGCTGGGCGCACCGTCGTCGACTCCCTCGACCTGCGCGTGCCCACGGGATGCGTCTACGGGTTCCTTGGCCCCAACGGCTCCGGCAAATCCACCACTATGAAGATGCTGCTCGGCCTGCTGCGGCCGACGCGGGGCCGGATCAGTGTCTTCGGCACCCCCCTCACAGGAGCCAACGCGGGCGCAATGATGCCGCGGATCGGGTCCATGATCGAGCGCCCACCCGGCTACGGGCACCTCACGGGCGCCGAGAACATGGCGGTGGTCGCCCGCATGCTGGGGCTGAGCCGGGAGCAGACCGAACGCGCCCTTGCCCTGGTCCGCCTCACCGAGCACAAGAACCGCCTGCAGCGCACCTACTCCCTGGGCATGAAGCAGAGGCTCGGTATTGCGATGGCGCTGGCCCGGGACCCGCGGCTGCTGGTCCTGGACGAGCCGACTAACGGCCTCGACCCCGCCGGGATTGAGGAGATCCGCGAACTGCTTATCCGCCTGGCCTCCGAGGGCGTCTCAGTCATGGTCTCCAGCCACCTCCTGGACGAGATCGACAAGATGGCTTCCGTCCTGGGGATCCTCTCCGCGGGACGCCTCGTGTTCCAGGGGACCCGCGCGGAGCTCTTCGCCCGCTCACTGCCCGACCTCTTCGTCTCGACGCCGCAGGCCCGGGAGGCGCTCGCCCTGGGACTGCCCGGGCGCCCCGTGGCCGGCGGCATCGCGGTCCCCGGCCTCGACCAGGGGGGAGCCGCTCGGATGATCGAGGCACTGGTGCGCCACGGCATCACCCTGTACGAGGTGCGCCGCGTGGACCAGTCCCTCGAGGACGTTTTCATGGCCCTCACCGGAGGGGCGGGGGCGCTGTGATGGGGGCGATGGCACGCAGGATGCTGCTCGTGCGCCTCGAAGCGGCGAAGATGCGCCGCCTCCACACGATTCCCGTTGTCGCCGTCGCGGTCGCCGCGGCGGTCGCGCTGTCGTGCATGAACCTGTTCCGGCCCGAGGCGCCGGTGGTCGGTGCGGATCCGGATGCCTGGCCGTGGGCATCCTTGCTGCTGAATGCCGCCATGATGAACGCCCTGGTTCATCCCGTCCTGGTCGCCGTGATCGCCAGCCGCCAGACCGACATCGAGAACACCGGCGCGGGTTGGACGCTCAACTCAACGACGGGCGTGGGGCCCGGCGCGCTGTGCCGAGCGAAGACCACGCTCCTGGCGGCGGTGATGGCGCTCGCGGTGGCGGCGGAGACAGCGGCGACCATCGGCCTTGCCCGCCTGAGGGGGTACACGGTGCCCCTCGAATGGGGGCAGTGGATCCAGTACGCCGTCCTGCTGTGGCTGGTGGACGGCGTGTTCGTGGGTGCGCACGTGTGGTTGGCGGCGAAATGGGACAACCAGCTCATCTGCGTTGGAGTGGGTCTGCTGGGTGCCTTCACCGCGATGTACATGCTCCTAGCCCCGAGTGCCATCGCCCGCGTGGTCCCCTGGGGGTACTACGCGGTGATCACGAACACGCGACTAGTCGATCGGCAGGCCGGGGGCGTGCGCTACGGGAGCATCGACCTTCCCTGGGTGGTCGGTTTCCTCCTCCTGGCCCTGGCCGTCCTGGCCTGGGCGACCCACCGCATGGATCGTGTTGAAAGGTGAGAACCATGGGCCTCATCGCCGCCGAATTCCTCAAACTCCGCCGCTCTCGGGTGGGCGTTTTCGCCGTCCTGCTGCCCCTGCTGGCCACCGTTGCAGGAGCGGTAAACTACTGGGTGAACAGGGACGCCCTCAACGGTGGGTGGGACTCCCTGGCCAGCCAGGTCACCCTCTTCTACGGACTGATGTTCTTCAACCTGGGCGTGGCGCTCATGGCGGCGTCCGCGTGGCGTCCTGAGCACCGAGACGCCTCGTGGAACATTGTCCTCACCTCGGGGTACCGGCCCTGGGCGGTCGTCCTGGCGAAGTCCGTGGTCCTCGTCGTGCCGGTCGCCGTAGCGCAGGTGGTGCTCCTGGCACTCACCTGGGGCCTGGGCCTCACCATGGGCATGCCCGGGTGGCCGGGAGCGGCGTTCGCGCTGTCGTGCGCGCTCGCCGTCATCGTCGCCGTCCCCCTGGTCCTCGCGCAGTCGCTGCTGTCGATGCTCATGAAGTCGTTCGCGGCGCCCGTCGCCGTGTGCCTGCTGGTCTCCGGCGTCGGCTTCGGCTCGATCGCCGCCTCGACGGGCGCGGTCGGCGCACTGTCCTACGTGCTGCCCCAGGGCCTGGCCTCGCGAGCGCTGTTCCTGGGTTCTACGGCCGTGACGGCCACGGGTGGCCTTTCGCCCCAGTCCGTTGCGCCCCTGCTGGCGGCGTGCGCTGTGCTGAGCACTCTCCTCGTGTGCGCGACGGTCCTCATCGCTCCGCGCCGCACGATCGAGGCACACACCTGACGGGGCGGGGAATCACTGGCCCGCGGGCCGGGGAACGGCGGCGACGGAGGGCGAGCGGCAGGAAGTCTGCGGTGCCCTCCGCCTCCACCAGGGGGCGCCGACCGCCGGGCCTCAGCCCAAGCGCGAGCGCGCCGCGGCCCCCGCCACCCGCCACAGGCCCGCCTCGACGACCAGGCCGCTCACCGCGAGGACGGCGCAGACGGACAGGGCCCCTCGCGGCCACATGAGGGCGGTCGCCGCCAACGCGGTGCCGTGGGACGCCCCCAGGACGCCCCCCGCGAAGAGGACGGGCCACGCCGCGCGGTGCGCGCGCTCCCACTGGGCCGACCCCGCTTCGACGGGCAGGGGCAGGGACAGGCGGCCCGAGGCGCGCCCGGCCCGTGCGCACACCCCGACAACCAGTTCGAATGCTCCGAAGACCGCCAGTCCAGCGCCCACGAGCACGAAGGCCCACTGGGCGGCTGTGTCCATATCAATCCTCCATTCCTAGCCGACGCCCGCGGCGCTCCGCGTCCCGGTAGAGCCGCGGGCGCCGGCACGAGCGGTGCTCACGCCTCGAGAAGCCCCTCCACGGCCCCGTCGAGTTCGGCGATCCACTGGTCGCCGGACGCGTCCGAGGGCATGCGCCAATCCCCGCGCGGGGACAGGGAGCCGCCCGCCATGACCTTCGGCCCGTTGGGCAGAGCGGAGCGCTTGAACTGCTGGGAGAAGAAGCGCCGCAGGAACAGGCGCTCCCACTTGACGATCTCAGCCAGGGAGTAGGCGGTCTTGTCGGCCTCGGGGAAGCCCGCCGGCCAGTCGCCGACCGAAGCGTCCGACCACGCCTTCTCCGCCAGGAACGCGATCTTGGAGGGGCGAGCGCCGCGGCGCAGCACGTGGAAGAGAGTGAAATCCTGGAGGTTGTAGGGCCCGATCTTGTCCTGTGTGGACTGCATCTTCTCGCCCGGCTTTGCGGGCACCAGCTCCGGGGAGATCTCCGTGTCCAGGATCGACAGCAGGACCCCGCCGACCCGCTCGTCGAACTGCTTGGAGGAGACGACCCAGCGGATCAGGTGCTGGATCATGGTCTTGGGGACGCCCGTGTTGACGGCGTAGTGGCTCATCTGGTCGCCCACGCCGTAGGTGCACCAGCCCAGCGCCAGCTCGGACAGGTCGCCTGTGCCCAGTACGATGCCGCCCAGGTGGTTGGCCAGGCGGAAGAGGTAGTCGGTTCGCAGGCCGGCCTGCACGTTCTCGAAGGTCACGTCGTAGGCGGCCTCGCCCGCGCCGTAGGGGTGGCCGATGTCGGCCAGCATCTGGCTCGCCGCCGGAGTGATGTCGATCTCCTGGAAGGACGTGCCCAGGTATTCGCACAGCAGGGTCGCGTTCCTCTTCGTGCGCTCGCTCGTGGCGAAGCCGGGCAGCGTGTAACACAGGACGTCCGTGCGCGGCCGCCCCAGCAGGTCCATCGCGCGCGCCGCAACCACCAGGGCGTGCGTTGAGTCAAGCCCCCCCGACACGCCGATGATCACCTTCGGGCTGCCGATCGCGCGCAGGCGCTGCACGAGGCCCGCGACCTGGATGTTGTAGGCCTCGTAGCAGTCCTGCTCGAGGCGCGCCGGATCGTCGGGCACGAAGGGGAAACGGTCGACCGGCCGCTGGAGCCCCAGGTCCGTGCGCGGCGGGTTGAGCGTGAAGTGGACGCGCTGCGGCGCAGCCCCCGCCTCCTCGGTGAAGACGCGCGCGGCGTTGTCGGCGAAGGAGTTCTGGCGCGTGCGCTCAGTGCGCAGGCGCTCCAGGTCCACGTCGGCCACCGTCATGTGGGCGCCCTCCTGGAAGCGCTCGCCGACGGCCAGGCGGTCCCCGGCCTCGTAGACCATGGTCTGGCCGTCCCAGGCCAGGTCGGTGCTGGATTCGCCAGGACCCGCCGCGGTGTAGACGTAGGCCGCCGAACAGCGCGCGGACGAAGAGCGCACGAGCAGTTCGCGGTCCGCGCCGCGCCCCACGGTGATGGGCGAGGCCGACAGGTTCGCCAGCACCGTCGCGCCCGCGAGCGCCAATTCGGCGCCGGGAGTGACGGGAACCCACATGTCCTCGCAGATCTCGACGCCGACGGTCAGGCCGGGCACGTCGTCGGCGCTCAGCAGCACCTGGCCGAAGGGGATCCACGCTGTCGAGCCCGTGAACTCGTCGATCCCGCCCCAGGGGGCCTCGACGCGCTCGCACGCGCGCGGCGGCATCGTCACGAAGTGGCGCTTCTCGTAGAACTCGCGGTAGTTGGGCAGGTAGGACTTCGGGATGATGGCCAGGGCGCGCCCCCGGTGGATGGCGACCGCGCAGTTGTACAAGGAGTTTCCCTTGCGCAGGGGGGCCCCGACGATGAGGAGGGGCAGCAGGTCGGCGCTGGCCTCGACGATCGAGGCCAGGGCGTCCTCGGTGCGGTCCAGGAGCACGTCCTGCAGGAGCAGATCGTCGATCGCGTAGCCGGAGACGCTCAGCTCGGGGAAGACCGCCAACGCGACGCCGCGCTCGGATAGGCCGCGTGCGGCGTCAATGATCTCGCGCGCGTTCTCGGCGGGGCGGGCCGGATGAACGGGCAGGGTGACGGCGGCGACGCGGGCGAAGCCCTGGTCGTAGAGGGAATGGAAGTTCATGGTTCTCCTTCAGTGCTCGCCCTATTGTCGCGCATTCGACCGGGGAGGGGGTTCGTCGGCGGGACCGGCGCCGGTCCGGTCGGCCGCCGCAGGGGCGGGTCCAGGACGAAGGCCGTTTCGTCGACGCCGGGGGCGAGGCGGTACAGGGCGGCCGGACGCCCCGCGCCCTCGTGGGCCGTCCTCCCGGTCGCTTCTATGAAGGACGCCGTCTTGGTCGCCTTGCGGTGGAAGTTGCGCGGGTCCAGGGGTGCGCCCCAGATCGCCTCGTAGGCGGTGCGGAGCTGCGTGATCGTGAACTCGGGGCCGCAGAAGGACGTGGCCAAGGGGGAGTACTCGATCTTGGAGCGGGCGCGCTCGGCCCCGTCGGCCAGGATGGTCGCGTGGTCGAAGGCGAGGGGCGAGTCGGGCGCCAGTAGCGCGTCGACGGGGCGCCAGTGGGCGCCGGAGGCGTCGCCTCCCGGGCGCACGGGGGAGAAGCGGGGGGCGAGGAGCAGGTGGGCGACGGAGAGGACGGGGCCCCTGGGGTCGCGGCCCAGGGGGCCGTAGGAGAAGAGCTGTTCGAGGTGGCCGGGGGGAGTGATGCCGGTTTCCTCCTCGAGTTCGCGCTCGGCCGCCTGGAGGGTTTGCTCGCCCTCGCGCACGAAACCGCCCGGCAGTGCGGGCCGCCCCCGATAGGGGTCGATGCCCCTTGTCACGACGAGGCAGTGCAGAGCGCGGTCGATGACCGTCAGGGCGACGACGTCGACCGCGATCGGGAAGGCGAACGGGGTGGTCATGCTGTTATCCTACCCCATTCGCGTCGAGTTGACATTAAGTCGGCGGAGAATTATCGTCGGCATGACATAAACAAGTGGGATGCCACCCGGACAAGGAGAACATCATGGGAACCCTCCACCACCACCCCCTCGTCGTCCGCTACCAGGGCGGCGCCGGCGACCACGTCATCCAGATCCGCGCCGGGCGCACCATCCGGTCCGGCGTCGGGCAGTCCTTCTGGTTGCGCGCCGGAAGGAGCGCGCTCGCCGAAGTGCCCATCGCGGACCGCGCCCACAGCTTCCTCGTCCAGACCCCCTCCGCCGACCAGCAGAACGTCAACGCGCAGGTGTCCATCACCTACCGGATCGAGGACCCCGAAGCCGCCGCCAAGCACTACGACTTCGGGCTCTACCCCCGCGGCGCCTCCGCCGACGCGCAGGGCCTGTGGCAGATCGACGAACTGGTCACCCGGCTCGCCTCCTCCTCCCTGGCCTCGGTGATCGCGGCGATGCCCCTGTCGGAGGCCATCTCCGGCTCTCTCGACGAGGTCGGCGCCGCCCTCGTCCTCGCATTCGAGCGCGACGAACAGCTGCGCGCCACCGGCGTGAGCGTCGTCGACGCGCGCCTGATGTCCCTGCGCCCCGATGAGGGCGTCGAATCCTCCCTGCGCGCCCCGCTCCTCGAACGGCTCCAGGCCGAGGCCGACCGCGCCCTGTACGAGCGCCGGGCCCTCGCGGTCGAGCGCGAGTCCCAGATCTCCGAGAACGAGTTGCAATCCAAGCTCGACCTGGCTCGCAAACGCGCTGACCTGGTCGACCAGGAGGGGCGCAACAGTCGGCGCGAGGCCGAGGAGAAGGCCGCCGCCGACGCGATCGCCGTCGAGGCCGAAGCGCGGCGCATCGAGACCCTGGCCAAGGCCAACGAGGACGACTGGAAGCGCGTCGGCGGCGCCAAGATCGCCAACGAGGCGGCCTACGTCCGCGCCCTGGCCGAAGCCGGGCCCGACGTGGTGCGCGCTTTCGCCCTCAAGGAGATGGCCCATAACATGCCCTCCATCGGGTCGGTGACCATCACCCCCGACATGCTCACCGATGTCCTCTCCGCCTTCGCAGGCTCCGCCAAGCGGGGCGAGTAGCATGCGGCGTCGGGCAGTCGTCGTCCATCGCCCCACCGAGTACGACGAGCTCATGGACCGCTATTCGACGAGGGGGCAGGTCGAGTTCGTCCTGCGCTCGCGCGGGCGCGCCCTCGAAGAGGTCGAGCGCGCCCACGAGGCGCACGTGGGCGCCCTGGCCCGCGTGCGGGCAGGGATCCCGCAGGAGTGGGCGAGCGCCGACGTGGAACGCGACTCCCTGTCGCGCTTCCTCTTCGCCCCAGAGGACGTCATCGTCGTCGTCGGCCCGGACGGGCTGGTCGCCAACACCGCCAAGTACCTCAGCGGCCAGGTCGTAGTCGGGGTCAACTCCGCGCCCGAATCGAACGCCGGCGTGCTCGTGCGCTGCACGCCCGACCAGGGGGCCGCCGCGTGCCGCCGCCTCGACGAGGGGGAACGGGTGGGCGTCGACCATCTGACGATGGTGAGTGCGACGGTCGATGATTCCCGTTCGCTGACCGCCCTCAACGAGGTGTTCATCGGGCATCCCAGCCACCAGAGCGCCCGGTACGAGCTGGCGCTGCCCGGGCGCGCCGAGAGGCAGTCCTCCTCCGGTGTCGTCGTCAGCACCGGGACGGGGGCAACCGGCTGGGGCGCTTCCCTCAAGCGCGGACGCGGCATGGGGGACCTGCCCGGACCGACCTCCCAGTCGCTCGCGTGGTTCGTGCGCGAGGCGTGGCCCTCCCCGTGCACGGGAACCGAGTGCACCGAGGGGATCTTGGGGGAGGGGGAGGAACTGGGCCTGAGCGTCGCCTCCGAGTCCCTGGTCCTCTTCGGCGATGGCATGGAGGCGGACCGGCTCGTCCTCACTTGGGGGCAGACGGTGCGGGTCCGCCGCGCGCCGCGCGCCCTGGCGCTCGTCGAACCCGCGGCGCACGAGGGCGGAGTTTAATGGGAGCTCGATGCCTTCGCGTGGACCAACCGCAGTTTCGCCAGGTTCTCCTCAGTCATTCCATGGCTGTGTGTGTCGAACAGAGGGCGCTGTTCGCGGAACAAGTCGATGTTGTGCACGTTGTCCAAACTCCTCTGATGGAACTGCAGAGTCGACTCGTACGTGATCTTCCCACGCATCCGTTCTAACAGGGCTTTTGGAATCCAGTCGAAGTCACGCGTCTCGGTCAACTGGCGCTCGCACGCGCGCGCCACCATGCCCGCAACCCAGTCCGCGAACTGGATGTTAGTGGACAGGCGCGAGTCGATGTACGCGGGAGCCTCGATCGCGCGCGACATCTCAGGATGGTCGCTGACGCGGGAGTAGATATGGGCATAACTCCTGCTGACCTGCTGGAACCTCTGGGCCTCGTTGATCATATCCTGGAAGATCATGAGGTTGTCACCTTCGTGCTCCGCGTATCTGCACAGTCGATTGATGGACTCGCGCAGGCAGTTTAGCGTCCGTTGCTCGTACTTCTCCCTCCGTTCGGCGTCGGTCAGTTTCGGCCACACCTGTCCGGGCGTGCCAAGGGGCTTCTCACGGAGGAAGTAGAACACCCGTCCGTGCATGCTGTCGAGCGTTGGTAGCAATGAGCGGATCGCGCGCACTTCCCGTTGGCGGTCCCTCCGCCACGCCCCCTTGCTGAACGCCTCGGAACCTTTGCGCTCCCATTGGGGGTTGTAGTCCGCGTGGGAGGCGTCCCCGTGCAGGTAGGCGTGGATTTCCTTCTTGACATCGGCCACGTGGCGCGAGAAGCCCCTGACGGAGTCCGCTGGGAGGATGAAACCCGCGTATCCGAACGCCGGCGATGTGTTGTACCGCTTATGGGTCTTCGAGACGTATGCGCCAGCCTCGCCGACCTCATCGATGTAGGCGATGAGCACGGCCACTCCTTATAAGTCTCGTGAAACGCAAGAACCCACGCTGCACGAGGTGTGAGCGCGGGTCTGCGAATTGGCACTCTGCGAGGACAAGCTCGCCGTTACCAGGCATAATTCTATGCCTTTCGTTGGTGGAAGTCAACGGGTCCTTGGTCCGCCCGGAGGCATTGGCCGGGGCCCGATCAAGGGCCCCGGCCCCGCCGCCGGGGAGGGATCAGGCGAAGGCAAGGGCCTGGCGCGCGATGGCCAGCTCCTCGTTGGTCGGGAAGACGACCAGCTTCACGGTCGAGTTCGGCGCCGAGATGACGCGCGGCTCGCCGCTGGGCGCCTTGTTCGCCTCGACATCGATCTTGACGCCGAAGGGGGAGAGCGCCTCGGCCAGCTCACGGCGCACGTTCATGTCGTTCTCGCCGATGCCGGCCGTGAAGGTGATGACATCCAAGCCGCCCAGCTCCGCCGTGTAGGAGCCCACGTACTTCACCAGGCGGTTGATGTAGATGTCCATCGCGGTGCGGGCGCGTTTCTGGGTCACGGGATCGTCGTCATTGTTGATCATCGCCCGCACACTGCGCATGTCGGACTCCCCCGTCATGCCCTTCATGCCGGACTTCTTGTTGAAGAGCGTGTCGACCTCCTCGACGCTCATCCCCGCCACGCGCTCCAAGTGGAAGACCACGGCGGGGTCGATGTCGCCCGTGCGGGTCCCCATCACGAGTCCCTCCAGGGGAGTCAGGCCCATGGAGGTGTCGATCGGCTTGCCGCAGCGGACTGCGGACGCGGAGGCGCCGTTGCCCAGGTGCAGCACAATCTGCTTGAGGTCGTCGCGCCCCAGCATCTTCGCGATCTCCTGGGAGACGAACTGGTGGGAGGTGCCGTGGGCGCCGTAGCGGCGCACCGAGTACTTCTCCGCGGTCTCCGTCTCCAGGGCGTAAAGGGCGCTCCGGTCGGGCAGCTGCTGGAAGAACGCGGTGTCGAAGACCGCGACGTGCGGGACGTCGGAGATGAGGCCGCGCGCCACGTCGATGCCCTTGAGGTGGGCGGGGTTGTGCAACGGGGCCAGCGGGCACAGCTGCTCGATCAGGTCGCGGACCTCGTCGGTGATCAGCGCCGGGCCGTCGAAATGGCGGCCGCCCTGGACGATGCGGTGGCCGACGGCGACGATGTGCGCTTCGGCCAGAGTCGGGCCCTTCGTGTCGAAGAGGCGCAGGACCTCGCGCATGCCGACGGTGTGGTCGGGGACGGGCATCTTCTCCTCTGTCACTGCCTCGCCGTGGACGTGCGTGATGAGGCCCATGGGGTCGCCGATGCGCTCGACGAGGCCCTTCGCCAGGGCATCGCCGGTCTCGGGATCCACCAGTTGGTACTTGATGGAGGAGGAGCCGGAATTGATAACGAGGACGGTCTGAGAGGGCATGCGCCTGCCTTTCGGATTTCGTATTGATGGATCGGGGTGCACCCGGGCCCCTCGCTCAGCCGTCGCGGAGGGGCCCCGGGCTCAGCCCTGCGCCTGGACGGCGGTCAGGGCGACAGTGTTGACGATGTCCTCGACCAGGGCGCCGCGCGACAGGTCGTTGACGGGCTTGTTCAGGCCCTGCAGGACGGGGCCGACTGCGACGGCGCCGGAGGAGCGCTGGACGGCCTTGTAGCCGATGTTGCCCGCCTCCAGGGAGGGGAAGACGAAGACAGTGGCCCTGCCGGCGACCTCGGAACCGGGCAACTTCTTCTCGGCGACGGCACTGTCGACGGCGGCATCGAACTGGATGGGGCCCTCGATGGCCAGCTCCGGGGCCTTCTCGCGGGCGAGGCGGGTGGCCTCGACGACCGCGTCCACGTCCGGGCCCGAGCCCGACGAGCCCGTCGAGTAGGACAGCATCGCGACGCGGGGCGCCACGCCGAACTGGGCGGCCGTGCGCGCCGAGGTGACGGCGATGTCGGCCAGCTGCTCGGGAGTGGGGTTGGGGTTGACGGCGCAGTCACCGAACGCCCACACGCGGTCCTTCATCAGCATCAGGAAGATCGAGGAGACGACGGACACGCCGGGGGCGGTCTTGATGATCTGGAAGGAGGGGACGATCGTGTGGGCGGTCGTGTGGGCCGCGCCCGAGACCATGCCGTCCGCGTCGCCCATGTGGACCATCATCGTGCCGAAGTAGGACACGTCGGCGACCTTGTCGCGGGCCTGCTCCAGTGTGACGCCCTTCTTGGCGCGCAGCCGCGCGAACTCCTCGGCGTAGCGCTCCAAGTACGCGGGGTCGCCCGTGGAGACGACCTGGGCGGCGCCGAGGTCCAGGCCGAGCTCCCCCGCCCGCTTGGCCACGTAGTCGGCGTCCCCGACGAAGGTGATGTCGGCGATGCCGCTGGCGAGGACCTGGGCCGCTGCCCGCAGGACGCGGTCGTCGTCGGGCTCGGGCAGGACGATGCGCTTGCGGTCGGCGCGGGCGCGCTCGACGAGGTCCGCCTGGAACGCCAGGGGCGTCACCGCGCTGGGGGCGGGGGCGGAGACCAGGGCGGCCAGCCCCTCCCCGTCCACGGGCAGGGGGAGGACGGGCACGGGGGAGTCGATGCGCCCGACGAGGGCAGCGGGGAGGGCGAGTGCCATGACGACGGCCTGGTGGTCGGCCGCCCGGGAGACGGCGGTCACCGCTTCCTGTGCCAGCAGTTCGGCGCCGACGCCCTCCGTGTCGGGGGCCAGGACCACGCCGGCGCCCACCGAGGCGGCCAGGGAGAAGTCCCAGCCCAGCGCGTCGAAGGAGCGGTTCGTGCAGGCGGAGGAGGATTCGATGAGCACCACATCGGCCGTTCGCTCCCTGACCGCGCCGACCGCGTCCGGCAGTGCGGAGGGGACGCCGACGGCCGCGCTGTCCGCGTCAGTTCCGGCGAAGGCCGGGACGCGCGCGACCGAGGCGCTGGCCCCGAACGCGGTGGCGAGTTGGTCCAGCACGAGGGCCGCCGCCTCGTGGGAACCGGATCCTACGACGATGTAGCGGGAAGTCACACAAATCTCCTTCAATGGGTGTGGGCGTACGTAATGCACGAATATCCTACCGCGAATGCCCAACCCGCCATGCCGCGGTCCGCCCGGGCGCGCGCTACAGTGGGCGCGTGGACAAGAGGAACGACAGGGGCCGCGCGGTGCTCGGCGCTCTCACGGGGTGTGTGATCGTTGGCGGCATCGGCTCCGTCGTGGGCCTCACCGTCCTCGACCACCCGCACCGCGCGGTGTGGGCGCTGGTCGCCACGCTCGTCGTCGTCGCGGGCGCCCGCCTGGTGATCCCGGGCAGGCCGTGGTTCGCCTCCCGGTACCGCGGCGCGGACGCCGCCGTTCTGCTGGCGGTCGCCGGCGCCATCGCCTACCTCTCCAGCTACACCTCCACGATGGCGGTCCACTGATCGCCATCCCCGCGCGTCCGGACGCGCGGGGACGCCTCCAACGGCACCCGCCACGCATGCTCCCCGGAACCAGTGGTGAAAGCCGGCGCGCCGGGGAGCTGGATCCGCGCGGTGGTGTTCGGCGGGACAGTGGCTTCGACGACCAAGCCGCCCCCGTCGCGGAACCAGCGGGAGGCCAGACGGCCGTAGTGTGTGTCGATCCACGCGCTCGCGGAGGAGATCTCGGCGAGCACGGGGGGGCGGATGAGGCTCGTGCGGTACCCGGGCTCGAGGGCGGACAGTCCGGCGACCGTCCTGTGGAGCCAGTCCGCGACTGCGCCGAAGGCGTAGTGGTTGAAACTCGTCATGCCGTTGTGGTTGAGTCCTCCGTCCTCTTTGATCCCGTCCCAGCGCTCCCACACGGTGGTGGCCCCAGCTGTGATGGGGTAGAGCCACGAGGGGCACCGGGTTTGGAGGAGGAGCCTCTCGGCGACGCCGATGTGTCCGGTCCGCGTGAGCGCGCCGGTGACCAGGGGAGTGCCCAGGAACCCCGTGGCGATACGGTGCCCGTTGTCTTCGACGAGGCGGGCGAGGTGGTCGCCCATCGTGCGGATGAGGCGGGCATCCACCAGTGAGAAAGCGATGGCCAGGGAGTAGGCGGTCTGGGTGTCCGAGGTCAGCGCGCCTCCTCGCGTGACGAAGACTCGTGTGAAGTCGCGCGCGATCCGCTGCGCGAGCCGCTGGTAGGCGCGGGCGTGCGAATGGTGGCCCAGTTCGCGCGCCGTCTTGTGGAGGATCTGAGCGCTGCGGGCGGCGTAGGCGGTCGCCACCAGCGCCGGGTCCGTCATCGCCCGCGCGGCGTCGTCGGGCGGGGCGCTCGGATCCAGCCAGTCGCCGAATTGTGGACCGGTGCGCCAGATCCCGTCGTCGTCGAGAGCGCCCTCCGCCGTGCGCATCCACGCGCGCATGCTCCCGTACTGCCTCCGGAGGACCTCCTTGTCACCGTAAGCCCACCACAGCGCCCATGGGACCGCGCACGCCGCATCGCCCCAGCCCGCGGTGGGCGGAGCCGGGTCGAGGACGTTGGGGACCACCAGGGGGACGTTCCCCCGTGCGGCCTTCTGCTCGCAGGCCAGGTTGGCCAGCCATTCGCCCAGGAACGCGTGGACGTCGAAGAGGAGGCACGCGGTGGGGGAGAACACCTGGATGTCGCCGGTCCACCCGAGCCGCTCGTCACGTTGGGGGCAGTCGGTGGGGATGGACAGGAAGTTCCCGCGCGTCCCCCACACGATGTTCCGGTGGAGGCGGTTGACCAGGGCGTGCGAGCACGCGAAGCCGCCTGTCGAGCGCAGATCGGAGCCGATCACCTCGGCGACGAGGTCGTGGGGGGCGAGCCTCGTGGGCCACCCCTCCACGCGCACGTAGCGGAAACCGTGGAAGGTGAAGCGCGGCGCCCACTCCTCGGCGCCCCCTCCGCGCAGCGTGTACGAGTCCGTCGCGCGCGCGGTGCGCAGGGGCCATAGTGCGACATCGCCGTCTTCGAGGACCTCGGCATGCTTGAGGACGACCACCTGGCCGCGGGTGCCTTCGACGCGGATCCTCACCCTTCCCACGATGTTCTGGCCGAAATCGACGATGGGGGTGCCGTCAGGCGCGGCGAGGATCCTCCGTGCGCGCACGGTCTGGGTGACCGCGACCGGTGGGATCGAGCGCGGCACGGGGGCGGCGGTTCCGACGACGTGGATGCCGCGCCACGTCCCGCCGCGGCACACCGGGCTGCTCCAGTCGTCGATGCGCTGGCGGGCGTCGTGCGCCTCCCCCGCGTAGATCCCCGACGAGGTGGTGGCGGCGTGCGCCCACCTCCACTGTTCGTCGGTGTCGATGGTCCGCGAGGTCCCGTCGCGGAAGCGGATGCGCAGGTGGGCGGCGGCGGCGGGCGGCCCGCAATATCGGCGGCGCGCCCCGCCGGGCGGCCCGTAGAGCTCCGTGTACCAGCCGCCCGCCAGAGCGATCCCGATGGCGTTCGGGCCTTCGCGCAGCAGGCGGGTGACATCGGTGCACTCGTGGAAGAGCCGCCACCTGTAGCTGGTCCATCCAGGTTTGAGCAGGTGGTCGTCGACCTCCGTGCCGTTGACCCACGCCTGGTGGACGCCGTGGGCGGTTGTGTAGAGGAACGCCCGTTCGACGGGTCTGTCGAGCGTGAAGGCGCGGCGCAGCAGGATCGGGCGGGCGGCGTCCGCTTCGTCCTGCGGGCCGTGGAAGTCGCGCCCGACGAGCAGTGGCGCCCACTCCTGCCGGTCAAGCATGGCCCCCGCCACGGACAGGGGCGGGGACCACCCGGTGCGCGCGCCATCGGCCGAGGCGAGGCGGACCTGGACGCGGACGCCCCGCCGGGGCCGCACATCCGCGAACGGCCAGTCGATCAGGGCGGAGGCCCCGCCGACGACCTGGAACGTCTCCCCGGTGGAGCACCTCAGGACCGCCCGCGCCTGTGCCCACCCGGGGCCGGCGCCCTCGACCCTCCACGTGAGCCGGGGGCGGCGCAGGTGGGTCAGGCCGTCCGCCCCGCGTCCCTCGATGGTGAGGACGGGGATCGGCGCGCCAGCGCGCCCTACCGGTTCCCAGTCGTCCATCCCGCTCCCTCCAGCTCGTCGTCCAGTGCGGGCCCGCGCCCGGTTGGCGCACCCGGGGCGCGCCCTTTCAAGCGCCTCTAGTGGTCGAACAGCGCACGACCAGTTCCGGGGCGATCCGCAGCGCCTGGTGCCGGTGCGACTCCGGGGCGTCCGCCTCGTCGATCAGCAGGCGGACCGCCGAGTGGGCGAGCTCGTCGACGGGCTGCCTGACCGTCGAGAGTGGGATCAGTCCGGAAGCGGCGTAATCGATGTCGTCGTACCCGATGACCGCCAGGTCGGATGGGACGCGGATCCGTCCGTCCGCGACGAGGCCCTGCAGGAGTCCGAGCGCTAGGAGGTCGTTGGCGGCGAAGACCGCGTCGGGGCGCCCCTGGGGGCTCATATCCCCGAGGATCGCGGCCGCCCTGTGGCCCTCGCTCATCGTTTGATCCGCGGTGTCGATGTGGACGAGGCGCGCGCCGCTGACCTCGGCGCAGGCCTGCAGCGCGCCCGTCCACCTGTCGTCGACTTGGCCGAGGGGGCCGCCGAGGAACGCGATGTGGCGGTGCCCTGCCTCGATGAGGTGGCGCGTCGCCAGGTACCCACCTCTGCGCCCGTCCAGGGTGACGGTGCAGAAATCGGGCTGTTCCTCGGAACTGAAGACCACCATCGGCATTCCACGGGAGTGGAGTTCGCGCATTCGCGCCGTGATGCCGCCCAGGGGCGCGATGAGGACCCCCTTGGACTGCTGCTCCTCGAACAAGTCCAGGTAGCGCCGCTCCCACGACGCCTTCTGGCCGCTGGAGCCCAGGACCGTCGTGCACCCGAGCGCCTCGGCGGCGTCCTCGACGGCGTGCGCCAGGGACGCGAAGAACGGGTTGGCGATGTTGAGGACGACCATTCCGATCGTCATCGTCCCGCCGGTGCGCAGTTGGCGGGCGAGTTCGTTGCGCACGAACCCCATTTGCTCCATGATTGCCAGGACTCGCTCGCGGGTCGTGTCAGAAACCCGTTCGGGCCTGTTGAGCGTGTTCGACACGGTAGTGATCGACACGCCAGCCCGTTGGGCCACCTCGCGTAGGCCGACTCTGGTGGGCATTGGATCTCCTGGGTTGATCTCATCCTGACGGCTGGCCCGCCACTGCGGACGTTTTCTCCCAGTGTACCTGGTATCAAACGTTTTACAAGTGGATTGATGGGCTCTTGGGTGATGGGGTGGGGTGGCCTGGGTCTCTGGTTGTCGAGATGTCCTCATGACTTTTGTATGAGTTGCGCTCAGGTGTCGAGCTACATGATCCACATGGTGGGCATTGACGCCCACGAGATCCCTTGGTATGGTGTAAAAGGTTTCACAGACGAATCCCGTCGGAACGGGCTGAGTGCGCCGGCTGACATCGCCGTCGGTGCTGGCGCGACGCGGCCCCGCCTGACGATTCCGGCATGAGAAAGGAAGACCCGTGAAACGTACATATCGCGTCTGCGCGGCGCTCGTCGCGGGGGTACTGGCGCTGGCGGGCTGCGGATCCGCGCAATCGGGCTCCGGCGGGGCCGAGAGCGACACCTCCGGTACCACCCTCAAGTGGTGGGCGTGGAACGCGGCCGAAGCTGAAACGACCATCGCCGAGTTCGAGAAGCAGAACCCAGGGATCACGGTCGAGTTCACCACCTACTCCAACGACGACTACCTCAACAACCTGCGCGCCGCCCTCACGTCCGACAAGGGCCCCGACGTCCTCCAGCTCGCCCCGGGCGGTACGGCCGCCGCCTACGGAGACCTCGTCCAGGACCTGGCGCCGCTGGCGGCCACGGCGTGGGGCGAGGACTGGCGCAGTAGCTTCAACGAGCTCGGGCTCACGCAGTTGCAGAAGGGGGACAAGCAGGTCGCCCTGCCCTCGTACATGAGCGCCGCGGGCTTCCTCTACTACAACTCCGGGATCCTGGGCGAGGTCGGGGCCGAGGCCCCCACGGACCTCGACCAGATGGCCGCGGTGTGCGAGAAGGTCCGGGCCGCGGGCTACGACTGCCTCGCACACGGAGCTAAGGACGCGTGGGTCAACCTGGACGTGTACCTGGCACTTATGAACTCCATCGAGCCTGGCCTCGTCTACCGGGCGATCGACGGGACAGAGAAGTGGACCGGCCCCCGTTTCGTCGAGGGCATGGACGCCTGGCGCTCCCTCTTCACCGGCGGGATCATCGCGCCCGGGGCCGCCGCCGTCAGCGAGTACCCCGACGCCTCTACGGCTTTCCTGGAGGGCAGGGCGGCCTTCATCGCGCTCGGCACGTGGAACACGCCGGCGACGATGACCAAGACCGGGCTCGAGACGGCGCAGAAGAGCGTTTCAACGACGATCGACTCGACGTTCCTGTCGGCGGCCTTCCCCGCAGCCAGGGCCGGTGGCGCGCCGACCAGGGCGTTCGGTGGGCCCGACAACGGATGGGCGATCAGCTCCAAGAGCCGTCACCAGGAGGCGGCTTGGAAGTTCGTGTCCTTCCTGGCGGGCAAGGAGGGCCAGACGATCCAGGCGTCGGTCGGTAACTTCCCGGCGCTCACCTCGGTGCCGGTGTCAACCGACGACGTGATCGTCCCCGAACAGGCGGCGGACATCCAACGCCAGGAGGAGGAGCTCGCTGGGATGGTCGGATACCGCCAGATCCCCTACCCGGACCTGGAGGCCGCCCTGGGGCAGGCGCTGGGGGAGGTCGCTGCCGGCACCTCGACCCCCCAGGACGCCCTCGCGCAGGTTGAAACAGTGTCTTCGACGCTGTCCCGTTAGAACCAGTCCGGGTCCCGGCCCCGCCCAGGGCCGGGACCCGGAAGAACTCAGATCGGAAACGGATCAGACCATGCCCACCACACGCGCGGAGCGCACTCGGCGGCACGGCGCGGGAGCGGGCGCCTACCTGTACGTCCTCCCCGCGCTCGCCCTCATCGCCGTCACCGCGCTCTACTCCATCGCGGCCAACGTCGTGTACTCCACTTGGGACTGGAGCGGGATCTCGGACTCCCACGTGGGCGTCGGCCTCCGCAACTACGCGGACCTGTTCCACGACCGCGTCTTCTGGAAGGCCATCGCCAACACCTTGGTCTTCGGAGTCTCGACCGTGTCCCTCCAAATGGTCCTCGGCTTCTCGTTGGCCGTGCTCGTGCGGACGCGGGCCAGGGGCAGGGGAGTGCTGCGCACGCTCCTGTTCGTCCCCGTCGTCATCTCCCCCGCTATCATCGCCACGTCGTTCCGCGTCCTGCTCACCCCGGATGGGGCGTTCAACCAGATGCTGCGCGGCCTCGGCATGACGGGCTTCGACCACGGCTGGCTCACCGATCCGAAAACCGCGCTCGCCACAATCATCGCCATCAACGTGTGGCAGTACACCGGGTACAGCTTCGTCATCTACGACGCGGCGATATCCCAGATCGAGCCGTCGATCATCGAGGCCGCGCGGTTGGACGGGCTCGGCGCCCTGGGCATGGCGACCCGCATCGTGGCGCCTCTGGTCAAGGGAGATCCCACATGGTCCTCGTCGTCCTCGGCCTCATCAGCGCCCTGAAGACCTTCGACGTCGTCTTCCTGACGACGGGCGGAGGGCCGGGGGTGGAGACCGAGTTCCTCAGCACCTACATCTACCGGCAGGTGATCTCCCAATTCCACGCAGGGTACGGCGCTGCCCTATCGGTGGTCCTCGTCGCCGTCGCGATGGTGTTCGCAGTGCTCCAAGTCCGTCTGGTCCAAAGGCAAGCAGATGTTTGACAAGCAAGGCCCCGTGGGGCGGGCCGCCAGCCAAGCCGTGGTCCTGGTCGCCATCGTCGTGCTGGTGGCGCCCCTGTTCCTCATCGTGCGCATGTCGGTCGGCGGGGAGGGAGTGGCCAACTACGTGCGGGTGCTGTCGACGACCCCGTTCCTGCGTTTCCTCATCAACAGCGCCGTTGTGGCGCTGACGACCGTCCTACTCGTCCTGGTGCTCGCGGTGTGCGCCGCCTACTCGCTGGCCCGCCTGCGTCCGCGCGGTTCCGGCGTCCTGTCGGGGCTGATCATGGCCGGGCTCACGGTCCCCGCCATCGCCCTGGTGGTCCCCGTCTACTCCCTGGTCGACAGGGCGGGCCTGTTCGACACCTACTGGGCGGTCATCGTCCCCCTGACGGCGCTGTCCATCCCCTTCGGCGTCCTCGTGGGATCGAACTACATCCGTGCGATACCGCGCGAGGTCTTCGAAGCGGCGATGCTCGACGGCGCCTCGGACCTGCGGATCCTGGTCTCAATCGTCGTGCCGGTCTCCCGGCCGATCCTGTCCGTCATCGCGGTCTTCACGTTCCTCGCGGCATGGAACGAGTACCTGCTGCCCCTGTTGTTCCTGCAGGACGTCGACCTCAAGGTCGTCACGCAGATCCCCACCTACTTCCAGAGCCAGAGGCTGGTCGACACGCCGAAGATCTTCGCGGCCAACGTCCTCATCAGCGTGCCCATCATCCTCTTCTACCTCTTCCTGCAGAACACCTTCAGGAAGGGCCTGTCGAGCGGAGCAGTGAAATGAGACCGCGTCCCAAGATCCTGGCGTACTACTTCCCGGACTACCACGTCGACCCCCGCAACGAGCGGTGGTTCGGCGGGGGGTGGACCGAGTGGGAACTCGTCAGGAGCGCCATTCCGCGCTTCCACGGGCACCGCCAGCCCCGCATCCCCGCCATGGGGTACCAGGACGAGTCTGATCCGGCCGTCGCCCAGCGCTCCATTGGGCTCGCGCACGCGAACGGGATCGACGGGTTCATCTTCGACTACTACTGGTACGACGACGGCCCCTACTTGCAAGGGGCCCTCGACCAGGGGTTCCTGCGCGCGCCCAACCACCAGGGCGTGGAGTTCTCCGTGATGTGGGCCAACCACGACCTGCTCGACATCTTCCCCCGCGAGGATGCGCGGGCCAAGCCCCCCACCCTTAAGGAAGGAGCCATCGGCAGGAGGGCTTTCGAGGCCATGGCCCGGCACGTGACCCGCGAGTACTTCGCGTCGCCGCACTACACGCGCATCGGGGGAAGGCCGCGCTTCTCGATCTACGAGGTCGGGAACTTCGTCCGCGGCATGGGCGGAATCGACCAGGCGCGTGCTGCGCTCGCCTGGTTCGATGCCCTCGCCCGGGCGGAGGGGCACCCGGGCGTCCATTTCGACGCCGTCGTCTGGGGGTTCTCGGTCCTGCCCGCGGAGGTCCCGCTGCGCGATCCCCAGCGCTTGATCAGCGGACTGGGATTCGCCTCGGCGAGCTCCTACGTGTGGCTCCACCACCTCGACTTCCGCAAGCGCTCGTTCCCCGACGCCGGGCGCTGGGAGGGGGTCGCCGACGAGGTCTTCGCGCAGTACGCCCACTACGCGAGTACCCTGGGGGTCCCGTTCCACCCGAATGTGACCGTGGGATGGGACGCCTCGCCCCGCATTGCCCCCGGGGCGCCCTTCGACGCAGGGGCGCAGGCATACCCGCCGGTGTGGACCAGCAGCCCGGAGGGGTTCGAGGCCGGCTTGCGCCGTGCGAAACGCTTCGTCGAGGCCAGGGCGGGGGGCTACGCGGAGATCACCATCAACGCGTGGAATGAATGGACCGAGGGCTCCTATCTGCTGCCGGACACGGTGAACGGGACTCGGATGCTCGAAGCCGTCCGCCACGTTCTCGGACCCCGGGATACCCGAATCCGCTAGCCACGACCGACGAAAGCGAAGGTGGTCTCCTTGTCCTCATGTTTGCGGGCCGTGTGCGCGTGCGCGGTGTCGTTGCTGTCCGCTTCTTCCATGGTCCGACCATCGGCGATCACTGCGCCGCCGCAGGCGCAGGACGCGGGAACGGCACGAGAGGCCGCTAGCGAGGTGTGGCTGCCGTCGACGGGCGTCGATTCCCTCGGCCGTGTGATTCCCCGAACCGACGAGGCGGGGGCGCACCGCTCCAACCGTTTCGTTGGGATCAAGTACTCCCCCTGGCACGGGCAGAACGACTCCCGCGACTACCACAATGTTGTGAACCTGCAGGAGACGATCACCAAGGATCCCCGCTCGGTTGCGGACTCCGATAGTCCTCTGTTCCCCGACGCCGGACATTTCGCGTATTGGGACGAACCCCTGTTCGGTTACTACAGGAGCGAGGACATGTGGGTGGTGAGACGCCACCTGCTGATGCTCGCCGACGCGGGGGTCGATTTCATCCAGGTCGATGTCACGAACGACCGTCGTTTCAAACCGCAGTCCCTGCTCCTGATGAAGGCGATCGCCGAGTTGCAGGGCGAGGGGCTGGAGCCCCCCAGGATCGCGTTCATGACGCACAACAATTCGACGGAGTACATGGACGATCTGTACGGGACGTTCTACGCTCCGGACTCCCCGTACAGGTATCCGACGACATGGTTCCGCTTCAAAGGGAAACCGTTGATACTCGGCCAGGATCCTTCCGCGACGGTGCGGGACTTCTTCACCTTCCGTTACGCGCAATGGCCGAACGAGGCCCAGCGCGCGGGGGGTTGGGACTGGACGAGTTTCGACACCCCGGTGCGGGTCAACCGGGCCGACGACGGGACTGCCGAGCAAATGGCGGTGTCGGCGGCTGTTAACGCGTCCGATCCGCCGGTGTTCAGTTGGATCGACTACTACGGGGCCGCCGGGGGGGCGCAGCAGGGGGTACCACGACGGCCATGAGGACGGCTCCTCCTCCGCGATTCTCCGTGGTGAGAATTTCCAGGAGGAGTGGGACCGTGCGATCGCCGTCGACCCCGAAGTCGTTCTCGTCGAGGGGTGGAACGAGTGGACGGCGGGCAACTGGCAGGATGTTGAGCGGCAGGGGAGGCTCACGTTCTACGACGCGTCCTCCGCTCGTTACAGCCGCGATATCGAACCGTCGGCGGGAGTCCTCGGCGATACCGCCTACATGCAGCTGTGCGCGAACATCCGCAGGTTCAAGGGCGCGCGCAGGCAAGCGGGCGCGAGTCCACAACAAGAGATAGACGTCTCCGGTTCCTTCGATCAATGGAACGACGTGGCGCCCCACTACCGCGCTCCTGTCAATGATCTGGCGCGCGACCATGCCGGCACCGGCGACCAGCACTACTACAACGACTCCGTCGGCAACGATTTCACAGGAGCGAAAGTCGCCCGGGGTGAGGACTATGTCACGTTTCTTGTTGAGACGAGGGACGAGGTGCGGCTATCCGGATCGGGACGGACGATGACCCTGCTGCTCAACACCGACTCGGACCTCGGCACTGGCTACATGGGGTTCGACTACGCGGTGAACCGTGCAGCGCCGTCGGGCGCTGGGATGACTATCGAGCGGAGCACGGGAGGGTGGCAGTGGGAACCTGTCGCCGAGAGCGCCCGGTTCTCGGTCAGTGGGAATCAGATGATGGTGGCGGTGCCCCGTGCCCTTCTCGGTATTGATTCCCACGCGCGTATCGACTTCAAATGGATCGACGGGTGGCGGGCGGACGGGGAACCGCTCGACTACTACCAGTACGGCGACGCCATTCCGTCCGGCAGGTTCTCGTTCAGCTACTCGGATCTGGATGAGGGCCCAGCGGCGGCCGTAGAGCCTCCCGATGGCGACGACGGGAGCCTGCCTCAACCGGGGGGTGCGGGCACTCTGGCAGGGGGAGTCCATGTCATCGAGAACACCGATAAGCTCACCGAGTACGCGGATTGGAGCTCCCCCGGGACCGCGTGGGCGACGGATGTGCGGTCACCGCATGCCACGGATGGGAGCTACGCGTCGTTGCCCTCGTCCTCGTCGCACACGGATCCCTACTACATCAATACGGTTTCCACCGTCTTCGAGGGGACCGGAATCCGATGGGTGGCGCGACTGGCCCCGGACGGAGTGGAACGGGCGGAGGTGTTCATCGACGGCATGCCGCAGGGAAGCGTGAGTCTGCGGAAGGACTCCGTCCAGGACGCTGCGAGCGTCTTCGAGAAGCACGGTTTGAGCGAGGGCTTCCACGAGGTCCTCGTGAAATGCGAGAATGTCGCGGGGTCGGTCTGCTACCACGACGCGTTCCAGTTCACTGCGGGCGAGGACGGGGTCCCCGTGGGCGTGAAGGGCGAGAACGTCGTGCGTCGCGCGGCGGTGGGGGCGTCATCGTTCGTTCCCCGTCGATGGTACGGAACAGGTCCGGCGATGGTGTCCGATAACGATGAGACCACGGAATGGGTGCCGACGGATGCCGGTGAGCAGTGGCTCGTGTTCGATCTCGGCCGCGAGAAGGCCGTCGACCGCATCAGAATCGTTCCTGGCGCTGAAAGCCGTGGCGGCGTGCGCTACCTCCTCGAAGCGCGTTCCTCTAACGAGTGGGTGCGCGTGCACGAAGGAGTCCTTGGGGGTGGGGTGGCCGAAGCGTCCTTCGACCGCACGACGGCGCGTTCGCTCCGGCTTCGCTTCGAGGGGAACGAGTCCCCCGGACCGATTGCGGAGGTCAGTCTTTCTGACGGCGCGAATTCCCTCACCTCCGACTCCGGGGTGCTTGCGTCGAGCGCCAACGCCGGCCACGAGCCATCCAAGACCGTGGACGGCCACGACGGCACGTACTGGTGCGCCACGTCCTCGCAGATGCCCCAGTGGATTCAGTACGACTTCGGACGCAGCGCCGCAGTCGGGCGCGTGGACATTGACTTCTACGCCCATGACTCGTGGAGGTACAAGGTCGACGTGTCGGAGGACGGGGTTTCGTGGACGACTGGCGCGGACCGGACGAATGATCCCCTCAACGGACGCCACGCCACCGACAGGCTCGGACTCGTCGGCCGCTACCTGCGGATCACAGTCACCGGCTCCGCTTCGAATTGGGCCGCTATTCGAGAGGTGAACGCCGTTGCGGACGAGTACATGGGGTCCGTGGCGGCGTCCGGGACGTTCGTGTCCGCTTCGTCGGAGAACGCCGGGTACAGCGCTGCGAAGGCAGTCGACGGAAGCGGCCAGACCTACTGGTGCGCGGCATCGGGGGCGATGCCGCAAACGCTGACGCTCGACATGGGAAGACTCCGCGTCCTCTCGCGCGTGCGCCTCGACTTCTACGCCCACGACGACTGGTACTACTGGGTCCAGGTCTCGCAGGACGGGAGCAACTGGAGCGTCGCGGCAAGCGTTCATGACGAGTCCGGACAGCGGTACGCGGTTCCGGTTCGGGGCACCTACCGTTATATCCGTATCAATGTGCGTTCGAGCCGTGGGAATTGGGCGGCGATTCGAGAACTCGTCGTGGAAGCGCGCCAGCAGTGGTGAAAGCCGGCGCCCTCGAGGCCCGCTTCACCATCGAGGTGCCCGCCCCCGGCGTGGGGAGGGCGGATTGGGGGACCTTGCGCACTGCACAGGCGCGCGCGGGTCGAATACACTGGGGAGGTGAACGGCCCTGAGGGCCGGCCACCGCTCGCATGGAAAGGGACGACATGGACGCGTTCACCCAGCAGACCCCCACACGTATTGGAATCCTCACCTCGGGCGGCGACGCCCAGGGCATGAACGCGGCGGTGCGCGCCGTCGTCCGCACCGCCCTGGCGCGCGGCGCCAAACCCTACGCGATCATGGAGGGATGGCAGGGCGCCGTCGACGGCGGAAGCGCCATCAAAGAGATGCAGTGGTCCGACGTATCGTCGATCCTCGCCGAAGGCGGGACCGTCATCGGGACGGCGCGCTGTGCCGCCTTCCGCGAGTACGCCGGCCGCCACGCCGCCGCCCGCAACCTGCTGGAGCACGGCATCGACCACCTCGTCGTCGTCGGCGGTGACGGCTCCCTTTCCGGCACCGACGAGTTCCGCCGGGAGTGGGCGCAGCACGTCCAGGAACTGGCCGCCGAGGGGGCCATCACCGAGGAGACCGCGCGGGCGCACCCCGCTCTGCACGTCGTCGGCCTGGTCGGCTCCATCGACAACGACATGGTCGGCACCGACATGACCATAGGGGCGGACACGGCGTTGCACCGCATCGTCGATGCCATCGACCAGCTCACCTCCACCGCCGCCTCCCACCAGCGCGCCTTCGTCATCGAGGTCATGGGCCGCCATTGCGGCTACCTGCCCCTCATGGCCGCCGTCGCAGGCGGGGCCGACTACGTGTTCACCCCCGAGGACCCCGCCGGACCCGGGTGGGAGGACGAGCTCGCCGAGCACCTGCGCCTCGGGCGCGAGGCGGGACGCCGCGAGTCCATTGTCCTAGTCGCCGAGGGCGCAAAGGACCGGGAGGGGAACGAGCTCACCACCCAGCACATCGCCGACACCATTAAGGAGCGGACGGGCGAGGACGCCCGCGTCACGATCCTCGGCCATGTCCAGCGGGGCGGCACGCCCTCGGCCTACGACCGGTGGCAGTCGACGCTGCTCGGCTACGCGGCGGTCCAGGAGGCCCTCGCCAGCACGGGCGAGGACGAGCCCTGCATCCTGGGCGTGCGGCGGGGCCGCATCACCCGCATCCCCCTCATGAGGGCGGTGCGCGACACCCGCGCCGTCAAGGACCTCATCGCCGCTGGCGACTTCGAGGCGGCCCAGGCCGCACGAGGCTCCTCCTTCAGTGCCATGGTGGGCGTCAACCAGATCCTGTCCACGCCCCCCCAGCTCGCCGTGGGCGGCGACGGGGGCGGCAAGCGCGTTGCCATCCTCCACGCCGGCGGCCTGGCGCCAGGCATGAACACCGCTGCCCGCGTCTCAGTCCGCCTCGGCATCGCCAAGGGGTGGACGATGCTCGGCGTCGACGGGTCCTGGTCGGGACTGGCGGACGACCGCGTCCGGGAGCTGTCGTGGGGCGACGTGGAGGGCTGGGCCTTCAAGGGCGGTGCCGAGCTGGGCACCAAGCGCGACGTTCCCCCCGTCGAGCAGTACTACGCGCTGGGGCGCGCCATCGAGCGCAACTCCATCGACGCGCTCATCGTCATCGGCGGGCTCAACGCCTACCTGGGCGTCCACGCGATGACCGGTGAGCGGGACCGCTACCCGGCGTTCAAAATCCCCATGATCCTCATCCCCGCGTCCATCGACAACAACCTGCCCGGGTGCGAACTGGCGATCGGCACGGACACCGCCATCAACAACGCCACGTGGGCGATCGACCGCATCAAGGAGTCCGCAGCGGCCTCCAAGCGCTGCTTCATCGCCGAGATCATGGGCCGCCGCTGCGGCTACCTCACCCTCATGACCGCCCTGTCCACGGGCGCCGAGTACATGTACATCAACGAGGACGCGCCCTCCCTGGAGCGGATCGCCGCCGATTCCCAGCGCATGGTCGCCTCCTTCAAAGGGGGGCGCAGGCTCTTCCTCACCCTGGTCAACGAGTCGACCAGCGAGTTCTACGACCGTGAGTTCCTGGCCGACGTGTTCAACGCAGAGGCGCAGGGCCTCTATGATGTGCGCCATAGCGCGCTGGGGCACCTGCAGCAGGGGGGCGCGCCCACGCCCTTCGACCGTCTGCTGGCCACCCGCCTCGTCAACCGCGCCCTGGGCCATTTGGAGGGCCAGTTCGAGCGCGGCGACACCAACGCCACCTACATCGGGCAAATCGGTGGCGGCATCGAGGCGCGCCTGGTGAAGAACATGTTCGACGACCTCGACATCGCCAACCGGCGCCCCTACGACCAGTGGTGGCGGGACCTGCTGCCCGTCCAGCGCATCGTCTCCCTGGCCAACCCCGGCATCGAGGCGGCGCCGATCACCATCGACGACCCCGAGTCCTGAGACGGTGGCCGCCCAGCGCGAACGATGCGCGCGGGCGGCCACTGCCCCGTTCGTCGTACACTGCACACACAACCAACGACAGGAGAACCCATGGGTGACATTCCCGCGATCGATCCGACGAAGTCCCCCGCGTGGGACACGCTTGACCAGCTGGCCGAGGAGTTCGACCCCGACCTGCGCAAGTTCTTCGCCGACGACCCCGGCCGTGCCGAGAGATTCACGCTGGAAGCGGGCGACCTCCACGTCGATCTGTCGAAGAACCTCGTGTGCCCGACCCTGGTGGGGCACCTGCTCGCCCTCGCCGAGCAGACGGGTGTCGCCGACCTGCGCGACCGCATGTTCGCGGGGGAGCACATCAACGTCACCGAGGACCGCGCCGTCCTCCACACTGCGCTGCGCCGCCCCGCCTCGGACTCCCTGGTCGTCGACGGACAGGACGCCGTCGCGGACGTGAGCGCCGAGCTGGCGAAGATCTACGCCTTCGCGAACCGCGTGCGCTCCGGGCAGTGGGTGGGCGTCACCGGCAAGCCCGTGAGGACTGTCGTCAACGTCGGCATCGGCGGCTCGGACCTGGGTCCCGTCATGGCCTACGAGGCCCTCAAGCCCTACGTGCAGGCAGGCCTGGAGTGCCGGTTCATCTCGAACATCGACCCCACTGACTCCGGTGAGACCACGAAGGACCTGGATCCGGAGACCACGCTGGTCATCGTCGCCTCGAAGACCTTCACCACCCTGGAGACCATCACGAACGCGAAGGTCGTGCGCGCGTGGCTGTTGGGCGCACTGCGCGACCGCGGCATCATCACGGACGCGGCCAGCGAGGCGGCCGCCATCGCCAAGCACTTCGTAGCCGTGTCCACCGCCCTCGACAGGGTCGCCGCCTTCGGCATCGACCCGGCCAACGCCTTCGGCTTCTGGAACTGGGTGGGCGGGCGCTACTCCGTGGACTCCGCTGTCGGCACGTCGCTGGCCATCGCCATCGGCCCCGAGGGCTTCGCGGACTTCCTGGACGGCTTCCACAAGATGGACCGCCACTTCGTCGAGGCGCCGCCAGAGCGCAACGTCCCCCTGCTCATGGGGATGCTCAACATCTGGTACTCGAACTTCCTGGGCGCTGACACGCACGCGGTGCTGCCCTACTCCCAGTACCTGCACCGCTTCCCCGCGTACCTGCAGCAGCTGACCATGGAGTCCAACGGCAAGTCCGTGCGCCGCGACGGCGCTCCCGTCACCTACGAGACGGGCGAGGTCTTCTGGGGAGAGCCGGGCACCAACGGCCAGCACGCCTTCTACCAGCTGATCCACCAGGGCACCCGCATGGTCCCCGCCGACTTCATCGCCTTCGCGAACCCGACGTGGGCGCTGGGAGACGGCGACGCTGACATGCACGAGCTGTTCCTGTCGAACTTCTTCGCCCAGACGAAGGCCCTGGCCTTCGGGAAGACCAGCGAGGAGGTGCGGGCCGAGGGCACGCCCGAGGCCATCGTTCCGGCGCGCGTCTTCACGGGCAACCGCCCCACCACGTCGATCATGGCCCCGGCCCTGACCCCGTCGGTGCTGGGCCAGCTCATCGCCCTGTACGAGCACATCACTTTCGTTGAGGGAGCGGTGTGGGGCATCGACTCCTTCGACCAGTGGGGTGTGGAGCTGGGCAAGGTCCTGGCCAAGCAGATCCTTCCCGCCATCGAGGGGGACGCCGGCGCCCTGGACTCGCAGGACGCCTCCACGCGCGCCCTCATCGAGTACTACCGCGCCCACCGCGCGAAGTAGTCCCCCGAGTCCGTGGAGGGGGCCGCGCCTCAAGGCGCGGCCCCCTCCATTCCTATCGTGGGACCCGTCTACGCCCGTAGCCGACGAGGCCGACGGTGAGGGCGGGTGCCCACAGGAGGATCATCGGGGCGTAGGCTGCGACCAGGACGGCCAGTTGCCAGTGGTTCATTCCGTCGGCCGGGGTCCAGCCGTCGGCCAGGCCCAGCCACACGGCGCCGAATCTGATCGCCAGGGTGGCGTTGATGTAGTAGAGCAGGGCGTTGCCGATTCCGCCGACCACGAGGGGGAGGAGCCGGGGGATCTCGCGTCCGCCGAGGCGCGGCACCCAGTGGGGGACGCGCTCGCCCCAGGGGCGGATGAGGCCGAGGCACAGGACGCCGGCGGTCACCTGGACGACCTCGAGGCTCAGGACGTAGGCGGTGGCCGACGCGTTGGACCTGAAGAAGTCTGCTTGGGAGAAACCGAGGTCCGCGCCGGAGAGCATCGCGATCCTCCACGCCACGGGCAGGACCGCCGAGGCGAAAGCCGTCCAGCAGGCGATGCGCGCCCAGCGCTGGGGCGGGCGCCCTGTCGTGGTGGGGCGCCCGCCCTCAGCCCTCCGTTCGATCACGCTCATGCCCTGCGGCGGCGTGCGCGGCGCTGGGCGGCGAGGAGGCCGGCGCCCGTGCCCGCAGCGAGGAGGGCCGCGCCCAGGGGACCGGCGCTCGCGCCCGTGTTCGCCAGTCTGGCGGACTTGTCCGGTGCCGAGGGCGCCTGGCCCTGCCCCGACGGGGGCGTCTGGTCCTGGTCACCCGGCTCGGGCTGGCCCGGCTCCGACGGTTCAGACTTCGGGAAGCGCAGCCGCGTCCACACCATGCGGTGGTCCGAGGTCGGGAAGGGGTGGAGGCCGGTGAGGCGGAACAGCTCGTCATCGCGCGTCGGCCAGAAGACGTGCGCCTCGTCGACCTGGGTGCCCGTGTTCGGCAGGACGTAGTCGATGCGCAGGTTGCCCGGTCGCGGATCGTCGTTGAAGTCGCCTGTGTCGTACTTCGGATCCGTCTTGTGCGTGAGGTTCGCCCCGCCCTGGAGCTCCGCCTCGGCAGGCCCGCCCGCCGAGGTCGGCATCGTGTCGACGATCCGGGGGCTGGTCAGGAGCTGGTCGATGGCCCCCGGGTACGAGTCGCCGTCGAGGGGATCGGAGTTGTAGTCGCCGAGGATGACGAAGTTCGAGTCGGTGGCCAGGCCGCCTTTGACGCCGTTGTCGTCGTAGAGGTAGTCGGCCCGGTTCGCGATGTAGTCGGCCCACACGCGGATCTCGTCGGAGTTGCGCTTCTTGTTGCGCTGCTCAGGACCGTCGAAGGAAGGCGGGGTCGGGTGCGCTGCGAGGACGTGGACGGTCGTGCCGTTGACATCGACGGGCAGATCGGCGTGCGTCTTGGAGGACAGGGGGAAGCGCTGGAGCACCTCGTCGGAGTACCAGCCCGTGCCGTCGTCGTTGGACGGCAGGAGCGCGCCCGGCATGTCCTTCCACAGGAAGTTGCGGAAGGTGCGGATCTGGTCGGTCTTGATGGGGTACTTGGAGTAGATGGTGAAACCGTACTGCCCCGGGAACTTGCCGAAGCCCCAGGCGTCGCTCGGGCCGTTCGTTGTCCCGTCCTTGTCCAGGTCGAAGCCGCTGGGCACGCCGGTGTTCACGGGGCCCGACCAGGCGTAGGGGTAGGAGACGGGGGCGGCGCCGTTGTGGGCGACTTCGAGGTAGTTCGTGCGGAAGAGGTCGACGGCCTTCCTCTCTGCGTCGTAGTCGAACTCGTTGATGAGGAGGATGTCGGGGTCGACTCTTTGGATGGTCTCCGCGACGTTCGACGCCTGCTCGTTGCTTCCGGTGGCGAGGTCGGTGAGGAGTTCGCCGTCCGCGTTGCGGTTAAGACTGGCGTTGAAGGTGGCGACCGTCAGCGCCTCGGTCGTCGGCGGCTGAGCGGCGTCAGCGAGGGCGGGGCCCGCTGAGGCGGCGCCGAGGGCCAGGGCCAGGCAGGCCGCGGCGGCGACCGATCGGGGTTTCATCATTGAATTTCCTTATCACCGTTCGGGATGGGTACCACAGATACTAGAACCGTTTGCGGCGCCTGCACAAGCGCACGACGGGGCCCGCTCAGGACGACGGCGCGAACCGGTGGCAGGACTCGCGGGCACCCTGGCTGAAGGGCAACGGCGCATACGTCCCCGGGATCGCCGATGCGAGTGTAACCTTGGTATGTGGCGTGACACGTGCTGTCCGCCACTGCCGGAGGAGGATCGCGAGGTCGTCATGGTTCCAACCGCATCACTGGTCTGCATGGGGGCGGCTGCTCTGGCCGCGTTCGCCCTGCCTGTCGTCCTCATCGTCGTGGGGCGCCGCAGGTGGCGCTTCTCGGCGCGGTCGTGCGTGGTCGGCGCGTTGGCCTTCGTCGTCTTCGCGCTCATACTCGAGTCTGCCACCCACGCGGCGGTGTTCGCCGCCCTGCCCGCGGTCCAGCGCAGTGTCGCGCTCTACACGCTCTACGGGGCGCTCGCGGCGGGGATCTTCGAGGAGCTCGGGCGCGTGTGCGGCTTCGCGCTGCTGCGCAGGATCGACCGGGGGCCCGATGGGATCGAGCGGGCGATCGGCGCCGGCGTTGGGCACGGGGGCATCGAGGCGGTGGTGGTCGCGGGCTTCGGGATGGTGACCGGCATCGTCCTGTCGGTCACGGTCGTCAACGCTGGGACCGCTGACTCCTTCCTCTCCCAACTCCCGGAGGCGCTGCGGGGCGGCTACGCCCAGCGCCTCGACGCCCTCGTCGCCACTCCTGCGCCGCTGTACCTGCTCGGCATCGGCGAGCGCGTCATCGCCATCGCCCTCCACGTCGCTTTGTCGGTCCTGGTGTGGATGGCGTTCTCCGGACGGATTGGGCGCTGGTGGATCCTCGGGGCCGTTCTCGCCCACGCCCTGTGCGACGTGGGTGCCGCGCTCTACCAGGGCGGGGCCATCAGCGTCTTCGCGGCCGAGGGGTGGGCGCTGCTGACCACCTGCGCGGTCGTCGTGCTGGTGCGGCGGCTGTACACGTCCACGCAGACCGGTGGGGCGGGGGGAGCAGAGCCCGCCCCGTGAGCGAGAAGCGCGGCCCGGTTCCCCACGGCTGCCGCCCGCGGTTCCGTGGGAGCCGGAGCGGTCGGAGCCCGTCCGCATCCGCGGAGCGGATAATCCGCGAACCGTCCTGCCGGATTGTGCGGCGCTTTTTCGCCTGCTTTGTGAATATGGAATAATCCGTTTTGCGAATTTGAATCAACCGTTATTCTAATCCTTATTCGATTCGTCGGGCGCCCAATGACTCTGAATAGCGATCCGGGTTCCATTTCCACCACTTTCGATTTGTCAGACGCATAGAGTTCTCCGGGGGTGCGCCCAGGGGGGCCGCGTGCATTGTGACACAATGCCAAAATGGACCCAGATCGTCCAGAATGAGCGGATTGGAGCATGATCGGCCCTATTGTGCGCGAGGGTCGCTTTTGGACGAATAGAGTCCGCAATGCCTGGTGGAAGTTGTGGGACCAAGGTCAGGATGAACTAGGTGGTGACCCGGTAGTATTGATTTTGCAACGCCCGCTTGTGCTGCTGATGGTACTGCTTCGTGGTTAACGCTGATCAGAAGAGTGGTGCCTCAGGGATATCAGGAACAGAGGGTTCCTTGGAATCCTTATGGAAATGAGCGAGATGATCGCGGGCGTTTGCGACAAGTCGATCCCCCTGTCCCTTGAATCATGAAAGGCGGTCGCAGTGCTGAGTCTGCTCACCAAGGAGCGTCGCGCGAAAGACCTCACGAGTTTCCACCGCGTCTTCTTGCTCGTCCTGGTCTCCATCGGCAGTTCCATCGTCTACACGCCCGCGTATTTGCAGTACGTCTTCGACAAGCCCCTCGGCAAGGCGCTGATCGCTTCGGGCGTGGCGACCCAGGAGAGTGTCGCGACAACCATGGGAACCCTCCTCTCCGCGTACTCGTGGACGGCTCTCATCTGCTACCTGCCCTCGGGGATCATCGCGGACCGTATCCGCGTGCGGACACTGGCGTGGGTGGGATTCGGCTCCACCGCGCTGCTCGTGTACTGGTACGCCTTCTTCCCGTCCTACACCCTCCTTATCGGGCTCTTCGTCGCCATGGGCGTCACGACCATCCTCATCTGGTGGGGCATCCGCTTCAAGCTCGTGCGGCTCGTCTCCGAGGAGGACGCGTACTCGCGCAATATCGGGATCTCCTACGGCCTCTACGGCCTGGTCGGCCTCCTCCTCGGCTTCCTCAACGCGTGGATCATCTCCCTCCTCTCCGGTCAGGGGGACGTCATCCCCATGCGCGCCGTCCTCATCGTCCTCGGCTCTGTCATCATGGTCCTCGCGCTCCTGTCCTTCCTGTTCATCCCCAAGTTCGAGGGCGAGTTCGGCTCCGGTGATGAGGGCTTCAACTTCAAGCAGCTCGGACAGGTCCTGTCGAACCCTGTCGTCTGGCTGGCAGCGGCGACGCTGTTCTTCGTCTACTTCTTCTACACCGGAGTCAACCAGACCACTGGCTACATGGACAACGTCATGAAACTCGCGCCGGGTATCGTCCTCGTGGTCGGGTCGGTCCGCACCTACGGTGTCTCCCTGGTCTCGGCCCCCGTTTTCGGTGCTGTCGCCACGAAACTCGGCTCCCCCTCGAAGGTCATCGGAACCGGTTCGGTGGTCGTGATGATCGGTCTGGCTGTCTTCGCGTTCCTGCCCGCGCAGGCATCCCTCGCCTACGTGGCGGTCGCCATGGCGATCCTTCTCGCCTTCATCGCCAATGGCGTCTTCGGCATCTGCTCCAGCCAGCTCACCGAGGGCAAGGTCCCCGTCAGCGTCTTCGGCACGGCCACTGGCTTGCTGTCCGTCATTGGCTTCCTGCCCGACACCTTCTCCTACATCTGGTTCGGTTCCATCCGCGATGCCCACCAGGACAACCCGGCCGTGGCCTACAACCAGATCTTCCTCATCCTGGCCGGTGCTGCGCTCATCGCCGCGGTCTGCGCCTTCGCTCTCATCGTTGTCGCGCGCAAGCGCAATGTGGCTGATGAAGCGGCGCCCGCGGAGAACGGCTCCTCCAACGAAGACAGGAAGTGAGCTCGACCATGGGCCACAAATACGACGTGCCGCGCCTGTGGACCGAGCAGATGGGCGCAGTCGTCGCCAAACAGGACGAGCTCGCCGCCGGGGCCTACGTCACCGGCCAGAGCCTCGAGGAGATGCGCGAGGCGTACCGCACCGAGCGCGCCTTCTGGAACGAAGGGGGCCCCGCAGTGGCCAGCGCCGTCGACCGCCAGGTCCCCACCCGCTACGGCGAGGTGCGAGTGCGCCACTACCGCCCGAGCGATCAAGGGCCGTTGCCGCTGATCGTGTTCGTGCACGGGGGCGGATGGGTCATCGGCGGCGTCGACACGCACGACCGCATCACCCGCGCCCTGTGCCACCTCACAGGAGCGGTGGTCGTCAGCATCGACTACACCCTCGCCCCCGACGCCCGATTCCCCCAGCAGATCCACGAGTGCCGCGACGCCGTCGCCCACATCCGCGCCCACGCTGAGGAATGGGGCATCGACCCCGGGGACGTCTCCTTCGCGGGGGACTCCGCCGGAGCCAATATGGCGGCAGCGACGATGCTCATGCTGCGCGACGAGGGCCTGCTCCCCACTGCGCGCGCGATGCTCCTGTTCTACGGCGCCTACGGGCTGAAGGACTCCATGTCCATGCGCCTGCTGGGAGGCACGTGGGACGGGCTCACCGAAGCGGACTACGCGTACTACCTCGGCCAGTACTTCGCTGATCCCGCGGACGTCGATGACCCCTACTTCAACATCCTCGGCGCCGACTTCAGCGCCGACGCCCCGCCCTTCTACATCGCCGCCGCCGGCCTCGACCCCCTGCGCGACGATTCGCGCACCCTGGCCGAGATCCTCAGACTGTGCGGCGTGCCGCACCTGTACAACGAAGTCGAGGGCGTCATCCACGGTTTCCTGCACCACTCCAAGATGCTCGACCAGACCATGGAGGTCCTCGCCGAGGCCGCGCGCTTCCACGCCGAACACCCGATCCGCCGCTGAGCAGACGCTCTCACACAGAAAGTGACCCGAAATGGATTTTTCGCTCTCCGAAGACCAGCAACTCATGGTCGATGCCTTCACCGAACTCATGCGCTCGCGCAACTGGGACACTTACTTCCACGAGTGCGATGAGAAGCACGAGTACCCCATCGAATGGACCGAGGCCATCTGCGAGCTCGGTTTCGACCGCATCCTCCTGCCCGAGGAGAACGACGGGCTCGGCGCCGACTGGGTGACCCTCACCGCCGCTTACGAGGCCCTCGGGCGCGAAGGCGGGCCCACCTACGTCCTCTACCAGCTGCCCTGCTGGGACACTGTTCTGCGCGAGGGCACCGAGGAGCAGAAGGAGAAGATCCTCTCCTTCGTCGGCACCGGCAAGCAGATGCTCAACTATGCGATGACCGAGCCCTCGGCCGGATCCTCGTGGGACGACATGCGCACCACCTACACCCGCAAGGACGGGAAGGTCTACCTCAACGGGCACAAGACCTTCATCACCTCCTCGCTCTACGTGCCCTACCTGGTTGTCATGGCCCGCGACTCGGAGAACATGGACACCTACACCGAGTGGTTCGTCGACATGAGCCTGCCGGGCATCACCAAGGAGCCCCTGGGCAAGCTCGGCCTGCGCATGGACTCGTGCTGCGACGTCTACTTCGACAACGTCGAGCTGGAGGAGAAGGACCTCTTCGGCAAGGAAGGCAACGGCTTCCGCCGCGGCGTGGCAGACTTCGACCTCGAGCGCTTCCTGGTCGCCCTGACCAACTACGGCACCGCCTACTGCGCCTTCGAGGACGCCGCCAAGTACGCCAACCAGCGCATCCAGGGCGGAGCGGCCATCGCCCGCCACCAGCTCACCCAGCTCAAGTTCG
Organism: Schaalia georgiae DSM 6843; assembly: GCF_000429245.1. Classification (GTDB taxonomy): domain Bacteria; phylum Actinomycetota; class Actinomycetes; order Actinomycetales; family Actinomycetaceae; genus Pauljensenia; species Pauljensenia georgiae. Next base: position 58,027 of record NZ_AUBM01000014.1, read on the forward strand.
CCGAGATGAAGGTGCGCCTGACCAACATGCGCAACATGCTCTACGAGATCGCCTGGAAGCACGACAACGGCCTGCTGTCCCGCGGCGACTGCTCGATGGCGAAGTACTACTGCTCCGAGGCCTCGTTCGGGGTCGTGGACCGCGCCCTGCAGGTCCTGGCTGGCGTGGGCATCACCGGCGACCACCGCATCCAGCGCTTCTACCGCGACCTGCGCGTGGACCGCATCTCCGGCGGCACTGACGAGATGATGATCCTCACCACTGGCCGCTCCGCCCTGTACCCCTACCGCTGACACCATCTGGCAGAAAGGAGCTATAGCAATGGCACTGCCCACACAGAAGCCGTCGTTCGGCGTCCTCGATGGCGTCAAGGTCGTCTACTCGGCCGTCGAGATCGCGGCGCCCACCGCCGCGGCCATCATGGCCGAATGGGGGGCCGACGTCACATGGATCGAGAACGTGTGGACCGGCGACTCCATGCGCGACACCGCCTGGGTCAAGGAGATGGAGCGCCGCAACATGCGCTCGATCTCCATGAACCCCTTCACCGACGACGGCAAGGAGGCCCTGCGGGCCATCGTCAAGGACGCCGACATCTTCATCGAGGCCGGCAAGGGCCCCATGTACGCCCGCAAGGGCATCACTGACGAGTTCCTCTGGGAGGTCAACCCCAAGCTCGTCATCGTCCACGTCTCCGGCTTCGGCCAGTGGGGCGATGAGGAACAGATCAACTCGGCGGCCTACGACCTCACCGTGGCCGCGTACGCGGGCATCGTCGCGCAGAACGGCAGCGCCGACCAGCCGATGAACATCTCCCCGTACCTGGGCGACTACATCAACTCCCTGATGATCATCTCCTCGGCCCTGGCCGCCCTGCACCGCGTGGGCGTCACGGGCGAGGGCGAGAGCATCGACATGGCGATGTACGAGACCCTGCTGCGCGTGGGCACCTACTACATGATGGACTACATGAACGCGGACATCCTCTACCCGCGTCCTGGAGCCCGTCACCAGAACCTGTGCGGCATCGGCATCTACGAGTGCAAGGACGGCTTCATCGGGCTGTGCCTGTACGGGGTGGCGCAGAACAAGTACCTGCTCGAGACCATCGGGCTGGGGCACCTGTGGGGCACGGAGGAGTACCCCGAGGGCACGTCGGCGCTGTGGCTGAACGGCCCCAAGGCGGACCTCATCCAGGACACCCTGGAGGAGTACCTCAAGACCCAGTCCAAGTACGACGTGCAGCGCGACTTCGTCGCCCACCGCATCGCCGCCCAGGTCGTCAACGAGTTCCCCGACATCCTGGAGGCCGAGCACGTCAAGCAGCGCGAGTGCTTCATCGATTCGGAGAAGGCGGACGGCACTCCCGTCAAGGTTCTCAACACCTTCCCGAAGTTCCGCCGCAACCCGGGGGCCTTCTGGCGTCCGATGCCGGACCTGGGCGCGGACACCCGGGATGTGCTGCGGCGCGCCGGGTACTCGGACGAGGCCATCGAGGCCCTGATCGAGTCCGGCACCGTCAAGGCCAGCGACGAGGACTGATCGGCCGTGACCCGCTCGGAGTTCGCGCCGGAGAGCACCACAGTCCCCCAACTGTGGGAACGGCAGGTGGAAGACAGGGGGGATCACGAGTTCCTCGTTTTCGAGGACGCTCATTCCCACGAGATCCGTCGTTTCACCTACCGCGAGTTCGACGCGGCCGTGAACAAGTGCGCCAACGCCCTGGCTGCGAGGGGGATTGGCGAGGGGAGCAGGGTGGTACTCCACCTCGACAACTGCGTCGAGTTCGTGGAGTGCACTCTGGCCCTGGCGAAGATGGGCGCCGTGTCGGTGCCCGTCGACGCCACTTCGGCGCCCTTCGAGCTGGGTCACATCCTGGGAACTTGCCGGGCCAGCACGCTCATCACCCGAGCGTGCGCCGTCGCCGACATCCTTTCCGATCTGCCCGGCACCGTCGACGACGTCCTCGTCGCGGGAGCGGCAGACGCGGTGGGCGGGGACGGGAACGGCCTTCCCCGCCTGCGGGAGCTGGCATCGCGCGAGGCTGACTCCTTCACGTCCAACCCCCGGGTCCGGCCCGCGGACCTGTGCGAGATCCTCTTCACCTCGGGCACGACCTCGACGCCCAAGGGCGTGATGATCACGCACGCGAACTTCGTCTTCTCAGGGAACTTCGTCAACTGGGAACTGGATATGAACCCCGAGGACCGCTACATGACCTCCATGGTGGCGGCCCGGGTGAATCTCCAGCTCTCGGCCCTGGCCCCGGTGCTGACCGCGGGGGCGACGCTCGTCATGCTGTCGCGCTACCGGGCGACGTGCTTCTGGAAGCAAGCGCGCGCCCACCGCGCGACCCTGGTCCAGGGGATGGCGATGATCGTGGCGACCATGCTGCGCCAGAGCGTCGACCCGGGTGAACGCGACCACCAGGTGCGCGAAATGCACTACTTCCTACCCCTGAGCACACAGGAGAAGATAGCCTTCGAAGAGCGCTTCGGGGTCCCTATCCTCAACAACTACGGGTCCACCGAGTGCCTCATCGGGGCGATCACCGATCCTCCCCACGGGGAGCGCCGCTGGCCCTCCATCGGCAGAGTCGGCCCCGGCTACGAGGTCCGCATCGCCGACTGCCAGGGGAACGCGCTGCCCGAGGGCGAGGTGGGGGAGATCATGCTCCGCGGAGTCCCCGGCGTGAGCCTCATGGCGGGCTACTGGGACGACCCCGAGGCCACGGCCGAGGTCCTCGACGAAGACGGCTGGTTCCACACGCACGACTACGCCTACATCGAGGACGGGTGGGTGTACTTCATGGACCGACGGGTCGACCTCATCAAGCGCTCAGGGGAGTCGGTGTCATCGGCCGAGGTCGAATGCATTCTCGAAGACCTCCCCGGTGTGCGAGAGGTCGCCGTGATCGGCGTCCCCGACGGTGTGCGGGGCCAGGCGGTCAAAGCCTTCATCGTGCCCGAGCCCGGCGCCGGGCTCACAGCCGCAACTGTCATCGACCACTGCGCGGGCCGCCTCGCGGCCTTCAAGGTGCCCAGTTTCGTGGAGTTCGTCGACGGGCTCCCACGGGGCAGCTACGGAAAAGTGCGCAAACACATTCTCGCGAACTCTTGAATCCGACCCCATGAAAGGACAATGAACAATGGCAATCAACACCGATATGGTCGGCCAGACCTTCGGGCCCTTCGTGCGCGACTACACCTTCCGCGACCTGGAGCTCTTCGCGCTGGGCTGCGGCGCGGGCATCGACGGCAAAGACGGCCTCGAGTACCTCAACGAGCACGACGAGCGCAACCCCCAGCTCAAGGTGCTCCCCATGTTCGGCGCCATGCTGATCGTCGATTCCGATGTCACCCGCACCATCGACTACGGCTACAACTACGCCGGCTCGCTGCACTGGGGTTTCGACATCACCTTCCACCGCCCCATCACGAAGATGAGCGACCACCTGGAGACCAAGGTCCGCCTCGAGGGCCTCTACGACCGCGGTGAGGGCCGTGGCCTGCTCGCCCAGCACATCGGCGACACCTACGACTCGGACGGCAACCTGCTCTTCACCAACGAGTCCTGGGACTGCCTGATCTACGACGGCGGCTGGGGCGGCCCCAAGCCCCCCAAGGACATTGTCGAGATGCCCGACCGCCCCGCGGACGTGGAGACCACGGAGACCATCCCGGAGAACCAGGCGCTCATCTACCGCCTCTCCGGCGACTACCACCCCCAGCACATCGACTGGGACTACGCCGCCGAGAACGGTGAGCCGCGTCCGATCCTGCACGCGATCTCCTACGCGGGCGTCGTCATGCGCCACGCGATCAACGCCTTCGTCCCCGGCGAGCCCGAGCGCATCACCCGCTTCAAGACCCGCATCACCTCCCCCGTCCACCCGGGCAGCACCCTGACGACCCGCCTGTGGAAGGTCAAGGAGGGCGAGCTGCGCTTCGCACTGGTCGACGCCGACGTCGATCAGACCGGCGCCAAGCCGCACCTGAACTGGGGCATCATCGAGTACCGCTGATAGCGCCCGACGGGGGCAGGGGACGCGAGTCCCCCGGGGCGCGGGAGAGGACCGCTCGTCTCCCCTCCCGCGCCACCTCGGCGGACAACGGACATCCTGCGCTCAGAAACGGAAGGAGACCATCGTGGCAGACGGAAACAACGCCATCGACCTTGAGGACCTCGAGATGACCCCGCTGCTCAAGCGCGTCATCGTCTTCTCCTCGGGCGGCCCCTTCCTGGAGGGCTACGTCCTGTCGATCATCGGCGTGGCGATGCTGAGGATGGGCACCGAACTGAGTTTGGACGCGCACTGGCAGGGCATGCTGGGCGTGGCCTCCCTGGTCGGCCTGTTCCTGGGCGCGTCCGTGGGCGGATGGCTGACGGATATGATCGGCCGGCGCAAGATGTTCGTCATCGACCTCGTGGTCATCGCGGTCCTGTCCCTCCTGTGCGCCCTCGTGCAGGAACCCGTCTCGCTGCTGGTCCTGCGCTTCCTGGTGGGCGTGGCCGTGGGCGCGGACTACCCGATCGCCACGTCCATGATCGCCGAGTTCTCCCCGCGCAAGTACCGGGCCGGCGCGATGGGCGTCATCGCCGCGGCCTGGTACCTGGGCGCCAACGTCGCCGCCCTCGTGGGCTTCGCCCTCTACAACGTGTCCAACGGCTGGCGCTACATGCTGGCCTCCTCCGCGATCCCCTGCGTCCTCATCCTCGTGGGACGGTGGGACATCCCCGAGTCCCCGCGCTGGCTCGTCTCGAAGGGCCGCGCCGAGGAGGCCCAGGCGATCGTCCACAAGACCCTGGGCGCCAACGTGCGCTTGCCCGCGGCCGAGGAGGCCGCCAAGACCTCGGTCATGAAGGTCCTGCGCGGCGTCTACTTGCGGCGCATCATCTTCATCGGCGTCATCTGGCTGTGCCAGGCGATCCCCATGTTCGCCTTCTACACTTTCGGCCAGCAGATCATCGGCGGCGCCATCGGCGTGGACAACGAGCGCAACGCCCTCCTGGTCGAGCTGCTCATCGGCACTTTCTTCATGCTGGGCACGTTCCCGGCCATGTACCTGTGCGAGCGCATCGGTCGCCGCCCCCTCATCATCGCCTGCTTCGGCGGCATGACCGTGGCCCTGGCCGTCGTCGGCTTCTTCCCGGGCGCGGGAATCGGGCTGGTCCTGGGCTGCCTCATCGCCTACGCGCTCCTGGCAGGCGGCCCCGGCAACCTCGAGTGGCTCTACCCCAATGAACTCTTCCCCACGGAGGTCCGCGCGACCGCCATGGGCTTCGCCATGTCGCTGAGCCGCGTCGGCACGGTCGTCTCGCTCTACATCCTGCCCTCGTTCATGGCCGAGCACGGCTTCGCCAAGACGATGCTCGCCGGAGCGGCGATCTCCGTCCTGGGCACGGTCGTCTCCGTCATCTGGGCGCCCGAGACGCGCGGCTACACGCTGGCCGAAACTGGTTCCGCAGACTTCAAGGGGCGTTGACAATGTTCGCGATCAAGCACCTCACCGTCGGCTCCTGGCAGGCCGTCTGCTACGCCCTCACCAACGAGGAGGGCACCATTGTCATCGACCCGGGCGCCGAGCCGGACAGGCTCATGCGGTGGCTCGGGGACGCGAAAGTCATCGGCATCGTGCTCACCCACTGCCACAGCGACCACATCGGCGCGGTCAACGAGCTCGTCGAGCACTACGGGTGCTGGGTCGCCTGCGGCGCCGACGACGTGGACGGGGTCGCCGATGTCCACCGCTCCGGCTTCGACGAGGAGGGCGTCGATTACACGGTCGACCACGTCGACCGCGCCCTGGACGAGGGGGACACGATCACCTGGGGAGGCGACACCCTGCAGGTCCTGCGCACCCCGGGGCACACGCCCGGCAGCATATGCCTGCTCTCCCAGGCCCAGCAGGTCCTCTTCAGCGGGGACACGCTCTTCGCGGGGGCAATAGGCTCCACGGCTTTCGTCCTGGGCGACTACGCGGACATGGTGCGCTCGTGCGCCCGCCTCGCCCAGATGGATGCCGCGCTCGCGGTCCACCCGGGGCACGGGCGCGCGACGACTCTGGGGGCGGAACGGCCGATGCTGGCCCGCATCGCCCGGAGCACGCCGCGCGGCGCAGGTCAGTCGTCCAACTGTCGCGAGGGCTCGTGGTGGTGGAGTTGATCGTCAACCAGGTCGGCCACGTAGTCCGGGACCTTCTCCAAGAAGCAGCCGATAACGTCATCGGGCAGGCAGAACGTGCGCATCAGCACGCTCCCCTCGATGGCGTCGAGGAGGCGCACCACCGACGTGTTGCGCGGCAGTCCGCCATTGGCTTTGAACTCCCACAGGCGCTCGTGGATGGCCGACAGGGGGGTGACGAACAGATCCTCGTATATCCGCCAGATCACCGGGTTCTCGGCGTTGCCCGCTTCGACGAAGAGCCGGCGCACAGCCGAGCGGTTCGGCCCCAGGTACTCCCGGAGTCGGAAGTCCGCTTCGTTGGCCAGAATCTCCCTGGGGGAGTCCCCACGGGGCCCCGGGCAGACCACCAGGGCAGTGAAGGCGCGGTGGAGCAGTTCGTCGCGGTCGCTCCAACGCGAGTACAGGCTCGACTTGCCGACCCCGGCCTCGGCGGCGATCTTCGTCAGGTTGAATCCCGCCCATCCCGCCTCCCCGTAGAGGTCGAGGGCAGCGCGGAAGACGCGTTCCTCCAGTTGGGGATCGCGGGGCCGACCCGCTTTGGCGGGGCTGAGAATCGCGAAACGCGTCACCGCGCGCACTCCTTCCGCAAGGGGGGTCGTATGCCGTAATTCTAAGCGACCCTCTTCGCATCCCGCAGGGGTTGGACGCCCCGCAGACCACCAACAGCACGCTCGTGCAGAAAGGGCAGATGATGAGCATCATCGTCGCGTACAAGTACGCAGCAAACCCGCAAGACACCACCGTCGACGCCTCCGGCGCCATCGACTGGTCGCGCGCCAAGGCCGCGATCTCCGAATACGACCCCGTCGCCGTGCAGGTGGGGCGCACCCTCGCCGATTCCCTCGGCACCGATGTCGTCGGCATCTCCGTCGGCACGTCGGCCGTCGCCTCGTCGATGGCGAAGAAGGGGGCGCTGTCCAGGGGCATGGACCGCGCCCTGGTCGTCGCCGATGACGCCACCGCAGGCTGGAACGCCACCACCGTCGCGAGCGCCCTGGCGGGGCTCGTCGGCAAGGTCGAGGGGGCGAGCCTCGTCCTGACGGGCGACTCCTCCATCGACGAATCCGCGAAGATCGTCTCCACCCTCATCGCAGGCTTCCTCGGCTGGCCGTGCTTCCAGGAAGTCGTCGCGGTCGAGGCCGCGGGCGACGGCTGGAAACTGACCCAGAGCACTGCGGGCGGCACCCGCACCATCAGGGTCGACGGCCCAGTCGTCGCCGCAGTCGCCACCGACGCCGCCCACGTGAAGGTCCCCGGCATGAAGGACATCCTCGCCGCTGGGAAGAAGCCCCTCGAGAAGGTCGCCGTCGCCGATCTGCCCACCGTTGACACGGCGCTGGAGGTCACCGGCCGCTCCAAGCCGGTCGCCAAGGCCCGCCGCAACGAGACGTTCACCGGAGACGACGCCGCAGCCCAGCTCGTCGCCGCCCTGCGCAACGCCGGCGCACTCTGAGAAAGGACAGCAGAACAATGACGAACACCTGGATCCTCACCACCGACGAGCGCATCGCCAACCTCGTTGAGGTCGCGGCCGCGGTCGGCGGGACCACCACCGTCATCGCCGTCGCCCCGTCGGCCCCCGCCGTCGGCGGCGTCGATAGCGTCATCCACGTCCCCACCGCCGAGAACGTGCCCGCCGAGGCCTACGCGGGCGTGGTCGCCGGACTGCTCGCCGACGCGAAGGGCGATGTCATCCTCGCGGCGAACCGGCCCGCGGAGCGCTCCTTCGCGGGTGCCGCTGCGGCCGCCCTCGCGCTCCCCGTCGTCGTCGGCGCCACGAGCGTCAGTGCCGAGGGCGCCGAGGTGGCCCGCTACGGGGGCCTCACCAATGAGACCGTCGCCTTCAAGGGCGCCGTCCTCGTCCTCGAAGGGGGCGCCGCGGTGGAGGCCGACGGCCCCGCGGCCCAGGCCCACGAGGGAACCCCCATGGGCGCCGAGGTCGTCGATGTCCAGCCCTCGGGCTCCGGCCCCGCGAACCTCGCCGCAGCGCGCCGCATCGTCTCCTGCGGGCGCGGATTCAAGGCCGAGGAGGACCTCGCCCTCGCCCAAGCCCTGGCCGACGCCCTTGGCGCTGAGATCGCCTGTTCGCGCCCGCTGGCCGAAGGCACCGCCTGGATGCCCAAAGACCGCTACGTCGGGGTCTCCGGCATGCACGTCTCACCGGACGTCTACGTCGCCCTCGGAATCTCCGGCCAAGTGCAGCACACCTCCGGCATGGCGGACTCCAAGATCGTCGTCGCCGTCAACAGTGACGCCGAGGCCCCGATTTTCCAGATCTCCGACTACGGCATCGTGGGCGACATCTACGATGTCGTGCCCGCCCTCACGGCGGCGCTGTCCTGAAACGAGAAGACGAACATGTCCGAGGAAGTCGACTTCGACGTCATCGTCATCGGCGGGGGCGTGGCGGGCGCCGTGTGCGCCTACACCCTGGCCGGACAAGGACGGGAGGTCCTGCTCATCGAGCGCGGCGCGGAGCCGGGATCGAAGAACCTGTCCGGCGGGGTGTTCTACTGCCGCATCATGGAGAAGGTCTTCCCCGACTTCGTGAACGCCGCTCCCGTGGAGCGCAGGATCACCCGGAACTGCGTGAGCCTCATCAACGAGGGTTCCTACGTCAACATCGACTACTGGGATCAGCGTCTGAGCGAACCCGCTAACGCCGTGACCGTCCTGCGCGCCAAACTCGACGCCTGGCTGCTCGAGCAGTGCGAGGAGGCTGGGGTCACCGTCATGCCCGGCGTGAAGGTCGATTCCCTCATCGTGGAAGGCCAGCAGATCGTCGGCGTCCGCGCTGGCGAGGACGAACTGCGCTCCCACGTGGTCGTCGCAGCGGACGGGGTCAACTCCTTCATCGCCCAGCAGGCGGGCATCCGCGCCAAGGAGCCCATGAAGCACCTCGCGGTCGGCGTCAAATCCATCATCGGATTGGAGCGCAAGGTCCTCGAGGACCGCTTCAACGTCCGCGGTGACGAGGGCGTGGCCTACGCGATGGTCGGAGACTGCACCAAGGGCGTCGCCGGCGGCGGATTCCTCTACACCAACAAGGAGTCCGTCTCCATCGGCGTGGTCATGCGCCTGGACGACCTCGAGAAGTCGGGGCTGTCCTCGTCGGATGTCCACGACCACATGCTGCGCCACCCGGCCATCGCCCCGCTCCTGGAGGACGGCACCCTGCTGGAGTACGGCTGCCACCTCACCATCGAGGACGGCCCCGCGATGGCGTCCCACGATCTGACCCGTCCCGGGCTCATCATCGTCGGGGACGCCGCGGGGTTCACCCTCAACACGGGGCTCACCATCCGGGGCATGGACCTGGCGGCGGGCTCCGCGATCGCGGCGGCGGAGACGATCCGCAGGGCCTTCAGCAAGAAGGACTTCGGCCAGGAGGCGATGGACGCGTACCTGCGCCTGCTCGACTCCGGTTTCGTCGGCAAGGACATGGCGACCTATGCGAAGGCCCCGGCCTTCCTGGAGCGCCCCCGCATGTACACGGACTACGGGAAGCTCGCCGCAGAAGTGTTCTACGGGATCTTCAACCACGACCTGAAGCCCAGGCGCCATATGCGCAAGGTCGGATTCGACGCCCTCAAGGCGTCGGGGCTGAAACTCACGCATATCGCGGGGGATGTCCTGGCGGGCGTCCGCGCCCTGTGACGGCACTTTCTGAAAGGAGGACGGAGCAATGACTGGATTCGTCATTGAAAGCGTCCCTGCTCGACTGGCTGGGAACACCTACAACCTGGATGAGGAGGAATCCCACATCGAGGTCGATCAGGAGCTGGCCCGCAGGCTGGGCGCCGGCCCTCTGCTGGAGCGCATCTGCCCGGCGCACGTGTACTCGGTCGAGGCCGATGGCACGATCGGCGTCGAGTACGCGGCGTGCCTGGAGTGCGGGACCTGCCTGGCCGTGGCGCCGAAGGGTGTGCTCAAGTGGCACTACCCGCGCGGCAGCTTCGGCATCATGTTCCGCGAGGGCTGAATCGGACGACGAAGGCGGGGCCCTGGGCCCCACCTGGTCACGGCGGCGGGAGCGCTCAGCGCTCCCGCCCCCCCACTGTTCGCGCGCCCCTGCGCGCAACTGCCCGTGGTGTTCGTGGCGGTTGCTTGCGGGGAGGGCCGGGGCCTTCGTGTCCGAGGCCCGCCTCGTTTCCGGGCGGTTGATTGCGGGGTGGCCCGGGGTGCGTCTTTGTCGGTGCTTTGTGCGCCTTCGTACACCGCACTGCGGGATTCAGCCGCTGCTGCGCCACTTAG
>NZ_AUBM01000015.1 GCF_000429245.1 Schaalia georgiae DSM 6843
TCTGCGGTTTTTTGGCAGAACTGGCAGTCTGGTGAGCTGAATGCTCTCATGTACTGGGTGTCCCCGGTGTTCCACGCGTAGGCCACTGCCTCGAAGTAGTGTGTTGCGGCGATCTCGCTGGCGTCGTCGGTGAACCGCAGGAGTTCGGCCGGGGCGCTGGGCTGGTGCACTGGAGCGCTGGGGCGCTTGAGGCTCCCGTCGGACTGGACCTGGTAGCCGTGGCTCATCCCGTAATCCGGCTCGCCGTGGAAGAACACCACGTACGCGCCCACCGACACCGCAGCCACCAGGACAACCAGTGCTGCCAACGCCCGCGCGCCCCACCGGCGGCGGGGCCCCTCATCCACAGGAGTCCCCTTGTACGGGTCGATGCCTTGCGCCCGCAACTGCGCATCCCGAGCCAACGCCTCACTCCGCAACCCCTCCACATACTCACGCACCACCGGCGACATCCCACCACCACCATCGGGCAAATCATCAACAGGACCACCGTCGGGCAGGCCGCTAGTGGGACCCCCAGCAGGCAGATTGTCGGCGAGGCTGTCAGTGGGCAGGTCGTCGATAGGACCGTCAGACAACCCGTCGCCGGCAGAATCGCCATCAACCGACTGGTCACCGCCGGGCGAGGTTTCGTCTGAATCCGGATCGCCGATTGATAACCCGCTGCCGGTGGGCCCGTCAGTGGGGCGGTCCCGGAGGCTGGAAGCGCCGGCGGGCTCGTTGATGGCCGGATCGTCGACGGTCCTTCCCGGTGCGGCATGGTCGCTTGCGAGCCCGGCGCTGAGCCTGGTGCTGTCCATGGCATGCTCATCGTCTGTGTTCACGCGGTACCACATCCTTGTGCCAACCGCAGGTCACAGTGGTGGCCTGCTTCACCTGCTTCCGATGCTAACGCCTTGCGCACTCCCGGCGCTAGACCCTCGTCATGGTCTGTGGATAACTATTGCGACCGTTTTCAGACATCGGGTTGAGCGGTGGATCGTTCTGGACTCTGCGGAATGCCGGCTATGCCACAGAGCGCAATGAGTCGACTCACGGGTGCCAGCGCCGGCAGCGGGCGGGAGCCGAGGTCTGGGCGGCATGCCCGTCGGGTCGGGGCCATAAGCGTTGCTTATACCTCTGGGTGGGGATGCGCCTGCCCAGCGGGCGGGCCCCCTGGGTGCTGCGCGGGTGGTGCGGTCCCTCTGTTCTAGCACGGCCCCCGCCGCCCGGCGCAACCCCTCAGAGGCAATGCGGCCGGGTGGGCCTGGGCATGCGTCGCCCCCGGATGCAGCGGAGCAGCGAGAAATCGGGGGCGCGGTCCTCGATGATGAAGTCCCGGAAGAAGGGGACGGCCTGCTCACCGGTGAACACCTCCTGGGGGTGCACGTGGACCAGGTTGATGGCGTGGGGGCCCATCCGCCATTTCAAAGCGACCCGCTCGTCGGGGTCGCGCACCCTCTCGCGCGCCACGACGTACGTGCCGGTGGAGCCATCCGGGTGGGTGAGGTACAGCTCCAAGGCCATCTCGTGGGCCCTGCCCGCCGCCAGCAGGTAGCGCGTGGGAGGCGGGTACTGGTCGGGCGGGCGGAGCCCGGCGCCCGGCGGAGCGGGCTGCACGCTGAGGGCGAACCATCCCTCGCCGTCCAGGAAGTCCGGGTTGAGCAGGTGCTGCTCGACCTGCTCGGCGATCGAGTCGGGGGTCTGGTCGAAGTCGTAGGCGTCGAACTTACCCATTGTCGAATGCACGGTCCGGATCGTGTACTCGGTCATGACGCTTCCCTGCCCATGGGTGCCTCCTGTCATCGCTCTCGGCCCCCACACTACGCGCACGGTGCGCAGGGGACCGGGCGGCGCACCAGCGGCAGGCGGAGCTCGACCGCAGCGCCCCGGGAGCGGGGCAGGGGCGGAGCGCGCGGGCACAGTCGAAAGCGGTGCCGACACGGATTCGGCGGCCGAGGTGCGTCCGTTGTCCGCCCGTCCCCCTCGGGGCCGCACACAAGGGAGGGAATTAGGAAACATGGGGTCGCACACAAGGGCGAAATCAAGCCGTTGTGTGCATCGGGTGTTTCGTAAATCGAGGTCCTTGTGTGCGTAACCCGGGGGGAGTGCGTCGGAGATCCCGATTTGTCGGGAACGCGCGCCCCGCGCGGGCGCGCGTTGTCGGCACCGCGAGGGGGTTGTCGACACTGTGAGGGGGATATAACGCGCGCTGGTGCCGATATCCCATGCAGGTTGTCGACAACGCGCGTCGGCGTAGCGGTGCCGACAGTTCTGGTGGTGCCCGACGGCGCGCCCAGGGGGTATCCGTCCGAAGCCTCCCTCTGCCCGGGTGATGGGATGCTCCCGATGGCGGACCAGGGCGTATCCGTCCGAGGCATTCCCCTGCCCCGGTGGTGGGATGTTCCTCCAGTTGTCCACAGGCCGCTCTCCTCTCTGGGGTTATCCACAAGCACGGATGCCCCTAGCTCCTTGTCCACAAGCGCCAACGGCCGCGTTGTAGCGGCAGCGAGTCGGGGCTTACGTTCGGTGGAACGCCCCACGATTCCGCAGGCGGACCCCCCATCACGAAGGAGTGATACAGATGAGCAGCCCCAAGCACTTGTCCGACCCCGACCGCGCCGCGTCGGCGCGCCCGCAGTCGGTGAATCCGGCCGATGACCAGGAGGGCGCCCCCGCCTCGGGCGCTGCGAACAGCACGGATTCCCCGGTCTCAGACCCGGGAAGCAGTGCCGCTGCCTCCGCAACGGAGAACAAACCGGTTTCCCCGGCCCTGGACCCGGCAAGCATCCCCGGCGCCCCGGCTCCGGGCCCGCGGGCGGGCGCCCAAACCGTTGAGGGCAACGAGGGATTCCGGGACAGCCGGTGGAGGACTGGCGCAGTCCTCCTGCTGCCGCTGGTGATCGCCGCAGTCCTTATCCTCATCGTCTACGCTGTCCTCCACGTTTCGGACCAGTCGGTGCGCGGCAGTGGGGACGCGCACGGCACAGGATCCGCCGATCAGTCCAATGGGCCGGGTGCCCAGGCCGGGGCGAGCGGCGGTGGAGGCCGATCCGGCAGGACGGGCGGTGTCTCCTCCCCGGGTGCCGCTCTCGCGGGCTCTGAGTCCCTCACCGACCGCACGATCGAAGGGGCAACGGGTTCCGTCGTTTACGCGATATCGGTGATCGACCACGCCAGGAACACGTCGGACACCCATCCGCTGAGCGACCTCATGACGCCCGAGTGCGAGGCGTGCTCCATCGAGATCGGCCATATCGAAGAGGTGCCGACAGGGCGGACGAGGACCGACGGGATGCGGTCGCGCGGCGTGGAGTGCCCCGTCGTCGATCGGACCAGCGACAGCGGCGGAGAACTCCAGGCCGTTGGCCTGCGCTGCGTGTACCTGTCGCACGCCGACCGGTGGACAACCAATGATGGCAAGGACACCACCATCGACGCCACCCAGGACGTGACTTTCGACCTGGTGTGGCAGCGGGGGCAGTGGCGCCTCGCAGGAATGACCGTCAACCACGTGGGGAGCATTGACGCCTACTACCCGGCGCTCGACGAGCTCAAAGCCCAGGCGGGCCAGAGGCAGAGCTAGGTCGCGCAGCACAACGGACCCTACGGTAGTGCGGGCTCTGCTCCGCGGCGAGGGGACAGGGGAGGGCGGGGAAAGACGCCGGAGCGTGCGGTGCGGGTTCCATTTCCCGGTGGGGGGCAGAGCTAAGTCGCGCAGCACAACGGCCGCGGCCCCGCAGGGAGTGCCTGCGGGGCCGGGGAAGTCCGAGTGAGTCGAGTGGGCGCTTTGCCGTTTGGGAATGAGCGCTTGCCGTTTGGGAACGGGCCGACTGCCGCTTGCGAACAAGTGCCCGCCGTTTGGGAACGAGTGCCCGCCGCCCTCAGGCGTTCATGAGCTGGCGCTCGTCGAGGATATCGGCGCCGGAGCCCACCAGGGCCGCCAAGTGCGCGTTGGCGTGGTGTCCGCAGAAGAACAGGCGCCCGCCCGTCGGCATGGTGACGCGGACCCACGCCCGCGCCCCGCAGGCGTCGCAGCGGTCGGCAGCAGTCAAAGTGGGTTCGGGGACTGCGGTCCGTTCGAGAGTCGAAGCGTTCATGCCCCCATCACACACCACCAGCCGCCCCGGCCGCACGATTGTTCACCGGTGGCGCAATCGCCGGGCGCCCGGAGAGCCCCCGGCCCGCCTCGAACGCCCCACATTCGCCCTGGCAGCGGCCGGGTTGCGCGCAGATGCGCACGCCGTTTCCTACCATGAGACCCGTGAGCCAGACCAAAGCATCCGACTACAGCGCCCGGCACCTCTCCGTCCTGGAGGGGCTGGAGGCCGTGCGCAAGCGCCCCGGCATGTACATCGGGTCCACCGACCACCGGGGCCTCATGCACTGCCTGTGGGAGATCATCGACAACGCCGTGGACGAGGCGCTGGAGGGGCACTGCGACACCATTGACGTGCGCCTGCACCCGGACCACTCCGCCTCCGTGTCAGACAACGGGCGCGGCGTCCCCGTCGACGAGGTCCCCGGCGTGGGCCTGAGCGGCGTGGAGGTGGTCTACACGAAACTCCACGCGGGCGGCAAGTTCGGCGGGGGCTCCTACGGTGCGGCCGGGGGGCTGCACGGCGTGGGCGCGTCCGTGGTCAACGCCTTGTCGGCGCGCATGGACGTGCAGGTGGACCGCGGCTCGAAGACCTACGAGATGTGCTTCAGGCGGGGCGAGCCCGGTGAGTTCGACGACTCCAGGCAGCGCACTCCCAACTCGCCCTTCACCCCCTTCACCGACCAGTCCAAGCTCAAGACCGTCGGCAAGGTGAAGAGGACCAAGACGGGCACGCGGGTGCGTTTCTGGGCGGACTTCCAGATTTTCCCCGCCACAGAGGGCTTCTCCTGGGAGTCCCTGCTGGCCCGGGCGCGCCAGACCGCCTTCCTGGTGCCCGGCCTCACCATCAACTGCGTCGACGAGCGCGGTGAGGAGGAGCGCTCCGAGTCCTTCCGCTTCGACGGCGGCGTGGTCGACTTCGCGAACTGGCTGGCCACCGACGGGCCCGTCACCGACACGTGGCACATCACGGGGGAGGGCGCGTACACGGAAACCGTGCAGGTCCTCGACGCCGACACCGGGCACCTGACGGCCACCGAGCTGGAGCGAGTGTGCTCCGTCGACATCGCCCTGCGGTGGGGGATCGGCTACGACACCGCCGTGCGCTCCTTCGTCAACATCATCGCCACCCCCAAGGGCGGCACCCATGTCGCTGGGTTCGAGCAGGCCGTCCTGCGCGTGCTGCGCGCCCAGATCGATAAGAACTCCCGCAAACTCAAGGTGGGCGCCAAGGATGGGCGCCCCGAGAAGGACGATGTGCTGGCGGGGATGACGGCCGTCATCACCGTTCGCTTCCCGGAGCCGCAGTTCGAGGGGCAGACCAAGGAGATCCTGGGCACGCCGCAGATCCGCTCCGTCGTGTCCAAAGTGGTGGGGGACTGGCTGGGCGCCAAACTCACCTCCCCCAAGCGTGACGACAAGCAACAGGCCTCCCAGCTCATGGAGAAGGTCGTCGGCGAGATGAAGGCCCGCGTCTCGGCGCGCATCCACAAGGAGATCTCCCGCAAGAAGAACGCCCTGGAGACCTCGTCCCTGCCCGCGAAACTGGCGGACTGCCGCCTCGGGGACGTGGGGGAGACGGAACTGTTCATCGTCGAGGGCGACTCGGCGCTGGGCACCGCCAAGGCCGCGCGCAACAGCCACTACCAGGCGCTCTTCCCGATCCGCGGCAAGATCCTCAACGTCCAGAAGGCCTCCACCGCCGACATGCTGGCCAACGCGGAGTGCGCGAACATCATCCAAGTCATAGGCGCGGGGTCGGGGCGCACCTTCGACTTGGAGTCGGCCCGCTACGGAAAGGTCATCCTCATGACCGACGCCGACGTGGACGGTGCCCACATCCGCACCTTGCTGCTCACCCTGTTCTTCCGCTACATGCGGCCCATGGTCGAGGCGGGGCGCATCTACGCCGCCGTGCCTCCCCTGCACCGCATCGAGGTGGCGGGCAAGGGCCGCAGGAAACGGGAGTACATCTACACCTACTCCGAGGACGAGCTGCACCGCAGACTCGCAGCCCTGCGCAAATCGGGGCGCACGTGGAAAGAACCCATCCAGCGCTACAAGGGCCTGGGCGAAATGGACGCCGATCAACTGGCCGAGACCACGATGGATCGCGCCCACCGCTCCCTGCGCCGCATCACCCTGGCCGACGAGGAGGCCCTGCGCCGCGCCGAAGACGTCTTCGAACTCCTCATGGGCTCCACGGTGGGCCCTCGGCGCGAGTTCATCGTCGAGGAGTCGGCGGGCCTGGACCGCGACCGCATCGACGCCTGACAGGCGATGGCTCCCGGGCTCAGCGGTTCTGGGGCGTCCGGACGCGGTCAGCCCGGCGGTCCGCGCGGGTCGGGGGCCGCGGTGGTGCGGCTCCTCGCGCTCGCTCCGCCGGGGCCGGGCCGGCATCGGCGCGGCGGCCCCCGCCTCGTGACGCATGTGACCAAAGGCCCGCATTGGCCTTACTATTGTCCTATGACTGGACTTGCGCAGCGCCTCTCGCCGCCCGGGTCCGTCCCGTACCCGGGGAACCACCTCGGGCTGCGTTGGCGGCCCCTCATCAGCCGCGACGCACCCGCCGTCTACGACCTCGTGCGCGCGGTCGAATCCGCTGACGATGCGATCCACCGGACGGGGGCCGAGGGGATCGCGGACATGGTCGAGGGCCGCGGCGGCGCCGACTGGGTCGACGCCATCGTCGGGCTCGACCGCAACAGCAGCATCAGCGCCGTCGGCTGCGTGCGCGTCGTGCGCGGCGCCAGCGACAGCGCGATCGCGATCGTCTCCGCCTACGTCCACCCCCACTGGCGGGGGCGCGGCCTGGGGCGGGCGCTCCTGCACTGGCAGGACGGGCGCGCCCGCGAGATGCTGGTCGAGACCTACGGGCCGGACAGCACCATCCCCGCCTCGATCGCCAACTTCGTCGATGCCCATATGACGGACAGGCGGCGCCTCTACATCGCCGCGGGCTTCTACGCGAAGCGCACGCTGCAAGTCATGTACCGGGACCTGGAGGGCTCCGAGAGCGCCCCCCGCGTCCGCGGCGGCTACACCGTGGTCCCCTGGGACAGCGCTCTGCGGGACCAAGTGCGGGAATTGCACATGGAGGTCAGCCGCGACCTGTTCTGGTCGTGGAACCGCGCCCGCTGGTGGGATGACGCCGTGGCCTCGATGGAGCGGCGCTGGTCCTTCCTGGCCCTCGATCCCGACGGCGCGGTCGTCGGCTACATCGTGACGGAGCGCCCCGCCCAGCGGTGGGTGTCCACGGGCAGGCCCGAGGCGGGCATCTCCCTGGTGGGAGTCCTGCCCCGGCACAGGGGGAAGTCCGTGTGCTCGGCGCTGATCAGGCATTCCGTGGCGGCCGCCTCCGCCTCGGGAATGCCCCGCATCGGGATCGAGGTGGACACCCGCAACCCGTCGAACGCCCACGCGATCTACGAGCACCTCGGATTCGTGGACGAAGCGGCCGAAGTGTTCTACGTCATCGACCAGTGAGTGGCGCAGAGACGGACCCGCAGAAGAGGAGAACATGAGCGACACAGCGCCGCGCGTCGGAGCCGACGCATGCGCCGACGTCCCCATGCCCGCCAGCCACCACGGCATCGTGTGGGAGCCCCTGGCCCCCGCCCACCACCAGGCACTGGCCACGCTTTTTGCCAGAATGGAGGCCCGGGACAACCCCCCGTACCGCACCAGCCCCGGCGAGGTCGCCGAGATGCTGGGGGGAGCCACGCAGTGGTCCGGGATCGCCGGGTTCGTCACGCGGGGCCTCGCCGCCGGGCGCATGATCGCCTACGCGCAGGTCACCATCCGCCACCCCGGGCGCGTCGAGTGCGTGTGCAGCGGGGGAGTGGACCCCGACTTCCGGCGCATCGGCCTGGGAGGGGCCATTGTCGACTGGCAGGAGGGGGCGGCCCGCGCCATGATCGGGACCGCGGGCTCGGGGGGGCCGGCCCAGATCGTCTGCCACGTCGAGGCCGGTCAGGAGGACCTCGAGGCGCAGCTGCAGTCCCACGGGTTCCACTGGTCGCGCACCTACTACGAGATGCGCGCCGATCTGTCCGTCCTGCCCGAGCGGCCCTCCCTGGGGGCCTACCTGTCGTTGGAGGCGTGGGCACCGGAGTGGGAGGAGCCGGCGCGCCAGGCGGCGAACCTGCTCAACGAGGTCGAGTGGGGGCGCCCGCCGCTCACTGAGGAGCAGTGGTTCCAGGGCCGCATGTCCTTCGTGCCCGAGTGGTCGTTCCTGCTGGTGGACCGCCGGGGCGACAGACTGCGCGTGGGGGGCTTCCTCATCGCCTCGCGCTACGAGCAGGACTGGGCCGCCCTGGGCTGGCGCGAGGGGTACATCGACCAGATGGGAGTGCTCGGCGCCTACCGGCAGAGCAGGGCCGTGGATGCGCTCATCATCGCCTCGATGCACGCCCAGGCCGGAGACGGCATGGAGCGCACGGGCACGGGACTGGGGTCGGCGAACCACTCGGGCGCCCTGGCCGTCTACGACTACCTGGGGTTCCGCACGGTGGGGCAGACCCGCCTGTACGCCCGCGAAGTCTGAACGGTACCCGGGCCGCGTTCGCCCGGACCGCCGTGTTCGCCGCGGCAGTGCGAGTGCCGCCCGGACTGTCACGTTCTCCCGCCCGCAACGCGTTTCCCCGGACCGATCCGGTTTTCCCGGCTTATCGTGTTCCCCCTCCCGCGCCGCGTTCTCCCGCATCACCTGCGACTTTGGTCCCCATTTGCTCACTCTTTGGACGTTGGCAGCGCTAACGATCTATATGTGAGCCACTTCATGTTTCGTAATAAATAGTGCGGAGTCGGTCAATCGTCCACCATTTTGCCGGTAATGTGTGATAGGTCACCTATGATACTGCTAACTGTATGCCTACCATCACAGAAGAAACCTCTGCGTCCCCGTGGGGGCTTCGATGCGCGGGATCCCGCGCGTTCCAACACTATTCGACACGGAGGCATGTATGACTACGCCGTCTGCATCCCAGTCAAAGACCTCGTCGCTCGTCATCCGAAGCGCCATCGTCGCCTCCCTGGGCGGCCTGCTATTCGGTTTCGACACCGCCGTCATCTCGGGCGCCGAGGAGAAGCTCAAAGAGCTCTACGCGCTGTCCGCGGTCGGCGAGGGGATGATCGTCGCCATCGCGACCATCGGAACGATCCTTGGCGCGATCGTCGCGGGCCGCCTCGCCGATCACTTCGGGCGCAAGCCGATCCTGTTCGTGATCGGCATCCTCTTCGGCGTCGGGGCGCTGACCACCGCGCTCGCGCCCACGCCCGGGTTGGTCACTGCCGCTGACGGAACCCTGACGGCGGCATCGTCCCTTCCCATCACATACTTCCTGTTTTTCCGCTTCCTGGGCGGTGTGGGCGTGGGCATGTCCTCCGTGGTCGCCCCCATCTACACGGCGGAGATCGCGCCCGCGCGCGTGCGCGGCCGCCTGGTCGGCCTGGTCCAGTTCAACATCGTCTTCGGCATCCTGCTGGCCTACGCTTCGAACGCCATCATCCGCGAGATAGCGCACGAGGAGACCGCGTGGCGCTGGATGCTCGGCGTCATGGCCGTGCCCGCCGTCTTCTTCCTGCTCTTCCTCATGGCCGTTCCCGAGACTCCGCGCTGGCTCTTCGCCCACAGGCGCGAGGACGAGGCCCGGGCCATCTCCACCCGCCTGACGAACTCGGCGGAGGAGTCCGAGGAGCAGATGAAGGAGATCGCCGACCAGCTGGCCGAGGACCGGGCCGCCGGACACGTCCCCTTCTTCACGCGGCGCTACCGCAAGGTCATCCTCATGGCCTTCTGCATCGCCATGTTCAACCAGCTCTCGGGCATCAACGCGATCCTCTACTACGCCCCCAAGGTCATGGCGATCGTCGTCGGCGAGAACACGATTCTCGGTGTGAGCGCCGCGTCGGTGCCTTACATGGCTTCGGTCGTCGTCGGTGCGATGAACCTGATCGCGACGATGGCCGCCCTCACCGTCATCGACAAGCTGGGCCGCCGCCAGCTCATGATCGTCGGCTCTATCGGTTACTTGGTCTCTCTGGGCTTCCTCGCCGCGGTGGTGTACTCCTACGAGAACGGGATCATCGAGAAGACTGATTCCAAGGCGTTCTGGATGGTGCTCTGCGGCCTCTTGCTGTTCATCGCCTCCCACGCATTCGGCCAGGGGTCGGTCATCTGGGTGTTCATCTCCGAGATCTTCCCCAACCGCGTGCGCGCCCGCGGCCAGTCCTTCGGCTCTCTCACGCACTGGACCTTCGCTTTCATCACGACCTACGCCTTCCCCGTTCTCATTTCTTCGGTCGGCGGCGGATTCGCATTCGGAATCTTCTTCCTGTGCATGGTCGGCCAGCTATTCTGGGTCCTGAAGGTCATGCCCGAGACCAAGGGCATTCCGCTCGAGGAAATGGAAGAGAAACTGGGGTTGAGTGATGACTAGAATCCTCAACATCGGTGAAGCGCTCATCGATGAGATCAACCGTCCCAATACCGCGCCCGTCGAGGTCGTCGGCGGCTCGATGCTCAACGTCGCCGCGGGCCTGACCCGTCTGGGGCACGAGTCCGAGCTGGCCACGTGGATCGGCCGGGACGAACGCGGCGCCAAGGTCCGCACACACGCCGAGGAGGCCGGCGTGGCCCTGGTCGAGGGCTCCGACGGCGCGGAGTTCACGACGGTCGCCCACGCGACCATCGACGAGAAGGCGCGCGCCACCTACGAGTTCGACGTGCTGTGGGATGTTCCGCCCATCCCCGACCAGGACGACGTCGGCCACGTCCACACCGGGTCCTACGCGGCGACGTTCCAGCCGGGTGCCGCCAAAGTGCTCGCCGCCGTCAAGCGGCAGGCCATCCACGGGACCGTCTCCTACGACCCGAACATCCGGCCCGCCCTGCTCGGAACCCCCGAGGAGACGCGCCCGCAGGTCGAGGCCATCGTCGCCCTCTCCGACGTCGTCAAGGCGTCCGACGAGGACCTCGAGTGGCTGTACCCGGGCCGGCCTGTCGAGGAGATCATCCGCGAGTGGAGCCAGGCCGGCCCTGCCCTCGTGCTGTGCACGCGGGGCCCCTGGGGGGTCTACATCAAGACGGCGGCCGAGCGCGACATGCTGGTCGCCGACCCCCTGGACGTGGAACTGGAGGACACCGTCGGAGCCGGGGACTCGCTCATGGCGGGCCTCATCTCCGGCCTCGTCGACGCCGGCCTGCTGGGCAGCGCCGAGGCGAAGCAGCGCCTGCGCGAGGCGCGCTGGGGCGACCTGATGCCCGCGATCCACCGGGGGATCATCACCTCGGGGATCACGGTGTACCACGAGGGCGCCTACTCGCCCACCAGGGCCGAGGTCGCGGCCATCCTGGCAGTGAGCAAGAACCTGCGGGGCTGAGAGCCGCTGAACGCGGCGGCGGAGGGGCGGGGCAGGCCGGCGACGGCCCCCGCCCCTCTCTGTCGTCCGCCGGAGGCGGTGCCGGTCGGATCGCCGCACGAGAAAGCACTGCGGCGGCGAAACGGGCGGCTCGAATCCGCGCGCTGCCGCCCGTGCTCCCTCAGCCGATAGTCGCGATGGGCAGCGTGATCGGGGAGCCCGAGCCGTCGCGGCGCCCATCGTGCGCGGGAAGGTCCACGGGGGCGCCGTCGGATGTCGAGGCACGAGGCCCCGCCCCCACCCATGCGACGTCGAGGCGGTCCTCACCGCGCAGGAACCGCTGGGCGCGCACGCCCTGCCCGCCCCTGCCCTTCGACGGGTACACGTCGAAGGGAGTGACCTTCACGGTCGTCTGGCCGGTGCCCGGCAGGGCGCCCTCCGCGGCGGCGACGGTGACAACGACCGACTCGGCGGGGGCGTCCACCACCCAGAAGCCGATGGCCTCCACGCCCGGGGACAGGCGCATCCCCGCCACGCCCCCCGCTGTGCGCCCCTGCGGCCGGATCCTCTCCGCCGGGGTGCGCAGCAATTGGGCGTCGCCCGAGATGAAGACCACGTCCGCGTCGTCGGGGCACGCCGCGAAGCCGATCAGGCGGTCACCCGGATCCAGGGCGATCACCTCCCACTCGTCGCGCTGGAGGACATCGGGGCGCAACCGCTTCACCGTCCCGTGCGCCGTGCCCATCGCGGTCACCGCACTGCCATCGGGATCCAGCAGGCCGACGGGCCGCGAGTCCGAGTGGAGCAGCTCCGAAGCGGGCATCGCCCCCGCCAGGGACATCCCTGTGTCGAAGCGCGGCAGGGCAGGCAGGTCCACCACGTCGATGCGGTGGGCTATGCCGTCCTCGGTCACGACGGCCACCTGCGAGCGCGCCGAAGACGGCAACTGCGCCCGCCAGCCGTCGAAGGCGGCGCGGGGACCCGGCTCCAAAGGATCGGCGCCCTCGACCCTGGCCAGGGCGCCCGTGGCGGAGAGCACCACCTGGCACGGGTCGTCGGGGATCTGCAGCTCCAGGCCCTTGCCCGAGCGCGACACGCTGGGCAGGGCGGCCAACGACGACGCCCCGGCCCCGCCGACCACGGGGGTGCCGGAGGCGGCGAGCAGGACGGTGCGCCTGGGCGTGCCGAGGCGCTCGGACACCTCGGCGAGCTCGCGCTTGACCAGCGCGCGCAGCAGCTCCGGCGATTCCAGGACCTCGCGCAGCTCGGCGATCCTGGCGGCCAGCTCGTCGCGCTCGGCCTCCAGCTCGATGCGCGAGAACTTCGTGAGCCTGCGCAGGCGCAGCTCCAGGATGTAATCCGCCTGCGCCTGCGACAAGTCGAAGGCCGTCATCAGGCGCTCGCGTGCCACATCGGCGTCGTCCGAGGAACGGATGATGGCGATCACGTCGTCGATGTCGAGGATCGCGATGAGCAGGCCCTCCACCAGGTGGAGGCGCTCCTCGCACTTGCCCAACCGGAACCGGCTGCGGCGCGTCGTCACATCGAGGCGGTGGTCGACGAAGACCCGCAGGATCTGCTTGAGGCCCATCACCTGCGGCTGCCCACCCACCAGGGCGACCGCGTTGATCGAGAAGGAGTCCTCGAGCGGGGTGCGCTGGTACAGCTGCTGGAGGACCGCCTCGGGGTTGAAACCGTTCTTCACCTCGATGACCAGGCGCAGCCCGTGGACGCGGTCCGTGAGGTTCTGCACCGACGAAATGCCTTTCAGGCGGCCGGCGGCCACATTCTCCTTGATCTTCTCGATGACCTTCTCAGGGCCCACCATGTAGGGCAGCTGCGTGACGACGAGGCCCATCTTGCGGGCGGTGACGCGCTCGACCGACACCTTCGCCCGCGTCTTGAAGGCCCCGCGCCCGGTCTCGTAGGCCTCTTTCACGCCCTCCAGGCCCACGATGACCCCGCCCTCGGGCAGATCCGGCCCGGGAACGAAGCGCATCAGGTCCGCGACCGTGGCATCGGGATGGTCGAGCAGGTGGATCGCTCCTGCGATCGTCTCCGCCAGGTTGTGGGGCGCGATATTGGTCGCCATCCCCACGGCGATGCCCGAGGCCCCGTTGACGAGCAGCTGGGGGAACGCGGCGGGCAGGACCTCCGGCTGCGTGAACTGGTTG
Source organism: Schaalia georgiae DSM 6843 (assembly GCF_000429245.1). Lineage (GTDB taxonomy): Bacteria > Actinomycetota > Actinomycetes > Actinomycetales > Actinomycetaceae > Pauljensenia > Pauljensenia georgiae. Next base: position 13,615 of record NZ_AUBM01000015.1, read on the forward strand.
TCGTAGTTGGGCACGAAGTCCACGGTGTCCTCGCCCAGGCCCGTCACCAGGTCCACTGCGGCGGGCGCCATGCGCGCCTCCGTGTACCGGGCCGCGGCGGGGCCGTCGTCGAGGGACCCGAAGTTGCCGTGCCCATCGACCAGGGGCAGGCGCAGGTTGAAGGGCTGGGCGAGGCGCACCAGCGCCTCGTAGATCGCCGAATCCCCGTGCGGGTGCAGCTTGCCCATGACCTCGCCGACCACGCGCTGGGACTTCACGTGCCCGCGGTCAGGGCGCAACCCCATCTGGTCCATCTGGTAGAGGATCCGCCGCTGCACGGGCTTGAGGCCATCGCGCGCGTCGGGCAGGGCGCGCGCGTAGATGACCGAGACCGCGTACTCCAGGAACGAGCCCCTCATCTCCGCCGAGACGTCGATCTCCGAGATGTTCTCGTCCGCCTCGGGGACGTCCACGACCTGGTCCTTTTTCGCCATGGGGTCCATTATCGCCGCCGGGCGCCCGCCCGTGTCGACTACCACGCCGCGACCGGGCACAATGAGGGACGTGGACACGTGGAAGAGAATCGACCGCACGGGCTTCTACCCGCAGGTGGTGAAACAGGCCCTGCGGCGGGCGCTGGGCGGCGAGGCGCCGGTGGCGTCCCTGTGCCAGGTGGACGCCGCTTTCGACCGCGGCTCCGTGTTCCGCCACCTCACTGTCGCGACGCTGACCCGTGACTGCGTTGTCCAGCTCCACGTCGATGAGCTGGAGGACGGCGGCGCCTCCGTGGCGACCTCCATCCACCGAAGCGCGGACATCGCCGGGTACTCGACGATGGAGATCCTGGACGACCCGCAAAGAGCGCGGGGACTGTCGGAGATCACCGTCGCGGTCAACCTCCGGGGCACCAGGCGCATCGAGTTGGAACCCGCGCACTGCGACGACCCCGATTGCGCGGCCGACCACGGCTACACGGCGCAGTCCTTCCCCGACGACCTATCGATCCGGGTGTCGGCGGCCGCCGACGGCGAGGACGCGCTGGCCGAGGCGGAGGAGTTCGTCGAGGCCCTGGCCGCTCTCATGGGGGTCCGCGGTGGCTGATGCCCTCCCGACCCTCGACGGCGCCGACCTGCCCGGACCCGGCGACCCCCGGATCACCGACATCGTCGGGGCCGGCCTGGCCAGCCTCGACGCCGGGCTGCCCGGGGCCGACGAGGCGGCCCGCGCGGCGCTCGGCATCGACGCGGGCGCCCGCCAGTTGCTGCTCGTCCTGGCCGACGGACTGGGAACGGCGCTCCTGGAGGACCATTTCGGGCACGCTCCCACGCTGCGGGCGTTCCGCTCATCGATCCGCTCCCTGCACACGGTCGTGCCGTCGACCACGGCCGCGGCCATCACCGCGTTCGGAACGGGCGCCCAGCCCGGAGCCACCCGCATGGTGGGCTTCTGCGTTGCCCACGGCGACGGCACCATGAACCTCCTCGCCTTCGAGGGCGGCCCGCCCGCCGAGCAGTGGCAGAGCGTGCCCACCCACTTCCAGCGCCTCGCCGGGGCCGGAGTGGACAGCGCCGTCATCTCGCCCGCCTCCTTCGCGGGCTCGGGACTGACGCGCGCGGCGCTGCGCGGGGCGAGGCACGTGGCCGCCAACACCTTGGAGCAGCGGTGCGAGGCGGCGCTGCGCGAACTGCGCGCGGGAACGCCCGTCGTCTACCTCTACTGGGCGGACATCGATCATTGGGGCCACTCCCGCGGCGTCGGCTCCCACGAGTGGACGGGCGCGCTGGAGTCCTTCGACGCCGGACTGGCGGGCCTGCTGCGCCGACTGCCGGGCGGCGTGCGCGCGCTGCTCACCGCCGACCACGGCATGGTGAACATCGACCCCTCCTCGCTGCGGGACCTGGCCGACTCGCCGGCCCTCGCCCAGGACGTGCGGCTCATCGCGGGTGAGACCCGCGCGGTCCACGTCCACGCCGAGCCCGGGCGGGCCCGGAGCGTCGAGGAGCGGTGGCGCGGGGAACTGGGGGAGGGGGCGTGGATCCTCAACAGGGACCAGATGGGCGCCCTCATCGGCCAGGGCCCGGGCGCGGACGCGGTCGGGGACCTGCTGGTGCTGGCGAGGGGGCGCGGCGGCGTCGTCGACTCCCGTGTCCAGAGCGCGGCGATGCTCGCGATGCCCGGCGTCCACGGCTCACTCAGCGCCGAAGAGATGCGCATCCCCTTGGTGCGCCTCGCCTAGGCGTACGTGGAACCGAATCGTCCAGTGCTGCCCGCGCGGGCTCAGGGGCGGGTGCCGAACAGGATCTCGTCCCAGCTGGGCATGGGCCGGCGCCCCCTGCGCGTCCGCTTCGCGCCAGCGGCCGTGGGGCGCGCGGATTCGGGGGCAGCCGACTCGCGACCGCCCGCGACCGAGCGCGTCTTCGTGGTCGCGTCCTCGTCCGGCTTCGCCTCCGCGTCCGGCAGGGGAGGCGCGCCCTCGCGCGCCGGGGAGGCCCCCGGCTCCCCGCCCCTTGGGGCGGACGGTGCGCTGCGGGCGACCGATGCCCTTGGGGAGCCGCTGCCCGACGGCACAACACCCTGACCGGACGCGGAGGGCACCTCGCCCGCGTCCGGCGTGGTCTTCCCCGGTTCTGCGCCCTCCCCGTCGTCGGAATCCTCCGCCGGGGCCTCGCGGTGCCCGATCACCGGGATCTCGCCGCTAACCTGTGGGACGGCCGAGGGGATCCCCGTCCCCTCGAGCACTGGAACGGGGGGCGCAGGCGGAGCGCTCCTCGTGCGCGCGTGCGCCAGGGAGTAGATCTGCGCGGAGATGGGCCCGGTGATCGCCGGGGGCTCCCGGTGCTCCTCGTCGCTGATAGCCGCCAAGTACTCCGCTTCCTCATCGACTTCGTCGTCGTCGAAGTCGATTTCGATCTGCTGGCGCTTGCCCCGGGCGGCGTTGAGCTGGTCGACCAGGGCCTCGCGCTTGCGGATCTCCTCCTCGTTGGCGTCGACCGCACAAGCCCGGGTCATCGAGGCGAAGATCGATGTCGCCGCGGGAGCGGGCGCGACGGTCTCCGTGAGCCACTGCGCCTCCTGGTCCACGGCCTCGACCTCCCCCGAGGGGAGCAGCCGCCAATGAGCGCCGTGCTCGGCCGCGCCCTGCACGAACGTGAGGATGACCTGCCAGGGCTCGTGGGCCTTGCGCTGGGCGCTCCACCGCAGCGAATCGGGATCGACGCCGCGCGCCGCCAACCGGTCCACGACCAGGTCGCCCATCGCCGGGCCCTCCGCCTCGTCGCCGATGCGGACGCCGAGCGCCCGGGAGAGCGCGTACTCCTTCTCCGCCTGCACGGGCGCCTCGAAACGGGCCACCGTCGCCACTTCCATGCCGTGGCGGGAAGCGATCTCCTGGACCGTCGCCCCCGAGCGCAAGAGCGCCTGGATCTCGCGGGGGGCCAGCGACGGGCGGGCGGTGGCCACCTCCATCCTCGGGCGGTCCCGCCGGGTGGCGCCCCGCAGCTCGTCGGTGATCAAGACGCTGTAGCGCTGGCCGTCCGCGTCGGTGAACACCAGGGACCCGCCGTCGCCGCTCGTACCAAGCAGCTCGAGCTCGATCATTGATACCTCCTGGATGTGTTAGTCGAATCGTCTCAAATACGGAAGCAAAATGCCCGCGTTGTGACGCGTGTCTGTGATTCAATGGCGCAGTCCTCACCGAAGTGCTATCCTCCCTGCGATCGCACCATCGGCATGGGAGCCCGGTGGGGGAAGGGGAACGCAATGGCAACCGACTACGACGCGCCTCGTAAGAACGAAGACGACGTCTCCGAGGATTCGATCGAGGAACTCAAGTCCCGGCGCAACGACGCCGGGAGCGCGGAGATCGAGGAGGACGAGACCGAGGCCGCCGAGAACTTCGAGCTCCCGGGCGCGGACCTGTCCAAAGAGGAGCTCACCGTCCACGTCGTCCCCCGCCAGGACGACGAGTTCACCTGCTCCCAGTGCTTCCTGGTGCACCACTCCTCGCAGTTGGCGTACACGGACGCCGCCGGGCAGCCGGTGTGCACTGAGTGCGCGGGCTGAGGAGCGCCATGTTCGGACGGAAGAAGCGCCACGCCGACCAGGAGGAGGCCCCCCAGGCCCCCGCCCTGCCCACCCTGGAGGACGACGACCCGATCTGGGAGGAGCCCGGCCCCCGCAACGCGGGGGAGGTGGACACCTCCGACGGGTACGTCGACATGGGCTCCATCCTCTTCCCCGCGGTCCCGGGGATGCAGCTGCGCACCCAGGTAGCCGACGACGGCTCCACAGTCCTGCAGATCCTGGTGGTGCTGGGCAACTCCGGCGTTCAGATGAGCGTCGCCGCGGCGCCCCGCTCGGGGGGCGTGTGGGACGAGGTCCGCGAGGAGATCCGCTCTGGCTTCGCCTCCCAGGGGGCCACCGTCACAGACGTCGAGTCGCGCTACGGCGACGAGCTGCTGGTCGATATGCCCATGCGGATGCCCGACGGGCGCTCGGGGACCTCCCGGATGCGGATCATCGGCCGCGAGGGGGACCGCTGGTTCGCGCGCATCGACGTACTGGGCCCGGCGGCGGCTTCGCCCGAGGCGGGCGAGGGCATCGAGAAGGTCATCGACCGGATCGTCGTGCGCCGCGACAAGCACCCCCGCACGCGCCTGGAGCTACTGCCCCTGCACGTGCCCGATGGAGCTGCCGAGGTCAAACGTGCGTGAACGGAACCGACGCGGACCCGTGCAGCGGTTGCGCGCACTGCTCGACACCGACCAGCGCCAGATCGACGAGGCCGACGACGAGGCCCGGTCACGGCTGGCGAGGGGCGTCGAACCCATCGCCAGCGTTACCGACCGCGAGCGCGCGCACCTGTTCGGCACGGTGCTGTCCATGACCTACCCACCGGCCTCGGGCCCCCAGATCCTTGTGGCCCGGCTCTACGACGGCACCGCCTCCATCGAGCTCAGGTGGCCCGGCCGCTCCGGGATACCGGGCCTGCACGTGGGCGCGCACATCGAGGCCGAAGGGACTGTGAGCAAGCAGGGCGACGCCGCTGTCATCATCAACCCCCTGTACCGCGTCATCGCAATGGAGGCGTGATGGGGGAGCACCCCGCGCCAGAGTCGGCGCGTGCGCCGGCTTCCGGGTCAGCGGCCGGGCCGGGGCCAGCGACTGCGCGCGCGGCCGCGCCCGCGTGGCTCCAGCAGGCCACCGGCGATTCCTTCTCATGGTCGCAGGCCCTCGGCGGCCCCCGCGGCGTCGTCGAGTCCGTGGCGCCGGGGCTGGTCTTCGTCGTCGTCTACGCCCTCACCCGCTCCCTCGTGTGGACCCTGGCCGCGGCGCTCGGCGTGGCGCTGGTGGCCTGCGCCGCCCGCCTGCTGGCCAGACAGCCCCTCACCCAGGCCGCCTCGGGCGTCCTGGGCGTCGGCATCGGCGTCCTCGTCGCGTCACTGTCGGGCAGGGCGGAGGACTACTTCGTGTGGGGGATCGCCACGAACGCCGTCAGCGCCCTGGCCCTGGCCGTGTCCCTCATCGTGAGGCGGCCGCTGGTGGGCCTGGCGGTCGGCTTCCTCTACGGCATCGGAGGGCAGTGGCGCGAGCCCGGGATGCGTCCGCTCGCGCGGCGCTGCGCTGCGCTGACGTGGCTGTGGTTCGGCGTGTTCGCACTGCGCGTGGCCGCGCAGACGCCGCTGTGGGCCCTGGGACTGGTGGCGCCCCTTGGCATTGTGAAAATCGCCCTCGGCCTGCCGCTGTTCGCGGTGGCCGGGTGGGCGACCTGGGCGGGCCTGCGCCCCCACGCCGCGTCGCTGCGCGCCAGCGGGGGCCGACCGGGGCAGTAAGCGGCCCACGCCCCCACGCCACGCCGCGTCGCTGCGCGCCAGCGGTCGGCCAGCCGGGTGCAGGTCCTCCGCCCCGGGGGCGCTCAGTCCTGGGCCGGTTGCGCGGGCTCGGGGTTCACCATGCGCCGCAGCTCCGCAACGGCGTCCGAGTCGGTGTCGGGTACCAGGACGAGCAGCTCGTCGCCCGCCTCGAACACGTCATCGGAGGACGGTGTCAGTGGGCGCCCGTCGCGCAGCAGGGCGGCGAGCACAGTGTTCGCGGGAAGGAGGACCGAGGTCACCCGGCGCGCCACCACAGGGGAGTCCTGGGGGAGGATGATGGCGTGCATCGACACCTCGGCGGTGTTGAAGGAGAAGAGCCGCACGGGGATGCCCACGGACACGGCCTCCTCCACCAGCGACGTCATGATCCGCGGAGTGGACACCGACACGTCCACGCCCCACGACTGGTCGAAGAGCCACTCGTTCTTCGGGTTGTTGAGGCGGGCCACCACCCGGGGGACCGCGAACTCCGTTTTCGCCAGCAGGGAGATCACCAGGTTGGCTTTGTCGTCGCCGGTGGCCGCCACCATGACGTCCGCGTCCAGGATCCCCGCGTCGCGCAGTGCGTCGGGCGAGCACGCGTCGGCCAGCACCCAGTCCGCGTCGGCCACCGACGCGATCCGCAGTTTCTCCGGCTGGTGGTCGATGAGAGTGATCTCATGGCCGTGCTCCAGCAATTCCAGGGCGACTGACCGGCCAACCGATCCCGCGCCCGCGATGACGATCTTCATGGGCTCAGTCCTCCAAACGGGGCGGGTTCGACATGAGGTCGCGCAGGCGCGTCGTGTCCGTGCCCGCGATCGCGAAGTACAGCTGGTCGTGCTCCTGGACGACGAGGTCGCTGCTGGCGGGCTGCACCGCTCCCAACCGCGACGTGAAAGCGATGCGGCAGCCCGTGAGCTCCTCGACTGTGGGGAACGCGACACCGTACCACGCTGGCGTGGGCGTTGCGTTGACGAGCGCCACCGACCCCGTCGGGTGCGACCACGTGAGGGAGGCGTCGGGGGGCAGCACTCTGCGCAGGACCGACTCGGTGGTGCGCTGCACCGACGCGACCGTGGGGATGCCGAGCCGCTCGTAGAGGTAGGCGCGCGTGGGGTCGTAGATGCGCGCGACGACGTGCTCGACGTCGAAGACCTCGCGGGCGATGCGGGCGGCGATGATATTCGAGTTGTCGCCGCTGGAGACGGCGGCGAAGGCGTAGGCGCCCTTGATGCCCGCCTGGCGCATCGCGGCGCGGTCCATGCCCACGCCCGTCACGCGGCGGCCGGAGAAATCGGAGGGCAGGCGGTTGAACGCCTTGGAGTCCACATCGATGACGGACACGGAGTGCCCCATCGAGTCCAGGGTGGTCGCCAGGCGCGCTCCCACGCGCCCGCAACCCATAATCACAAAATGCACGCCTCCAAACCTACCCCCGCATCGCGCGCTGTCCAAGCGCACGGGGAAAACGCGCGACCGGCGACCGTGTGTCCGCCTCCCGCGACGCGCCGTCCATACGCACCGGGAGGGCGCCCGCCTCGTCGTCGGCGCGGCGAGGGAGTACGCTTGCCACCGTGTTGCACAACCTGTTGAGCCGCGCCAAACGCGTCCTCATCGGACGCCCGATGCGAACCGACGCGATGGGCCACCAGCTGCTGCCCAAGCGCATCGCCCTGCCGGTCTTCGCCTCCGACGCGCTCAGTTCGGTCGCCTACGCGCCCGACGAGATCCTGCTTACCCTCGCCCTGTCCGGTTCCCTGGCGGCCCTCCAGTCCATCTGGGTCGGGGTCGTGGTCGCCCTGGTGCTCGCCGTGGTCGTCCTGTCGTACCGGCAGACCGTCCACGCCTACCCCTCGGGCGGCGGCGACTACGAGGTCGTCACCACCAACCTGGGGCGCACATGGGGCCTCGTGGTCGCCTCCGCGCTGCTGGTCGACTACATCCTCACAGTCGCGGTCTCCATCTCCTCGGGAGCCGCGTACATCACCACGGCGATCCCCGCCCTCGACGGGCACCAGGTCACCGTCGCCGTCGTCCTCGTGGTGGTCCTGGCCACACTCAACCTGCGCGGCACGAAGGAAGCGGGCGGCGCCTTCGCGGTCCCCACCTACCTGTACATGGCCGCCATCGGCCTCATGGTGGCCGTCGGATTCACCCAGTGGGCCACCGGCCACCTCGGGCAGGCCCCCACGGCCGGCTACGAGCTCGTCACCGCCCCCGGGCACGTGGACGGGATCGTGGGGCTGGGCGGGGTGTTCCTGCTCATGCGCGCCTTCTCGTCGGGGTGCGCCGCGCTGACGGGCGTCGAGGCGATCTCCAACGGCGTCCCCGTCTTCCGGCGCCCCAAGTCGAAGAACGCGGCCACCACACTGGCCATGCTGGGCTCCATCGCCGCCGCCATGATGCTCTCCATCCTGCTGCTCGCGCGCGCCACCGGAGTGAAGATCGTCGACGACCCCGCCCTCCAGCTCTCCCAGGGCGGAGCCCCCGTGCCCGAGGACACGCCCGTCGCCCCCGCCATCTCCCAGATCGCCTCCGCTGTCTTCGGCCCCGGTTCCGCCCTGTTCCTGCTGGTCACAGTAGTCACCGGGTTCATCCTGGTCCTGGCGGCCAACACGGCTTTCAACGGCTTCCCGACCCTGGCCTCCGTGCTCTCGCGCGACTCCTTCCTGCCCCACCAGATGGTGCGCAGGGGCGACCGCCTGTCCTACTCGAACGGGATCGCCCTGCTGTCGGTCGCCGCCTGTGTGCTGATCATCGGTTTCGAAGCGCAGACCACGCGCCTCATCCAGCTCTACGTGGTCGGCGTCTTCATCTCCTTCACCCTGTCGCAGCTGGGGATGATCCGCCACTGGAACGCCCAGCTCCGCACGCGCCAGAGCGGGTCGGAGCGCGGGAAGGTCCTGCGCTCTCGGGCCGTCAACGTCGTCGGCTTCATGATGACCGGCCTGGTGCTGGCGATCGTGCTGGTCACCAAGTTCGCGCACGGCGCGTGGATCACCCTGCTCATGATCGCCGCCGTCCTGGCCTTCCAGCTCACCATCAACCACCACTACACGACAGTGCGGCGCCAGCTGCGCGTCGATGACTGGGGCGCCAAGCGGACCCTGCCCACCCGGGTGCGGGCCATCGTCCTCATCTCCTCCCTGTCCAGGCCCGCGATGCGCGCCGTCGCCGCCGCCCGCGCCTCGAACCCCACCTCGCTGGAGCTCGTCTCCGTCGTCGAGGGCGAGGAAGAGGGGGAGAGGATACGGTGCCAATGGCACGAGTCCGAGCTGCCCGTTCCGCTGACCCTGCTGTCCGCGCCCTACCGGGACATCCACGCGGTGATCCTCCAGTACGTGCGCTCCAGGCGCCAGGCCAACCCCTCTGAGATGCTCGTCGTCTACATGCCGCAGTTCCTGGTGAGCCACCTATGGGAGAACTTCGTCCACAACCAGAGCGCCCTGCGCCTACGGCGCTCCCTGCTGAACGTGCCCGGCGTCGTCATCACCATGGTCCCGTGGAAACTTGGGGAGGACGAGGCAGTCGAGGGGCCCCGCGCCATCAACGACCCCTTCCACCGGGACTGACGCCGGGGGCGGGCCGCGCCGGGAGTGCGCGGGCGGTAGCATGGGACGCGCCCATCACCGGAACGAGAAGGACCGATCATGCCCATGCGAGCCCGCCGTCGTCCCTCCCCCCAGCGCCGAGCAAGGGCCAGGGCCGCCCGCGAGGGCGTGGGCGAGGTCCTGGAACTGCGGATCGGGGAACCCGCCCACGGCGGGGCCTGCGTGGCCCGCGACACCTCCGGGCGCGTCGTGTTCGTGCGCCACACCCTGCCCGGCGAGCGCGTCCGCGCCCGCGTGACCAGCGTCCGCAACACCCTGGCCTGGGCCGACGCCATCGAGATCGTCGAGGCCAGCGACGACCGCGTCAGCGCCGTGTGGCCCCAGGCCGGCCCGTCGGGCGTGGGCGGCGGCGAGCTCTCCCACGTGGCGCCCCCCGCCCAGCGCCGGTGGAAGGAGCACGTCATCGCCGGGCAGATCCGCCGGGTCGGAGGCGAGGCGCTCGCCGAGGCGGTCGCCGCCATCGGGGGCGTCCGCGTCGCCCCCGCCCCCGGCGACGGGGAACCCGGCGACCAGCTCGCCCACAGGCGCAACCGCATCGAACTCGTCATCGGCGCCGACGGCGCCCCCGGCATGCACGTCTACCGTGGCAAACGCCTCATCCCCCTCGACTCCATGCCCCTGGCCGCGCCCGCCATCGCCGGCCTGGGGCTCTTCGACAACGACTCGCCGTGGAGGCGGGTGTGGGCTCCGGGGGAGCGCGTCCGCGCCCTGTCGCCCACCCCCGGCTCCGCCTACGTGGTGTGCGCCTCCGGGGTCTACGACGCCGATGCCCGCAGGACCGGCTCCGGAACCCTGGCGTGGCCCGTGGAGATCCGCGGCGAGGAATACGTCTACAGGGTGCGCCCCAGCGGGTTCTGGCAGACCCACGTGCGCGGCGCCCAAGTGCTGGCCGAAGAGGTCCTGGGCGCGGCGCGAGCGGGAACCGGCGGCGCGGTCCTCGAACTCTACTCGGGGGCGGGCCTGTTCACCGTGCCCCTGGCCCGCGCGGTCGGGGAGGGCGGGCGGCTGGCGAGCCTGGAGGGCGACGAGGGCGCAGTGGCCGACGCCGCCGACAACCTGGCGCCCTTCCCGTGGGCGCAGACCTTCATCGGGGGGATCGACGCCGAAGGGGTCGCGGAACTGGCGGGGGGACTGGGCTGCCCGCCCGACGTGGTCGTCGCCGACCCGCCGCGCGCAGGAGCGGGCCGGTGGGTGTGCGAGGCCATGGCGGCACTGGGAGCACCCCGCCTCGTCCTGGTCTCCTGCGACCCCGCCGCCGGAGCCCGTGACCTGCGCGCGCTCACAGGCGCGGGCTACCGGGTGGAGTCACTGCGGGCGTGGGACCTGTTCCCCCACACCCACCACGTCGAAATGGTGGCGGCCCTCACCCGCGCTTAGGGCGGCGGCGCGGGTGGCGCTCCTGGAAGCGCGAGCCCCACGACGACTGCTCTCGCGCCTCGATGGCGCGCCTCTGATCCCTGTACATCCGGTCCACCAGGTCGCGCTCCGACACCCACCCGACGACCCGGCGGTCGCGGTCCACGACGGGCATGGCCTGCAAACCCGAGGCGCGCAGGGCGTCGAGCACCCGCGACGGCGGCGCCAGGGCGTCCACCGACACGTCCACCAGGTCCAGGTCCCCCAGGGCGACGGGGGAGCGGCCGTCCGACTGGTGGCGCTCGGCGAGCCCCAACGATGTCACGAGCCCCACGAACGCGCCGCCGCGGACCACGGGCAGCACCGACTCGCGCGTGCGCCGCAGTGCGGCCACCGCCTCGTCGACGCCCGCCGAGGCGTGCAGCAGCTCCGGAACGGGGGCCATCCACGCCGCCACCGGCTTCGTGCCGAGCAAAGTGCCCTCGACCGGATCGTCCAGCACATCGCCCCTGCGGCGCAGCTTCTCCGTGTAGATCGTCGACCGGGTCAGGAACCGGGAGGCGCCCGTGGCGATCACCACCGCCAGCATCATCGGCAGGATCAGAGAGAACTGCCCCGTCATCTCCACGATGATGAGCACCGCCGTCATAGGGGCCCGCGCCGCCCCCGCGAAGGCAGCGCCCATGCCGATGACCGCGAACACTCCCGCGCCAGAGGACGCCAACGGGGCGACCACCTGCCCGAAAGCCGCGCCCGCCATCGCACCGATGAACAGCGTGGGCGCGAAAACCCCGCCCGATCCGCCCATCCCGATCGTGAACGACGTGAAAACGGCGCGCCCCACCATCAGGGCGAGCAGGAACGCGACCGGGTACTCCCCGCCGATCGCGCGCTCCTCCAGCGGATAGCCCGAACCGAACATGTACGGGAAAGCAACCAGCCCCCCGCCCAGCACCAGGCCGAGCACACCCGGGCGCGACCACTGCGGCAGCCGCGTGAACGCCCAGAACGCGTCGATGACGTCCTCCAGCCAGTACAGCAGTTTCGAGAAGCCCAGGCCCGCCAGCCCCGCGCCCAGGCCCACCAGCGCCACCCACCCGATATCGCCCAGCGACGTGAAGGACAACGCCTGCCCGACCGAGACCACCACCTCGTCCCCCTGGAGCGCGCGGGCCACCACCGACGAGGCGACGGCCGCGATCACCACGAAACCGAATGCCTCCGCCGTGAACTGGGTGAGGATGACCTCGAGCGCGAACACCGCTCCGGCCAAGGGCGCGTGGAAGGTGGCGGCGATCCCCGCCCCCGAACCGCACGCCGCCAACAGCACCACGCGCGCCGTCGGCATCCGCAGCGTAGAGGCGATCGACGAGCCGAGCGCCGCGCCGACCTGGACGATCGGCCCCTCGCGCCCCGCCGAGCCGCCCGACCCGATGGTGAGCGCCGAGGCCACCAGCTTCACGACGGCGACCCGCCCGGGGATCGCTCCGCCCTTGCGGCGCACGGCGAGCATCACCTCCGGGATCCCGTGGCCTTTGGCCGAAGGCGCGAAACGCGCGATCAGGGGGCCGTAGACCAAGCCCGCCACTGCGGGCGACAGCAGGAGGAACGCCCACGGCGCCCACCCCCATGCGCCGTGCGCCGCCCCGATGTGCTCCGTGTACTCCGGGTACCCCGTCGCCAGGCGGCCCGTCAACGCGATCAACGCGTTGAACAGCACCGCGGCCCCACCCACCACGGCCCCCACTCCGGCGGCGACGACGCCCAGCAGGGAGCGGTGCTCGCCCAGTGCCCTCAGTGGACGGGAGGGGGAGCCCCCGCCGTCCCGCCCCCCGCGCGCGGGCAGGGGGCCGCGCCCGAAACCGCTCACAGGTTGGCGATCTCCACGTGGACCGGGGAGGACTGCGCAATGCCCCAGACGGTGCGGTAGAACGCCAGCTCCGTCTGCCACGCGTCCTTGATGTGCGCCGCGAAGCGGAAGCCGTGGCCCTCGCCCTCGTAGATCCTCATGGCCACCGCGTTGCCCCGTCCGCGCAGCGCCTCGTACATGGAGCGCGCCTGCGATGGGGGGACCACCTGGTCGTCGGATCCCTGAAGGATCAGCAGGGGCGCCGTGATCCGGTCGATCCGGTTGATGGGGGAGCGCTCGGCCCACACCGGGTCGGCCGGGTCCGAGGAGCCGAGCAGGCGGGTGGGGTAACTGGACTCGAACTTGTGGGCCACCGCGTCGAGCATCCGCAGATCCGTGATGCCGGAGAACGAGGCGCCCGCCGTGAACACGTCCGACGCGGCCAGCGCCGACAACGCCGTGAAGCCCCCCGCGCTGGCGCCCCTGATCGCCACGCGCCCCGGATCCACCAGGCCGCGCCCGATGAGGTAGCGGGCGCCGTCCACGCAGTCCTGCACGTCCATGACGCCCCAGTTCCCGTTGAGGCGCTCGCGGTAGGCGCGGCCGAAGCCGGTGGATCCCCGGTAGTTGACGTCGAGGACGGCGAAGCCGCGGCTCGTCCAGTACTGGAAGGGGATCGACAGTCCGGGGCGCGCCGACGAGGTCGGGCCCCCGTGGACGTTGACGATCAACGGGGGCAGTTCGCCCTCGGGCGCCGTGTAGTCCGGGTTGACCGGCGGGTAGTAGAAGCCGTGGGCGCGTTCGCCGTCAGCGGATTCCCACGAGATCATTTGTGCGGCGGAGACGAGTTCGGCGGGCGCCTGGGCCTCGGAGGAGGGGCGGATCACCCGGGTCTTCCCGTCCTTGACCTCCACGATGGCGGGCGTGTGGGTGGCCGAGTCCGCCAGGAAGACCACGCGTCCATCGGCGGAGGCGACGTTGCCGATGGGCCACCACCCCGTCGCCCACTCCTCCGCGAGGCCGTTGTCGATGCGGACCGTGCCGATGTGCCACGTCAGGTCCTCGGCCCACGAGCACACCAGGAAGTCGTTGTCGAAGTTGTCGAAGGAGTGCAGGCCCAGGTTCCAGTGCGGGTGGGAGAACGCCCTGCGCCCCGGGTGCAGGGCCCGAGTGCGCAAGCGCCCCGTCCACGCGTCCGGGTCCTCGCCCTCGACCCACGCGAACCCCTGGGTGCGGTACAGGTTCGCCCACCCGGACGAGTCGTCCACGTGGATGAGGTCGCCGTCGCGTGTCCAGCGGGGCTCGTAGACGCACACGCCGGGCGAGTCCACCAGGACGCGCGAGGCGCCCAGGGCGCCCTCGAAACCGATGCTGGCCACGTGCAGGCGCGAACGGGTCCACGGCATCTCGGGATGGTCCCACGTGATCCACGCCAGTTTCGTCCCGTCGGGCGACACGGCCGGGGCCTCGACGAAATCCGTGCCCGAGAAAACGGGGATGATATTGGCGTCGTCGCGGGCCGCCGAGCCGTCCAGGGGGATCGCGACCAGCGAGTTCACGGGCTCGCCCTCGCCCCGGTGGTCCTCGGCGACGGCGTAGACGAGGCCGCGCACGTCCGCGATCCAGAAATCCCCGTAACGGACCTCCGACAGGGTCGTCAGCGGTTGGACCCCCGCGCGCGGGCTGTTCGCGTCGAAGCGGTAGACGCGCCCGTCGGCACCGTCGGAGAAGACGATGACGCCGTCGTGCACCGCGTAAGCCTTGCCCCCGTACTCGTGGACGCGGGTGCGGATGTCGGGCAGGCGGGCGCCGTCGATGAGCGGCAGTACCTCGGTGGTCTCCCCGGACGCCCGGTGGCGCAGCAGCGTCGATCGCCCGTTCTCCTTGGGGTGGCCCTCGACCCAGTAGGTGTCGGGCCCGTCGACGCGGACCTGGGACAGGGTCACGGACCTGGCCGTGAACGAGTCCCCGGTGATCGGCGACTTCCACAACCCGTAGGATGCCTGCGTGGGTGACATCGTTGCCTCCTGAGGAATGAGGGCGGACATACCAACGCACACCATCCTAGTGCCCCCCACAGTTACTTGTGCGCGGGTGTCCGTTAGACTTGGGCTATGCCACGAACTGCCCCCCGTCCCGCGCTGCTGGCATCCATTAACGGGCCCCAGGACCTGCGCGGACTCTCCGAGAGAGAACTCATCGAATTGGCGGCGCAGATCCGCGAGTTCCTCATCGAGAACGTGTCGAGGACCGGCGGGCACCTCGGGCCCAACCTCGGCGTCGTCGAGCTCACGATAGCGATCCACCGGGTGTTCCGCTCACCGATGGACACGATCGTGTTCGACACGGGCCACCAGTGCTACGTCCACAAGCTGCTCACCGGGCGCCACGACTTCACGGGCTTGCGGGCCGAGGGCGGGTTGTCGGGCTACCCCAGCCGCGCCGAGTCGTCCCACGACGTCGTCGAGTCGTCCCACGCCTCGTCGTCCCTGGCGTGGGCGGACGGGATCTCCTGGGAGAAGCACCGTCGCGGCGACCGCTCGTGGACTGTGGCGGTGATCGGCGACGGCGCGCTCACAGGCGGCATGGCGTGGGAGGCCCTCAATTCCATCTCCGCCTCCCCCGACCGCCGGATCATGGTGGTCGTCAACGACAACGGCCGCTCTTACGCGCCCACCATCGGGGGTCTCGCCCGCCACCTCGACGCCCTGCGCACGTCGCAGGGGTACGAGAGGGCACTCGCATGGGGCAAGCAGCAGCTCCTGCGCGGCGGCGGACCGGGGCGCGCCGCCTACGACGCCCTCCACGGCATCAAATCCGGCATCAAGGACGCCCTCATCCCGCAGGCGATGTTCGAGGACTTGGGGCTCAAGTACCTGGGCCCCGTCGACGGGCACTCCGTTTCGGCCGTCGAGGAGGCCCTCGCCCGCGGTGCCTCGTTGGACGCGCCGGTCCTGGTCCACGTCATCACCCAGAAGGGCAGGGGGTACGTCCCGGCCGAGGAGGACATCGCCGACCGTTTCCACGCGGTCGGCCCGATCCACCCCGAGACGGGGCTGCCGGTGGCGCCAGCGCGATTCGGGTGGACCAGTGTGTTCGCTGACGAGATCGTCCGCATCGCCCGGGAGCGCGACGACGTCGTCGGCGTGACGGCGGCCATGATGCGGCCAGTGGGGCTCGGCCCGCTGCACGAGGCGTTCCCCGGGCGCGTCATCGATGTGGGGATCGCTGAGCAGGAGGCTGCCGCCTGCGCGGCGGGGATGGCTTACGAGGGCGCCCACCCCGTCGTCGCCCTGTACGCCACCTTCCTCAACCGCGCTTTCGACCAGGTCCTCATGGACGTAGCACTGCACCGCGCTCCCGTCACCTTCGTGCTCGACCGGGCGGGGGTCACCGGCGCCGACGGCCCCTCCCACAACGGCGTGTGGGACATCGCGATGTGCCAGATGGTCCCCGGGCTGCGGATGGCAGCACCCCGCGACGAGGACACGCTGCGCGAGGAGCTGCGCGAGGCCGTGGGCACCGACGACGCCCCCACGGTGGTGCGCTACCGGAAAGGGCAACTGCCCGCCCCTATGCCCGCCCTGCGACGCAGCGGTCCCGTGGACGTCCTCTTCGACGAGGCGGGGGCCAGCACTGTGCTCATCGTCGCCACCGGCGCCACCGTGCCCGACGCCCTGCGGGCGGCGCGCGCCCTGGCGGACGACGGGGTGGGGGTGCGCGTGGTCGACCCCCGGTGGATCATCCCGGTTCCCGCCGAGCTGTCCGGACTCGCCCAGGGCGCGGATGCCGTCGTGAGCGTCGAGGACGGGGGGCTCAGCGGCGGCTTCGGATGGGCGCTGCGCGATGCGCTGGCGCCCGTGCCCGTGGTCTGCCTGGGGGCGCCCAAAGAGTTCCCGGCCCACGGCGACCGCGACGACTTGATTGCCCGTTTCGGCTACGACGCCGCCGGTATCGAGCGGGCCGTGCGCGTGGCGCTCGGCCGTTTGGCGCCCCAGGCGGCCGGGGTTTAGGGCTCCCGTTCCGCCGGGGCCGCGCTCGTGCAGCGCCGCCAATGGGCGCGTGGGTCCGCCGTTTCCGCTGGTGGATTCGGCGTGCCCCAGGCACGAACACGGACGCGCGTTGTCGACACCGTGAGGGGGTTGTCGACACCGTGAGGGGGATATAACGCGCGTCGGTGCCGATATCCCATGCAGGTCGTCGACAACGCGCGTCCGTGTAATGGCTCCGTGCCGTCAACGGTCGTCGGGGCGGGCGGCGCCATCGGCGCGCCCGCCGCATGGGCCCATGGTCCCAGCCCGACCAGCTTGAAGAAGAGCGCGCTAGAGGCCGAGGGCGGCGCGCACGGGCGCGGCGGTCAGCTCGATCTGCCAGGGCCGGGCCCCGTATTCTGACATCCGTTCCCCGACTTCGTCCGTGCCCGTCCGCGCCCGGCCTAGCGGCGCCCACGCGATGTACCGCTGCACACGTGGGGCGAGCACCACCTCGGGGTCCAGGTCGAGTCCGGACGCGACGCCCGCCACGGCCAAGCGGATCTTCCCGAGGCGGGCCGCCGCCTCCTCGTCCACTCGTTTGAGCGTGCGCGCGTCGGGGAGCTCGCCGGGGGCCGGACGCCGGTGCCGCCTGGGAAGGCGCGCCTCGTCCATGGTCCGCGCCCGCGTCAACGCCCGCATCCACTGGTCGGTGTACTGGCGGGCCACCGGCGAGCGGAACTCCCCGATCGACAGCAGTGCCCGGCGGTTGGCCGGGGGACGGGAGGCCGCGCGGATCAGCGCGGAGTTGCGCACGAGGCGTCCAGGGGAGAGGTCCAGGTCCCGGGCGATGCCCTCGCGCGCAGACCACAGCTCGCGCAGGTAGGCGAGCTGGCGGGGGGTCTTGAGGGCTCCGGCGCCCTTCACGGAGCGCCAGCGCTCCGCGTCGGGTTGCGGGTCTGGGACGGACAGGGCGTGGGCGAAGTCCTGGGCGGCCCACTCCCAGCGGCCCAGGTCGTGCAAACGGGTCGACAGGCGCCGGTAGAGCTCTGTGAGCAGCTCGACATCCAGCGCCGCGTAGCGGAGCCAGTCCTTGGGCAGGGGGCGCACCGACCAGTCGGCGGCCTGGTGGTCCTTGACCAGCGCCAGCCCCAGCACGGACTCGGCCACCGACGCGAGCCCGAAGCGGCGAATGCCCACCAGGCGCGCCGCGATCTCCGTGTCGAACAGCTCCGGGCACCGCAGCCCCACAGCCCGCAGGTTCGGCAGATCCTGGGAGCAGTCGTGCAGCAGCCACGTGGATCCCACCCCCTCGTTCAACGAGGACAGGTCGGGAAGGGCATGGGAGTCGATGAGGAAGGAACCCACGTCCTCACGCCTGATCTGCACCAGGTAGGGGTCGGACCCGTAGCGGAAGCCGAGGGCGCGCTCGACGTCGAGGGCCACCGGCGCGGAGCCCGAGCGCAGGCGCGCGGCGGCGCGCTCGAGGTCCGAGGGCGTGTCCACCACGGCGGGAACGCCTCCACGCGGCTGCGCGATCAGGACGGGGTCCTCCGTGTCGCCCTGGGGAAGGCCGTCACGATTCGCCACCAGCACGTCAGATCCCCTCGAGGAACAGGCTGGGGACCACGCCCGCGGTGCGCCGGATCAGGGCGGCCCACCCCACCATGTGCTCACCGATGAAATTCGTGTTCGGGGACCACGACGCGCGGATCTCGACGAACAGGTTCGACCCCCGCAGCACGAGGCCGCCGAATGCCTCGGACAGCTCGCGCGTGACCGTGCCCGTCAGGTCGTGGTAGCCGGCCCCGGCGTCGTCCAAGCAGTCCTGCGTCCACCCCCACAGGGCCTCGGCGAGCAACGGGTCGGCCCCCATCTCGGGGTCGATCTGGGCCCGCAGTTGGGCGACCAGGCGGAAGGTGCTGTTCCAGCCGACCTGGCCGTCGGGGTCGTGCAGGACGACGAGGCGTCCACTGCCCAGGGGCTGTCCCACGTCGTCCTCGTCAATGGTCCGCATCGCCACGGCCGCCGTGAACGGCGCCAGGCGGCTGGGTGGGGCCACTTCCTCGAGGAGGATGCGCGGAAGGCCCGGGGCCTCGCGCAGGGACAGCAGTGCCTGGACGAACTCGTCAGGCGCCGCGATCTCATTCACGTCAGAAACACTACGCATGCCGATAGGCAAACCCCCGCAGGCACGCCGGGACTCACGTCCGTGTTTTACAGGCCACGCGGATTGCGCAGGATGAAGGCCGTGCGCGGGCCCACAGTGACGGTGTCGCCCGAGTGGTACTCGCTGGAGTCGTCGTCCCCTCCGGTGTCGATCACGGTGCACCACAGTTCTCCGTACTTGGTGTCGGGGAGTGTGAAGTCGATGGCCTCGGGGGCGGCGTTGAGCAGCAGCAGGAAGTCGTCGTCCTCGATACGGCGCCCGTTGGCGTCCGGCTCGCCGATGGCGTCGCCGTTGTAGAACACCATCGTCGCGCGGGCCCACGGCTGGGACCACTCCTCTTCCTTCATGTGCGTTCCCGCGGGCGTGAACCACTCGATCTCACCCAGGTCGGACTCGCCGCCGCGCACGGCCGGGCCGTTGAGGAAGCGCCTGCGGCGCATGACGGGGTGGTCGCGGCGCAGGTGGATGAGCTTGCTGGTGAACTCCAGGAGGGCCTGCTGCTCGTCGTCCAGGTCCCAGTCGATCCACGACAGCTCGTTGTCCTGGCAGTACGTGTTGTTGTTGCCCGACTGCGTGCGGCCGAGCTCGTCGCCGTGGGCGATCATCGGCACGCCCTGGGAGAAAATCAGTGTCGTGAGGAAGTTGCGCTGCTGGCGGCGGCGCAGGCTCAGGATCTCCTCGTCGTCGGTGGGCCCCTCGGCCCCGCAGTTCCACGAGCGGTTGTCGTTGGCCCCGTCGGCGCCGCCCTCCAGGTTCGCCTCGTTGTGCTTCGTGTTGTAGGACACCAGGTCCGCAAGGGTGAAGCCGTCGTGGGCGATGACGAAGTTGATGGACGCCCTGGGTTTGCGGCCCGTCGACTCGTACAGGTCCGAAGAGCCCGCCAGACGGGAGGCGAAGTCCGGCAGGGAGGAGAACTCGCCCCGCCAGAAGTCGCGGACGGTGTCGCGGTAGCGCCCGTTCCACTCCGACCACAGCGGGGGGAACCCGCCGACCTGGTAGCCGTTGGCGCCCACGTCCCACGGCTCAGCGATGAGCTTGACCTGGGAGACGACGGGGTCCTGGTGGATGAGGTCGAAGAAAGCGGAGAGGCGGTCCACCTCGGCGAACTGGCGGGCGAGCGTGGAGGCCAGGTCGAAGCGGAACCCGTCCACGTGCATCTCGCTCACCCAGTAGCGCAGGGAGTCCATGATCAGCTGCAGCACCTGGGGCGAGTTCATGAGCAGCGAGTTGCCCGTGCCCGTCGTGTCGAAGTAGTGGCGGCGGTCCCCGTCGACGAGGCGGTAGTAGGCGGCGTTGTCGATGCCGCGCAGCGACAGGGTGGGGCCCATGTGGTTGCCCTCGGCCGTGTGGTTGTACACCACGTCGAGGATGACCTCGATGTCGGCGGCGTGCAGGGCCTTGACCATCGCCTTGAACTCCGCGACCTGGGCGCCGGGCTCGCCGGAGGAGCAGTACGCGTTGTGGGGGGCGAAGTATCCGATGGTGTTGTAGCCCCAGTAGTTCGACAGGCCTTTGGCCTGCAGCGTCGTGTCGTTGGTGTATTGGTGGATGGGCATGAGCTCCACGGCGGTCACGCCCAGCTTCTTCAAGTGCGCGATGATGGCCGGATGGGCCATGCCCGCGTAGGTGCCGCGGATCTCGGCGGGCACCTCGGGGTGGGTCATCGTCATGCCCTTGACGTGCGCCTCGTAGATGATGGTCTCCGAGTAATCGTGCCCGGGCCGGTGGTCGCCGCCCCAGTCGAAAAAGGGGTTGACGACGACCGAGTGCATCGTCGCGCGGGCGGAGTCCTGCGGCTGCAGGAGCGCCGGGTTCTCGGGGTCGTAGGACAGCAGCGACGGGGAGTCCTTGAGCTGGCCGTCGATCGCCTTCGCGTAGGGGTCGAGCAGCAGCTTCGACACGTCGCACCTGTGGCCCAGGTCCGGATCCCATGGGCCCTCGATGCGGTATCCGTAGCGCTGGCCGGCGCCTACGCGCGGCACGTACACGTGCCACACCCAGGCGTCGACCTCGGTCATTGGGATGCGGGTCTCATTGAGGTCGTCGTCGAGCAGGCACAGCGTGACCGACGTGGCGACGGAGGAGAAGATCGCGAAGTTCGTTCCCGTTCCGTCGAAAGTGGCGCCGAGTGGATATGGGTGGCCGGGGCGAGTGTTCATGTGGTCAAGATTGCCATGAAACGAGCGGTGACCAGGTGAGAATGGGCAAATAATCGTCAAATCAACACCGTTGTGACTTGGATAACGTCACTTCGATTTCCGTTTCCATGGTCGACCCTGTTAGGGTTTTACCCGTTCGTGAGGGCGTTCGGCGCTCGAACGGCATGCGGATGTGGCTCAGTTGGTAGAGCATCACCTTGCCAAGGTGAGGGTCGCGGGTTCGAGTCCCGTCATCCGGGCATACGTGGCGATTGGCGCAGCGGGAGCGCGCTTCCCTGACACGGAAGAGGTCACTGGTTCGATCCCAGTATCGCCCACGGTCATCCCGGTCTCCACTGGGAATGGCGGGGGGAACCCCGGCCGCACATGCGGTTCTTACGCGGATGTGGCTCAGTTGGTAGAGCATCACCTTGCCAAGGTGAGGGTCGCGGGTTCGAGTCCCGTCATCCGCTCGCAAACGGGAATCCATCGTTCTCGTGCGTAGCGCGGTGGGTTGGCCGAGAGGCGAGGCAGCGGCCTGCAAAGCCGTATACACGGGTTCGAATCCCGTACCCACCTCGGGCGATTGGCGCAGGGGTAGCGCGCTTCCTTCACACGGAAGAGGTCACTGGTTCGATCCCAGTATCGCCCACCACACTCACACACTATTACTCTTCGGCGCCGACCCCATGGGGTCGGCGCTTTTTTCGTCTGTGGCCCGCGCCTCCGGGATCGGCTTGCGGCGGGGCTGCGCGCGGAAACGCGCAACAGTGGGGCATCGATATTGCCCGGGACCGGCGGCGCTGCGGCAGGGGCCGTGCGCGGGGCGCGCCGTGCGGAGGCCAAACCCGGGGCGGGCAGCCTGGGCCGGACGGCCAGGGCTGCCCGCCCGTGCGCCCATGGGCTTGCGGCCCTGCCGCCGGGGCGGTCGTGCTGCGTCGCGGCTGACCGCATGTTGGCCACCCCTATCCAGTAAATGGACAGGTCGTGATGTATCTCGTAGATCACTCAAATCTGAATCTGATCATAGATTCCCCATGGTACCAGGGGTTTATGCCCGTATTGAGGCGAATATCAGGTGCCCATGTGTTCCTTGAGGCTGGGGAATCCTTGATTTCCTACCGAATAAGAGAAGTTTGACCTATGCTTGTTGCTGCTAGGCCTGAAATATGGCGGGAAGAGAACGACAGGAGTATGGAGAATGGCTACCTGGAGCTCCAGGCGCTGGGTCGCATTGGCCGCAGCGCTCGCAGTGTTCGCCACAATCGTCGGATTGGGGCAAGTGGTCCTCGGGCAGCGCGCCGCCCACGCCGATGCCACCTGCCCGGCGCCGGAGAAAGACATCACGAGCGCGGTTTCGGTCGACTACGACAACTCCGACCTGGTCGATGACCACGGCAAGTCGGTGCGCACCTTCGTGAATTGGCAGACCGTCGGCGTGAAGATGCCGTGGTCGACGTCCGCGCCGGTCAAAGCGGGCGACTACTTCACGTACGACGCCTCGGTCACAGACAAGGCGAACGGCGCCAAGCCTATCGCGCCGACGGCGGCGAAGAACTTCCCCGTTCAGTCCGCTGACGGCACAGTGGTCGGCTGCGGCACTTGGGGCACCGACGGCAAGGTCACCGTCGTCTTCACCAAGAGCGCGGAGCAGGCGGCCTCGTGGACGGGCTCCGTCACCAGCTGGGGCCAGATGCGCTACGACGGTGATTCCATCACCAAACCCACCTACGTGATCGGCGGCAAGAAGGAGATCAAGACCGAGCGCGTCGGCAGCCTCGCACCCCCCGGAAACGTGACGTCCTTCCGCAAGGACGGCTGGATGTCGATCCACTACTCGCACAACGAGGACCAGGCCCTCACGTACCGCCTGATCGTTCCGGGCGGCGAGTCCGGCGTGCGAGGGGCCACCATTGTCGATTCCGTGGTCGGCAGCAACTGGGACTTCACCTGCGACAAGGTCCAGTCCTTCGTTCCCACCCACTCCTACCTGGTCGATGGCACGGCCACTGGTGCCGAGATGGAGAAGGACACGACCGGCGGAGCCTTCGCCAAGGGCGTGGGCGTGACGTGCGAGCGCAACAAGGTCACTCTCAAGCTGCCCGACATCCCCGCTGGAAAGTTCGGCATCGTCATGCTGCCCGCCCACGTCGCGGGAGCCTCGGCGGACAACCCCCTGAGTGGCACCTTCGAGAACTCCGCAGTCCTGTCGGTCCCCGGCAAGGAGGACCAGAAGTCCACTAGGTTCATGCGCTACGGCGCCCTGGGCGACGCCGAGGCCCACCAGAAGTTCTCCGTCACCAAGAAGCTCGAAGGCACTGCCGACGCCTCCCTGGAGTACACCCTGAACATCACCGTGAGCAACGAGGCGGACCCGACCGTCAACCGCACGTACACGGCTAAGCTCAAGGCGGGGGAGACCTTCACCAGCGCGGACGCTCTGCCCCTGGGCACCAAGGTCACCATCAAGGAGGGCGACCTGCCCGGGACGGTCGCGTGGGACACCAATCGCTCCGGGGTCTTCGAGGCCGCTGACGGCGTGACGCTGTCGGCTGACGCCCGCGAGGCCACCTTCACCCTCGCGCAGGACCGCGTCTTCTCCCTGACCCTGGTGAACGCGACGGCCCCCGCCCCCGGGGAGTCCACCACGACGCCGGCCCCGCAGGAGTCGACCACCACGCCCGCCGCCACCGCGACGACGACCACCCCGGCCGCTGCGCCGAAGCGGAAGCTGGCGAACACTGGTGCGGGCACCATCGCCATCGGCGCCCTGGCCGGTCTGCTGGCGATTGCGGGCGTGGCCACCATGGTGGCGCGCCGCCGCCAGAAGTGATCCGGCGCCCCGGGCGCTGACCACCGCTTGGGAGGCGGGTGGGGGGAACCCCACCCGCCTCCCGCGTTGTGCCCTGGGCGGCTCAGTCGGCGAGCAAGTGGACTCGCGCCTCCCATGGGCCCAGCGGTCCCTCGCCGCCGCTGTTGGACAGCACGAGGGGCGCCGCGGCAGGGACCACGCCGGACTGGAGCGCGATGGTCTGCGAGGAGAGGTTGACGACGACCACCAGGGCGGACTCCCCGTCGAGGCGGCGCTCGTAGGCGAAGACCCGCGCGTCCCCGGTGGCGATGCGGTTGAACGAGCCCAGAGCGACGACGGGCATGCGGTGGCGCAGTTCAGCAAGCGCCCGGTAGTAGGAGTAGACGGAATCAGGGTCGTCCACCTGCTCTGCCGCCGTGGCGCGGGCGTCCCCGGACGCCCAGGACCGTGAGAGCCCGATCCACGGCGTTCCGGTGGTGAAACCGGCGTTGGGGGAGGCATCCCACTGCATGGGCGTGCGGGCGTTGTCCCGCGACATGCGCGCCAGACCGGACAGGACGGTCCGCTCGTCGGCACCAGCGGCGAGGGCCAGCGCGTAATGATTGAGCGACTCGACGTCGCGGTACTGGTCGATCGAGGTGAAGCCCGCGTTCGTCATCCCCAGTTCCTGGCCCTGGTAGATGAAAGGAGTGCCCCGCTGCAACTGCAGCATCGTCGCCAATGCGGTCGACGAGGCGCGCCAGTGCTCCGGATCCCCGAAGCGGGAGACGGAGCGGGGCTGGTCGTGGCTGTCGAGGTACAGACAGTTCCAGCCCCGGTCGCCCACTCCGTCCTGCCAGCGGCTCAAAGAATCGACGAGCTCGCCGTCCCGCAGGGCGCGGGGGGAGAACTTGCCCGCCTCGGTCCCCAGGTTGACGTGCTCGAACTGGATGAGCGAACTGAACTCGCGGCGGGCGGGATCGCAGAACAGCAGGGCGCTGTCCGGGCTGGCGCTGGAGGTCTCGCCCACGGTGAACACGGCGGGACGGCCCGCGAAGACCTCGCGGTGCATCTCCTGGAGGAAGTCGTGCAGGCGGGGACGGCCCGCGAAGCACTCGTAGCCGACGCCGAAGGGCGGGCGCGCGGGCCCGCCGTCGGGCAGGCCCTCCTCCTTCGCGATCATGTCGATGGCGTCCACACGGAAGCCGTCGATCCCCAGGTCGAGCCACCAGTTCATCATGTCGTAGACGGCACGGCGCACCTGGGGGTTCTCCCAGTTGAGGTCCGCCTGCCCGGGGGCGAACAGGTGGAGGTAGTACTCGCCGGACTCCTCGTCGAAGCACCAGGCCGGACCCGAGAAGAAGGACTCCCAGTTGTTGGGTTCGGATCCGGGTGCGCCGGGGCAGTGGCCGGGGCGGGCGGGCCGCCAGTAGTACCAGTCGCGCTTGGGGCTGGAGGGGGAGCGGGACTCGCGGAACCACTCGTGCTGGGTGGAGGTGTGGTTGACGACGAGGTCCATGATGAGCCTCATACCCCGGGCGTGGGCGTCATCCAGGAGGGCCACGAAATCCTCCATCGTGCCGAACAGGGGGTCGATGGCCCGGTAGTCGCTGATGTCGTAGCCGTTGTCCTCCTGGGGCGAGGCGTAGACGGGGGAGAGCCAGATAGCATCGACTCCGAGGCGCTGCAGGTAGCCAAGGCGCGAGCGCAGGCCCCGCAGGTCGCCGACACCGTCGGAATCGGAGTCCTGGAAGCTGCGCGGGTACACCTGGTAGACGATTCCGGCCAGCCACCACTGGCCGCCGGGTGGCTCGTAGCGCTGCGACGGTATCAGTGCGGTGTTGAATCGCATGGAGCCCCCCGGTGGTGTGGCGGTCTCAACGGACGGGGGTCGTCTCGACGGAGGACCAGGCGTCGACGAGGCCGTTCTTGTCGAAGTAGGTCGCTGTGCAGCTCCACTCGAAGGTGCCGCTCATGCCCGAGGTGCTGGCCCCGGTGACCCGGCCACTGACAATCCAATGCTGGTCGCCGTTGGAGTCGGTGCGCTCGTAAGTCGCGGAATCACGGGTGAAGATGGAGCTGCGCAT
This sequence comes from Schaalia georgiae DSM 6843, assembly GCF_000429245.1. Lineage (GTDB taxonomy): Bacteria > Actinomycetota > Actinomycetes > Actinomycetales > Actinomycetaceae > Pauljensenia > Pauljensenia georgiae. The sequence goes on from NZ_AUBM01000015.1 coordinate 39,422, forward strand.
CGTCTGCTTGACCGCGCTGTGGCACTCCTCGATGACCTGCGTCTTGATGACGCTGTTGGCGGGCGCGGGTCCGGGGTTGTAGCCGGGGCTGGGGGTGCGCGGGACCCGCCATAGCCTGAACCACAGGAGCCCGACGACGACGAGGACCACGACCAGCGCGCCGACGGCGAGGCCGACGATGAGGGGCGTGTTCGACGTCGGCGGCGGCATCGGCACGGGACGGGGGGCCATCTGGGGCTGTCCGGGCGCCCCCGGAGCGGGTGGCACCGGGCCGACGGGGGGCATCTGCCCCCCGTAGCCGCCGCCTTGGGGACCTGTGTTCGGTGTGTATGGGCTCGTCATCGTTGTTCCACCTGGATTCCAGTTGAGGACACTGCGGGGAATGCGGTCGCCGGGTCTCCGGCGCTCCACCCATTGTAGGGAGCGCCTCCCCCGGCTGGAAGCACGGGGGAGATCGGTCCCAGTGGGTGGACTAGCCGATCAGGTAGAAGAAACCCGCGGCCAGCGCCATTCCGACGACCATGATCAGCCCGGTCGCGATGAGCATCTTGCGCTGGTGGGCGTACTGCTCGGGCGTGAGGTCCTCCTTCTTGCGGATCAGGGGGGCGGTGCGGTCGTGTTCGTGGGGATTCGGCATTGTGATCCTCCGAATAGTGGGTTGATGATTGAGTGCGGCTCGCGCCACGGGAATAGTACAGGCAGTGGCGCCCGGTCCGCGGCGATTCCGAGGGGCGGGACGCGCCGCCGGTTGCCGACCGGTAGGCTTGGGGCACCCGGCACCCGGGCGCCCAGAAGGAGGGGACTAATGGCAATGTCACCGCGCACCGACATCCTGCCCGTCATCATCGGGGGGGACTTCGGCGTCTACGGCATCGGCAGGTGCTTCAATGAGGCTTTCGGCTGCAGGTGCCTGTGCGTGGGCAGCCGGCCCACCGAGTCGATCACCGGGTCGGGCTTCTTCGACGTGCGCCGGATCCCGGCCCACGCCTCGGACGCCCAGCTCATGGACGCGCTCATGGGCATCGCGCGGGACAACCCCTCCAAGCGGCTCGTCCTCATGGCCAACCACGACATCTTCTCCGCGTTCGTGGCCCGCAACCACGAGGAACTGGGGCGCCACTACGCCCTGCCCTTCCCATCGCTGGAGGCCATGGCCGCCCTCACCGACAAGGCCCGCTTCACCCGGGCGTGCGAGAAGGCGGGGATCCCCACGCCGCGCACCGTCGTGGTGGACTTCTCCGGAGCCGACGAAGGGGCGTGGGCCGCCCCCTCTATCGACATCCCCTTCCCGGTGGTGGCCAAAGCGGCCAACGGCGAGCCCTACGACGTCCTCGAGTTCGAGGGGAAGCGCAAGATCTGGTTCATCGACTCCCCGGAGGAGCTCGACGGGCTGTGGCGTACCCTGCGCTCCGCGGGGTTCCGCGACTCCTTCCTGGTTCAAGAGCTCATACCCGGCGACAACACGCAGATGCGCTCCATCACCGCCTACGTCGACTCCCACGGGGAGACCACCCTGATCGGGTCGGCGCGCGTCCTGCTGGAGGACCACGCGCCCACGATGATCGGCAACCCCGTCGCGATGATCACAGAGGAGTTCCCCGAGCTGTGGGAGGGGGCCGTCCGGCTGCTGGCGGGTTCGGGCTACCGGGGCTTCGCGAACTTCGACGTCAAGATCGACCCGCGCGACGGCCGGGCCGTGTTCTTCGAGGTGAATCCCAGGATCGGGCGCAACAACTGGTACATGGCGGCCGCGGGCGCGAACCCCATGGTCCCCATGGTCGCCGACCTCATCGACGGGCAGCGCTGCGAGCAGGTGCGCGCCACGCGCGAGATCCTGTACACGATGGTGCCCGACTCCCTGCTGCTGCGCTACATCGTCGACCCCGCCCTCAAACGGAGGGTCAAGGGCATTATCCGCGACGGGCGCCGTTTTGACCTGCTCCTCAACCCCGCGGAGAAGAACCTGCGCCGCAACTTGGCCGTGTGGATGCAGAAGCAGAACCACCGCCGCAAGTTCGCGCGCTACTACCCGGAGCCCACGCAGACCTCCTACTGACGGCGCTCGGCCGGGGAGTGGGGCCGCGGGGCGCGCCCGCGTGCTCGACGCGTACCCCCTCGCGCATGGCCCCAGCCCCTTGTTGGTGCGGGCGCGCCCCCGCCCGCCGCGCGAAAGGACCCCGACAATTGCCGGGGGGTGGGCCCTGTCCGTTGCCGGAGCGACTGGGGCAGCGCGCGGACGGCGCCGACAACGGCCTTCGGGCCGCCCGTGTGGAGAACAGCACGATCGCCCCGCTCCCGCGGATCGGGGGAGCCCGCTTGTTAGACTCTGACCAGCCACAGCCCGTAACGCGACGAAGGACAGCCATGCCCGAGACTCAGCTCATACCCATCGACGTCGAGGAGAAGACCGCAGCGGCCTCGGGTTTCCAGGACAGCGCTCTGCCCGTCGAGCAGGCGTGCGTGTGGGAGGCGTTCGAGGCGTCGCAGGGCCATTCGCTGTGGGGGCGCTACAAGTGGTGCGAGGACGGCAAACTCATCGCCTTCCTCACCCTGTACAACTACTCGCTGCGGGGCGTGCGCTTCCTGTGGGCCAAATGGGGGCCCGTGTGGCTGCGCGAGGCCACGCCCGAGCGCGAGGAGGCGCTGCGCGCCGACCTGCTGCGCGAGATCCGCTCCCGCGACCGCTCCGTCGTCTTCGTCCGGCTCCACGCCTGGTACCAGCATCCCGACCTGTACATGCCTATGCAGACCATCAGCTACGACCGCACCGTCGTCATCGACACCTCCGGGCGCACCGAGGAGAAGATCCTCGCCGCCATGCCCAAATCGGGGAGGCGCTCGATCACCTCAGGCAGGCGCAAGGGCGAGGCGGAGGGCGTCACCTTCCACGAGGACACCGGCCGCGCCCCCGAGGTCATCGACGAGTACTACGCCGTCATGGAGGAGACCGCTGAGCGCGACGGCTTCCGCCCCCACCCCAAGCAGGTCTACCTGGACCTCCTGTCGTCCCTGGGCCCCGAGCACGCGCGCATCTTCTCGATGCGCGACTCCGAGGGCGCAGTCCTGTGCTGGGACTTCTGCCTCGTCCAGGGGATCCGCGCCCAGGCCGAGTACGGCGCTTCCACAGACGAGGCCCGCAAACTCCGCCAGCCCCCGGTACTGGACTTCCTGGCCGCCGCCGCCCTGGCCTCCGAGGGGGTCAGGGGATTCGACCTCATGGGCGCCCACTCGGCGCGCTGCCCCGAGCTGTTCCGCGTCGGCAAGTACAAGATCGCCTTCGCCTCGCACTTCACGGACGTGCCCGGCGGATGGGAGATGCCCATCAAGAAGACCACCTACCGCTCCTTGCGGACGGCGATGTCCGTGAAGAGGCGGATGCGCCGGTCCTGAAGCCGCCGCACTAGCGGGTAGAATCGCCATTGATCCTGAGCGCGGGGACTTCCGCGCCTTTGACCACACCGACCCGAGGAGCCCCCGTGCCCACTATCGACCTCGTCATCGACGGACAAGCGACCACCATCGAGGCGGGGACCACGGGCACGGCCTGGTACGCGGACGACCGCTCCGTCGTCGCCATCAAAGTCGACGGGGCCCCCCGCGACCTGGACACCGCGCTCGAAGCGGGCACCCGCGTCGAGGCCATCGCCCTGGACTCCCCGGACGGACTGGACATCCTGCGCCACAGTGCCACCCACGTGCTCGCCCAGGCCGTCCAGGGCCTCTTCCCCGACGTCAACCTGGGCATCGGTCCCTTCATCACCGATGGCTTCTACTACGACTTCGGCAATATCGACGCCGTCACGCCCGAGTTGCTGCGCGAGTTGGAGAAGCGCATGAAGCGCATCGTCAAAGAGGGCCAGCGCTTCGTGCGCCGCGGGATCAGCGAGGACGAGGCCCGAGTCGAACTGGCCGATCAGCCCTACAAGCTCGAACTGGTCACCACGAAGGGCAAGGGCGCCGAGGGGGCCTCCGTCGAGGTCGGCGGTAGCGGCCTCACCATGTACGACAACGTGCGCCGCGACGGGACGGTCGCATGGAAGGACCTGTGCCGCGGCCCCCACCTGCCCTCCACGAGGCTGATCGGCAACGGCTTCGCGCTCACCAAGTCGTCGGCCGCCTACTGGAAAGGGGATCAGGACGGCGACCACTTGCAGCGCATCTACGGCACGGCTTGGGCATCCAAGGACGACCTGGTCGCCTACCAGGAGCGCGTCAAGGAAGCGGAGCGCCGCGACCACCGGCGCCTCGGCGCAGAGCTGGACCTGTTCAGCTTCCCCGAGGAGATCGGCCCCGGCCTGCCCGTCTTCCACCCCAAGGGCGGTGTCCTCAAGCGCGTCATGGAGGACTACGTGCGCGAGGCGCACATCGCCAACGGCTTCCAGTACGTGGGCACGCCCCACATCTCCAAGGAGGACCTGTTCCACACCTCCGGCCACCTGCCCTACTACGCCGAGGGCATGTTCCCCCCGATGGACGACGAGGGCCAGGCCTACTACCTCAAGGCCATGAACTGCCCGATGCACAACCTCATCTACCGCGCCCGCGGGCGGTCCTACCGGGAGCTGCCCCTGCGGCTCTTCGAGTTCGGCACCGTCTACCGCGATGAGAAGTCCGGTGTGCTCCAGGGCCTCACCCGCGTGCGCTCCATCACCCAGGACGACTCGCACAGCTACGTCATGCCCGAGCAGGCCGAGGCCGAGATCAAGCACCTGCTCACCTTCATCCTGCGCCTCCTGCAGGACTTCGGACTCACCGACTTCTACCTGGAGCTGTCCACGCGCGGCACCGACGGCAAGAAGAAGGACAAGTTCATCGGCACCGACGAGCAGTGGGAGCAGGCCACCGCGATCCTGGAGCGCTGCGCCGCCGACACGGGGCTGCAGTGCGTGGCCGACCCGGGGGGCGCCGCGTTCTACGGCCCGAAGATCTCCATCCAGGCCAAGGACGCCATCGGGCGCACGTGGCAGATGTCCACCATCCAGTACGACTTCAACCAGCCGCACCGCTTCGGCCTGGAGTACACCGCCCCCGACGGGACGCGCCGCGAGCCCGTCATGATCCACTCCGCGAAGTTCGGCTCCATCGAGCGCTTCATCGGCGTGCTCACCGAGCACTACGCGGGCGCGTTCCCGGCCTGGCTCGCCCCCGTCCAGGTCAGGCTCGTGCCCGTGGCCAACGCTTTCGACGACTACGTGGAGGAAGTCGCAGGCAAGCTGCGCGAGCGCGGCATCCGCGTGGAGACGGACCTCTCCGACGACCGATTCGGCAAGAAGATCCGCAACGCCGCGAAGGAGAAAGTGCCTTTCACCCTTATCGCGGGCGGGGAGGACGCCGAGGCGGGGGCCGTGTCCTTCCGCCTGCGCGACGGTTCCCAGCACAACGGGATCCCCGTGGACCGGGCGGTGGAGCTCATCGTCCGCCACGTGGCCTCGCGCGCCAACCACGACACCGTCGAGGGCATCGAGCGGGCGTGACCATGAGCGAGCAGACCCCGGTACCGACCAGCGCGGGCCCCCTCGGGGCGGGAGCGCCGCTTCCCACCGAGGACTCCCGGTCCCTGGCGGGCGTCCCCGACGCCTTCAACCGCTTCTGGACGCCGTACCGGATGGCGTACATCCACGGTGAGGGCAAGCCCGCCGACGGTTCCCGTGGCGAGTGCCCGTTCTGCGCCGCCCCCGGCAAGGAGGACGCCGACGGACTCATCGTCCACCGGGGGAGCGAGTGCTTCGTGGTCATGAATCTCTTCCCTTACAATTCCGGCCACCTGCTGGTGTGCCCGTACCGCCATGTCTCCGACTACACGGAGCTCACCGGCCGGGAGCGGGTGGAGTTGGGGGAGCTCACCGCCACCGCCATGCGCCTCCTGCGCCGAGTCTCGGGCCCCCACGGCTTCAACCTGGGCATGAACCAGGGCGAGGTCGCAGGCGCGGGCATCGCCGCCCACCTCCACCAGCACATCGTGCCCCGCTGGTCGGGCGACGCGAACTTCCTGCCGATCATCGCCCGCACCAAGGCCGTCCCTGAGCTGCTCGAGGACGCGCGATCTGCCCTCGCCGCCGCGTGGGACCAGGAGGACTGACATATGCTGGGCAACTACGGGCGCTCCATCCCAAGGGCCGTTTTCACACCGCTGGCCAGGCTCCTCGCCAAAGCGGGCGTCACCCCCAACATGGTGACCGCCTTCGGCACCGCTGCGACGATCGCGGTCGCCTTCGGCGTCGTCGCCCAGGGGTGGATCTGGCAGGGCGGGACCGCGTTGGCGGTCATTATGTTCGGGGACTCCGTCGACGGCACCCTGGCCAGGATGACGACGGGCGGCACCCGCTTCGGCGCCTTCTTCGACTCGACCCTGGACCGCCTCGGCGACGGCGCGGTCTTCTCCTCCCTCACCTACTACGCGGTCTTCCACATGGAGGAGGGGACCGCCCGCACGTGGGCGGTCGTCGCGGGCCTCGCCTCCATCGTCGGGGCCGCCGCCGTCCCCTACGCGCGCGCCCGCGCCGAGTCCGTCGGCGTGATCGCGAAACTCGGTATCGCCGAGCGCACCGATAGGCTCATCATCGCCATGGGCTCCGCGATGATCATGGACCTGGGCGCCAGCGCGTGGGTCTTCGTCGCGGGGCTGACGTGGGTGGCGGTGGCCTCGTTCATCACCGTCGGGCAGCGCGTGTGGTACACGGCGCGGCACATCGACGAGGTGGAGGGCGCATGAGGTTCTCCGCCCTGTCGGTGGCGTTCGCCCTGGCCCCCCGCCTCCCGTTGGGGTGGGTGCTCTCCGCGGCCCGGGCGGGCGCCCGGCTGGCGGCGCGCCGGGGCGGGGCCAATGTGGACCAGTTGCGCTCCAACCTGCGCCGCCTCACCGGGGGGGAGCCCGACCAGGCGCTGGTGGTGCGGGCCGTCGAATCCCACATCCGCAACTACGCCGAGCAGCTCATGCTCGGCTCCCCGAAGGGGGCGCCGCTACTGGAGGGTGTCGTCTTCGAGGACTTCGACCGCATCAAAGCGGCGTCCGAGGACGGCCCCGTGGTCCTCGCGCTCGGGCACTCCGGATCATGGGACCGGGCCGGGGCGTGGGTCTGCGCGCACGGGCGCACCGTCGTCACCGTCGCCGAACGGGTGGAACCGCCCTCCCTGTTCGACTCCTTCGTGCGGCTGCGCGAGGGCGTGGGCATGGAGATCATCGGCGTGGGCAAGGGCGAGTCCGTCTTCGACACCCTGGTCGAGCGCGTAAGGGGGCGCTCAGTCATCGTGCCGCTGCTGGCCGACCGGGACATCTCAGGAGCCGGGATCGAGGTCGACTTCGCGGGGCACCGCGCCCTCGTGGCAGCGGGTCCCGCCGCCCTCGCCCACAGGCTCTCGCGCCCCCTGTACGCCGTGTGCGTGTTCTACGGGGACGAGGATGCGCCCGTCGCCTCCGTGCGCGTCGAGGCCGTCGGCCCCATTACGGCCGCATCGGGCAGGGGCGCGAACGAAGTCGAAGCGCTCACCCAGGCGTGGGTGGACGCCTTCACGGGGATGCTCGCCAAGAAGCCCGAGGACTGGCACATGATGCAGAAGGTCTACACCGAGGACCTCGACCCCGAGCGCCTCGCACGCGCGCGCGCGGCCCACCGGAGCAGGGGGTCAGGGGAATGAGGATCGGCATCGTCAACCCCTACTCGTGGGACGTCCCTGGGGGAGTGGGCTTCCACATCCGCGACCTGGCGCTCAAATTGCGCAGCCGCGGGCACGATGTGCGGGTGCTCAGCCCCTCCAGCTCCTCCGGTCTGCCGGAGTGGGTCACCAGCGCCGGGTCGTCGGTCTCAGTCCCCTTCAACGGCTCGGTCGCCAACATCTCGATCAACCCCGCCGCCTTCGCCCGCACCCGCAGGTGGCTGGCCGACGGGGACTTCGATGTCGTCCACGTGCACGAGCCGGTTGTCCCCTCGGTGTCCATGGCCGCCACGATCCTGTCGGGCGCCCCCCTGGTCGCCACGTTCCACGCTGCCCTCACGCGCTCGCTGTCGCGGTCGATCGCCTCGGCGCCCATGCGCCCCTACATGGAGCGGATCGCCGTGCGGATCGCCGTGTCCAGCGAGGCACGGCGCACCCTCATCGAGCACCACGGAGGGGACGCGGTCATCATCCCCAACGGCGTGGACACGGCCTCCTTCCGCGGCGCAGAGCCCATCGAGCCGTGGCGCGCCCGCGACGGCGCCCCCGTGGTCGTCTTCCTGGGGCGCCTCGACGAGCCCCGCAAAGGCCTGCCAGTCTTCGCCGGCGCCATCCCCCGCGTGCTCGAGGCCATCCCTGGCGCGCGGTTCCTCATCGCCGGACGCGGCGAGGCGGAGGCGATCCGCTCCGGACTCGCCCGCTTCGGCGACAGCGTCCAGTTCCTGGGCGGCATCAGCGATCCCGAGAAGGAATCACTGCTGGCGGGCGCCAGCGCCTACGTGGCCCCCCAGACGGGCGGCGAGTCCTTCGGGATCGTCCTCGTCGAGGCGATGGCCGCCGGCACCGCCGTCGTCGCCTCCAGTATCGAGGCGTTCCGCGCCGTGCTGGGCGACGGGCGATTCGGCGCCCTCTTCGAGACGGGCAGCGCCGAGTCACTGGCCGACGAGCTGATCGCGCTGCTCGGCGATCCGCAGCGGCTGGAGACGATCGCCAGGGCAGGGGAGGCGGCCAGCCTCCAGTACGACTGGGAGGTCGTGGCCGACAAGGTCTACGAGGTGTACAAGCTCGCCATCGACACGGGCAGCCCGGCGGCCTCTGGGAGCCGCAGCGCCCGCAACCTCATCCGCGGCAGAGGGGAGGAAAGCCGATGATCTACCTCCAGACGCACCTCGTCGTCATCGCAGTGGTCGTGGTGGTGCTCGCCGCCGTCGTGGCCTACCTGTGCGTGATGGGCGCCAGAAGGCTCGACCGCCTCCACCAGCGCATACTCGCCAATCGGGACGCCCTGTCCCGCCTGCTCGTGCGCCGCGCCTCCGAGACGCTGCTGCTCGCGCGCGAGGACGCTCTGGGCGCGCGGGCGGGCACCTGCCTCACCGAGGTCGCCAACGCCTCGGTCGCCGATTCGGCGGACCAACTCAGCTGTGACGGACTCGACCGGCGCTCCGGCGCCGCACCCGCCTCCGACCCCGTGGACGTGCGCAGGTGCCTGGAGAAGGCGTCGGCACTGTCGCGCGCGATCCGCGACACCCTGGACGACGACACCCGCCGGCAGCTCGCGGCCCGTGAGCCCGCGCGGGCACGCCTGGAGGCCCTTGACGCCACGTGCTACCGCATCCAGTTGGCGCGCTCGGCGCACAACACGGACGTCACCCAGGTCCGTTCCCTGCGCGGCACCGCACTGGTACGCGTCTTCCACCTGGCCGGGCACGCCCCCGAGCCCGAGCCCATAGATTTCGACGATGACACTCGCTACGACGGACGAGGATACTGACATGACCGAAGCAGTCGTGAAGTGGGGTGGTCCCGGTGAGGACTACCGCCTGAGCCGGATCAACCGCACCGGTTCCCGTGCGGAGATCCACGTGGACGCGCCCTCCCCGGACAATGCCGCGCCCATCTGGCAGACGCCCAAGGCCGTTAGGGTGGTCCCGTGGTTCGAGATCGTCATGGTGGTCATCGGAGTCGCCGGCATCGTCTACTTCATGGTCTACGCCATGGACGCCGACGGCCTCACCACTGCGGTGATGACCCTGATCGCCGTGGTGCCGCTGCTCATCGTCATGTCCGCCATGGTCTTCATCGACCGGTGGGAGCCGGAGCCGCTGAAGATGAAGATCATCGCCTTCCTGTGGGGCGGGGGCGTCGCGACCGTGTCCTCCATGATCATTAACACCGCCCTGATGACGAACACTGCCCTGGTCATCGGGGACGCCCAGAAGGCGCAGGCCATCGCCGCGGTGTTCGTCGCCCCCGTGGTGGAGGAGACTTTCAAGGGCCTGGGCGTGCTCGTCATCATTCTGGCGCGGCGCACGTCGATCAACTCACTGCTCGACGGGATCGTTTACGGCGGGATCGTCGCGGCCGGCTTCATGTTCGTCGAGGACATCCAGTACTTCGTCCGCTACGGCAGCAGCGGAACGGGATCGTTGGTGGCGATCTTCGTGATGCGCGGCCTGCTCAGCCCCTTCCTCCACTCGATGGCCACCTCGCTCACGGGCGTCGCGATGGCGTGGGGGGCGATCCGCGCCAAACACGCGTGGTCGCGGATCCTCGTGTTCCTGGCGGGCTGGGGAGCGGCGATGCTGGTGCACGGGCTGTGGAACTCGATGGGCTCTGACGGCATGCTGTCCACGCTGCTCAAGATGTACCTGTTCATCCAGGTCCCGTTGTTCGGCACGTGGCTCACTGTGCTGATCCGCACTTCGAACAGCGAGGCGGAGACGATCAAGAGGGGCCTGGTGCCCTACGTCCGCACCGGGTGGATCCTGCCGGCGGAGGTCTCGATGGTGACCGACCGCGGCAAACGCAAGGCGGCCCGCAAGTGGGTGGCCCGCGGGGGGGCTCCGGCCCGCAAGGCCATGCGCAGGTTCATGAACGAGCTGGCGTCGCTGGGCCTCGACCAGAGCCTCATGACCCGGGTGGGGCCCGACCCCGCCCGCATCGAGGAGGACCGCAGGCTCCTGGCGCAGGCCGCTGAGCACCGCGCCGAGTTCCTGCGGCTGACCGCAATCGCCTCCGACCAGACCGCCGTCGCCGGAGCGGTGGGGCGCGCCCAGTGAGCGCCGACGGGCCCGGCGACTGGCCTCGCGACTCGGAGGGCTACCCGCACAGGCAGGCGGCCCGCGTCGTCCTTTTCGATGAGCGCGGCCGCCTGCTGCTGGCCATCGGTCACGACGCGGACGACCCGGCGCGCCAGTGGTGGTTCACCATCGGCGGCGGGATCGAGGAGGGCGAGGATCCGGCCTCGGGGGCCGTCCGCGAGGTCCGCGAGGAGACGGGGATACGCCTGGGCGTCGAGGACCTGGTGGGGCCGGTCATGTACCGCACCGCCGAGTTCGACTTCGCCGCCGTCACCGCGCGCCAGGACGAGTGGTTCTTCGTTGCCCGCACGGAGTGCGCCGAGGTGAGCCGCGAGGGGTGGACGGACCTGGAGAAAGAAGTCCTCGATGGGCTCAAGTGGTGGGACTTGGACGAGTTGGAGGACCTCGGCGGCGCCGCCGAGGTCTACCCGCGCCAGCTCGTGGGGCTCGCTCGCGAATGGCGCGACGGCTGGGACGGCCGCCTCATCTCGTTGACCGGGGCGCGCGAGCCCTGAGACCGCTGGGGCCGCTAGGCGAGCCCCAGGGGGGCGATCAGTGCGTCGAGCCGGGGCTCGTTCAACTGGTGGGCCACCAGTCGGCGCACGGCGGGCTTCGCGCAGAACGCGATGCCGACCCCCGCCTCGCGCATCATGGGAACGTCGTTGGCGCCGTCTCCGATAGCGACGGTCCGCGAAAGGGGGACCGAGCACTGAGCCGCCCACCGGCGCAGGCACGCGGTCTTGACTTCCGCGGTCACGATCCGGCCCGCGACCCTGCCGGTGAGGACCCCGTCCGACGCCTCCAGGCGGTTCGCCGCGTGGAAGTCGATGCCCAGGGAGCGCGCCAGGGGCTCGACGACCTCGACGAACCCCCCCGACACCACTCCGAAACGGCCCCCGGCGCGGTGAACAGCGCCGATGAGCTCGCGCGCGCCCCGGGTCACGGTGACGCGCCCGGCCACACGGGCGCACACGGACAGGGGGAGCCCCGCCAGGGCCGCCACCCGTTGGCGCAGGGAGTGGGCGAAATCGAGCTCGCCGTTCATGGCCCGCGCCGTGATCCGGGCGACGGCCTCGCGGGCCCCCGCCGCGGCCGCGAGCTCCTCGATGACCTCCTGCTCGATCAGCGTGGAGTCGACGTCGGTGACGACCAGGCCGGGGCCCCCGTCCGCGAAGAACTGGGGGAGCCCCGGCCCGGTGGCTGTCGGACTCACTTGGTGACGACCGTGCCCTTGGGGACGACGGTGATCCCCGACTCGGTGACGGTGAAGCCGCGTTCGCGGTCATGGGCCAAGTCGATGCCCACGATGGCGCCCTCCTCGACGACGACGTTCTTGTCGAGGATCGTCTTGACGACCTTCGTGTGCCGCCCGATGCGGCAGCCGTTCATGACCACCGAGTCGCTGACCTCCGCCCACGAGTGCACGTACGTCCCCGGGGACAGGATCGAGCGCTTGACCGACCCGCCCGAGACGATGACGCCGGGCGAGACGAAGGAGTCGGTGGCGACGCCCACGCGCCCGTCCTCGTCCGCGTAGACGAACTTCGCCGGTGGCAGGGAGCCGTTGATCAGGGTCATGGTCGGCCAGTCGCGGTTGTACAGGTTGAACACCGGGTGGACGCTGATCAGATCCATGTTCGCCTCGTAGTAGGCGTCCAGGGTGCCCACGTCGCGCCAGTAGTCGCGGTCGCGGTCGGTGGATCCGGGCACGTCGTTGTCCTGGAAGTCGTAGACGCCGCACTCGCCGCGCTCCACGAACCACGGGATGATGTTCCCGCCCATGTCGTGCTTGGAGTCGGGGTCCTTCGCGTCCTCGCGCAGGGCGGCCACCAGGTCCTTCGTGGTGAACACGTAGTTGCCCATGGAGGCCAGCACCTTGGTGGGGTCGTCGGGCAGGCCCTCGGCGTGCTTGGGCTTCTCCAGGAACTTCTTGATCCGTCCGCCCTCGCCATCGATGACGCCCAGCGCGGGCGCCAGTTCGATGGGCTGGCGGATGCCGGCCACCGTCGCGGGCAGGCCCGAGTCGATGTGGTGCTGGACCATCTGGGAGAAGTCCATACGGTAGATGTTGTCCGCGCCGATGATGACGATGTACTCGGGCTGCTCGTCGTCGACGATGTTCAGCGACTGGTAGATGGCGTCCGCGCTGCCCAGGAACCAGTGGGGGCCGCGGCGCTGCTGGGCGGGCACGGGGGCGATGAAGTCGCCCAGCAGAGGGATCGTGTACCAGGTCTTGGTGATGTGGCGGTCGAGCGAATGGGACTTGTACTGCGTGAGGACAACGGTCTTGAGGTAGCCGGAGTTCACGAGGTTCGACAGCGCGAAGTCGATTAGCCGGAAGTGGCCGCCGAAGGGGACCGCGGGTTTCGCCCTCACCTCGGTCAGGGGCATGAGCCTCTTCCCCTCGCCGCCCGCCAGGACTATTGCTAGAACGTGGTTTTTCGCCATGTGGCCACCTCTATGTCGGTTGATACGGAGCCCCTTTGCATCCGTGGGGGTTCTCACATGGTAGTACACGATGTGAAGCTGTGTGCTTCTATCTCAAAATGCGCCGTTCCGCTTTTCGATTCGGTAGTCTGGCCTCACCACTGTGGTCACCGCCGGAAGGACATGCCATGCGCGTCGATCTGCTCACCCGCGAATACCCACCCCACGTGTACGGCGGAGCCGGCGTGCACGTGCTCGAATTGGCCAAGGTGCTGCGCCCGCTCGTGGACGACCTGCGCGTCCACGCGTTCGACGGCCCCCGCCAGCCCGGCACCGACGGCGCCGACCCGGGCGTGACCGGTTTCGACAACCTGCCCCAGCTGGAGGGCGCGAACCCGGCCCTGGCGACGCTGGGGGTCGACTTGCAGATCGCGTCCGCGTGCACGGGGGCGGACCTGGTCCACTCGCACACCTGGTACGCGAACTTCGCGGGGCACGTCGCATCACTGCTGGGCGGTATCCCGCACGTCGTCTCGGCCCACTCGCTGGAGCCGCTGCGCCCGTGGAAGGCCGAGCAGTTGGGCGGGGGGTACCGCCTTTCGTCCTTCGTCGAGAAGACGGCGTACGAGTCCGCCGCCGCCATCGTCGCAGTCTCCCGGGGTATGCGCGAGGACATCCTGCGCTGCTACCCGCGCGTCGAGCCCGATAGCGTCCACGTCATCCACAACGGCATCGACCTGTCGAAGTGGCACGCCCCGGTGGGGCCGCAGGGCGAGGAGCTCCAGGCGCGCGTCCTGGCCGAGCACGGCATTGACCCGTCCAAGCGCACCGTCGTCTTCGTCGGCCGCATCACCCGTCAGAAGGGGCTGCCCTACTTCCTGCGGGCGGCGCGCGAACTGCCCGACGACGTGCAGCTCGTCCTGTGCGCGGGCGCCCCCGACACGAAGGAGATCGCGGCCGAGGTCGACGGCCTGGTCGCCGAGCTCAAGGAGAAGCGCTCTGGAGTGGTCCTCATTACGGAGATGCTGCCCCAACCCGAGGTCGCCGCGATCCTGGACGCCGCCGACGTGTTCATCACGCCGTCCGTCTACGAGCCCCTCGGCATCGTCAACCTCGAGGCCATGGCACTGGGCCTGCCCGTCGTGGGCACTGCGACCGGCGGGATCCCGGACGTCATCGTCGACGGCGAGACCGGGTACCTGGTGCCCATCGACCAGAAGACCGACGGGACTGGGACGCCGCTGGACCCGGAGGCCTTCGAGCAGGCGATGGCCGAGCGCCTCATCAAGGTCCTCGACGACCCGGCGATGGCGCGCCGCATGGGCCAGGCGGGCCTCGAGCGGGCGAGGAGCCATTTCTCCTGGGAGGCCATCGGCGCGAAGACCGTGGAGCTCTACAAGAGGCTGGTCTAGGCTTACGACATGACCGACGTCCTATCGTTTGACCGTGCAACAGTAGTCCGTGGGGAGCGCCGGATCCTCGAGGACGTGACCTGGCAGACCCGTGACGGCGAGCACTGGGTGGTCCTGGGTCCCAATGGTGCGGGCAAGACTACCCTGGTGCGGGCCGCTTGCGCCCGCGTCGCGCTCACCTCCGGGTCCATCGCCCTCGGCGGGGCCCCCGTCGACCGGATCGACCCCGCCGAGCTCGGGACGCGGATCAGCCTCGCTTCGTCGGCGGTCGCGTCGAGGATCCGCGGCGCTCAGAGCGCCTTCGACACGGTCCGCTCCGCCGCGTGGGGCGTCCACGTCGCCCACCACGAGCACTACGAGGGCCAGGACGAGGAGAGGGCCCGCGATCTGATGGCGGCTTTCGGGGTCTCGCACCTGGCGGACCACCCCTTCGGCTCCCTGTCGGAGGGCGAGGCCCAGCGCGTGCAACTCGCCCGCGCCCTGATGAGCGACCCGGAGGTACTCATCCTCGACGAGCCGACTGCCGGCCTCGATCTGGGCGCCCGCGAGACGCTGGTGTCGGCCCTCGACGAGATCATCGCGGGCAAGCGCTCCCCGCAGGTCGTCCTGGTCACCCACCAGATCGAGGAGATCCCCACCGGCATCACGCATTGCGCGGTGATGCGCGGTGGTGCGATGATCGCGCAGGGGTCCATCGCCGACACGCTGACGGGCGTCGTCCTGTCCGAGGCGTTCTCCCTGCCGCTGCTGGCTGGAATGGCGGACGGGCGATGGTGGGCCAGGGCCGCCTCGCCCCAGGACTGAATACGAATCAGGAGGGATAGTCATGGATCCGGTATGGCTCTGGGTGGTCGTCGCAGTGGCCTGCGGCATCATCGAGGTGCTCTCCGTCAGCTTCGTGTTCCTCATGCTCGGCGTGGGGGCGCTGGCCGGGGCGGTCGTCGCCGCTGCGGGCGGCGGCGCCTACCCTCAGGTCGGCGTTTTCGCAGTCGTGTCAGTCGTGCTGCTCATGGCCGTTCGCCCCTTCCTCAAGGGCCGCCTGTACCAGTCCACTCCGGACGTGCGTACCAACACGGACGCCCTCGTCGGAGCGGGCGGGTACGCCCTGTCCACGATCACTGTCCGAGACGGGCGCGCCCGCTTGCGGGGCGCGGAGTGGAGCGCGCGGAGCCAGGCGGGCACGATCCCGGAGGGCGCCCCAGTCGTCATCATCGGAATCGATGGCGCCACAGCCATCGTCGCGCCCTCAACGGAACCCTACTGAAAGGAAGAAAGGCACAATGTCATACGGTTTGCCGATAACGGCATTCATTCTGGTACTGCTTTTCATATTAATCGTCATCACCCTGGTCCGCTCCGTGCGGATCGTCCCCCAGTCCCAGGCCTACGTCATCGAGCGCCTCGGGCGCTTCCAAGCAGTGCTCTACGGCGGCTTCCACGTACTGGTGCCCTTCGTCGACCGGGTGGCCTCGCGCATCGACCTGCGTGAGCAAGTGGCCAACTTCCCACCGCAGTCGGTCATCACCGCCGACCAGGCGATGGTCTCCATCGACTCGGTCATCTACTACCAGATCACTGACCCGCGCAACGCCACCTACGAGGTCGCGAACTTCATCCAGGCCATCGAGCAGCTCACCGCCACCACGCTGCGCAACCTGATCGGCTCCCTGGACCTGGAGCAGACCCAGACCAGCCGCGACTCCATCAACAAGCAGCTGCGCGGCGTCCTCGACGAGGCGACGGGCACGTGGGGCATCCGCGTCACCCGCGTGGAGCTGAAGTCCATCGAGCCGCCGCCGCGGGTGCTGGCCGCCATGGAGCAGCAGATCACTGCTGAGCGCACCAAGCGCGCCACCATTCTCTCCGCCGAGGCCGAGAGGGAGGCGCAGATCAAGCGCGCCGAGGGCGCCAAGCAGGCCGCCGTCCTGGCTGCCTCCGCCCAGCAGGAGGCGCAGGTCCTGCAGGCCCGCGGCGACAAGGACGCCCAGATCCTGCGGGCCGAGGGCTCCCGGCAGTCCCAGATCCTGCGCGCCCAGGGCGAGGCGGAGGCCATCACCACGGTCTTCGCCGCCATCAATACCGGCGGGGCCAGCCCTGCGCTGCTCTCCTACAAGTACCTGGAGATGCTGCCGAAGATCGCCGACGGCCAGGCCTCGAAGGTGTGGGTGCTCCCCTCCGACCTCACGGGGGCCCTCGACGCCATTTCGAAGGGCTTCAGCGGCAGGTAGCCGGAGTAGACTGGGCGGGGGCGGCCGTGTGCGCGGCTCCCGCCCAGTCGTATCCGCCCGCCATCGGACAGGAGCAGCGTGGACCGCTCACAAGAACACGTCCTGCAGGAAGTCGCCGAGAAGGACATCCGCTTCATCCGGCTCTGGTTCACGGATGTGGCGGGCGTGCTCAAATCCGTGTCCATCGACCCGGGCGAGCTCGAGGACGCCTTCCACGAGGGAATCGGTTTCGACGGCTCCGCGGTACAGGGCCTGACCCGCGTCTGCGAGTCGGACATGCTGCTGCGCCCCGACGCCTCGACCTTCCAGCTGCTCCCCTCGGTGGGGGGCGACGACGACCGCGTGGCCCGCATGTTCTGCGACGTGCACACGCCCGACGGGAGGCAGGCCGCCTCGGACCCCCGCGGGGTGCTGGCCCGGCAGGTGGCGCGCGCCCAGGAGCTCGGCTTCACGGTGATGGTCCACCCGGAGATCGAGTTCTACCTGCTGCGCCAGCCGGTGTCCGTCGAGCGCATGGTGCCCGTCGACAACGCCGGGTACTTCGACCACGTCGTGCGGGGCACGTCGAACAACTTCCGCCGCCGCGCCGTGCGCATCCTGGAGGACATGGGCATTCCCGTGGAGTTCAGCCACCACGAGGGCGGCCCGGGGCAGAACGAGATCGACCTGCGCGCCGTCGACCCCGTGCGCGCCGCCGACAACATCATGACGGCCAGGACCATTATCGAGGAGGTCGCGTTGGGGGAGGACCTCATGGCGACCTTCATGCCCAAGCCGTTCATCGACCACCCCGGCTCCGGGATGCACACCCACCTGTCCCTCTTCGAGGGGGACGAGAACGCCTTCCACGCGCCGACTGGCCGCTACCAGCTGTCGGAGACGGGACGGCGGTTCATCGCGGGCCTGCTGGCCCACGCGGGCGAGATCGCGGCGATCACCAACCAGCACGTGAACTCCTACAAGCGCCTGTGGGGCGGGGGCGAGGCGCCCTCCTACGTGTGCTGGGGGCACTTGAACCGCTCGGCGCTGGTCCGCGTCCCCCTCTACAAACCCAACAAGCGCAGGGCCGCGCGCATCGAGTACCGCGCCCCCGACCCCAGCGCGAACCCCTACCTGGCACTGGCGTGCCTCATCGCCGCCGGCCTGGACGGGATCGCCAAGCGCATGGAGCTGGCCCCGGAGGCGGAGGACAACGTGTGGGACCTGTCGGACCGGGAGCGGCAGGTAATGGGCATCCACGCGCTGCCGGATTCCTTGTCCCAGGCCGTCGCCGCCATGCGCTCCTCCGAGCTGGTGGCCGCAGCACTGGGCGAGGAGGTCTTCGACTTCGTGATCCGCAACAAGCTCAATGAGTGGCGCGAGTACCGGCGCCAGATCACCGTCCAGGAGCTGCGGCAGTTCCTCAAGGTCCACTGATGCCGCTGACGGGGGCGCACCTGCGCCGGCTCGGAGTGCGGGACCCGGAGCGGGCCTCGGCGCTCCTGGCGGGCCTGCCGGGCCCGGAGGGCGCGTGGGCCCGGGGCGCGAGGCGGTGCGCGGACCCCGACCAGATGCTGCTCCTGGCCACGCGCCTTTTCGAGGCCGCCCCCGCCGCCGTCGCCGATGCGGCCGCCGGGGCGGACGGGCGCCTGGTGCGCCTGTGCGCGGTGCTGGGCGCCTCGGCGTGGCTAGGGGAGTACCTGATCGCGCGCCCGGGCGCCCTGGGCGCTTTGTGGGAGCCCGCCCGCGACGCGCGCGCCGAAGTGCTCGGTGCCGTCGGGGCGCATTCCGTGGGCCCGGTCGCGGGGCGCCTCGTCGCCGCTGAGGGCACGGGAGCCGACGACCTGCGCAGGGCGTACAGGCGCGTCCAGCTGGGCATCGCGGCCGACGATCTGACCAGCGAGGACGCCCCCGCCGCCGTGCCCGGGGTGGGGCGCAGGCTGGCCGAACTGGCCGACGCCTCGTTGGAGGCGGCGCTCGCCCTGGCCAGGCGGGACGCGGACCCGGGCGCTGAGGTGCCCCTCGCCGTCATCGCAATGGGCAAGACGGGCGCCCAGGAGCTCAACTACATTTCCGACGTGGATGTAGTCTACGCCACAGAGGCCACCGACTGTCTGACGGAGCAGGAGGCCGCCTCCCGTGCGGCCAGGCTCGCGTCCCTGGCGGCGGCGGCCTGCTCGGGCCCCGGCGCCGAGGCCCCCCTGTGGACGGTGGACGCGAACCTGCGGCCCGAAGGGCGCGACGGGGCACTGGTGCGCACCATCGACTCCTATGTGGCGTACTGGCGCAAATGGGCGCAGACCTGGGAGTTCCAAGCGCTCCTCAAAGCGCGGGCAGCAGCCGGGGACACGGATCTGGGGCGCCGTTTCGAGGAGGCGGCCGCCCCCTTCGTGTGGTCGGCGGCCACGCGCGACGGCTTCGTCGACGCAGCGCGCCGGATGCGCACCCGCGTGGAGGAGTCCGTGAGGGGGGCCAGGGCCGACCAGGAGATCAAACTCGGACGCGGGGGCCTGCGCGACGTGGAGTTCACCGTGCAGCTGCTCCAACTGGTCCACGGGCGCACCGACGGGGCCCTGCGGGTGCGGGGCACCACCGAGGCCATCGGCGCGCTCGCGCGGGGAGGGTACATCGGGCGCGCGGATGCCGCCGAGCTCTGCGACTGCTACGCCTTCCTGCGCGCCGTCGAGCACCGCGCCCAACTGCCCAGGATGCGCCGCACGCACCTGGTCCCCGTGCGCGAGGCGGAGCTGCGTGCGCTCGGCCGCGCCCTCGACCCCGGCCGGTGGCCCGGCGCCCAGGGGATCGGCGAGGAGATCGCCCGCGTGCGCTCGCGTGTGCGCGCCCTCCACGAGGACGTGTTCTACCGCCCGATCGTGGCGGCCACCGCGGGGCTGAGCGCCCGGGACGCGGTTCTGGGGGACGAGGGCGCGCGCGACCGCCTCGCCGCCATCGGCTACGCGGCACCGGCGGCCGCCCTGTCCCACATCGGGGCGCTCACGAAGGGGACCAGCAGGCGCGCCACGATCCAACGGCACCTGCTGCCCGTGCTCATCTCGTGGCTTGCCGACGGCGCGGACCCGGACATGGGGCTGCTGAACTTCCGGGCCCTGTCGGAACAGATCGGGGACTCCCACTGGTACCTCGCGCTGTTGCGCGACTCCGGGGCCGCGGCCTCGCGCCTCATGTCGATGCTGCCCAACTCCCGGTGGATCGCTGAAGCACTGTCCACCCGGCCCGAGGCAGTGGCCTGGCTGGACGACGACGCGGAACTGGAGGCCCGTCCCCGCGGCGCCCTCGTCAAGGAGACCCTGGCGCTGGTGGAACGGCACCCGGGAGCCGAGGAGGCGGCCGACAGGGTGCGGGCCGTGCGCTCCCGCGAGCTCACGCGCGCCGCGGCCGCCCAACTGGTGGGGGGCGTGGACCCCGCCTCCAGTGCCGTGTCGGACGCCACGGACGCCGCGCTGCTGGGCGCCCTGCGCATCGCCGAGAGAGACGAGGAGGAACGGTGGGGGAGGGCACGAGCCCACGTGCTCCTGGTCGCCATGGGCCGCTACGGGGGGCGGGAGTCCTCCTTCGCCTCCGATGCGGACGTCGTCGCCGTCCACCGGGCCGCTCCCGGGGCCAACGAGGAGGAGGCTGCGGCCTCGGCCCTGGCCGTGGTCGGGCGCGTGCGGGAATTGCTGGGGGCGCCGGGTCCCCAGATGGGCGTCTCCGTGGACCTGGGGCTGCGCCCCGAGGGCAGGAACGGCCCGATGAGCCGGTCCCTGGGCGCTTACGCCGACTACTTCTGCTCGTGGTCGTCCCCGTGGGAGCGCCAGGCGCTGTTGCGCGCCAGGCCGATCGGCTCCGGCCCCCTGGCCGACGCCTACCTGGAGGTCATCGACCCGGTCCGCTACGGTCCCGCGCCCGACGGTGCGGCGCTGCGCGAAATCCGCCTCCTCAAGGCCCGCATGGAGGCCGAGCGCCTCCCCAGGGGGGCGGACCCCGCCCTTCACGTCAAACTGGGGCCGGGCGGCCTCGCCGACGTGGAGTGGACCATCCAACTCCTCCAACTGCGCCACGCGCGCGACTGCACCGCCCTTAGGGTCACGGGCACGCGCGCGGCCATCGGCGCGGCCCACGACGCCGGGCTGCTCAGCGACGAGGACGCCGACACCCTGCTCGGGGCGTGGGAGCTGGCGTCACGGATCCGGGCGGGCAACGCGCTGGCCTCGGGGAGGATGACGGGGGACAAACTCGATATCCTGGGACGCGACGCCAGGGACCTGGCCCCCCTGGCCCGCATCCTCGGGTACCCGAGCGGTAGCGAGGGCGCCCTTGAGGAGCGGTGGCGCCAGGGCGCCCGCCGCGCCCGCGCAGTGATGGAACACGTTTTCTGGGAGTCGGATTCATGAGAATAGTCCTCGTCCGCCACGGACAGACCTCCGCCAACACGGCGGGGGCCCTCGACACCGTTCGGCCCGGGGTGCCGCTGACCGCCGAGGGCCGCGAGCAGGCCGAGCGGCTGGCAGCGCGATGGGAGTCCGAGGTCTGCGGCCCCCCGAACGTGATCGCCGTGTCGGGCCTGACGCGCACGCGGCAGACCGCCGCGCCCCTGGCGCGCGAGTACGGGCTGGTGCCCGTGGTGCACCCGGGCATCCGGGAGCTGCGCAGCGGGGACGTGGAGATGGCCTCGGACGTGTGCTCCCAGGTGACCTACGTGCGCACCATCCTGCGGTGGTGCGCCGGCGACCTTGCGGCGCGCATGCCCGGGGGCGAGAGCGGGCGCGAGGCCCTAGCGCGCTCCCTCGGTGCAGTGCACTCCATCGCCCTGGGCGCCCGGGCCGAGCACGGTCCCGGGGCCGTCGTCGTCTTCGTCGTCCACGGCGCCCTCACCCGCCTGCTGTCCACGGCGCTGGCGGACAACCTCGACGAGGCGCTGGTCAATACGCACTTCGTGAGCAATACGGGCACCGTCGTCATGGAGTGGGCCCCGGACTTCGCCCCCGCGACCGCCGACGACCTGGTGGGCGGGCTCCACGCCCTCACCTGGAACGACCGGCCCGTGGGGGAGTGGGGTGCCTGAGCCCCTTCGTCGGAGGACGTCGGCCGTATCCTGCGGGTTTCAGATGTCGAGGGGGCGCAGTAGTTCGCTGGGTGGGAGTGCGCCGCCTGCGATGTAGTCACGGAAGACGGGCGCGGCTTGGTCGCCGGTGAAGACTTCTTCGGGGTGGACGTGGATCGCGAAGGAGCCAAGTGGCCCCTCCCATTCGATGCTCACCCACTTGTCGGGGTCGGCGATGGGCTCGCGCGCGACTGCCCAGTGCTGGTAGGAGCCGTCCTGGTGGGTGGCGCGGATCTCCACGGACATGGCGCGCGTGGATCCGCCGCACTGGATGCAGTCCGTCAACCCCTGGGACCTGCGCGGCATATTCGTCGGATCGCTCACCCCGTCCGGCAGCGGCCACACCACAATGCAGAAACACTCGAACCCGTCCAAGTAGCGCGGAGCGGTCAAGCACGTGCGCATCTCCTCGGCGATGGACTCGGGCGTCTGGGGGGACGTGTACCCGTCCGATGTCCCGTACTTGTTGTCCACGGTCCTAATGACGTACCTGGTCATTACTCCTGCCTCCCTCCTGGGCCGACGTGTGTTAGAAGTAGTCGGCGCCGATCTCCTCACCGTTCTCCTCAGCCTCGAGCTCGTCGAGTGTGTATTCGGTCTGCTGGGGGGACTCTACTGTGAGTAGGATAAGCGTGGGCATTCCTTCGAGGGACACGCTGACCCGCTCGTTGGCAATCCAGAGGGACGAGGAGTAGTCTTCCCCCTCTTCCGAGTCGCGAGTATCGCCCAGTACTTCGTGAAACGCCCGGACGAAACTTTCGTAGTAGGCGCGGGCCCGGGGGCGCGAGTGCTCCCAGTGCTCCTCGGGGAGCCAGTTGGACAGGCGGACCTGGCAGCTGCTGATACCGTCAGTCCCTGACTATGAAGGAGGAGTCTGCCTCTGTTTCGGCGAGATCCGAGTAGAAGAAGCGCGGCTCCTCGGGATCCCCTCTCATGCCGAGGCTGGTGTAGATCCGGGTGCCCTCGTCGAAGGTGATGGGCCAGGGGTGGTAGGCCCACGCCTTCATGATTTCGACGGCGCGTTGGGGTGTGACGGCTTTGAACTCGGTGCTCATGGTGTGGCTTGGTCTTTCGTGTCAGGGGTTGATTTTGGCGTCAAGTGCTTTGATGGTTTCCGGCTCCAGGGTGAAGGCCTCGGTGGTGCGCTCGATCAGGGACAGGTCGGCGGTGGGTGTCTTGCACACGACGTTGTTGAGCGTGACCTGCCCGCTCTTGATCCGCTCCCACAAGTCGGGGTTGTCGCGCAGCAGTTGGAGGAAGTTCTTGTCCTGGCGGGCGATGCGGTTCAAATACGCCCCCGTACCCTGCTCCAACACCCCCCTTGCTCCCATCGGGCAGAATGTTGCGGGCATGACCCATTTGGGCGTTGGGGCCGCCCTTGGCCTCGTGTTGTTTCAGCGCGATCCCACGCGCTCAAAGACGGACGGCACCCTGCGTCCAAGCTCTATCGGCCAGGAAACTGCTTGCGCTCTACGCCACCACCGACTCACACGCGTTGATCCTGACACGTCTGGCGCACATTAGAAAAATAGCTCATCGCCACTGTTCGAGTCGAACCACCGTCTCCGACCTTCGTCGTCAATGACGAGCTGGACATCGGAGCCCACCGGCAGAGCGAATACGGGAATGCATGCGGGCTCAATGTCGCATAAGGTGTTGTAGTCGACGACAGTCATGTTCTGCGAATCGGCAATAAACTCTTCCGTGTCTATATCGGAAAACACCCTCCATCCGTTGTCCATCGGGTTCAAAGGCTCGTGCCGCACCATCCAGCGCACAGGCGCGACCTTGTTTATCACATTCTTCGATACGACGCATCCGCCAGCGCGGGGAATGTAGTCAATAGTATTCATCACTTCTCCCTGGTCCTCGCAACACTTGTTTTGTTGATTATATCATTCATTCAAATTCGTGTCCACGGTTAGTCTTATAATGTTCCACGCGATAGTAGTTTGGATTACGGTACTTTTCTGCAAACTCGGCAGGGCTGAGTTCTCCGTTGACATACTTAAGCCACGTGTCGTGATATTTGTGACCCGGCTTGTGGCCCATGTCCCAGACGCCGAGGCGTGGTTCTCCCGGCTTCCAGACGATAGTTCGTCCCGCGACGTCGGTTACCGTCGTTCCACCCTGAGCGGCTTCCTCCCAGACCTGAAGCGCTTGGTCTTTCGCATAGGACGGCCTCGATTTCAGAAATGGACGCGGATCGTCAGGGTGTATGTGCGGAGTGCCCTCTTCATCCACATAGCTACCGTGCGGATTTCTGTCGGTTGACAGTTTTCGCCTCCTTCGTGGTTTTGGTGTGGTGGGTGGGATGTCCGGGGTTGGGGTTGGGGTGTCGGGGGCCGGTGGTGTGTGGTGGGTGGCGTGGCTGGTTCTTGTGCCTGTGTGGGCGGTGGTGCCGGTGATGGGCCCGTGCGGGGTGGCCCCGCCCGCCGCTGCTGCTGCTGCGGGTTTGGCGCCGGTGAACATGTGGGCCGCGTTGGCCGCGGTGTTCTTGGCGCGGGTGAGCATGCCGCGGAGCATGTCGAGCAGGCCGGACAGGTGGGTGAGGTTGTGGCCCAGGGTGCGCGCGGACTTGAGCACCCCGGTGATGTGGGCGGCCATCTGTGTGGCTTTGGCGCCGACTTTGACTTGGACTTGGGCGATGATGAGGGGGATGGCCAAGCCGCAGGTGGCGATGGCCTCGATGATGGCCGAGGCCAGGGTCCCCACGATCGCGCTGATGGCGTCGCGCAGCAGGTCGTGGACCAGTCCCACCACTTCGGCCAGGACGCTGGTGGCCCTGCCCATGGCGTCGGCCGCTCCCGAGGCGGCGCGCAAAGCGCACACCGTGTCCGCATTGGAGGCGCGGTAGGCGTCGGCGGTGGCGTCCACCTGCTCGCCCATGAGGTTCCGCTCGTCGCCCTCGAGGGTGTCGGCGCACTCGCCCATGGCCTGGGCGACGTTGGACCACGTGGCCGCGTCGGCGCGCACACTGTCCGCATCCCCCAGCAGCTCGTCCATCCACGACTTCAGGGGTCCGAAGTGGTCGATCAGCCACCCCGCCCCCCACGCGATCAGGGTTCCCAGAGGGTCGGCGCCCACGCCCACCGCGTCGGCGGCCAGGGACAGTGACGACAGCCCGGTCTCCAACCACGACCCCTGCGACAGGCCGTGGGTGATGCCCCAGATGTCCTCGACCACGCCCGACCCCGACACCGCCGACCGCGACTCCTCCCGCCCCGCCACCAGGGGATTCGAAGACGACGGAGAAGATGACGAAAGGGAGGGGGAGTCGCCTGCTCCCGTGCTGGGCCTGGTGTCCAGGGTTTCTGTGGCGCTCACAGTTGGTCTCCGATGTGTTTCATGTCGTCGCTGATGGCGTCCTCGGTGGCCTGCATGCGG
>NZ_AUBM01000016.1 GCF_000429245.1 Schaalia georgiae DSM 6843
TCCGACCCCTTCCCCATCTCCCACCTACGCATCGACCTGACCGACACCGCCGACGAACAAGACGGCCACTAACCCCACAACCCCGCACAACACGACCCAGGCCCCGGCAGTCCGACCCGCGCTCGGCGCGGGCCGTGGTGGTGGGGACCCTTGCGATGGAGGCACGCCGATGGCCCACGACGACCCGAACGACCCGCACAGCCCGTACGGCGAAGACGACCCCTTGGACGCGGAGTGGGAGGCGTTGATGGGGCCTGGCGCTCCCGGAACCCCGTTCGCCCCGCGCCGCAAGACACCCCCCGACCCCGCCGGGCCGGACGGGCCGGCAGGCGCGCGCCCCGGCCCCCAAGACCCCGGCACGGCCGGCCCCCAAGACCCCGGCACGGCCGGCCGTGATGGGCCCGAAACACCCGGTGGGCCCCCGGCCAGTGCCCTGGCGGCCCTCGACGAACTCGCCAAACCCCCGGCCGCCACCACACCCCGCCCCGGGCCCCTGGCCCGCCTCCTGCACCGCGCCCGCCCCACCGGGCCCGCCCAGCCCTGGCAGCACTGGTTCTACACCAGCGGGGCGTGGATCGGCGCAGACGACTGGAAGAACCACCGCGGCCCCCTCACACACGACCAACGCCGCCTGGCCCACATCGGAGCCGCCCTCGCCCTCACCCTGCTCGCCTCCGCCACCGCCTCGGCCCTCCTATGGCACTGGACCAACCCCCCACTGCCCCCACCCGGGCCCGCCACCGTCAACGGATACCCCACCGGGGCCGACTCCAACCCCACCCCCTACCCCACTCCCGCGCCCACAACCCCCACCCCACCAGCAGGAAACAACCAGAACACCCCCAACGGAGCACAAGCCACCGCCTACCACGCCCTCGCCCTGGCCGACTACACCTGGAACACCGGCGACACCACACCCCTGCACGACCTATCCGCCCCCGAATGCCAATGGTGCGCCCAAACCACCACCGACACCACCACCACCTACACCACAGGAGGATGGGCCGCCAACGCCTGGCACACCAACACCAACACCACAACACCCCCACCCACCACACCCAACACCCACACCACCACCCTCACCACAACCCAACGCACCCCCGACATCTACACGCCCGGAACAATGACGCCCCACGCCTACCGCACCACGACCGTGAAAGTCGACCTCCGCTGGGACGGGAACAGGTGGCTGATCGTGGAACTCGTGCCACTGCACGCCTCTGGGGCCGCCCCCTCCGATCCGGTCCCCACCCGTCCTGCCCCTTCCCACCCCACTGCCCCGCACTCGGCACCGTCACCCACTGGCGCGCCTACAGGCATCCGGACGCCCGCCCCGCCTGAACCGAGCTCCTCGGCTCCTGGAACCGGCGCCCCGGGCGGCCCCTCCGTCCCCGCGTCCCCGGCAACGCCCTGGAGTCAGTCGCCACCGGCTCCGGACGATCCTCGTGCCGAACCGGAGCCCACGAATCCCAACGCCGTGTACGAGCAATGAGGCGGCACTACGAACACTGCAACCACCTGGCGTTCAATGCTCGGTCTTTGACTTCACGTCAACGGTGTTGGGATGGAAACGCCCCGGCAGGACGAAACGGCGCCTCGCTGTCATCAGCCCCCAGCGTGCAGAGGCGGGGGCGGATGGTCCACTCCCAGGGGCTCCAGGCGCGATCAGTTCCCAACATGCAGGGGTGGGGGACTGCGCGTGGTTGAGTGGTTGGGCGAGCGCTTGGTTGTCGCGCGGTTGGTCGATCGCTGGTTCCGCGGTTGGGCGAGCGTTGGCCGAGCGCTTGGTTGAGCGTTGGGCGAATGGTTGGTTGAGTGGTTGGTCGAGTCCTGTGGTGTGGGCGCGCGGCACTGCGCGCCCACACCACAGCACTACTCCTGCGCCATGAGCTGTTCCTGCTCCTGCGGGGCCAGCTTCGCGATACCGATCCCCGTGGCGCCCCATAGCATCGCGAAGAAGATCGCGATCCAGTTCGAAATGGCCCACGGCAAGTACGACAGGGTTGCGACCCCGAGGGTTCCGGCCATGTAGGCGCCCGCCGACGTCCAAGGAAGGATCGGCTCCCACACGGTCGCCGCGTCCTCGATAGTCCGCGACAGGTTCTTCGGGTGGAGGCCGCGTTTCACATACTCGCCGCGGAGCATCTCGCCCGGGATCAGCAAGGAGACCTGCCCGTTGGAGGTGATGGCGATCGTGGCCAAGCCTGTCATGATCGTCGCGGCTATCAGGGAGAACGTGGACTTGACAGGAGCGAGCAGGCGCGAGACCAGGACCTCGAGGGAACCGGACACGGACACCACGCCGGCGAAGGCGATCGCGCAGAAACAGATCAGCAGCACGCTCATCATCGAGTTCATCCCGCCGCGCTCCAGCAGCTTCGTCACATCTTCCATGACGGTATCGGGTGAGAACCCGGACTTCCCGACCATGGTGACTTTGAAGCCGTCCACGGAGGCTTTGACCGTGTCGCCGAACCCCACGTGCTGGAACACGACCGCGTTGAACATCGCGGTGAGGCAGGAGACCAGCATCACCGGCACCGTCGGGTACTTCAGCGCCGAGCCGACCAGGACGACGAGGATGGGCACGAGCAGCAGCAGGTTCCAGCTGAAAGCGGAGTCGAGTGTCGCGAGGATCTGGTCGACCTTCTCGGGGACTGTGCCGCCAGAGGATTGCAAACCGAAGAGCAAGTAGACGGTGGCGGAGCAGAGGAACGCCGGGACCGTTGTCCACAGGAGGTGTCGGATGTGGGTGAAGAGATCCACGCCTGTCGCCAGTGCCGCGATGTTCGTCGTGTCGGACAAGGGCGAGAGTTTGTCCCCGAAGTACGCTCCGGCGACAACCGCGCCCGCGACCATCGGGAGGTTCGCGCCCATGCCGACGGCGACTCCCATGAAAGCCACGCCGATCGTGCCCGCCGAGCCCCAGGATGTGCCCGTGCACAGCGACACGATCGCAGTGACGACCAGTGCGATGAGGGCGAGGAACTTCGGGTTGATGATCTTCAGCCCGTAGTAGATGAGCATGGGAATGGTTCCGCCCGCCATCCACGTTCCGATCAGGGCGCCCACCGTGATGAGGATCAACACGGCTGGCATTGTTTTCGCGATCTTCTCCGCGATGGCGCCAATGATCTCATCCCAGCTGTAACCGAGGTAGATGGCCACGAGTCCGGCGACGGTCGCGGATGCGATGAGCAGCGGTTCGACTGGGAGCGCTGCCGCGATGTACCCCGCGCCCAGCAGGACGATGAGCGTGACAGCGGGGATGGCTGCGATCAACAGCGACGGGGTGCGGTGGGCGCGCGCGCCCGATGGCGTGGGCGCCTCGTGAGCGTTCGTCGGCGCAGCCGCCGCGCGCGGTGCCTTTTGCGTTCGTTCCCCGCGTTTAGCCGGTCGCTTTTTACGTTTGGACACTATGGTGCCTTTCTGTTCGGGTGGGGCGGAGTAGTGCGCCGCCTCA
Source organism: Schaalia georgiae DSM 6843 (assembly GCF_000429245.1). Taxonomy (GTDB): domain Bacteria; phylum Actinomycetota; class Actinomycetes; order Actinomycetales; family Actinomycetaceae; genus Pauljensenia; species Pauljensenia georgiae. The sequence goes on from NZ_AUBM01000016.1 coordinate 3,464, forward strand.
CTTCGGAGGGTGGGTGAGGGCGTTGACGAGGCGGTGGAGCCCGGCCTCGAGTTCGACGCGGGGGAGGGCGGCGTTGACCCTGAACCACCCGGCGTACTCGTCGCCGAAGTCCTCACCGGGTGAGACCGCGACGCGCGCGGCCCCGCACGCCGCGGTGAGCGAGTCGCGGTGGGGGAGGTAGTGGCGCGCGTCGATCCAGATGAGGTATGTGCCATCGGGGTCGGTGACCACTGCCTGCGGGAGCTGGCCGTGCAGCGTTTCGACGGCGAAACGGAGGTTCTCGTCGATGTAGCGCCGCAGGTCGGCGACCCATTCCTGTCCGCGCGTCCACGCGGCGATCGCCGCTGGGATGGCGAAGTAGTTGGGGTTGTGGAGGCCCATCGAGCGCTTCGCGGTCTCCAGGTGGTCGCCGAGCGCACCAGGTGCGAACACCGCCGCCGCTTCGAGCCCGGCGGTGTTGAACGTCTTTCCGGGTGATGCGCATTGGATGAGGCGCCCGGAATCCCACAGTGGCGGAACCGCGCGCGCCAGCGGGGTGTACGGAGTCCGCCCCGGCCTCGTGAAGTCCGCATGGATGTCGTCCGAGAGCACCATGGTCCCGTGTTCCAGGGCAGCGCGGCCGATGAACTCCAGTTCCTCCGTGCGCCACACCCGTCCGCAGGGGTTGTGGGGGTTGCACCACAGAAGCAGATCCGCCCGCTCCAACGCGTCTTCAACGAGCGCGCGGTCCATCCGCGCGTTCCCGTCCTCCAGGCGGAGTGGGACCCGGATGAGTTCGCAGCCGCTCCTTTCGACGACCTCGAGAATCGGTCCGTAAGCGGGGATGAGCGTCATGATCCGGGGACGGCGCCCGAGTAGCGGGGGCAGGACGTGGTGGCACAGTGCGGCGACGCACTGGACGATACGGGGGAAGAAACGAACGGATTCTGCGCCCGGATCCCACTCGTGCTCGCGCAGTTGCCACTCGCGCGCCGCTGAGCGGAAGTCGTCGAACACCTCGGTGTACCCGTAGGCCCCCAGGGCGGCGGCGCGCTCGACGGCCTGGACAACGGGCGGCGCCGATGCGAACTCCATGTCCGCGACGGACAGGGACAGGGCCTCGCGGCCCATGGGCGACGCCAATAGATCCCATTTCGCGCTGTGCGTCCCCCAGCGGTCCAGGTGCTCGTTGAAGGTCATGGCTGCTCCTCCGGGGGCTTGTGCTCGTCATCGATCTCGTTGAGGTAGTTGTAGATGGTGAACCGGGACACCCCGAGGGTGGTCGCGGCTTTCTCCGCAGCGTCGCGCAGCAAGAAGAATCCCCTTTTCTTGAGGGAGCGCACGGCAGCGATCTTCTGCTCGCGAGACAACTCACCGGGTTCTTCCTGGTCCGGAATCGCGGTGCGCAGCAGCAGGGAGGCGAGTTCGTCGATGCTGTGGACGAAGGCCTCTGGTGACTGGTCCGTGCGCGTGGGCGCTGCGTGTTCGCCGCGTGGGGCGTCGTCGGGGGCCTGTTCCACTCCAGTGCGCGTGTCTACTCCAGTGCACGTGGAGAGCTCGCGGAGAACGCGTTCGGCGTACCGGATGCCGGTCACATCGCGGTTGATGCAGAGCGCCGCGATCGGCGACCCGTCCTGGGTGTTGATGATGATCGTCGTTGAGGTGAGCGCCCGTCCGTCTGGCGCTGTGGTCTCGTAGCCGACGTGTGTGCACAGCGACTGCGAGGCGGCTGCCTCGAGCAGTGTGTTCGTCGCCGGGTCGCCGACTTCGCGTCCCGTGACGTTCCCCGCTATGGCAACGATCGAATGGGGGAGGGAGGGGAGGTGGTGGACGACGACTTCCGCCGGCCCGGGGATGGACGCTTGAAGGGGCGCGGCGAGCTCGGTGAGGATCCGCAGTGCCTCGGCGTTCGGCGGCGGGGGCTGCGCACCACTGGTGTGCGGGGCTTCGGGCATAGGACCTTCTTCGGTGGGCCGGTATCAGCATTGACGACTGCCATGATCCTAATCACAACCACGCGATGTGTCAACGTATTGTTGAAGGAGGTCAACAGATCGTTGAAGAGATGTGTGGTGAGCACTGCCGACGCACTCAGCCCAAGGGCGACGAAGCGTCGGCGAAGCGGCGGACCTCCTCGCCGGACAGCTCCAGAGGGGGGACCCCGCTGGCCGCTGAAAGGGCGCACGCGCAGCCCACGGCGTCCCCCATGTCGATGACCGTGGGAATGATGCGCACAGACGCCTGCATGAGGAACGTCGTGGAAATGCACCTGCCCGCCACGAGTAGGTTGGACGTCTGCGGGGCGATGAAGCACCGGTAGGGGATCTCGTAGTAGTCGCCCGGCTGGTAGCCCTTCTGGTGGAAGAGTCCCTTCGACTGGGAGTGCACGTCGATGAACCAATCGCCGCGGACCAAGCCGTCGTCGAAGCGCGCCTGGTGCGCGTAGTCCTGTTCGGTGAGGCGGTAGACCCCGTCGATCCTCCAGGACTCGCGCACGCCGAGCATCGGCGCCACCCCCACCAGGAAAGAGCGGCTGAAACCCGGCATCATCACGCGCAGGAAGCGCGCGAGGCGGCCGATGGCGGCGTGCGCCTCGACGATCGCCGCCGACCTGCCCCGGGCGGTCGTGTTCGACACGAGACTGGGGATGTGCGGGCAGTTGAACGCCATGACACCGGGTTTCCCCGGCACTGAGAACGCCTGGTAGTACCGCAGGTCCCCCTCGGACAGCAACCCCTCGGCCACCCCCTGGCGGAAAACGGGCTCGAGTGCGAAACCGCGCCCCGCGACCATCGCGGACTCGAAGAAGAAACCGGACTTCAGCGGCGAGAACTCATCGCCCAACGACAAGCAGTAGTCCCGGTACGCGTCCACGTCGATGCCGCCCATCGTGAAGCGCAGCGAGCACACCTGGTTCGCCCCCGCCTCGTCCCCGCTCCGCGTGGGCACGCCGGCCAGACGCGCCAGCACTGCGTCCCCCGAGGCGTCCACCATGACTCCCGCCTCGACGCCGACCATGCCCTGCGCGGTCATCACCACCAGGTGGCGCAGTCGACGAGGCGCGGGCCGGGCCGCGCCTCCAGCATCCCCAGCCCCGGCTCTGTCGTCGGGGCGCCCCGTCGTATTCGCACCGTCGGCTCGGGCCCCAGTGGTGGCACCGTCGGGGTGCCCGTCCGGATCCCCGTCTGCGCCAAGGGCCCCGGCCCCAGTGCCCCGCGCGGCGCTGGCGGCACTGCCCGCCCCGGGGGCGTCGAGGACATCGACCAGTGCCGCGTCGTAAAGGACCTCGCCGCCCGAGCCGGTGAGCAGGCGCTCGTAGACCATGCCCAGGCGCTCGGGCGCGAACCACAGCATCGCGGTAGTGCCGTCGCGGGTGGCCTCGCCCGATGCGCGCAACTCCTGCTCGATCTGCGCGAAAACGCCGCGGTGGGCGACGTGGGTGGGCATCATCGGGCACACCGTGGCGTTCGTGGCCGATCCGCCCAGCATCGCGTAGCGGTCGATGACGACCACGGAAAGGCCGAGCTGCGCGCAGCGTATCGCACAGGCCGAGCCCGCGGACCCGCCCCCCACGACGGCGACGTCGTAGGCGCCGATCACGGGGAGCGTGCGGCCGCCGTAGTCCACGGTTGGCTGTGTCATTGAGGGACTCCTTCGCTGGAGGGGTGGAAGCACTCGTGGGTGAAGCCGTAGGCGCCGATCTCCGACAGGGACCGGAAACGGACGCGCCCGACCCGGATGGGGCCGACGCGCAGGAGCGGCACGTCGAGGGCCAGCGACGTGAGCCCCAGATGGGTCCACTCCAAGTGGTGGAAGTACTCGTGGCACAGGGCCATGTCCACAGCGGTGCCGAGGTCCACGCCGTGGTGGTCCGCCCACATGCGCAAGGAGGGTGTGTTGACCACAACGAGCCGCTTCTTGGGCAGGTACTCGGCGAAGAACAGCCTCCCGGCGGCGCGCTCCGCTCCGCCGCGGACGACCCTGAGCCCGGCGTCGGCGCACACCCGCGCGAAATCGGTGCCGCGTGCCCCGCCGGGGAACAGGCGGCGGGCGGCCCCGGCGCCCCGCTCCCACGCCATGTCGATCGCCTCGGCGCGCCTCGCCCCGGCCAGCCGCCCGGCGCACGGGTCCGCGGCGAGCTCGGGGGCGCAGGCGCCCCGGCACGGGTAGGGGAACGCGGGTGCGGGCGCTGCCGCTGCGGGCGCGGCCACGGCTCAGTCCTCCAGCCTGGTCGTGCCGATGACGATCAACGGTGCGGCGCCGTCGTACCCCTGCAGTTCCACTCCGGCCAAGGAGCGGATCTGGTCCTCACTGGACAGGCCGGACAGGTTGATGGTCTTCCCGCCGACGACCAGGTGGAGATTGGGGTAGTTGGCGCCGCCGTCGTTGTAGACCGTGAGCTCGTCGATCGCCTCGTCGACCACCAAGGCGGCGGAGGCCACAGTGGCGGGCCACACCCGCGCGTTGGCCTTCTGCAGGCGGATCACCCCGGAGGCGTCGATGAGGCGGACGGGGGTCTTCGTCGAGGAGAGCAGCCCGAAGAGCCGCTTGCGCCTCACGTGGGCCGTGACCGCCAGCATCTGGTCCGTGCGGGCCGCGATCGTGAGCTCTTTGGCGGGCAGATCGAGGTTCTCGGCCACGGTGGTGAGGAGCTCGCCGTCCCCGAGGGCCCCGTCCTCCGCCGTTTCCGCGCGCATCTCCGTGGCGCCCACCGCGATGGCGCGGACCATATTGCGCTGGGAGTCGACCTCGACGGTCACCTCGACCGTGCCCGGCGCGGCGCCGGACTGGATGGCCTTGAGTTCGGCCTCCCTGCGGATCGCGATGACGTCTTCGTCCGTCGGGTTCACCACGGAGCGCTCCACCATGTCCCGCACCATCGCCATGGCGACGCCGATGGTGGAGATAACAGCGGCATTACGGGCCAGGCAGTGCCGGTGCCCCATCGTGCGCGCCAGGTGGGGGACCACCGCTGCCGCGCCCCCGCCCCCGCCGACGAACACCGTCGTGCGCGGATCCAGGTGGTAGTCGCGCATCAGCTGCGAGGCGACGGCCGCGTTCTTCTGCGAGGCGAAGGCCAGGACGGTCTGGGCGGCCTCCTCCACCGAGCACCCCATCGACTCGGCCAAGGGCGCCCACGCGCGCCTCGCCGCCTCCACGTTCCCCCGCGCGTAGTCCTGGTCGCCCACGAGGCCCGCGATATTGGCCGCCCCCGCCATCGTGAGGCACACGCGGGCGCCCCCGTCGCACTCGACGACCGCGTACTCGGGGTCCCCGGGCAGTGGACGCACGGCGACGAGGCGGGGATTGGTGATTGTGTCGGCCTCCGTGTACACCTCGTAGTCCACGCCCGCGATGTGGGCGCTGCGCGGGCCGGTTCCCACCGCCTGGCCGCCGCGGATCTGCACCATCGACCCCCCGCCGATGCCGACGGTGCGCACGTCGAGGGAGTTGAGGTAGGTCTTGTGGCCGCCGACCTCGGCGTAGGTCACCATCACCTGGCCGTCCTTCACGCAGGAGATGTCAGTGGAGGTGCCCCCCACCTCGAAGAAGAGGCCGTCGGTGAGCCGCTCGTAGCGCAGTGCCCCGGCCACCCCGGCCGCGGGGCCGGACAGGATCGTGAGGATCGGGCGGCGGCGGACCTCGTCGACCGTCATGACGCCTCCATCGCAGCGCATGACCATGAGGGGGCTGGGGATCCGGGCCTGCCGGATGGAGCGTTCGGTCATTGTCGCCGCCTCCAGCATCTTCGGCATGATCGACGCGTTGACCACGGCGGTGCGGGTGCGCACTTTGAGGCCGTAGAGCTTGGAGATCTCGTTCGTGGCGGTCGCGGGAACGCCGCGCTCGGCGCACCGGTCGACCACGAGGGACTCGTGGGCGGGGTCGTCCACGCTGAACGCCTCGGCGGCGACGACCGCCTGGGCGCCCTGGTCGCGCAGGCCGTCCAGGGCGGCGTCGACCCGCGCGGCCAAACCGTCGTCGGAGGCGTCGATGTACTGGTTGGTGGAGGGCAGCTCCTTGCCCTCCGCCAATTCGATGCGTCCCATCGTCGTGTCCGAACGGCTCTTGGCCCCCTGCAGGCCGGAGCCCAGGGTGAGGACGCCGACCGTCGCCACGTCCCCCTCCAACAGGGCGTTCGTCGCCTGCGTGGTCCCGTGGGCGATGAACACGACGTCGTCGGGCGCGATTCCCTCGGACTCCATGACCTGGTGGAGGGCCTGGACGATCCCGGCGGCCACTCCCTCGGGCGCGGAGTGGGTGGTGGGGACCTTCGCGCTCCCGATCACCTCGAAGGTGGCGTTGTCGATGGCGACGGCGTCCGTGAAGGTGCCGCCGACATCGATTCCGATTCTTACGGGCATGGTTTCTCTCGTTTCGTTGCTGCGCCCCGAGCGGGGCCGACAGGGGCGGGCGGCCTCAGAAGTAGAGGAAAGCCCCCAGGAGGACGCCGATGGCCGATACCGCCCACAGGTAGGGGAGGATGCGCTTCGTGCACGTGTTGACGTCGACCTCGCAGAAGTTCGCGGTCCACACGTTCTGCGTGTTCGTGGGGTCCGCGCCGGCTTGGATGCGCTCGGCGGAGAGGAAGGCCGCCATGACCGCCAGGGGGTTCATCGTCCCCAGGCCGGTGATGAGGGCGGCGATGCCCGAGCCCAGGCCGAACATGTTCATCGGGCCCCTGTACAGGGCCAGCGGCGCCAGGATGATGAAGAAGAGGATGAACGCCCAGCGGCTGGAGGGCACGACCGCCAGCAGGATGGGATCCAGGACCTCTTTGACCCGCGGGTGGGTGACGGACAGGAAGAGGATGCCGATGCCGACCATGAGGATGACCGCCGGACCGGCGTCGGTGATCCCGTCGTAGCACGTCTTGGCCAGGGTGTTCATCGCCCGGCTGAATCCGCGCGCCGTGAACGCCAGGCACCACGCGATGCCGATCGTGAAGGCCACGGTGACGGGGAGTTTCAGCGCGGCGACCAGGACGATGGGGATCAGCGGGGTGAGCATCGCCAGGGCACCGGTGACGCCCTTGAGGGCGCGCGTGTCCGAGGAGGGGCCGGCGGGGGAGGGGGCGGGCGCCGAGAACGCGAACTTGATGCCGTTGCGCGCGAACTCCACCAGGATGAACACGACGGTCGCCACGCCCGTGGCCGCGGCCAGGTAGAACTCGAAACCTTGGACGACGGCGATGTCGAGGGAGAAGAGCTTGGCGAACACCTGCCAGTTGGCGACGTTGAGGGCCAGTCCCGTGGTGAAGGACATCAGGAACACGCAGGCGGCCGAGGCAGCGGGGATGCCCACGGAGATCAGGATCGGCAGCACGATGGAGCCCACCATGATGATGGAGCCGAGGCCGGAGAGAGTCGTGAACAGCAGCGCGGTGGCGACCGCCATGATGAGGGTGACGACCAGGGGCCGTCCGCCGCCCAGTTCGGCGCTCTTCTTGATAATGGTCTCCGTGACGCCGGTGCGGTTCATCAACTGCCCCAGCCACGCGCCGAAGACGACGGCGATGATCGCGGAGGCCATCTTCACGGTGCCGCCCTCGAAGACGCCGTCGAGCAGGCCCGTGGCGGCGCCCTGGTCGTCTTTGGCCATCAGTGGGACGCCGGCGATGAGGCCGATGACGACCGCCATGAGGGGCAGCGCCACCAGGGTGGGGAGTTTCTTGGCCATCATCAGTGCGGCGACCACGATGAAGGTCAGCAGGATCAAAATGCCCTGGATCATGGGTTTTCCTTTCGGAGTCGGGGTCCGGCGTCGTTGCCGGTTCGGTGTGTCAGGACGTGAGGACCGTGGCCCGGAGCCCGGTGGCCATGCGGGCGGGCGCTGCGGGGGCGGCGTGGGTCAGGGGGATGACGCGGGGGGCGCGCCCGCGCAGCCGCAGTGCCAGCGTCCGCGCCAGGAGTGCTGTGAAGCCTGTGGTCGAGGCGATTTCGCCGGAGACCAGCAGGGCATCGAGTGGCACCAGCGAGACGACCGTGGTGATCGTGTCGCTGAGGCGGCCCAGGAAGTGCGGCCACGAGGGGCGGGCGGGCACAGGGGCGGTCCCCGCCTCGTTGGCCCGGGCCTGTTCGGCGGGGCGTTGCGCGGACGGCGGGGGAGTGGCGCGGCCCGCCGCCTCCCCTTCGGGCGCCGTCGGCCAGTCGGGATGCGGCGCCGGGGGCAGGCGGGGGGGCAGGGGGGAGCGGGCGAGTGCGGCGAGCACCCGCTCGGGGTGCGCCTGGCCGGGCATGACCGCTTCCGTCAGGTCCGCTGATCCGCGCGAGCCGATGGGGGCGGGCCCCTCCTCGGTGGTGAGGGAGAGGGTGATCCTGGGGCCGAGGGCGATGTGCGCCCACGAGCGCGCGTTGTCGAGGTGCGCGGCGACGAGCTCGCGCGCGGAGCACGCCTGGGCGGACTCCTCGACAACGGGGACTTTGAAGCGCGTGATGAGCGCTTGGCGGAGGCTGATGGACGCCTCGTCGAAGCCCGTCGAGTACAGGACTGTCACGTCCGAGGCGATGGCCTGGTCGTCGAAGAGCAGGCCGATGCCCGCCAGTCCGCCGGGTGCCGGGGCGCAGTGCGCGAAGGCGGACACGCACTCGCAGATCGCCTGGAGGAGCCGGTCGCCCGCGCCCGGTTTGATTGGGACTTCCAGGGTCCGTGCGCCGAGGCGGCCCAGGCCCATGTCGTGGAAGGACACGGTGGTGCGCTGGCGCTGGATTTCGGCGATGGCCATAACGCCGCAGGCGGGGTTGATGTCGAGGAGGCGGCGGCCGCGCCCCCCGGTCGACTCCGTGTCGCCGGTGTCGTGGACGAGGCCCTCAGTGAGCAGGTCCGACATGATGGTCGAGACCGTGGAAGCGGACAGGGCGGTGCGCTCGGCGATCTCCGCGCGCGACAGGGGCGCGCCCTCGGCGAGCAGGCCGAGGACGAGGCGCCTGTTCGCCTTGCGGAGGGAGTGGAGGTCTTTCTTGCGCATCGGTGCGGGCTTTCTTGGTGTGCCGGGACGGGCGGGGCGCACGGGCCGTCGGTGGCCGTGGTACACCGGGCACTCAGGCCGACGATGGCCGTAGTGCTGGATGCTGGCGCGGAACCGCTTTTTCCGGAGTCCGAATTAAGGTGTGATCAAAGTAGCACTATGTGTGCGGTCGGGCAAGTGGGTGGCTGGGATCGCAAGCGGAGGGCCGCGACTGGCCGTGTGGTCTTCCGGCGAGGCGCGGGAACCGGCGGGGGCGCGAACAGGGGCGCGAGGCAGTGGGCAGGGCGAGGCGCGAGGTAGTAGGCAGGACGGGGCGCGGGTCGGGGCCGTGACCCGCTGGCGTCAGCGGTGGAGTCTGGCAGGCCGCCACTGTCCGCAGAGCCGGTATGGATGTCGATGCCGTCCTGGACGGTCATGGGCCAGGGGTGGCAGGCCCACGCCTTCATGATTTCGACGGCGCGTTGGGGGGTGACGGCTTTGAACTCGGTGCTCATGGTGTGGATCTGCCTCCGTCCTGGGCTGGCATGTGTTAGAAGTAGTCGGCGCCGATCTCCTCACCGTTCTCCTCGGCCTCGAGCTCGTCAAGGAAGTTTCTGGTTCGCTGAGGGGACTTCAGTGTTAGTAGGACTAATGCTGACGTTGCCTCGAGTATTACACTTACTTGTTCATCGGTGACCCAACGGGATGCGGAGTAGTCGTCTTCATCTTCTGATGTGCGGGCATCGCCTAGAATAACGCGAAACGCTTGGACGAAGTCACTGTAGTAGGCGCGGGCCCGGGGGCGCGAGTGCTCCCAGTACTCCTCGGGGAGCCAGTTGGACAGACGGACCTGGCAGGTGCTAATCCCTTCTTCACTGGTCAGCAGGAAAGAATCGGCTTCTGTTTCGGCAAGATCCGAGTAGAAGAAGTCGGGCTCCTCTGGGTCCCCTCTCATGCCGAGGCTGGTGTAGATTTTGATGCCCTCGTCGAAGGTGATGGGCCAGGGGTGGTAGGCCCACGCCCGCATGATCTGGACGGCGCGTTGGGGGGTGACGGCTTTGAACCCAGTGGTCATGGTTGTGGGGCTGGCTCCGTTCTCGGTGCGGGTGGGTTCGAGGTTAGAAGTAGTCGGCGCCGATCTCCTCACCGTTCTCCTCAGCCTCGAGCTCCTCGAGTGTGTATTCGGTCTGCTGGGGGGACTCTACTGTGAGTAGGATGAGCGCGGGCATTCCTTCGAGGGACACGCTGACCCGCTCGTTGGCAACCCAGAGGGACGAGGAGTAGTCTTCCCCCTCTTCCGAGTCGCGAGTATCGCCCAGTACTTCGTGAAACGCCCGGACGAAACTTTCGTAGTAGGCCCGGGCCCGGGGGCGTGAGTGCTCCCAGTACTCCTCGGGGAGCCAATCCGATAGGCGGAGAACGGACTCGTCTATGATGCCGCCTGTGCTCACGAGGTATGAATCGGGTTTCACGGGTGATATGTCGGAGGTGAAGAGTTCGGGATCCTGTGGGTCGCCTTTGAATCCGAGGCTGGTGTACACGTCGATTCCGTCCTGGACGGTCATGGGCCAGGGGTGGTAGGCCCACGCCCGCATGATCTGGACGGCGCGCTCGGGTGTGACGGCTTTGAATTCGGCGGTCATGGTGTGGCTTGGTCTTTCGTGTCAGGGGTTGATTTTGGCGTCAAGTGCTTTGATGGTTTCCGGCTCCAGGGTGAAGGCCTCGGTGGTGCGCTCGATCAGGGACAGGTCGGCGGTGGGGGTCTTGCACACGACGTTGTTGAGCGTGACCTGCCCGCTCTTGATCCGCTCCCACAAGTCGGGGTTGTCGCGCAGCAGCTGGAGGAAGTTCTTGTCCTGGCGGGCGATGCGGTTCAAACACGCCCCCGTCCCCTGCTCCAACACCTCGCCCTTGGTCCCATCGGGCAGAATGTTGCGGGCACGGCCCATTTGGGCGTTGGGGCCGCCCTTGGCCTCGACGAAGTCGATGCTCTCCACCCGCTCGTCCACCGCCAGCAAATCGAAGCTCCTGTTCCCACCCCCGACACCACCGATGCCGGGGATCACAGTGCGCGGCGGCTCGCCCGCGTTCTCCAAGAACTCCGCCCCCAACTGCCCCAACTTCCCATCCGCCCGCCTTCGGGACTATTCGGGGGCGCGTGCTCTGGTGTTCGCGCTCAGGGCACCGCGTCCGGGTCGTCGAGGACCGACTCGCCTGTACGCGGTTCGGCAAGGCGCTCCGAAGCGCCCCACCGCAGGGGCGCGGAACTCAGGACCCACGTGCCGCCTCCGCTCCCGCGGGTCTTAGATGTCGAGGAGGCGCAGCAGGGCGGGATCGGGCAGGGCGCCATCGACGATATAGTCGCGGAAGACGGGCGCGGCCTGCTCGCCGGTGAAGACCTCCTCGGGGTGGACGCGGGTGGTGGAGGGCTGGTCGGCGCTGGTGTCCCATTCGATATCCACCCACTTGCCGGGGTCGGCGACGGGCTGGCGCGCGACTGCCCAGTGCTGGTAGGAGCCGTCCTGGTGGGTGAGGCGGATCTCGATGGTCATGGCGCGTGTGGAGCCCGCGCATTGGATGTAGGTCGAGCGGGCCGGGTGGCCCTCGGGCGCGTCCTCGGGGTACGCGGCGCCCTCAGGCAGGGCCCACACCACCATCGCGAACGCGAACGCCCCGTCGAAGTAGCGCGGGGCTGTCAGCGACTTGCACACATCGTCCGCGATGGATTCGGGTGTTTGCGGCAGGGAGAACTGCTCCACTTCCCCCACATCCGCGTGCAGAACCGATGTCGCGAACCGTCTCATATCTCCTGCCTCGGAACTTGCTGGTACCGTACTCCAATGATACTGATCGTCTCCCCCTTGTGCACGATCCGTGCTGGGTTGGCGGGGCTGACGAGGGCGTCGAAGGTGCGCTGGTGCTCATTGAGAGAGGCGCTGCCGCTCTTGACCTCCAACCCGATGTACGAACCGTCATGGCACTGGATCACCCGGTCGTAGCACCGTCGGCGGTCGTATCCGCCGACGGTCGCCATGTGCTTGTCGCGGATTACATCCATGACCGGCTCTCCACGTCGTTCTTGAACCGCTTTGAACATGTCCTCACCGATTTGCTCGGAATCCTCGTAGGTGGTCGCCCCACCGTTCTCCTTCGCGTACTTCCCATCAGTAGTGCGATTGGAGTACTTGGGATGGCGCTTCTTCGGTTTTGGTGTGGTGGGTGGGATGTCCGGGGTTGGGGTTGGGGTGTCGGGGGCCGGGGGCGGGGTGTGGTGGGCGGTGTGGCCCGTTCCCGTGCCGGTGTGGGCGGTGGTGCCGGTGGTGGGTCCGTGCGGGGTGGCCCCGCCCGCCGCCGCTGTTGCGGGTTTGGCGCCGGTGAACATGTGGGCCGCGTTGGCCGCGGTGTTCTTGGCGCGGGTGAGCATGCCGCGGAGCATGTCGAGCAGGCCGGACAGGTGGGTGAGGTTGTGGCCCAGGGTGCGCGCGGACTTGAGCACTGCGGTGATGTGGGCGGCCATCTGTGTGGCTTTGGCGCCGACTTTGACTTGGACTTGGGCGATGATGAGGGGGATGGCCAGGCCGCACGTGGCGATGGCTTCGATGATGGCTGAGGCCAGGGTCCCCACGATCGCGCTGATGGCGTCGCGCAGCAGGTCGTGGACCAGTCCCACCACTTCGGCCAGGACGCTGGTGGCTTTGCCCATGGCGTCGGCCGCTCCCGAGGCGGTGCGCAAGGCGCTGATCGTGTCGGCATTGGAGGCGCGGTAGGCGTCGGCGGTGGCGTCCACCTGCTCGCCCATCAGGTTCTTCTCGTCGCCCTCGAGGGTGTCGGCGCACTCGCCCATGGCCTGGGCGACGTTGGACCACGTGGCCGCGTCGGCGCGCACACTGTCCGCGTCCCCCAGGAATTGGTCCATCCACGACTTCAGGGGTCCGAAGTGGTCGATCAGCCACCCCGCCCCCCACGCGATCAGCGTGCCCAAGGGGTCGGCGCCCACGCCCACCGCGTCGGCGGCCAGGGACAGTGACGACAGCCCGGTCTCCAACCACGACCCCTGCGACAGGCCGTGGGTGATGCCCCAGATGTCCTCGACCACGCCCGACCCCGACACCGCCGACCGCGACTCCTCCCGCCCCGCCACCAGGGGATTCGAAGACGACGGAGAAGATGACGAAAGGGAGGGGGAGTCGCCTGCTCCCGTGCTGGGCCTGGTGTCCAGGGTTTCTGTGGCGCTCACAGTTGGTCTCCGATGTGTTTCATGTCGTCGCTGATGGCGTCCTCGGTGGCCTGCATGCGGGCGGCGGCGTCTTCGAGGTGGTCGGCGGCCCGCGTGGTCTTGTCGGCCGCCGCCTCCAGGCAGGAGCGGGCCGCGCCTCGTCCGGCCGCCAGCAGGGGCCCCACGAGCGGGCCGACCACGACGCCCAGGCCACCAAGTGCGCCCCCGCCCGTCGTGTCAGCGGCCCCCAGGGCGCACCTGGCCCCGTCGGCGGTGTCCCGGCACCGCATGGCGGTGGCGCGCACTGCCTCGTCGTCGAACACCAGGTCCCAGGCCACCGCCCCTCACCCCCGCATCCACTCGACCGCGCCGGCGCCGTGTTCGGCCAGGTCCTGGCGCCACTCGTGTGCTTGTTGCCCGCGGCGCGACCCGTAACGGCCGGCCAGGGAGCGCGCGGCCGCCGACTCGGGCCCGTAGGCCTCCCCCGCAGCGTCGGCCAGGGCCCTGCCCGCCCCCGCGCGCGCCGCCGCGTAGGCCCGCACGAGGGCGTCACCCAGCTCCCGGCTGCCCAGGACACGGGCCTCCACCACCATCCCAGTGTGGTCCACCACCACCCGCACCTGGCCCCTCTCGTCCGCGCCCACCCCGCGCACCCCGGCGGCCGCCTCCACGAACCGCCCGGCCCGCTCCCCCAACTCCCGGGCCCGCAC
>NZ_AUBM01000017.1 GCF_000429245.1 Schaalia georgiae DSM 6843
ACGGCCACTAACCCCACAACACACACAACACAACACGACCAGCCCACCGGGCAAGCGCACTCCCAGACCCCAGCAGCCCCGGCGAACCCGCCCGCCGGGCACGCCCAGCGCGGCCCACCCGAGACACACGAAGAAAGGACAGGACCCGACCCACAACCCCGCAACCGCCCGACCGACGCCGATCCCGGCGGCCCTGCCCGCACTAGCACCCGCGAGCCCGCCCGATGTTCGTCCGTCCGGTGCGCGCACTGTCCGCCAACGCCGGGGGTATAAGCAACACTTATAGCCCCGCCAGGTATACACACGACCCACTCGCACCCGACCCACACTCGATCTGATGACCAACCCGTCCGGGCAACGCGCCCGGACCCGGCCAGGAGCACGGCCCCCGCGAACCCGCCCCCCGGGCGCCACGGCATCACTCACCTTCCACAGAAGCAAGCACGATCCAGCGCATCGCACCCATACCTATCGACAATCATAATGGTTATATACCGACTATAATAAGAGTGTTGCATTAGTAGGATGTTAGACACTAGCATCTTACACAAGTGATGCGAACTGTTATCGTCATGGTCGACGTCGACTGATTCGCCGCACTGAAACGGAAGGAGAAGAGTTCGTGCTGAAACCTATGAGCCTCCGCCACTGCATTCCCGCAGTCCTCGCGTTCGCGTGCGCCTCCGTACTCGCGAACGCCTCCCTGGCCTCCGCTGTTACGAGCGCGCCCACCGCTCCCGCCGCTCCTGCTGCTCCCGGTACCCCCGGTGCACCCACGAGCGACTCCACTCAGACCACCCCTCCGGGCCACTCCCCCATGACAATGGTGTGCACAAGCGAACGCGAGGGCTTCCCCGGCTCCGCGGCCCGCCCCAACGACCCCAGCGTCGCCTCCGCCCACTGCCAATACGTCCCCGCACCCACACCCACAGGCGACTCCGCCGGGCAGTGACCCGCGCCCGGCCAGCATCCCAACGCGGACGCCGGGCCCCTCGCCTCGACCGGCGCTCCGACCCACGTCGCAGCCCAGTCCGGGGAGGAAGCGGCCCGCCGCCCATTCGTCCAGGCGCGCTCGCCCAGTCCTCTACGCCCCACTCCCCCGCTGCTCCAGCCGCTGCGACACCACAGTGGTCACGCCGTCGCGCATGGTGACGCCGTAAAGAGCGTCGGCAATCTCCATGGTGCGCTTCTGGTGGGTAACGACGATCAGCTGGGATGCCTGCTGCAGCTCTTTGAAAATAGTGAGCAGGCGCGACAGGTTCACGTCGTCCAAGGCGGCCTCGACCTCGTCCATCACGTAGAACGGCGAGGGCCGGGCCTTGAAGATCGCCACCAGGAACGCGATGGCCGCCAACGACCGCTCCCCACCCGACAGCAATGACAAGCGCTTCACCTTCTTGCCCGCCGGCTTCGCCTCGATCTCAATGCCCGTAGTCAGCATGTCCTGCGGGTCCGTGAGCACCATGTCGCCCGTGCCCCCCGGGAAGAGCACCGAGAAAGTGTGGGCGAACTGCTCGCGCGTGTCCGCGAACGCGCTGGTGAACGCCTCCTCCACCCGCCGGTCCACGTCCTCGACGATGCGCAGCAAATCCGCCTTCGACGACTTCAAGTCCTGCACCTGGTCCACCAGGAACTTGTGGCGCGCCGCCAACGCCTCATGCTCCTCCAGGGCCAGCGGGTTCACGCGCCCCAACTTCTCCAAATCCCGTTTGGCGCGCCGCAGAGCCTCCTCCTGCTCGGCACGGACGAAAGGCCGCCCAGCCGGGGCGCCCGCCGGGACCGGGCCCGCCCCGTCCCCAGCGCCCTCGTCCTCGGCGATCACCGGCACCAGCATGTGCGGGCCGAACTCCTCCACCAGCGCGTTCGCCTCGATCGACAACTCCTCGACGGCCCGCGCCTCAATGTGCTCCACCCTCATGCGCAGCTCCGCGCGCGCCACCTCGTCGCGGTGGGCTGCCGACGTCAGCGCCCCGAGCTCCGCCGCTGCCTGGTCGGCCGCCCTGCGCGCCCGGGCCACCTCCTCGGCCAGGCGCGTCCTCTCCCGCTCGGCGGAGGAACGATCCTCCGCCGCCTTGCGCACCGCGCCCTCCGCGACGGCCAGCGCCTTGCCTGCTGCCTCCTCCACGTCGAGTGCCCGCTCCAACTCCGTGCGGCGCTGCGCCTCCCGCCTGGCGCGCAAGGCCCGGGCCTCACGCTCCCTGGCGGCCGCCTGCCGCAAGGAACGGGCCCTGGCCTGGACCTGCCGGGAGCGCTCCTCCAGCGCCCGCAGCTCCAATCGCGCACGGGTCTCCGCCTCGCGGGCCTCCTTCGCCCGACGCACGGCCTCCGCCGCAGCGGCCTGCGCGTCCTCCACGGACTCCGGCTCCTCAACTGATTCGGCTGCCGCCGCCCGCTCCCGCGCCTCCTCGAGCGCACTGAGCGCCCACTCGACCTGGTCGTCGGCGCGCCTGGCCGAGTCCTGGGCACGGCGGGCCTCCGCCTCGGCGGCCTTCGCAGCCGACGCCGCCCGCGCGTACTCCCCCTCCGCTTTAGCGCGCTGGGCGTCCTGGGCGCGCAGCTCCCGCAAAGCGGTGTTCGCCTCCCGCACAGCCGCGTCCAATGCGTTGTTCGCCGCCTCCAATTCGCGGGCCACGTCTTCGCACATGGCCGCCGCCGCCTCCGCGCGCTGCACCGCCTCCTCGTGGGAGGCCCGCAGCGCCAGGGTCGACGAGGCGCGGGCCCCCGATCCGGTCACCGTGCCCCTGCCGAAAACGTCCCCGCCGCGCGTCACCGCCACGCGCACGCCCCGAACGCGCAGGGCAGCCAGTGCCTCCCGCGGTTGCGCGGCGATCACCGCGCCCTCGAGGAGGGCCGCCAGAGCGCCCGCCCTCTCGCCGAGGGAGACAACCCCCCGGGCGGGGCGCACGCCCTCGGGCAGCTCCCCCATCCCAGCGGCACGGGCGGCGTCCGCGCCGGCAGGGGCGCCAATAGCGCCAGGGTCAGCGTCCGGCGCGAAATCCTCAGCGGCCCCCAGCCCGGGTTCAGCGCCGCCAGCGCCCGCCTCGGCCCCGGCAGCCGATCCCGCAGAGCCACCCGCGCCCGCCTCGGCCCCGGAAACCGGCCCCGCAGAGCCACCCGCACCCGCCTCCGCGACCACCATGCGGATCATGCCGCCGCCCCGGCGCTTCGCGCGCTCCAACTGCTCGAGCGCCGCCTCCGCGTCAGCGACCACCACGGCGTCCGTGTAAGGCGACAACAGGGCAGCTGCGGCGTCCTCGAAGCCAGGCTCGGCGCGCACCGACTCTGCCGCCAGCCCCAGGACCCCGTCCCCGCCCAGCAGGTCCGCGGTCTCGTCGGCGGGCTGCAGGGACTGGGCCAAGGTGTCGCGGCGCGACTCCCAGCGCGCCCGCTCGGCCCGCGCCTCGCGCTCCCGGCCCAGCAGGGCGTCCACGCGGGCCCGCGCCTCGTCGCGCGCCCGGGAGGCCTCCCGATGGCGCCCGGCCGCGCCCCCCGCGTCCCCGCCATCCGCGCTGCCGCCGGGGTCCTCCATGCCCGCAAGTTCCGCCTCGGCTGCGTCCCTGCGGGCGGTCGCGTCGTCCGCGGCCCGGTGGGCGCGCTCCGCCTCCCCCTGGGCGGACTCGTGGCGCGACACGGCGGTGGCGACATCCCCCGCCAAGCGCGCCGCCCTCTCGCGGTGGTCGGCCACGCGGGCGTTCACCAGAGCCAAGCGCCGGGAGGCCGCCTCGTCAGCGTCCTCGCACTGCCCGCGCTCCCGCGTCCGGGCAGCCAGAGCCGTTCGGGCTGCCTCCACCTGAGCGAGCAGCCGCGCGTCCTCCTCCCCGGCGCGCGCCGCCGCCTCGTCGAGAGCCCGGGGGTCCTCGCCCGACGGCTCGGGCTCAGGTTGGCGCCGGAGCGCGACCTTCTGCCCGGCGGCCATGTGCGTGCCGCGCAGGCGCTCTGTGATGGTGGTGAGGGAGGTCCACACGCTGCCCGCCTCCTCCACGCGCGGCCCCAACTGGCGCTCCTGGTCCTCCAGGGCGGCCAGGCGCTCGCGCGCCGAAGCGAGCTCCCCCTCCAGCTGGGCGCGGCGGCGGGCCGTCGCATCCTCCGAGGCGGAATGGGCATCCAGGCGCTCGCGCGCCGCCACCAGGTCGTCGGCGAGCAGGCGGGCCCTCGCGTCGCGCACCCGGGCCTGGATGACGTGGGCGCGCCTGGCGGTCCGCGCCTGGCGTGCCAGGGGTCCCAACTGCCTGTGGATCTCGTTGGTCAGGTCCAGGACGCGCACCAGGTTCGCATCCATGTCCGCCAGCTTCTTCAGCGCCCGCTCCTTGCGGCGCCGGTGCTTGAGGACCCCGGCGGCCTCCTCGATGAAACCCCGTCGCTCCTCCGGCGTGGAGGACAAGATCGCGTCCAGCTGGCCCTGGCCGACGATGACGTGCATCTGCCTGCCCATGCCCGTGTCCGACAGCAGTTCCTGCACGTCCAAGAGGCGCGCGGGGGCGCCGTTGATCTGGTACTCGCTGCCGCCCCCGCGGAACAGGGTGCGGCTGATCGTCACCTCGGAGTACTCGATGTCGAGCAGGCCGTCCGAGTTGTCGATGGTGAGGTCCACCTGGGCACGGCCCAGGGCCGGGCGCGACCCCGCGCCCGCGAAGATGACATCGGCCATGTTGCCGCCCCGCATGGCACGGGCGCCCTGCTCGCCCATGACCCATGCGAGGGCGTCAACGACATTCGACTTCCCCGACCCGTTGGGCCCGACGACGCACGTGATCCCCGGTTCGAGGCGCAGCGTCGTCGCGCTGGCGAAGGACTTGAACCCCCGCAGCGTCAGGCTCTTCAGGTACACGCTGTGATAATAGCGTTCCGATCAGTAGATCTCGGGGAACCACAGGGTGATCTCGCGGTTCGCGCTCTCAGCGGAGTCCGAGCCGTGGACGAGGTTCTCCATGTGGGGAGTGTTCCACGCGCGGCCCAGGTCGCCGCGGATCGTCCCGGCGGCGGCCGTCGTCGGATCGGTGGCGCCCATGAGGTTGCGCATGCCCTCGACGACGCGCTGCCCCTCGACGATGATGGCGACGACCGGCCCCGAGCCCATGAACTCTACAAGCCCTGGGAAGAAGGGCTTGTCCTTGTGGTCGCGGTAGTGCTCGGCGAGCAGTTCCTTGGAGGCGACCATGAGTTTCAGGCCCTTGATCGTATACCCCTTCGATTCGATGCGGCGGATGATCTCCCCCGTGAGCCCGCGGGCGAAGCCGTCGGGCTTGACGATGATGAGGGTGTGCTCCAACGCGGGGTCCAACAGCTGCTGAGCGTCCAGCAGGACGGACTTGGCGGTCATTCGGGGCCTCCTTGGGTGTCAGTTCCTTTGCTCAAGCATATCGGTCAGGGCCGCGATGGCGGCGTGCGCGTCCTCTCCCACTGCTGTGAGGTGGACCGTGTCTCCCTGCGCGACGCCCAGGGACATGATCTCCAGCACCGAGGCCCCGCTGGCGCCGTTGACGGTGATCCGGGACTCGAATGTGCCCGCCAGGCGCACGAAGAGGGCGGCCGGGCGCGCGTGCAGGCCGACGGGGTCGGCCACGACCGCGTCGGCCTCGGCCCGTTCCTCGCCGTCGTCCAGGTCCTCCGGGGCGGTGCCCGCGGTTCCCCTTTCCGGCGAGGCGGGGGTCAGGTCGATCGACGCGCCTTCCGACGAGGCGGGGGCCGTGCCCGCTGAGCTGCCACTGAAGGCGTCCGCCGCGGTTGTGCCCGGCCCGCCACCACTGGCAGCGCAGGTTCCGGCAGTGCCCGCCACCTCGTCCGCCGTTGTGCCACCGGTGGGCCCGGAGCAGCCGCTGCCCCCAACGCCCGCCTCGCCCGCGTGGTCCGGCGCGCCCTGGCCCTGGGTCCCGAAACGGACGGACGCCGCTGCCCGCGCCACGGCGTCGAGGGAGTCGCCGACCTCGGCGCGCACGGCCGCGGCCACTGCGCCCTCCACGAGGGCAGTGTCCACCAGGCGGACCCGTTCGGGGGCCTCGCTCATCTCGACGACCGATTCGGCGGTCATGGTGGCCGAACCCAGGTCCGTGAGGACCACGGCCCCGCTTCCTGGCCCATCGACTGCGGCCAGGACCGCCTCGAGCGCCTCCTCGATGCGGTCGTAGGAGGTGCCCAGGCCCCCGTCCTCCAAGCCCCCGGCGGCTCCTATGGTCACGCCCGGCGCCATTTGCCCCGCCAACTCGGCGACCCCCCGGGCCAGCAGGTCGGAGTGGGAGGCGATGACGATCCCCACGCGGCTCACGACTGCTCCCCCGCCGGTTCCGCGTCCCTGGGAGACTCCGCGGCGCGCTCCGCGTCCTCAGCGCCCTCTCCCGCGCGCGCCGCCGCCGCGGCCTCGGCGAGGATGAGCGCGGAGGACACGGCCCCCGGATCCAAGTGCCCGATCGACCGCTCCCCCAAGTACGAGGCGCGGCCTTTCGTGGCGCGCATCGGCTCCGTCGCCTCGGCGCCCCCTTGGGCAGCTGCGGCCGCCGCTTCGAGCACTGCTGCGGGGCAGGCCCCCGCCTCGGCGGCGCTCCTGGCGGCCCTGGCCGCCGGGGACCAGGCGTCCACCATGGTCTTCTCCCCCTCGACGGCCTTGCCGCGCGCCTGGATGCCACCCAGCGCCGCCTCGACGACTCCGGCGGCACCAGCACCGTCCAAGCCGCCCGCGCCCGCGGCCTTCGCGCCGCGCAGGAACGCCGTCCCGTACAGGGGGCCGGCCGCGCCGCCGACCGTGGACATCAGGGTCTTGGCCACAAGTTTCAGCACGTCGGCGACAGTTTGGGGGTCCTGGGACGCCAGGGCGTCCACGACCGCGCCGAAGCCCCGGTCCAAGTTCTCCCCGTGGTCGCCGTCGCCGATCTGGCGGTCCAAGTCGATCAAGCGCTCGCGCTGCTGACCGACCCGCTCACGGGTGCGCTTCATCCATTCGAGCGCCCACGCGGCACCGAGTTCACTCATCTTCTTCCTCCCAATAGGGGCGCGAGGCGGACCCTGTGCCCGCCCCTCGCCATCAGTCCGTTCCGGGCGCGCTGCTTCCGAGCGCGCGCCCACCGCACCATCGCGCGGGGGCGCACAAACCCGGGGCGCGTGCGCCCAGTCACTTCCATGCGGGCGAGCGCCACTTCCAAGAGTGCGCCCACCATTTCCGAGCGGGTGCGCGTCACTTCCAAGCGGGCGTGCGCGCGGGCGCGTCGAAAAGGCCCAGCAGCTCATCGTCGACACGGGTGAGGGTCACGGACACGCCCGGCATCTCCAGGCTGGTCACGTAGTCGCCCACCAGCGCGCGCTCGATGACGACTCCGTCAGCCTCCAGCAACTGCGCCAAGCGCCTGTGGCAGATGTACAGCTCCGAACCCGGGGTGCCGCCCATGCCGTTCACCAGCGTGATGACGCGCTCGCCCGAGCCCAGCCCCAGGTCGTCCCTCACCCGCCGGTACAGTTCCTCCACCAGGGCGTCCGCACTCTCCATCCGCCCGCGCCGGTAGCCGGGCTCGCCGTGGATGCCGATGCCCAACTCGATCTCGTCCTCACCGAGCTCGAAGGAGGGCTTGCCCGCGTGGGGCACCGTGCACGGGCCGAGGGCAAGGCCCATGGACCGGGTCTGCTCGTTGACGCGCGCGGCGATGGCCGCCACCCCGTCCAGGTCGTCGCCGCGCTCCGCCGAGGCGCCAGCGATCTTCTCCACCAGGACCGTGCCCGCCACGCCGCGCCTGCCCGCCGTGTACAGGGAGTCCTCGACGGCGACGTCGTCGTTGACGACCACTGTGGCGACGCGAATGTCCTCCATGTCCGCCATTTCCGCGGCAGTCTCGAAGTTCAAGACATCGCCCGTGTAGTTCTTGACGATGTGGAGCACCCCCGCGCCCCGGTCGGCGGCCTTCGTGGCCTCCAGGATGGGATCGGGGGTCGGCGATGTGAAGACCGCCCCCGGGACTGCGGCGTCAAGCATCCCCAGTCCAACGAATCCCGCGTGCAGGGGCTCGTGCCCCGAGCCGCCGCCGGAGACGAGGCCCACCTTGCCCTCGTCTTTCGGCGTGCGCCGGGTGACGTAATCAGGGTCCAAGTGGACATCCACCAGGTCGGCGTGCGCCAGGGCGAACCCCTCAAGGGTTTCGCGCACGACAGAATGGACATCGTTGACGAGCTTCTTCATTGTGCCTCCTTGCAACTCCATGAAACGTGCAGTGCCGTCATGGACAATCGTGCCACGCCCGGCGGGAAAATCCCAGAGTTCGGGCATCGTCCTGGGAAGGCCACCGGGCGCACCCCACCTGGGTACGCACACAAGGGACCCGAATTAGACAACACGCACCGCACTGGGCGGCTTGATTCCGCCCTTGTGTGCGACGACGTGTTGCGTAATTCCAGCCGTTGTGTGCGCACTCGGGCGGGGCGCCTCCACGAGGGGGACCGGGAGTTGCTCCCAACCCCGCCCACCAGTTGTGCGCGCCCGTGGCGCCTACTCGGGGAGCTTGCCCGCCAGCGCCAGCATGTCGCCCGCCAGGTGCACGGACCCGAAGACCAGGACGCCGCTGCGGTCCGACGGACCGGCCCCCGCCTCGGCGAGCGCCGCCGCCCGGTCGACCGCGTCCGCCAGGCCCTCCACCGCGTCGACCCTGTCGGGGCCGAACACATCCGCCGCCACACGCGCCAGAGCGTCGATGTCGGCGGCGCGGCCCCCGTCCATGCGGGTCACCACGACGTGGTCCATGAAGGGCTCCACCTCCGAGAGCACGCCCTCCACGTCCTTATCCCCCATCGCCGAGTAGACGCCGACGACGCGGGAGAAGCCGAAGGACTCCTCGAGGGCGTCGCGCAGCGTGCCCGCTCCCGCCGGGTTGTGGGCAGCATCCACGATGATCGTCGGCGAGCGCCGCACCACTTGCAGCCTCCCGGGGCTGGAGGCCGCCATCATCCCCGACTCCACGATCCGCCCGTCCAGGGCGCGCCCGCCCATGAACGCCTCGACTGCCGCCAGCGCCACCGCGGCGTTGTGCGCCTGGTGCTCGCCCAGCAGCGGGACGAACACGTCCTCATACACCGCCGCGGGCGTGCGCACAGTCACCAGCTGGCCGCCGACGCCCATTTGGCGGTCCACCACCTCGAAATCGCGGCCCTCGACGCGCAGCACGGCGTCCACCTGGCGGGCGCGCTCCTCGAGCACCGCCATCGCCTCCTCGCTCTGAGGCGCCACGACGACGATCTGCCCGGGTTTGATGACCCCTGCCTTCTCACGGGCGATCTGCTCGACGGTGGACCCCAGCCACCGCGTGTGATCCACCCCGATGGGGGTGATGACCGAGACCCCGGCGCCGATGACGTTCGTCGAGTCCCACGTGCCGCCCATGCCGACCTCCACGACGGCGGCGTCCACCGGGTAGTCCGCGAAAGCCGCGAACGCCATCACCGTGAACACTTCGAAGAACGACAAACGGGGGCCGCCCTGCTCCTGGCTGCGCTCGTCGACCATACGGATGTAGGACTCCACATCCCGCCACGCGGCGATGAAGCCCTCCCGGCTGATCGGGTGGCCCTCCAAGCTGATCCGCTCGCGCACGTCAATGAGGTGCGGGGAGGTGAAGCGCCCCACTTTCATGCCGAACGCCGTGAGCACCGCGTCGATCATCCTGGCGGTGCTGGTCTTGCCGTTCGTGCCCGTCACGTGTACCGACGGGTAGGCGTTCTGCGGGTCGCCCAGGATGTCGAGGACCGTCTTGACGCGGTCGAGGGTCGGGTCGATGTCGTGCTCGGGGGCGCGCTCCACGATGGACTCGTAGATCCGGCGCACCTGCGCGTCCAGTTCGACCTGATCGGCCGCCGCTGCCAGGGCGGCGTCGTGGGTGCTGCTGGCGTTACTGCGGGCGCCGGACGCGCTTCGCGAGGCGCGAGTGGCGTCCCGGTCCCCGGTCGCGCCCGGGCCACTGCTCTGATCGGCCCCGTCGGACCAATCGGCTTCCTCGCCGAAGTCCGCATCATCGGCGAACGCCTCATCGAAGTCCCCTGTGATCTCGGCGAGGATAGTCGGGTCGGGACCCACCAGCAGCGAGTTCTCCACCAGGGCGCGCAACGCCGCGTCCCGGGCGCTGTCGTCGGCGGCTGCCACGTTCACTTCCTGCACCTGGTCGGCCCCCTCGTCCGGGGCGTCGGCGGCCTCGAGGTAGGGAACGAGGTCGGCGGGGACGCCCCGCGCCTCGTCCTCACTGCTGTGTCCGAAGAATGCTTCGCCTGCCATGTGTTCCTCCCTGCGCCACTCGACGCCGACTGCCTACTGCCGGGCTTGGCCGCGGCGTGCTCGAAGTCGCGCCTGGCCAATTCTAGCGACGCCGCGCCAACGACGGCCGCCAGTGGAGTTCCGGCGCGTTCCGCCGCAGGGTGTGAGCCCTGGCTCTTCGGTCCTCTGTCCTCGATCCTCTACCTTTTATCCTTCAACACAGGATGCACCCCGAGGACTGGACCGGGCT
Organism: Schaalia georgiae DSM 6843; assembly: GCF_000429245.1. Lineage (GTDB taxonomy): Bacteria > Actinomycetota > Actinomycetes > Actinomycetales > Actinomycetaceae > Pauljensenia > Pauljensenia georgiae. The sequence continues at coordinate 10,467 of NZ_AUBM01000017.1, forward strand.
GTAGCGGAAACCGGACCGTGTCGGTCCGACGGCATGGGATACACCCCTTCCCCTCCGCGTCGCAGAGACGGTCGCGCACGTCTCTGTCCGACGGCATGAGATATGCCCTTCCCCCTCGTTTGCGCACACAAGGGCGGTATTTCCGCAACACGCGGCCGCACACAAGGGCTTGATTCCGTCGTTGTGTGCGCTCCGGTGTTGCGTTATTCAGAGCCTTGTGTGCTGTTCCGACAGGGATCGGGGGCTCCGGTGGCGGCCCTGCGGACGTCGCGCACCGTGCGGGGACCGGGGGCTCGGAACGGCGGGCTCTTGGGGGTGCTTCTCGGGGCCTGCTTCTTTCCCTGACAGATGGGATGGTTGTGCACAGATCATGGTGGGGGTCTGGTGCTGGGGGTGTGTGGGGCGTTACCATCGAAGGTGAGTGAAGCGGGCCACTGCAGTGGCTCGGGTTGACACGAGGATGTGGTACGACATGGGAGTCGAAGACACCCCCTTGTCCGACGGCGCCGCGCGATCCGGAGGGCGTGACGACCGGGAGCGGCTGATCGCTGGTGTCGATTCGAGCGATTCCATGCCCATTGAGACCATTCCTTCCAGTGGTGCGCATGCCCTATCCGGCTCCGGCGGGGACGCCCCGTCCGACGGTGCGCACACTTTCTTGTCCGAGGACCGGCCCGACTCGGGCATTGCCGGGGACGGGCAGGGCGCGGGACCGGAAACCGACAACGCGGCCGTCGGCGATCCGTCTGCTGACGGCCCCGCCAGCGGCCTGCCCGACGGCGGTCCTGCCGACGACACCGTCGGCGACCAGTCGGCTGAGGTGTCCGTCGGTGACGGGTTCGCCGACGCTGGTGATGGCGGTGGTGGTGGGATGTCGCCTGTGGTGCGCGAGTACGTGGAGCGGTTGCGGAGTGAGGCTTTGGCGCGGGATGCGCAGTTGCGGGCGCGGGGGATCGACCCGTACAAGGGGACTCCCGTGGATGAGAAGCCCCGTCGGCGGTGGGGCGCGCGGGCGCTGGCAGCACTGGTTGTCCTGGTGGCTGTGGTGTCGGTGGGGGCGTATGTGGTGTTCTTCCATGGCGAGCCGGATTACGGGATGAGCCATGGCTACCAGGTCCAGTCCGACGGGAGCCTCAAGCGCCCCAGCACCCCAGTGCACCAGCCCAGCGCCCCGGCCGAACTCCTGCGGTTCACCGACGACGCCAGCGAGATCGCCGCAACACACTACTTCGAGGCAGTGGCCTACGCGTGGAACACCGGGGACACCCAGTACATGAGAGCATTCAGCTCACCAGACTGCCAGTTCTGCCAAAAAACCGCAGACGATATCGACCGTCTATACGAAGAAGGAGGATGGGCGTCTGGAGCAAAGTTCACAAACGTAGTACCACACCCCCTTGGAAGGTACAGCGACGTCGAGAACTACGGGGAGGACACCTACGGTGTTCGCGTGTCGTTCCACCAGTTAACGCCAGACCTATACGCCCATAACGCGTTTCATGCATCCGAAGAGCGCGACGACGAAGTCACTGTCCTCGTCCACTGGGATGGGCAACGGTGGGCCGTGCGAGAACTTGGCCGGGACCAGAACACGGAAGGGAGCAACTGAAGATGCGCGCTCAACGACACATCAGGACACCTCTTGTTGCCGTTTTCTGCGCCTGGTTAACAATAGCGAGCACACCAATATCGTTCGCCGACTCTCCAGGAGATCCCGAAAACACGACGTTCGATACCCAAATCTCAGGAAATGACGTCATTTTCAAAGGGACGTATACGTCCAGTGTGAACTCGGACGCTTCATCACGCCAGCGGGAACCGAACTCCTCTCAAACGGGCCCCAGCTTCCCCGCGGATGGCGTTCCGGCGGTGTCCGGGGGATCTGGGGTGCCCGGTGTGTCTGGTGGTTCTTCGGTTCCGGGTGGGCCTGTGACGGGGGGTCCGTTGGAGATGGTGTGCACGGGTGAGCGGGAGGGGATTCCGGGGTCTGCGGCCAGGCCGGGGGATGCGGGCGCGGTCTCCTCGCACTGCCAGTACGTGCCCGGCACCCCCACCACAACACCAACGGACGAAGAGGAGCCCGCAGAAGAGGAGGGCGGGGGTGAGGGGGAGGCGCCGACTGCGGAGACGATCGTGCGCACCGCCCTGTCCCGGGTGGCGGTGTCGGGCGCGGGATTGTCGTGGCAGCCCCGCAAGAAGTCGTACACGAATGCAGGGGGGCCCACCATCGTCTACGCCGCCACTCCTTCTCAGACCCACACCACGGCCCTGTTCGGGCACGAAGTGACGATCACCCTGACCGCGTCACACTACTCTTACGATTTCGGGGACGGCACTCCTCCTTTGGTGACCACCAGGGCCGGG
>NZ_AUBM01000018.1 GCF_000429245.1 Schaalia georgiae DSM 6843
GCCGCACGCTGACCTTCGGGGATTCCTCCGTGGACTTGATCTCCGACCGGGTACGCAGCGCCTACGGGCGCTTCCAAGGACACGAGGAGGATCCGTGCTGGGTCAAGACCCCCTTCTCGGCCTCGCCGGACGCCTCGGTCCTGTTCTACCCGGAGACTCGCACACAGACCCCGGGCGGTTTACCCGAAGAGGTCAGGCGCTTCTACTTCGTCGCTGTGAAGGAGGGGTACCTGGTGCGCCTCGATCCCTCCCAGGACGTGAGCGCGGGGGTGTTGGCATTCGACGACCTGTACGTGGGCGTGACGCCCCGGGGGATCGTCGCCATCACCCCCAGGGGCGCGTGAGCCGGCGCGGGCGAGGGGGAACAGCTGCGTCTACCCTGGACCTATGAGCGATTCCCCCGTCCCCTTCCGCGTCGGCCAGGCGCTCGACGTGCACGCTTTCGCCTCCGCTGAGTCCGTCGCCGCCCGGCCCGGCCGAGTCATGATGCTCGCCTGCTTGGAGTGGCCCGGCGAGGTGCCGCTGGAAGGCCATTCGGACGGGGATGTGGCTGCGCACGCCGTGTGCGACGCGGTGCTCGCGGCCACCGGCCTGGGCGAGATGGGTTCCGTTTTCGGCGTGGACCGGCCCGAGTGGGCGGCGGCATCCGGCGAGGCGTTCCTTCGGGAGGTGGCGCGCATGGCCGAGGCCGCCGGGTGGCGCATCGGCAACGCCACCGTGCAGGTCGTGGGGAACCGCCCCCGCATGGCGGCCCGCCTTCCCGAGGCGGGCGCGCGGATGAGCGCGGTCCTCGGGGCGCCCGTGTCGGTGTCCGCGACGACCTCGGACCACCTCGGCTTCACGGGCAGGGGCGAGGGACTGGCGGCACTGGCGAGCGCCCTCGTGGTGCGGAGCGCCTGAGGAGCAGTGCCCCGCATAGTGGTGTAACCGCGTGGTGGTCGGCCTGTTGATCGTTGTGGGTGCGGTCACCGTGCGATCCTTCGAGAAAGCTCACTGCTTCTGACTCGAAATCATTGGAGGCACCACGATGACCGCACCTCATATTATCGACCCTGAAGGCGGTTTCCAGACTGTTCTGGCTGATCCGCCGTGGCGCTTCGCCAACCGGACGGGGAGGGCCGCCCCGGAGCACCGGCGCCTCGGACGCTACGGGACCATGGGGTTAGATGCAGGAGGGCGTGACATTGTTTGCGGGGAGGGCGCGCTCCCGTGACGCGCTTGAATCCGTCCCTCACTCCATGTGGTCCAGGGTCGCCCGGTCCGCTTTGACGGGGATCGTCAGCGCCAGGCCGACCAGCAGGATGAGCATGATTCCGAGGATCCCCCAGTAGGTGTGGTCCTGGTCGGCGGGCGTGATGGCGCTGCCGATCGCCAGGGACACCCAGTACATGGCGGGCGCCAAGAAGGACACTGCCCGGCCCGTGGTGGCGTAGAGTCCGAAGACTTCTCCCTCGCGGCCCTCGGGGATGATGCGCGAGAGGAAGGAGCGCGACGCGGACTGGGTGGGCCCCACGAAGATGCAGAGCACCAGGCCCAGCGTCCAGAACACGATGGCGCCCCGGCTGTGCAGCGCGAACACGCCGAAGCCTGCCAGGACCATCGCGCTGAGCGAGACGATGATGACCTTCTTCGGACCGATCCGGTCGTCCAGGAACCCGAAGGCCGCAGTGGCCAGGCCCGCGACGACGTTGGAGGCGATCGCGAAGAGCATGACGCTGCCCGCGCTGAAACCGAAGGCGCTCTTGGCGAGAACGGCGCCGAAAGTGAACACCCCGGCCAGTCCGTCGCGGAACACGGCGGAGGCGATGAGGAAGAAGAGGCTGTGCGGCGCCTCCCTGTGCAGGGTGACCACTGTCTTCCACAGGAGCTTGTAGGAGTCCACGATGGATTCGCGGGCGCCGTCGTGGCGGGGGTTCTTCGGCAGGGGCGGGCGCAGGATCACGGGAATGGCGAACCCTCCGAACCACAGGGCAGCGACCAGCATCGCAACACGGATGTTGAGGTGGTCCTCGGTGCTCACCCCCAGCAGGTTGTTCCCGATGAGGCACACGTAGAGCACCAGGAGCAGTACGATGCCTCCGATGTACCCGGCCGCCCAGCCGAAACCGGAGATCCTGCCACGGTTCTCCTTGGTGCCCAGGTGGTTGAGCATCGCATTGTAGTTGACCGAGGCGAACTCGAAGAACACGTTGCCCAGGCCCAGCAGGATGATGCCGAGCACGAGCGACCCCCGTGGCCCCAGTACCGAGGCGGGGTGCACGAAGTACATGGCGAACAGGCAAGCCACCACTGCCCCGGTGAACCAGCCGAGCCAGACGCCGCCCTTGCCGCGCCGGTCGGCGCGCTGGCCCGTAATGGGAGCCAGGAGCGCGATGATCAGGCCGGCTACGGTCATACCCGCACTCACCCACGAGTTGGCGGTCCCGGAGTCGGCGAAGACCCCGTCGGAAGTGAGGTAGGTCATGAAGACGAAGGTGGTGGCGACCGCGTTGAACGCCGCGCTCCCCCAGTCCCACGCTGCCCATTCGACGACGCGGCGGTTGATGACCCCGGTCTGCTGGGCGGATGGGGCGCTGGTGGCCATGGGACTCCTCCTCGACTGCCGGGCGCCGCCGTCGGGGCGCCAGCGTGGATTATGGGGAAAACCTACCACGGGAGCAGCACTTGTTTTAAATTTTGTAGGGAAAGGCGGGCGGGGACTCACCGGCCGCCCGTCCGGGCACGGGCGGCCAGATGCTCCGCCACGACCAGGTCCGCCGGGCGCGTGATCTTCAGGGCGGCCGGATCCCCCGCCACCGTGTGGACCGCGATCCCCAGCGCCTCGACGAGGCCGGCGTCGTCGGTGGCGGCGGCCCCCTCGTCCGCAGCGCGCGCGGCACCCGCCCTATGGGCGTCGCGCAGGGTGTGCCACGTGAAACCCTGGGGGGTTTGGACCGCCGCCAGGGAACTGCGGTCCAGCGTCCTCTCCACCAGGCCGAGGCCCCCGGCGAGTGGGACGACGACCTTGACCGTGTCCGCGACGGGGACGACGGGGATGACGGCGTCACACCCGGATCGCACCGCGTCGGCGACGCGGCGGATCATCGCGGGCGGCGTGAGCGGCCGGGCGGCGTCGTGGACCAGGACCACGTCGTCGGCATCCAAGGAGGGCAATGCCCTGAGCCCGTTGGCCACCGAGGCCTGGCGCGAAGCCCCGGACCCCGCGACCACCACCACCTCGGCTCCGACGCCCTCCAGGGCACTGCGGAAGCCGCCGACCGCACCGGCGGGGGCAGTGACGACGATGGTCGTGGCCCCGGCTTCAGCGAGGGCGCGCGCAGCCCACCACAGCAGGGGGCGGTGCGCCAACGGGACGAGTGCCTTCGGCCCCTCGCATCCGAGTCGGGAGCCAGACCCCGCTGCGGTGAGAACGGCGACGAGGCGGCTCACTCGGCGTCGAAGTCCGCCTCATCGATGCGCCCCTCGGCGAGGATGCCGTCGAGCCGGGCGGCGGCATCGGCCTTGTCGATGCCGCGGGCGAGGGCGAGCTCGGAGGTGAGGATCCCGCGGGCCTTCGTGAGCATGCGCTTCTCACCGGTGGAGAGTTTCTTCAAGTCGTCGCGGCGCGTGAGGTCGCGGACCACCTCGGCGACCTTGACGATGTCGCCCGTGGCGATCTTCTCCTGGTTGGCCTTGAAGCGCCGGGACCAGTTGGTGGGCTCCTCGACGTAGGGGGCACGCAGGACGGAGAGGACCTCCTCGAGCCCGTCCTCGTCGACGATGTCGCGCACGCCCACCAGGTCGACGTTGTCGGCGGGGACCTCGATGGTCAGGTCGCCCTGGTTCACACGGAGTTTGAGGTACGTCTTCTCCACGCCCCGGATCGAACGGGCCGTGATCTCTTCGATAGTGGCAGCACCGTGGTGCGGGTAGACAACCGTCTGGCCGATCTCGAAGGACATGTGCGAACTCCTGCGATGTGTATGAATAGCAGTCCTATTCTACCAGTTGGCCCCCGCGTGCGCCCCGCCGCACCACCCGCGCCGTCCCCGCCCGGGCGGGCCGACCGCACGGTCGGGATCACACGGGAGGGGCTAGTGCCCGCAAACCCCGCTCCGGTAGCCTGGACCCATGATTGTTTGGAGAGGATGGGGTCTACCCATATTGTTCGTAGCAGCGGTCGGCGGAGGCCTCGTGGGCACCCTGGTCGCCAACATCACCGGCGGGACCGCGAATGGGAACACGTGGTCCATCGCCAAGGACGCGCACTTCGCGATAGCGACGATGCTGGCGGTGGCCGGCCTCATCTGCTTCGCCCTCGGCTGGCGGCTCAACGTCGTGGGCGCGGAGACGAAGGCCCGGGCCCACGCCGACGAGGTGCGCACACGCCTCCTCGCCAGCATGAACGAGGGGACGCTGCAGATCTCCCCCGGCGTCGCCCCCTCCTCGCAGGCCGAGGCCGAGGCGTTCGTCGCGCAGACCGTCGCCCAGCAGTACGCGGAGGCGCGCTCCACCCTGCGCAACCAGCACAGCGTCTTCTACATCCCCGTCCAGTACATCGGCGCCCTCGGCCTGGCCGGAGCGATCGCCGTTTTCGTGTACGCGGTCATCACAGCGCTGGTCTAAGCGCGGCGGAGCAGAGGACCCGGAACCACGACGGGCAGGGGACCGCCCCCCGCATCGGGCAGAGGCGCCCCCCGCATCATCGTGTAGGACAACGACGGTCCCCCGGCAGCCCGCCTCGGAGGCGCGCTGGGTCTTACCAGGGGAACAAAGGAGCAACGACTGGTCCCCCGCAGCGATGCTGCGGGGGACCAGTAGCGCCACAGGGGGCCGCTACGAGGGGAGTGCGCTCCCCTGTCTCAGCAGGTCACTTGCCCTGGTTCGCGACCGCGGCGATCTTCGCCTCTGCCTCGGGATCCAGGTAGGTGCCGCCCTTCTTCACGGGCTTGAGGGTCTGCTCGTCGAGTTCGTAGACCAACGGAATGCCGGTGGGGATGTTGACCCCGGCGATATCGTCGTCGGAGATGTCGTCGAGGTGCTTGACGATCGCGCGCAGCGAGTTCCCGTGCGCGGCGATGAGAACAGTCTTCCCCGTCTTGATCGCGGGAACGATGGTGCCCTCCCAGTAGGGCAGCAAGCGCTCGAGGACGTCCTTGAGGCACTCGGTGGCGGGGATGGGTTCGCCGGCATAGCGGGGATCGGTGTCCTGGGAGAACTCGCTCCCGGCCTCGATGGGCGGCGGCGGCACGTCGTAGGAGCGGCGCCACTGCATGAACTGCTCCTCGCCGTACTCGTCGCGGATTTCCTTCTTGTTCTTCCCCTGCAGAGCGCCGTAGTGGCGCTCGTTGAGGCGCCAGTCGCGCTCAACGGGGATCCAGTGGCGGTCGGCGGCGTCGAGGGCCAGGTTCGCGGTCATGATCGCGCGACGCAGCATCGACGTGAACAGGAGGTCGGGGGTGACGCCCGCTTCCTTGAGGAGCTCACCACCGTGGGTAGCCTCCGCGCGGCCCTTGTCCGACAGCGGAACGTCAACCCAACCGGTGAAGAGGTTCTTCGCATTCCATTCGCTCTCGCCGTGGCGGAGCAGCACCAGTTTGTAGGTCATACTCCGATTCTCCCACATCTTCGCCCCCGCTCACACCCGCCGTGACGGCGTTCACGGGACCGGCCCCGCTCACACCGCGACGGCGCCCAACGGCCGGGACCCTCCGCTCCCGCCGCGACGGCACACCCCCTTGGCCCCTGTTCCGCGATACGGGACGATCCCCCCGGGGAAACCCTGACTCCACCCGAGGTTTGCCCACAACTAACGCTCGCACGCTTACCCGTTGGGATACCCTTCCTCCAGGTAAATCTCATCGCACCCCCATTGGAGGAGAGACCATGTCCATTCGCAAGAGCCCCCTCGCAGCCCTCGCCAGCATTTCCATCGTAGCCGCCGCAGGGTTCGCCCTGAGCGCCTGCGGGAACAACAACGCCACCCCCCAGGACGCCGCCTCGTCCGCGGCGAGCGCCGCCGCCGACGCCGCGCGATCGGGCGCAGAGGCCGCGGGCAACGCCGCACGATCGGGCGCAGAGGCCGCCGGCAACGCCGCCAGCTCCGCCGCAGAGGCCGCTGGCAACGCCGCTGAGGCCGCAGGCAACGCCCTCAGCGGCGACGGCGTTTACACGGTCGGCGAATCGAACACGACCGTGACCCTCCCCTCCGGGACGAAGACCGTTGTCGTGAACGCTTCGAACGTCGACATCACCGGAGGCGACGTCACCGAGATCAAGGTGAACGGGTCGGAGAACGACATCCACGTAAACTCCGCCCAGCGCGTGAGCTTCAGCGGCTCCGACAACGAGGTCTACTACGCCCAGGGGGCCGCCCCGCAGATCACGTCGGACACCGGCGCGGAGAACAAGGTCGCACAGGGCCGCTGACACCGAGGGGAACACGCACTATGTCCACCTCCACCACCGGCCGCCGGGTCGGCGCCGCAGCGATCGCAGCGGCCACCGCCCTCGCCCTGTCGGCTTGTTCCGGCAACACCGCGCAGCCGCCCTCGGGCGGCCAGCAATCCGCCACGACCGCGGCCCCCGCGCCGGCCGCGAGCACCACTGCGGCCTCGGCGCCGACCGTTCCAGGGTACAAGCCGGGCGAGATCCCGCCCATCCCCCTGTTCTCGGTCCCCCCGATCGGGGTTTTCGCGCGGAACGCCGACAAGGCCGTCATCGACACTGCGACCACCATCGCCTCGGTGCCCGGAATCACCGTGGCCCCCGCCGCCTGCGACGGGTCGGGGATGATCACGAACGGCGGGAACACCATCCTGGGCGGGAACGGATCCGCCATCAGCAACAACGGCTCCGGCTCGCAGGCGGTGAACAACGGCGACGGGTCCGGGATCGTCAACGAGGGCCCTGTCAGTATCGTCTACGGAGGCGACGGATCGGGGACCTACACCAACTCCGACACTGGCGAGACGATCACCGTCCAGGGCGACGGGTCGGGGACCTACAGCTCAACTTCCCTGCAGGTCGTGGTGAACATCGACATGTCGGGCACCTACACCAACTCCACCACGGGGGAGTCGGTGATCGTGGGGAGCAACGGCGACGGCAGCTACGCGAACTCGATCACCGGGGTCTCCTACAACAACGACGGGAAGGGCGCGGGCACTTACAGCGACCCCTCCGGCCTGACGATCAACAACTTCGGCAACGGCAGTGCCCAGGTCGTGTCGCCGGCGGGGACGACGACCGTGCCCGCCGATCCCCTCCCGCCCGTCGGCAAGGTCGGCCCCTTCCCATCGGTCGGGTCGCTCAAGCCGGTGGAGTCGTGCGGGACGACGATCACGCTGCAAGACGGAGTGCTCTTCGACTTCGGCGAGTCCACTGTGCGCGCC
>NZ_AUBM01000019.1 GCF_000429245.1 Schaalia georgiae DSM 6843
CGCCGGACGCCAAGCCAACCGCCGCGTCGAGATCTTCATCCCCACCTTCTAACCCACGACCCACGACCTGAGACCCAGTGCGCGCCCGCAGTCCCGGACGGCGGCCCCACGCCCTTATGGGAACAGCACCATTGCGCGAGCGTTATAACGCTCGCACAACGCGGGGCCGCCGCCAAGGGGCGCGCATCTATGAGAACCGCCCTGGAGAGCCGTCCCCATCCCCCGTTCAACACTCCCGCGGAATACACGAAGGGGCGCGGGCAGCCCCGCGCCCCTGTGGCACAGCGTTATCCGCCCGCACTCACTCGTTCGGGTTCGCCTCGAGGTAAGCCTCGACAACCTTCTGCGGAATACGGCCCTTGGGGGACACGGTGTACCCGTTCTCCCCCGCCCACTTGCGCATCTTCGCATTCGCCATGGAGATGCTCGCCGCTTCCTCGACCTCGCGCTGGGTGCGCTTGCGGCGCTTCTTCAAAGACCGCGGGGCCCCGGAGCCGATACGGCGCCCAGCCTTGATCCACGGCTGCAGCGCCTCAGCGAACTCCTCGAAGTGCGCCCGGGTCAGATCGATCTCGTAGGTCGCCCCATTGAATGCGAAACGCACGCTCTGATCGGCGGGAGTCCCGTCGAAATCATCGAAAACCTCGGTGATGGTTTTGGTTGTCTTCATCGATGCCTTCCTTTGCCAGGAGTATGCGGGTGAGTACCACGCTAACTGTATCCCATTGCCCCGTTTCCGCAATTCGCAATGCTGCGAATACCGTATAGGCACTCCAGGGCCAACGTCCTTCTATTCCATTCCCGCTGCCCCGGCGCCCTCCCCGGTTATCCCCCCTTCCACAGCCGGCTGAGCGCAGCCCGTTCCACACCGCTGTCCCGGAACCACTACGAAAAGTTATACTGAGCAGCATCAGCCTCCGCGCGCGCCGCCGCCCGCGCGGAAGCCCCACGAAGGAGAAAACGTGCCCACCACCCCCGCACACTTTTCCAGGAGGGCGCACGCCTGGGAGACGTATTTCACAACAACTGCACGCTTGACAGAACGCATAGAATCAGCTCTCAAACGCGAGGCCCGCCTGTCGATGGCGGAGTACTCGGTACTGCTCATGACCTCGCGCGCCGCCGACTCCGGGGTGCGGCCCTCGGTCCTGGCGAAACAAGTGGTCTTCTCCCGATCCCGCCTCACCCACACCCTCAAACGGCTCGAGGCGCGCGGCCTCGTGCGCAGGGAGGCGTGCAAGGGCGACGGGCGCGGCGGCCTCGTCCTGCTCACCGGCGAGGGATCCCGCGTGTTCCAAAGCGCCGCCCTGGTCCAGCGCTCCGTCATCCGCGAACTCTTCCTCGACGGAATCTCCGAAGAGGAGATCCGTGTCCTCACCACGCTCTTCACCCGTGTCGCAACGAGATTGGACGGCCAACCGCAGTGAACCCCCCGCCCCCGGACCCACGGCGCCCCCGCCCCGTGGCACTTGCGGACACGATCCGCTTCGCCTGCGCCACAGCGCTCACAGGGATCATCGCCGGCCTGGTCGGCCTCGCCTGCATCCACATCCTCCACGCGCTCACCGCGCTCGTGTGGGACGCCCACTCGGCGACCCTCCTCGAAGCCGTCGAAGCCGCCCCCCGGTGGAAGCGCGTCGCGGTGCTCGCCGCATCCGGCGTCATCGGTGGGATCTCCTGGACGCTGCTGTTCCGCTCGAACAAGGACGTTGTCTCCGTCGCCCGGTGCGTCCAGGGGGAAGCGATGCCCATCGTCCGCGCCCTGTGGCACGCGCTCACCCAGATCGGGGTCGTCGCCCTCGGCGCCTCCGTGGGACGCGAGGTCGCGCCCCGCGAGGTCGCCGCTTCCCTGAGCGCGTGGATGGGCGACCGCCTGGGCCTGTCCCCCCGGGACCGCCGCATCATCGTCGCCTGCGGCGCCGGAGCCGGGCTGGCCGCCGTCTACTCGATCCCCCTGTCCGGGGCGGTGTACACCTTGGAGATCCTGCTGGTCGGGATGTCCGCGCGCGCGTGCGCCGCCGCACTGGCCGCCTCCGGCATCGCCGTCCTGGTCTCCACGGGGTGGGCGCGCCCGGAGCCCTTCTACACCGTCCCCGACCTGTCCCCGTCGCTCTCGCTGACCGTGTGGGCGGCGGTATTCGGCGCGATCATCGGGTGGCTGGGATGGGCGTTCAAAGGAGTGGTGGCCGCCGCCTCGAGGGCGCGCCCGCGCAGCGCCCGCCTCCTGTGGACCCTGCCCGTGGCGTTCACCGCGGTCGGCGCCCTGTCCGTGTGGGCCCCCTCCGTGCTCGGCAACGGGCAGGCGAGCGCCCAGACCCAGTTCGACGCCACCTGGGCGGGCGGGGCCGGGCTGGCGATGGCCGCGCTAGTGCTCGCGGCGAAAGCTGCGGCCACCCTCGTGACGATCCGCGCGGGCGCGTGGGGCGGCGTCCTCACCCCCGCGGTCGCGCTGGGCGCGGGGCTGGGCGCCCTGTCCGGACTGGCGTGGTCGCAGGCGTGGCCCGGCTCCCCCGTCGCCGCCCACGTGTTCATCGGGGCCGCCGTCTTCCTCGGCGCCTCCATGGACGCCCCCTTCACGGGGCTCGTCCTGGTCGCCGAGTTCACCCAGCAGGGCGCGGGGATCCTGGTCCCCGCCATCGTGGCCACCGCCTCGGCGACCGCCGCCTCGTCCCTGGCACGCGCCCTCAGATCCGGGCGAGGGCCTGATCGAGGTCCGCGATGAGGTCCGCCGCGTCCTCCAGCCCCACCGCGAGGCGCAGCAGTGTCCCGGGTACCCCGCCGACGCCCCCCGCGCGCGTCGAGTGGGTCATGACCGCCGGATGCTCGATGAGGGACTCCGCGGCCCCCAGCGACGCCGCGAGCGCGAACACGCGCGTGCGGGTGCACAGGGCCAGCGCCTGCTCCTCAGTGGCCACTTCGAAGGAGAGCGCGCCGCCGACCCCGAGGGGGTTCTGGCGCCGGGCGAGGGCGTGACCGGGGTGGCCGGGCAGCCCCGGGTAGTGGACGGCCGCCACCTTCGGATGGGACTGGAGGAACTCGGCGACGCGCTGGGCGCTGGCGCAGTGCCGCTCCACGCGCAGCGCGAGCGTCTTGAGCCCCCTGTGCGCCAGGTGCGCGTCGCGCGGTGATTCGACGGCCCCCACCGTCATCTGCAGCCTCGCCAGCTCGGCGGCTGCGTCGCGGTCGCCGAAGAAGGGCTCGATGCGGTCCGGGATGCGCAGGCCGTTGCGCAGGACCACTGCGCCGCCCACCACGTCCGAGTGGCCGCCCACGTACTTCGTCGTCGAGTGGACGACGGCGTCGGCCCCCAGTTCCAGCGGCCTTTGCAGGACGGGGGTGGCGAAGGTGTTGTCCACGACCAGCAGGCCCCCCGCCCGGTGGGTGAGCTCCGCGACGGCCGCGATGTCGGTGACGGTGAGGAAGGGGTTCGACGGGGTCTCCACCCACACCAGCGCGGGGCGCCTCTCCCCGATGGCCCGCGCCGCCCCGTCCGCGTCGGTCAGGTCGACGGCCTCGGAGGAGACGCCCTCGGCGGGCTTGATGGCGGAGAAGAGCTTGTGGGTGCCCCCGTACACGTCCGTTGAGTGGATGACATGGTCGCCCGCGCGCGTGAGCAGGCGGACGAGCGTGTCCTCGGCGCTCATGCCCGACGGGAAGGCGAAACCGCGCTCGGCCCCCTCCAATGCGGCCAGCGCCCCGGCGAACGCGTTCGTCGTCGGGTTGCCGCAGCGCCCGTACTCGAACCCCTCCTTGAGGTCGCCGGGACTGTTCTGGACGTGGGTGGAGGCCACGTGGATCGGGGGGACCACGTCCCCGGTGACGGGATCGGGGTCGAAGCGGGCGTGGACCGCCCGCGTGGCGAACGAGGCGGGCGCCGCCGGACGGAAACCGGGACGGGGGCCGGGGGAAGGGTCGTTGTGGGGAGTCATGCCACGAGGCTAACGCGCCGCGCATCGGTACGGGGGGATCGGTCCGCGGCCCGGTCCGATGTGACAAGAGCGCACCGACCGGCCAACGGCGCCCGGTTGCCGGCTCCCCCGCACTGCCCGGGCCTGCGCGCCATGCCCTCGCGCGCGGCACGCCGCGGGCCGGAGAGCGCTGGCGGACCCGCCGGGCCTACACCCAGCCGGAGACTGCGGTACGCGCCTGCTCGGCGAGCGCCGACACCGCCCCCTCGGAGTCGTTGCCCCACGGGACGTAGTGGAAACCGGAGCCCCCGGCCCGGGTGAAGGCCTCGCGGTTGAGCTGGTCGATCTCCTCCAGGGTCTCCAGGCAGTCCGCCATGAACCCCGGGCAGATGACGTCGAGCCGGGCGCACCCCCGGGCTCCGAGCCGTGTGACCGTGTCGATCGTGGCGGGCCCCAGCCACGCCGCTGGGCCGAAAACGGATTGGAAGGCGACGGTGAGGGTCCCGCGCGCCAGCCCGAGGCGCGCCTCCAGGGCCGCCACCGTCCCCATGCACTCCGACCGGTACGGGTCCCCGGCCCGGTCCATCGCCTCGGGGATCGAGTGGAAGGACACGACCACCGAGTCCCCGGCTGAGAAATCGGGGCGCCCGCAGCGGCGCCAGTGCGTTTCCAGCGCCGAGGCCAGCGCGTCGATGTAGGCCGGGGCTGTGGGGAAGGACCGCACGAGGCGCAGGTCGAATCCGTCGCGGTTGCGGCGCAGCCACTGGGCGGCCACGTCGTTGAGGGAGGCCACCGTGGTCGCCGAGTACTGCGGGTAGGCGGGCAGTACCGCGACGCGCCTGGTGCCCCGCGCGTGCAGGGCGTCGAGGACGGCGCCCAGGCCGGGCTCGCCGTAGCGCATCGCCACCTCCACGTCCACGTCGGGCAGCCTGCGGCCCAGCAGTTCCCCCTGCCGGAGGCTGTAGCGCATGAGGGGGGAGCCCTGTGGAGTCCAGATGCCCGCGTACTTCTTGGCGACGGCGCGGGGGCGCACACGCAGGACGACGCCCTCCAGGACAGGGCGCCACAGCAGCGGGTGCGTTTCGACCACCCGCCGGTCCGATAGGAACTCGCGCAGGAAGCGCCTGACATGGGAGGGGGTCGGGGCGCTCGGGGTCCCCAGGTTGGCCAGGACCACGGCGGGGCGCTGCGCTCCGTGGCCGTCCCCGGGCGCTGCCGCGCCGTTCGTTCGGTCGTCCGTCATGGCCACCACCCTATCGGATGTGACGACGGTCATTCATGACGCCGTGTCGCGAAAAGCCGCCCCCGGGGTCCCCCGGGGGCGGCACGGGGCCGCGGGCAGGAGCGTCAGTCCCGCCCGTTCTGGGAGCGGATGAACCACGCCTGCTGCTCGAGGCGGCGGATGTAGTCGTTGAGGATATCGGCCGAGGCGGAGTCCTCGGCGTCGACCTTCTCATGGACATCGCGCATGGTGCCCACAGTCGCCGCGATCGCGGCGACGGCCAGGTCGGCGCCCTCGGAGGTCGTCACCAGGGCCTCGGGCACGGCGGGCAGCGAGTTGCTCTGGGCGACCACGTCCGGGCGCGCGTCGGGGACGGCGAAGACCGCGCGCATGCGCTCGGCGAACTCGTCGGAGGCCTCGCGGGCGATATCGACAACCTCATCGAGGTACAGGTGGAGCGAGCGGAAGCCCTCACCGGTGATGTTCCAGTGGAGCTGCTTGCCCACCAGGGACAGGGCGGTGGCGTCCACCAGCACCTTCTGCAATTCGCCGGCGAGGACGTCGGAAGCCTTGAAACCGGTGGGTTCAACAGTCATAGTGGATCTCCTTGTCTGGGTTGGCGGGTCCGGCGCCGGTGCCGGGGCCGGACCACGGGGGACGGGGGCTCGCAGGCCCCCTGGACACTCCTCCATCATGGTCCCTAAGTCCCAGAAAAGC
>NZ_AUBM01000020.1 GCF_000429245.1 Schaalia georgiae DSM 6843
TGCGCGAGCGGCGCGAGCGCATCCGCAGGAGGCGCCTGACCGCAGCCGGGGTCGTGCTCGCACTGGTCCTCGCCGCCTTCTACGTCTGGGGCCCCTTCCACTCCCCCCACAAGTCCCCCCGCAAGCCCGAACTGCGGTCCCAGGGCTACACCGGGACCCGAACCGACACCGGCCGCCCCTCCCCCAAGTGGGCCAACGGAGCCGACATCGCATGGAAACTGGACCAGGAACTGGAGGATAGCAACGATTCAGCGGTCGTGAAGAACGGCGACCAGGTGATCCTCGCCCACGGACTCAACAAGGACGCCGGAACCGGAGTCATCAGCCTCGACGTGTCCGGCGCCGAGCCCGCCATCCAGTGGGAGACCGCCCTCCCGGGCGACCGCTCGCTCCAAGTGGAGGCGCGGTTGCTCCTGGTGGGGGAGGACCTATTCATCGGCGAGCACCGGCTGGACCCCGCCACCGGAGCCGACTCCCCCGCCCCATGGGCCGGGCGGAACCGGGACGGACAGGACGACCCGGACCAGGCCGTGACAATCCCCCTCTCCTCGCACGACGGGGTCGTCATCGCCTGCAGCCGGAGGATCTGCTCCGGATGGGTGAAAGAGGACGGCGAGTGGACGATGCGATGGGAACGCGACTCCACCCCCACGCCCCTGGGCGACTACCAGGACTGCCCCGAATGCGGAGAAGGGACATGGGTGGTCCTCAACAACTGGAACACCACAGCATGGGGGCCCGCGGCCGAGGCCTCCCCGCAATGGAGATGGCTCTTCACCCCAGTCGCAGGAATGGGGACCATCATCAACACGCAGACGGGGGAGGTCCGCGCCCTGCACGACACTAAGAAGGAGAACCGCTTCGAGTTGTACTCCACCGCCGACGGCTGGGTGGTGGCGGACTCCAAGACCGACCAGGCGACCGTGTTCGCCCCCGACGGGCGCCCCCTGGAGTCCTTCGCCATCGCCGACTCGGTGGGCGCCGGCAACCACAAGAGGGCGCTCCCCATCGGGGGGCAGGCTCCCACGAGCGCGCAGCTGCGCGACTTCCTCACGACCGGCGAGGCCCCGTGGGCAGAAGGAGTGCTGCGCGCCCGGGCCACGACCGCCAACGACGGGGCAACGGTCTGCGACACACTCTCCTTCACACCGACCGGCTCCTCCCACCCCACCCGCGAGACGACTACCCCCGACGTGTTCTTGCTCAATCGGGACACTAGAGAATGCACAACCGGCGCCACGCGCTCAGCGATCAGTGAGGACCACTCGGTCATCCACACCTGGAACAAACACGTCAGAAGTGACGGGATCATTGACATGCACGACATCGGCCTCTTCCACGCCTCCGGCAGCTTCTTTCCCACGGATGTCACCACAGCGTATTTCGCAAGAGCCGTCCGCGTGTACGACGACCTCGTCCTCGTGTTCAGTGACGAGGGCATCACGGCCCTCACTCCCCGGGGGTCCTGAGATGCGCGCGGCCCCAAATGTCGTCGCACCCTTCGCGCGGAAGGAGCCACGGAAGACCCCTGGCCACCAGAGGAACAGCCCCGGCGCCTAATCACCGACCATTGACCGTTGAACACCGACCACTGACTGGATGGCACCATGTCCCTCGTTGATAAACACCCCGACCAGGACCCCGACCGCGACGACGCCCAAGGGGCGGACGCCTCCCGCGCCAAAAGGGCCGGCGCCTCGCCGATCGTCAGTAAGAAACCCTCCGAGATCCTACGCGAGCGACGCCAGCGCATCCGCCGCAGGTACCTGACCACAGCCGGAGTCGTGCTCGCACTCATCCTCGCCGCCGTCTACGTCTGGGGCCCCTTCCACTCTCCCCACAAACCCGAACTACGATCCCAGGGCTACACCGGGACCCGAACCGACACCGGCCGCCCCTCCCCCAAGTGGGCCAACGGAACCGACATCGCATGGAAACTGGACCATGGCACAGCGGGTGCTGGCGAGTATGCAGTCATGAAGAACGGCGACCAGGTGATCCTCGCCCTTCCACTCACAGAGAGCGACCGCTTCAAGGTCGTCAGCCTCGACGTGTCCGTCGCCAAGCCCGCCATCCAGTGGGACTCGGTCGTCCCCAAGGCCGTCCCACGCAGCTTAGAGCCTCACCTGGTCATGGTCGGAGAGGACCTCTTCGTGGGGGAGCACCGGCTGGATCCCACCACCGGAGCCGCCTCGCCCGCCCCATGGGCCGGGCGGAACCAGGACGGGCAGGACAACCCGGAACTGGCCACGACAATCGTGATCACCTCCCGCGACGGGCTCGTCATCGCCTGCAACCGCAGGATCTGCTCCGGCTGGGAAAAAGAGGACGGCGAGTGGACGATGCGATGGGAGCGCGACTCCACCCCCACCCCCCTGGAGGACTACCAGGACTGCCCCGAATGCGGGGAGGGAACATGGATGCCCCTCAACGACCTCCAAATCCTCAGATGGGGCCCCGCGGCCGAGGCCACCCCGCAAGGAGGGGGGTTCTTCGACCCGGTCGCGCAGGAGGGACACATCATCAACACACAGACGGGGGAAGTCCGCGCCCTGCACGGCACTAATGGGAATCACCGCTTCGAGTTGCACTCCACCGCCGACGGCTGGGTCGTCGCTGACTCCAAGACCGACCAGGCGACCGTGTTCGCCGCGGACGGGCGCCCCCTGGAGTCCTTCACCATCTCCGCCTCCGCAGGCACCGGGTTCCACAAGGCAGCGCTCCCCATCGGGGGGCAGACGCCCACGAACGCGCAGCTGCGCGAATTCCTCACAACCGGCGAGGCCCCATGGGCCGAAGGACTGCTGCGCACCCGGGCCACAACAACCGACAGCGGGGCAACGGTCTGCGACACCCTCTCCTTCACACCGACGGGTTCCTCACGCCCCACCCGCGAAACGACTACCTCCGACGCATTCCCCCCAGACCGGACCACTGGAGAATGTGGCATGAGTGCTCAGAACTCGGCGATCAGCAAGGACCACTCGGTCATCCACACCTGGAGCCACTACGGCGGTGACAGAGACGAGCTCATCGACATGCACAGCGTCGGCCTCTTCCACACCTCCGGCAGCTTCACTCCCACGGATGCCTCCTATGGGACTGTCGAGATATCCTTCCGCGTGTACGACGACCTCGTCCTCGTGATCGATTACGAGGGCATCACGGCCCTCACTCCCCGGGGGTCCTGAGATGCGCGCGGGCCCGTACGGCACCGCGGCCTTCGCGCCGAAGGAAGCGTAGAAGGCCCCTGGCCACTGGAGGCGCAGCCCCGGCGGCAATCACCGACCGTTGACCGCTGACCACCGACCGCTGACTGGATGGCGCCATGTCCCTCGTTGATGAGCACCCCGACCAGGACCCCGGCCGCGACGACGCCCAGGGGGCGGACGCCTCCCACGCCAAAAGGGCGGGCACCCGGGCACTGAGGGCCCGCAGATATTGAATACTTGAAAAGCGTTCCGCTTCCACAACAACCTTGACATACTTACGGGTATGGATCCCCTCGACGACGAACCCACCCCTG
>NZ_AUBM01000021.1 GCF_000429245.1 Schaalia georgiae DSM 6843
TTGACATACTTACGGGTATGGATCCCCTCGACGACGAACCCACCCCTGCCGACGACGCCCCGGAGACACCCCCGGGCGGCGCCCAGCAGGACGGCTGCCCGCGCACCGACGAAGAACCGCTGAGCGCCATCCGCCAGCGCCACCAGCGCGCCCGCAGGAGACGCGCCCTCGCGATCAGCGGCGCGCTGGTCGTGGCGCTCGTCGTCGGCGTCCTCGTCCACTCCCGCTCGGGCGCCAATCCCCCCACCGGAGTCCAGGAATCGGGGTACGAGAACACCGAGTCCGTCCCCGGCGCACCCGCGCTGGGGCCCGACCTGGACGTCCTGTGGCGCGTGCCCGCGCCCCCCAGCGGCAACGGCGCAGTGAACGCGCGGATCCTGCCAGTGGACAACAGGTCCCTCTTCGTGGCGAAGGAGACCGCCCAGGGGGGCATCTGGGTCGCGGAACTCGCGGTCTTCGAAGGCTCCGCCGACCATCCCCCGAGGCGGCCCCCGGCCCTGCTGTGGGCCAGCACCATCGAGGATCCGGAGGGCCTCGGCGACGCGCCTATGACCTACACGGAGCACGACGCGCAGTGGCAGAGGCAGTCCACCGAGGCGCCCTCGGGGTACGAGATCTTCATCAAGAACTGGGCGGTGAACGCGCGGACCGGCGCCGTCAGACGAGCCCCGTGGGCCGATCCCGATGCGGCAACCCCGACGCGCGCCGTCGGGACTTTCAACGCGACCGTCGTCGCCTGCGGATCCGGCTGCTCCGGCTGGGCGTACTCCTACGACACCGGCTGGACCACCACATGGACGCGGGACTCGGTCCAGATCCCCCACTCGTACCAGCAGGCCGAGGACGAAGCGCCCGACAGCAAGGGCCAGTCGCACATCTGGGCCCTCCTGGACCCCGACCAAGACGGCGCGCTCCCGATCCTCGACACGACGACCGGCGAAGTCCGCACCCCCTTCCCGGTCGGCACGAGCAGCGGCGACGTCTACGCCGAGGAGAAGGGGTGGACGGTCGTGGACGAGGGAGCCGCCACCGTCACCTCGTACTCCGCTGACGGAACCCCCAAGAAGGAAGGGGCCCTGGCGCCCGACGCGCGCTCCGCAGTGCCGCTGGACGACACGCACTACTACTCCCACCTGACGGGGGCGGGAAACCCTGACGACCCCGTCGCCCGGGTCTCCGGACAGGACTGCGATTCCCTCATCATCGGGCGGCCCTCCGAGGACCCTCCCGCACTGCGGGTCCCCACCCCAGCGCGCATCGCCACCCGGACCGGGGGCTCCTGCCTTCCCGCGTTCTCCCTCTCGTCGGCACCAAGTTCCGGGGCGCTCGAACGAGCAGTGGTGCTCACGGAGAAAGGGGGGACGAACCCCTCCTCCACTGTCCTGGCAGCCCTCCGGACCGACCGGCGCCCAGACGGCCAGAAGCTCGTATTCCCGCAGGACGACTCCCCGGCCATGGCGTTCGTCGGAATCGGATCCTACGCATTCCTGATCGGAGTCGATGAGAACGGGATCCTCGGATTCATCCCGAAGGCGGAGAAGAAATGACGCACGGATCAGAGCAGCGCACGGCAGTCGGCACTCTGACGGGGGCGCCCGTGGCGCGCCCTCGGCGCAGGAGCGCGATGCTCGCCCTCGCCACCCTCGGGATTGTAGTGGTCCTCATCACGACCATGGTCCTCGTGCGCCACCGCGGGCCCTCCGTCCCCACCACCGCGTTCCTGCCCTCCCAGCCGCCGCGCGCCCAGGGGTACACGGGCGGGCGCCAGGACACGGGCCGGCCCGCCCCGTCGTGGAGCGCGGGCGCGGACACCGCGTGGAGCATCCGGGCCTTCAACGATGAGCGGATGCCCTCGAAGACCACGATCCGGAGCGCGGAGTTCGCGACCTCCGGCGATGGCCGCGTGTACGCCGCCTTCGAGGCCGAGGGGAGCCACGGCTTCCGGGTCGCCTCGATCAACGTGGCGGGGCCGACCCCCATGGTCGAATGGATGCGCCTCTACCCGGGCACGACCAACGGCGCCCCACTGATCACGACGGACACGGGCCTGGTCATCGCCGGCCTCGTCATCGACGCCACCACGGGCCAGAGCGCACCAGCGCCCTGGGCCGACGAGTCCCTCCTGGCGACCCCGAGGGCCCACGTCAACGGCACGCTGGTCGTGTGCGGCACGGGCTCCTGCTCGGGCTGGCACCAGGACACCGAACCGGAGCGATGGACGAGGCAATGGGAGGCGTCCGACGAGAACCTGGAGCCCATGAGCCCCCTCACCCCCGCCGGATCCGGTACCAGCACGTGGCTGCTCGCATCATCGTCGTCCACGGGCGCCATCACCATCATCGACCCCTCGACCGGCCAGTTGCGCGGCCTCCCGCCGGAACCGTCATCGGGCGCGTGGGGGGACAGGCAGGTGTACGCGGCCTCCGACGGGTGGGCCGTCGTCTCGGCGGACACGGGACAAGTGCTCACCTACACGCCTGACGGCCAGGCGAGCGGCGCGTACCCGTACAATCCGGATATCGACTCCGGTTCCCACCGCTTCGCCCTCCCCGTCGGCGACCGGACGCCGACGGCTGAGGAGGTGGCGGCCTTCGTGACGACGGGGACAGCCCCGTGGGCCGACGGGGTCCTCCGCGTGCTCGGAGCCCAGGAGTCGAGGCCGTGCGCCACGTACCAGTTCACGCCCACCGCGGAGGGCGCCCCCACTCGGCAGACCACCGTCAGCCACATCCCCTATGCGAAGTCCGTTGACGGCACGTGCGCCTTCGCCCACCTCCCTCGTCAAGTCCGCATGAGCGCCGACGGCGCGGTCCTGTTCACCGCCAGCCGCTACGACGGCGCCAGCCTGGTCGACCTGGGGGGCTCGGGTGCTTTCGACGGCGCTGACGAGGCGCGCCTCGGGCCGGCCCATTGGCTGTACGACGACCTCCTCCTCAGCGCGGACCAGTACGGCATCGCCGCCCTCGCGCCGAAGGACTCGTAGCGGGCATCCGGCCGCCAGGCGCCCGCCCCTATCGAACCGACCATCGACCGCTGACTGGATGGCACCATGTCCCTCGCTGATAAGCACCCCACCCACGACCCCGACCACGACAACGCGCAGGGGGCTGCGCCCGCGCCCGCCAGGAAGGGGCCGGCCGAGCTCCTGCGCGAGCGGCGCGAGCGCATCCGCAGGAGGCGCCTGACCGCAGCCGGGGTCGTGCTCGCACTGGTCCTCGCCGCCTTCTACGTCTGGGGC
>NZ_AUBM01000022.1 GCF_000429245.1 Schaalia georgiae DSM 6843
GTGGCAGCAGCGCGTTATCGCCCGCCCCCCTTTGATGGGGTGGTGGGCGCGTTGTTGGGTAGGGGAGCGTCCTGCGTGGGGCGAAGCCCGGGGGTGACCTCTGGTGGACCGCGTGGGAGTGAGAATGCAGGCATGAGTAACGAATTCTGCGGTGGGAATCCGCAGCGCCGATTGACTAAGGGTTCCAGGGCCAGGTTCATCCGCCCTGGGTTAGTCGGGTCCTAAGGCGAGGCCGACAGGCGTAGTCGATGGTCGACCAGTTGATATTCTGGTACCGCGCGGCGACCGCCAATGCCGATACCGTTGTGCTAACCGCCCGCACCTGTTCCCCCGCTGCTTTCGGGCGCGGGGAGGGCGGGTGTCGCGGGGCCCCGGTGGTGGAGGCAAGCGTGTTAACAGGGGTGACGCAGGAAGGTAGCCGCAATGCGCCGGTGGTTGTGCGTATTCAAGGCTGTGGCCCGTCTCCTAGGCAAGTCCGGGGGGCATGGTGGGTGAGAGCTGAGGAGGGACACACGCGTGTGTGGACTTGTGGTGATCCTATGCTGCCGAGAAAAACCCCGACGTGAGGGCGCCGCGCGCCCGTACCCCAAACCGACTCAGGTGGTCAGGTAGAGTATACCGAGGCGTTCGAGTGAATCATGGTTAAGGAACTCGGCAAAATTCCTCCGTAACTTCGGGATAAGGAGGACCCTTTGGCCTCTTCCCGCCGCGCGCGGGGCGGGGGCCGGGGGGTCGCAGAGAATAGGGAGAAGCGACTGTTTATCAAAAACACAGGTGCGTGCGAAGCCGCAAGGCGATGTATACGCACTGACGCCTGCCCGGTGCTGGAAGGTTAAGAGGAGCCCTCAGCCCCCCGCGTGGGGGCGAAGGGGCGAATTCAAGCCCCAGTAAACGGCGGTGGTAACTATAACCATCCTAAGGTAGCGAAATTCCTTGTCGGGTAAGTTCCGACCTGCACGAATGGCGTAACGACTTCTCCGCTGTCTCAACCGTGAACTCGGTGAAATTGCAGTACGAGTAAAGATGCTCGTTTCGCGCAGAAGGACGGAAAGACCCCGGGACCTTTACTATAGCTTGGTATTGGTGTCCGCTTGTGCTTGTGTAGGATAGGTGGGAGACTGTGAAGCCGCGGCGCCAGCCGTGGTGGAGTCGTCGTTGAAATACCATTCTGGTTCAAGCGGGCGCCTGAACCTGGGCCCGTGATCCGGGCTGGGGACAGTGCCTGGTGGGTAGTTTAACTGGGGCGGTTGCCTCCTAAAATGTAACGGAGGCGCTCAAAGGTTCCCTCAGCCTGGTTGGCAATCAGGTGGCGAGTGCAAGTGCACAAGGGGGCTTGACTGTGAGACCGACGGGTCGAGCAGGTGCGAAAGCAGGAACTAGTGATCCGGCCATGGCACGTGGGTGCGTGGTCGCTCAACGGATAAAAGGTACCCCGGGGATAACAGGCTGATCTTGCCCAAGAGTCCATATCGACGGCATGGTTTGGCACCTCGATGTCGGCTCGTCGCATCCTGGGGCTGGAGTTGGTCCCAAGGGTTGGGCTGTTCGCCCATTAAAGCGGTACGCGAGCTGGGTTCAGAACGTCGTGAGACAGTTCGGTCCCTATCCTCTGCGCGCGCAGGAAACTTGATGGAGGGCCGTCCCCAGTACGAGAGGACCGGGATGGACGAACCTCTGGTGTGCCAGTTGTACCGCCAGGTGCACGGCTGGTTGGCCACGTTCGGAAAGGATAACCGCTGAAAGCATCTAAGCGGGAAGCCCGCTCCGAGATGAGGTTTCCACGCCCCCGCCGTGGGGTGAGAGGCCCCCGCCAGAACAGCGGGTCGATAGGCCAGAGGTGGAAGCGCCGCGAGGCGCTCGCGAGCCGACTGGTACTAATGGGCCAACACCACACACAACCCCCCCACCCAACCCGCCCGCCCCCCAACACCAAAAAGGGGAGCGATCAGGGCAGGACCAAAACAGGAGAGGGGGGCGCCCAACGGGACAACAACCCCCACCCCCAACCCCCCCACAAAAACAGGGAGGGCAGGGGCCAACACCGGGGGAAGGGATGCCGCAACCACTATACGAACCACGACCAACCCACCCCCCAACCCCCCCGAACCCGACAAGGGAGGGGGGCAGCGGCCCACAACAACAGGGGCGCAGCAACAGGGGAGGAGGGCGGGGGTCAGAATTAGAGACTTGTGGTGGTCACAGCACCGGGGAAACGCCCAGCAACATTCCGAACCTGGAAGCTAAGCCCGGCCGCGCCAATGGTACTGCACCCCAGGGGGTGTGGGAGAGTAGGAAACCGCCACAACACACCACAGTGGGGGGCCCGCACACCGTGCGAGCCCCCCACAAACACAC
>NZ_AUBM01000023.1 GCF_000429245.1 Schaalia georgiae DSM 6843
GCTTCGGCGGTGCGCTTGAGCCCCGCTACATTGTCGGCGCAGAACCACTTGACCAGTGAGCTATTACGCACTCTTTCAAGGATGGCTGCTTCTAAGCCAACCTCCTGGTTGTCACCGCGACTCCACATCCTTTCCCACTTAGCGCACGCTTAGGGGCCTTAGCCGGCGATCTGGGCTGTTTCCCTCTCGACCACGGAGCTTATCCCCCGCGGTCTCACTGCCGCGCTCAACCCTGATGGCATTCGGAGTTTGGCTGACGTCAGTAACCCACAGGGCCCATCGGCCATCCAGTAGCTCTACCTCCACCAGGAACCACACGACGCTGCACCTAAATGCATTTCGGGGAGAACCAGCTATCACGGAGTTTGATTGGCCTTTCACCCCTACCCACAGTTCATCCCCCAGGTTTTCAACCCTGGTGGGTTCGGTCCTCCACAAGGTCTTACCCCTGCTTCAACCTGACCATGGGTAGATCACCCCGCTTCGGGTCTAGGACGCGCGACAAACGCCATGTTTCAGACTCGCTTTCGCTACGCATACCCCACACGGGTTAAGCACGCCACACGCCACTAACTCGCAGGCTCATTCTTCAAAAGGCACGCCATCACCCCACAGGGCTCTGACGGCTTAAAGGCACACGGTTTCAGGTACTATTTCACTCCCCTCCCGGGGTACTTTTCACCATTCCCTCACGGTACTATACGCTATCGGTCACCAAGGAGTATTCAGGCTTACCAAGTGGTCTTGGCAGATTCACACGGGATTCCACGAGCCCCGCACTACTCGGGCACCGACCCCGAACCACGCCACCGCGGAACCGCCTACACGACTATCACGCACTACGGTCACCCATCCCAGGGTGTTCGACTCCCACGACAACACAG
Organism: Schaalia georgiae DSM 6843; assembly: GCF_000429245.1. GTDB lineage: Bacteria > Actinomycetota > Actinomycetes > Actinomycetales > Actinomycetaceae > Pauljensenia > Pauljensenia georgiae. Next base: position 885 of record NZ_AUBM01000023.1, read on the forward strand.
AACCACCCCCCGGCAGAGGGGAAACGGGCCAGCCCCACAACACCCCATGCGCAACGGCCGCCGCCTATCACACGCACAAGGTTTAGCCATCATCCGCTTTCGCTCGCCACTACTGACGGAATATCTCTTCCTACGGGTACTGAGATGTTTCACTTCCCCGCGTTCCCCCCACCACCCTATACACGTTCAGATGATGGTGGCCCAGCACAACCCGGGCCGGGTTCCCCCATTCGGACACCCCCGGATCAAAGCTCGCTCGCCAACTCCCCGGGGCATATCGCAGGCCGCAACGTCCTTCATCAGCTCTTGGTGCCAAGGCATCCACCGAATGCCCCACAAAACCACACAACAAAAAACACGCCCGACCAGCCCACCACCACAACAACAGCAGCAGCAGGCCACCGGGCCACCGCGCCCCCCACACCCGCACCACGGGGCACGAGAAACAACAGGGGGCGCGCGCAGACAACAAAGATGCTCGCAACCACTATACAAATCACAAACAACCCACCACAACCACCAGCAACCCCCACCAAAAAGAGGGGGAGCCCCGGCAGAAGAGCCAGAACCCAACACAACCCCCACACAACAAAGAAGGGGGGTCAGGGTGTTGAGAGTGAACCCGACAGCGCGCCCGCCCGCCCACAGCACCTGCAAAGCCCCCATGCCCAACCCCAAGAACGAGGACGCGCCCCACCAGAAAACCCAGCAGAACCAACACGCCCCCAAGCACCGCACCACACCCACCCCACGCCCCCCCACCAACAAGCAGAGAAGGACACAAGAACGGGCCGGCGCGACGCGGCACCACAACCACAGGGCTCCCTAGAAAGGAGGTGATCCAGCCGCACCTTCCGGTACGGCTACCTTGTTACGACTTCGTCCCAATCGCCAATCCCACCTTCGACCACTCCCCCCAGCGCGAACCGGTTGGGCCATGGGCTTCGGGCGTTACCAACTTTCGTGACGTGACGGGCGGTGTGTACAAGGCCCGAGAACGTATTCACCGCAGCGTTGCTGATCTGCGATTACTAGCGACTCCACCTTCATGGGGTCGAGTTGCAGACCCCAATCCGAACTGAGACCGGCTTTAAGGGATTCGCCCCGCCTCACGGCATCGCAACCCTCTGTACCAGCCATTGTAGCATGCGTGAAGCCCAAGACATAAGGGGCATGATGATTTGACGTCATCCCC
>NZ_AUBM01000024.1 GCF_000429245.1 Schaalia georgiae DSM 6843
TGCGCGAGCGGCGCGAGCGCATCCGCAGGAGGCGCCTGACCGCAGCCGGGGTCGTGCTCGCACTGGTCCTCGCCGCCTTCTACGTCTGGGGCCCCACCCCCTCTCCGCATGAGCCCGAACCACGGTCCCAGGGCTACACCGGGACCCGAACCGACACCGGCCGCCCCTCCCCCAAGTGGACCAACGGAGCCGACATCGCATGGCGACTGGAGCGGAGAATCCCACTGGCTGATGAAACGGCGGTCGTGAAGAGCGGCGACCAAGTGGTCCTCTTCCACGATTGGAGCGAAGGCGACGGCACCGGAGTCGTCAGCCTCGACGTGTCGGGGACCCGGCCGGTCACCCAGTGGAGGGGCGTCCTCCCGAAGGACAGCTCATTCTCCCCAGAGCGCCGTCCGGTCCTGATGGGGAACGGCCTTTTCGTCGGGAAGGTCCGCCTCGACCTCGCCACTGGGAGGCAGGGGCCCGCCCCGTGGGCCGAACGGGACCAGGATCCGTTAAGCCCCCCAACGATCGCGATCACATCGGGCTACGGGGTCGTCATCGCTTGCAGCAAGGAGACCTGCTCGGGATGGGCGGAGGAAGGGGATCAGTGGACGATGAAGTGGGAGCGCGACTCCACCCCCACTCCCATGCGGGAGTACGAGTACTGCTCGGAATGCGGGAGCAGCGGGACCTGGGTGCCCCTCAACGACCGGGACATCGTGGACTGGGGGCGCGCCGCTGATCCGTTCACCGAACCGGGGGCGGACTCGATCACGAGCCGAAACGGGAAACGCATCATCAACACGGAAACAGGCGAAGTGAGATCCCTTTGCGCGGATGAGACCAGATCCGACGATTTCGAGGTGTACTCCACTACCGACGGCTGGGTGGCGGTCGATAGCCGGACCGACCAGGCGACTGCGTTCGCCGCGGACGGGCGCCCCCTGGAGTCCTTCACCATCTCCGACTCCGCGGGCGCCGACGACCACAAGGCGGCGCTCCCCGTCGGGGGGCAGGCGCCCACGAGCGCGCAGTTGCGCGACTTCCTCACGACCGGCGAGGCCCCTTGGGCCGAAGGGATCCTCCGGGCGCTCCCGGCAACGGACGACGACGGGGCCAAGACATGCGGAAAACTCTCCTTCACGCCGACGGGCTCCGACCACCCCACCCGCGAGACGAGCGACAAACTGCTCAACACCACCACAAGGGGGGACGGGCAATGCGCCATCCGCGCCATGCGCGCCTCGATCAGTGAGGACCACTCGGCCATCCAGCTCCAGGGGCGCGGCTCCGGAAAGCCCATCATCATCGATATGCACGGCGCCAGCCTCTTCCACCCCTCTGGCACCTTCACCCCCGTCGATGCCGCCAAAGGACGTTACAGCAAGGCCTTCCGCGTGTACGACGACCTCGTCCTCGTGATCGGTGAGGAGGGCGTCACCGCCTTCACCCCCCGGGGGTCCTGAGATGCGGGCGAACACGCTGGGGCCGCCGGGCCCTGGGGGACCGGGAGCCCCAGCGCGCCCGCCCGCTGACCGCTGACCACTGACCACTGACCACTGACCACTGACTGGATGGCACCATGTCCCTCGTTGATAAGCACCCCGATCAGGACCCCGACCTCGACGGCGCCCAGGGAGCCGCCTCCCGTGCCAGAAGGGCCGGCGCCTCGCGGACGGTCAGGAAGAGGCCGTCCGAGATCCTGCGCGAGCGGCGCGAGCGCATCCGCAGGAGGCGCCTGACCGCAGCCGGGGTCGTGCTCGCACTGGTCCTCGCCGCCTTCTACGTCTGGGGC
>NZ_AUBM01000025.1 GCF_000429245.1 Schaalia georgiae DSM 6843
CCCCGCCATAACGCGCTGGCAACATAGGGCAAGGGTTGCGCTCGTTGCGGGACTTAACCCAACATCTCACGACACGAGCTGACGACAACCATGCACCACCTGCACACCCCCAACCAAATGCGCGCGCGTCTCCGCGCGCCCGGGGCGCATGTCAAGCCTTGGTAAGGTTCTTCGCGTTGCATCGAATTAATCCGCATGCTCCGCCGCTTGTGCGGGCCCCCGTCAATTCCTTTGAGTTTTAGCCTTGCGGCCGTACTCCCCAGGCGGGGCACTTAAAGCGTTAGCTACGGCGCGGAAACCACGGGTGGCCCCCACACCTAGTGCCCAACGTTTACAGCGTGGACTACCAGGGTATCTAATCCTGTTCGCTCCCCACGCTTTCGCTCCTCAGCGTCAGTAACGGCCCAGAGACCCGCCTTCGCCACCGGTGTTCTTCCTGATATCTGCGCATTCCACCGCTACACCAGGAGTTCCAGCCTCCCCTACCGCACTCAAGCCAGCCCGTACCCACCGCACGCCCCCAGTTGAGCCAGAGGATTTCACGGCAGACGCGACCAGCCGCCTACAAGCCCTTTACGCCCAATAATTCCGGACAACGCTCGCGCCCTACGTATTACCGCGGCTGCTGGCACGTAGTTAGCCGGCGCTTCTTTACCCACTACCCTCACCACAACCCACAGTTGCGGCTTGACCACGGGCGAAAGAGGTTCACAACCCGAAGGCCTCCATCCCTCACGCGGCGTCGCTGCATCAGGCTTTCGCCCATTGTGCAATATTCCCCACTGCTGCCTCCCGTAGGAGTCTGGGCCGTATCTCAGTCCCAATGTGACCGGTCACCCTCTCAGGCCGGCTACCCGTCAAAGCCTTGGTAGGCCATCACCCCACCAACAAGCTGATAGGCCGCGAGCCCATCCCCCACCAGAAAAAACCTTTCCACCAACCCCCATGCGAGGACCAGTGAATACCCGGTATTAGCAGCCCTTTCAGACCGTTATCCCGAAGAAGAGGGCAGGTTACTCACGTGTTACTCACCCGTTCGCCACTCATCCACCCAACACAAAGCCAGGCTTCAGCGTTCGACTTGCATGTGTTAAGCACGCCGCCAGCGTTCGTCCTGAGCCAGGATCAAACTCTCCGAACAAAAACAAAACAGCCCGGAAGAGAACCACCCACCCACCCCCAGAACCAACCAGGAACAAGCAGGCGACCCCAACCAAAAAACTCAAAAACAAAAACAGGCACAAAAACAAAACAAAAACTGTAGACAAACAAACACACTATCGAGTTCACAAACAACACCCACACAAACCC
>NZ_AUBM01000026.1 GCF_000429245.1 Schaalia georgiae DSM 6843
GGCGCGCACAGTGGACTCGCCGAAGTCGAAGAGCACTCCGTCTTGCAGCGTGATCGTCGTCCCGCACGACTCCACCGGCTTGAGCGACCCGACCGGCGGGAACGAGCCGACGCTCCCCGTGGCGGGCACCGGGTCCGCCTTGATGGTCTTCCCGTTGACGAGCGCTGTTCCGTCGCCGTAGTTCACGATGTTCAGACCGGTCTTGTCACTGTATGTGCCGCCGCCGTCGCCGTAGTTCACGATGGAGACGCCGGTCTTCGAATTGGAGTAGTTGCCCGAGCCCCCGGTGTAGATGGTGATATTGTCGCCGGTCTCCGAGTTCACGTAGAATCCCGATCCGTCGCCGTAGGAGACGATCTGCAGTGTTGGGGAGTTGTAGTTCCCGCTGCCGCCGGGGTACACGACGATCTGCTCGTTGGTGTCGCTGTTGGTGTAGTTGCCCGAGCCGTCGCCGTAGTAGACCAGCGTGATCGGCCCGTCTGTGATGGTGCCGGAGCCGTCGCCGTAGTTGGTGACGCCCTGGTCCCCGTTCCTGGAGTACCCGGAGCCGTCGCCGTAGAGGACCGTGTTGCCCCCATTGGCCAGCAGTGAGCTCCCGTCGCAGGCGGCGGGGGCCACGGTGATTCCGGGCACCGAGGCGATGGTGGTCGCGGTGTCGATGACGGCCTTGTCGGCGTTCTGCGCGAAAACCCCGATCGGGGGCAGTGTGAACAGGGGGATGGGCGGGATCTCGCCCGGCTTGTACCCTGGGACGGTCGGCGCCGAGGCGGTGGCGCTGGTGGTCGGCGAGGGGGCGGTTCCGGATTGGGCCGGGCCCTGGGACTGGGAGGAGGGGATGCCCGCGGAGCAACCGGCGGCGAGTGCGGCCGCGGCGGCGAGTGCCGCGAGGGGCGAACGGCGGAGGGACATGAGGGGTACCTCAATCTCTGGTCGTCGGAAGGGGGAGTGGGAAGTGTGTAGGGCACTATGCGTTCGGATGGGACTGGCCGCGCTGGCGCCGCGTTCCGACGGATTCCCCCGTTGGACGCCACGGTGCTCGCGGGCGGAGGGGCTTCCCGGGGGCGCCCCCGAGTGCCCAGCGGTGTGTTGATAGGTGGATTGTCCTTTGTGCGAAGGGGGAAGCGCAATACGGCGCGGGGCCGCCGTCCAGGACTCGGACTGTGGGGGTGGTGGTGCGCGCCCGCAGTCGGGGACTGCGGGCGCGCACTGGGTCTCAGGTCGTGGGTCGTGGGTTAGAAGGTGGGGATGAAGATCTCGACGCGGCGGTTGGCTTGGCGTCCGGCG
>NZ_AUBM01000027.1 GCF_000429245.1 Schaalia georgiae DSM 6843
CCCCTCTCCCGTCGCGCCGAGGACCCCGAGCGCCCACGAGGCGTCGGCGCTGCCGTAGTAGCGCTCCCACTGCTCCACCGTCGGCTGGCCGCCGGGGACGACGGGCTGGTCGCCCGCAGCGGGGTCGCCCTTCGCCAGGGTGAAGGTCTGCCGCACGGTGCCGTCCGCCTCGGCGGTCATGAACGTCGAGTGGTCGCCCTCCACGAGCCAACCGTTGGCCGCGGGGCGGATCAGCGAGGGAGTGCCCGCCCCGAACCCGAGTTCCGCCGTGGCTCCGGTGCGGGCTTCGACGACTGTGTGGAAGTCCTTGTATTCGGCGAAGCCGAAGTGGATCCAGGTGCGGCCGCCCGCGCTCGCCGTCTGGAAGACTCCGGGGCACCTCCATCCTGGGCCCTCGGCCGTCCACAGCCTGTTGAGGGAGGCGTCCACTCCCCAGCACTGCTTGCTGAGTTCCCCGCAAACCACCAGAACCGAGTCGACGACTCCGACGGCGGTGCCCTCGATGGCGGACGGCAGGGAGGAGACCACCTGCCCGGAGTCCGCCGTGAGAATAGCCCTTCCGACCACCAGGCGATCGCCCCACACGATCGGCTTTGGCGCGAACTCTTCGCTCGTGAGGGGGGAGTTCCACAGCAGCGCGGGCTTCGAGCCGGAGATGTCGTAGGCGCGCACCGAGGAGAGCGTGACAACGTACATGCGGCTGCCCTCGACCGCCAGGCGGGCGCCGTACTCGGGGAACGTCTCGTCCAGCTTCTCGTTGATTCGCCAGGCGGTGGCGACTCCGCGCGCCCACGCGGGTGACGGAGCGCCCGTCGCCCGCGCCTCCCCCGAGTAGCCGACCTGCTCGGCGAGGGGCGCGGGCCCCGACTGCGGCTCCATGTCGAGGAGCCGGCGCTCCCGCTGCTTCCCCATGACGTGGACGGCTACGGCCACCACGATGACCAGTGCCGCGCACACGACTGCGGCGATCGGACTCCGTCGCCGCTTCCTGGATGGGCTGGCGGGCCCGTCGGGGGCGAATACGGTCGCCTGGTTGGCCTCAGAGTCCGCCATCATCCAACCGTGCAGTGGTTCTTCGTCGGCGCGCGGGCCGCCGTCCTGCTGGGCGCCGCCCGGGGGTGTCTCCGGGGCGTCGTCGGCAGGGGTGGGTTCGTCGTCGAGGGGATCCATACCCGTAAGTATGTCAA